>JBBIJF010000024.1:0-66268 GCA_037446115.1 Acidobacteriota bacterium | reverse complement strand
AGGCCGTGCTCCCGGTCACCGCCGGCACCGGTATTGCCGCGGCTCTCGATCGGCTTTACCAGGCTTTTTCCGCCTTCAGCACTTCGCCTTCGAGCGCCGGCGCCCGGCAGAACGTCCTCCTGCGGGCTGAGGAACTGGCAGCCGCGTTCCGGCAAACTGCCGCCGCTCTCGACACGGTCCGCACCGACACCGACCGGAAGATCCGCCAAGCCATTGACCAAATCAACGAACTGGGACGGCGTCTGGCCGCCATCAACGCCGAGCGGCGCCGCGGCGGGGCCGGCGATGCCGGCCTGGACGCTCAACTCCACAACGCGCTTGAAGAGCTGTCGGCCCTGGCCGATTTCACGGCCCTGTATCAAGAGGATGGCACCGTGACAGTGTTGTTGGGCGGCCAAGCGCCGCTGGTGGTCGGCGAGAATGTCTACACCTTGAGCGCAAATTACCAGATTCCGGCAAGTCCGCCGCCGCTGTACCCCGCCGCGCCGCCCCCGGTGTCCATTACGAGCACATCCGGCCAGCAGGTCACTGCGCTGCTCACCGGAGGCAAGCTTGCGGCGTTGGTGGACACCCGTAACCGGGTGTTGCCCTCCCTCACCGGCGATCCTTATCAGGCAGGAGATCTGAATCTGCTTGCCAAGGCGGTGGCAGACCGGGTGAACAGTTTGCTGACCTCCGGCCGGATTAGTGACGGGCCGCCACCGCAACCCGGCGTGCCCCTGTTCACCTACGACACCTCCAGTGATCCCAACGTCGCCCGTTCGTTCGCCGTCGACGCCTCGGTGACGCCGCAGATGCTGGCGGCGATCGATCCTGGACCGCCTTACGCGAGCAACGGCACGGCCCTGAAACTGGCCGCCATGGCGCAGGCTCAGGATCCGGCCGACCGCATCAACGGGTTCAGTTTCACAGAGTTTTACGGTGATCTGGCGGGCCGGATCGGACGGGAACTTGCAACCGCCCGTGACAACCGTGATTTCCGGTCTCAAACCGTGGCGCAAGCCCGAAGCCTGCGGGAGCAGCTTTCCGGCGTCTCGCTGGACGAAGAAGCGGTCCGGCTCGTGGAATTCCAGCGGGCCTATCAGGCCAACGCACGGCTGCTCACAACGCTGAACGAGCTGCTCGACACGACCCTGGCTCTGATACGGTGAACGATTCGACCGAAAAGGACTAACAGAGGCCCATGATCCGCAACCTTGATCCTTCCTCCGAACAGTTCCTGGCGGCCCTGGAACGCATCCAGTCTTCGATCGAACGAGCCATGCGGCAGATCTCCACGGGACTCCGGGTGAGCGCTGCTTCCGATGCGCCCGATTCGATCAGCGACATCCTCGACCTGCGCAGCAGCCTGGCACGCAACGCTCAAATCCGGGAAAACCTCGGACAAGTACAGTCGGAAGTCGACACCGCAGAACAGGTTCTCCGGACGGCCGTCGCCGCACTGGACCGGGCCTTGACTCTGGGCTCCCAAGGCGCCAGTTCCTTTGTTTCAGCCCAGACGCGCCAGATCCTGGCATCCGAGGTGCAGTCGGTGCTCGAGAATCTGGTCGCAGCCAGCCGAACCATCGTGCAGGGACGCTACATCTTCAGCGGCGACCGGGATCAGGAACCCCAGTACGATTTGGATCTGAATGCGCCGACGGGAGTCATGCGGCGCTTTGTCACGCAGGCGAGCCGGAGAATCGAACATCCGAATGGTACGGCCTTCCTGCCGGCCCGGACCGCGGAGGAAATCTTCGATCATCGCAACCCCGACGATACGCCCGCAGCCGACAACGTGTTCGCCGCGGTCAACAGCCTCCGCGTGGCGCTCGCCAGTAATGACGAGACGGCCATCGGTACGGCCCTCACCTCCCTCCGCGCCGCTTCGGATTACCTCAATCTCCAGCTGGCCTACTACGGCACGGTCCAGGCCACCATCCGGGAAGCGTTGGACTTTGCCGGACGCATGGAGGTGGGAATCCGGACAGAACTGGGCGCGAAGGAAGATGCCGATCTGACGCAGGCGATCACCGAGCTGCAACACGCCCAGACCCACCAAGAGGCCGCATTACGGAGCCGGGCCCAGCTTCCCCGGGTCAGCCTCTTCGACTTCCTCGGCTGAAGGCCCCTCCGCCCGCGGAGCCTCTCCCTTAGATCTCGGGGCCCGCGCGGGAGCCCGGAAGGGACGGTCAGGCGGACTGTGTAAGTACCCCTGAAATTTACATTGAAAGTTCTCACTAGTGGGTATATACTAGGGTGCAACTCCCGTGCCGTCTGAGGGTCTGGGCGGATCCGGAAGGCCGGGGTAGGGAGTCTACAGCTTGACATTCCGGAGGCGTCAATGAAGCGGAACACCCTGCTTGCATGCATGTTTCTTGCGCTCGGAGTCACGATCCCGGCAGGGGCGCAGACTTTTGGCGAAATCACCGGCACGGTTCGCGACCCGAGCGGCGCCGTCATCAGCGGGGCGGCCGTGACGATCACCAACGTGGCGACCAACGCAACCCGTTCCACAGTGAGCAACGAGGCGGGCGTGTATAGTTTTCCATCCCTGCCGCCGGGAACGTACAGCGTGAGGGCCGAGAAGGAAGGCTTCAAGAGTGTCACGCACGCGGGCATTCAGCTCCAGGTCCAGCAGAGCGCCCGGCTCGATTTTGAGCTGCCGCTCGGTCAGGTCACCGAAACCATCGAGGTTTCGGCCACCGCGGCGCTGCTTGCGACGGAAAACGCCACGGTGGGGACCGTGGTTGAGCAAAAGCGCATCGTGGACCTGCCGCTCAACGGGCGCAACTACCTGCAGCTGGTCGCCATCGCACCCAACGTGAGCTTCGGCTTTCCGGCCGCCGGCCAGGCGGGTGCGCGCCAAGGCGGGATTCGCGCCGACCAAAGCATCGCCGTGGGCGGCCAGCGGGCCCAGTTCAACCACTTCACGCTGGACGGGGTCGAGAACACCGATCCGAACTTCAACACCTTTGTCGTGCTGCCTTCGATTGACGCCCTGCAGGAGTTCAAGGTCCAGACCGGGATTTATCCGGCCGAGTTCGGTCGGGCCGCCACCCAGATCAACGTCTCCACGAAGCCGGGAACCAACGAATTCCACGGCACGCTGTTCTACTTTTTGCGCAACGACAAACTGGACGCAAAAAACTACGCCTTCACCACAGCACGCCCGCCGAAAGATCCGTTCAAATGGAACCAGTTCGGCTTCACCTTGGGAGGTCCGGTGTGGGTGCCCAAGCTCTTCCACGGGCGCAACCGGCTCTTCTTCATGACCAACTACGAGTGGTTCCGGCAGCGACGGGCCGTCCAGGCGGTCTACAACCTGCCGTCAGCCGCGATGCAGGCCGGAGATTTCTCCGAGTTGCCGCTCGGCACCCGGGGCATCTTCGACCCCAGGACGCGGGCCAACGTGGGCGGGCAGATCGTGGCGCAGCAGTTTCCGGGGAATGTCATTCCCAAGTCGCGAATCCACCCGATCTCGCAGAAGCTGCTCGAGTTTTATCCCACCCCAAACCTGCCCAATCCCCAGTTGCGGAGCAACCACGTCAAAGCCGTCGGCCTTCCCATCAACCGAGACCAGTTTATCGAGCGGACCGACTTCGTCGAGTCGTCAAACTCGCAGTGGTTCGGCCGCTTCAGCCGGGGCGATGAAAATCAGCTGACGGAGGCATTGAAGCTGAACGGCCAGAAGATCATCACCCGCTTCAAACAGGCGATGCTCTCTAACACGCGTGTTCTGTCCCCTGCGGTGGTGAACGAATCCCGTTTCGGATACACGCGCTTTTACAACACTACGGGCCCGGAGCTGGCCTTCAACCGCGACGTGGTCGGCGAACTTGGCATCCCGGGGCTCGCAAGCGGCCCTCCGGTGCAGTGGGGGATTCCCAACGTCAGCCTGGGGGTGTACTCCGGATTCGGCAACGACTCGGAGGGGCCCTATGAGAACGACAACTACTCGCTGCAGTGGATCAACAACACCTCGATTACCCGGGGCAAGCACACGCTGAAATTCGGCGCCGAGGTCCGCAGGGATGCCTACGATCAGGTGGGCAACCAGTTTGCCCGCGGCCAGTTCACCTTCATCCGCAACGCCACCAACGACCTGGCGACCCCCGGCGTCACGGGCGATCCGTTTGCCGATTTCCTGCTCGGCGAAGTGTTTCAGGCCGAGGCGGCCGTCTCCATCGCCAAAGCACGTTTCCGGACCACGAGCTTCTATCTCTACGTAGACGACGTCTGGAAAGTCTCGCGCACGGTGACGTTGAGCTTCGGCCTGCGCTACGAGAACACGCCGCCGTGGGAGGACCAGACGGGACGCCTGTTTAACGGCATCGTGCGGCGCGACATCCGCCCGGCTGACTTCCGCAACGCCAACGTGGCGGATCGCAGCATCTACCCGTTTTTCATGCGGCAGGGACGGGGCGAGCCGTACGAAGGAATCAACCTGCGCTGGCCCGACATCGAAGTGCGCCGGGACGGGAGCTTGGGCAACCGTCTTGTGGGGCGGGACAACAACGATTTCGCGCCCCGCTTCGGCCTGACCTGGAATCCGACGTCCCGCTGGGTGATCCGGACGGGAGCCGGGGTCTTTTACTCCCAAGACACGGGGAACCCGCGCTTCGACATGGCGCGGAACCTGGCCGGGCGGCTGCGTGACAACTCCAATACGCAGTTCCCGCACCTGAACTGGGCCAATTCGCTGGCCAGCATCGCCGGCGGCATCGCTCAGGTACCGCGTCCCTACACCTTTGCGAATCCGTACGACCGGCGCACGCCTTACTCGATCCAGTACATGTTCAACATTCAGCGCGAACTGCCGGGGCAGACCGTGGTGGAGGCCGGCTACCTGGGCAGCGTCAGCCACCGCCTGGAAGCGCTCCGGGCGGTGAACGAGGCCCTGCCCGCACCGCGCACCACCGGACTGAGCATCCCGGCCCGCTCTCCGTTCCCCAATTTCGGCCGCATCCAGCTGGTCGACAACGGAGGTAACGGCAACTACAACTCGCTCGGCTTGAAAGTCTCCAAGCGCTACAGCAGCGGGCTGACCTACCTTGTGAGCTACACATGGGCGAAGTCCATCGACACGGCGACCGCCATTCGCAACCAGGGCGGCGACACGCTGTTTCCGCAAAACAGCTACTGCAGGCAGTGCGAGCGGGCGCGCTCCAGCCACGACGTCCGCCACCGCTTTGTGACCTCGGCGCTGTGGGACTTGCCGTTCGGCAAAGGCAGGGCGGTCAGCATCGAGAATCGGCTTGCCAATGCCATCTTCGGCGGCTGGCAGATCGGCACCATCCTGACCTTGCAAACGGGATTCCCCATCACGGTGACGATCGGCGGCGATCCCTCCAACACCGGCGCTTTCTTCGACCGGCCCAATTCCACCGGCAAGCGGGCGGATCTGCCGCGCGGCCAGCAGGACCCGCAGCGTTTCTTTGACACCTCCGCCTTCACGCGCCAGCCCGACGGAACGCACGGCAACGTCGGACGGAACACGCTCACCGGACCGGGGATCATCGGCTGGGACTTTTCCACCCTCAAGGATTTCCCGGTGAGTGAAAGCCACCGGTTGCAGTTCCGCTTCGAGGCCTTCAACTTCCCCAATCACCCGAACTGGGGCAACCCGAATACGGACTTAAACAGCGCCGCATTCGGGCGGATTACGGGCACGCGCACCAATATGCGGAATCTGCAGTTTGCTTTGAAGTACATCTTCTGAGGGGCAGGCAGCAGAGGCTCGCTTGCCGACCGGGCACGGGGAACGCACGTCGCGAGCTATAATCGTGTGCAATGCAATTCCCTCGCATGCTACTGGTTCGCCAGAATTTTCCCGACCGCAGCCTCAAGGACATTCCAGGCGCCGTGCGGAGCGAACTGGAAGGCTGCGGTTTTGCGGCGCAGCTAAAACCGGGCTCCCGTGTGGCCATCGGAGTCGGAAGCCGCGGGATTGCCAACATCGCCACCATCGTCCGTGCGGTCGTAGGCTACTGGAAATCGCATGGGATGGAGCCGTTTATCTTCCCGGCCATGGGAAGTCACGGAGCCGCCACCGCCGAAGGCCAGGCGGATGTGCTCGCGCACTACGGAATTCACGAAGCCACGATGGCTTGCCCGGTGGTGAGTTCGCTCGAAGTGGTTTCGCTCGGACGAACTCCGGAAGGCATCGAGGTCTTCATGGACCGCCACGCCTGGGAGAGCGACGGCGTCTTCCTGGTCAATCGAGTCAAGTGGCACACGGATTTCGAGGGAAAGATCGAAAGCGGGCTGTTCAAGATGATGGCGATCGGCCTCGGCAAGTTCGCCGGGGCGCGGCAGTATCACACCTTCGGCTACCGGATGGGCCTGGAGCGTGTCATCCGCAGTGCAGGACGCAAGGTCCTGGCCTCCGGAAAAGTGCTCGGCGGGCTGGCCATTATCGAAGACGCGCGGCACAACACGGCAAAGGTGGCGTGCGTCGCAGCCGGAGAGATGGAAGCTCGCGAAGAAGAACTGCTGGCGCTGGCCAAGTCCTGGAGGGGACGCATCCCGGTTGAAGCGCTGGATATCCTCATTGTGGATGAGATCGGCAAGAACATCAGCGGCGCGGGCATGGACACCAAGGTCATCAACCGCGGCGTCCACGGCGAGCGGAACCCGTGGCCCCATGCGCCGCGCATCGAGCGGATCTTCGCGCGTGATCTGACGGACCTCTCTTACGGCAACGGCGTCGGCATCGGGATGGCGGACGTGATCGCGGACCGCCTCCTCGAAAAGATTGACTGGACGCCCACCCAGATCAACTCGCTGACGGCCTCAACACCGGAGGCGATCCGCACGCCGGTGCATTTCCCTACCGACCGCGAGTGCCTGGAGCGGATTGCGCCTACGGTCGGCAAGCTGGATCCGTTGGAGGTCACCATCGGTTGGATCCGCAACACCCTGGAACTGGAGGTCCTGGCGCTGAGCGAGAACTTGCGCGCAGAGATCGAAGGCAACTCCGCCCTGGAGATTCTCGGGGAACCCCGCGTTCTCGAATTGTCGGCAAGCTGGATCCGTTGGAGCTCACCATCGGTTGGATCCGCAACACCCTGGAACTGGAGGTCCTGGCGCTGAGCGAGAACTTGCGCGCAGAGATCGAACGCAACTCCGCCCTGGAGATTCTCGGGGAACCCCGCGTTCTCGAATTCGATGCGCAGGGCAATCTGGCGCCGCTGCCGGCGCCGGCCGGCGCCGTGGTGTAAAGAAACAAATGAAAACCGGCGGGAGGCACAGGGCCCACCCGCCGGTTTCCGTCTCGCCAGCTTTACGACCCAGAATCGGCGGCTGAGAGCACGCTGCCCACTTTGCTGAAAATGCTGCTGATGCTGCTGGAGACGTTGGGCATGATCGCTCCCGCGGCCACAGCCACGAAACCGGCCATGAGGGCGTACTCGATCAGGTCCTGCCCAGAGTCCTCCCTCCAGAACGATTTTACCAACTCCGCCATAAAAATCCTCCTTTCCGGAAAGTGTGTGTCGGCTGACAATTCGAAAGTAACACCGGAAAGAAGTCAGAGGAATCGAACAAACCACTTAGAGGAAGCCAGAAAGAATCTGGCCCCGAGCCGGATTGGCCTGCGGCTTTATTCAATCACCAGCAGCAGGTCCTTTGCTTCGACGTGTTCGCCGGGGTGCACCAGTTTTTGGGTCACCTTACCGGATACGGGAGCATAAACCGTCGTTTGCATCTTCATCGCCTCCATCACCAGCAGCCGGTCCCCTTTAGCCACCTCCTGATTCAGTTCGGCGGCGATGCTGGTGACGACGCCGGGCATAGGGGCGCCTACATGACCGGGTACGGTCGGATCGGCTTTCGGCTTGGCCGGAGCGGTGACCTGCCGGGACCGGTCGCGGATGTTGACCTCGCGCGGCTGGCCGTTGAGTTCGAAAAATACGGTCCGGTAACCCTCCGGGTGCGGGTCGCCGACAGCCAGAAACTTGATAATCAACGTCTTGCCCGGTTCCAGGTCTACGGTGATCTCCTCGCCCACCTGCATCCCGTAGAAAAACACAGGCGTGGGGATGATCTCCATGTCGCCGTGCAGCTGATGGAAGCGGGCGAACTTGAGATATACCTCGGGATAGAGCAGATAACTTAGAATCTGGTCACGCGAGGGGCGATGCCCGAGTTTTCTTTCAAGTAAGGCGGCGGTCTCTTCAAAATCGGCCGGCTGCAAACGCGCCCCGGGGCGACCCCGCTGGGGCTTGCCGTTGCGAAGGATAATACGCTGCAGCTTCTTCGGCCAGCCGCCTTCCGGCTCGCCCAGCGCGCCGCTGAACATCTCGACGACCGAGTTGGGGATTTGCAAGTGGTGGTCGGCGTCGAGCCGCTCGAATTCGCGCATGGTCATGCCGTGGCTCACCAGAAACAGCGCCATGTCGCCGACAACCTTGCTGGATGGAGTGACCTTCACAATATCCCCGAAAGCCAGATTCACCTCCGCATAGGCACGTTTGATCTCGTCCCAGCGATCGCCGAGGCCCATGGCTTCGGCCTGCTCTTTCAGGTTGGTGTACTGGCCGCCCGGCATTTCGTGCACGTAGACTTCGGCGGACCCGGTGCGAGGGCCCGTGTCGAAGGGGGCGTAATAGCCGCGCACGACCTCCCAGTAATCGGCGCAGCGGTTCAGTGCCTCCAGATCCAGACCCGTATCCCGAGGCGTGCGCGCCAGCGCGGCGACGATCGAGTTCAGATTGGGCTGCGAGGTCGAGCCGCTCATGGACGCAAGCGCGCCGTCGGCCACGTCCGCTCCCGCCTCGGCGGCTTTCAACACCGAGGCGGCGCTGATGCCGCTGGTGTCGTGCGTGTGGAAATGGACCGGGATGCTGATTTCCTGCCGCAACGCCCGGATGAGCTTTTCGGCCGCGTAGGGTTTGCAGAGCCCGGCCATGTCCTTGATGGCCAGGATGTGGGCGCCCATACGCTCCAGTTCCTTCGCCATCCGGATGTAGTAGTCCAGCGAATACTTGGGCCGGTTCGGATCCAGGATGTCCCCTGTATAACAGATGGCCGCCTCGCAGACCTTTCCCGCCTTGCGCACCGCCTCCATGGGCACCTTCATGTTGGGCAGCCAGTTGAGCGAATCGAAAATGCGAAAAATGTCAATCCCCTGGGCCGCCGCCTCGTAGATAAACTCGCGCACGACGTTATCGGGGTAAGCCGTGTAGCCGACCGCATTGGAAGCCCGTAGCAGCATCTGAAAACAGATGTTGGGGATGCGTTCGCGCAGCCGCCGCAGGCGTTCCCAGGGATCTTCGTGCAGAAACCGCAGGCAGACGTCGAACGTCGCCCCGCCCCACATCTCCAGACTGTAGAGGTTGTGCAGGCGCCGGGCGACAAAATCCGCGATGGCGAGCATGTCGTAAGTGCGCATCCGCGTCGCCAAGAGCGACTGATGGGCGTCGCGAAACGTCGTGTCCGTCAGCAGCAGCCGCTTCTGCTTCCGCGTCCATTCGGCAAAGCCTTCCGGTCCGAGCTGCTCGAGCAACTGCCGCGTACCCGGAGGAGGATCACCCGGCTCGTGACACGGGATCGGAGCAGGGGGAAACTTCTCGGGGCGCGGCTTGCCCGCCACCTCCGGATTGCCGTTCACCAGCACTTCGCCGATGTAGGTCAGCAGCTTGGTGGCGCGGTCCTTGCGCGGCGCAAAGCGGAACAGCGAGGGCGTCTCATCCAGGAATGAAGTCGTCACCTCCCCGGATTGAAACTGCGGGTGGTTAACGACGTTCTCAAGAAATGGGATGTTGGTTTTGACCCCGCGGATGCGGAACTCGCGCAGGGCCCGGTCCATCCTTTGGCAGGCCTGGACAAAGTCCCGTCCCCAGGCCGTCACCTTCACGAGCAGCGAATCGTAGTACGGCGTAATGACCGCGCCGCCGTAGGCTTGGCCGCCGTCCAGACGGATGCCGAAGCCGGCCGGGGAACGATAGGTATGGATCTTGCCGTAGTCCGGGATGAAATTGTTGGCCGGATCTTCGGTGGTGATCCGGCACTGGAGTGCATAGCCGTTGAGGACGATCTCCTCCTGGCGGGGCAGGCGCATCTGTGGTCCGTGCAGCTCGTAGCCCTGAGCGATTTGGATTTGGCACTGTACGATGTCAATCCCCGTGACCATCTCGGTGACCGTGTGCTCCACCTGGATCCGGGGATTCACTTCGATGAAGAACCATTCCCCTGTCTCCGCATCCACCAGGAACTCGACGGTGCCCGCGTTGTAGTAACCTGCGGCGTGCGCCAGCCGCACGGCGGCGTCGGCCAGAGCCTGCCGGAGTTGCGGGGCCAGCTTTACGGCGGGAGCCACTTCGACCACTTTCTGGTGCCGGCGCTGGACCGAGCAGTCGCGCTCGTAGAGGTGGAGAATGTTGCCGTGCCGGTCTCCCAGGATCTGGACCTCCAGGTGTCGCGCGCGGCGGATGTAGCGCTCCAGAAAGACGGCCGGATTGCCGAAGGCGGCCGCCGCCTCCTGTTGGGCTTCCGCCAGCCGCTGCGCAAATTCAGCGGCGGAGTGCACGACGCGCATCCCCCGGCCGCCCCCTCCGAAGGCCGCCTTGATGATCAAGGGAAAGCCGATCTGCTTTGCGATCCTGACAGCTTTCTCGGCTGAGGTCACGGGCTCTTCGGTTCCCGGCACGACCGGGATGCCGGCCTTCACCGCCAGACGCCGCGCCGCAGTCTTGTCGCCCAGCAGTTCCAGCAGCTCCGCGCTGGGCCCGATAAAGGTGATGCCCGCTTTCTCGCACGCGCGCGCCAAGGCGGGATTCTCCGAAAGAAAACCGTAGCCCGGGTGGATGGCATCCACACCTTTCTCGTGAGCCAGACCGACGATGCCCTCGATATCCAGATAGGCTTCAACCGGGCCCTTGTTTTCGCCCACCAGATAGGCCTCGTCGGCCTTGAAGCGGTGCAGGCTCAGGCGGTCCTCTTTGGAGTAAATCGCTACCGTGCGGAGTCCGAGCTCATTGGCCGCCCTGAGTATGCGTATGGCAATCTCGCCTCGGTTTAACGCCAGCAATTTACGCATGGAATCCGGTCGGAAGTGCGGGGATGATCTTTCAGAATATCATGGAACTGCGCCGGAGCCGGCGGCGTAATCCAGTCAGGGGAGACAACTGCCCATGTGCAACGCACGGTTGGGAGCCGTAATGCTGGTTTTGCTGGCCGGCTGCGAGTTCAGCGATTGGGACCATGGCGGCCGCTACAAAGAGGATTTCCATTACAGCTACTCTCTCAAGCCGGGCGCGCGGCTGTACGTAGAGAACTTCAACGGTTCCATCGAGGTCACCGGTTGGGACCAGGAGAGGGCGGAAATCACCGGGACCAAGTACGCCTCGAGCCGGGACCTTCTGGACGCCCTCAAAGTAGACATCGTGGCTGCGGAAGACTCTCTTCGCATCCGCACGGTGCGGCCCTCGGAGCGGCGCGGCAACATGGGAGCCCGCTACGTCATCCGCCTGCCGCGCCGCGTGACGCTCGAGCGGATCGAAAGTTCCAACGGCGCCCTCCGGGTCGAAGGTATCGAAGGCGAAGCGCGGCTGCGAACCTCCAACGGATCGCTGCGCCTGGCGGGCTTGGCGGGAGATGTGGAGGCACACACCTCCAATGGCACGGTGCAAATAGACGACGTGGAGGGGCGGATTTTCGTGCGCACTTCCAACGGCAGCATCCGCGGCACCGCGCTGCGGGGAATCCTCGATGTCGCCACCTCGAACGGCACGATCCGTGCCTCCATCCAGCAGCTCCGGGGCCGGGATCCCCTCAAGGCAGTTAGCTCCAACGGGAGCATCGAGCTCGAACTGCCGGAAGTGAGCACCGGCGTGCAGGCGTACACCAGTAACGGCGCCATTACGTTGCGCTTGCCTGCCTCCATTTCTGCCGAAGTGCGGGCGACGACCTCGAACAGCACGATCACCACCGAGTTCGACCTCCGGGTCCGGGGCCGGATGAGCAAGACACGGCTGGAAGGCACGATCGGAAACGGCGGTCCGCTACTGGATCTGAGAACCTCAAACGGAGCCATCCGCCTGCTGAAGGCCGCCTGAGGCTCGTAACCTGTTGAGCCGGTTGCGCATCTGAGAAAATGGCAACCGGAGGAAAGCAGTGAGCACGGCGCTCGGTGTAGCTGTGGCGGTGCTGATCCTGGCAGGCGTGCCGGCCTGTGGCGCCGAACTGGGCCGTACACCGTGCCGCGTGCAGAATGCAGCGGCGGCAAGCGAAACCGTCTGGCTGCTCTGTGAACAGGAACGGCTCTTCGTCACCGAGGACGCCGGCAAGAACTGGTCGGAGCGCACGCTGCCCGCCGAAGCGCGGCTTCGCACGGTCGCCCTGCTCGACCGGCAGCGGGGATTCGTAGCCGGAGAGCGCGGCACGCTTCTGGCGACGGAAGATGGTGCACGAACCTGGCGAAAAGTCCCGGTCCCGACGGAAGAAACGCTCACCAGCATTCACTTCCGTGGCGAGAAGGGTTGGATTGCGGGCTACGGCGGCACGATGCTTCACTCCTCCGACGGCGGGCGTTCCTGGGTTCGCCAGAACACCGGCATCCTGGTTGCACTGGAAAGCGTCTACTTCGCCGACGAACGTCACGGCTGGGCCGTTGGCTGGGTCGGGACGATTCTGCGCACAACCGACGGCGGCCAGACCTGGGAACAGGTCAAGACGTCCGCGGCGATGTGGTCCCTTTCCGCCGTCTATTTCCGGGATCCTCAAAACGGCTGGGTGGTGGGCCGCTTCGGGCAAATCCTGCGCACCCGAGACGGCGGGCGGACGTGGGAGGCCCAGGAAAGTCCGGTAAGAACGTCGCTCAGTTCCGTGCTGTTTGACGGCGCCGGACGGGGCTGGATCACATGCGACAGCGGCCTGCTGGTGAGCGAGGACGGCGGCGAAACCTGGCGCGTGGCACTGGATGGAGACTGGTACTTTCTGAACCGCCTGATTCACGTGGGCGGGGCCCTGTGGGCCGTAGGTCCCTTTGACATTCTTAAGCGCGACGCGACGGATCTGGCCTGGAAGTACCTCGAAGTCAGCAGGCCGGGATAGGCCCCTCAGATCAGCCTGGACCGGATGTACTCCACCAGTCGCGGAACGTAGGATTCCATCCTGGCGGGAATCGAAGGATGCTTGAGCGGCAGGGCCTCGATGGCGGCGCGGTAGGGCCGCAGGGCGCTCGGCCCGAGCGCATCGAGGGCGTTCAAAGCCTGCAAGACTACGTAAAGACTCTGACGCTTGAGATTGGCTAGTTCCAAAAGCACCGGAACTTCCCCGAGCGCCTGAGCCGCCACGATCCGCACGCTCGGGGCCGGATCGCTCAACGCCCTCCTCAGAGGCTGCCGCGAACTTCTAAGCGCGGCGCCGCCGCGCATCAGCAGGCCCATTGCAGCCCAGTAGCGTACGGCGCTGTCGCCGTCCTGCAAGGCCGCCGTCAGACGGGGGACAACTTCCGGTTTCAGGGATGAAGCCATCTCCGCCGTCTGAAGAACCCTCCGCACCGGGTAGCGGCGTTCGTCGTGGCCCATCTCATACGGCGTCGAACCCTCCGAGCGGGCATGCAGCTCGTCCTCGGGCAAAAAGCCGAGATCGCAAACCGCCAAGGCATGATCGCGCTGGGCCTTCCGCAAGCGTTCGAGGATACCGCCATACTCGGAAGCAGCGGCGAGGTTGCGGATTTCATCCGGATCGGCTTCCAGATCGTAAAGCTCTTCAGGGGGCTTTCGCTCCCAGAAAAAAGTCTGCGGAGCCTTGAGCTTGCCTTCGTCGTAGAGCCGCCTCCAGAGGCGCGTGGTGGGCGTCTCGAACATGTACTCCAGATACTGGCCGTAGATCAGGTGGGGCATATAGTTGCGGATGTAGATATAGCGGCGGTCGCGCATCGACCGGACCAGGTCATACCGCTCATCCATGCGGCCGCGCAGGCCGTGGAGGAAGGGCGGTGCCGGCCCTTCGTATCTGCCCATGAACGCCGTGCCCTGCATCCACGACGGCGGGCGGATCCCTGCCAGGCTCAACACCGTCGGTGCAAGATCCACAAAGCTGACCAGCCGCTCCGTTCGCCCTCCCGGGCGGTAATCCCGGGGCGCCAGTTCGCGAAACGCCTCCGGCACGAACACGATCAGCGGAACCCGAAGCCCGGAGTTATACGGCCAGCGCTTGTGGCGCGGCATGCCCGAGCCGTGATCGCTGTAGAAAAACACGATCGTGGAATCGGCCAGACCGTCGGCCTCCAGCTGGCCGAGGAGCTCACCCGCCTGCCGGTCCATGGTCGTGATGTTGTCGTAATACTGCGCCCAATCGCGGCGAACCTCCGGCGCGTCCGGATGATAGCGAGGCAGTCGTACCCTGGCAGGATCGTGGACCAGCTCGTGCGGACGCCGCCGGATCTGGCTCTCATGCGTGATCGTGAAATTGAACACTGCGAAAAAAGGCTGGCCGGGCCGGCGCTTTCGCCAGTGCGCCGTGGTGCTCGATTCGTCCCAGACCACACCGGGCTTTTCCAGGTTGTAATCCTCTTTGACGTTGTTTGTGGCGTAGTAGCCGGCCTCCCGCAAAAACTGAGGGTACATGCGCATGTAGGACGGCAACCGCACCATGCTTCGCATATGTTCCGAACCGGTGCTCGACGGATACAGGCCGGAGATGATCGCCGTTCGTGCCGGGGCGCACACCGGCGCCGTGGACCAGGCGTTCAGATAAATCATTCCGCGGCGAGCGAGCCGGTCCAGGTTCGGCGTCGTCGCAAACGAGTCGCCGTAGCAGCCCAGATTCGGACCCATGTCCTCGCAGGTGATCCACAGGATGTTGGGGAGCCGGGACTGGGCGCGGCTCAGAGCCGCACCAGCCAGGGCGGCATGAAACTCACGGCGGCTTGGGGCGGGCATCGGCACACATTGTACTCGTTGTGCATCCTCAATCGGATCCCATTAGCCGGCCAACCGAGGTCAAAGTCTGCAAACTACGCCGCAACTTCGCGCAGCCGGCCGTCACGTACGTCGTAAATGAAGCCCCGGACGGAAATCGAACGCGGAATCCAGGGATGAGCCCGAATTTTCTGGATTTGCTGCCGCACGTGCTCGCCAAGGTCCGTGAAGGTGAGGAATGCCGGCGGCGACACCACGGCGGTCCCGGTCTCCCGCGTCAAACGGTTGCGCAGGCTTTCGTCCGTGAAGGTGAGCATGCCGCAGTCGGTGTGATTGATGATCATGAATTCCTGCGTGCCCAGCAGGTGGTGCGAAATGATCAGCGATCGGAGCGCGTCCTCTGTAACGACGCCGCCCGCGTTGCGGATGATGTGGGCATCACCGATGTTGAGGCCCAGCATCGCTTCCACGTCCAGGCGGGCATCCATGCAGGCGACCACCGCCAGCTTTCTGGCTGGCGGCATCGGGAGATGCCCCAACCCGAAGCCCGCCGCGTAGCGCTGATTGGCTTCGAGTACTTCATCAATGACTGTGCCCATGTTCCCCTCCTTCCCGATCGAGTTTATCAGAATTGCCCTGGGAGTTGACAGCGCAAGCTCAAATCCCGGAGAAAACGATGACCTTGGCGGCCGTTGGAGGGCCTAAGCGCGCTCCTGGTAGGTGCCCTCGGCGGTGTTGATGCGGACCTTTTCGCCCGCGTTGATGAACGGTGGAACCTGGACAACAAGGCCCGTCTCAAGACGCGCGGGCTTGGTGACGTTGGAAACCGTAGCGCCGCGCAAGCCCGGCTCTGTCTCCACTACGGTCAGGTCTACGGTAGGGGGCAGTTCGACGCTGATGGGTTTGCCCTCGTAAAACTCCACGGTCACTCGCAACTGGGGGACCAGGTACTGGATGGCGTCGCCGAGAACGTCTCGTGTCAGATGGATCTGCTCGAAGGTCTCCGTGTTCATGAAGTAGTAATAGTCGCCGTCCTGATAGAGATACTCCATCTCTTGCTCGTCGAGGGCGACGCGTTCAATCCGGTCCTCGGAGGCGAACTTGTGTTCGATCATGGCGCCCGTGCGCAGGTTGCGCATCTTGGCTTGCACGAACCCGCGCTTGTTGCCCGGCGTGCCGTGGAAGGTGCTGAAAATAGAAAACAGCTCGCCGTTATGCTTGATGACCATTCCCGGGCGCAGCTGGGTCGCTGAAATCATCGCTCCACACTCTCCAAATTGTGTGCTTGATTGCTACAGGCTTTCACTTCATTTTAGCAAGCCGGGGCGCCTGGTGGCGCTTCAGGCCGCTCCGACCGCACTGGATTTCGGTCCGGCCACTGCTTGGCGCTCCTCGAACAGGAGCCGCCGCAAGGTCCGCAGGTCGTTGAGGATGCGGCGGCTCTTGGAGATGTGAAACGCCAGCTTGTTCAGATTGTGGGCGATGAGCTGCAAGGCCTGGCGCCGCCGTTCTGCTTGCGGACCCGCGGTCCGCTCGAGTTCGGCGTTCACCTCACGCTGCGCCTCTTCGATCGCTTCGAGAAGCAGGCCGATGTACTCCTGGGCACTCTCGATGTTATCGAAGGGCGTGTCCGGTGAATAGCTCATAACCGCCTCCCTTCTGCCGTTCCGGCATTATATAGCAAGCTGTGCCGCGATTTGGAGCGCTCAGGTCGAACCCGACGGGTTGAAGCCCCCGGATCAGGGCGGCGCCACGGCTCTCCGTCCCAACGGTGAGCCGAAGGCGAGGCCGCGGTACGTGGTACAAAGGGAGTGCGATGGCCCGGCGAATCCCTGTCGCGACCCGGCGGCGCGTGTCCTGGAAGTCCGTACTTCTCGTCGCCGCCCTTATCGTTTTTCTCAGCGCCCGTTTCGTGGCCACCTACGTCATCGAGTACCAGTGGTGGAAAGAATTGAACCAGGTCTCCACCTGGCTCAGTATGCTCGCTTACGGAGTGGCGCCGGTCGCGGCGGCCACGCTGGTGGCGTTTGTGGTGCTCTGGGCGGCGCACGCACGAGCGCTCAAGTTTGCCGGCACGAGTCTGCGCTATCACCCGCGCTATGCCTTGCTCTCCACAGTTGCGCTTTTTCTGGCCGCTCTGGTGCTGGCTTCGGCGACCATTGACACCTGGACCGTGATTCTTTACTTCGGCGGCCGAGGTCTGCCGTCGGAGGCGACACAATGGCGCGATGCGGTCTTCGGCCAGCCGCTTCGCTTCTACCTCTTCGACCTGCCCTTTTACTCCCTGCTGCGGCGCTACGTGCTGGGTTTGGCGGTGCTGTCCGCCCTGATTTACTGGGCGGCGGCTCGCGGCTGGCAGATCTACGAGCGGATTCCGGAGTTCCGGGAAATGGGCGAGATTGACCCGCGGCTGTTCCGCCTGGAGGGCGCCCTGGAATCCCGTTTTTTGCGAGGCGCCGGCGCGGTTTTCCTCCTGGCGCTCGCAGTGCAGTTCTTTCTGGGCCGGTACGAGATGCTGGTTCAGGATCACGGCTTCATGGTGGGGATGGATTATGTGGGGGAAAAAATCGCCCTGCCGTTGCAGTGGGTGGTGGTCGCAGCTTGCATCCTCGCGGCCGGATTCGTGTGGGCCGGACGCTGGAAACTGGCGGCGGCCATGGCTGCGGCCTTGGTGCTCCGCGCCGCCGTCCCGCCCGCGGTCAATGCCCTTTATGTCAAGCCGAACGAAATCTCCATTCAGCGGCCCTACATCCAGACTCACATCCACGCCACACGGAGCGCCTTCGGCCTGGAGCAGCGCGCCCGCGAGGTCGAGTTTCCGGCCCGCCTGGAGGCGCGCATCGAAGTAGCCAAACACGAAGCGCTGTTCGACAACGTCCGCCTCTGGGACTGGCGGGCCTTCCATGATACGGTGACGCAGATCCAGGCCCTGCGGCCCTACTACGTCTTTGCCGATACGGACGTGGACCGCTACGTCATAGACGGAAAGCTGCGCCAGGTCCTGCTGACGCCGCGGGAACTGGACATCCGGCAACTGGCGGACGCGCGGGCCCGCTGGATCAATCCTCACTTCATCTATACGCATGGTTACGGCATGGTGCTGGCCGAAGCCAACCGCATCACCGCCGACGGCCTGCCCGTGTTGTTTGTGCAGGACGCACCTCCCCAGGTGCGGACCGCCAGCCTGAAGCTGACGCGGCCGGAGATCTACTACGGGGAAGTGGTTCACGAACCGGTCTTCGTGCGGACGGCGCAGGAGGAGTTCAGCTACCCGTCCGGAGCGGACAATGTCTTCACGCGCTACGAGGGCACGGGGGGTTTCCCTATCGCCTCCTTCTGGCTGCGGGTGGCCGCCGCCGTCCGGTACGGGGACTACAACATCCTGCTGACCGGCTACCTGACGCCGGAAAGCCGCATGATGATCCGGCGCAACGTGCGCCAGCGGCTGAGCACCCTGGCAGGCTTCATCACGTGGGATCCGGATCCATACCTGGTGCTCACTGCGGAGGGGCGTCTGGTCTGGACAGTGGACGGCTACACGACTTCCAACGCGCATCCCTATTCGGCCAGCGTCCGTCTCGGCACGCTGGGGGCGGTCAACTATATCCGCAACTCGGTCAAAGCCACCATCGACGCCTACTCGGGCGAAACAAAGCTCTACATCTTTGATCCGTCCGACCCGATTATCCGCGCCTACCAGCGCATCTTTCCGGAACTGTTCCTGCCCGCTTCGGCCATGCCTCCGGACCTGCGCAGCCATGCCCGCTACCCCGAGACGTACTTCCGCGCCCAGGCTGAAATCTACCGGACGTTCCATATGCTCGATCCGCAGGCCTTTTACAACAAGGAAGACGTGTGGGATATCGCGCGCAACGTTCAAGGACAGGACATGCGCCCCCAGCCACTGAGCCCGACTTATGTGGTGGCCACGCTCCCCGGGGAAACCGAGCCCGAGTTTCTGCTGGTTCTTCCTTTCACGCCCCGCAACAAGGACAATATGATCGGGCTGATGGTGGCGCGCTGCGACGGCCCCCACCTGGGGGAGTTGCTGTTTCTGCTGCTCTCCAAGCAGGCGCTGATTTTTGGTCCGATGCAGATTGAAGCCCGCATCAATCAGGACCAGAACATCTCTAAGGATCTGACGCTATGGAACCAGCAAGGCTCGCAAGTGCTGCGCGGGCAGATTCTGGTCCTCCCGGTGGAGGACACGTTCCTGTATGTGGAACCCATCTACATTCAGGCAGCAGAGGCTCGGATGCCGCAACTCAAGAAGGTCGTTCTGGCCATGGGCAACCTCCTGATCTACCGGGACACGTACGAGCAGGCCCTGGCGGAGCTGGCCGGTTTCCGCGAAGAGGCGCCGGTTGTGGCATCCTCACCCGCCCAGACCGCGGCTCCGGCCGAGCGGGCAGCCGACCGGGCAGATCCGATGGAGGCGGTGCGCCGGCACCTGCGCCGCTATCGCGAACTCTCTGCGCAAGGACGGTGGGCCGAAGCGGGCAAGGAGCTGGAAGCGCTCGAAGCCCTGGCCGAGAAAAGGTAAGATGGACCGACTTCGCCATCCGCAGGTGATCCGGACCTGGAAGTTCGGGAGGCCCGCCAGACCGAAGCCCGGGCGCAAGCCGCCGCCGGCGCCGAAGCCCCCGCGCAGACGTGCGGAGTAAGTCCGACGGGATTGCTGGACGCGCGCGAGACGCCGGCGTGGGGGCGCCGGCTTGCCAAGCCTCAGTGTGGGGCGCCGATCCGCTCCATCCACTGTTCCAGTTCGGCGGGCAGCGGCGCTTCCACCGTCACCGGTTCGCCGGTCGAAGGCTGGCGAAACCTGATGCGAAGGGCGTGGAGGAAGTAACGGCCGAGCGGAGCACGGCCTTCGATCCGCGCGGGCGCCCCGTAAAGCCGGTCGCCGACGACCGGATGGCCGATGCTGGCCAGATGAGCGCGAATCTGGTGCGTGCGACCTGTGCCGATTCTGACTTCCAGCAGCGTGTAACCCCGAAAGCGCCGCAGCACGCGGTACTCCGTCCACGCCGGGCGGCCGTAGCCGAGACGGGCCGTCATGCGGATGCGTTTTGCGGGATCACGCGCGATCGGCTTTTCGATGCGGCCGCTTTCCCCTCTGACTTCGCCGTGCACCAGCGCAAGGTAGGTTTTCTCCACCTGGCGAGTAGAAAACTGCTCGGCCAGGCGGTGGTGCGCGGTGTCGTTACGCGCCACCAAGATTACCCCGCTTGTGTAGCGGTCCAGGCGGTGCACGATCCCCGGCCGGAGCTCACCACCGGTGGTGGAGAGTCCCTCGCCGAAGTGGTAAAGCAGGGCGTTCACCAGCGTGCCGGAGCGGCAGCCCGCTCCGGCGTGGACCACCATCCCCGCGGGCTTGTCCACGGCAACCACGTCGGCATCCTGATAGAGAATCTTCAACGGCAGAGGTTCCGGCTCGGCCTTGACGGGTTCTGGCGCCGCCGGCTCCACTTCGATCTCCTCGTCGCCTTTGAGGAGGTAAGACTGCTTTTCCAGCGCACCGTTCACGCGGACTCGCCCCTTGCGGATCCAGTCCTGGATTCGTGCGCGGCTGTAGTCGGGAAACTGTGCCTGTAGAAATCGGTCCAGGCGCCGGCCCGCATCGGACGGCTGTGCGCGAAAGGTCATTTCGGAATCCCACCCTCAAACGTGTTAATCTGAAGGTTACGCTCCCGCCGAAGCAAGCCTTCAGCCGGATCGCCGTAACCTGACATGGGTATTCCCTGTCTGGAAGTTTCACATTTTGGAGAGAACATGCATCGAAAAACGCGCACCGCTATTCTGGCGGTGCTTTTCGCCGGCCTGGCGATGCTGCCGGGACTGACCGCACCCGCCGGGGCCGCCGTCACGCTCAACGAGGTAGCCGGCATCTGGGAAGCCAAAATCGGGGCTCTGCCTGCCGTGACGCTCACCCTGGAAGCCTCCGGCCAGCGCCTGAAAGGTTCGGCCGTCTTCTACGCCATCCGGGATGAGGGCTCGGGCCCCGAGGTCGTGGACAAACAGGAACTGCCGCTCGTAGACACGCGCTTTCACGGCGAGACTTTCACCTTCGGTGTCGAATACAAGAACCGGATCATCCAGTTTGAAGTCAAGTTCCTCAGCGAGAACGAAGCCCAAATCCGCCGCTTCACGAGCGAAGGGGCTCCGCTGAAGCTGCTGCGCATCCAAAAGTAGCCCGCCGGGCCGGATCGCCTCAGACCGCCCGGCGGTTGCCCCAAAGCTCGATGTGGAGGCGCGGGCTGAAACGGAAGCCGTGCTCTTTGCAGATTTCCGCAAGCCACGCGCCGCGCTCGCGCAGGATCTCTCGCTCGGTACCTTCCGGCATCAGGACCACGCGTTCGGCCGGCGCCTGAAGCCGGTCCACGAGGTCCCGGATTTCCTCTAAATCCGCGGGCGACGCCACGACAAATTTCAACTGGTAGGCGTAGGCCTCCACGAGCCGGCGCAAGACCGGCAGCTGGATGCGCAGCCGTTCGTGGCGCTTTGCCCACCGGCCTCCCTCCCGCTCCCACGGCGTCGAGTTGGCCAGCTTGGGGCTGATGCTCATCAGGTCACAGGCCACCGGTTGAAAGACCGTGCCTGCGGTCTCCACGGTGATGTGCAGCCCAGAGTCGCGCAGGCCTCCGGTGAGCTCGACGATACCCGGGGCAATCATGGGCTCACCGCCGGTGACCACGGCGTGCCGCGCCGCAGGCCACCGGCGGACGCGGTCCAGGATCTCCTCGACGCTCAACTCCTCGCCCTCTGGCTCCCAGGAGGTGTAGGGTGTATCGCACCACACACAGCGGAGGTTGCACCCGCTGGTGCGCACGAACACGCTGGGCGTGCCTGCCAGCATGCCCTCGCCCTGGATGGAGTAGAAAATCTCAGCAATTCTCAAGGGCGGTAGTCCAGGGGGTCGGCCAGCCCCGCCTCACGAAATCCTTTCAATCGGAGCAGGCAAGAGTCGCAGGCGCCGCAGGGGCGACCCGCCTCATCCGGATCATAGCAGCTGTGCGTGAGGCGAAAGTCTACGCCGAGTTCAGCCCCTAATTTTATGATCTCCGCTTTGGTGAGCCGGATCAGAGGGGTATGAACCCGGATACGGAACCTCCCTTCGACCGCCGCCTTGAGCGCGAGGTTCGCCATGCGCTCGAAGGCTTCGATATATTCGGGCCGGCAGTCCGGATAGCCCGAGTAGTCCAGCGCGTTGACGCCGAGAAAGATGTCCGGGGCTTCCAGCACTTCCGCCCAGCCGAGCGCGCAAGCCAGGAAGATGGTGTTCCGCGCAGGTACGTAGGTCACCGGGATGCCCCGGCCGATCTCCTCGGGGCTGCGGCCCTTGGGAACCTCGATGTCACCGGTCAGCGCCGAGCCGCCGAAGGCGCGCAGATCAATCCGGAGCACCATGTGCTGGGCGGCACCGAGCGATGCGGCCACGCGCCGCGCCGCCTCCAGTTCGATGCGGTGGCGCTGGCCGTAGTCGAAGGAAAGGGCGTAGCAGGCAAAACCGTCGCGGCGCGCTACGGCCAGCGCGGTCGCAGAGTCCACGCCGCCGCTCAGCAGGCACACCGCCTTGCGTACGGGCCTCATCGCGGAAGCCGCCTCGCCAGGAAAAATCCCAGCACGGGAAACACGAGAAGACTCCCCAGCGCGAAGTGCAGCGACAGCCGGTCGGAGATCCAGCCTGTGAGCGGCACGAAGATCAAACCCGCCATGCCCCAGGCGAAGCCCATCATGAGGGCGGAGACCGTGCCGGCCTGGGCGGGGGCCAGTTCCTGGGCCATGACGACGTTGACCGGGATGGTGAACAGCAGGACGAAACCTCCGAGGGCGAGTCCGAAAAGCGCGGCCGCACCGTGAGCTACGAAAAAGACAAACAGCAGGGGTACGGAGCCGATCATGGAGATCTGGATGACCCGCCGTCCGCCGAAACGGTCGGCCAGATACCCTCCGACGAAGCCGCCCAAAGCGCCGGAAGCCAGGTAGAGGGTGAGGGCGTAATTGGCCGCCGTCAGGCTGAATCCTCTCTCCAGCTTGAGGTAGAGCGGCAACAGCTGCGCGTACGTGATCTGCACGATGGAACGAATAAACACCAGGCCGTAGAGCAGCGCGAGCGGACGCAACACGGCGGCGAGCGGCCTCCAGTCAACGCGCGGTCGCGGCCGACAGGCGGCCTCGCCGCGAGGCAGAAAGACGGCCAGCAGCAACGAGACAAACACCCCCGGGAGCGCCGCCCACCAGCTCCGGACCAGACCGAGCCGGCCCGCAACGGCTGTGAAATAGGCCGGGCCGAGCGATAACCCGAGCGTTCCCGCGCTGACGAATACGGCCATGGCGCGGCCCCGCCGGCCAGCGCTCGAAGCGGCGGTCAGGGCTGAGGCCTGGGGGTGGAAGGCGGCAATGCCTGCACCGCCCGCCAGCACCAGCAGGAGCAGCCAGCCGTAGGACGGCGCTACGCCGAGAGCGGAAATGAAGACGCCGGCGACGGCCGGCGCCAGCACCGTAAACAGCCGCGTGGGAAACCGGTCGGAGAGGAATCCGTAGCACGGCTGCATGACCGAGGAGGAAAAAACCAGGGCTCCGCCGAGGATGCCGGCCTCCGTCAGGCTCAGGCGCAACTTCTGATTGAGCAGCGGCTGGAGCGCGCCCAGGGCGCTCGAGTAAAGATCAATGACGAAGTGAGCTGCGGACAGAAGAACAATAATCAAAAATCCTGTTTTATTCCGGCGCCGAACCGCCGCGGAAACTTCAACCACTTGCAGGTTGGAAGCCATGCCGGGGAACTGTTGTCATTATAGGATGCAGGCGCCGGCGGGCTCGAAAGCCATGAAACTGCGGTTCCTGACCTCCACGCCCCTCAATTTCATCCAGGGCAGCGGCACTTTTGCGGGTATCGCCACCCTGGCGGCGGCCCTGCGAGCCCTGGGCGTGCGCATCGAATTGCTGGCGCCCGGGATCCGCACGCCCGTCTACACCCTCACGCGCCTGCTCTTTAACGAGCAGCTCCGCCACCGGCCCGCGGCCGACTGCGATGCCGTGGTGGGCTTCGACATGGACGGCTACCGGATCGCGGGACGCGGTGGTCCGCCGCACATCGCCTCAATCAAGGGCGTCATCGCCGACGAAATGCGCTTTGAACGGGGGCTGACCCGGCTGACGATGCGGATTCAGGCGGCCTGCGAGGCTGTGCACGTGCGGCGGGCCGACGCCGTGTTCACCACCAGCCGGTACGCCGCCGGGCGGCTCAAAGAGCTGTACCGTATCCAGGGCGTGAACGCTGTCATCCCCGAGTTGATTGATCTGGCCCGCTGGCGGGAGCTGTTCGCCCGGAACCCGGCCGAGCCCGACCCTCGCAAGTTCACCGTCCTCTCCGTATGCCGCTTCTACCCGCGCAAGCGGCTGGATGTTTTATTGCACGCGGCCGCGCGGCTGCGCCGTGAGGTAGCGGGCCTCGAGGTGCGCATTGTGGGCGGCGGTCCTGAGCGGCGGCGCCTCTTCCAGATCTGGCGGGATCTGCGACTGGAGAGCACCGTGTTTTGGCTGGGCGATCTTCCCACCGACCAACTGGCGCGGGAGTACCAGCGCGCGGACGTTTTCTGCCTGCCGAGCGTGCAGGAGGGTTTCGGTATCGTCTTCCTCGAAGCCATGGCGGCAGGAAAACCCGTGATCGGCGTCCGCGCGGCGGCGGTTCCGGAAGTCCTCCCGCACGGGCTGCTCGTCGAACCCGACAACGCCGCGGAACTGGCGCAGGCGATCGCACGCTTGCACGCGGATGGGCAGCTCCGCTCCGAGCTTGCCGCCGCCGGCTGCCGGTGGGTCGAGCGCTTTGACGCCCCCAAAGTGGCACAGCAGTTTCTCGAGGAGGTGAAAAAACTGCTCAACTCCACCTCATGAGCCGGCGGTTTTCCATCCGGCTCTCGTCCAGCTCGATGCCGAAGCCCGGCCGCTCGGGCAGCGCGATCTTCCCGTTGACGGGACGGAGCTGGTGCTTCTCGAAAAAGTAGTACGACTGCATCTTGTGAATGAGGTACTCGACCAGCGGACAGGTGAGGGGCGGCTGGCTGGCCACCACATGGAGCGCGGCATGCAAGCCGTGACCGTGAGGAACGACATGAACATCAAAGAGCGTGGCCAGCGTGCAAATCTTTACCAGTTCGCTTACACCGCCGCACCACTCCGGGTCGGCCTGTACGACATCCAGCGCGCCCGCGCGGAGGTAATCGTGCACCTCCCAGCGGCCGTAGAAGTGTTCGCCGGAAGCGACAGGGATGGACGTGCGGCGGCGCAGCTCAACAAAACTTTGGATCTTGTCGGGCGCAAACGCTTCTTCGATCCAGCGCGGGCGATACGGCTCGACACGGCGGGCCCAGGCGAGCGCGTAGTTCAGGTCCCATCCCATGAAGGCGTCGAACATGAGTTCCACATCCTGACCCACGGCCTCCCGCAGCGCACGGACAAGCGCCACGTTGCGACCGAGGCCTTCCGTGCCGTCACCGGGGCCGTAGGCGAAGAACCACTTTTGGTGGCGGAAGCCATCCTGCTCGAGCCGAACTGCGACCGCGGCCGCAGCCTCCGGTTCGACCGAGTAACCCAGGCAGCTTCCGTAGACTTCCGCCTCGGCCCGGGACGGCCCTCCCAGCAGCCGGTAGACGGGAACGCCATAATAGCGCCCGCGCAAGTCCCAGAGCGCGTTGTCCAGCGCCGAAATCGCCATCATGAAGTGGCCGCGGCGCGAATGGCGGTTGGAGCGGTGCATCTGGTCCCAGAGGGTCTCTCCGGCCAGCGGATCTTTGCCCGGGAGAAAACCCTTCAGCTGGCGATCCACGACCACTGCGGCTTCCGCATCCACAGGCCCGTAGATTCCTTCCAGGCCGGTATCGGTGCGAATCTTCAGGTAGAGGGCGCTGATCGGGGCGACGGCCGGTTTTCCCTGAGGCGGCTCGTGGTACGGCGCGGGGCGGTGTTCGGGGTAGATGTGTAACGGATTGACCTGATGCTGGCGGTGCACCCCTGCCACAATCTCCCGGCGACCCTCAAATCGCCAGATCTCAACGTCGGTGATCTTCAGCCGCCCGTTGGGACGGCCTTGTGAGAAGGCCGGGAGCGACTTCCACAGGGGCGGTGCGCTGCACAATGCGGCAAGAAAATGGCGTCGGCGCATGCAGGAATTGTAACCCCGGCGGAGCGGACCGCACGGTATCTCTTTGACGAACTCCGATCCAGGGTGTTAGAGTTGCAGAAGCTCGGCGGCCCAATCAGAGGACTCGGAGGGTGGTGTGGCAGACGATGAACAGGGCAGTAAACGATTCCGTTTCACAGGTTCGATCGAGGTCGGTCCGGTGGCGGCGCAAGCCGCGGCGCCCGTTATCGCCGCTTCGCAGAGCTTTTCCGTTTCCGGAAACTTGCGAACGGCCCGGTACGGTTATCCGCTTGCCGGACTCCAGGTCTCGGCGTGGTTTGTGGAACCCGAGGATCCGGCGCAGCCGGTAAAGCCCGCCGTACAAGGTTCGGAAGTGCTTTTGGGCACGGCCGTGTCCGGACCGGATGGTGACTTCCAGATCACCTTCCTCGACACGCCGGCCGTCAAGCAGAGGCTGTGCCTGCTCGCGCAGTGCGAAAGCGCGCGCCTGCGGCTGGCAGTGCGGCAGGATCGCGGCGGCGTTCTGTACCGCTCGGAGCCGCTCGCACCGAGAGCAGGGGCGGTGATGGCGGACCTGGACGTGACGCTGCCGGAAGTACCGGTAGGCCGCGAACATTGGATTGCGCTCGGTGAGCGCCTGGAGCGCGCCCGCGTGGCGCAGCTCCACCTACTGGTGGAACAACTGGCCGCGCCGCAACCAGAGTCCCTTTTCGCAGACTGGAGCCTGGAACTCCGGCAAGCAGCTCTCGTCGAGCTGGAGCAGGCCTTCCTCGACCCTACGTACACGCTGCGCGCTTCGGCCGGTGCCTTGCCGTCGTGGAAGGAACTGCGTGCGGCGGATGCTCTGGAGCAGTTCGCCCGGCGCATCGCGCGTCATCCGGAGAACGCCGAGGCGCGTGGTGCGGTGGCCGATCTCGCCGCCAAAGTTCGCAGCTTTGCCGACCTGCGGAGTGTGGACTGGGGGATGGATTTGAACGAGTTCCGCGACGGCAACGTCGCGACTGCGGTCGGCAAGTATGCCGAGGCCTACCGCGCCGGCGCCGTGGCGGAAGCCCTGCTTCCTTTCCTGAAGACGGACCTGTCGCGCTACCGGGACTACTTGCGAGAGATCTGGCCGGCCTGGGCCACCAAGGTGGTTTACATCCGGCCTCACCAGCTGACTCCGCAGCAGGCCCTGGACCAGTTGCGTAACCGTTTCCACCAGGACTTCTTCACGCACGACGCGGCGCTGCGGTCCGCCAATGAGGTTTTGATCCCGATCCTCAAGGAGATTCTGACGGCGCCTCCCGGCAACACCTGGGGGTTTGGTCTTGCGTCCGCTGCCATCCCGCCGCAAGGGACACAGACGCCGCGGCAGTACCTGGATGTCCTCATCGGCTTGACGGGACTGTCCGCCACTGAGCTGGGCCTGCGCTACCGGCTGGACCTGACACGTCCCGACGGCGCACTCTCCAGTCCCGTTCAGGAAAACATCGCTACGCTTCAGGCCTTCTATCGCGACAGCTTTCAGTGCGCTCCGGATCCGTCCCCGACCGCGCCCGACGTGCACTTCGGGCGGCCGATCGTTTCGGAAAAGCTGCAAGGCAAAGCGCCTTTCTTTCTCCATTACGACGAATGGCTTCGCCAACAGGCGCCGTTTTACCCCGAAAACTTTTTCGACGTGCGGCGGGCTTACAGCGTAGACGTGGTCAACGCCGGTGAACTCCGGGAGCTGCTCAAGACGCGCATCCAAAACAGCACGGGGCAAGAGCGCGCCGAGTGGCAGTTTATCTGGAACGTCTGGGACATTTCCGACAAGTTGAACGAGGGACATGGCCAGTACTACCGCGGCGAGTATCCCGGCGCCCTACAGAAATACCTGGCGGCTTACCGGATGGCGTATTTAGCGATTCAAGACAAGCTCGTCAAGGGCTTCGATATCGCCGGCGCGCTCGCGGCTCGCAAGACACTGGGCTTCAAGAGCATGCGGGATCTGCCGCGATTCCTGAAACCGCCGCCATTCGGGCTGAGCCTGGACTATAACCTGCGCCAGTACGACCGCGATGACATGATCTTCGCCCTGGTTTACTACTGCCTGTACACGATCCCTGTGTGCCTGGGCGATGCTTTCCTTGCGCTGGGCGATTACGAAAAGGCCGTTTTTCATTATGGGCAGGCCACGCGGTTCGCCGTGGGCACGGCGCGAGAGACGGATTCCGGTGGCTGGCGCCCGCACTATCTCAAAGATTTTCCGCTATACCATATCGGCGACCGCCCGTACACCGTGAATCTGCACGGCGGAGAATACCCACTCGAGGGCGATAATGGTGAATACTACGACACGACGACTTATTCACCGATCGAACAGCTCGCCGCCGCTCTCGTCGCCAAGTATGTTCATCCGGTGGAGGAGAAATATTTTCGCCTGCGTCAGGCCGACGCCATGCTGGAATGGGCGGACGCACTGTACCGCACCAACGAGGCTTCCAGCATCCAGCGGGCCCGGGAACTTTACAAAGGCGTCTCCTTCTTGCATGGGGAAACTCCGCCGTTGTGCCCCGACTGGCCTTCGGACGCGCCATTCGCATTCGATCCCGGGGTGCTTCTGTTTTTCAGAAATCACCGGGAAAACCCCGCCCTGCTCTCTCAGAAGGTGCGTGCGCGGAAGGGACTTTTTCAGATTGATGCCGGTTTAAATTACTACGGCGAAACGGATTCCCTCGTGCCGCCGCTCCGCTACCGCCCGCTCAAGGAGACCGCAGACCGGTTCGCCGCTCTGGCCAAAGCCGCCCAGCAGGACTTCCTTCTGTACATGGAAAAAATGGAGAGCGCCCTGATCGAGCGGATGCGGCTGGCGAACCTATTGCAGAAAGCTTCGCTCCAGACCAAGGTCGCCGAAGAGCAGGGGAAAGTCGCAGAGTACAACGTCGTCGTGGCGCAAGAGCAGGTGGCCAACGTGCAGGCGCAGATCGCGGCCAAGGAAAAAGAAATTGCCGATTCGGAAAGTTTCTTTTCACAACTGGGCGACTTTATCGGGGGCATGGTCAAGACGTTCACCTCACTGCCCGGTGACACTCAGTCCGCGGTGAAGGCGGGCTTGGTCGCCGAAGCGACTGGCAAGGAGCTGGTCGGCCAAGGCATGCTCGGGCTGGGCGCGGGCGCTTCTATCATGACGGGCTTCGCGATATTCGGCGTGGCCGGCTACATGAGCATGAGCAGTATGGCGGATGCATCCAACCGGCGCCGCGCCGAGCTAAGCGCGCTGCGCGACAAGGCCCTGCCGCTGGCCCAAGGGCTGGTCGCAGCCAGACAGCGCGAAGTACAAATCGCCGCGTACCAGCGACAGATCGCCCAGGCGGACATGGATCTGGCCCGGGATCTGATCCAGTTCGAGGACAACCGTTTCCTTAACCTCAACTTCTGGGCGAACCTGGCCCAGGTGGCCAAACGCGTCTTACGCCGCTATCTGGAGCTGGGCACGCGTGTGGCCTGGCTGGCTGAGCGCGCCTTGGCCTACGAACAGGACCGCCCGATCTCTATCATCCGGCTGGACTACTTTCCCGAGAAGATGCAGGGCGTCACGGGAGCTGACCTGCTTCAGGCGGATCTTGCGGAACTGGAGGCCACGCGGGTGGAAGGCATCAAGCGCAGCGTGCCCGTTAAGCATACGTTTTCGCTGGTCCGGGACTTCCCTCTGGCATTCGGCCGGCTCAAGCAGACCGGACGCTGCACCTTCAAGACGGAGGAGTCGCCGTTCCGCTTGGCCTACCCCGGCACGACAGGCTACCGCATCCGCGCCGTATCGCTCGCAGTCACGCAAACCAGTCTGATCTCGCCTGTGCGCGGATTGCTCATCAACCAAGGGGTTTCGGTTTCGCGTCCCGGACAACCCGACGAGCGGGTAGTCGTACGCCCGGCCGAGGCCCTGCCGATTTCGGAGTTCCGGTTGCAGAACGACATGGCGGTCTACAGTCTGCCGGATGAAACGCTGCTCACCTTCGAGGGGAGCGCCGTGGAGACTTTCTGGGAGATCCACTTTCCGCCGGCGGCCAACCCTGCCGGCTATGACGGCATCGCGGATGTCCTGCTGACTCTGGACCTGTGGGCCCAGTATTCACCGGATGCCTACGCCCGGGAGATTGCAGCCATGCCGAAGACCGTGCGGCGATGGGTGCTGATGTCCGGCAACCAGTATGTACCCGCGGCCATCCAGAATCTGGCGGGCCCGGCGGGCCTGGTGTCGATACCTTTTGACGTCGGCACCTTGAAGCTGCCGCCGCGCGAGGCCAATCGCCGGGTAAAGAACATTGCCGTTTTCTTCGTGAGCCCGTCGCCGCCCGATGCGGCGGCAAGACTGCTCGCGTCGCAGCCGGCGACGACTGTCAACATCCAGTTCAAAAAGGGCGCGGCCATGTCGAATCTTCCCCCGACGAGCAGCGACCCGGCTCCACCTCCCATGCCGCTGAACGCCCTGGGAGATTTCGCAGCCGACCAGCGTTTCACGCTGGAGATCAACAAGGCGCAGAATCCCGGAGTGGACTTCCGTGACGTCACCGACGTGGTGTTCGCCCTGGAATACGCTGCCGATCTCACCTGATGCCGTCTCCGATCTTGCGGCCGTTTCGGATCGTCCGCCCGGGGGCGCGAGAGCGATTCTCCCGAGGCCGGCGCGGCTTAGGGGCGGCCGGCCCGGCACGCGCGCCATTCCTTTCCTTCGAGTTTCGGTGTACAATCGGGAAACACGGAAGCTGCGCAGCCTGCGGGACTGCCGCAAAGAGGGAAAAAATGGAAAAGCTGCCGCAAAATATCCAAGAGGCTTTCCTCAACACGGCGCGCAAAGAGAAAACGTTTCTGACAATCTACTTGATGAGCGGGGTGAAGCTGTCCGGACGCATCAAGAGTTTCGACAAGTACTCGGTCGTGCTCGAAACCAACAACCAGGAGCAGCTCATTTTCAAACACGCGATCTCGACCGTCGTGGTGTCGAAGCCGGGTCATGCTCATGCCCACGCCTCCGCTTCCCACGGGCACGTGCAAGCCGGCTCGCCGGCTCACGCGGTGCAGGGCGCCGGGGCGTCGGAAGCGACGGAATCCTGAGTCGCAGCAAGCCTTGCGCGAACGCGCCATTCTCGTCGGGCTGGAGGTGACGGGCCGCGGTTCCCGGGCCCGGCCCTCCGATGGGGAAGAGTCGCTCGAAGAGCTGGCCGCCCTGGCGGAGAGCGCCGGCGCCGAGATCATACACCGTACGCTTCAGTCACGGCCGGCGCCCGAGGCGGCAACGCTCATCGGATCGGGCAAAGTGGAGGAAATCGCGGAGCTGGTCCGGGCGGCAGGCGCCGACGTGGTGATCTTCGATCACGATTTGTCTCCCACCCAGCAGCGCAACCTGGAGCGCGCATTCGGCTGCAAAGTGATTGACCGCACTCAGCTCATCCTGGACATCTTCGCCACACGGGCACGGACCCGTGAGGGCCAGCTGCAGGTGGAACTGGCGCAGTTGAACTATTTGCTGCCACGGCTGGCCGGGCGGGGCAAAGAGATGTCGCGGCTTGGCGGCGGCATCGGTACACGCGGGCCCGGCGAAACGCAGTTGGAAACCGACCGGCGGCGCATTTACCGACGGATGCGAACGATCCGGGAGGAACTCGAAAACGTCCGCCGGCAGCGATCCGTACAGCGCAAGCAGCGCCAGAGCGTCCCGCTGGCTACGGCGGCTCTGGTCGGCTACACCAACGCCGGCAAATCCACGCTGTTCAACCGGCTTACGGGGGCCGGCGTGCTGGCCGATGACCGGCTGTTCGCCACGCTCGATCCCACCATCCGAATGGTCGTGCTGCCCTCGCACCGGCGCGTCCTGCTGAGCGATACGGTGGGCTTCATCCGGAACCTGCCGCCGACTCTGGTGGAGGCCTTCCGGGCCACGCTCGAAGAGGTGACCGAGGCTTCGCTGTTGCTGCATGTCGTGGATGCCTCCTGCCCGCAGGCGCCTCAACAGGCCGCCGAGGTAGAGCGCGTGCTGGCGGAACTGGGCGCCGGCCAGACGCCCCGCGTGCTGGTGCTCAACAAGATGGACCGGATCTCGGAGGGCGAAGCGGGCACCGCCGCCCTGGTTCAGCGCATCGCGGGCGAGGCGGCCGGCTCGGTTGAAGGCCGCTGGGTTGCGATCTCCGCCCTGACCGGTCAAGGACTGGACCGTTTGCTTGAGGTCATTGACGAGGCACTGCCTCTTGACCCGATTACGGCCGCGCGCTTCCGCGTCCCTGCCGGGGAGGGAGCCACGCTTCACCTGCTTCACGAATTCGGGCGCGTCTCGAAGGTCCACTACCGGGATGGTTGCTGTGAAGTGGAAGCCCAAGTGCCCGAATCCCTGAAGCGGAAGCTGGCCGGATATCTTTCGGAGTGAGCGCTTGCCGGCACCACGGACGGCCGCGGCAGAGGTGACTCCGGCTGAGACGCCCGTCCGGCACAGTCAGGGTTTATATTGGTACGGGCGGATGAATTTTCCCAACCTGCTGACGATCCTCAGGATCTTCTTTGTGCCCTTCCTGGTCGCCATGTTGGTCCAGGAAGATCTGGAGATCCATGTCGTCGGTTTCGCCCTTACGAATGAGTTTCTGGCGCTCTCCATCTTCCTGGCGGCCGCGGCGACGGACTTGGTGGACGGCTACCTGGCCCGCCGCTGGGGGCAAGTGACGACGGTCGGTACTCTTCTGGATCCGATCGCCGACAAGCTGCTGATCTCCTCGGCGCTGATTGCTTTGGTGCAGGTGCATGCCGTGCCGGGATGGATGGTGGTCCTGATCGTAGGCAGGGAGTTTGCGGTCTCCGGCCTGCGCAGCATTGCCGCTGCGGAGGGATATACCATCAAAGCCAGCGAGCTTGGCAAGACCAAGATGGTCATGCAAGTGGTGGCGGTCAGCCTTCTGACTCTGAGTCTTCACTGGCCGTCCCTCCAGGGTGCCGCTATGGCCTGGCTTTGGGTGGTGGTGCTGTTCTCTCTGGCTTCGGCCGCGGGATATTTCCGCCAGTTCTGGCGCAAGGTGGACGACCGGGTCAAGCGGCGCCGCCGCCGCGAATTGCTGCGCCTGGAGCGCAAGCGGCGGCTGGAATCGCTTGCGGCGCGGCGGGAAGCCGCCTCCGGGGAGCCGCGAGTTCTCTGACGCCGCTGGAGTCGTGAGAGGCGGTCCGGACATCTCCGTGATCGTTGTCAACTGGAACCGCAGGGAGTTGCTCCGCGCTTGTCTGGAGTCTCTGGCGCGCCAGCAGGAGGCCGACTTTGAGGTGATCGTGGTGGACAACGGCTCGCAAGACGGATCTGCCGAAATGGTCGAGCGCGATTTCTGCGAGCGCCCGGATCTGCGCGTGCGCCTCATCCGGAATCCCGTCAACCGCGGCTTCTGCGCCGCCAACAACCAGGGCATTGCCGCGGCCCGGGCGCCCTTTATCGCACTGCTCAACAACGACGCCGAGGCCCACCCGCACTGGCTGGCGGCTTTGCGCCGCTGCTTTGACGGGCGGCCGCAAGTCGGCATGGCGGCCTCGAAAATTCTCGTCCACGAGGATCCGCTCCGCATTGACAAAGCCGGACATCTGATCTACCTGGACGGACAGAACCGCGGCCGGGGTTCCGGCGAAATAGACCAGGGGCAGTATGACCGGCTGGAAGAGACCCTCTGGCCGGACGGTTGCGCCGCGATGTACCGCAAAGCCATGCTGGAAGAGATCGGTGGATTCGACGAAGATTTCTTCGCTTATGGCGATGACGCCGAGCTCGGTCTCCGGGCGCGCCTGGCGGGCTGGACGTGTTTGTATACGCCTGAGGCAGTGGTGCGGCATCACCGGGGGGCATCGCTCGGCCTCACGTCCATGCGCCGGTTGGAGTTGATCGAGCGCAACCGGGTATTGCTGGCCGTGAAGCTTTTTCCGTGGAGTCTGTTGTGGCTCAACGTTCCCTTCTACGTGGCGCGGCTGGCGGCCGGAGCGATCGCGGCTGTACGCGGCAGGGGGGAGATCGCCCGCTACCCCGGACCGTGGGGCAAGCTTCGTGCGGCGTGCGCTTTGCTCAAGGGAGATCTGGCCGCGTTGCGCCTGATACCGAGGATGCTCGCCAAGCGCCGGCGACTCCGAGGAATTCGCAAGCTGACGCCGGGGCAACTGCGGCGGCTCCTGCTGGCATACCGGATTCCGCTGCGGGTCTTGAGCGAACAGGCCCCATGATCGCGGTGGCCCAAGAGCCGTGCCCGGCCTGCGGCAGCACGGAGGCGGACCTGCTCTGCACCGCCACCGACCGCCTCTACCGGACCACGCACAGGAGCTTTCGCGTTGTCGTCTGCCGCTGTTGCCGGCTCATCCGGCTCTCCCCGCCGCCGACCCCCGAAGAGCTGCGCTCGTACTATCCCGAAGAGTATTGGTTTGCGCCGGAGGGGGGCGCGGCGGGACGCCTGGAGGAGATCTACCGCCGGCTCGTGCTCCGCGATCATCTCCGCTTCGTGCGCCGGGCCCTGGAGTCGGCGGGCGTCTCGGGACTCATTCTGGATGTGGGCTGTGGCGGCGGCCTGTTTCTCCGCCTGCTCAAGGAGCGGGGCTATCGAGTCGCCGGACTTGATTTCTCCGTGGATGCCGCCATCCTCGCCTGGGGCAGAAACGGCGTTCCAACCGTTTGCGCCTCCCTCACCCATGCTCCGTTCCCTCCCGCAAGCTGCGCCGTCATCACGATGTTCCACGTGCTCGAGCACCTTTATGATCCGCTGTCTTATCTGACGGCAGCCTATGAGTTGCTGCAGCCCGAGGGCCGGCTCATCCTGCAGGTCCCTAACGCCGGCTGCTGGCAGTTCCTGCTGTTGGGGGAGAGTTGGAGCGGGCTGGACGTACCCAGACATCTGGTGACGTTTCGGCAGCGGGACGTGGAGGTACTGCTGGACCGGGCGGGTTTCGACGTAGTGCGGATCAAACATTTCTCCCTGCGGGACAATCCGGCCGGCATGGCCACCAGTCTGGCTCCCTGGCTCGACCCCGTAGCGCGGCGCGTCCGAAAGCTCCGCGAGGCACCAGCCACGCGGCTGCTCAAGGATCTGCTGTATTTCGGGCTGGTCTGCTGTTGCCTGCCCTTCACGGTTCTGGAAGCGGCTTGCCGGGCCGGTTCCACGATCATGATCGAGGCGCGCAAGAAGTGAGCCGCTACAGTTGGCTGGTGGGCTTGCTGCCCGCGCGGCTGCGGGATCACATCCTGCATTTTGAGGCGTTGATCGAGCGCGAGGTGGCCCGGCTGGCCGCGTCGCTGCCGGAGGGAGCACGCGTGCTCGATGCGGGCGCCGGCGAAGGCCGGCATGCCCGGTATTTCTCGCGGCACTGCTATGTGGGCGTTGACCTTGGCGTCGGAGACGCGGCATGGGACTACAGCCGCCTGGATGTGGTGGGGGATCTCGCCGCCCTGCCGTTCCGCAGCGGGTGCTTCGACGCCTGCCTCAACATCGTCACGCTCGAGCACGTGCCGGATCCGCGTGCCGTGCTCGCCGAGATCGCACGCACGCTGGCGCCCGGCGGCCGTCTCTTGCTGGTAGTGCCGCAGGAGTGGGAAGTGCATCAGGCTCCGTATGATTATTTTCGGTTCACGCGCCACGGCGTCCGGCTGCTGCTGGAGGAAGCAGGCTTCGGGCACATCGAGATCCGCCCTGCCGGAGGTTTTTTCCGTGTGCTCGCCCGGCGGTTGCTCAACGCGCTGCAGTTCTTTCCACCGCCGTTGATGCCTGCGGCCGCGCTGTTTCTCGTTCCGCCCGCGCTGCTGTTCCCCGCCCTGGACTTCCTGGATCGGGAGCGGAACTTCACACTGGGGTATGTATGCCAGGCGCAAAAATCTTAGTCGCGCTGTGGGCCTCCGCCGCCGCGGCCGCCGGATTCAGCGGCGCCTCGGCACTCAACTACACAGCGCGCGTGGTGGCTTTCGGGCCGCGCCCACCCGGGTCGGAACCGCACCGGAGGCTTCAAAACTACATCCTGGCTGAGCTGCGCCGGTTTCGCTGCGAGGTCGTGGAGGACGCGTTCACCGCACAAACGCCGCTCGGTCCGATTCCCATGAAAAACATCGTCGCCAGGTTTCCCGGAACCTCCGGCAAAGCGATGGCGATCACGGGCCATTATGATACGAAGTCCTTGCCAGGTCGCCGCTTCGTCGGGGCCAATGACGGCGGCTCTTCCACCGGGTTCCTTCTGGAGATGGCGCGCACCCTCTCGGCTAGAACCCGCCGCCACGATATCTATCTGGTCTGGTTCGACGGCGAGGAGGCCATGGTGCAATGGTCGGAGGCCGACAGCCTTTACGGAAGCCGCCAGTTGGTGCGGCGGTGGCGCCGGGACGGCACGCTCGAGCGCCTCACAGCCCTGATTAACGTGGACATGATCGGCGACAAGGAACTGGGGATTGTGCGCGAAGCTCACTCCACGCTGTGGCTGCGAGAGCGGATCTGGCAGATCGCCGCGGAGCTTGGCTACCAGCGGCATTTCCTGAACGAGGTCGTGGAAATTGAAGACGACCACGTACCGTTTTTGAGGGCCGGCGTTCCGGCGGTGAACCTGATTGACTTCGACTACGGGCCCGGCCATTCCTGGTGGCATACGGAGCAGGACACGCTGGATAAATTGAGCCCAGGGAGTTTCCAGATCGTCGGCGACGTGCTGCTCGAGTTCATCCGGAGATGGGAAGCACAACCGTGAGAACGGGCTCAAGGAGAGCTGACGGTGCCTGACGACGCCAAGTCACCACAGGTGCGCAGGGCGCGTGTAAATGAAGGGAGGGGGTGCAGGTGTGGCGATCCGCCGCGGTGATCTGTTGCCTGATGTGTCGCTCCCGCTGATTCGGGGCGGCCTCGACGAGCCGCTGCGGCCGCCCTTCGGCCGCACTACAGTGCTCCTGGCTCTCCATGCGCCTTTTTGTCCGGACTGCCAGCAGTACCTGGATGAGCTCGCGGAGCTCTCAGAAGAGTTTTCCATCTGGGAGGGGCGCCTTCTCATCGTCGCCCCGGACACCTCGCCGGCCTACCGGTGTCCCGGGTTCGGACTTCCGGTCCGCGACCCCGAGAGCCGCCTGGCGGCACCCGGCGTGGCGTCCTTCCTGGTCGTCGACCGTTACGGCCAGGTGTGGGCGTCTGCGCCGGCCGGAGATTCGCACGCGTTCCCGTCCCCGCGCGAGATCACCGAATGGCTGAAATATCTGGGAACGCTATGCCCGGAATGAGACGTCCGGGATGAACCCAGCCCGGAGGGCTGATCGCTGCGCCGGAAGGGAAGGGTGCGACGGAGCGCTGCTCCTCGGCGGAAACGCCTCACCCTCAGAATGAGTTGCCGGAGTGTGCTGCCGGCCGCTAATCCGCTCACGGGCCGTCAAGCGAAGTAGTCTTTGACCTTGTCAAACAGGCCCTTGTCCTCAGCAGCATCGCTTTCGACCGGAAGTGTCGCGGCCAGCTCCTCGAGCAGGCGGCGTTGCTGGCGGGTCAGCCTGGTGGGAACGCGCACGTCAATGTGCACCCAGAGGTCTCCTCGGCCGGCTCCGTTCACATCCGGGACGCCTTTGTGACGGAGGCGGAACTGGGCCCCGGGCTGGGTGCCTTCCGGAATCTTGAGTTTCTCCGGGCCTTCGAGCGTCGGCACCTCGATCTCGGCCCCGAGCGCCGCCTGCACTATGTTGACCGGAACCGTACAGTGCAGATCGTTGCCCTCGCGCCGGAAGAACGGGTGCGGCTTCACGTGCAAGACCACATAGAGGTCTCCAGGCGGCCCTCCGTTGGCACCCGGCTGCCCTTCGTTGGCCAACCGCAAGCGCATGCCGTCATCCACGCCGGGCGGAATATTGACTTTCAACCGCCGTTCGCGGCGGACGTAGCCCTCGCCGCGACACTCGGAGCAGGCCTGGCGCACAGTCTGCCCGCGACCGCCGCACTGAGGGCAGGTACGGCGCACCGTGAGAAAGCCTTGCTGGTAGATGAGCTCGCCCCTTCCGTGGCACGCCGCGCAGCGGACGAAGCCCACCCCAGGTTCCGCTCCTTGTCCCTTGCATCGCGGGCAGGCCTCGGTGCGCGGGACCAGGATCTCGGCCGTCATCCCGCGCACCGCGTCTTCAAAACTGATCTCGAGGTCGTAGCGTACGTCTTCGCCGCGCCGGGCCCGCGGCCGGCGGTGTGTGCCGCCGAACCCGAACAGATCTCCGAATCCGAAGAAATCCCCGAAGATGTCGGTGAAGTCGGCGAACAGGGACGGGTCAAAGGCGGGCTCCCCGGCCGCAGTGCCGACGCCGGCGTGGCCGTAGCGGTCATAGGCAGCGCGCTTCTGGGGATCACCGAGGACGCTGTAGGCCTCGGCCGCCTCCTTGAACCGCTCCTCCGCTTCCTTGTCGCCCGGATTGCGGTCGGGATGGTATTTGAGCGCCAGTTTGCGATAAGCGCTCTTGATCTCCTGCTCGGTGGCGTCGCGGCTGACGCCCAGCACTTCGTAGTAGTCCCGCTTGGCCACAATAACCGGCTAGGTTTCTTCCGGAGCAGGCGCGACCGCCACCTTCACCATCGCAGGACGGAGCAGCCGGCCCCGGAAATTGTATCCCTTTCGAAGCTCCTCCACCACGGTGTGATCTTCGTACGCCGTGGTTTCGACAGTTTCCACCGCATGGTGCACATGCGGGTCGAACTTCTGTCCCGTGGCCGGAACCGGCTCCAGGCCCAGCTTCACCAGGGTCTCATAGAGCCGCTGGTAGATCAGCTCGACACCTCGACTGTACTCTTTGTCTGCACACTCGTGTTGCAACGCCCGCTCGAAGTCGTCCAGCACAGGCAGCAGACTGCGCACCGCCTCCATGGCGGCAAATTCCCGGATCTCCTCCTTTTCCCGGTCCGAGCGGCGGCGGAAATTTTCAAAATCGGCCTGGCGCCGCAGCAGGCGGTCGAACAACTCCGCCTTCTCTGCTGCAAGGCGGTCACGTTCCGCGGTCACTGCGGCGAGCTGAGTGGCCGGATCCGGTACCGCCTCGGTTTCGGTGGCCGCCGCCGGCTCCGGTGCGTCCGTGCCGCCGGTAACCGGTGAAGCATGCTCCTCGTTCATCGCCACTCCTACAGATTAACAAAGCAGACTTTTCGGTTCGGAGAATCGGGCGGCTCAGGAAGGTACCTGCTGCAGGGCCGTCCCTACACAGAAAACGGCCGACATCACCCGCTCGTAGTGCATCCGCATCGGACCCAGGACTGCCACGCGCGCCACAGCCCCACTCTGGGTCGTCACCCGAATGCCGATCAGGGCAAGCTCCTTCATGGCGGGATGCACTTCCTCCAGGCCGACGTGAACCCCCAGCTCCCCTTCGGGCCGGTCCAGGAGCCGGTCGAGCAACTGGAGGATCTTCCGCTTTTCCTCGAGCGCCCGCAGCAGCTCCCTCATCTTCTCCCGAGTCAAGTGCAGATCGAGGCTCAACAGATAGGAAGTGCCCTCCAGATGTACCTCGGGGTCCAAGTCGATATCCAGCAGGCCCTTTTGATAGAGCCCCTTCAAACGCTGGAGCAGCAGGTCGTAGTAGGCGTTCTGCAGTCGGAGGCGCTGCTCGAGTTCAGAGCGGATGTCGGTCAGGGCCCACCCGCTGAAGTGGTAATTGACGTAGTTGCGGATGGACGTAAGCTCTTCCGGAGAAACCTCCTCGTCGAGCGTAACCACGCGGTTCCGCACGGAGCGATCTCGCGTGACGATGACGACGAGGATGCGACGCGCGCCGAGCCAGACCAGCTCGATGCGGTCCAGAGCCTGCTGGGAAAGGGGGATGGCGGCGGCGATTCCCACGTTGCGCGTGAGCTCGGTCAGCACGTGCGAAGACCGGTCCAGGCCGGTCTCCAGGCTTTCGACGCCTTCAAACGCCGCTCGCAAACGTGCGAACTCCGCCGGAGTCGGCCGGCGCACCGAGAGATCCTGCACAAAAAACCGGAAAGCCTTCTCCGTAGGAATGCGCCCGGCCGAGGTGTGGGGCTGGGACAGATAGCCCTCCTCGCACAGATCCGCCATGACGTTGCGGACCGTGGCGGCGCTGATCCGGCAACCTCGCCTTTTGGCGATGGTACGCGAGGCAACCGGTTCGCCGGTTTCGATATACTCCCGGACGATCGAGCGCAGGATCTCCGCTTTCCGGCGCTGCATTTCCCGCTCGCTCAGCATGGCTGCACTGCGCGAGGAAGCTACTTCCTAACCAGTATATTAGGCAACACCGTAGCGAAGGGTCAACCGCGATGGCGATGGTCGCACCGGTGCTGAGGTAAAGCCCTCAGCCATGGCCGATGTAATCCGTGCGACCCCCGTCTACGGTAATCACCTGAGCGGTGATGAAGGCCGCCTCCTCGGAAGCCAGGAACGCCACTACGTGGGCGACATCTTCCGGACGGCCCACCCGGCCTAGCATGGCGCGCGAGGCCATTTCGCCGACCAGCTGTTCGACCTCCTGTGGCGTCCGACCTTCAGACACCATCTCGGTCAGAACGAAACCCGGGGCAACGGCGTTCACGGTGATGCCGTAGGGCCCGAGCTCGAGGGCGAAACGCCTCGTCAGGAGGATGACGGCGGCCTTGGTCGCCGCGTAAAACGTCGTCCCGCCCATGCTGGTTCCGTGGGCGGCGATCGAGGTCAGATTGATGACGCGCCCCCAGCGCCGCGCCTTCATCCCCTCTGCGGCGGCCCGCGTCATGTGGATCAGACCGTCCACGTTGGTGCGGCGCATCTCTTCGAAAGCCCGGGCATCGAAATCCGCCAGATCCCCGCGGCGCAGCAGACCCGCGTTGTTGACCACGATATCCACAGGACCGAGCTCGGCAGCCACAAGCTGGATCATGGCCTCCACGGCGGCCGGGTCACCCACATCGGCGGCTACCGCGACGGCACGCCCGCCCGCGGCGCGGATCTCCGCCGCCACTGCTTCGGCGTGGCCTCGTCGCTCGCGGTAATTCACAGCCACGGCGGCCCCTTCGCGGGCCAGCCGGAGGCAAATCGCACTGCCGATTCCGCGCGAGCCTCCGGTCACCACAGCCGTGCGATCTCGTAATCGCATGGCAACGTCAAATTGTGCCACAGAGAAGAAGAAGTGCGATGATCCGCCGGGACACGCCTTCAGGAAACGAACTCTACGGTTGCCCTCCGGGGAATGAGCCCGGCTTCGTAACCCAGATCGAGCAGCTTCTGGGCCGCCTCCGGAATCACACTCCCGCAATCCACGGTGTACTGGTTCACGTACATCCCCACGAACTGTTCGGCGAGGCCTGCGTCCAGATCCCGCGCAAACTGGAGCGCGTATGCCAGCGCCTCTGAGTGGTGCTCGAAGGCGTACTGGATGCTCTGGCGCATCAAACGGCAGCACTCCTGCTGCAGCTCTCCGGACAGAGAGCGCAACAGCGCGTTGGCGCCGAGCGGCAGCGGCAATCCGTACTTTTCCTTCCACCACCGGCCCAGATCCACCACGGCATGCAGACCGGCGCCCGCGTAGGTGAGCTGCCCTTCGTGAATGACGACGCCGGCGTCTACGGTGCGGTCCCGCACGGCATCCAGAATACGGTCGAAGGGAAGCTCCACGGCTTCCAGATCCGGCTCGAACAGTTTGAGCACGAGGTAGCCGGTGGTCAATCTGCCTGGCACGGCCACCCGCCTGCCTTTCAATTCGTCCGCAGAAATCGGCCGTGCCGCCACGACAACCGGGCCGTAGCCATCTCCGACACTGGAGCCGCATCGCATGAGGACGTACTTGTCCGCCACATACGGGTAGGCGTGGAAGGAAATGGCCGTGACTTCGTAGTGGCCCTCCATCGCCTTGCGATTCAGCGACTCGATGTCTTCCAGCACATGGCGAAAGCGGAGGAGCCGCGAACGGATCTTGGCGGTGGCCAGCCCGTAGAACATAAACGCATCGTCTGCGTCCGGGCTATGAGCGCAAACGAGTTCTGTCGGCGTCGGGTCCATCGGGAGGAGAACTTCTCAATCTTAGCAGAAGGAGGAAACCGCGCTGCCCGCCGACCACCGAGAAAGGCCGGAGGCGCGGGAACCTGCACCGCACCGACTAGGGCCTTCTGCGAACCTGACGTACCCGGATGGCATGGGGATCCGCCCGTTCCACGCCCGCACCGTCCACGTTCGTGACGCCATGGATTGCCTGAAAGTCTCCATGGCGGCCGGCCTGCTCCACTCGAATAACCCCGAGCCCGGGCGTGGATCCGATGCTCACGTGCGGCGAACCCGACAAGGGATTCGGGCCGCGCAGCGACATGTAGACGCGACTGCCGTCCGGGGAAATATCCAAGAGATCCGGAGAGGGGTTATCGGACAGGGACCCTCGCAGCAAAATGGTGTTCACGCGCACCTGCGTGTCGGTGGCAAAGACCTCGATGACGTCCAACCCGCGGTCTCCCGCCCAGAGGAACCTGCCGTGCTTTGTTGCGAGCACGCCGTGCGCATCCCGGCCCTCGGTATCGTCGGCAAAGACGACCGTCGGGAACGGAAACTCCGGCGGATTGAGGGGCGAGTATCCCGACACGGGAAATGCGTAGAGGTCAAACTCGCCCGGGTTCCCCGCCGCAGTGCCCGCTCCGGAGTTGATATACATTGTGTCCCTCACCTGAATGCCGCCACAACCGTTGCCGTGAACGGTCCCCATCGTGTATTCGCCGACGATGCTCATGGGCGTAGTGCGGGGATTGACGACGAACAGGCCCCCTCCTGCCAGCGTGACAAAGGCGAGATCGCCCGAAGCGTCAATGACGGGACAGATGGGAGCGTTGTTCGGTCTCAGAGCGGCCGCCTCACAGGGCAGACCGTTCGGAGTCGTGCAGCTGGCCAGATCCAGCGTAGCTGAGCCGTCCAACACAAACGTATTGCTGCGGTAATCCGTATTGATTCGTTCCAGCAGCTTTCCATTCTGGTTCGCCACGAGGATGTAGCTTTCATCCGGAGACGGGATGGCGGCGTGAGCCTGGCGTGCTCCGTTTGAAGCCAATGTGGCACGCAGACACGCCACCGGCGTGCGGGCCGTGGCATCCAGGATCAACACGTGGCCCGAGAAAACAAAAGCGATGACGGCGTGCGTTTGCGCCGCGTTGAAGAATAGCATGTGCGGCCGCACCGGATTTGCACCCGTGGCCGCCAGACAGGCCGCAGCCGCCGCGCCCCCGAGATCGATCACTTCCGGAGTGGCCTTGGCGGCCGCCTGCCCGCGCAGCTGTTCTCCTTTGAAGATGTATAGAATCCCGCCGAAGCTTTTTCCCGGCGAGTTCGATTGATCGATCATCCAGACTTCGTGCGAGTCCTGCGCGGCGCAGAGGGAAGCAGCGGCGAGCAGCGGCGCCAGTACAAACAAAGTCGGTCTTGTCGTGGAGAACAGAGCTTGCATCTCACCCCTCCTGCATTGCGGCAGTGTACTCCCAGCTTCGATTTGTCGTCAATGGTTTTCTTTAGGGAATTTATAGGCCGTTGCTGCGGCACAGGCGCCGTCGCATTCTGACGATAATACCCGGGCGCACCCCGGGCGGTTCCGGTCCCGGACTCATGCCGGCCTTCACGGCCCAGCCGGGCGCACAATCCTCCAACAATACGGGCCGCTCCCATAACCGATTGCGGTTCCCGGACGCCATTATCAAGTCGGAGGTCGTAAAATGGCAGCTATGTTTTCACGCAGGCATTTCTTCTTCGGTACCCTTCTGGCGGGCGCAGTCCCGCGCGGCGGATTCGGCAGTGTGCCTTCTCTGAAGTTCCTGGGCTACAAGTCGCCCAATGAAAAGCTCAATATCGCCGTGATCGGCGCCGGCGGACGCGGGGCGCAGGATATCAACGGCTGCCTGACCGAGAACATCGTCGCTCTCGCAGACCCGGATGCCAAGCGCGCCGAGGCTACGTTCAAGAAGTTCGAGTCCGTACCCAAGTACGCCGATTTTCGCAAGATGCTCGATCAAGAGGGCAAGAACATTGACGCCGTGGTCGTGGCTACACCCGACCACACCCACGCCGTGGCGGCCCTCTGGGCGATGGAGCGTGGCAAGCACGTCTACGTAGAGAAGCCCTTGGCGCGGACGGTTTGGGAAGCGCGCATCTTGACCGAGGCCGCCGCCAAATACCGCGTGGCCACCCAGATGGGCAACCAGGGCTACTCCAACGAAGGGGCCCGCATCGCCGCCGAGATCATCTGGTCGGGGGAGATCGGCGACGTCACCGAAGTGCATGCCTGGACGAACCGGCCGATCTGGCCGCAGGGGATGGAATCGCTGCCGCCGGAGGCGCCAGTGCCGGAGACGCTGGACTGGGATCTGTGGTTGGGACCCGCGGCCATGCGTCCTTACAGTCCGGCCTACGCGCCGTTCAACTGGCGAGGCTGGTTCGACTTCGGCTGCGGAGCGCTTGGAGACATGGCCTGCCACATTCTCGGCGCGGTGAACATGGCGCTGCGGCTGACGGCTCCGGTCAGCGTGGAGGTGCTCTCCCAGGAGGGCAAGAGCGCGTATGCGTTCCCCAAGAAGTCCGTCACCCGTTTCGACTTCCCGGCGCGCGGCTCGATGCCGCCCGTCAAAGTCTACTGGTACGACGCCGCCCGGGGGCCGGCGTGGCGGCCGGAGGGGATCCCCGAAGGCGAGCCCTTGATTGGCGGGGCCGGAGCCTTCGGAGCGGGCGGCATCGAGTTCACCGGCGGTGGTCCCGCTGCGGCGCAGCGCCGGCCGCCGGCGGGAGAGGCGGGCGCCGCCACAAGGCAGCAGCAACGTGTCCCGCAGGGTGGCTTCGGCGGTTTTGCTCCGGAAAGCAACGGCGCCATTTTTGTCGGCACCAAGGGGTATCTGAGCACGGACACCTATGGCGCCAACACCCGTTTGCTGCCCGAGGCTCGTCACAAAGAGTACAAACTGCCGCCGCAGTTTCTCACGCGCTCGCCGGGGCATTATCGCGACTGGATTCGGGCCTGCAAGGGCGGCGAACCGGCTTGTTCGGACTTCCGTGTGGCCGGACCATTCACTGAGTGGATCCTGCTCGGCTGTATCGCCTTGCGGTTCGAAGGGAAACTCGAGTGGGACGCCGCCCGGATGCGGTTCACCAATGCGCCGGAGGCCAACCAGTACGTCAAGCCGCGATTCCGCAAAGGCTGGCAGATCGGCTAAACCAGTCTTCCGGGCGCAGCGGGTTCGCGTCTTGGGAGCGTTTGGAAGGCTTGTCTGAACGACAGCGGGCCGGCCACGTCGGGCGAGACTCCGACATAGCTGCACCCCGCTCAGAACCTGAGCCTGGCCTTTACGATCGAACTCGTGCCCACGACCAGATCGGCAAAATAGAGCGTTCCGTCCGAGGACGCGCCCAGCAGGTAACCCATGTCGTGTGCGAGGGGGATCTGGGTTCCCGTAGGCCGGAGATCCGCGCCCAATACGACCAGCAGGCTCCCGCCTCGCGGCCGCCCCGTGCCCTGGATCACCTGAACCACGATCCGGCCATCCGGCAGGACAGCGGCGTTGTCCACGCGGTCGAACGTCAGAAAGTCACGGTTGCCCGAAGTCCCCGGCGGTGCCGCGATGAAATCTGCGATCGCCGGGCGCTCCACACCGATCGCGTTCCCGTTCAGGTCCAGCCGCCAGAGCTCAAAGGGATTCGCCGGCAGGTAAACCACCTGCTTGAGGCCGGGGTGCCAAAACAGCGAACCCTCCACGGCAAAGACGTTGATCGGTTCGGCGCCCAGGCGCATCGGCACGCCCACCCCCGGTGAACCCAGGTAGGTCCCCTCGGGCAGCAGGAAACGCCGCAAGAATACATACTCCGAGCCAACCCGCGCCAGGCCTACGCCGTAGAGCTGGTTGCCGGCAACCACGAGGCGATCGAGTCGCCCGGTGATCGGAAAGCTACGCTTGAAAGTCAACGCGCCGTGCAGGCCCAGTGAATAGACCCGTACAAACGCCGCATCGGGACGGTGCAGGGAGAAGTACACGGACCTTTGATCGTCGCACGTGCATCCTCCGAGACCCACCAACTCAGGGAACGTTTTGCGGTAGAGGACCGAGTCGCGAGCTGTGTCTACGGCGATCAGCTCGCCTTCGCGGTTGGTCACCAGCACCAGGTCATCGCCGCACAACCAGGCGCGAACGAGTTTGCCTTGCTGCACTTCCCCAATGGGGATGCGGCTTATGATCCGCAGGCCCCCCGGCTGCGACGCGGCAGGCCACACCAAGAAAGCCAGCAACGCCAAGTGCTTCATGCCCACCTCCTTGCCGTGTGTGGAGCGCCCCAATTGCCAAGCGCCCCCAATTGCCAATATAGCCTCGACGGCCAAACACAGACCCTTGTCCTGTGCGGCACGAGGATATACCCATTTTTTAAGACAGCGTGCGCCGTGGGCGGGCATCCCGGCTTCGACCCTCGGAGTTGGTCAGGCCGCCCTCGGCCGCCGATCTGTTACTTGGCCGCCAGCCTTGGGACGTGCCCGGCGGGGGTCGGCGCCACGCGACGGGCCTTGGTCTCCTCCCAGTCCCGGCGAATCTCCTCGGGGAAGCCGGCGATCAGCCGCTCGATGCGGCGCCGGATTTCGGCGACCACGTCGGGGTGTTCCGGGGCGACGTTGTAACTTTCGTCCGGGTCGTTGATCAGATCGTACAGCTCCGGCTCCGGCAGGGGGAGGTTGACCCGTCCGCCGGCCGGGGCGGGGATATAAGGCAAGGTGTTGTAGCGCGCCACGTGCAGCTTCCAGCGTCCCCAGCGGGCGCACTGCAGGTGCACGTTGTCAAAATAAAGCAATGCTTCCCGCTCGATCTCCGGCTTGGCACCGCTCAGCAGCGGCCAGATATCCACGCCGTCGAGCGGATGAGGCGGTGAGGGTGCGTCGGAGAGACGGGCGACGGTAGGCACGATGTCCAGCACGGACGCCATGCCGTGGCAGACCCTGCCCGCCGGAATCCGCCCCGGCCAGCGAGCGATGAAGGGCACGCGCTGGCCTCCCTCCCACGTGGTGCCTTTTCGTCCTCTGAGGCCGCCCGGGCTGCCCTGATACCAGGGTCCGTTGTCGGAGGAAAACAGCACGAGCGTGTCGCGGTCAAGCCCGAAGTGCTTCAGCGCTGCCAGCACCTCTCCCACACTCCAGTCCAGCTCCTCAATCACGTCGCCGTACAGCCCGAAGGGAGACTTGCCGCGAAACCGCGCCGAGGCGGCCAGGGGAATGTGGGGGTAAGTGTGGGCGAAGTAGAGGAAAAATGGCTCCCGGCGAGCCGCTCCGATGAACCGAAGCGCTTCTTCGGTGTAGCGTGGCGTCAGCGTGTCCAGGCGCGCGGGCTCTTCGATGACCTCGGTGTTGCGCAGCAGCGGCCGCGGCGTCATGTCGTTGCTATAGGGGATGCCGAAATAGCCGTCGAAGCCGCGGCTTGTGGGCAGATACCGGGGGAGGTGGCCGAGATGCCACTTGCCGACGCACATCGTGCGGTAGCTCCGGGCCTTGAGCAGCGCCGCCAAGGTCACTTCGGAATCGGGAAGGCCGGTGGTGTCGTTGGGGAACAGCACACGGGGAACTCCGGCGCGGGTGGGATACCGGCCGGTGAGCAACGCTGCGCGGGAAGGCGAGCAGACCGGGTTGCCGGAATAAAAGTGCGTGAAACGGACGCCTTCGGCGGCCATGCGGTCCAGGTTCGGCGTCCGCAGTCTGGAACCGTAGCAGCCCAGGTCGCCGTAGCCCAGATCGTCGGCGTAGATCAGGATCACATTGGGCGGGCGGTCCGCTGCCCGGATGCGCCAGACGTACGGCGCCATCGTCACGCCCAGGAAACACCTCCGGCTCACCACGGGGCTGTTCATGCCGCCAATCCTGGCGCCGGGATCGCAGCGGGAGCAATGAGCGCCGCTTCTCATGGCGCCCCCTCAGCGAGGCGACGGTAGAGACGCGAAGCTTCTTCGAACTGTGCGAGCACGCGGCGCCGCTCCGCATCGGAGCGCCACCAGGGCCACTCCTGAGCCATCTGCACCAGTCGCGCGATCCACTTCAGGAAGTACTCCGCCGACGTACGGTCGCGGATCCTCCGGTCCCCCGTGTAGACACGCACGGCGTTGGTCACCGCCTGAAGAAACGCAGCATCGAAGGCCGGATGAGGATCTCCTTCCGCGTAAAGCGAGAACCAGCAGCTCTCGCCTACGCGGACGGCCCCCTGTAGCTTGCCGGAACGGCCGCCGGGGACAAGCGGCACTTCCAGAAACTCTCGACTGTTGCGGTGCACAACCGCCTTGCGCAAAGGAGCCGGCGAGCGCACCTCGGCTTCGATCTCGACGGTGCCCCCTTCGGCGGGCAACCGCACCGTTTCGCCGGGGCCTCTTCCGCCAATGCGCAACAGCAGCAGCGGACCCGTGCTCATGAAGGTGCGGCCCTGACGGATCGCTTGCAGCCACGCTTCCACCGTGTGCTCCCGGCCCAGGAAGGCGTAGGTGCGGACGCTGCCGATCAGTTTGCCGATGTGCAAGTCCGTGATGGAATCCTCGCCGCCCACGGCAGCGATCGGGAGGTCGAGATTGCGCAAATGGTGCCACACCTGGAGCGCGGCCCGGCCGGCGGCGGACCATTCGACCGCGTCCACGGTTCCCAAGGCGGCATCCACAGGAAGGGCTTTGGCCGCTCCCAGGTCCGCATCGAGCGGGTCCTTGTCGCCCGCAAAGGCGTGCACGTAGGCGGTCACGGCGCCCTGCGCTCGCGCTTTGCGGAGCATGTCGGTGTTGCTCGGGTACAGACTTTCGATGGCCGTGCCCTCGTAGCCGGTGGCGAAGGGCGAGATCAGATGTTCGCGCAATCCGAGGAGGAAGACGTGGCCGTAAAAGGGAGGCCGGTATTCCTGGCCCACCAGCAGCCGTACTCCGGGCTTGCCGCGGGTGAGAGGGTGTTCCCCTCCTCCGGGGACGAAGTGCTCGTAGTCGAGGATACGATTGTCTTTGTTCGCAATGAGCATGTTGAGGAAGTCCTGGTCCTCGGCTTCGGAAAGAAACAAGAGGTTCTCCAGCGTGTTGCCCAGGTTCCCGCTGTAGTTCATATGCACGTGCGTGGAGCCGCTGTGCCAGCCGAGAGCGGAAAGATCCGTCCAGCGCCGCAGGACCAGCAGGGCCCGCGCCGTTTGACCAGCCCGGACTTCGACCTCAACCGCAGCAGGCCGGTATTCGAAGCCTCGCGCGGCGTGGATCGTCATGCGGCCGGGCGGGACCTCGACGCTGAACCGCCCCCGGGCGTGGAAGTAGTGGGTTCCGGAGGCGCCGACGCGGGCGTAGGCGTCCTCAGGCGCGTAAAATTTGCCGTCGGCTGCCAGTCCCCAGACGCGGGCGGGAGCCGGCCTTCCCGATTGGTCCAGGATACGCACTTCGAGCCGCCCCACAGGCCGACGCCAGCGCCGTCGGGTGATACGCACAATCCGCCGTGCACCGCCGTGCGTTTCGACCAGCGCAAGCTGCGGCAGACCCCCGCCGTTTGAAACGTAGGCGATCCTCTCGCCATCCGGCGACCAGCGGGGATGGAAGTGATCGTAGGCGCCGAAGGTGAGCTTATAGGGTTCGCCACCGCTTACGGGAACCACGTACAAAGCATGAAACGGGTGGGCGGCGCCGCGTGTGGAGGAGTAGACCAGGCGTTTGCCGTCCGGCGACACGTCCGGCCGGGTACGGTAGAGCGTCTGCTCACGGAGGACTCGCACGGCCTCGGCGATGCCGGACGACTTCACCGGCATGCGCCACAGGTCCCCGGAGCCGAGCGGCACGCCGCGGTTGCATACGAAGACGATCTGGCTTCCGTCACGCGTCCATGCCGGTTGGGTATGCATGTCCCAGGGTCCGAAGTACAGCCGGTCGCGCCCGTAACCGTGGTCCGCGGTCAACGGAATTTCCGGCCCGTCCCACCGGCCGTTCCGGATGGCGCGAACGAAGATGTTGAAATAGCCCGAAGGCCGTGAGGAGACGTACGCCAGCCGGGTTCCGTCGGGGGAAAACACGGGGTCGAGATACAGGTGGCCATCGGCAGCCAGCGTGCGCCACTCCCCGGTGGCCACCTGGACGATTTCCAGATTGATGCCCCGGCCGTCGTCGTCGGCCGTATAGACAATCCAGTTGCCGTCGGGAGACCAGGCCGGAGAAGAATGATAGCGCTCATTGTAAGTCAGCTCTTCGGCCTCGCCCGTTTTGGGATCCACTCTCCAGATGGAGCCGCTCATCGCTACCGCAATCCACTTTCCGTCCGGGGACCAGCACGGCGCCCACGGTGTCGAGCCGGGAGCGGGCGGGATGTAATAGTTGTGCATGTAGTTGCCCCCGTGCCGTGCGGCCGGATACGGTTCCCGCGGATGGGACACTGCGGCCGTCGCCGAAAGCAGCCCCAGCCACAGGAGGCGCGTCCTGAGCTTCTTCATGAGGAGCATTATGGCGCAGCGGCGAGCCCCACCTCGCAAGGAAACCCGTTCCGAGCCGTATGCTACGCTGAAAGATCAGAACTCCACGATGGACAGCATTACCGTAACGCTGCCGGACGGGAGCCGGCAGACGTTCCCACCAGGCACCCGCCCTCTGGATGTGGCCCAGGCCGTCAGCCCCCGCCTTGCCAGGGAGGCGATCGTTGCGCGGGTCAACGGCGAGTTGTGGGATCTGACGCGACCGCTCGAAGGTGACGCCACCGTCGAGATCCTCACGCCCAAGGATCCCGAGGCTCTGGAGGTCTACCGCCACTCCACGGCTCATCTGCTCGCCGCCGCCGTTCTGGAGCTGTTCCCGGGAACCAAACTGGGCATCGGACCGCCGATCGAAAACGGCTTCTACTACGATTTTCTCCGCGACAAACCCTTCACTCCGGAGGATCTCGAGAAGATCGAGGCTAAGATGTGGGAACTCCAGGCCCAGGACTTACCCTATGAACGGCGCCTCGTTCCGAAAGAGGAAGGATTGAAAAAATACGCCGAAATGGGCGAACACATGAAGTGTGAGTTGATCCAGGAGCGGGCCGGGGAGGTGTTCAGCGAGTACACGCTCGGACCTCATTTCATTGACTTCTGCCGCGGGCCGCACGTTCCGTCCACGTCCTACATCAAAGCATTCAAACTTCTTTCCATTGCCGGTGCCTACTGGAAAGGTGACGAGAAGAATCACCAGCTGCAGCGCATTTACGGCACTGCGTTTTTCACTCGCAAAGAGCTCGAAGATTACCTCCGGCGGCTGGAAGAGGCAAAGAAACGCGATCACCGCAAGTTAGGCAAGGAGCTGGATCTGTTCAGCATCCAGGAACTGGCCGGTCCGGGCCTGATCTTCTTTCACCCCAAGGGAGCCATGGTGCGCAAGCTGCTCGAAGACTGGATGCGGGAGCAGTATCTGGCTCGCGGCTATTCCCTGGTTTACACACCCCATGTGGCTCGGGCGGAACTGTGGAAAACCTCGGGACATTATAGTTTTTATGCGGAAAATATGTTCCGCCGCATGGAGCTGGATGATGCCGAATACCAGCTCAAGCCGATGAACTGCCCGTTTCACATCCTGATTTATAGGGACCGGATCCGCAGCTATCGTGATCTTCCGGTGCGGCTCGGAGAGCTCGGCACGGTGTACCGCTATGAGCGCTCCGGCGTGATGCACGGCCTGCTCCGCGTGCGGGGTTTCACGCAAGACGACGCCCACATCTTCTGCACGCCGGATCAGATCGAAGATGAGATCACCGGTTGCCTGCAGTTTGCCGTGGACGTGCTCCGGACGTTCGGCTTTGACGAATATGAGGCCGAGCTGTCCACCTGGGACGGGGGAAAGAGCACCAAGTACGACGGCACACCGGAGCAGTGGGAACTGGCCGAGCGCGCCCTCAGCAACGCGGCCGCCCGCCTGAACTTGAAGGTCAAGGTCATACCGGACGAGGCGGCCTTCTACGGGCCGAAAATCGACGTCAAGCTGGTGGACGCCATCGGCCGGCTCTGGCAGCTTTCCACCGTACAGTTCGACTTCACCCTGCCCCGGCGCTTCGAGCTGGAATACATCGGCGAAGACGGCAAAGCCCACCAGCCGCTCATGGTCCATCGGGCTCTGTACGGTTCCGTAGAGCGCTTCTTCGGCATCCTGCTCGAACACTACGCCGGCGCGTTCCCGGTCTGGCTGGCGCCGGTGCAGGCGGTGGTGCTTCCGATTGCAGACCGCCACGTCGCCTATGGCCGCCAGGTGACTGAACGGCTAAAGGCGGCCGGCATCCGCGCCGAACTGGACGATCGCAACGAGAAAGTCAACCTCAAAATCCGCGAGGCGCAGCTGCAGAAGGTCCCTTACATGCTCGTGGCCGGCGACCGCGAGGTCCAGAGCGGCACGGTTTCCGTGCGGAACCGAAGGCGGGGCGATCTCGGGCCAAAGTCCCTCGAGGAGTTTCTCGCCGAGATCCGCCAACTCATCGAGAGCAAAGCGCCCGTCGAGTAAGTGATGACGCTGCTGGTCTGGGCGCTGGCCGTCATTGCGGCCGGCTCCATCGTCTATGCCCTGCTGGTCGTGGCCGCGGTCCGCAGCTATCGGGCCGTTCGGACGCCGGAGCTCAGGGACACGCCGCCTGTCAGTGTCCTGAAACCGCTCTCCGGCGCCGACGACGGGCTCGAGGAAAATCTGCGCAGCTTCTTCGAACAGGATTATCCGGCGTTCGAGATTCTGTTTGCCGTGCGAACCCCCGACGACCCGGCGGCGGCGCTGGTCGAGCAGCTGCGGAGCGAATACCCCGGCGTTCCCTCTCGCCTGATCGTAACCGGCGAGCCTCCCTACCCCAACGCCAAGGTTTTCAGCCTGGCGCGCATGCTGGAGCAGGCGCGCTACGAGTTGGTCGTGATGAGTGACAGCGACATCCGCGTCGAGGCGCGGATGCTGCGCACGCTCGCAGCGGAATTCCAGGACCCGCGCGTGGGTCTGGCCACGTGCCCCTACCGCGCCGTTCCGGCAAGCAGCTTCTGGTCGCGGTTGGAGGCCTTGGGCCTGAACACGGACTTCCTCGCCGGCGTGCTGGCGGCGAGGCTGCTGGAGGGAATGAAGTTCGCCGTCGGTCCGACGATCGCGGCGCGGCGTTCCGCTCTCGAGCGCATCGGAGGTCTGGAGCGCGTTAAGGACTACCTGGCCGAGGATTTCATGCTGGGCAGGCTTGCCGCCGCCGCGGGCGTGGGCGTCATTTTGTCCTCCTACGTGATCGAGCACCGCATCGGCGGAGCCCGGTTGGTCGAGAACCTGCGCCACCGGCTGCGTTGGGCGCGGAGCACGCGGCGGTCCAGACCGGCGGGCTATGCCGGTCAGATCTTCACGAATCCGACGTCCGTGGCGCTGGCGCTGTGGGTCGTGCGGCCGGAGTGGTGGCCGCTCGCGGTCGCCGCGCTGGTGTTCCGCGCCATCGCAGCGTGGTCGGTGGCATGGGGCGTCCTTCGCGACCCGCTGACCAAACAGTGGTGGTGGCTGCTCCCCCTTGAGGACATGCTGTCCTGGGTGATCTGGATCGCGGGATTTTTCGGAGACCAGATCACGTGGCGGGGCCGCCGTTACACGCTGCGCGCCGACGGGCGGTTTGAGCTCGCCGGCTGAAGCACAACCCGGGGTGTACACTCAGGATAGTCGGCGGCATGGCAGCCAGATTGCCGCCGGGATCAAGGGAAAGGGCCAGGCGAACATGTCCCTGAGAACGCGCCTCCGGCTGACGATTCTGACGCTGGTGAGCGCGGCCGGTCTGGCGCTGGCGGCTCTCAGCCTGCACACCATCCTCACGGCGCGCTTCTCCGACGCACTCGAGCGCGCCCTCATGACGGCGCAACAGATCCAGAGCGTGTTGGTGCGGCGGCTGAGCGAGCAACCTCCTTCCGTGCCGTGGCCGGAGACCGTCGAGGAAACCATCGCGCGATGGAGAGAGCTTGTCCGCAGCGATCAGGACCTGCACCGCCTGCTGGTGGACTCCATGGCCGCCACCCGCACTATTTACGAGATCCAGATCGCCGGCGGGGACGGGGAGGTTCTGACCTCTTCTAATCCGCATAGCGCCGGACAGCGGGCAACGCGGTTTGCCAGCCTGGCGACCTGGACCGGCCGCGGCGCCTGGCAGCAACTGCCGGGGGTGCTGGCGGGACGCCAACTCTACGAGGTCTCCCTGCCGCTCGGTATCGAGCAGGACCGGCCGCCGGTTTTCGAGATCAAGGTCATTGTTCACTCGGCGCTGCTCCGCAACTCGATCATGCCGCAGATTCACCGCGTCGGGGCCCTTTTGGGAATGACCCTGGCGGCGGCGATCGGCCTGGCCGTGCTGGTCTCCAATCTCGCCCTCCGGCCTCTGGCCCGCATCGGGGAAGCGATTGACCGCATTGCACGCGGGGAGCCGTCCCGGGAGATGCTGCCAGAAAGCGCGGGCGGCGAAGTGGCCGCCGTGCACTCCAAGTTGAGCTTGTTGGAGCGTCAGTTCCACGGCGCGCGAGAGGCTTCCGAACTCCGCACCAATGTGGAACAACTGTTGGAGCGTCTGGAAGAGGCGGTTCTCCTGTTCGACCGGCACGACCGGCTGATCATGGCAGGCAAGGCGGCGGAGGTCGTGCTGGGGCGCGGCCGCTGGGAGCTGATGGGACGCACCCTGAGCGAGCTCTTTCCTCCCTCGACCTCCCTGGGCGCCGCCGTGCACGGAGCCCTCGAGTTCCACCGCTCGCTCCGCAATCACCTGGTGACGCTCGAGCGGGACGGACAGAATCCCCTCCGCGTGCTGCTGAGCGTCGAGCCGCTGGAATCGTTCCCCGGCCGCGAACGCGTGGGCACGCTGGTCACCTTGAGCGACGCCGAGACCCGCCGCCGCATCGGCTCGCAACTGGATCTGTCTACACGGCTGGCGGCCATCAGCCAGCTTACCGGCGGTGCGGCTCACGAAATCAAGAATCCCTTGAACGCCATCGCTCTCCACCTGGAGGTGCTGAAGGCCAAGCTGGCGGACGACCCGGAAACGCGGCCTCAGATCGAGGTGATCTCCCGGGAGGTCACGCGGCTTAAGAACGTGGTCAAGACGTTTCTGGACTTTACGCGGCCGGTCGAACTCAAACTCGAGGAGCTGGATCTGGCCGAAATCGCCCAGGAAATCGCCTCGCTGATCCGTCCGGAAGCGGCGCGGCAAGGCGTCGAGGTCGCCGTCGAAACGCACAACCGGCCGGTGCGCACTCGCGGGGACCGCAACCTGGTCAAGCAAGCCCTGCTCAATGTGGTGGTCAACGGCATGGAGGCGATGCGCGATGGCGGCCGGCTGACTATCACCGCGGAACGTTCGGGCGCGGATTGCCTGCTCCGCGTGGCGGATCAGGGTCCGGGAATTCCCCCAGAGATCCGCGACAAGATCTTCAACCTCTACTTCACGACCAAGGGCAAGGGATCGGGGATCGGTTTGGCCGTGACTTTTCGGGTCGTGCAACTGCACGGCGGCAGCATTGATTTTTCCAGCGAGCCGGACAAGGGGACAACGTTCGTGCTGCGCTTTCCGGCCGCCGAGTCCGCGGCCGAGGGCCCGGGCTATTCGATGGCCGAAGCCGGCAGGGAAATCGGGGCTTCGGGATGACTCGCCGGCGTTTCTGGGCCTGCACGGTAGTCTTGGGGGCGTTGTGGACGTCCTCCTGCTGGCCTTTCCGCAAAGCCAGACCGGCAGCCCCGCCGTCGGCCCCGGCGCCCGTGTCGGCGCAGCCACCGGCTGCAGAGCCTCCCTTGCCCGAGCCGCACCGAACCTCGGCCGAGGCAGAACCCCCGGAGGTCCCTGCCGAACAGCCGGTGCTGCAAGCGCCGGTGGTCATCCTTCCCGGGCCGCTGCCCGCCCCTCCGAAGCGCCCTTCTCCCGCGGGGCCGCGAGTGGAGCCCCCATCCGGAGAAGCCCAACCCCAGGCGCCGCCCGCCGCCCCGCCCCCGCAGCTGAAGCAGATCCTTACGCCGGAGCAGCGCGCAGCCCTGGAGAGAAACATCAACGAGCGTCTCGCGCGCGCGCGGGCCACGCTGGCTTCGCTTCGGGGCAAGACCCTCGACCTGCAACAAACGGCCTTGGTCGAGCACATCCGCACCTTCATCGCCCAGGCCGAAGAGGCCCGGAGCACTGATTTGCTCCGGGCCAGCAACCTGGCCGAACGTGCGGATGTGCTGGCGCGGGACCTCGCCGTCTCAGTGCGCTAGAGGCGGCCCGCAGCAGACCGACTCAGCGGCGGGCGGACACGGGACCCTGTTCGGCCGCGAGCAGCCGTACCTCCACGCGGCGGTTCTGCTTGCGCCCTTCGCGCGTGCGATTGTCGGCAACCGGAGCCTCGCTACCGTAGCCCATGATGTGAATGCGATGCAGCGGAACTTTGTGCTGTAGCGTGAGGTACCGCACCACGGCCGCGGCGCGCTTCCGGCTGAGCTCCAGGTTGTAGTCCTGCGGACCGCTACGGTCCGTAAATCCCTGCACTTCGATCCGGTAATGTTTCCGCTCCGCCACACCGCGAGCGAACGTGTCAAGCTGGGCCTTGGCTTCTTCGGTGAGGTCGCTGCGGTTGAACCCGAACAGAATGGTCTCGGTCGAGACAGGCAGGTAGTTGTCTATGTTCTCGATGCGGCTGCCGAGCGATTGCTCGACTTCGCCGGCGCGGTCCAGCCCTTTTTGTGCAAGGGACCGGGCTTCTTCGGCGGACTTGCCCGCCGTCGAGGCACGCTCTCCGGCGCGCAGAGCCTCTTGGTTGGCCGCCGCTGCCGCTGCATTTGCGGTCTCGGCGCGTTCGGCCGCCCGCGACACGCTCTTTTCCAGTTCTTCAATGTCGGCGCCTTGCTCGGTGGTTTTCTTTTCCAACTCACCTACTTTCGCCTCGATCGGAGCCACGGTCTGGCGCACGAATTTCTTGGTAGCGCAGCCCGTGGCGAGGCCGGTAACCAGCAGCGCCGCCAGAGACGGCAGCGTGGCGAAATACTGCATGCGATTCATGATCTCCTCCCTTCCTCAGCCTTGGATCTTGAGCGGTTCCCTGAGGGTGAACCGCAAAGTCGTTTCGGCGGGGATCGAAGCGTGCTTCTTTCCGGTCAGCGCGGCCCCGGCGGTTCCCGCCGCCGCACCCGCCGCGGCTCCGATGGCGGCGCCCGAACCTCCTCCGGCGATGGCTCCAATCAGGGCGCCTGCTCCTCCACCCCCTCCGATCATAGCCAGATTACGTTTCTTATGCCCGCCGGTGCTGCGGCCTGCCGACGAGCTCACCACGCGATAGGTGACGCCGCCGACCTCGAAGGAATCCAACGTGACGGCAACGTAGCCCCGGCCTTTCAGGCGCCCGGAGGGATTTGCCGCGGTCACATGCCCTCGGAAGCGTGTCCCTTGGGGGATGACCACCTTGTCGCCGAGCATTACGGGCTTTACCAAGGTCGCCGTCACCGTGTCCCCGGCGCGGTTCCGGGCGGTGTCCACCTGATGATCCAGCCGCACTTCGAGCACCGTTCCCGCGGGAAGCTCATAGGTCGTCCGCGGCAGGATCTTTTGGATCACGGAGGGGCGTTCGGTTGCCGCTTCGACGGCTTCGGGCGGCTTGCTCTGGCAGCCTCCGAGCACAAACCCGAGGGCCGCAACCACAGCCACGAACAGGCGTTTCTCTCTCACTTCAGCACCTCCCGTACGATTCCGCTCCCTGAAGGGAGCAGGATCCTGTTTCTCCGTCAGCTTCCCCGGAACTTTTTGCCCGATTCGTCGGGCATTTTCTACTCTCTGTCCTCGGAAGTCCAGCCGCCTGATGCGGCCTTGCACTTCCGCTGTGGATGCGGGCAATCTGGTTGCCAAATCGAGCCAACCGGCAGCGTGCACTCGAAAATCCGGTCCTGCGGTGCACGCGGGCCGGCTACCGCAACGGCGATCAACTCCCGCTTTGCAGCAGAACCCTTGTGTGGCGACCTGCGAGACAGGCGATAGAATGGGAGGCTCAGCCGTACGGACGCCTGGAGTGGAAACATGCTGCCTTTCATCGTCTATGGTTCCTCTGCGCTGCTGGCATTGCTGCTGCTGGCCATCTTTCGCGCCCGCCGCTGGTACTGGCACCTGCTGAGTGTGATCGCGGCCTTCGGCATCGGCCTGACGCCGATCCCGCCGAAGTACAACACCAACGAGGTCACGCTCGCCATTGGTTTTGTCTTTACGTTTCTTTTCCTGTGGGGCGCGGCAGCCCCGTTTTTCGGGCGGAAACGCACCTGAGCGGTGTTTTCGCATGGATGCTTCAAAGGAGTCGTCAGTTGTGAACCGCTTTACAAAATTCGTCTTAACTGAAGATCAGATCCCGACGGTCTGGATTAACGTTCTTGCGGCGCTCAAAGAGCCGATGGATCCTCCCCTCGATCCTGCCACGGGCGCTCCCATCGGTCCCGGGGCGCTGGAAGCAATTTTTCCGCGTGCGTTGATCGAGCAGGAGTTTTCATCGGAGCCGGAAGTGGATATTCCGGGCGAGGTGCTGGACGTTTACCGTTTGTGGCGCCCCACGCCGCTTTGCCGCGCCCGCCGGCTCGAACAAGATCTGGATACCCCGGCACGGATCTATTACAAGTACGAGGGTGTCAGCCCGGCCGGCAGTCACAAGCCCAATACCGCAGTGGCCCAAGCCTTCTACAACAAGCAAGCCGGCATACGACGTCTTGCTACAGAGACCGGCGCGGGGCAGTGGGGCAGTGCGCTGGCTCTGGCCTGCCGGCTGTTCGGTCTCGAGTGCACCGTCTACATGGTCAAGGTCAGCTACCAGCAGAAACCGTACCGCCGCATGATGATGAACACCTGGGGCGCGGAGGTGATTCCCAGCCCGAGCGACCGCACTGCCTCCGGCCGCGCCGTCCTCGCCGCCGCGCCGGATTCCCCCGGGAGCCTGGGCATTGCCATCAGCGAAGCCGTAGAGGACGCCGCCTCTCACCCGGACACGAACTATTCGCTCGGCAGCGTGCTCAACCACGTGCTGCTCCACCAGACCGTGATCGGGCAGGAAGCCAAGCTACAGATGCAGCTTGCCGGAGACGAGCCGGACGTCGTGATCGGCTGTTTCGGCGGGGGCAGCAGTTTCGGAGGACTCGCGTTGCCCTACGTGTTGGATAAGTTGAACGGATCGCCGGTGCGTTTGGTGGCAGTCGAGCCGACGGCGTGTCCGACGCTGACCAAAGGCGTGTGGGCATACGATTACGGGGACACCGCCAGGCTCACGCCGCTGCTGCGCATGTACACGCTGGGCCACGATTTCGTGCCGCCGGGCATTCATGCCGGCGGCTTGCGCTACCACGGCGCGGCGCCGCTGGCAAGCCACTTACTCCGGCACGGTCTGATCGAGGCTCGGGCCTACCCGCAGAATCCCGTCTTTGAGGCCGCCGTGCGCTTTGCGCGGACGGAGGGTATTCTGCCGGCGCCGGAGTCGGCCCATGCCTTGCGCGCCGTGATGGACGAAGCTGTCGCCGCGCGGGAAGAAGGAAAACCGCGTGTCATTTTGTGCTGCCTGAGCGGGCACGGGCACTTTGACCTGGCGGCCTTCGATAGCTACTTGAGCGGACAGCTACAGGACTACGAGTACCCCGCAGAGGCCATCGCCCGTTCGATCCAGGCTCTGCCGCGCCTCGGCTGAGCGCAGAAACGGGGGGTTGGGGGCCGCGGTCCCTCCGCAACCGCGGCCCCCAGCTGCGATCTCTCTACCGGCGAATGAAAGAGATCGCGAACTCTATTTGAATAGTGAAGGCAGCACGCCGCCACGTTTCATCCGGCCTCGCCATTCGGACGCACCTGGCCTTTCAATCCCGCGCCCCGTTTGAGACTTGGAATTTGCGCACCGTCCTCGGTCCCGGTGAGGATCTCACGGTAGTCGGACCAGTTCCTGGCGACCACGTAGAACCCGAAAACCAGCGCCGCAATCACCAGCAAGACGACCGCCGCGAGTGCCGCGTAGTGCACCGGCATCGTGGTCGGATCCGGATCGAAAAACCACCGCTCGAAACGGTGCCCGAAATTCATTCCGAAAAAGCCCGTGGCCACAGCCCCGAGACCGAGCATCAGACTCAGCATGGCCAGCCGGTTCACGGCTTCCGTGTTGCGGAACTGATAGTAGTTGTGCAAGGAGGCGTTCAGCTTCTCGATCTCCTCTTCGATTTCCCGCTTCATGGGTGCGGTGCGGTACTGGCGGCACATGAGCTGGAAGTGCTCCAGTTCTTCGTCTTTGTTGGCCAGTTCGTCGAAGTGCCAGTAGTTGGCGAAGTGGAGAAACTCGGCCCGCAGGTCGCTGGCCAGGCGGATATTCTCTTTGCTGAACCGCCCGTCTTCATGATCCAGATACAGTTGCTTGGAAACCAGCGCCGTGCGCTCGGAAAACTCCAGCAGCGTTGCGCGGTAAAAGAGCGCGACGACGGCCATCAGGTAATAACGCGTGTCGAACATGCGGTGAATGAGAAACCCCTCGCCGAGCACATGCTCGTCGCAATCGTGGGTCCCGATGGCCGCCGTGACACTGCTGTAGCTGGTGAAGCCGTAATAGGTGCCCTGGTGAGCCCACCGCCGGTAGACCTGGCGGCGCATCTGCCGGCGCGTGAACTCGGGTTCGTAGCGGTATCCTTCGCCCCAACGATCCACGTAGAGAAAACGGCTCAGCAGTTGCTGGTAACTCTCTGACGCTGCATAGCCGGCTTCGACGGAAGCCGGATCGACGGCGAAGTAGGTATAGACGACCATGCGTTCGTCAAGAACGGGCTCGTACTCTTCGCGCTCGTAGTCGGCGAAGTACAGCAGTGCCTGGATGGTGGCGGCCAAGGGCGGCTGGAAGCCGATCATGTCGCACTGCTCGAAGCGCTCCTCCACGAGCCTCCGGCGGACTCCGTCTTGCTCGAGCGCGAAAGCCATGCGGCAGGGAATCCGCGCCTCGCGAATCTGCCGGCCGCTCGAGGGGTAGACCTTGCGAAAGTTTTCGTTGATCCAGAGCGCCTCCGGAGCCGAAATCTGAAACGCCTCGACCCCGATCGAAAGGATTCCGATGCCGTTGGCAAACAGAAAGAGCCGCAAATCCGTGATCTCGGCAGCCGCCGAGCGCCCTCTGCGGTCCTCGGCTTCGAACCACAGCCGCGTTGGGCTGCGCAACGGGATACGGTAGCAGCGCAGGAGCGCTTCCTTTTCCTCGCCTTCGGCCCCGGCGGTGTCAAAGAAGACGCGGCGAACGATCGGATGAAAGAAGACCATATCCTGATAGGCAGGCGAATCCATGTCGAATTGCGTGTACGTAGCCCGCCGCCAGGGACCGATCTCCCGCACGAGCGCCGAGTCCGTGCGGGCCGGATGCGCGGCGATCCATTCATCCAGACCGTCAATCCATCGGGTATGACCGGCCCAGATGTCCCGGTGGTCGGCCATGACGGTCTGACGGTCGATCGAAAAGGGGAAAAGAAAATACGTGTGCAGGTGAAGAATGTTCGGCGGCACGGAACGGCATTATACCCGGTGCCGCCGCTCGCGTCGTTGATTGAGCGGGCAGCGGCGGCGCACCGTTCAAGACAACGCCGAGGGCCAAACCCGGATGCGTCGCACAGCGCGGGCGATCCGGGGTTGGTGTGAGGACCCCGTGGGCGTTCCGCATGTCCGTAGGAGAACGACGTTGAATGTTTTACGTTATTGTATAAATTGCTGCAATAGGCTCTAGCATATGCGGAGATACCGATCGCTGACCGCAGGGCTGGCGGGGCTCGGGGCGATCGTGATCGCCGCCTTCGCTCGCCAGGTGCCCACGGCTCAAACCGTGCCGGCAGATCCCGAGGTGCTACTGAACCTTTCGGAAGGTCTGGCAGTCGAGTACCGCGCAGACGTATTCTTCCGGCTGAGTGAGGCGGGGAAAGGGCCCCGCCAGAGCGAGCGCGCCCGCATCTTGGGAGCTCTTTTTATGGCAGCCGGACAAGCCAGGCAGCGGCTGCCATTAGTCGAAGTGGTGAACTTTCCTTATGGGCGTGACGGATATGTGTTCGCGGCCAGCCGCCTCCGTTTGGACGCACTCTCACTCAAGTGTCGCGTCGTGCGGGAGCTTCGTAAAGCAGATCCGGCGAAAGCGAGGGAGTTGTTCCGCCAGTGCTATCGCGACATCAAGCCTCCTGCAGCCGGCTGCGAGACTTCTTTGGTCTTTGATCCGTCGCTGCTCGAAAGCACGCTGGAGAACTTGCTCGTCGGCCTGAGAGGGGACGCACTGGCCGAGGAGCTGTCCGAGTACGCTGGGGCGATGGTCTCCGGATTGCAAATCCCCGGGTTCGTTCGGCTCTTGCTGGAGAACTCCGCGGCCCCGCAGGACCACGGCTTGCTTCTTCTACGGATGTCCCTGTTGATCGCCCAACGCTTGCGGGAACTTGAGGACGGCGATCGAGCGTTTGTGTATGCTACGGGAGGCCTGCGACTCGTCGAGCGCGTCGGCGAGCTGGCCCGGCAGTTGCGGCAATCGGGGATGAGCAGCGAGGTCCTCGTTTCCTCTCTTAGAACCTATCTGCGGCGGCACTTCACTCAGGAACGCTGCGCGGATACTCCCCGGAACAGTCCGGAGTGGCGTGCTCCGCGAGAGATTGCAGACGCCTTCCGAGAGGTTGTCCGAGATGCGGGAGTGGAGATTGAGCCACTTTCCGCATCCGAGATGCAGCCTGTGAAGTCCGTGGTGCCGGCGGAAGTCACGTACTTCGGGAACCGCCCCGAAGTGAAAAACAGCGTAGAATGCTTGCGAAGTTTGGACAAGCTGCGCAGTGCGGATCCCTCAGGCGAGCGCCGCTCGGAATGGATCAGCACTCTGGACCGGTGCTTCAGCGCGCTGCGCACTCTTGCGCCGGCGACTCGCGCAGAACAAGCAGATGTTTTTCATCACAAGGCCAATCTGTACCGCCTGATACTGGATATGGCACCTCCGTGGTGGGACCCGCGCGCGGGGCTGGAGGAATGGTTGGCTTTGCTCGAGAACTCCCCTCTCAAGACCGAATCACCCATGGAGTGGCTGTGGGAGCTTCAGATTTTCCTCGACCTTGCCAGGGAACTGACTGAGGAGAGGCGCGCCGAGTTCGAGCGCTTGCAAAAGAAAGGCGTCAGGATCCCGGGCCTGCCGGGACCGCACCGGCAGGCGATCTGGGAGAAAGTCCGGGGCTCGAAGGACCCTGTGGTTGCCCTCTACGGGATGCTGGAGGCTGTGGCGCCGCTCAAGTGGCGCGCCTGGCAAGCCCGCTAGGCGGGAGGGCCGGGGCGCACGGCGGCGCGGCCCGGAGTCGCCGCGGCCTCCCGCAGCTCAGAAATACAGTAGCGCGTTGAACAGTAACTTGAAGGTCTGATAGCTTTGACCACGGTACTGGGGGCGCATTCCGAACAGGATCACGCGACCGCGGCCGAGAGGCAGATCGAGCAACGCCGCCCGGCCTGCAAGCTGCTGTTCGCCTAACAGCCAGCCGGAGGCCAAAATCTGCTCACCGGGGTAGCGGGCGACGACACTGTCCTCGGGCGCTTCCCACGCCGGGCTTTGCTCGGACCAGACCGCGATCCGCTCCGGCAGCCCGGCAGTCAGAGGATGCTTTGCGGCCAGCGTCACGTGGAGCAAAGCGCCGGGGGCGTAAAACTCCTGCACTCGAAGGCCCGCTGTCACATTGCGAACCGGTAAAGAGAAGCGCCTCAGGGCATACTCGGTGGCGCGGTTTAGAAAGACCAACGTTCCACCGCGCCGGGCGAACTCGATGAGTGCGGCAGCTCCCGGGTCGCCCAATCCCCCGCAGTATGCCTCCGGCATGGCGCCGGGCTTGTAGCCTTCTTCGAGCACCGAAACCGGCTGGTCCGGAAACACGAGGACGTCGAAGCGATCCCGCAGGCTGCCGGTCCGGACGTCGGGATTGCTGAGACGGACGTAATCGAAGCCGAACTCATCGAGAACCCACCGCGTCCATCCCTCATCCATGGCGGGAACAAAGCTGCGATAGACGCCGATGCGCGGCTTCGGGATCCGGCGGCGCCCCGGGCCTTCCGACAGAAAAAAGTCCCCGCTCGCAACGTCACGCCACACGGGGCGGCCGGTCTTCCAGATTTCCGTTACACGGCGCCAGGTGTCAGTATCCGCCGCCGCCATGGGCTCGGCCGCCGCCCTAGGAGTGCCAAAGCCGGCGGCGGGGGCCGTTCGCACCTTCACCGGCCCGGTGATCGCGTGCACCTCCACCCCCATCAGCAGCGGCAAGGTATGAGCCGTAACGTCGTAAGGGCGCCGGGGCGGTCCCCCTGGGTATTCGCGCAGATCCGGATAGTGCTGGCGTTCGAGCAAGGTTTTGGCGAACGAACTGTACGGCTGTTGCATCCGGATGATGTAGTCGCCCTCGCCGAACCGTTTTCCGTCCGCTGCGAACCCTTCCTGGAGCTGTTCGACCTCGACCAAGCCAAACGCCAGCGTCTCGAGCAATTTTCTCGCCGCTCCACGGTCGCGCTGCGCCGCCGGCATGACGAACGCGAACGGGTTCGTTCGGGCCGCGGCACGCTGCCCGATGCGGTAAAAGTTACGTAGCAAGTCTTCACGCCGCAGCGCCGCCTGGTACAGCAGCGATTCCCAGGCGATCAACTGGTAATCCACGATGTCCCGCAGCCGCCACTCGCCGCCGGGCCAGGGCTCCAGGTGATTCCAACTGCGCTCGCGCGGACTATAGCCGCGGCCCGTTTTGGCGATCTGCTCGGGGCGGATGAACACGGGTGTGGCGATCCGCACGCTGGCGCTCTCGCTCAGGATCCGCAGTCCGCCGTGATAGGCCTGATAGTGCCGCGCAGGGGTCCAGAAGTCATAAATGGCGTTCACCACCACACCCGTCTTACCGGCAGCCGTGAGGTCCGCCGCCATGACCATACCGAAGGCGTTGCACTGCTGGACGATGAGGGGATCAATGTTGGGCTCGATCGGATCCGTCCACGGCGGAACGAACATACGGGCGCCTTCGCGCTCCATCTGGTGCACGTCATAGACGATGTGCGGGCGCCACACATTGTGCAGCCGCGCCACCGTAAGCTGCGTTTCCTTTTGAGTGAACATGTACCAGTCCCGGTTGTTGTCGTGACCGGTGTATTTGTGATACAGCTCCGGCGGATCGGTGCCTTCGTACGGCGTGCCGAGAGTCCTGCGGTACCAGCGCGTGACCAGATCCAGGCCGTCGGGGTTGAGGGAGGGAACGAGCACCAGGATCACGTTTTCGAGAATCTTCCCCAACTTGGCCTGATCTTCCGTAAGCAGCCGCCAGGCGAATTCGACCGCAGTGTGCGTGGAGGCGATTTCGGTCGAATGAATCGAACAGGTGATCATCACCACCGCCTTGCCTTCGCGGATCAGCCTTTCGGCCTCTTCCGGCGGCGTGCGGCGCGGGTCCGCGAGCTTTTCCTGGATCCGCCGGTAGCGGTCCAGATTGCGCAGCGTTTGCGGAGCAGCCAGAAAGGCCGCGATAAACGGCCGTCCCTCGGTGGTCTTGCCCAGTTCCTCCACCTGGATGCGGTCGCTCGATTGCGCCAGCGCCCGGAAGTAGCTGACCACGCGATCCCAGTCGAGCACCGTGCGGTCGGCTCCCATCCTGTGGCCGAAGTGTGCCTCCGGGGACGGCGGCGCGGCGCTCCACAGCAGGGCAGCCGCGGCCAGGGCGGCCAGCAGCGGTTTCAGGCGCATGGTCGCACCAGCTCTGTCCACAGGGCCCTGTACCAGCGCAGGAACCGCTCCGGCTCCCGGCTCTCCTGAGCCTCCATGAGCGTGTAGCGGTCGTAGCCGGACTGCCGTAAAAGTGCGAACAATTCACGCCACGGGTAGTCGCCGGCGAGCTCGTTGATGTGCACATTGCGAATCCACGGCCGGAGCAACTCAAAGCTCGGGCGGATCGAGCCGTTGACAAGGTCCGTGTCGTTGGAATTCCAGCACACGCCGACGTTGTCGTGGCGCGCCGCCTTCATGATCTCGGCCATGACCGGCGGTTGCGACGTGCCCCGCCCGTGCACCTCCACCCAAATCTCGACGCCGTAGCCCGCGGCGAAATCGCCCAGCTCGCGCAGCGCCTCGGCAATGTTGCGGATGGTCGTCTCGGGCGGAACTTCTTTGGGGAGCGCATTGGGACGGACCTTGATCCCCCAGGCGCCGGTGTCGTGCGCCAGCACCACGAACTGGCGGGCGAGGCCCAGTTGCCGCCGGCGCTCGCCCGCCTCCGGCGAGTGGAACTCGCACGTGGTGCCGTAGCTCAGCAGCCGGATCTTGCTCGATTCGAACCGCCGTCGCACCCGCAACCGCTCCTCCGGACCCAGGGACGGCTCGACTCCGTGCTTATGGCCCGTGCGCAGTTCCACGGCCTCGAACCCGGCTGCTTCGAGGTTACGGAT
>JBBIJF010000023.1:0-71604 GCA_037446115.1 Acidobacteriota bacterium | reverse complement strand
CGTAATGCGCCGGTCGTTGACGGCGGTCACCTCTGCGCGAAAGGTCACGGCCATGCCCACCGGCGTGGCCGCCAGATGCCGGACGTCCACGTGCGTGCCGACCGTGTCGTAGCCGGCCTCAAGCAGCGGCTGAACGGCGTCATGGGCGGTCATCTCCAGATAGCCGATCAGATAGGGGGTGCCCAGCACGCGGGCTTCCTCTAGGCCCATAAAGTCCACCGCCACTTCCGGCGTGACCAGAAGCCGCTTTTCGCCTTTGGTTCCGACAGGGATTTCCGCCACGTTTGTCCAGTCTAGCAAGCAACCGGGCCCTTGGTTCCGGCATCTGATGTGTTAGATTGGCTTTGAGGCGGATCGGGCGGTCCTCCCTCAAACCTGCAGTCGTTGATGCTGACCGTTCTGCTCGCAGGAAGTTTAGTCTGTTCTCTGGCGGGACTTTCCGTCCCCGAACTGGCGGCGCCGGAGGCGGCGGCCAACCCCCACCAGATCATCGCCCGCTACCTCGAAGCCACCGCCCGGCAGCGGGACCGCTACGATTCGATGGCCATGGAGGTTTCCATAGACGCCCGCCTGCCGCGCCTGAAAAAAGAGGGCACGCTGCAAGCGTGGAGGCATGTTACGCGCCTCGGGCGTATCACTTATGACGCCGTGCGCTTTGCGGGCGACAGAATGGTCCGTAACGACGTCATCGCGCGTTACCTGAAAGCCGAAGCGGAAGCGGCGAACTTCAACGGGCTGCGAAACGGCAAGATTCAGCTCGAGTCCCTGGCGGTGACGCCGGACAATTACAAGTTCAAATTCAAGGGCACCGCGCAGCACACCCGCGGCCCCGCCTGGGTCTTTGAAGTCTCGCCCCGCAAAAAGCGAATCGGGCTGTTCAAGGGCGAGCTTTGGATCGACGCGGAAACCTATCTGCCGGTACGGGAGTGGGGCGTGCTGGTCAAGAACCCCTCCATCTTCCTCAAGCGGGTCGAGTTTGTCCGCGATTACGTCATCCGCGGGGACATCTCGGTGCCTCGCCGCATTCTGAGCACCGTCCGTACCCGTATTGTCGGCCCGGCGGAGCTCGAGATCCACTTCGGCAACGTCATGCTCGAACGGCGCACCAACGTCATGGTTTCCCCCGCCGGATGGTGAATCGGAGACGGCCGGGCGCGCGCAACCCGACTTCCCATTGAATTTCTTGTGGTTAGTCCACGCCGTGTCTTACACTGAGGAGAGCGTCCATGCGAACTCTTTTCCTGAACCCGCCCTCCTTTGAGGGGTTTGACGGCGGCGCCAGCTCCCGCTGGCCCGCGACGCGCGAGATCGAGTCTTACTGGTACCCGGTCTGGTTGTGCTACCCGGCCGGCATGCTGCCGGACAGCAAAGTCGTGGACGCCCCGCCTCACAAAATCTCCATCGAGCAAACCGTGGCCATGGCCCGGGATTTCGAGCTGCTCGTGCTGTTCACCTCGACCCCCGGCCTCGAGGTGGACATCCGCATCGCCGAAATGATGCGGGACGCCAATCCCAGGCTGCGCGTGGCCTTCGTGGGGCCGCCGGTCACCGTGGAGCCGGAAAAAATTCTCCGCTCCTCGTCCGCGATCGATTTCGTCGTGCGCCGCGAATTCGATTACCAGATCGCCCAGTACGCGCAAGGACGCCCGCTTGAGGACCTGCCCGGGGTCAGCTTCCGCCGCAACGGGCGCATCGTGCACAACCCCGACGGACCCGTCATCGAAAACCTCGATGCACTGCCTTGGGTCACCCGCGTCTACCAGCGCGATCTGGACATTACGCGCTACAACGTCCCTTTCCTGCTCCATCCCTACATCGCTTTGTACACCTCGCGCGGATGTCCCGCCCTGTGCACCTTCTGCCTCTGGCCGCAAACCCACTCCGGCCACCGCTGGCGCGTGCGCTCCGCCGAAGACGTGGCGGCCGAAGTCCGATTCGCCCTGGAGGCGTTCCCGGGGCTCAAGGAAATCTTCTTTGACGACGATACCTTCAACTACCAGAAGGCCCGGACCATCGAGTTGTGCAGGAAACTGAAGCCGCTCAAGTTCACCTGGTCCTGCACTTCGCGCGTCACCACCGATTACGAAACGCTCAAGGCCATGAAGGAGGCGGGCTGCCGGCTCATGATTGTGGGCTACGAATCGGGCGACCCGCAGATCTTGAAGAACATCAAAAAGGGCGCCACCCTGGAGATGGCCCGCCGCTTCACGCGGAACGCCAAGGAGCTCGGCATCGCCATTCACGGCGACTTCATCGTGGGCCTCCCCGGAGAAACGCGCGAAACCCTGCGGCGGACCATCGAGTTCGCCAAAAGCCTGGACGTGGAGACCATCCAGGTTTCCATCGCGCATCCCTACCCGGGAACGGAATTTTACGACTACGTCCAGCGCCACGGCCTGCTCACCCTCGATCCGATGACCGACGAGCACGGCCACCAGCTTCCCAATATCCGTTACCCCGGGCTGGACCGCGCCGAACTGGTGGATTGGGTGGAGCGCTTCTACGGCGAGTACTACTTCCGGCCGCGTGTGATCTGGCGCCTGGCCCGAAGAGCCGTCTTTGACGGAGCCGAGCGGCGGCGACTGTGGAAAGAAGCCCGCGAGTATCTGGCCCTACGCGCGCGGCGGCGGCGCTTTGTCCGCGAAAGCCGCGCCCGCGCCCTCGCCCCCGGCTCGCACCCGGAGGTCGCCTCATGAGCAAACCTTCGGCGCGGCTGCGGCTGAAGACGCGCATCCTCACCTCCGTGGTCGTCGGAGCCAACGTGCTGGGTAACGTCTCTCTCAGCCTCGGCTTGAAGAACCGCGTGCTGGCCTTTACGCCCGCCGCGGTTCTGGAGGTGCTGTGGAATCCGTGGGTGACGCTGGGCGTGGCGCTCCTCATCCTCTGGCTGCTTTCGCGCATGGCCTTGCTCAGCTGGGCGGATTTGAGCTATGTGCTCCCGGTCACCTCCATCGGCTACGTGCTGACGGTGATCTTCGGGAAGCTATTCCTGTTGGAGCAAGTTTCCACGTTGCGCTGGCTGGGCGCGCTCCTCATTACCGCCGGGGTGGCTTTAGTCGGAGCCACGCCGCTGCGGACCGTGCGGCGCCGCCGCGGGAAAGGACAGGCGCCGTGAAGTGGGCTCTGGTCGCCGTCATTGTCGCAGCCACCACCGCCGCCGAGCTGATGCAGAGCCACGCCATGAAGCATCACGGCGAGATCCGGGACTTCCGTCCGGGCGCGCTCGGCGGGGTCCTGAGCCGCCTCTTCCGCAACCGCTTCATCCTGGCTTCGGTCGCTCTGCTGGCTGTTTCGTTCTGCGCGTTCCTGGCGCTGCTGTCCGTCACGGACCTCAGCTTCGCCGTCCCTGCGACGGCGTTGAGCTATGTGCTCGAGACCATCCTGGCGAAATATGTCCTCAAAGAACGGGTGGGACGCCGGCGCTGGCTCGGCGCAGGGCTCGTGGCCGCCGGCGTCTTCCTCATCGCGCTCTGAGATCGCATTCGGCCAAGCCCCCGGCGGCCGCAACCGTCCGCGCGGAACGAAGTAGCCTGGAACGAAAGTCTGCGTTTGACTCCGGTCGGCCGTTTTCGCTATTCTCAGGGTTTGTTCCCGATAGAGGCGCGGAGGCCATCAGTAGCGGGGTGAGCAGTTCCGGGCGGCTCCGGACACCTTGGCGAAAGGGGCTGAGTGACTGATGTCTGATCCGCCGAAATCGCTGCGGGAAGCCCGCTCCCCGGCGGTTGGGGGGTAAGGTTAAGACCTGCCCACTGTCATCCGTCAAAGGTGCGGATGGAGCGCTATCGAGAAGCAAGAACACGCGGCTGGTCTCCTCGCGGCTTTCTTCCTTCTCCCTCCTCCGTTCCGGGCGATGTGCATGGACCTGTTTACGCTGACGCGCACACTGGTGGACATCGAATCGGTGACCGGAAATGAGGCCGCCGTGGGCGAGCACCTGGAGCGCCTGCTCGCCGAGCTGGCCCTGCGCTATCAGGGCCGCGTCGAGCGCATGGAGGTCGAGCCGGGACGCTTCAACGTCTTCGCCGCCTGGGGGGATCCGGTCGTGACCTTGTCCACGCACATGGACACCGTGCCGCCGTTTTTCCCCTCCCGCGAGGACGGCGAGCACATCTGGGGGCGCGGCGCCTGCGATGCCAAGGGCATCATCGCCTCCATGCTCGTCGCCACGGAGTCGCTGCTTGCCGAAGGGGTACGGGGCGTGGCGGTTCTGTTTGTGGTCGGCGAGGAGCGCAACAGTGCGGGCGCGCTCGCCGCCTCCAGGTGCCCGCGCGGCTCCCGCTACCTGATTAATGGTGAGCCGACGGAAAACAGGCTGGCGCTCGGCTCCAAGGGCGCGCTGCGCGTCGAACTGCGCGCCTCCGGGCGCATGGCGCACTCGGCGTATCCGGAACTCGGCGAATCCGCCATCGAAAAGCTGCTCGACGCTCTCGAAGCCATCCGCCGTATTCCGCTGCCCGCCGATCCCGTGCTCGGCCCGAGCACGCTCAACATCGGGACGATTTCCGGCGGCCGCGCCCCCAACGTCGTCCCGGACGCCGCGCAGGCGGAACTCATGGTGCGTCTGGTCGGCGATCCGGCCGGCATTTCCGAAGCCATTCGCGCGGCCGCTGCGGGGCGTGCGGAGGTGCGCGAAGTCCTCTGTGTGCCTGCCGTCCGCCTCAACGCCCTCGACGGCTTCGAGACCACCGTGGTGGCGTACACCACGGACATCCCCGCCTTCGGCGGCGCCTGGGGCGAGCCTTTCCTCATCGGCCCGGGCAGCATCCACGTGGCGCACACCCCCGAGGAGCGCGTGCCCAAGCGCCAGCTCCGGGAGGCGGTCGACGTCTACCGCAGACTCACCACGCGGCTTCTTGAGTCATGAGTCAGGGAACCAGTTATGCAGCCAAAAATTGAAGTGGGTATTCTCGGCGCCACCGGCATGGTGGGCCAGCAATTTGTCAAGCTTCTCCAGAACCATCCCTGGTTCGAAGTGAAGTGGCTCGGCGCCAGCGATCGCTCCGCGGGCAAGAAATACCGCGAGGCGGCCGAATGGCGCCTCGGAGGGGAAACGCCGGAGTCCGTGGCGGATCTGGTCGTGGAAGAATGCAAGCCGGGCAACGCGCCCCGGCTGCTGTTTTCCGCCCTGGACGCCGGCGTCGCCGGAGAGATCGAGCAGGCCTTTGCCCGCGCCGGCCACGTCGTGGTCTCCAACTCCCGGAATCACCGCATGGAGCCGGACGTGCCGCTGCTCGTACCGGAGATCAACCCCGACCACCTGCGGATCGTCCCCGTACAGCAGCGCAGGCGAGGCTGGAACGGCCAGATCGTCACCAACCCCAACTGCTCCACCGTGGTGCTCACCATGGGCCTGGCGCCCCTGAGGCCCTTCGGCATTACGCGCGTGATCGCCACGACCCTGCAGGCGATTTCCGGCGCCGGCTACCCCGGCGTGGCCTCCTGGGACATCCACGCCAACGTCATTCCGTTCATCAGCGGCGAAGAGGAGAAGATGCAGACCGAGACGCTGAAGATTCTGGGCCGCCTGGACGGCGATCGTTTCGAGCCCCTGCCCGCCCGCGTGAGCGCTCATTGCAACCGCGTGCCGGTCGTGGACGGCCACACGGTCACGGTCTCGGTCGAGTTGTCCGCCAAGCCCTCGGAAGCCGACGTCCGCGCCGCGTTCGAGAGTTTCACGAGCGTCCCGCAGCAACGCAGGCTGCCGAGTGCGCCTCCGCGCCCCGTCATCTACATGAACCTGCCCAACCGCCCGCAGCCCCGCAAGGATGTGGAGCGCGAGCGCGGCATGGCGGTGTTCGTGGGGCGCCTGCGCGGCTGCCCGGTGCTGGATTACAAGTTCGTGGCTCTCGGCCACAACACGGTACGGGGCGCGGCCGGCGCCGCCGTGCTCAACGCCGAACTCATGTTCTCGGAAGGGATGCTCGACTGATGATCGTGATGAAGTTCGGCGGCACCTCGCTCGAATCCGCCGCCGCCATCGAACGCGTGGCCTCCATCGTGCGGGACCGCCTCGATCGCCGTCCCGTCGTGGTGGTCTCGGCCATGGGCAAGACCACCAACCGGCTGCTGGCGGCCGCCTCGGATGCGGTGAACGGGCGGCGCGAGCAAGCTTTGGCGGGACTGGATGCGCTCCGCGACTATCATCTGCGGGAAACCCAGCCGGTGATCTCCGAAGCCGACTGGCCCCGGGCGCGCGCCCTCATTGACGGCCACTTCCAGGAACTGGCCGAGCTGGTGCGCGGTCTGGCCGTGCTCGGCGAGCTGACGCCGCGCTCGCTGGACGCCATCTCCAGTTACGGCGAGCGCCTTTCGAGCGCCTTGGTCGCACTGGCCTTTCGCAACTTCGGCATCGAAACCGCGCACCTGGATTCGCGTTGCGTCATCATCACCGACGCCCGCCACACACAAGCCGCGCCCATCTTTCCACTGACCTACGCCCGGCTGGCGGAGGCGATCCCGCCGCTGGCCGCCGAGAAGGTGGTCGTGATGGGGGGCTTCATCGGCGCCACGGAAAAAGGCGTCACCACCACGCTCGGCCGCGGCGGCTCGGACTTTACCGCCTCCATCGTGGGCGCGGGCATCGGGGCCGAGGAGATCCAGATCTGGACCGACGTGGACGGCATGCTCACCTGCGACCCGCGCATCCTCCCCGGCGGCCGCCGCGTCAAGATCATCTCCTTCGCCGAGGCGGCCGAGCTGGCCTACTTCGGCGCCAAGGTGCTGCATCCGTCCACCGTGCTGCCTGCCGTGGAGAAAAACATCCCGGTGCTGATCCTCAACTCGCGAAGGCCTGAAGCCGGAGGCACCCGCATCGTGGCGGAGGCGGTCCGCTGCGAAAACGTGGTCAAAGCCATCGCCTGCAAGCGCGGCATCACCGTGGTCAACATCCGCTCCACGCGCATGCTGATGGCCCACGGTTTTCTGCGGCGCATCTTCGAGGTCTTCGACCGCTGGGAGACCGCCGTGGACATGGTTTCGACCTCCGAAGTCAGCGTCTCCCTCACGATCGACAACAACGCGCGCCTCCGCGAGATTTGCCAGGACTTGCGCGGCTTCTCCGAAGCGGACGTGGAAGAGCAGCAGGCCATCGTCTGCCTGGTCGGCGACAACATCCGCTATACGCCCGGCGTGGCGGGCCGCGTCTTCCGCGCCATCGAGGACATCAACGTGCGCATGATCTCCCAGGGCGCCTCCCTGCTAAACTTGAGCTTCGTCGTGGCCGAGCCGGACCTGGTGCGGACCGTCGAGCGCCTGCACCGGGAATTCTTCAGCCGGCTCGACCCGGCGGTGTTCGACTGAAATGCGACTGGCCATTGTGGGCTACGGCCGCATGGGGCGGCTCATCGAGCAACTGGCGCCGGAGTACGGCTTCGAAGTCGCCCTCAAGCTGGACGAGTTCAACAACGCCCGTTTCGAAGGGATCACGCCGGAGAATTTCCGGAATGTGGACGTGGCCGTGGAGTTCTCCGTGCCCGCCGCCGTGGTGGAGAACATCGAGCGCATCGCCGCCCTCGGCGTCAATCTGGTGGTCGGAACCACGGGCTGGTTCGAGCGGCGCGACCAGGTGCGCCAGACCGTGGCACGGAGCGGCATCGGCCTCGTCTGGAGCGCCAACTATTCGATCGGCGTGAACGTGTTCTTCCGGATCGTCTCGGAGGCGGCACGGCTGCTCCAAAAACAGCCGGAGTACGGCGCCTGGGGCTGGGAGATCCATCACGCCGCCAAGAAGGATGCGCCCTCCGGCACGATGCTCCGGCTGATCGAGGCGATGCGGCAGGCCGGATACGGGCGTCCCGTGGACGTTTCCTCCAGCCGCGCCGGCGCCCATCCCGGCACCCACGAGATCGGATTTGACTCGGCGGCCGACACCATCACGCTGCGCCACACGGCGCGCAGTCGCGAAGGCTTTGCGCGCGGCGCGCTCCAGGCCGCCCGCTGGATCATCGGCAAGAAAGGGTTTTACGAGTTCGGCGAGATTTTGTTCGGCAACGAAGGGTCTTAAAAGCAGCTCACCTGTTTCAAGGAGGAGCCTATGTTCACAGGATGCGGCACCGCCATGGTCACGCCGTTCCGGCGTGACGGATCGCTCGACGAGCCGGCGCTGCGGCGGCTGCTCCGGCGCCAGATCGAAGCCGGGGTCAACTTCCTGGTTCCCTGCGGCACCACGGGCGAGAATCCCACGCTCTCGCGAGCCGAGCACCTGCGCGTCGTCGAGATCACGCTCGAAGAGGCCAAAGGCAAAGTGCCCGTGCTGGCCGGTGCGGGCGGCTACAACACCGCCGAAGTGATCGAACTGGCCAAAGAACTGGAAGCCATGGGCGCCGACGGCATCCTCTCGGTGACGCCGTACTACAACAAGCCCACGCAGGAAGGGCTGTACCAGCACTACAAGGCCATCGCCGCGGCGGTGCGGCTTCCCATCGTGGTCTACAGCGTGCAAGGACGCACGGGCGTCAACGTGGAGCCGGCCACGGTCAAGCGTCTGGCCGCCGTGGACAACATCGTGGGCATCAAAGAGGCCTCCGGCAATATCACGCAGATGGCTGCGATTCTCAATCTGGTGCCGGAGGACTTCGCCGTCCTTTCCGGCGACGATGCCGTCACGCTGCCGCTCATCGCCCTGGGGGGCCGCGGCGTGATCTCGGTCGTCTCCAACGAAATCCCGGCCCAGATGACGGAGCTGGTCCGGCTCTGCCTGGCAGGCGACTTCGCCGCGGCGCGCCGGTTGCATCGCAAGTATTTCGACCTCATGGAGGTCAACTTCGTCGAATCCAATCCCATCCCGGTCAAAGCCGCCCTGGCCATGATGGGACTCATCGAACCCGTCTGGCGCCTCCCGCTGGTGCCGCCCAGTCCCGCCAGCCAGGCCCGGATCGAAAAGGTGCTGCTCGATCTGGCTTTGATCCCGGCTCCCACTCGCCATGCTGCAAGCTGAAATCGAAGCCCTGTTCGACGCAAAGCCCGAGGTCTTCGCCGAGGAGCACTTCCGCCTGTTCGCGCAGTTCAAGGAAGCCCTCAACGAGGGCCGCATCCGCGCCGCCGAGCCGGATCCGTCTTCCCGGAGCGGCTGGCGGGTCAACGGCTGGGTCAAGAAGGGAATCCTGCTCGGCTTTCGCATGGGCGCGCTAGTGGACATGTCGGTGCATCCGGCGCGGCTGCCTTTCTTCGACAAAGCCACCTATCCCCTGAAGCGGCTCACCGTGGCAAACGGCGTGCGCCTGGTGCCCGGCGGCTCGAGCATCCGCGACGGCGCTTTTGTGGCGCGCGGGGTCACCTGCATGCCGCCCATGTACATCAACACCGGCGCCTACGTAGACGAAGGCACCATGGTGGACAGCCACGCCTTGATCGGCAGCTGCGCCCAGATCGGAAAGAACTGCCATATCTCGGCCGGTGCGCAGATTGGCGGCGTGCTGGAGCCCGTGGGCGCCCTGCCGGTGATCATCGAGGACGAAGTGCTGGTGGGAGGCAACTGCGGCGTCTATGAAGGCACCGTGGTCAGGCGCCGGGCGGTGCTTGCAAGCGGCGTGATCCTGACGCGCTCGACCCCGGTCTACGACTTGGTGCGCGGGGAAATCCACACCGCCTCCGACGAGGAACCGCTCGTGATTCCGGAGAACGCGGTGGTGGTGGCGGGCGCGCGCCCCGTGCGGCAGGGCCCCGGTAAGGAGTGGGGCCTGTCGCTTTATACGCCCGTCATCGTCAAATACCGTGACGCCAGAACCGAGGCCCGGATCCGGCTGGAAGACGTGCTGCGCTGAGCTGCGGGGATGAATGGGAGGGAACGAGACGCCGTCACCGGAGCGTTCGGGTTCACAGGCAAATACATCGCCCGGCGGTTGCTCGAATCCGGCCGGGCGGTGCTGGCGCTGACCGGGCGCCGCGGCCCGGATCCCTTTGGCGGTCGCATTCAAGTTGCGCCGCTCGCGTTCGACAAGACACACCTGGCGGGCGTGCTGCGCGGCGTCTCCGTTGTCTACAACACATACTGGGTGCGGTTTCCGCGCGGCGAGGTGACGTACGAATCCGCGGTGCGCAACACCCGGATTTTGCTCGAGGCCTGCCGCGAAGCGGGAGTGCGGCGGATTGTGCACATCAGCATCACCAATCCGTCGGAAGAGTCCCCGTTCGCTTACTTTCGCGGCAAAGCGGCCGTGGAGCGGAGCCTCCGGTCCTCCGGCCTTTCCTACGCCATTCTGCGGCCCGCGGTCATCTTCGGTCTCGAAGGGATCCTGATCAACAACATTGCGTGGTTTCTGCGGCGGTTTCCGCTGTTCGTCATCCCGGGCGACGGCCGCTACCCGGTGCAGCCCGTCTTTGTGGAAGACCTCGCCGCCCTCGCGGTGCGCTCTGCAGAGGCGCCGGAGAATGTGGTGATGGATGCCGTGGGCCCGGAGACGTTCGCCTTCGAAGATCTGGTGCGGCTGATCGCGGCCCGCATCGGACGGCCCGCCCGGCTGCTGCACGCACCGCCCCTGGCCGCCTGGGGGATCCTCAAGCTTCTCGGGGCGCTGGTCGGCGACGTGGTGCTGACGCATGAAGAGATTCGAGCCTTGATGGCGGGCCTGCTCCGATCCGGCGGCGCTCCGACGGCCGGAACGCGGCTCAGCGAGTGGCTTTCGCGGCAGGCTCCGGAACTGGGCCGGGAGTACGCCTCGGAACTGGCTCGGCACTACAAGCGTTGAACGGCGAGCCTTCCGGCGGATCCTGCGATCGCGGCCGACCCGGGTTGTTTCCCCTGCGCCGGAGAAATCGCCGTCCGGGTTCAGGACGCCAGGGCGGCGTGCACCTGGGCGACGATGTGGCGCGCGGAGATGCCGTAGCGGTCCAGGAGTTCTTCCGGAGCGCCGCTGCGCGGAATCTCGCGCACGGCCATCTTCCAGACCGCGACGCGCTCTTGCGCCAGGGCCGACAGCACGGCATCACCCAGTCCGCCGTGGAGGTAGTGGTCTTCGACCGTTATGAGCCGGCCTCCGGTCTGGCGTGCGGCGCCGATCAGCGTCTCGCGGTCCACCGGCTGCACACTGAACAGATCAATCACACGGACCGGAATGCCTTGTTTTTGCAGTTCCTCATGCGCCTTGAGCGCCTCGAAGAGGGTCACGCCGGCGGCGACGATGGTGATGCGATCCTCGGGGCTGCTGCGGACGACTTTGCATTTTCCGATTTCGAACGTCTCCTCCGGGCTGTAAATTACCGGAGTCTTGGGCCGGGTGGTGCGGATGTAGACGGGCCCCTGGATGTGCGCCGCCAGCTCCACGGCGCGCCACGTGCTTACGCCGTCGCTCGGATAGAGGACGGTGAAGTTCGGCTCGGCGCAGAACATGGCCAGGTCTTCGAGTCCCATCTGCGAGGGCCCGTCCTCGCCGATCGAGACGCCCACGTGGCTGCCGCAGAGCTTGAAGTTGGAGTTGCTGATGGCGGCCATGCGGATGAAATCGGCGGCGCGGGACAGAAAGCAGGCGAAGCTGGCGGCAAACGGGATCTTGCCGCGCGCGGCCAGCCCCATGGCGGCGCCGATCATGTTCTGCTCGGCGATGAACATCTGATAGAAGCGGCCGGGAAAGGCCTTTTCGAACTCTTCGGTGAAGGTAGAATTCTTGACGTCGCCGTCGAGAACCACGACCCGGGGATCCGTGCGCCCCAGAGCCGCCAGAGCCTTGCCGAAGGCTTCGCGCGTGGCCACCTGATCCTTGCCGGCGCTGTAGGGCGGCGAAGGCAGCCGGCCCGGCGTGATCACTGGCGCGGGGGCGTTTTCCGGAAGGCGCGGCGTCCATGCGGGTGCGCGTCCGTTGAGCCGACCTTCGAGCTCGCGAATCGTCTCTTCGGCGTCCTTTGCCGGAAGGGCTTTGCCATGATAGCCGTCTTTGTTTTCCGCAGCCGGGATGCCCTTGCCCTTGAGCGTGCGCGCCAGAATCACCGTGGGGCGGCCCGTGGTGGCGGCAGCCTCCTCGTAGGCATCGAGCAGCGCGTCCAGATCGTGCCCGTCCACCACCAGAGCGTGCCAGCCGAAGGCCGACCAGCGGGCGCGGTAGGCGTCCAAATCGTGCTGCATCATGGTGGGCTGGCTCTGGCCGAGGCGGTTGACGTCCACGGTGGCGCAGAGGTTGTCCAGTTTGTAGTAAGCCGCCACTTCGGCCGCTTCCCAAACGGCGCCCTCGGCGGCTTCGCCGTCCCCGAGCAGCACGTAGATCCGCTGCCCGGAGTGGTCCAGATACTTGGCGCCAATGGCCATGCCGACGCCGGCGGAAAGTCCCTGGCCGAGCGAGCCGGTCGCCACGTCCACAAAGGGCAGCCGCGGAGTGGGATGGCCTTCGAGATCCGAGTCAATCCGGCGCAGCGTCAGCAGCTCGTCGGGGCTCAGGAAGCCGGCTTCCGCCCAGGCTGCGTACAGCACCGGCGCAGCATGTCCTTTTGAAAGGATGAAGACGTCGTTGTTGGGGTTTCGCGGGTTCTTGGGATCATAGCGCATGACGGAGAAAAACAGCGCCGAAACGATCTCCGCCGCCGAGGCGCAGCTTGTGGGGTGGCCGCTGCCCGCTGCGGTGGTGGAGCGTATGGAATGAATGCGCAGGCGTACGGCCAGATCCTGAAGAGTCGCCACCAGATTGCGATCTCGTGTCTGAACTGCCAATGTTGCGGTCTCCTTCCGGGAAAGGTTTTCCTTCCATTATGTCGCAGCGCGGCGACGGATTCAGGGTTCGCGGAGGCGGGTGAGCAGCGCCGTGCCGGAAACGAGCGCCGGTTGCCCGCCCGGTTCTAGGACGGACCAAGCGACCTCCAGGGTGTTTTGCGAACGCAGATAGAGGCGTACGGTGCCGTGCGCTCCTGGCGGTCCGGTCCAGGGAAACTGGGCCGCCTCCGAGGCCGGCGCTTCACCCTCGAACTGGAAGGCGACGTAGGGTGAGACGGCGCGATCCAGGACGCGGTAGCGGGCGCGATAGGAACCCTGCAATCGCCCGTATCGTTCCACGATGACCAGCTCGATGTACTCAGGCGGGTAGAGCCAAGAGGAGCCGGCCCGGGTCTGGGGATGCGCGTAGAGCCAGCGCCCGGAGAAGCGCGGGCGCTCCCCTGGCGGTTCGATGGCAGCAGCCGCAATTCCGGCGGACTCCACAGGCGGCGGGGCCAGGGAAGCCAAGGCAGGCAAGTCGGGATCGAGGGACTGGGGCATGGGCACTCGGGCGGCGTCTTCGGCTCCGCTACTTGCGGAGGAAGGCGGCGCGGCTCCGCGGCGGCGGGCGGCGAGCCCGGGGGCGGTCTTGACCTGAAGCGGGGCGGGCGCAGGAGCCGGGGCGGTCACGCCAGGACGCGCGGCGGGCGTTACGGGCGGGCTCCCGCCAGAGAGCGCCCGCGCCAGCCAGCCGGCAACGACGCCCGCGCCCAGCGCGGCCGCCACCGCCAGATGCGCGGCGCGCGGGGCGATGCGGCCTCGCCAGCCGCAGGCCGCCAGGTTTGAGAGGCTCTGGTCGTAGCGCCTGCGCCTCTCGGGATCGGAGAGTTCGGCGTAGATCAGATTGAGGCGCTTCATCTGGCCCTCGGCGGCCCGCTTGAGCTTCTCGTCCTGATACTGATCGGGGTGTAACAGCCGGGCGAGCGTGCGGTAGGCCTCGCGGATCTCCTCGGCAGAGGCCTGCGGCGTCAGTCCCAGTTCCTCGTAGTAGGTCACGCGGCCAGACGGAACCGGCGCAGGTCAATCTTTTTTTCGTCCCATTCGCCGAGACCGATGGCGCCGGCGATTTCGACGTGCTCCGGCTGGCGGCGCAGGAAGGTGCTGAACTGATCCGGCAGGGCTTCGGCGACGGGCTTCAGGCCCGCGGCAACGCGCCTGGCGTCAATCACCTTCCAGCAGACGCGGTCGAGCGCGACCGGATCGGTGGCAAAGTACATGGTCTTGTGTTCCCACACAAACTGAGGCCGGGCGAAGGGCCCGCCGTGAAAGACGCCCTTGATGCCGTCCAGGATGTGGAGCACGGTCTTGTTACGGATGACAGGGATGGAAACGGCAGCGGGGATGAACGCGCCGCAGGCATTGAGCGTGCCGGTGGAATGGCTGCGGAAGACGTTATTGACCAGGCCGTGAGAGAGGTTCTTGAGCGCCAGGGTCACGCCCGCCGACTGGTGATCTTTGAGCAAGGCCAGGTTGACGAGCTTGTTGACCTCTTGTGTGATGAAGCGGGCGGCGTAGGAACGCCGGGCCGTGGCGTTGCCGATGTCCTGCCCGGGCAGAGTCAGAGCCATGTCCATGTAATGGTCCGGGTCGTAGCCTTCGATGGCCTGCTGGACCTCGTCGTACTGCGGGGCGGCGTAGGAGGTGCGCACCCCTTCGGGAAGCCACTTGTCGAAGCCGGCCTGGAAGAACTGGTCGCGGTAACGATCGTAGACCACGATGTCGCGGCGGCGGACGCCGGCCGATTCCAGTCCCCGTATGATTTCCCGCACCACTTCGGCGCAGGAGATGACGTGGGGCATGCCGACCGGGTTCAGCTTGATGCCCACGACGTCGCCGGGCTCGAAGAAACGCCGCCAGGCGGAGGGAGCATCCGGAGCCCCGGTCAGCTCCATCATGCCCTTTTGCATCATCTGGTTAATCGGCTGGGCCTGAAAGACGCCTTTAAGGATCGAACCGGGGTGTTCGACGGCCACCACGCGGCCCCGGTAGGGTCCGGGCATGGCGAGAGGGTTCGGTTCGGCTTTCGAGACCACCTGCGCCTGGAGTGCCAGAGAAGACGCACTCAGGCCTGCCAGTGATTCGAGCCATTCCCTGCGGGTCCATTTTCCTCGACGCAGCATGGCATTACGGTAGTCTGGCAAGCACGGGCGTGTCAACCGGAGCAGGCCCGCCGGAAGCGGGGCGGGGAAGCGAGGTTGAGGCGCTCGCGGTGCGGGGCGCCCGACCGATGCTTGTAATTACTTGATCAGTGGTCAGTTGCTCCTTTGGGTTCGTTTGTGCAAAAACGGTTTGGCCCGGTGGATCACCTCCTCCGGCCGGCGAGAGTCCCGCGAGCGGTGGGTTCGTTTGTGCAAAATTTGCCGCAGCGGACCGGTGCGGTGCCGGCGGCCGGGTGGGTTCGTTTGTGCAAAATCCCGCCAGCGAGCTGGTCGTTGACAGCGCCGCCCGTGGTGCTAGCTCACCGGGCGGCCGCACCGGTTCCCACCTAGGGAGGGCGTCTCGGATCCGCCCAGAGGCTTACTCGGCCGCATTCGCCATGCCGCTGGCACTCCGAGAACGCAAGCACGTGGGCGGGATACGGCTGCTGCTCGCCACGAGCAGTGCAATGGCCACCGTGTACGGACGCTACTACTACGCCGTGGGGCGGCAGGTTTTCTGATGAGCGTGGCCACGGTCAGTCTAACGATACACCTGCTGTGGGTGGCCTCTTCGAAGCCGAGCGGCAACCCATGCGCAAGCAAGCTTTGCGCTTGGCGTAGGGATAGGCTGGGGCCACCTTCCGCCGTCTCAGCGAGGAGGTCCCGGGTGCCTTCATGGAGCAATTGTCAGCCACAATGACTTTCCAGTGGAGGGGCGGCCACCGTCGCCAAGCTCCACTTAACGACCATGCAGTCGTTGTGGACGGGCGCAGGATGGGCAACTTGATCGGGATTCATCAGTATAGCCCGCTGCTTCGCGAGCGACTGTCACCGATCCGGCGTTGGTGTCCAAAATCGGGGTGGCCTCGGCCGGTCGAAGCGCGTCGGAGCAAAGATTTGGGCTTGGACGGTACGCTCAATGCCAAAGTAATCGGGGACGCGGTAGACGGCCGTGTAGACCCGAGGTTTGCCGCCGGCAAATGCCGCCCGTAGGCGAAAACTCCGGTCGTCCGTCCCTAGATCCGCGCCTTCGATGTCCGCCCGCCCAGGGCCCTCGTTGACCAGTACGTCCATTAGTTTCACGTCGGAGGCAGGCTTGCACACCGCGCAGACGTTAAAGAAAACCCGTACTTCTTCACTGCGGCCGTCCGCAGGCCACAGCACCTCAGGAACGGCGGCCGCGGAGGCCGACGGAAAACCGAGCCCGCGGCCCCAAACCGAGAATCCAGCATACAGGACCACCAACCCCGCTGCCGCCAGCACCGCGGTCCGACGCCACCCGCCTTGGCGGGATAGCACCGGAGCGCTCAGCAGCACCGCGGCCGGCAGCGTCAAATCAACCCAGAGCCATACCACCGGGTCCAGGCCCCGTCGGGTCGCGGCCGGGCGCACCGAAGAGAAGAAAACCAGCACCACCCCAAACAGCGACAAGAAAAGCTTTCCGGCCACGTCGAGCCGGCGGAACCCCCACAGCGAGGCGCCGACAGCAGCGAGCAGCAGCGCGCCGAACAAACAGTTCATCGCTGGATACTCCGGCGCCTGGTCGTGAAGCTTCCTCCCAAGCACATCATAAACAAACGCGACCGCATCTCTGCCGAAGAAAAGCATATGGTGGCGGTTGAAGCCCACGCCCCCGATTCGGGAAAGATGGTCCACATAATTCGCGCCCAGATCGCTTCCGGACCATCGCAGGTTCGCATAGACGTCCGGCGAGATCGTGAGAACGAAAATCCCCAGCGCGAGGTAGCTGTCCCTTCGCCGCAACCAACTCCAGCCGCGCGACCAGAACAGAGCCAAGCCGTACGCCGCCAGCAGCAACACGGAGCACTCGTTACACAGGCAGGCCAGCCCCGCGGTCACTGCCGATAAGTAGAGACACTTTACATTTTCACCGGCCAGATACCGATAGAACCCATAAAGAGAAAGGGCAGCGAACAAATGCTGGAGGCTTTTTTCGACAGCTAAGATCGAGACGCCGATGTGGTACTCATTGAGCACAAGCAACGCTAAGGTCCACATTGCGGCCGCCGGACCGGCCCATCGCGCCGCCAGACGCCAAAGGACGAGCAGTGTCAACATGCCGGCTGCCAAGCTGAAAAACCGGTAACCAAGAACATTCTTGCCGAACAACGTGCTACCTGCCTTAATAAAGTAGGCCGGAAGAGAGGGATGATGTCCCTCGTGGATCGGCAAATACAAATTTCCCGGATGAAAAGATATCCTCTCTGCAACAACAATCCATTCCCTTTCTTCGTCCCAGACATAGGTAGATGTCAACAGTGGGTACAGCCGCGAGGCAAGAGCTATCAGGAACAGGCTGAGGACGATTTTGCGGTGCATGGGAACGGGAGTTTCCATTTTCCGCTTTGGTTCAGGGCGGAAGTATGCTCGTCCGGCGTGTCAACCGGAATTTCCATTTTGGAGTTGCGAACCACCGCGGTCTAGCCCCCTCCCCCTCAGGTGTGAAGTCCCAAATCGTTATTTCCTATCCAGGGACATGGTGACCCAACCACGCTCAGGGTGTTCGGTTCCAGGACCTGGAAGCTGTTCCGGGAGATGGTGCTGACCCAGAGGGAGGCGGTGTTTCCGAAGGCAGAGTGCGGGCTGGGCCCCGAAGGGGCGGTTCGCACACAATGACTCTACCACAAATGTTTCGTTTGTGCCCCAGCAGTATTAGTCGGCTGGGCCTGAAAGACGCCTTTAAGGATCGAACCGGGGTGTTCGACGGCCACCACGCGGCCCCGGTAGGGTCCGGGCATGGCGAGAGGGTTCGGTTCGGCTTTCGAGACCACCTGCGCCTGGAGTGCCAGAGAAGACGCACTCAGGCCTGCCAGTGATTCGAGCCATTCCCTGCGGGTCCATTTTCCTCGACGCAGCATGGCATTACGGTAGTCTGGCAAGCACGGGCGTGTCAACCGGAGCAGGCCCGCCGGAAGCGGGGCGGGGAAGCGAGGTTGAGGCGCTCGCGGTGCGGGGCGCCCGACCGATGCTTGTAATTACTTGATCAGTGGTCAGTTGCTCCTTTGGGTTCGTTTGTGCAAAAACGGTTTGGCCCGGTGGATCACCTCCTCCGGCCGGCGAGAGTCCCGCGAGCGGTGGGTTCGTTTGTGCAAAATTTGCCGCAGCGGACCGGTGCGGTGCCGGCGGCCGGGTGGGTTCGTTTGTGCAAAATCCCGCCAGCGAGCTGGTCGTTGACAGCGCCGCCCGTGGTGCTAGCTCACCGGGCGGCCGCACCGGTTCCTGGAAAACCCGGCGCCGACCGGAGGTTCGCGGAAGCCCACCGTTGGGAGCGATCGGTTCCCATGGGGATTGTAGCTCGATTTGGGCGGCGACGAAGGCTCAAGCTGAGGAGCCGAGTGTAGTTGCGGGAGTTAGGAAAAGCCGGGCGGGGTGATTCGAGTTTCAGGAGACGGTCCTGCGGGCTTCGCCAGCGGACGGTGCTAAAATCCGGCATCCCAGGGGTGCGGACGATGCCTGGGGCACTGGCGGTCCTCACGTTTCCGAAGTTCAGATTCTGCGCTCGGAGCCGGAAGCCACTCTGCGGCTGGTGGCGGCGACGGTTGACCGAAACTACGCTTGACCGGATCCAGACCTTCGGAAGGCTTTGCATCAGATCCGGGAAGTTGATCCGGCGCTCCAAAAGAGGGGAGAATACCGGGAACTGGACGAATATCTGCGCAGGCATGGATTGTAAGATGCGGAAGCTCTCGTACGGGACAGGCAGGGCCGGAGGGCGCGTTTTGCTGATGTGGTCGGTTGTTGCGCTTGCCGGGGGTGTGGCGCTTGCGTTTTCCGACCTGAAACCCCCGGTGGAGCTCACCGCGCAGGAGGACCATCAGCGCATGCTGAAGCTGCTCGGCATTACGGCCCTGCGGCCCGGCGCCAACCCGCGCGATCCGAACGCACCGAACGCCGTCAACTACGACGAATCGAAGGCCAGTCCCTACCCTGTGCTGCCGGATCCGCTGCGGCTGAAAAACGGCCGGCCGGTAAGGACCGCCCGGGAGTGGTGGCGCATGCGGCGGCCGGAAATCGTCGAGGACTTCGAGCGGGAAGTCTACGGCCGGGTTCCGAAGAACACGCCCAAGGTGAGCTGGAAAGTCACGAGCATCGCGCGCGAGAAGGTCGGGGCGATTCCGGCGGTCATCAAACGGCTCACCGGAGTCGCGGACAACTCGGCCTATCCGCTGATCACGGTGGAGATCCAGATGACGGTGGTTCTGCCCGAGAAGGCGCGGTTTCCCGTAGCCGCCATCCTGCAGTTCGGCTTCGGGACGCTGCCGCGCCCTCCGGCAGGGGCGCCACGGTTTCCGGCGCCGCCCGGGCCGGACTGGCGCGAACTGGTTCTGGCCAAGGGGTGGGCGGCGGTGACCCTGGTGGCCACGAGCATTCAAGCCGACAACGGAGCCGGGCTGACCAGGGGGATCATCGGGCTCGTAAACCAGGGCCGGCCGCGCAAACTGGACGACTGGGGCGCACTGCGGGCCTGGGCCTGGGGCGCCAGCCGCGCTCTCGATTACTTTGCCGCCGACAAGGACATTGACGAGCGGCGCGTGGGCATCGCGGGCCACTCGCGGTACGGGAAGGCGGCGCTGGTGGCGATGGCCTTCGACCCGCGCTTCGCCGTTGCGTTCGTCAGTTCCTCGGGAGCGGCAGGCGCCAAACTGCACCGGCGCAACTTCGGAGAGCTGGTCGAGAACGTCGCCGGTCCCGGAGAGTATCACTGGATGGCCGGCAACTACCTGAAATACGCCGGGCCGCTTAGCTGGAACGATCTGCCCGTGGACTCTCACGAGCTGATCGCACTGTGCGCGCCGCGTCCGGTGTTCCTCGGGGCGGGGGCGGTGAACGGCGACGGCTGGGTGGATCCCAAGGGGATGTTTCTGGCGGCGGTGGCCGCGGGCCCGGTCTACCGCCTGCTCGGGAAAAAGGACCTGGGCACCACGGAGTTTCCGCCCATCGGGACGGCGCTTGTCGAAGGCGATCTGGGCTTTCGGCAGCACAGCGGCGGGCACTTCATGGGGCCGAACTGGCCGGTGTTTCTCGAGTTCGCTGCGCGGTATTTGCGCAACTAGCCCGGATTTTTCGAACAGATTTGTACAATGGTAGCTCGAAGGAGGGGTACGCGATGAGCAGCGAGCCGGTATCGCGCCGGGACTTTTTCAAGCAGGGCGTCGCAGCGCTGTCGGTGGCGGCGCTTGCCGAGCAGGTCATCGCCCAGACCAGCAGCGCCTCGGCGACGGGGTTGCCGACGCGCGTGCTCGGGCGCACGGGGCAGCGCGTTTCCGTCCTGTGCCTGGGCGGATGGCACATCGGTGCAGTCAAGGACGAAAACGAAGCCATCCGCATCATGCACGCCGCCATTGACGAGGGCCTGACCTTCTTTGACAACTGCTGGGATTACCACGGCGGGCGGGCCGAGGAAGTCATGGGCAAAGCCCTGGCCATGGACGGCAAGCGCAAGCAGGTTTTCCTGATGACCAAGAACTGCGAGCGAGACTACGCCGGTTCGATGAAAAATCTGGAAGACAGCCTGCGGCGCCTGCGCACGGACTACCTGGACCTGTGGCAGTTCCACGAGATCGTCTATGACAACGATCCCGACTGGGTCTTCGAGAAGGGCGGCATCAAGGCGGCCATCGAGGCGCGCAAGCAGGGCAAAGTGCGCTACATCGGCTTTACCGGACACAAAGATCCGCTCATTCACCTGAAGATGCTCGCCAAGCCCTTCGACTGGGACACGGCGCAGATGCCCATCAACGTCATGGACGCGCATTACCGCAGCTTCCAGAAGGAAGTGGTGCCGGAATGCCTGAAGAAGAACGTCGGCGTCATCGGGATGAAGGGCCTCGGCGGCGGAGGGACGCAGGGCCGGCTGGTGGCGGCGGCGGGCCTGACGCCCCAGGAGTGCTATCGCTACTGTTTGAGCCTGCCGGTGGCCAGCCAGGTGGTGGGCATGATCAGCATGGAGCAGCTCAAGCAGAACATCGCGATTGCGCGGGACTTCCGCCCCATGACGAGCGCGGAGCGCGAGGCGCTGCTGGCGCGCGTCAAAGAGGAGGCCGGCGACGGCCGCCACGAACTGTTCAAGTCCACCAAGAATTTCGACGGCCCGCACCACCGGCGGCAGCACGGCTTTGACGTAGGCTGAGGGCTGGGGCGCGGCGTCTCCAGGCTGCGGTCTGCGCCGAAGGCCTCCGGCAGCGCGGCGCCGCCTCAAACCGCCAGCACGACCTTGCCGAACTGTTCTTTGTTTTCCAGGCGCCGGTGCGCGGCGGCAACTTCGGCCAGCGGATAGACGCTGTCAATGACGGGGCGCACCTGTTTGCGGAAGACCAGATCCAGCACTTGGTAGAGCTCGCCCAGCGTGCCCATGAAGGAGCCCAGCACGGACTGCCGGCGATAGAACAAGAAGCGGAGGTCGAGGCGGGCTTCCGGCCCGGTGGTGGCGCCGCAAGTGACCAGCCGGCCTCCGGGGGCCAGCGACTGGAGGCTCAGGTTCCAGGTGGCGGCGCCGACGTGTTCGAAGACGACGTCCACGCCGCGGCGGTCCGTGAGGCGCCGGACTTCGGCGGCAATGTCCTGGCGGTAGTGGTCAATCACTTCGTCGGCGCCGAGTTCTTTGGCTTTCGCCAGCTTGGCCTCCCCGCCGGCAGTGGCGATCACGCGGCAGCGGGACCATTTGGCCAGCTGGACGGCGGCTGAGCCGACGCCGCTCGAGGCGGCCACCACCAGCACCGTCTCGCCGGGCTGCAGGCGCGCCCGCTCGAACAGCATGTGGTACGCCGTCAGGAACACAAGCGGAGCGGCGGCGGCTTCCTCGAAGCTCAGATTGTCAGGGAGGGGAACCGCCGCATACTCGGGCGCGGCCAGGTATTCGGCGTTTCCGCCGGGGATTTGATAACCGAACAGGGAATAGCGCGGGCAGCGGTTGTCGCGGCCGGAAACGCACTCCCGGCACTGGCGGCAGCTGAGGGCGGGCGCAAGCAGTACGCGCTGCCCCGGGCGGATGCGCTCGCAAAACTCGCCCGCTTCGGCGACCTCGCCGGCGATATCGCTGCCGAGCACATGAGGCAGCGGAATCTGCGCGCCCGGAATGCCGTTGCGCACCCAGAGGTCCAGGTGGTTCAGCGCGCAGGCGCGCACGCGGAGCAGGATCTGGTCGGCGCGCGGTCGCGGCTCGGCGACGTCTTCGTAGGTGAGGACCTCCGGCCCTCCGTGGCGGTGGATTCGAACGGCTTTCATGTCTTCCATTTTGGCGAAAACGGCGCGGCGGGGGCGGCGGCTGTTAGGATGGAAGAATGACGACGATGCGACGTTGGATCATGGCGGCGGCGCTGGCATCCGGCCCGGTTTGTTTCGGACAGGCGCTGGAGGCGGGCGTAAGTGGAGGCGGTTCGCTGCTGCGTAACAATCTGCTCACGACGGTGGATACCGGCACCGCGAGCGTCCCGGTGAACCTCGGAGACGGATTCCGGATCGCGTTCCGCCTCACGCTGAACACGTACCGTTTCTTCGGCCACGAGGGCGGATACGCCTACAACCGGACCAAACTCGATCTGGGGGCCTTCGGCGAGCCGGGGATGGCCATTCACCAGGGTTTTTACAACTTTCTGGTGTATGCGACGCCGGAGGGCACGGGCGTGCGGCCGTTTGCAACCGGGGGCGTGCATTTCAACAACTTCGTCCCGCCGGGAGCATCGGTGCAGACCGGGGGCGGCGTCACCAAGTTCGGCGTCAATTACGGAGGCGGCATCAAGGTCCGCGTCAGCCCCATGTTTCTGATGCGCTTCGACGTGCGGCAGTACCACACGCCGAAGCCGGATTTCTTCGCGGGGCCGGAGCCCCGGGGCTGGCTGCGGCAGCTCGAGGTCAGCGCAGGGCTGGCCTTCACGCTCTAGCGCGAATTCACAATCCGGCCGTCATCACCGCGTAATAGCCCATCAGGCAGATAATCACGGCCGAGGCGATCCAGAGGGCGACCGTCGTGTACCAGGGCGGGCGGATTTCGCCGGGAAGCCGCTTATGCCGCAGATAGAGCGCTCCGGCGGCGATGACGGGAATCATGAGAGCCTGGGCGACCCCGCCGGCGACCACCATTTTGACCGGCGACTGGAAGACCAGATACAGAATGACGGGGATCACGGTCAGGGCCCAGATGAAGCGGTCCCGGTAGCGGACGCGCGTTTCATAGTCGCGGGCGGGGAAAAAGCCCATCAGGCGGCACATGTCCGCGTAAACGCGCGAGTGAGCGGCGGTGGCGGCAAAGATGGTGCCGTAGAGGGTGGCGATGGCGCCGGCATAGAACAGCCAGAGGGACCACTCCCCCAGGGTCTGCGTGTAGATGTTCGAGAGCACGCGGATCATGTCGCCTGCGGCCGGCACGAGCCCCATGCCGTGCAGGACTCCCGCGCCGAGCAGATAGAAGGCCACGGTGGCAATGGTGTAAATGAGCATAGACGCAAAGATGTCCACGTTCATCACCCGCACCCAACCCTGCGCGCGCAGACGCCAGGCGGCGGAACCGTCCCGGCGCCCGGTGAAGCGCGCATAGCCCTTCTCCACGCACCAGTACGGGTACATGAACAGCTCCGTCGCCCCGACGCCGGTGATGCCGAAGACGGCGACGGCGGTGGCGAGCCCCTCGCCGGGGGCGCGGAACTTCAGGCCGTCGAGGAGGCGCTCCCAGGAAAAGTACTGCGGCATGCGCAGGAGCAAGAGCGCCGCCAGCAACGTCAGCATGGTGAACAGACCGACTTTGACCATGGCCAGGCGCTCGATGCGCTCATAGCCGCCTCCGAGAAGGAGCGCCAGGGTGACGGCCAGGAAAACGAAAACCCAGGCGTTGACCGGCACGGCGGGAACCAGCTCATGCATGACCTGGGAGACGCCGCCGAACATGGCGCCGACCTGAAACAGCGTCATCAGGACCATCAAAGCCCAGGCCCAGACGACCCAGCTCACCTTCCATCGCGGCCCGGGCAGGTGATTGAAGCTTTCCAGGCCGGTCTCGGCCGTGGCGATGGTATAGCGTCCGAGCTCGGCCTGCACGGCGGGCTTGATCAGGCAGCTGAGCAGGATGACCCAGAGCGCGGCGTAGCCCACCTGCGCGCCGAGCGTGGTGGTGGCGATCAGCTCGCCGGAGCCCACGATGGAGGCGGCCAGGATCATACCCGGGCCGATGCGCCGCAGCGCCGCTCCGAGCGTGCGCGGGGGTTGCTGGACATCTTCCGGGCGGAGGTCGTACAGGTCTTTGACCGGGCCTCGGGCTACCGTCGCCATTCCGTTTTACTGTAGCGGAAACATCGGGAGGATTCCGGCCGTGCGCGCGCGGCCCCGGGGCGCGGGACGGTCCGGGGACCTGGGGTCACATGGCGCATGCGCCGCCGCGCGATCGCCTTCACGGCGTGGTGGTACGCGCAGGCGGTCTTTTCAAAGGAATGCGCACCAGCACGTACACCAGGGTGGCAAAGGCGGCAAGGGAAAGCCAGCCGCCGGCGTGCCGGTAGAGGGCGAGCTCGCCGGTACCGGTAACAAGCGAGGTCAGAGACGGAGCGCCCGCCAGGAACAAGGCGGCCAGCACGATGCCCATGATCGCTTCACCGGCGATCAGTCCCGACGCCAGCAGGGTGCCCCGCTGTTCGATGGCGGCCCGATCGGCGTCGCTTCGCGAGGCGGCCAGGCGATCGGCCAGGAGCCTGATGAGCCCGCCGGCGAAGATGGCCGAGGAAGTGTCGAAGGGCAGATACATGCCCACGGCGATCAACATCGGCGCGCGGGCGCCGCACAGGATCAGGGCGGCGCCGAAGGCCGCGCCGATGCCGAGCAGGCCCCAGGCCATCTCGCCGCCGACGATGCCTCGGGTGAGCTGGGCCATCAGGCCGGCCTGGGGAGCCGGCAGAGCGCGGCCGCCGATGCCTCCTGTGGGAAGGTTGGCTTCGTGGAGCACGACGATGGGCGCCATCAGGAAGAAGGCCAGCAGGGCGACCGCGATCATCTCCACCACTTGCATTTTCCACGGCGTGCCGCCGAGCAGGTGCCCGGCCTTCAGATCCTGGATGAGCGAGCCGGAGACGCAGCAGGCGCAGCAGACCACGGCGGCGACCCCGAGCACGGCCGCCATCCCCGGAGCGCCGCGCACGCCCAGGGCGAGCATCACGAGCGCGGCGATCACGAGCGCCGAGAGCGTGAGGCCGGAGACCGGCTGGTTGGAGCTGCCCACGAGCCCGACCAGATAGCCGCCGACGGCGGAAAGCAGGAAGCCGGTGACGGCCATGACGAGGGCGGCGACCAGAGCCGCCATCCAACCCCGCGTGTAGTAGTAGTAGATCGCCGTCACGGGGAGCATGAGGAAGACGATTCCGACGAGGATCCATCGCGCCGGGATGTCGTGTTCGGTGCGCTCCCGCGTTGCCTCGCCGCGGGCGCCGGCCGTGGCGGCGAAGGCCCCGCGCAGCGAGCGGGAGATGGACCGGCGCATCGAGAAAAGCGTGTAGAAGGCCGCGACCAACATGGCGCCCACGGCGACCGGACGCACCACGTTATACCAGACGGTGAAGGCGGCCACATCCCAGCCCGCGGCGCCGCCCAGGCGCGTCGGGAGGTCCGGGTCGAAGAACAGCAGCAGAGGGATGAGCAGCCACCAGGCAATGATGCCGCCGGCAACGTTGATGGAGGCCAGACGCGGCCCGATGAGATAGCCGATGCCCATCAGCGCCGGCGAGAGGCTGGGGGTCGCCCAGGCGATGCCGCCCGTGTGGGCGATGCCGGCCAGCGGCCGGCGGGCAAAGTCGAAGTGATGGATCACCGAGCGCGGAAAGGCCAGAAAACCTTCGCCGTAGTCGCGGAGAATCTGCAAGCCCTTGTCGCTTTTCAGCAGCTGGATCAGGGCGCCGTAGCCCATGGCGCCGAAGATGTCGCGCGAGGCCGCACCGGCGCGCTCCCCGGCCTTGACGATCTCCGCGCTGGCGACGCTCTCGGGCCAGGGCAGGCCCGCATCCACGCACAGGGGGCGCCGCAGCAGGATGATGAAGAAGACGCCGAGCAGGCCGCCGGCGAGCAGGATCAAAGAGGCCTCCCAGTAGTGCGCGCGGAGGCTGCTCCAGAGCACCGCGCCGCCGGTCTGGATCATGACGAAGGCGGGAATCGTGAAAATCGCCCCGGCCACGAGCGCCTCGCCGACCGAGGCCGCCGTGCGAGCGATGTTCTGTTCCAGGACCGTGCCACGGAAGCCGGGGAGGCGGAACAGCGTTGCGGCAATCACGGCGGCGGGGATCGTGGCCGCTACGGTCTGGCCGGCGCGCAAGCCGAGATACGCGTTGGCGGCGCCGAAGACGAGGGCCAGAAACAGACCGAGGGCCAGGGCCTTCAGGGTGATCTCGGCCGGCTCCTGCATGGGGTCAATTCTAGCCGGACGGGCGGGCGGCTTTCACGCGCCAAGCGGCCTGACTGGCTCAAACAGTTTCGGCAAGAATTGTTTCCAGCGTCGAGACCAGATCCCGGACGGACTCGCCGCGGCCCAGGCGCTCCCGCAACGCCTCCGTGAGAGCCTCAGGAGTGAAGCGTTGCTCGACGGCGCTGATGAGCGCGGGCCGGGAAGTGCGCAGCTTCACCAGGAAGTACGCCACCATTTCCGGGGCGAGGAACTCGGCGGCATGCTTCTCGAGCAACACGAGCGCGTCCTGACCCTGGGTGAGGAGGAAGGCGCCGAGGACCTGACCGCCCGCCTCGAGCATGCCCATCCCGAAGGAGACGCTCTCATCCCGGAGCCAGACCGGGACGGGGATCACCACGCCGCGGCGGGCGAACAGCAACGGCGGCAGTTCGCGTACGAACGCGTCCACAGCCGCGGCCATTTCCGGGCCTTCGTAAGGAGCAGTCCGCAAAGCAAGTCTGGGGGCAGGCGCATCCATGATCAAACCGTAACCGGCGCTGGACCGGAAGTCGCCGGCGGGGCCAACTGTAAAGCGAGCCACGCGGCGATCGCTTCCGGGGCGGCGCCGGACTGCCTTAGATGGACAAACTCGGCGGCGATCCGCGCGAGATCTGCGACAGGAATTCTGCGTTCGAGCAGCAGGCGCAGCGTTCGGACGAAGGCGGTGAGTTCGCCGGGCCGGCTGAGAATTTCTGCGGCGCTGTCCGATTCGGAGCGCTTCAACATCTCGGAGACTTCTTGATGGCCGGCGAACCGGACCAGATGATGCTCGACGACGGCGCGCAGATGCTCGAGCACGTAGCCGGCCACCGTCCAAACCTCTCCCTCCGGCTGGGCCGTAACGTCGGCCTTGAGCCACAGCCCGGGCGGAGGTTCAATGCCTGCCGGCCGCAGCGGCGCGGGCAGGAAACGACCGCCCGGCTCCACGGCGCCTGCGTATTCGTAGCGGTCGAAAATGCGGATGACGTAGTCGTTGCCGGCGGAGCCTTCCTGGTTCAGCACGGAGAAGCGGACGCCCGGGATCGTGAGGCCGTAGCGTTCGCGGATGGCCGCCCGAAGCGCTTCGATACGCTCCAGGGTGGCCTCGGAAAGGGCGTCTTGCTCTGCATTGAGGATATCGGGCAGGATCTGCCGGCCGGCTTCCACGCGGATCGGGGTCACGTACGGCTCCAGTTGCAACGCCGCTTCGCCGTAGAGTTCGACGAAGCGGCGCTCGGCTTCGAGATCCGCACGCCGGCTCTTGTAGGCGGCATTGTCCGGCCGCAGCTCGGCTGCGCGACCGAGGGCCGCCACAGCTTCGCCCAGTTCATCCAGCCTGCAGCCGGGCTGGCGGAGCCGCTCGAGGGCGAGCGCCAGATTGGAGTGCAGGACATCGTCCTGCGGGGTCGCCTCGATCGCCTGCCGGTAGCAGGAGGCGGCTGCGGCAAAGTTGCCCACGCGGTAGTACAGGTTCCCGAGGCGGTTGGCGAAGCCGGCCACCCCGGCTCTACCCTGGAGCCCGCGGGCAGCCTCCAGTACGCGGCTGAGGCTATTGTTGTCGCCCGCTTCGAGAAAATCGCCCGCCAAGTCGCTGAGGATTTCGGAGGCTTGGGGGCTGCCGGGCTCGAGGGCGATGGAGCGCTCCATATCGGCGAGCGCTTCGGCTTGGCGCCCTAAGTGGCGGAGAATGTGCGCCCGGCGCAGGCGCAGGCTTGGCTCCCAATCCGGGTGGCAGGCCAGCCCCTGCTCGCACCACCGCAGGGCTGCCGCCCAGTCGCCCCGTGTCATCTCGAGGCCGCTGAGACCCCAGTAGCCGTCCAAAGCATCCGGCGCGGCCCGGATCGCCTCCGCGAAATGGCTCCGGGCGGCTTCGAGCAGCTCGGCGCCGCGCGGCGTGCCAATGCCCGCTTCGGCCGCTTCATCGAGCCAGGTATAGGCCAACCAGACTTGTGCCAGCGAGCAGGCCGGGTCCAGCTCGATGGCTCTTTGGAAGCAGCGGCGGGCGTCTTCGAAGCGGCGGTTCTGTTTGTAGACGGAGCCCAGCTCGACCCAGGTATGGGGCTCGTGGTCCGACAGGGCCAGCAGGCGGCGGAAGAGCGACTCCACCAGCGCCTCCCGGTGGCGAAACCACTCTTCTTTGCCATGCCAGTTGAGCAGCTGGCGGTAGCCGTCGCGCATGCCCGGAGCATTGGTCACGGCTTGGTTGTAATAACTTTCTGCGGCGGTGCGGTCTCCGGCCTTGTCGGCACAGTCACCGAGGCCCACGAAGCCGTCGGCCAGGCCGGGCCGCTCACGGACGAGGCGCTCGAAGCACTCGCGGGCTCGATCCGGCTCTTCCACGAGCAGCCAGTACTCGCCCCAGCACCGGATCACCGAAGGGTCACCCGGTGCGATTTCCGCGGCGCGTTCGAGCAGGCGCCTGGCCTGCGCGGGCCGGACGAAATGGTAGATCTGGACTTCGGCAGCGACGCACAAAGCAGCCGCGCGATCGGGTCCTGGCAGTTCCTCCTGCTCGGAGAGGAAGAGGAACCAGTCGTAGGCATCGGCCCAGCGGTTGCGGAGGACCTTGCCGACCGCGTCGCGGATCCGTTCGACGGGCCAGTCTGCGGACGGGGACCAGCGCAAGGCGCCGGTTGCGATCCCCTCGCCGAAGGAGCGGCGAAAGCCGCGCTCATCAAACGAACGGAGGTAAAGGCGCATCCAGGCGCGCCACCCGGCGCGCGGATGCCGGTAGAATTCCTCGGCGAGCGTTGCGGCGGCACGGCTCACCCCGGCACGCTGGAACTCGCCGCGCAGCCACACCAGTGTGGGTACGAGGCGGTCCAGATCGGCACGGCCGATCTGTTCGTCGAACCGAGCCCAGAGATCGAAGAGATCCGCGCCGGCCCGGAGGGCGTCCCGAACCGACTCCAGGGCTTCGGCGGCAGCGCGCATTTCGGCGCCGGCGCGCGCGGCCCGCGCGTAGGCTTCCGGAAAAGCCGCCTCCAGATCCTTGTCAACCGGGGCGCGCATCGAACGCTATCCTTCGAACCCGGTTTGGGGCTTCTGCCCGCCCGGCCACGGTGCAGCCTCGCTGGAGCCGGGCCGGGGGGAGGCAGCGACGGCAGGCGCGGGGACCGCCACACGCGATCCCCCGGCGGGCACGGGCTGCGTGCGAGCGGCGGCCTCGCGCGACTCCTGCTCCTCCGGCAAGGGCAGGACGATGGGCTTGTCGGTCTGGAGGTAGACCACCGGCGTGCCGAAGCGGGGATGCTCCCAGAACGGCCAGACCTTGCCCCCGAGGGCCAGCCTGCCGGCCTTCACGGCTTCGTCCACGTCGCGGCCCCGGCCGAGTTCTTCGTAAAAGGTCTTGGCGAACAGGTTGGCATCGTGACTGGAGATGCTGTACTGCATGGCGACCACGGCCGCGATGTCGGCGTAGACCAGCTGGCGCGCGCAACTGCTAAAGGCGTCCTGGGAGGAGGCCGCAGCGCCCTTGCAGGCGTGCAGGAACACGAGGCGGGGTTTCGCGACTCCGAACAGCTTCCGGAACTGCTCACTGGTGACCCAGCGCACGGGGCGTTCACCTTCGCCTTCGTCATAGTCGGGATCTTCGGGCGATTTGACGAGCGCAAGCCGGCCCTCCTCTCCGTGGCCGATGTAGTGGAAGATGTGGGGCCGGTAGGCATCCAGCGTCTTGCCGAGCCTCTGATAGGTGCAGTCGGCGCCCCGAAGCACCGGGATTTCCTCCCGGGTGATCTCGCAGATCTGAGCCAGAAGGCGCTGGAACTCGGATTCGTCCACCGCGCCGAGTCCGCTCGGCTCGGAGACGGCCACCAGGATTTTCAGCCGGGACGGCGCAGGAGGGCTGAGTTTCTTGACCAGGTCCGAGACCGGGACATAGCGGGTCAGGATCAGTTCGGTCCGCTCGCCCGCGAAGAAGAAGCCCCGTTCCGGATTATCCTCGTCGGGAACGAAAAGGAACTCCCAGGGCAACCGCCCCAGGCTTTCGGCGGCCTTTTCAAAGACGATCCGCAGGCGCAGCCGGAGGCCTTCGCCGCTCTGCTCGGCCTGCTCTTTGTAGGCCGCCTGGAACCGCCGGTAGACGTCGTGGAACTTGTCCCGGATTTTCCCGTCGCTGAAGAGGATGCGGTAGAGGTTGAGCCCGATGACGCGCAAGTCATCCACGGTGACCGGATTTTGCTTTCCGCGGGTGGCTTCCTGCTGTTTCAGGCCGAAGTTGACCCACTCGTTCAAGCGTTTTACGGTGAGGCGGACGACGGGGTCGGAGCCGAGCTCGCCCTTTTCGGAGCACCGGGTCCCGTCCTCGTCGTAGTATTGCAGCGACAGCGTCTTTTCATTTTCCAGGATGAGGGTGCAATCCACGTACTTGGCCGCCTTCATGAGCTGCCTAATTCGCCTCGAGCAGCGCCCAGGAGAGCTTGCGGGCCCGGCCGGCGCGTTGCTGCTCTGAGGAGGGCGCCCGTTCCTCCCCGGCCATCATCCCATATTTGACGGCCTCCGCGTGGATCTTTTTCATGCGCGCGGCATATTCCTCGGCGAGGGCGTCGGCGTGCGGTTCGGTGAGATCGGGACTGAGGATGATGGACTGATACAGAGTGACCATGAGCTGCCTGGCGTTCTTGTAGTTGGGATCCTCCACCGGGGAGGCGGCCTCTTCCCGCACGCGTTTCCACAATTCGTTAAAGGGGAGCTCTTCGACGTCGTCGCGCGCTTCACCGGGGCAGCCGATGCTGTAGAGGACGAAGTCCGCGCCGCGGTACGGGGCGGAGGCCTCGAGCGTGTCCCCTTCATAGAGCTGGTTGTGGCGCACCCAGAGGCGCCGGGGATCCACGCCGGGGCTGTCAATCAGGGCGAAATAACCCGGCTGGAGAGGACTTCCGGAGGCGGGCCCGAAGGAGTCGCGAAATCCCACGAGCGGTGCGACGGCGCCGGTGTCAAACAGGGTCTCGAAGCCGTCCATCAGGATCCCGGCCACTTTGAGATACGGGCTCAGGGCGGGCGAAAAACCGAGGGCGGCCGCGGTGCTCTCAATCAGCTTGAGGGCAGGCCGGAGGGCGCTGCCGGTCTGGGCCGCACAGAGGACGACGGAGAGCGTCAGACCGCCGCCGCGGTAGGGATGGGGGCCGCAGGCGCACGTGTTGCGAAGGATGGTGCCGCTCGCCACGCTGTCGGGAATCCCCCGTTCCTTCAGTAAGCCGGGGCCGACTGCGAAGGGGGCCGCGTGGCGCTTGCCCTGGTAGGTGAATTCCGTAACGACATAGACCAGGGGCTCGATGGTGGAGAACCAGTTGCGAGCTCGGCCGAGAAACATTTCGTTGACGACCACGCTGAAGTAATGCTGGTCCTTGCGGAAGGTGAAATCGAGCGAGCCGTCGTGATTGCGGTCCACGTGGTCGCGCGGGATGGCGACCACGCCGGGCTGGGTGCGGGGGCTGCTGATGATCCTGGCCTGGATCGTCTTCCAGAGTTCGCTGAACTCCATGAGTACTCCTCCGTTCTCAGCGGAAGTTTTCGACCAGCATGATGTCGGTGTCGCTCTGGTCCACCTGGGTGTAGAGGAAGTGAGTGCCGTCGGGGGCGATGTCGAGCCCGGCGTTGAAGGGGCGGCGCGGGAGCGGCATCACCAGGCGCTCGCGCCGGGTGGCTAGATCCAGAAAGCGCAGAAAATAGCGCACGCCCTCTCCTTCGATTTCCTCGCGGTGGAGAAAGTAAATGCCGCCGGCGGCGAGGGCCCAGTAACCCCAGAAGCCGCGGCGGAAGGAGGCCAGCACGGGCTCCTCGCGGCCGCCCCTGGCTTCCACGCGCCACAGACCGTGTTCCGTGGGCGACTTGGCGTAATAGACGTAGCCGCCATCTTCGGATTCCACCGCGTGGAAGCCGCCCTCGTGCGTCACCTGGAGGGCAAGGCCGCCGGCGGCGGGGACTTTCCAAACTTCGAAACGGCCGGTGCGGTTGGATGCGAAATAGACGAAGGCGCCGTCCCGGGACCATCGGGGAAGCACGTCCTGGCTGGATTCGGTCGTGAGCCGTCGCGGCGGGCCGCCCTCGGCGGAGATGACGTAGATGTCGGGGTTGCCTCCGGGGCGCGAATCGAAGGCCAGACTTCGGCCGTCCGGCGACCAGGCCGGGCTTCCGGTTGCGGGCCCGGCGAACGAAGTCAGGCGATTGGCGTTCACGCCGTCACGGTCGCTCACCCAGATCTCTTGCGTGCCGGAGCGATTGGAGGAGAATGCGATGCGCCGTCCGTCGGGGGAGTACCTGGGGCCCTGTTCATGCCGGGTCGAGGCGAGAAGGCGTGTGGGTTTCTCGCCGGCGGTAGCCTTGCCGGGGATGGGATACCGCCAGATGTTGGTATCAATCACGGAGCGTGTGTAGGCCAGCCGGGTGCCCTGGCGGGAAACGGCAAGGAAGGTGGCATTCTCGCCGATGCCTCCCGCCAGCGGCTCCGGTTCTCCTCCGGAGGGCGCCACCTGCCACAAACGCGAGGCTCCGCCTCGCGCCGAAGAAAAGATGAGCTTGCCGCTCAGCGGGCTCCAGGCCAGGCCGAAAATGCGCCGCCTGTCGAAGGTGAGGCGCCGGGGACGGCGGTCGGCGAATCGCATGACGTAGATGTCCTGGACGGCCAGACTCGCCGTACGGACGAAAGCCAGACGGCTGCCGTCCGGAGAGACTACAGGACTGCTGTCGCCGAGCCAGCCCGCGGGAGGATCGGTGAGAAGCTGATTGCGGCCGTCGGCCAGCGAAAGCTGGTAGAGTCGCATGGGGCCGCCGGCGGGCTCCTTGTTGACCAGGATCAGGCTCGACCCGCCGGGCATCCAGGCGGCGTAGGGAGTGTTGAGGCCGATACGGGCTCCAAACGCGTCGGCCACTTTTTGTTCCAATCCGCCGAGGGCGGGGATGATGAGGAAGGCGGAGCCTTTTTCAGATTCGCGCAGGAAGGCGATGTGTTTTCCGTCGGGGGACCAGGCGGGGCTGTAGTCGGTGGCGGGATTGTGCGTGAGGCGCAGCGGCGTACCGGCGCCGACGACTTTGACGTAGATGTCCCAATCGGTTTCGGTCTCTCCATTCCAGGCGAAAGCGACCTGATTGCCGTCGGGCGAGAAGCTGGTCTGACTTTCGTTGCCGGGGTAGCTGGTGAGCGGCGCGGCAACCCGCGCGGCGGGAGAGGCCGGCGCGCGGCGGCGTGCGACCACTACGGCGGCAACCACCAGCGCCACAGCCACGGCCCCCCAAAGCCAGAAGCGGGAACGCCGCGCCGGGCGGGAAACCGCGGCCACGCTTCCGGAATCGCGCTGGATGCGGCGCAGCTCGGCCCGCAGATCGGCGGCGGTCTGATAGCGCAGGTCCGGGTCTTTTTCCAAGGCCTTGAAAACGGCCCGTTCGAGCTCGGGCGGCACTTGCGGATTCATGTCGCGCATCGGCGCCGGTGTGTGATTCAGGATGCCGTCAAAGACGGCGGCGGCGGTGTTGCCGGGAAAGGCCGGCCGGCCGGTGGCCATTTCGTAGAGCACGGCGCCGAGGCTGAAGATGTCGCTGCGGTGATCCACTTCCCGGCCCAGGGCCTGCTCCGGGCTCATGTAGTGCACCGTGCCCACCACGGCACCGGATTCCGTGATGGGCATGGCCACGGTGCGCGTGGGGGCGTTCGGGCCCGTGGCCATGGCCTTTTCCCGCAGAGGACCGGCGATCTTGGCGAGGCCGAAATCGAGCACCTTGAGTTGGCCCCGCGGGGTCACCATCAGGTTGGAGGGCTTGAGGTCGCGGTGAGTGATCCCGTGACGGTGGGCCTCGGCGACGGCGTCGGCCGCCTGAACAGCGAGGTCCACGACGGAGGTCAGATCCGGCGCGCCGGCGCGGATCTGCTCGGCAAGGGTACGGCCCTCGACGTATTCCATGGCCAGGAAACGCAGCCCGGAGACCTCGCCGGCCTCGTAGATATGCGCGATGTTGGGATGATTCAGGGCCGCGGCGGCCCGGGCCTCCTGTTCGAAGCGGCGCATCCGCTCCGGATCCGCCGCGGTGTCGGGCGCCAGGATCTTGAGAGCGACGTTGCGTTCGAGCAGGCTGTCGCGCGCCAGATACACTTCCCCCATGCCGCCTCCGCCGAGACGGGAAAGCAGCCGGTAGCGCCCGATGGTTTCCGGAATTTTGCCGGACACGCCGCCCCCGGGGGTTGCTGCCATCGTATCAGAGAGTCCGGACGGTGTTGTGCAACGCCGGGCGGCTCAGTCTGAGACGGCGGTCGTGGGATCCACTTTGCGGCGGATTTCGGTGATGCGGTGCGCCGGGAATCCGCTCAACTCCGCGTGCCGGCGGATCAGGGCTTCGTCGGCGGCGCGGTAGATGCAGAACAGCTTGTGGTCGGCGACGTAGGACTCCACCCACTGGATGTCCGGTCCCAGCTGGCGCAGTACCTCGTTGGACTTCCGAGCGGCCTGGCGCAATTGCTCCCGCTCGAGGGTTCCCACTTGCGGAATATCGCGCTCGATGACAAAGAGTCGCATAGCCCCTCCGGTGGCTGAAGAGTTCGCTCAAAAAACGGGGTCGCCGCCCCGGTGAGGATCCGCGCCGCGGCCCAGATCCGGTCGAGGTTGATCCACGCTTTGCACAGCAGCCCCACGCCCAGCTTCGCAAACACGAGCCAGGCAGTCAAGGCGGTGGCGGCGAAGTACCCCGCGCCGTGGGCCGCGGTGAGGGCTTCCAGACTCCGGATGCGCGCCTGGCCCGGGGTGCGCTTCGGAGGTTTGTGGTGCCGGCGGCTACAGGATCCGGCGCTGCTTGAGAAACGCAAAGATCTGCGGCAGCAGCGCCTCCCACTGTTCTTTCGTGAAACCGTGTCCTCCCTGGGGTACAGGGATGAGCTGGGCGTCGGCGCCCGCATCCCGCAACGCTTTGGTGAGCCGGACGCCGTGCTCGTAGGGGACCGTCTGATCGGCGTCCCCGTGGACGGTGAGAATCGGGGGCACATCGCGCCGGACATAGCTGAGCGGCGAGAGCCGGCGTGCCAGCTCCAGACGCCCGGGTTGATCCGGAATCCATTCCAGGGCGTACGGCCGCTGGTTGGTGCCCTGGATCTGATCGGCGACGTCGGTAATCCCGTAGACGTTAATAACCGCGGCGACCTTGACCTGCGGTCCGAGCCGCGCACTTTTCGGGGTCATGCCCACCATGAGGGCCAGGTGGCCTCCGGCCGACGCCCCTGTGACGACGACGCGGTCCCGGTCCACGTTGAACCGTCCTGCGTTGCGCAGGAACCACTGAGTGGCCGTCAGCACGTCGGTCACGGCGGCAGGAGCAGGTGCGACTTTCGCCAGCCGGTAGCCCACGTTGGCCACCACGAAGCCTTGCTCGAGGAAGGGGATGCAGAACCCGTTGATCATCTGCTCCCGTGAGCCGCGAACCCAGCCGCCGCCGTGAATCACGATGACGCCGGGGCGGCGGCCGGCCGCCGCCGTTTTGGGCTGCATCACGTCGAGCACGGTCTCCGGATACTGGTCGTAGCGGAGGTTGGAGTCCACCGCAACCCACTCTGGAATCGCCGGCGCATCGCGGAACGGCTGGCTCAGCCCCCCGGCGGCCGCGATCAAGCAAACAAAGGCCGCTCGCGTCATACGACTATTAAACCTCGATCCCGGGCCGGCCGGGCGCGGGCCGGCGAGGTATTGGCATGCTGTGCGCCCGGAGGAGCTGAGCCGGCGGCCGAGGCTTGGCCGCACCAGGCAATTGGCGGCCGCCGCGGTGATCGAATGTTCGGCGGGTGGATCGGTGTCGCCGTCCTATACTGGAGGGGAAATGAAGATCTGGTTGTTTCTTATTCTTCTGTGCGCGATCGCCTCGGCGCAACGGCCGGACGTCATTGCCAGCTATTTCAGCGCCGAGGACTTTGATCTCACAGCCGACCCTGACAGCCCGGCTTGGAAGGACATCCCGGGCGTGTTGGCCGAACGCGGTCCGCGCGGGGAGCCGGCTCCGGGGCACCGCACCGAGATCCGATCCCGCTGGACCGAGCGACACCTCTATTTCCTTTTCATCTGCCCGTATGAGCAGTTGTATCTGAAGCCGAATCCGACGACGAAGGAAGAAACCAACAAGCTGTGGGAATGGGACGTGGCCGAGGTTTTCATCGGCACGGACTTTACCAACATCCGGCAGTACAAGGAATTTCAGGTTTCGCCCCAGGGCGAGTGGGTGGATCTCGACATTGACCGGGACAACCCGAAGCCGGAGGGCGGCTGGCGATGGAATTCGGGCTTTCAGGTGAAAGCCCGCGTGGATCCGGCACGCAAGATCTGGTACGGGGAGATGAAGATTCCCCTCGCGGCCATAGACCGCCGCAAGCCCGAGCCGGGGCTGGAGATGCGCATCAATTTTTACCGCATCCAGGGTCCGCCGCCGCAACGCGTCTTCATCGCATGGCGGCCCACCGGCGCGCCGAGCTATCACGTGCCGGAGGCGTTTGGACGGCTGCGGTTGGAGAAAGCGCCGCGCTGAGGAGGGATGTCGGCTTGGGTGGCGACGTTGGCCGGCCGGGAGGCTACCGCTCGAGGAAGCCCGCGCCGGAGAAGGAGGGTTGCAGCAGCTTCTCAGGCGGCCTTGCGGCGCCGTCCCGCCGCCCCGTGCAGCGCTGCGACCAAACGCGCCACGCCGGTATTCCAGTCCGGGAACAGATCCACGTATTGAATCTCGCGCGCGATCCGCGCGGGTACGGGGCAATCATCCAGGCGGACGGGAAGGAAATAAACCTCATCGAGGGGGAGCCGGCGAGCGCACTCCAGCGCAAAGCGAAGCTCCGAGTGAAATTCGCCGCGCTTGCGCACCGAGCGCGTGGAAAAGCAGGCTACGAAGAAGTCCGCCAGCTCGATGGCGCGCTGGATGGCGCGCGGCCAGTCCTGACCCGGGAGCAGTTTTTTCCGGTCAAGCCACGGATCGAAGCCCCTGCGCCGCAGCGCGCGATAAAGCCGTTCGACTTGCGCAAGGTCCTCTCGGACGTAGGCCAGAAAGACCTTGGGGGCGGTGTGGGGGTAAAACTCGTAGCCGCCGGAGGCCGGGCGAAACACACCGAGGCCGTCAATGTCCACGGTGTAGCCTTTGCGGAGACAGTCCGCAAGTACCCGGGCGACCTGTTCAACGTTTCTTTGCACCGCCGGCGTCCTTGAGCGGGGTGAAGCGGAACCCCGGCGTGCGGCCCGGAGTGAGCGTGCCGAGTCCGGGCAGTCGGACGGTGCGTCCCTTTTTGAGCTCCTTGAGAATCCGGTGGAGCACACGGTCCAGCTGGTCGGCGGCGACGGCGTCGCTGAGCTTGGCCTGCCGGGCGATCTTTCGGGCCAGTTCTGCCTTTTTCATGCCGATAATATGCTAGCAGCAGCTTGCGGGCGTGCCTCAGCCGTGCCGGTCGCGTCCGGGCAGGATGCGGCAAGGGCCAACAATTTGGCGGACAATAACTTGTAAGCGTCCCGCAAGGGGTTTTAGGTTGGGTTGAAGCGGTTGTGAACGGCGTGTCGGGCGATTGCGAAAAAGCGGTGGCGGCGAGCGAGCAGCGCCTGCGGGAGCTCGAAGAGCGGCTCGCCTGCCGGCGGGCGATCGAAGCCCTGCACCACAAGGGAAAGCGCGCACACGGCCGCGGCGATTTCCTGCTCCGCCATGACCGCGCCCTGGCCCCGGTTTTGAAGTGGCTGTTGCGGGCGGCCGGCTTGTACCGCCGAGGTCTCGAGAACGCATGCCGCCCCGTCATACGAAAGCTTCAGCTGCAATGTCCGGCGCTGCCGCCTGCGTCGAATCCGTTCCGGGTACTTCACTTGAGCGATTTTCACATTGACGGCGTGGAGGGGCTGGCCGAAGTGCTTGCGCAACGGCTGCCGCTGCTGCCCTGCGATGTGTGCGTGTTGACGGGCGATTACCGCTTCGAAGTCGAGGGGCCCTGGGAGCGCGTCGTTCCCCGCATGGAAAAGGTCGTCCGTGCGATCCGTTCGCGCCTCGGCATTTACGCAATCCTGGGCAATCACGACGGCGCCGATATGGCTGCGGCCCTGGAGGGAATCGGCATCCGGCTTCTGGTCAACGAGGGAACGCTGCTCGAAGACGGCGTGTGGCTGGCGGGAGTGGACGATCCCCATTACTACGGCTGCGACGATCTGGCACGCGCCGCCGGAGGCGCGCCTGAGGCATTCCGCATTTTGCTGGCCCATTCGCCGGAGCTGTACGAGGAAGCGGCCCGCGCCGGGTTCCACCTCTACTTGTGCGGGCACACGCACTGGGGACAGATCCGCCTTCCCGGGGGCGTGGCGCCGCTGGTCAACGCCCGCTGCCCGAAGGCATACGCAGCCGGTCTGTGGCGCCACGGCGCCATGCAAGGTTACACCAGCGCCGGCGTCGGCTGCTCGATGCTCCCGGTGCGGTTCAACTGTCCGCCCGAGGTCGTCGTGCTGCAACTGGCCACGGTGGGCCGGGAGGCCTAAAGCAGCCAGACGGCGTCCGGGCCGGAGCCGGAGGGCGTGCGAATGCGGCGCTGCGAGCACGAGCGAGACCCGTCAGGATGCGCTGGGACTTCGTTGCGGCCTGCTCGGATGGGGCAGCCACGACCGGGGACGAGGACGGCCTCAGTGAGCGGCGTTTACGAGCCGATCGTCCGAGGCTCCCTTGAACCGGCGGCCTCGTGCGTTGGTCGGCACGAACTGGCCGGCGTCGGGCTTGGCGCACTTTCCGGCGTCGACTCCTCTTGCCGCCACTGTCCAGCCAGCCGATGACGCCCAGCAACAAGCAAACTCGCTTGGGTTTCCTTTTCGGCCATTGACCGACGAACTGGCTCCATGCCGCGGACCAGCTCCTGCGTCGCGGGATCTAACCACAAGACCAGGGACCCTGTCGGTCGGCTGGCTTTCCCGCAAGCTGCGTCTGCCCGTTCCGTGTTCCCGACAACGCTGCCCACACGCTCACCCTCGAGGGCTACGGATTCCACAGCTGTGGGCGATCCTGGCATCGGCTTACTTCCACTGTCGAACGGGCAAGCCAGTTACGTCAAGGGCATCACCGTCGATCGGGTCCTGCTGCCACGGGCCAAAACCTAACTTACTCGGGGATTATCAAGGCCGCCTGCGACCAGCTTCGCCGCCCGTGGAAACCAGTTTGCGGAGCACAAGGCCGGAAATCCGGGTCGGGATCGCTCCGCCAGAGCTTTTTGGCACACCTTTGGCAAGATTCTGGCAAACGATCGGAGGCGGGGAAGACTTCTGCATCGTCCCCGGGGTTCTCAGGGCCGTTAAAAGGCCGCTACGGCCCATAACGGTAGACTAGGTCGGAGCGTCGGCCCGCAGTGGGGCTGACGAAGGCGAGGACTTGACGGGCTTTCGGGAGCAGCAGTCGCCTTGTCGTCGATCATAGGGCCTCGCAGTCTTCGGAGATATCCATCTGGTTGGAGTCAGTCCCGGGACGAGGTGACGAGCTGGCGGGCAGCCGGCTGCAAGCGCGTCAAGATGTTGATGTCCCCAGCTGACGGCCTACGAGGTGGGCCACGATGGGAGCCGACAGTTGCGGACGAACGTGATCGAAGGGGTGCTTGTCGAAGGTTCGACGGTGCACCCGGTGCGTGCTGTCCTTGGCCAACGTGCCCATTGTGGGCCGCATGACCGACTCGATCGTGCAAAGGCCTAATCAATTGAGAATGGAACAACCGCACTCTCCGGGTTTTCACACAGGCAGCTTGACATCACCATGGATGGTGACCCTGGCCGCGGCGGCTTACGATCTGGTGCGGCTGAGGAACCGGATGGCGGCGACTGCGTGAAGAGCGCCCCGGGAAGGCAAACGGCGTTCCGCCGGGCCTGAGTCGCGCCCTCAGCGGGCGGCGAGAAGACTGCGGTTGGAATTTTCAGACCCCGACCAACAAATCGAAGGGCATTTCGGATTAATTCATGGGCCGTATTTCAGCGACCTGTTAGTGCAGGTGGTTGCCGCGTCTCCCGCCGCAAGCCGCCTGAGCGTCCGCACAGGAGCGCCGCCGCGCGGTTCCCAGTTTTTTCATCTCGCTGCGAGAATCCCACCGGGGTTCAGGCGGTTTGAAGTGGGACCCCTGTTGCCTGCGTATGCCCATTGAGTGAGAATGTTCCTGAAATAGGGTATGTACCCATCCGAGTGGGCACGCCAGCACGTGGAAGCCCTGGCAACGTACCGCCGCCTGGTCTGGGTCGAGGATCCATATCGGCTCATTTCCGAGAGTGAAGCTGAGTCTCTCAGGTCCAAGCTGACTCTCAGCAAAGTGCCGGTCGTAGTTGTCGACAACGCTTGGTCTCTCCGTAAGGCCTTGGCAGCCTGGTCGCCGACGAGCGCCAGGCTCGTTCTCATTGACCAGTCCTATCGGCTTCGCGAACCCCATCTGGCGCCGACAGATGCCAAGCCCAGTGATCTGATTCCGCTCAAAGCACCCGACTGGAAGCCCCTGGTTGACAAAGACGCTCGGTTCCGTCCCACCATCCGCGACTTCCTCGTTTACGCGACCGAAGACACTGGCTGGCCGCCGGAGGTGAACATCTACCCTTACGAGGAGTTAGCCCGGACGGATCCTGAAGGGTTCGTTGCGGCGTTTAAGAGCTACCGGGACTCCGGAAAGGCTCTCACCTCGCAGGATCTTTTGCTGGTCGGGGCCAGCGCCGCCCTCGGGATTGATTTAGTGGGCCTTACTGATCCAATGTTGGCCCTTGAACTTGCATTCCACGGGCAGGAAAAGTGGCGGAATCTTGCCAAGTTCTTCAATCACCGTGAGATTGAAGAAATCCGTGAGCGTCTGGCATTGCTGCCGCGGCCGCTCGGCGATTTATTCGGACCGAATTCTGACACGGCCCGTCAGGCAGTGGTGGCGCTGATCATTTTCAGTCAGCACACTCAGCCGCCCGAGCTGGAGGAGCCGGGCCAGCTCTTGCCCTTGCTCTCTCCCGCCTTGGCAGGCTATTCGGATTGCCCCGCGATGCAGGTCTCCGAAGCCCCTTCCTGGTTCATCACAGAAGAGGTCCCGCGCTTCGAAGACCTCCTCACGGGGGCGTTCTCGCAGCACTTACATGCTAGGCTTGGTTTGGACGATCCCGAGTGTGCTCGGCTGTTTTGGGAACGCGAACGATTTTCGACGAAACTCAAACAACTCGTGGTCAGTACGCCCGTTCCCCGACTCGCCCCCGTCACCGTTAGCGGGGACGCTGACGAGTTCTCCCTTACTAAGCTGGTCCCCCAGTTTCGGGAAACCACCCGGGCGCTCGAACAGGTCGTGCAAGCCGCAAAACAAGCTCTGGATCACATTCGGTTGACCCCGCCACGAGAACTCACGCTCCAGCACTTCTTCGATGTTTACGACCAGAGGGAGGCTTATCGCATAGATTCGCTGTTGGGGGAACTCAATGGTTTGATTGTCGACATCGAAGGTCCCGCGCGCCGGGAATGGGCATTTGCCCCGGGCTTTGAGCAACGTTGGAATTCTGACGTTCGCGCCTCCCGCGACTTGATGAATCGGGCCGGTCGCATACGTGATGATCTAGACTTCGAATTTGGGAGGCTGCTGGAAGTTCGCTATTCCGAACTAGTCCCGGCCCAGGCGATCACAACCAGATGGTTTTATGAGCGTTTCATTGGACCCAGGCGGCGGACGACCGAAGGCAAGATCCAACCGGCGCTCATCCTGGTCATCGACAGCATGCGCCTCGACATTTGGCGCCGGCTCATCCGGCCTGCCCTCGAGCAGGATTATGAGGTGGAGGAAGTCCTGGGCCTCGCTGAGCTGCCTTCGGAAACCGCCATCTCCCGCGCGTGCTTCTTTGCCGGCCAGCGTCCGGGGGATCTCCGCCCCGGGGCGAAGGAAGTGGGGATGTTGGCCGAAACACTCCGACGCGTCCACGGTATTACGGCCAATTTCGCGGAAGCTCCGAGTAGGCGCACCGGAATGCGGTATTTGGTTCGGTCAGCCGATGGCAAGACCTCAGCCGGCGTGTTTGACTTCCCCGACGTGCTTTCGCATCGTTCGGATTGGGATCGCAACACGATGGACGCAGCACTGCAACCGTTTGTCCGCGAAGTCCGCGCTTTACTCCTAGAGAACGGGCCAGAGACACTCGTTTTTGTGACGGCGGACCACGGGCACTACCGCCGCGAGGGTGGCTCCCCCGTTTTTCTTGACGATGCAACCGCCGTGGGCTATCGTAGCGCTTGGATCCCTGCTCGGGTTGAGGACCAACGCGCAAGACACCTGTTTCAGATTCCGGCACGAATCTTGGGACACGACAAGCCCGGCTTTTTCGTCTTTCCGCGTCCTGGCTTTCACCTCCGGAGCCGAGACCTTCACAACTCGGCTGGGAGAGCCAGCGTGAATTACCGGCACGGCGGAATCAGCATGGCCGAGCTGGTCGTGCCGCTTGCTTTCCTACGACACCGCCTGGCGCCGGTGCGGATCCGCCTGAGTGTGAATTTGAGAGAGGAGGTGGTCGTTGGCAAGGCGGCCCTGATTCAGGTCAGCGTCTCCGCGGACGGACGGCTGGCCTCTCCAGTTCGCCTAGCTGCAGACTGCCCCGATGTCGAACCACTCCTTCTGGCCGGTGCCGAGACCACACCCCGACTCCACACCCTCAAGTACCTCCCGTCATCACCAGGGCGGCGACAGTTAAGGATCCAGGCCTGGCTGGGGGAGCATCTGGTCGGGCAAGCACCGTTGGACGTGGATGTCGCCCCGGCACCCGTGCCGGAGGACGAGGTCAAACTGAAACTGAAGAAGTTGTGGGGCGATGGCTGAGGCAGCCTTCCAAGAAAAAGTGATTGCAGCCTTCGGCCGTTTGGCCGTGGAAAAGAAGAGAACTCGTTTATCGGACCTCAAGGAATTTCCCCGCTACGTGATCGAATACCTGATCAACCAATTCTGCCCGGGCGTTGATTTTGACGCGGAAACTGCCGAGGTCCGACGTAAGCTTGCCAAGAGCTACGCCTCCCCGGCAGATGCTCCTCGCCTTCTGCACCAACTGAAGCAAAAGCGCAGGCTCGAGCTCATCGGCCGTGTAGAAGTCCGGCTGGAAACCAGCGAAGACAAGTATTGGGCATCTTTGGCCGCTCTTAACGAGCGCTATATCCACGTCAGTGAAGGCCTGATTAATAAGTACCCTCGCCTGATGGGAGGAATGTGGGGCATTGCGGAGCTTTCCTACGATGAACAGCAGGTCTGGAAGTCGAAGGTGACGCCGCTCGTCCTCACCGATTTTACGCCCTTTCAGCACGGAAGAATCGACATCAAAGAGTTTCAGCAAACGCGCTCGCGGTTTACGAGAGACGAGTGGGTGGAGCTGTTGCTGAACACTGTGGGTCTCAATCCCGCCGCCTATAACTGGCGGCAAAAGCTCCTCATCCTGCTGCGCCTAGTCCCTATGGCGGAGCGAATGGTTCATCTGATTGAACTGGGACCGCGGGAGACCGGCAAGAGCTACGGTTATAAGAACCTGTCCTATTACACTTATATGCTCTCCGGGGGACGAGCCAGCCCGGCGGCGCTCTTTGTCCATGCCGGCACCGGTAAGCCCGGCTTGGTTGCGCAATTCGACACACTTGTTTTTGACGAGATTGCCCACACCGAGTTCAAGGACCCCACCGCCACCGTCTCCATCTTGAAGGATTACATGGAGTACGGCAATTTCAGCCTAGGTCGATACCAAGTGAAGGGAGAAGCGTCGATCGTCTTCGTCGGCAACATCGACGTCCTAGGCACCCTGCCCCATCCCAAGTACGAACATCTTCTCGAGCCTCTGCCTGAAGAGATGGTCGACACTGCACTGTTCGAAAGGATCCACGGTTTTCTACCCGGCTGGGAGATCCCCAAGCTGACGGATCAGAGCTTCGCCGAAGGGTACGGATTTACGCTCGACTATTTCGCGGAACTGCTGCACCTCTTACGCAATACGCTCCTGCCCATCGATCCGGCAACTCGCTACCGGCTTTACCATGCCAAGGGGCGCGACGCCGAAGCCATCTACCGCATGGTGCGCGGGTTGATGAAGCTGCTTCATCCTGACGGCAGCGCCACCGACGAGGAACTTGCCGATTATGTTTCCTACGCCGTTGAAGCGCGCCAGCGGGTGAAAGACCAGCTTTCCGTCATGGCGCCGGGCGAATATCCCCAGTACACGATCGAATTCGAGATTGGCGCAAGACGCCAACCGGTCGCCCCACCCGAACGGAGCCGCCGTCGTGCCTTACGCATTCCCGAGTCTCCCCAAGTGGGGGTGGTGGTGAGCTTAGCCGTGGCGGGCGAAGCGGCGGGAACCATTCTGCTGATCGAGGTGCTCGCTCAGAAAGGACACGGCGCCCTGAACCGACTCGGCTCGATGGGTAAGGCGATGAAGGAATCCGTGAAGGCGGCCTTCGAGTATGTCAACCACCGCCGCCGGTCGCTCGAGATCGTATCGGAGTTGCGGGATGGCTACGACCTGAGCGTACTTGCCTTGCAGGGCGGAGTGCCTAAAGAGGGCCCTTCGGCTGGACTGGCCTTTGCCATAGGGATCATCTCGGCGCTCACCCGCCGCAAGGTTCGCAACGACGTAGCCATTACGGGCGAGATCACGCTGCATGGCAACATTCTTGGCGTCGGCGGGCTGGCACAGAAGATCGCTGCCGCTCGGGATGCCGGTTGCCGTGTGGTCGTCTTACCGAAGGAGAATGAACGGGAGGTGAGCGAGTTTCCGCCCGACGTCTACCGCGGACTTCGGCTCGTGTTCGTCCAGAAAGCTGAGGAAGCATTTGCCGAGGTGTTCTGTTGATGCAGGAAAGCGGCAATAAGAGCAGGCGCAGTTATTTCAATCACCCTTTGGTCGTGGAAAGCCTGCGGTGCCTACCAGCTGCGCTGAAGTATCCCCATCCCGCGGACTTCCAGCGCTATGTGATCAACCACGTCCCGCAAAACAGCCTGAAGGGACGGAAACGTATCGCCGGATACTTGCGGCAGCGTTTTTCTGACGGCCGCTCGATGAACGTGCCACTGGCGGCGGCTGTCGCACAGTTTGGCGACTCACGGATCAGCCGCGAGATCCTTTATTTCGAACTGCTCCGCGTCTACCCCCTTTTTGCGGAAATCGCCACTCACTGGCTGGCGGAACTCCCTGAGGAGGGTGGTTCGCGAGAAAGCCTGAAGCAGTTCCTGGCCGCTCGGATTCCCGGTCGCAGCACAGAGAAGGTCGCCAAAGACTCGCTGACCACTATGAAGCAGTGCGGCAAGGTCTCTCGCCCCCGAACGGCCTGGTACCGTGCACTCTGGTCTCCGCCGCCACTCGAGGTCTTCCTCTATGTGTTGGCGGCGCTGTATCCTGAGCCCGCCGTCGTGCCGGTTGAGTCTTTTCTAAACCATTCCCTGCGTCGGGCCATGCTTTGGCCGGTCGATTGCATCGAAGAGCTGCTTCAGCAAGCGGCGCGCAGTGGGCACGTCAGCAAGATCGCCCGCTTGGACCAGTACTATCAATTCACGCTGGCTGGAAGCGGTACGGAACGCCTTCAAAAGCTTCTTCCGGATCTCGGCCGTCAGCCCAGGCAGGCGCCGCTGTTCGATCTGGAACCGGAGGTCAAGCGCTAACCATGCCCGGCGAGCCGCGTATCCTCACCGAAGAGCAAGTCCTTGAAGAGCTTGCGCGGCTTTTTCTGGCGTCCGCTACCGATCGCCAGGTTTATGTCGTTTATGGTCCGTACGAGCAGTTGTGGCCGTTCGCACAGCGCGTCAAAGAGGAAACTGATCGCGGCAGCTTTCACAATGCGCACGGGCGGGTGGAGTTTGTCTCTCTGAACCGTGATTTGATTGAGTTTATCCAGCAGAAGGGGCTCGGCGGAAAGGCAGACCGTCTGGCCAGACATGGGCGTGAGGACGAAATGTGCCGTCTGCTCTCAGAGGCTTTTCGCGAGCTGATCACCAGCCGCATCGAGCGCCCGGATGTCTTCGCCCTGATCGTTGCGGACTTCGAACTGCTCTACGCGTACGATCTGGGGAACAATACCCTGCCCTTCCTGCGCCAGGTAGCGATTAACGGCAAGCGCGTCTGCCTGCTGGTGCCCGGTGCCTTCCGTGACGGGCGGTTGTGGATCTTCGATCATGATCCCGAGTCACGCCGCGAGTTTCCGGAGTCCCTGCTTTTTCTCAACTCCGGCTGGGTGTTTACCTTCCCGACGGCGAGCAACCGGAGATGAAGTACCGGTTGTACATCGATGAAGTGGGGAACTCTGACATGGGCGCCTCAGAAGACCCTAATCACCGGTACTTGAGCTTGACCGGAGTGATCCTGGAGTTAGGCTATGTGGAAAAGACGGTCCACCCCGGATTGGAAGCGATGAAGAAAGAGTTCTTTGGGTCCCACCCCGATGAGCCTGTGATCTTTCACCGCAAGGAGCTCGTCAATCGCCGCCCACCATTTGAAGCGCTTCGCGACCCTTCTGTCCGGCAACGGTTCGACGAAGAGCTCTTGCGTTTCCTCCGGGAGACCGAGTACACGGTGCTCACTGTAGTAATCGACAAGCTTGAGCATCGGGAACGTTACCAGGTTTGGCGGTACGACCCCTATCATTACTGTCTTCACGTACTGATGGAACGCTATGTGATCTGGCTTCGGCGCCGCGGGGCACGCGGTGACGCCATGGCGGAATCGAGGGGAGGCAGAGAGGACCGCTGCCTGAAAAAGTCCTTCAGGCGGATCTGCCGCAACGGCACCGATTACATGGACTCCGCCCGGTTCCGCGAGACCCTAACCAGTCTTGAGTTGAAGGTGAAACCCAAAGCCAACAACATCACCGGGCTCCAAATCGCCGACCTCCTGGCTCACCCGAGTTTCAAGGTGGTGCTAGCACGGCAGGCTGGGCAAGACCCGCCCGAGAACTTCGGAGGTCAGATTGGGCGTATCTTGTTGAATCTTAAGTACGATCGCAGTCCCTCAAGAAAGCTCGACGGATGGGGGATCAAATGGCTGCCTTAAAAGGAAAAGCCCCTTTCGGGGCCGAAGGCCTTCGCCTTCCACCTCCGCAACAGCGGATTAATTTTATTATCAGGCATCATGGCCCCCGTTGCAAGGCCTTTCTGCGTCCTTCTGCCTTTGCCGGGGTGCACTAGGGGGAATGGCCATGTCACGCACTCCCAAACAGCTTTCGTTCGAGCCTGCGGCGACGAGACCGGGCTGAAGAGCCTACAAGCCGTTCGTCCCCGGGCCGAATCCCGACCTGCCACGCTTCATCGCTGAGCACTCCACGCCCTACGACCCGGATAACGACGCCTACGACGTACCAGCCTTCGACCGCGATTTGGTGGTCGATAAGGCGCAGCCGCCCAAGGCCATTTACGACATGCACACCTACTGGTCGAAAAAGCATTGGGCGGCCATTCGGGAGTATATCCGGCACTACCTGCCGGAGAAGTACTACCCCCGCGGCACCGGGCTAGTACTCGACTGCTTCTCCGGGTCGGGTATGACCGGCGTGGCGGCGATGATGGAGAATCGTCCCTGCGTGCTGATTGACGCCTCCCCGGCGGCGGCGTTCATCTCGCACTGTTACACGCACCCTGTGGACCCGGACGAGCTTCGCGAAGCCTACGACCGGATGATGACCGAGCCGTATCCGCCTGAGCTGCAAGAGAAGCTGAAAACGATCACTGGCCGCAGGATCCGAAATCTCGAACAAGAACTCGAGTGGCTCTACGAAACCCGCTGCGACCGCTGCGGCGGACCGGCGACCACGGAATATGTGGTCTACTCCGAGCGGTTCCAGTGTCCGAACTGCAATCGGGTCGTCGCGCTTTACGACTGCCCGGAGTTGAAGGAACCCAAGAAAGGCCGCTATTGCCGGGACTGCACGGCGCGCCACCATGGAGAGCCGCACAAGGACTGGCTGATCTCTACGCGCTCGAGGAAATTCGGGAGCATTCCCGTACTTGTGAGTTATAAGTGCCTGGGCAAGTGCAAGCCGGCTCGTGACCAGCGCCAGCCGAACAAGCATGATCTCGCCAAGATCGAGCAGATTGAGAAGGCAGAGATCCCGCACTGGTATCCGGATGTCGAGTTCATCCGCGGATACAGGTACCAGCGCGATGCGCTGTGGAATTACGGAGTCGATAGGCTTGCCGACCTCTACACCCGCCGCAACTTGTGGGCGCTGGCGGCGGTGGTGGGTATCCTTCCGAAATATCGTCTCGGCGCAGCGCTCGTCAATATGGCCGGTATGAATGTATCGCGCATGCGCCGGCACCGCGAGGGGGGTGGGGGGCAAGCGACTGGTACGTATTACATCCCGCCACTAAATCGGGAGGACGAGCCGCTTGACTTGATACGCAAGAAGCTGAAGACGTTCATTGCTGTCAGCGAACACCTGAGCCCTCTTTCCGATTTGACCTTAGTTGAGTGCTCGCCGACACAGAAGGTTCTGCTACCGAATGACTCTGTTGACTACGTCTTCACCGATCCGGCGTACGTTCACAAAGTCCAATACGGCGAGCTGAACTTCGTCTGGGAATCCTGGCTTGGCTTTGACGGCCACTGGCTGAAGGACGAAATCGTCGTCAATCCCTTCCGAAACAAGACGATCGAAGACTGGGACCGGGACCTCAGAACCGTTCTGGCGAATGTCTATCGAGCGCTCAAGCCAGGGCGCTGGCTTTCGCTGTGTTACCACGACACCGACCCTAGCACCTGGCGCCGGGTGCAGGACATGCTGCTCGATACGGGCTTTGAAATCCACACCGTCACCGTGCTCGATCCGAAGCAGAAGAGCAGCAATCAGCTCACAGGCGAGAAGGTCGTCAAGTCCGACCTGGTGTTGAACTGCCGTAAGCCCCGGCCCGGCGAAGCGAAGGACAACCGGGAGGGGGAGATCGGGCTGGTATCGCGCCGGGTACGCGAGATCCTGATCGAAACCCTGTCGTTGAGTGGTGGACAGACCCGGGAAAAGCTTTGGGATGTGGTCCTCAAACGTCTGCTAACCCGCGGCCAAATGGCTGAGCATCGTTTCGATGAAATTCTCGCGGAAATCGCCTTCAAGTCTGAGTCCGGCCGGTGGTTCTTGAAGGAGGAGTTCGAGAACCTCTCACAAAGCGACATCAAGAACGAAGAAGAGGCCGGGGCGGCGCTGGAGCGGTTTGCGCGTTTCCGCTCGATGGGGGTGCCCGCGGAGTTCGCCGCCCGCATCGCGCTTGAAAGGCCCAGACTGGCGGCGCTGGATACCGACGAGAATGAGGTGGAGCGATATATCCGGGAGCATCTCATCGAAGACCCTGTTACCGCGCGCAGGTTCCGACTGGGTGGGCGCCTGAAAGGCATCGAGTTTTACGACTGCCTGTTCTTTTACCTGACCCGGTTTCTTAAAGGGCGCCCCGCCGGCAAGATCCCGCGGCGCAATTTGGCCGAGTTTCTCGAAGAGTACCTCGTCCGATGCAAAGACGGGGACAAGTGGCTGTATCGCGCCCCGGACCGCGCCGAGGCGGAGTCGCTGCGCAAGTCCCGGCAGACCGGCTTGGTACGCCGCATCCGGCAGTACGTAGCCTTCCTGCGTGGCGAAGGGGAGTTTCCCAAAGAGAAGATGCCCGACGCGAAGACGCTGGTGGCCTGGCTCAAGCACTGCTCGGCCTTCGGCCTGGCGGATGAGGGTGTGGTCATCTACGAGCGGGGCGGGTTGATGGCCCAACTTCACAGCCTCAGCGAAGATGAACGCTATGATGCCGACGAGTACTACACCAACTGCAAACGAAGGGGCTCCAGGGCGCCAATAGAAGCTGAGGAGGAATTCGAACACGAAGACGAGGAGGAGGAGTGATGTCCAGACGCCTTCCACTGTTCGAAGAACGCAAGCCGCTGGGTGAGATTCTGGAGATTCCGCCGCGGGTCCAAAGCGTTTACTCGTTGACCCAGCACGTTTGGGCCGGCGAGAATGAAGGGGAGCGGCGCGAATCGAAGAAGAAAAACCGGGTACGGCTGGAGACGCTGGACGAATTCTTTGTCGACCCGGTGCGCAGCTACCTGAACCGGATCTTCGAGCGCATCGCCGAGAACGAGGGGCAGGGGTGGTGGCTTCAGGCGGAGTTCGGGGTGGGTAAATCTCACCTGCTGGCGGTGACTGCGATCTTGGCCATCGGAGGTGAGCCGGCTTGGGAGCATCTTAAGAGGCGCGAGGACGAAGAGAAGAAGGCCGGTCCGGGTGCCCGAGTGGACACACTCTGGCGCAAGAAGATCGAGAGGCGCAAGATCTTCCCCATTGTGTTCAGCCTGGAGGGCGTTGGCGGCACCGCTGAATCGCGCCTGGAGGATTACATTCTCGAAGAGGCACAGCAGATGTTCGCCTTGCGAGAGAACAAACCGCTCGCCGTTTACCCGGAAGAGCACGTGGCCAATCTCTTTCTGAAGGAGCACAGAAGGATCTTCGAGAACGAGTTGCGCGCTTTTCTGGCCGACAAGCGGCTGACGCGGGGTTTGCCATCCTATGGGTTTGAAGATCTGCTTAAGGCTCTCAAAGATCCGGTTTCGCAGCGCGACGCTGGACGATTGCTGCTGGCCTTCTATCGGTATAAGAACCTTCAGCCGCGGATACCGGTCGAGCGCGGGGAGCGGCTGCAACGGATGGTGACAGACATTCTTGAAGCCGGCTACGACGGCATCTTTATTGCTATCGATGAGATGTCGGAGTATCTGAGGAAGTCCTCGCACAACACCGCAGAGGATGAAGACTGCCTGCTTGTACTGAGCAATAAACTGGCGAAGGTGGACGGCAAGCCGGTGTGGACGCTGGTGGCCGCGCAGATGGCACATACTAACCCTCAGAAGATCATCGCCCCGGACCGGTTGAGCCAGGAGATCCTGGAGCACAAACCTGAGCGCTTCCGGGACATCGTGGTCCAGCGCACCCGCAAGATCAAGGACTCCGCGGAGGTCAGTGTATATTTCGAGGGTTATCGCAATCTCGTGCCATGGGTCAAGGAGTCCACTAGGGAAGATTTCGAGGCGGCGTTCCCATTTCCGCCGGATGCGCTCTCGGTGATGCGCAGCATCTCGGCGCAACTCACCGGAACGCGCTCTACGATCGGGTTCCTGCACCGTGCGCTTCAGAAGGCGGCCGCAGAGGAAGCCAGGGAGCTGGTTCCGCTTTGGCGGGTCTTTGACGATCTAATGTCCTATGCTGAGACGCCATCGACTTCGTCGACCGGGACCATCAGCATTCGGAGCCGGTTCCGTGATGAAGTGGCGGCGTTGGAGTCGGCCCAAAACACCCTGAAGCGGATCACGGACGGGCAGTTGGCGCGGCCGCAGAATCGGACTCGCGCCGAACGCATTCTGAACACGCTATTCCTATACCACTTGGCAGGCGTACCTGGCCTGACTCGGGATCAGATCCTTGATGCGGTCTGCGACTTGAAGCCCGGGGAAGATGAGCTGGAGGCACAGCGAGCGCACTACGAAACCATCCTGGAGGAAATGCGCAATAAGTTGCGCCACCAGATTCGCTTCCAGAACGGACGATATGAATTCGTCAAAAAAGAGACCAGCCGCTACGACGACCTGATTTTCGAGGAGACGGAGCGGCTCAAGCAGGATCCGCAACTGTTGCTCGAATGGCTGGATCGGCTGATTGCCCTGGATCGCCCGGATGTAGAGAATCAGTTCGCACCTTTCGTGTCCGAGACCGATGGCATTCGAAAGCCGCTCAAAGTTGAGGACTGGCACGGGCAGGAACGCAGCGGCCGGGTCATGGCTGCGGACCTTGCTAAGACGCGGCACCAGAACTGCCAGATCGACACACACGCCAACGAAGAGGACTTCCTGATCGTGATCGCCCGGCGTCCGATGGCCGAGAAGGACGTTGAGAAGTGGCTTATGAAAGACAGGCCGGCCGATCCACGACTCGTGGTCTGGGTTCCAGCGACGATGAACGAGCAGGAGCGCAGCCAGTTGGCTGAGGTACTGGCAAAGTTGAAAGCCTACGAGGAGAACAAGGACACCGCGGCTGGCAAACAGGCTTCGGCCGATTTCCGAGCTAGTGCGCACCGCGGCTATGCGGCCCTACAAAGCATTTATGGCCGCGGGCTGGCGCGGACCAGCCGCACCTCGCTCTCGATCTCGACGGTGGGGGGAGTGGAGGGCGCTCTCTGCTCCATGGCTAAAGATGCGCTGGATACCTGCTACCGGTCGCGGCTGATCGACTTCGGCAAACGGAAGTTCGATACGCCGAATGCCGTTAAGCTTATCAACGGCTTGGTGAAACGCGGCGTCGCCGTGAGCGAAGGCGATGTGCTTTGGAGTGCAGTGGAAAATTTCGCTCCGCCTTTGGGCTTGGTTCGGCCCGAGCTGCCCAAGCGCCTCGATCCGAGTGGAAGTCCCTTTTATCAAGAAATCCGCAAGAAGGTCGAGAAAGAAGGGGCTCTTGGAATCGATATCCGCACGGTGTACAACTGGTTCACCGGCTACAACCCGGCGGACGGAAACGAGTCGATGGGCCTCACCCGCCGCATGGTGGATGTATACCTACTCTGCTTGGCGCAACAAGGGGTAATCCGTATCAGCCAAACGCGCGGGGGATGGATCGACAGGTCGACCATCGCGAGCATCGACTTCAAGCCGGAGACACTCCGCGGGATGACGCGAATCGAATTGCCCCGAGCATTGGATGATTGGGAGATTTTCTATCCGTATCTCGAGACCCTTACGGGGCTTAAAGGAAACCTAGGACCAAAGTACGACGAGGCGGCAGCCGACGACGCGCTCCGGGGATTCTGGGAGACGTGCTGGGTGGACAAGTCGAGTGTGGAAGACATTGAGAGGGATATCCGGGAGCTTTTTGATGCGCTGGATCAACGCGAGAAGCGTTCCTTCGACGACCTGCTACTTTATTGGCTGGAGTTCGCCGACGAACCCAAGCCCGAGAGTTGTACAGACGAGGAGGTCTATCAGTGGTTGCGGCGGGCTGTTTTGCGCGTCGCCCATGTTGCAGAGCCGGGACAGTTGACGGGGGCGCACCTCAATACGTTTCAGACGTACCACAAGGAGTGGATCGAGCTGAAGGCGAACTTCCTCAAGACAAGTTCCATATTGCTCCGCGCTGCGAAGCTTTGTGCGGCTCCGCTGCCCGATGGCAAGGCCTACGCGGAGATTGCAAGGGCGCAGGAGCATGTTCGCAAAGAGTTGGCCGAAGTCGAGCAGCTGATACGCAACCCGGACCGAGTCAACACCCGTCTCCTGCCGCGGCTGAAGCACCTAGAGGATCCATTTGTCGAATCCTACCTCAACGAGTTGATGCGGCTGGACTCGCTGCAAGGGCAGATACAGCAATTGCAGTCGGAGCTGATCAGGTCCGAGGCATTGGAGGCCTTGAGGGACTTCGCCACCGAGCTGACGGAGGCACAGGATGCATTAAATGCGGCGCAACAAGCCATCGCAGGAGCTCCACCTCCGCTGCGGCGCAGTCCTGAAGATCGCGATCGGGCCGAGAAAGAAGTCCGCCGCGAAGCCAAGCTGAAGGATCTGGAAAACCGGGACCTGACCTTCCGAAGGCTGAAGGAAGAGGCAGACGCGCGGCTGGCAGCCCAATCGGGTCTCACCTCAGTGCCCGACTCCGCCCTGGAACGCTTTGCAGGATTTCTTCTTTCGCCTGGTGTGGTGGAACAGCTCAGAACGATTGAGAAGCCCCCCAAGGAGCTGGAGGAGGTGTTAACAGCGCCCGACGTTCGAGTGGCGGCCGAAGTACTTCTTACCATGCCGTCGCAGCAGAGGCGAGAGTTGGCCAAAGTGCTCAAGGCGGCCCTCGGCAGGAAACAGCCCAAATCCGTCTCCTTGAAAGCATTCCGTCCCACAACAAGCGTTCTTTGGGACCGGGCGGACGTTGCACGGGTAGTGCAGGAGTTTGACGATTTCCTCAACAGGCAATGGGAGGAGGGCAAGTACCTCAAGCTCGACGAGTAGGCGCATTTTCACGGTCCCATTGGAGAGCGAAGGAGGAAGATCGTGAAGTGGGTCCTCGGAGGACCGGAGCTGCCGCCGGATTGTCTGCAATTGGTCGAAGACGGCCGCCTCGTCTTTTTTCCGGTGCTGGCATATGTCGGCCTTGCGGGTTGCCCGACTTCCGAGGGCTTGTGGAGGCCGTTTTTGATCACACTCACCAACCGATGCTCGATCTTGAAAAGGAGGCATTCGCCAACGGCCAAGATGACAGGGTGCTCGGGCTTCTCGAAGGCCGCATCGGTGCAGAGCTCGTGCGGAAGGCGGTCGTCCGAACCCTTCAGCTCGATCCCAATGCTGACCTCGCCACACATCGCGCATTGATTGATTTGGCGCGTGCACACGACGGTGCCTGTCGCCTGGTGACCACGAACTTCGACCGCGGCTTTGAGTTTGCAGCCCGGGACACCGGGATTGCGTTGGACCCTGGCCCGAGATTGCCTGTCCCCAAGCCTGGCGTATGGAACAGCATAGTCCGCCTGCACGGCCGCATCTCTGACGCCGGTCCCGAGGGCCGGTCTCTAATTTTGACGAGCGCCGACTTCGGGGCGGCTTACCTTACGGAAAGATGGGCCAGCCGTTTCTTGACCGAACTTTCCCGCCGCTTTTCTGTTCTCTTTGTCGGTTACAGCTTGAATGATCCGGTCGTTCGCTACCTTATGGACGCCCTCTAAAGCAGCCAGACGGCGTCCGGGCCGGAGCCGGAGGGTGTGCGAATGCGGCGCAGGATTTTGCGCTCCGCTACGGAGATCACGTAGACCACATCGTCGTCCTGGGCCGCGGCGAAGGCCAGCTCCCCGCGGGCGGAGACGTGCAGCGAGACGGGTCGCCCCTCCAGAACCACGCGCCCGGAAACTTTCCCGGTGGCCGTCTCGGCAAATTCCACGGCGCGGTCGTGCATCAGGGCGTAGACCAGCAGCCGGCCGTCGGGCGTGATGCCGATGCGCACCGGTCCTTTACCGGTGGCGATGCTGCCTGCCGCGCGGCGCCGCTCTACGTCAATGACGGTGATGGAGGCGCTTTCGCGGTTGGCGACGTACAGCCGGGTGCCATCCGGCGAAAGCACGCTGCCCTCCGGGCGCATCCCGGCGGGAATTCCTGTGACCTCTCCGGTGCGCGTATCCACGGCCGCCACGGCCTGGGATCCGGCATTGCTGACGAATGCCCACCGTCCCCGGCGATCCCACGCCACAATGTGGGAGGTCTTGCCCCCGGTATCGAAACTGCGAGTGATTTTGCGCGATGCCGGATCAATGAGCAAGAGCCGGTCCGGAAATTCCGTGGTCACAGCCAGCCCGGCAGCCGGATGGAGCGCGATGCCGTGCGGGCGCCGGAATTCTCCGAGAGAAATCTCAGCGATCCGCTTGCGGGCACTGACGTCCACGACGGAAACGGTGTTGCCTCCCGCACCCGGTTCCTCGATGCGCATGGTGCCGTTGTCCGTAATGAACACCAGCCGCCCGTCCGGCGAAACAGCCATTTCGTGCGGATGCCTGCCGGTGGGCACGCGGGCAAGAAGCCTGCCTTCGAGCGTGTAGAAGCCCAGAGTGCTTTCCGCTTTGTGCAATACGAGCAGCAACGGATCCGCCGCCACGAGCAGCGCGGGAGCCGCCAGGGCCAACAGACAGCGCAGCATGATTCCTCCCATGAGCCGTTAGAATAGGGAATTCTATGAAACTGCAAAGCCACATCATCACGCAAGGACGCGAGCGCGCCGGGGCGCGGGCCATGCTCAAGGCGATCGGCTTCACCGACGAGGATCTGGCCAAGCCCATCATCGGCATCGCCAACACCTGGATCGAAACGATGCCCTGCAACTATCTGCTCCGCGAGCTGGCGGCCAAGGTCAAGGAGGGCGTGCGCGCGGCCGGCGGCACGCCCATGGAGTTCAACACCATCGCCATCAGCGACGGCGTCACCATGGGCACGGAAGGCATGAAGACCTCCCTGGTGAGCCGCGAAGTGATTGCCGACTCGATGGAGCTGGTCGGGCGCGGCCACATGTTTGACGGCATCGTGGCCCTGGTGGCCTGTGACAAGACCATTCCCGGAGCGGCCATGGCCTTGCTGCGGCTGAACGTGCCGGGCCTTGTGCTGTACGGCGGAACCATCCTGCCGGGGCACTACAAGGACCGTGACATCACTGTTCAAGACGTTTACGAAGCGATCGGCGCCTGCGCAGCGGGCCGCATCAGCGAAGAGGAACTGCGCGAGATGGAGAACGCGGCCTGTCCCGGGGCGGGCGCCTGCGGCGGACAATTCACCGCCAACACCATGGCGACGGTGATGGAACTGATCGGACTTTGCCCTCTGGGTATGGCTTCCATTCCGCAGCCGGATCCGCGCAAGTTAGAGGCAGCGTTCCGCTGCGGCGAGATCATCATGGACGCCGTGCGGCGGGATCTGAAACCGCGGGACATCGCGACGCGCAGGGCGTTTGAAAACGCGATTGCGGCGGTGGCGGCGACCGGCGGTTCCACCAACGCGGTGCTGCACCTGCTGGCCATGGCGCGGGAGGCGGGAGTACCGCTCGAGATCGAAGATTTCCAGGCCATCAGCAACCGCACGCCGCTGCTGGCCGATCTGAAACCCGCGGGCCGTTTCACGGCGGTGGAGGTGGACAAGGCGGGAGGGATCGGCGTCGTGGCGCAGCGTCTGCTCGAGGCGGGTCTGGCGGACGGCTCGGCGATTACCGTCACGGGCCGCACGCTGGCTGAGGAGGCCGCCGGGGTGCGCGAGACGCCCGGCCAGGAAGTGATCCGGCCGCTCAACCGTCCCATCAAACCCAGCGGCGGCCTGGTGATCCTCAAAGGCACATTGGCCCCCGAAGGCTGCGTGATCAAGACCACCGGGCTGGACCGCAAGACGCACCGGGGGCCTGCGCGGATCTTCGATCGGGAGGAGGACGCCATGCACGCGGTCACGCACGGCCGGATCCGGCCGGGCGACGTCGTCATCATCCGCTACGAAGGTCCTCGCGGCGGTCCCGGGATGCGCGAGATGCTGGGAGTCACGGGCGCCATCGTCGGCGCCGGATTGGCCGACAGCGTGGCGCTGATCACCGACGGGCGCTTCAGCGGGGCGACGCGGGGGTTCATGGTCGGGCACGTGGCGCCCGAGGCGGCTTGCGGCGGACCGATCGCTCTGGTCCAGGACGGCGACCCGGTCTACCTGGACATTGACAAGCGGGTCATTGACCTGGAGGTGCCGCCGGAGGTGCTGGAGCAGCGCCGGGCGGCCTGGAGCCCACCGCCGCCGCGCTACCGCACGGGCGTCATGGCCAAGTACGCCGCACTGGTCAGATCGGCCTCGGAAGGCGCCATCACGACTGCGCCGCTGTAAGCACACCGCCAAGGTCCGCGTTCGGACGTTCCTTACTGAATCAGTTTTCGCTGCCGGAGATAGGCCGGCACGTCCAGATCGTCCGGGTTCACAGCCGGGGCAAGTGCCGGCGGGGCCGCTTGCTCGAACTCCGGCGCGGGCGCCTGCTCGGTGGCGGGAGCGGCCGCCTGCTCGGTGGTTTCGCTAGTCTCGGCGTTGAAACCGGTGGCGATGACCGTCACCTTGACGGAATCGCGCATTTCTTCCTGAAGCACCAGGCCGAAGTTCACGACGACGTCCTCGCGGCCCGTCGCCTCACGAATCAGCCGGCAGGCCTCGCTGACATCGTGGAGACCGAGGGCGGACGATCCCGTGATGTTGACCAGCACGCGAGTGGCGCCCGAAACGCCTCTTTCCTCGATCAGCGGAGAGCGGATGGCCTGCCGCGCCGCCTCGACGGCGGCGTTTTCCCCGCTGGCCGTGGCCGTCCCCATGACGGCAAATCCCATGCCTTGCAGGGTTGCCCGGATGTCGGCGAAATCGCGGTTGATGAGGCCGGGGCGGGTGATGATGTCGCTGATGCCCTGGACGGCCTGCCGCACCACGTCGTCGGCCAAGCGGAAGGCCACTTCGAGACTGGTTCCTTTCGGCGCCAGCGCCAGGAGCCGGTCGTTGTACAACGGCACGAGGGCATCCACGGCGGAGGCCAGCTGGCTCAAGCCCCAACGGGCGTTCTGCATCCGCCGGGGGCCTTCGAAACTGAAGGGCATCGTGACCACGGCTACCGTGAGGGCGCCCAGCCCCTTGGCGAGGGTGGCGATGACCGGTGCCGCGCCCGTGCCCGTCCCGCACCCGAGGGCCGCCACCAAAAACACCATATCGGCGTCCTGGAGGATCTCGGTGATGCGCTCGGTGTCGTCCAGCGCCGCCTGATGTCCGATCTCGGGATCGGAACCGGCCCCGAGGCCGCGCGTGAGCCGGGCGCCGATCTGAAGCTTGTTGGGTACCGGCGAGGCACGGAGCGCCTGCTGGTCCGTGTTCACGACGTAGAACTCCACGCCTTCCAGCCCCTCGCTCATCATGCGGCCTACGGCGTTAGAGCCGCCGCCGCCCACTCCGATCACTTTGAACCGGGTTCCGCCCGGGCCCTCTTCGTGAAGCTCGAACTTCAATCCGTTGGCATTAGCGTCCGTCATCGGCGTTATCACTCCTTTCGATGCAAGATGCGGCCCAGCCAGCCGCCTGGAGGCTTGCGGGCCGCGCGGTACTTCAGGCGGGCCGAGTACATCATCAAGCCGGCCGCGGTGGTCCAGGCGGGGTGGTTGAGCTCATCGGGCCAGTCGGCAATCCCCACGGCCAGCCCGTTGCGGGCGCGGCAGCCAAGCACGCGCTCGGCTACGTCGCACATTCCCAGTAGCGCAGCACCGCCGCCCGTCAGAACCAGCCCGTTCAGCAGGGACCGCTCGAGGCCGGCCTGCACGAGTTCGCGCTGCACAAACAGAAACAACTCCTCGGCGCGGGCTTCCAGGATGAGATTGAGTTCCCGGCGGGAGGCCTCGCGGGGGGGCCGCCCCTGAGCGGGCGGGATTTCGATGAGGCTGTTGTCGGCCGTCAGCCCCGCCACCGCACAGCCGTACTCCTCCTTCAGGCGTCCCGCATCTTCGTAGGTGACGCGGAGACCGTGGGCCACATCGCGGGTGAAGTGGTCTCCGCTCACGGGCAACGTAGCCGCGTGGGCGAGGATGTCGCCGAGGTAGACGACGAGTTCGGTCGAGTGTAAGCCCACGTCCGTCACGGCGATGCCCTCGGTGCGGTCAGCGGGAAGCACCGCGGCGTAGGCGGCCGCCAGCGCTTCGTAGACGGTCTCTTCCACCTCCACTCCCGCCTGATTCACGGCCGCCACCAACGCCTTGTGCTCGTAAACCGAGGTCGTGATCACGTGGGCGTAGGACTCCAGGCGGGAACCCACGGCCCCTACGGGATTGTGGTACTCGGCGCGGCCGTCCAGGACAAACTCCTGCGCGGAGGCATACAACACCATCCGGTCGGCGGGCAGGTTGAGCTGAGATGCGTCTTCGACTGCCCGGCGGATGTCCTGCCGCTGCACCTCGCGCGGGCGTCCCAAGGGATACAGGCCCTGGCTGACGACGCTTTGGATGGCCGGCCCGCCCACCCCGACTACAGCGGACTCGACGGCGACGCCCGCCATCCTCTCCGCCGCCGCCACGGCCGCGCGCACCGAATCCGCCAGCGCCGCCGCATCCGCGATGCGGCCGCGCGCCCAGCCGGCCGCCGGCGCCTCCCCATACCCCGCCAGAGACAGGCGGGCGCCGTCGAGCCATCCCACCACACACCGGGTGCGGGCGCTGCCCGCATCAATTCCCGCAGCCAGGATGGCGCCCTCCCCAAAACGGGCCCCCCTGCTGCCTCCTACCCTCGCCGCCGGCGTTCCAGCCATATCTTCCAACGGCCTCCTAGTGCCCTTCCGCGATGATCCGGTCATCCAGTCGCAGGTCGAACACGGCGGCCTGCGGGAGCCGGCGGCGGATCTCCGGGTAATGGACGAAGAAATTCTCCAGCCGCGCGCGGAAATTGCTCGCCCCGACCTTCAAAGCCAGTGCGCGGCCTTCTTCCGGACATGTGAGCACCAGGTTGTCCGGGTCGGACACATCAATCTCCGAGATGCGGGGGGCAAACGTTGCTCCGGCCTCGTTGAGGGCCTCGAGCGCCCGCTCGACACGCAGGCGCCGCATGGTGCGACTTTGTTCCGGAAGCACGCCTGTCAGCACGGGCAGGCGGAAGCGTCCCTGGGGCGGCAGGCGCAGCAGTACGCCCTCGGCGTCAATTAAGGCTGCGCGGCTCGCTCCGTGCGGCTCCGGCAACCGCACGAAGGCCACCGGGCGCCGCTCCATGATGCGAACCACAAGGCCATCCGGCCAGCGGCGGATGATCACGGCATCCTTCACCCAGTCCACGGCGAGGAGTTGCCGGCGCCGTGCCTCGAGCGGCACCAGGTAGACGCTCTTGCCGAGGTCCGGAGCGAAGACGCTGAGAATGGCCTCGCGGGAGGCGTAGGTGACGCCTTCGAGCTCGAGGCCTCCTCCCGTTCCGGTGCCGGGGACCAGGACGAAGCGGCGGCTCGTGGCCAGGAAGTGGTCGGCGCGGTGGTAGCACCAGGCCGCGGCGACGGCCCCCGCAAGGACCAGAGAGCCGGCAGCGGCGTAACGCAGCAGCTGTGCCCGCCGGTTTCCATTCCCGCCCGCCTGTCTGGCCGCCACTATCGCCTCCCCTTCAGGTGCTCCAGGATGAAGTCGGCCGCCTGCCAGACGTTGCCAGCGCCGAGGGTGAGGATGGCATCTTCCGGCGCAGCCGCCGAGGCGACCATGGCTGCTCCCGCCTCCAGGCTGGGGGCATAGTCCGCGGCGCGGTGCCCGAAGCTGCGAATGCGTTCCACCAGCGCCGCAGCCGTTACGCCTTCGATCGGCGGCTCGGAGGCGGGGTAGATGTCCAGTACGATGACGGTGTCCGCCTGGTGGAAGGAGCGTGCAAATTCGTCCATGAGGTGCAAGGTGCGCGTGTAGCGGTGCGGCTGGAACAGCACATGAATCCGCCGGTAGGGGCCCAGCCGTGCCGCCGCCAGCGTGGCCCGGATTTCGGTGGGGTGGTGGCCGTAGTCGTCAATCACCGTGACGCCCCCGGCGGCGCCGCGCACCTGGAACCGCCGCTCGACGCCGCTGAACTCCAGGAGCGCTTCGCGGATCTTTTCCGGAGCGATCTCCAGTTCCAGGGCGACGCCCACGGCGGCCGCCGCATTCAACACGTTGTGGGGGCCGGCCACCGTCAGCCGGAATAGCCCCAGGTCGCGGTCGCCGCGCCGGAGCCGGAAGCAACTGCCGTCGGGACCGCACTGAATGTCGCTCACCCCCAGTTCGGCCTGGGCGCTGGTTCCGTAGGTTACGGTCCGCCGCTCGAGGAACGGCATGATCTTCTGAACGTTCTCGTCGTCGAGGCACACCACCGCCGCGCCGTAGAACGGAACCTTGTTGACGAATTCGGTGAAGGCGGCGCGCGCCTCCTCGATGGTGGGATAGCAGTCCACATGCTCGTGGTCAATATTGGTCACCACGGCGAGGATCGGCGAGAGCTTGAGAAAGGACCGGTCGCTTTCGTCGGATTCCACCACGAAGAAATCGCTCTTGCCCACGCGGGCGTTGGCGCCTCCCATGGCCGAGACGCGCCCGCCCACGACGACGGTGGGATCGAGGCCCGCGTAACTGAGCACCGTGGCGGTCATCGAGGTCGTCGTGGTCTTACCGTGGCTGCCCGCCACCGCAATGCCGTACTTCAGCCGCATGAGCTCGGCCAGCATCTCTCCGCGGGGAATCACGGGGATCTGGCGCCGGCGCGCTTCCAGGACTTCGGGATTGTCCGGCCGCACCGCGGAGCTGACCACCACCGCCCGGGCGTCGCCCAGATGCTCCGGAGCGTGGCCCTCGTAGATGCGGGCGCCCAGACGCGCCAGGCGTTCCGTCACGGGACTGAGCTTCAGATCCGATCCGCTGACCGGATAGCCGAGGTTGAGCAGGATCTCGGCGATGCCGCTCATGCCGATGCCGCCGATGCCGACGAAGTGGACGGGCTGGGGCCGGAAAAACATTTTCATTTTGTATTGTTCAATCTTTCCGCGAACCTGTCAATGCGCCGGCGGCCGGCCGCCGCCTCTTCCAGCCGATCCGCCGCGCGGCGGGCGGCGTCCGGCCGGGCCAGGGTGCGGGCCGCCCGGCCCATCTCGTCGAGTCGCCCCGGCTGCGCGGCAAGCTCCGTCACTTCACGGAAGAGCCGCTCTCCCGTCAGTTCATGGTCGAGCACCAGACGTGCCGCCCCGATCCGGGCGGCGGCCTCGGCGTTCCTCAGCTGGTGGTCGTCGGCGGCGTACGGAAACGGCACCAGGATCGCCGGACGGCCGGCGGCAGCCAGCTCCGCCACGGCTCCCGCACCCGCCCGGCAAACCACCAGATCGGCGGCCCCCAGGGCCGCCGGCATGTTTTCGATGAACGCCACGACTTCGCCCTTCAAACCCGAGACCGCAAATTCGCGGGCCAGCTCGGCGTGCTCGGCCGCTCCCGTCTGATGAAGGAAGCGGATCGCGGCGCCGGCTTCGCGGAACAGCGGCCAGCTTTCCCGCGCCGCCTGGTTGAGCCGGCGGGATCCCTGACTGCCTCCGGTGATCAGCAGGACGAACTCGCTTCCTTTGGGCTTGGGAGAGATGGCAAAGAACTCCTCGCGCACCGGCAGCCCGCTCACCTCCGCGCGGCCGGGCGGGAACCAGGCTGCGGTCTCCGGGAAGTTCACCAAAATGCGCGCCGCGAAGCGCCCGAAGCGGCGGCTGGCCAGTCCCGGCACGGCGTTCGGCTCCATGATCAGATACGGCACGCGAGAAAGCAGCGCGGCCGCCATCACCGGCGCCGCGACGTAGCCCCCCATGCTGAACACGGCGGCGGGCCCCCACCGGCGGAAAATCGCCAGCGCCCGAGCCACGCTGAACGGCAGCTGCCATAAGCTGCGCGCGGCCTGGCGCAACCCGACGCGCTTGACACCCCCGATTTCGATCCATTCGATCGGAAAGCCCGCGGCAGGCACCAGGCGTGCTTCCAGTCCGCGACGCGTGCCGATAAAGAACGGTCTGTGGCCCCGCCGGCTCAGCTCGCGCGCTACCGCCAGGCAGGGAATCACATGTCCGCCCGTGCCGCCGCCCGCCATCGCGAATGTCCACGCCTGACTCATCCCGCCTGCTCGGCTACGCTTTCGAGGATGCCCAGAGAGATGAGCGTGCTGAGCAGGGAACTGCCCCCGTAACTGATCATGGGCAGGGGTATGCCTTTGGTCGGCAACAGACCCAGCACCACACTCATGTTCAGCAACGCCTGGAAGACCACCACGGTCGTCACTCCCAGGGCCAGGTAGCGCCCGAAGTCATCCGGCGCGCTCCAGTACAGTCGGCCTCCGCGCCAAAGGATCACGACGAAGCCCGCCAGCACCGCCACCGAGCCCAAAAGCCCCAGCTCTTCGCCCACGACGGCGTAGATGAAGTCGGTGTGGGCCTCCGGCAGGTAGAACAACTTCTGCCTGCCTTGCATCAGACCCACCCCGAGAACACCGCCCGAGCCCACGGCGATCAGCGACTGCTTCAGATGGTAATCCGGGTTGCGGCTGGAGGCCGAACGCTGCACCCAGGCTTTGACGCGGCCCTCGGGATCCAGGGCCCGGGCCACGCGCGTTTCCAGCACCCGAAATTCCGGATCTACGAGTCCGAAGATGCGCACCAGTCGGTAAGGTTTGGCGGCCGTCGCCGCGACGAGAAACACAAGCGCCACTCCCGCTGCGATGAGAAAGTAGCGTTTCTCCAAACCGGCCACGAAAAACAGGACTCCGGCCGCGGCCAGCAGCACCACGGCCGTGCCCAGATCCCCGATCAACACGATCCCGGCCAGCAGGCCGACGAGTACCGCCGCCGGCAACAGCGTGTAGCGGTCGTTGATGAGCGCCGAGCGCCGCGTCAGCAGCCAGGCCAGAAACAGGATCAGCACCGGTTTGGCGAATTCCGAGGGCTGCACGCTCACCGAGCCGATCCACAGCCGCCGCTGCGACTGCGAATCCACGATCAGGACGGCCAGCAGCGCCGCCACCACGAGGCTTACCAGCGTGAAGATCACGGCCGGATTGTCCAGACGGCGATAGGGGCGGCTTCGCAGCCACATCATCGCCGCCACACCGGCGGCCGCCCACGCCAGCTGGCGAAGCAGATAGTAGGCGCTCGATCCGTATTTCTCGTGCGCCACCACCGAAGAAGCGCTGTAGAGCATGACCAGCCCCAGGGCCGTCAGCCACAGCGCCGTGCCGAACAGCAGCCAGTCCGTTTTTATGCGTTGCGCCATGATTCCTTCCGGGAGGCCGGGGCGGCGCGGTCCGCTTCCCTGAGCCGATTGACGAGCTCTTTGAAGACGCGGCCCCGGTGCTCGTAATTTTCGAACTGATCAAAGCTCGCGCAGGCGGGCGCCAGCAGAACGATATCCCCGGAGGCAGCAAGCCGCCAGGCTTGTTCTACGGCCGCCTCCAGCGTGCCGCATTCGATGAACGGCACGCGGCCCTGAAGCGCCGCGGCCAGGCGCGGTGCGGCCTCGCCGATCAGGAGCGCGCCTCGGGTTTTGCCCGACAGGACTCCGGCCAGCGGCCGGAAGTCGCTGCGCTTGCGGTCATCGCCGCCCAGAATGATCCACAGCCGCCCCGGGAAGGCGTCAATGGCCTTTAAGGCGGCATCCACATTGGTCGCCTTCGAGTCGTTGTAAAACTCGATCCCGACCGCGCGGCGCACAAACTCCAGGCGGTGTTCGACCCCCGGGAATGTCCGGAGGCCGGAGGCGATCGCTTCGAGCCCGGCGCCGGCCAGTCGGGCCGCAGCCGAAGCCGCCATGACGTTTTCCAGGTTGTGACGGCCCCGCAGCGGGATCGCCTCCGCTTCCACCAGAAGCTCGTCATCGAAGAAGATCCGGTCTGCGTCGAGCCACAGTCCGGGCGTCACCGCGCGCGAGAGACTGAACCATACGGTGCGGGCGCGGGTGCGGGCCGCGTAGCTCAGGCAAACCGGGTCGTCGGCGTTGAGCACCGCATAGCCGTCTTCGGTCTGGGTTTCGAACAAGCGCGCCTTGGCTGCGGCGTAGGCCTCGAAGGTGCCGTGCCGGTCCAGGTGGTCGGGGGTGACATTCAAGCCCACGGCGATCGTGGCGCGAAACCGCTCGATGGTTTCCAGCTGATAACTGGAAAGCTCCAGCACATTCCACTGCTCCGGGCGCGAGGTGGCGACCAGCGCGCTGGCCGCCGGGAAGCCCATCCCCGTGTTGCCTCCCACCTGGGCCGGAATTCCGGCGCTGCGCAACAGGTGCCCGGTGAGCACGGTCGTGGTGGTCTTGCCGTTGGTTCCCGTGATGCCGATCACCGGACCCTGAAGGAACCAGGCGGCCAGTTCCACCTCGCCGATGACGCTCACGCCCTGACTGCGGGCCTCATGCAGCACCTCGAGTTGAGGGGGCACGCCGGGCGAAAGGACGGCAAGATCCGCACCACGGAACACCTCCGGCGACTGAGGAGCAAAAGGCACGCCGAAACGTTCGAGCACGGCCCCGGCGCCGGGCAACTGCTCGAGCGGCCGGATATCCGTCGCCGTTACGCGTGCGCCCTTGGAAACGAGCAGTTCGACGGCGGCCAGGCCCGACCGCGCCAGACCGACGACCACCACCCGCTTGCCCGCCAGATCCATGCCTACCTCAGCTTGAGCGTGGTCAGCGAGAACAGGGCCAGCACCAGTCCCGCGATCCAGAACCGCACGATGATTTTCGACTCCTGCCAGCCGAGCGCCTCGAAGTGATGGTGCAGGGGAGCCATCTTGAAGATGCGCTTGCGGCGCAGCTTGTAGCTGCCCACTTGCAGGATGACGGACAGCGTTTCCAGCACGAAGACGCCGCCGATGAAGATCAACAGGATCTCCTGCTTGATCAGCACCGCCACCGTGGCCACGCCCCCGCCGAGCGACAGCGAACCCACGTCGCCCATGAAGACTTCGGCGGGGTGAGCGTTGTACCACAGGAATCCGAGCGCGGCTCCGGTCATGGCGCCGCAGAAAATGGTCAGTTCGGCGGCGCCAGGTAGCCGGACCAGATCCAGATAGGTGGCAAACTGCGCGTGACCGCTCGCGTAGGTGAGCACAGTCATGGCGCCCGCGGCGATGATCATCAGCCCGATCGCCAGCCCGTCCAGCCCGTCGGTCAGGTTGACGCCGTTGGCCGAGCCGACGATCACCAGAATCAGGAACAGGAAAAAGAAGATGAAGGCCAGCGGATAGGTCCACGGATTGGTCAGCCAGGCGTCCACGAGCAGGTCCGGCCGGAACTGCTTGAAGAAGGGGACGTTCATCGCGGTTGAATACAATCCGAACGCGTGCAGCACCAGCAGGAACACGCCCACCAGCAGCGCGCCCAGAATCTGCAAACCGAACTTCTGGCGGCCGGTCAGGCCCAGATTCCGCCCGCTGCGGACCTTCTTGTAGTCATCCCAAAAGCCGATGCCGCCGAAGGCCAGCAGTCCGAACAGGGCCACCCACAGATAGAGGTTGCGAAGATTGGCCCACAGCAGCGTGGGCACCACGATGGAAATCAGGATCAGGATGCCCCCCATCGTGGGAGTGCCCGCCTTGGCAAAGTGTGAAGGAGGTCCGTCCTCGCGGATGTACTGCCGGACCTGCATCGCCCGCAGCTTCCGGATCACCCACGGCCCCAGGACGAGCGAAAGAAACAGGGCCGTGAGGCTGGCCACCGCGGTGCGGAACGTCACATAACGGAACAGAGGAAAGGGGATGACGTGGGGATAAAGTTGTTCGTACAGCAGCCAGTAAAGCATGGGATCTTTCAGGCGCCTCCCCGCAAGGCGGCGCGGCGCGTTGCCACGGGCCGTGGTTGCCGCTTGCTCACGCCAAGAACCTCTGCAACGCCGCTTCGACCCGCGTCGCGCGCGAGCCTTTGAAGAGCACGATGTCGCCGGGCCGGACATGATTTCGCAGGAAATCTCCCGCCTCCTCCGGCTCTTCGAAAAAAAACGCGGCGCCCTCCGGCAGTCCGGTCGCGACGGCCTCTTCGACGAGGTACCGGGCCGCGCCGCGTATTCCCACCAGCAGGTCCACCCGGCCGGAGGCGGCGTAGCGACCCACTTCCCGGTGCAACGTCTCCGACCACTCCCCCAACTCCGCCATTTCTCCGAGTACGGCCCAGCGCCGCCCGCCGGGGATGGAGCCGAGCAGATCGAGCATGGCGCGCACGGCTTCCGGGTTGGCGTTGTAGCAGTCGTTGATCACCGTGACGCCCCGGTGCTCGAAGCGCTCGCCCCGCATGGGGGGCGGCGCGAGGCTGCGCACCGGCTCCCGGAGGCGCTCGAAGGCAATGCCGGCCACGCGGGCGACCGCCAGCGCCGCCAGAATATTCCGCACGCCGTGGCGCCCCGGCAGGCGCGTTTCGAATTCCACGCTGTCGCAGCGAAAGCGGGCTCCGTTTCGATCGCAGCGAACCTCGCTGGCGCGCACGTCGGCCCCTTCGGAGAAGCCGAAGGTGATCGTGGCACCGGGGTGCACCTCGCGGAAAGCCGCCACGCGGGGATCGTCGGCGTTGAGCACCGCCACGCCCGCAGGACCGAGCTCTTCGATCAGCTCCCGCTTTGCCAGGGCAACCTCGTCGAGCGAACGAAAATGCCCGGCGTGCGCCCAGCCGACCAGGGTCACCACGCCGATGTCGGGCCGGGCGATTCGTGCCAGCTGCCGGATCTCTCCGGCATGGTTCATCGCCAACTCCAGCACGGCGGCCTCGCAGTCGTCCGCAAGCCGCAGGAGCGAGAGCGGAACGCCCACGTGATTGTTCAGGTTGCCCTCGCTTTTGCCCGTGCGCAGTGCGGTGGCGAGCAGCTGTGCAATGGCTTCCTTGGTTGTGGTCTTGCCAGCGCTTCCCGTGACGGCCACGAGCCGGCCGCCCCAGCGCCGGCGCGCCCAGCCCGCCAGATGCTGGAGCGCCGCCAGGGCGTCCGCCACACGCAGGAGCGGTCCGCCGCTTGCCTCCCGTTCCACCACGGCCGCTACGGCCCCGCGCGCGAAGGCCTCCGGAAGGTAATCGTGGCCGTCGTGGCGGGGCCCGCGCAGCGCAAAGAACAGGTCGCCGGGTTCGAGCGTGCGCGAATCCACGCTCCAGCCGGAGATGAGCGCGTCCGTCCGGGGCGGGTCCGCCCCCAGTACGCACGCCACCTGGCCGAGCGAAAACTTCACCGGGTCCCCCCGCCGTAGCCGAGCTCCCGCAACACGGCTCGCGCCACTTCCCGGTCGTCGAACGGAATCACACGGTCTCGGAGCACCTGGTAGGTTTCGTGACCCTTACCGGCAATCAGCACCGCGTCACCCGGCCGCGCCTCCCGGATCGCCCGGCGGATCGCTTCGGCGCGGTCCGGCTCTTCGATAAACGGCGTCGGGTGGCGCTCCAGTCCGGCGCGGGCGTCCTTCATGATGGCCAGCGGATCCTCGGAGCGGGGATTGTCGGACGTGAGCACCACCAGGTGGCTGAGCTGGCCGGCCACGGCGCCCATCAGCGGGCGCTTGGCAGGGTCCCGGTCCCCTCCGCAACCGAAGACGGTGATGATCCGCCCGGGCACCACCTGCCGCGCCATTTGGATCAGATTCCGCAGCGCGTCGTCGGTGTGCGCGTAATCCACGACCACCAGAAACGGCTGGCCTTGCTCGACGCGCTCGAAGCGGCCTGGAATCGAGCGGCAATCGGCGATTCCCCGCACCACCGCCTCGGGCTCGACTTCGTAGCTGAAGGCTGCACAGCAGGCGGCGAGGATGTTGTACACATTGGCCCGGCCCACGAGCGCGGATTCGAGCCTCAGGCGCCGCCCGCGGTAGCCGACGTCGAACCGAAGCCCGGAGGAGCTCGACACTACGTTCTCGGCGCGCATGTCGGCATCCGATTCGATGGCGTAGCGCAAAAGCCGGCTCCGGGCCGCCACGCGGATGCGGCGGCCCCACGGATCGTCGGCATTGACGGCTGCCACCTCCGGGGGAGGGCCCCCGGCGCCTTCGAAGAGCCGGCATTTGGCGGCGAAGTATTTTTCCATCGTGCCGTGGAAATCCAGATGATCCCGCGTCAGGTTCGTGAAAACAGCGGTGCGGAAGTGAAACCCGTACACCCTCCCGAGGGCCAGAGCGTGGGAGGAAACTTCCATTGTGACATGGGTGCCGCCGCGCTGCTCGAGCTCCGCCAGGAGCCGGAAGATATCCAGGGATTCGGGCGTGGTGTTGACGGCGGCCCGCACTTCGCCCGCCAGGCGGTATTCAATGGTCCCGATCAGCGCCGTCGTTTTGCCGGCGGCGCGCAGCACGGAGTCAATCAGGTACGAGGTGGTGGTCTTGCCGTTGGTGCCGGTGATGCCCGTGAGGTGCAGCCGCTCATCGGGCGCCCCGTAGAAGTTCCGCGCCGCGAAGGCCAGTGCGACGCGCCCGTGTTCGACCTGGATCCACGGCCCGCCGAAGCCGTCCGGCGGGGGCAAAGGGCTCACGACCGCCACCGCACCGCGCTCCAGGGCCTCGCGGGCAAACTCGCGTCCGTCGTGCCGGGCTCCCGGGAAGGCGAAAAAAACGAAACCCGCCGCGATCCGCCGCGAGTCGTAGTCCAGGCCCGCAACCCGCACCGCAGCCAGGCCGGCGGGAAGCTCGCCTCTGAGCGGCGCTCCTTTGAGCAGTTCTCCGATCGTGATGTGCGGCGCCTCGGTCATCGGGAAAACTGCACGACGATCTTTTGCCCCCGCGGCAGGATGGTTCCCGCAGGAGGATACTGCATACGCGCCAGCCCGCTGCCGGCCAGTTCGACGGGCAGGCCCAGTGCCGCCGACTCTTCCAAAACGTCCCGCACCGTCTTGCCGCGGAAATCGGGCACGCGCGGGCCCCACACGGCGACGGCCCCGCCGGCCTCCGGCCGCAACGGTTCGGCTTGCAGGCGTTCGATCGCCGGTGAGAGCTCCGGCAGGGGCGGGCCGCCCAGTTCCGCGATGGACCGGTCGTCCAGGGCTTCCGGCCCGTCCGTAGCGGGCGGAGGGAGCTCCGGAAGATCCTGCGGCACGTCCAGAAGCCTCAACGCAGCGGATGCGACGGTGCGGAACACGGGGGCTGCCACCGCACCGCCGAATCGCGAGGAGCCGTTCAACGTCACTACGACCACCACAGCCGGGTTGGCTACGGGCGCAAACCCCATGAAGGAAGCGTTGTACTGGTGCGTGTAACGCCCCGTCGTGCGGTCGAAGATCTGCGCCGACCCGGTCTTGCCTCCCGCAGTGTAGCCGTCCAGACGTGCCAGTTGTCCCGTTCCCTCCAGGACCACCCCTTCCATCATGCGCCGCATCTGGATCGCCGTTTCCGGCCGGATGACGCGCTGTGGCGCGCCGGCGTTGCCGCGCCGGGCCGCCAGGACCAGCCGCGGTTCGATCAGCAGGCCTCCGTTGGCGATCGCCGAACAGGCGCGGGCCAGCTGGAGCGTGGTCGCCGAAATCTCATGCCCCATCGCCACCGAGCCGATCGAGGTCTTGCCCCACTTTTCCAGATCGCGCACGAGTCCGGCCGACTCGGCCGGTAACGGCACCCCTGTCGGGCGGCCGAAACCAAAGCGCCGGACATAGTCGAGCAGCCGCGCCTCGCCCACGCGGAGTCCGATCTGAATGGCGCCGATGTTGCTCGACTTGGCCAGAACCCCGGAAACCGGCAGCGCCTGGTAGGCGTGATGATCGCGGATCACGCGGCCGAAGAGGCGGATGCGTCCCGAGCCGCAAGAAACGACGGTCTCTGGGCGCAGGTTGGTGGTCTCCAGAGCGGCCGCCACCGTGACGACCTTGAACACCGATCCGGGCTCAAAAGGCACCGAGACGGCGTGGTTCTCCCGGCGCAGCAGGTCCGCAGCCGAGCGCACGGGCTGGTTGGGATCGAACGCCGGATAGCTGGCCAAAGCCAGAATCTCGCCGGTATGCGGATCCATCACCACGAGGCTTCCGGACTGGCAACCCTCGGCAGAGGCGGCCTCGGCCAGGGCACGCTCGGCGACAGACTGAATGCGGCTGTCCAGGGTAAGTGTCACATTCCGGCCCGGCACCGGCGCCCGGACCAGCTGGGAACGCAACGCCCGGCCGTGCACATCGGTCAGGATTTTCATCAGACCGTCCTCGCCGCGCAGGTGCGCGTCCAGAGTCTGCTCGATTCCGGCGTTGCCGCGCCCGTCGTGACCCACCGCCCCCAAGACGTGGGAAGCCAGCGGCCCGTTGGGGTAATAGCGGACGCTTTCGGGCACCAGTTGAATCCATCCCAGTTTCAGACTGCGGAGCCTGTCGGACTCTTCCTGGCTCAGCCGCCGCTTGATGCGTAAGTACCCTCGCTTGCGTTGCCGCGCCTGGCGGATCCGGAGGGCTAGCTCCGCGCGATCCAACTCCAGGATCGGCGCCAGGATGCCGGCTGCCACATCTTCCGGAGGCGCCTGT
>JBBIJF010000022.1:0-71841 GCA_037446115.1 Acidobacteriota bacterium | reverse complement strand
GCGTATGGACCGGATGGAAGCCCGGTTTGACAAAGAGATTGCCGCCATCAACAAGCTGCTGCGGCAAGGGGCGAAGATGATGGCGGAAACGCAGCGGCAGCTCAAGGAGCTGGCGGCTGCGCAGCGGGCGACCGAGCGGAGCCTGCAGGCGTTTCTGGAATCCATGCGCAAGGGCACGAACGGGCGGCGCTAGCCGGCGTTCGGGCCTGTGTTATGCTGGCGTCGGTGAACGTCGAGCGCACCATTGAGTTCATCCTCCAGTGCCAGGCTCGGGCCGAAGTGCGCATGGACCGCATGGAGGCCCGCTTTGACAAGGAGATCGCCGCCATCAACAAGCTGCTGCGGGAAGGGGCGAAGATTCTGGCCGCCACGCAGCGCGAAGTGCGGGCGACCTCCCGCCAGCTCAAGGAGCTGGCGGCTGCGCAGCGGGTGACCGAGCGGAGCCTGCAGGCCTTTCTGCAATCCATGCGCAAGGGCACGAATGGGCGGCGCTAGGCTGTCCGTCTTCGCGGCTTACACTGCCATGATGTGAAATCCCGCATCCACGAACAGGACGTTACCCGTGACGCCGCGGCTCAGGTCGCTCGCCAGGAATACGGCGGCGTCGGCGACTTCGGCGGGATCCACATTCCGGCGCAGCGGGGCTCGCTGGGGCACCGCCTCAAGGATGGCGGAGAAGCCCTGGACGGCACGCGCGGAAGCGGTTTTGACGGGGCCGGCGGAGATGGCGTTCACGCGGATGCCGCGCGGGCCGAGCTCGCTTGCCAGGTAGCGCACCGAGGCTTCGAGCGAGGCTTTGGCGACGCCCATGACGTTGTAATTGGTGACCACACGGGTGGAACCGAGGTAGGTTAGCGTGGTGATGGAGCCGCCGGCGGTCATCAGGGGCGCCGCCATGCGGGCCACGGCCACCAGCGAGTACACGCTGATGTCGTGAGCGAGCAGAAAGCCCGCACGCGAGGTTTCCACGAACGGCCGGCCGAGGTCGTCGCGATCGGCGAAGGCGATGCTGTGGACCACGGCGTCCAAGCGGCCCGCCGCCCGGAGCCCCTCGCCGAGCCGTGCGATGTCTTCGTCGCGGGCGACATCGCAGGTGAACGTTTGGGCCTGAAGGGGCTGGGCCAGTTCTTCGACGGCGCGTTTCTGCCTTTCGCCCTGACAGGTCAGAAACAGGCGTGCTCCCTGGCGGTGAAAGGCCTCAGCGATCGCATAAGCGAGACTCCACTTGTTGGCAACGCCCAGAATGAGGGCATGTTTCCCCTCGAGCAGATTGGACATGAACCGTTCATTGTAGCCCAGCGGTGCGCCGGACTCAGGGGAGGCGGACCGGCAGGCCGCCTTTTTCTTTGCTTTTCTGGGCGGCGTCGAGAAAGGCGAACAGCTCGAGCGTCTCGTCGTTGGGCACGGGCGGCCGGCGGGTTTGGAAGAACGTGACGATCTCGCGCACCAGCGGCGCATATCCCGTCTTGGCGCCGGGATCGCTCTGGGTGACCTTTGTGCCCCGGAAGACGACGGCGCCGTAGCCGGCGGAGGGGCGCACGACGCGCATACTGCCGATCCGCCCGTCTTTCCAGCGGCACACCACCTCGTCGGCGTTCTCCGAGGCCACGCGCGTAACCTCCTGGCAGCCCGGGCCCATGAGCGCGAACAGCATTTCGGCGGCATGGATGCCGTACCAGGAGAGGTCGAGGTAGTGATGCGGTTCGAAGGGGCCGGGTCCCCATACGATGGCGCCGGTGATGTCGGGAGCTTTCAGGGCGGAGACGATCTCGCTGTAGCGGAGGCTCGAAGAGCTGAACCAGGGTACGCCGGCTTCACGGGCCAGGCGGGCGATCTGCCGTGCGTCCTCGAGGGTGGCGGCCAGCGGTTTATCAATGAAGAGCGGCTTGCGGGCGGCGATGACTTGGCGCGCCTGCTCGAGGTGAACGCGGCCGTCCACGCTCTCCAGCAACACGCCGTCCACTCTGGCGCACAGCGAAGGGATGTCCGGAACCATCTCGACGCCCCAGCGCGCACTCAGCTCGGCGGCGAACTTGTCCACGCGGGTGCGACTGACCTCGACGTCGGGGCTGCCACCTTTATAGGCCGCCACCACGCGGGCGCCAGGGACGTGGTCGGGCGCCGAGGGGTCATTGAGCAGGCGCGTGAAGGCGATGACGTGCGAGGTGTCGGTTCCGATGATTCCCAGACGGATCTGGGCTGCGAGCGGCAGCATGGCGGCAAGGCCCAGACAGAGAAGGCGCATGACTCCGGCATTGTACACTAAAGGTCGCCGTGGATCTTTCCACCCCGGTCAAATACGTCAAAGGCGTGGGACCGACGCGGGCGCAGGCGCTCGAGAGCAAAGGTATCCTCACGGTGGAGGACTTGCTCGCTTACGCCCCGTTTCGCTACGAGGACCGGAGTAACACCAAGGCGATCGGCGATCTGGCGCCGGGCGAGATGGCGACCGTGGTCGCTACGGTGCGTACGGCGCGTCTGTCCGGATTTCGCCGCCGGGATCTGGGCCTGTTCGAAGCGACCTTTCGGGACGCCTCCGGCGCAGTCCTTCTTGCCAAGTGGTTTCACGCAAGCTACCTTGCCGACGTGCTGGCGCCGGGGCAGAAGGTGGCGCTGTACGGCAAGGTGGAATTTGACAGTTTCACGGGTGAGCTGAGCATGCTGCACCCGGAATTTGAGGTTCTGCCGGAGGATGAGGATCCGGAGGCGTCGCTCCACGTGGGCCGGATCGTGCCGGTGTATGAAGCGGCGGGCAAGGTCAGCACGCGCGTCTTCCGCCGGATCCTGCATCAGGCCCTCGAGACGCTGGCTCCGCCTCCGGATCCGTTGCCGCCGTCTGTGCGGGAGCGGCTGGAGCTTCCGGAGCGCTGGCAGGCTACGCGGGAGCTCCACTTTCCGCCGGCGGGAGCAGACCTGCGCCTGTTGAACGCCTTCCGGTGGCCGGCACAGTTCCGGTTAATTTTCGAGGAGTTTTTCTGGCTGGAGTGCGGGCTGGCGCTCAAGCGCCGCAGCGCACGGCTGCGGCCGGGCATCGCTTTTGAGCTCTCCGATCGCGCGCGGGAGAAGATCAAGCGCATGCTGCCGTTCAAGCCGACGGCGGCGCAGAAGCGCGTGCTGGGGGAGATCGCCCGGGACATGGCGGCGCCCCACCCGATGAACCGGCTGTTGCAGGGTGACGTCGGGAGCGGCAAGACGCTCGTGGCGGCTGAAGCCGCCGTCATCGCCATCGAAAGCGGGTATCAGGTGGCCGTGCTCGCGCCGACGGAGATCCTGGCGGCGCAGCACTATTTTTACTTCAAGAACCTCTTCCGGGAGCTGGGCTACACGGTGGTGCTCCTGATGGGTTCGGTACCGGCTCGCCAGAAAGCCCAGCTCAAGAAACTGGTGGCCGGCGGCTTGGCGCACGTGGTGATCGGCACGCACGCACTGCTTGAGGAAGACGTGGAGTTTGCACGGCTCGGGCTGGCGATCGTGGACGAGCAGCACCGCTTCGGGGTGATGCAGCGGCTGAAGCTGATCCGCAAGGGTGTGTCTCCGGATGTGCTGGTGATGACGGCAACGCCGATCCCGCGCACGCTCGCTCTGACGCTGTACGGGGACCTGGACGTTTCCCTGCTGGATGAGCTGCCGCCGGGGCGCAAGCCTGTGGTGACGCGGCACGTGACCGAGGATGAAATCGAAGCGGTCTGGAGTTTTTTGAAGCGGCAGCTCGAGGCGGGCCGGCAGGCCTACGTCGTCTATCCGCTCATTGAAGAGTCCGAAGCCAGGTCCATCAAGGCCGCCGAGAAGATGTACCACCACCTGCGCGAGAAGGTGTTTCCCGGCTTCCGTGTCGGCCTGCTGCACGGGCGACAGCCGGCCTCCGAAAAGGAAGCGGTGATGGAGGCGTTCAAGCGCGGGGAGATCCAGATTCTGGTTTCGACGACGGTGATCGAAGTCGGCGTGGATGTGCCCAATGCCACGGTGATGGTGATCGAGCAGGCGGAACGGTTCGGGCTGGCGCAGTTGCACCAGTTGCGGGGCCGCGTGGGCCGCGGCGCGGAGCAGAGCTACTGCATCCTGGTTACGGGCAAACTCAACGAAGCCGCGCAAGAACGCATCCGCACCATGGTGGAATCCACAGACGGCTTCTACATTGCCGAGATGGACCTAAAGCTGCGCGGGCCGGGAGAGTTTTTCGGGACGCGGCAGTCGGGCATGCCGGCGCTGCGGATCGCCAACCTGCTCCGGGACGGGGAGGTTCTGGAGCTGGCGCGAGCGGAAGCGCAGCGTTTCGTCGAGGACCCTCCCTCGGAGGAGGAGATGCGCCGGGCGGTGGCATACCTGCGGGATCACTGGCAGCGCCGGTACGCCCTCGTGCAGGTGGCCTAGCCGGGGCGAGAGCCGCAAGGGGATGCGTTAAGATAGGGAGCTTATCGTCCGGCGCCGCCTATGGATCACATCCTTTCGATTGTGCTGCTCACGCCGCTTGCGGGATTTCTGATCCTGCTCGTGATCCCCTCGTCGAACGAGCGGGCCATCAAACTCTGGGCCAACGCGGCGAGTCTGGCGGGGTTTCTCGTGTGCCTGCCGCTGGTGTTCCGATTCGATCCTTCGCGCGACTTCCAGTTCGTGGAAAAGCTGCCCTGGATCCCTTCGATCGGCGCCTCCTACCACCTCGGGATTGACGGCTACAGTCTGCTGCTGGTGGTGCTGACGGCGCTGCTCGGGTTTCTCTCGATTCTGTCGAGCTGGAAGGTGATCGAGCACCGGCTCAAAGAGTACTACGCTTACTTCCTGCTGCTTCAGGTGGGAATGCTGGGCGTGTTCATGGCGCTGGATTTTCTGCTGTTTTTCGTGTTCTGGGAGCTGGTGCTGGTGCCGATGTACTTCATCATCGCCATCTGGGGCAGCACGCGGCGCGTGTATGCGGCGTTCAAGTTCATCATTTACACGCTGGTGGGCTCGGTGCTGATGCTGCTGGGGATCCTGGGGCTGTATTTCGAGCACTACCGCCAGTTTCAGGTCTACACCTTCGACATTGCGGCTCTGATGCGGACGGATCTTGCACCGGAGACGCAGTGGTGGATTTTCTGGGCGTTCTTTGTGGGCTTTGCGGTCAAGGTGCCGATGTTTCCGCTCCACACCTGGCTTCCGGATGCCCACACCGAGGCGCCGACGGCGGGTTCGGTGGTGCTGGCCAGCATTCTGCTGAAGATGGGGACGTACGGCTTCCTGCGTTTCTCGCTTCCCCTGCTGCCGGAGGCCGCCAAGAACCCGCGCATCATCCAGGTGATGGCGTTTCTTTCCATCGTGGCGATCCTCTACGGCGCTCTGGTCTGCCTGATGCAGAAGGACTGGAAGAAGCTGATCGCCTACTCTTCGGTGAGCCATCTGGGATTTTGCACGCTTGGGATTTTCACGCTGAATCCGCTGGGGATCGCGGGCTCGATCCTGCAGCAGATCAACCACGGGATCTCGACCGGGATGCTGTTTTTGATCGTCGGGATCGCCTATGAGCGCCGGCACACGCGCGAGATTGCCGAGTACAGCGGGCTGCTGCGGGTGATGCCGGTGTACACCATCGTGTTTCTGATTGCGGCGCTCAGCTCGATGGGCATGCCGCCGCTCAACGGCTTCATCGGCGAGATCACGATTCTGCAGGGGGCCTATCAGGTATCGGTGTGGTGGGCGCTGGCGCTGGTGAGCGGGATCGCACTGGGGGCGGCGTATCTGATCTGGCTGTTTCAGCGGACGATGCTCGGGGAGCTCCACCAGAAGAATGCGGGGCTCCGGGATCTGACGCCGAGGGAGATCGCCGTCTTTGCGCCGTTGCTGGTGGCGGTGTTCTGGATCGGCCTGTATCCGAAGCCGTTTTTCCGGGTGCTGGAGCGCCCGGTGGCGCAGATTGTGGAGCGCGTGCAGCCGGGCTATTATGCGCGCCACAATCTGCCGAACCCGCTTGTGCAGGGTTCCGGAACCGGAGCGACGATGCCGGCCGCTCGCTGAAGGCCGCCGGGGTCAGGGCGGGGAAGGCGGCGCTGCGGGTTGTTGCGCCAGCAGCCACAGGCTTTGTCCGAAAGGGAAGGTCCGGCCCCAGCGAATCCAGGCGGCTTCGGCACGCAGCGCGGCATAAAACAAGGTCTCCAGGGGGCCGGGGAGCGGGCGGAGTCCGCTGGCGGGCGCGGCGCGGGCCAGCGGCTCCCAAACACGAAATCTCAGCAGGGCGAGGGGACTGAGCAGGCAGTTGGAGTAGGTCAGCCGCTCAACGCGGAGGCCCGCATCGCAGGCAAGCCTCTGGAGCCGTCGCGCGGAGAAACGCTGGCGCTCCCAGACGAACTCGGAGTGGCGGCTGCGAAAGATCTTCAGCGCCGCCGTACGCAACAACAGATGACCGCCGGGACGGAGGAGGAGCGCCGCCTGGTGTAACGCGCGCAGGTCATCGCCTTCGCCGAAGTGCGCGAGCACGTCCATGAGGAGCACCAGGTCAAAGCCGGCATTGGGAAACGGCAGCGACAGCAGGTTGGCCTGAACGGCGGCGACACCTTGCCGCCGGGCCGCCATCCGCGCACCGTGCGCATCGAGGTCGGCGGCCACAACCGGCACTCCGTAGCGGGCCGCTACGACCGCGGCGAAATAACCTGTGCCGGAGCCTCCTTCGAAAACACGCTCGATGCGGTCCCGCTGAAACAGAGGATCGAGAAAAGCGAATGCCATTTCCCGCATCCCCCGGAACCACCAAAGGCGCTCTTCGGCCCGGGCGATGTTGGCGATCTCCAGCGGATTCATGTGCTGCGCCGCGCCTGCGTTCTTACATCGTGAAACCCGCTGCCGGGCCAGTTGACCGGCACCGGAGCACTGTCATAATCTAAACCAACGAAACCGACGGCACCCACACCGTAACGGGGATAGGCGTGGACCGGCTGGCGGGCCTGACCATCTTCTTTCCGGCGTACAATGACGCGCCGGCGCTGCCCGCGCTGGTGGAGGGGGCATTCCGCGTCGGCGAAACGTGCGCCGAGGACCTGGAGGTCCTCGTGGTCAACGACGCCAGCCAGGACGACACCGACGCGGTTCTGGAGGAACTACGCCGCCGTTTTGGCGCGCGGCTCCGCGTGATCCGCCACGCCGTCAATGCCGGCTACGGGGGAGCGCTGCGAAGCGGATTTCGTGCAGCGGCCAAGGAGTTTGTTTTTTACACCGACGGCGACGGCCAATATGACCTGGCGGACCTTCCGCAGCTTGTGGCGCAGATGGCACCGGGCGTCGGTCTTGTGAATGGATACAAGACGGCGCGCCACGATCCGTGGTATCGGCGGCTGCTCGGGCGGTTGTATCAGATGCTGGTACGCCCGCTGTTCGGCCTCCGCGTTCGGGATGTGGATTGCGATTTTCGCCTGATCCGGCGCTGTGTACTGGACGCCCTCGAGCTCAGAAGCAACAGCGGGGCGATCTGTGTGGAGCTGGTGCTGGGCATCCAGTCTGCGGGCTGCGGCATCGCCGAGGTTCCCGTGCGCCATTTGCCGCGCCGACACGGCCGGTCCGAGTTCTTCCGGCCGTTCCGGCTGTGGCAAACGGCGGTTGAGGTGGGCCGGCTGTGGGTGGCCTGGAGGCTGCGCGGCCAAGGAGGGCGTGTGTCGCGGTGTTGTGTCCGCGGCGCGGAGGGGTGTTGATGACCGGGGGACGGTACCGCAACCGGCGCGTTCTGGTGACGGGCGGACTCGGCTTTATCGGCAGCAACCTGACGCTGGCCTTAGTGCGCGAAGGCGCCGAGATCACGGTCGTGGACGCGCTGGTGGAAGGCTGCGGGGGAAACGAGGCGAACCTGGGGCCGGCCCGAACCAGCGTCACGCTGTGTCGCTCGGATATCGCCGATACGGGGGCGATGGCGGACGTCCTGCCGGGCACAGAGGTGATCTTTAACCTGGCCGGCGAAGTGAGCCATTTCCGCAGCGTGCAGGATCCGGAGCGTGATTTGGAACTCAACGCCCGCGCACATCTCCGGTTTGTGGAGGCCTGCCGGCGCTGGGCGCCCCGGGCGCGGATTGTCTACACGAGCACACGGCAAGTTTACGGGCGCCCTCGCTATCTTCCGGTAGACGAGGACCATCCCACGGCTCCGGTGGACTTCAACGGTGTTCACAAACTGGCCGCGGAGGCTTACCACAGGCTGCAGTCGTCCCTTTACGGGCTTCAGACCGTCTGCCTCCGCCTGACCAATGTTTACGGGCCACGGCAGGCGCTGCATTTGCCCTCACAAGGTTTCATCGCGGTCTTTCTTTCTTGCCTCCTCAGAGGAGAAGACGTGTGCGTATACGGGAACGGGACGCAACTGCGCGACCTGCTGTACGTGGACGACGCGGTGGAGGCGCTCCTGCGGGCGGGGTTGGCGCCGCTGCCGCCCGGATCGGTCCATGCGACCTGCAATGTGGGAGGGCCGCGTGCGCTGCAGCTCGCCGAGATCGCCCGCACGGTTGCGGGCTCGCGCGTGCGCCAGGTGCCGTTCCCGAGAGAGCTGGTGCCGATCGACATCGGCAGTTATTCGACGGACGACCGGCGCTTCCGGGCATGGACGGGCTGGCAGCCCCGTGTGGAGCTACCGGAAGGAGTCGCGCGCACGCTGGCTTATTACCGCGCCCATGTCTGCCACGACAACGATCCCGCTGGCCGACCTTCGGGTGCTTCACCGGCAATGCTGGGGACGATTCCGCCGTAAGCTCGGGGAACTCGTCCGCCGGAGCCAGTGGATTCTGGGACCGGAGGTGGCTTCGTTCGAGGCGGAATTTGCCGCCTTCTGCGGGGCGCCGTTTTGCGTAGGCACGGCGTCCGGCACCGACGCCATCACCATCGGGCTTCTGGTGGCGGGCATCGGCCGCCGCGAGCAGGAGGTGATCACCTCACCACTGACCGCCCCTTTCACCGCCCAAGCCGTGCTGCGTGCGGGGGCGAGCGTGCGCTTCGCGGACGTGGAGGAAGACACGCTGCTGCTCGACGCTCACAAGACGCGGCAGGTTATGAGTTCCAACACGGCTGCCGCGGTTCCGGTGCATCTTTACGGTCAGAGCTGCCGCCTGGAGGAGTGGCGCGCGCTGGCGGCGCAGACGGGCATCGCCGTGGTTCAGGATGCTTGTCAGGCCCATGGCGCGCGCCACGAAGGACTGCCGCTCACGGACTATTCGCCCTATGTGGCTTACAGCTTCTACCCCACCAAGAACCTGGGAGCGCTGGGTGATGGCGGGGCTCTGTGTTTGAAGAACGAAGCACACGCCAGGCGGGCCCGCCTGTTGCGGGACGGAGGGCGAAGTTCAGACCACACGGCCGGTCTGCCGGCGTTAAATTCCCGCCTGGACGAGCTACAGGCTGCCTACCTGCGGATCGCGCTGCTGCATCTGGAAGAGTGGAATCGCGCGCGTGCCCGACTGGCGGCGGTCTACGACGAGGAGCTTGCCCGCATCCCGGCGCCGTTGCTGCGTCCCGTAGGGAGGAGTCGCGGCAGCGGCCACGTGTATCACCTTTACGTGGTTCGCGCCGCTCGGAGGGAAGCGCTGCGGGAGTACTTGCGCGGCTCCGGCGTCGGAACCGGGATTCACTATCCGGTGCCGCTGCACCTGCAGCCTGCCTTCCGCTCCTGCGGGCTGAAGCCCGGCGATCTTCCGGTGGCGGAACGTGCGGCGCAAGAAGTGCTGTCCTTGCCGCTCGGTCTTCATCTCCGGGAAGAACACGTCCGCCGGGTCGCAGCGCTGATCCGCAAGTTCTATCTCGGCTGAGGCGGCATAAGTGAGGCTACGGCGGCAGAGGCACGGGTTGCAGTCGTCCCTGCGGTGTCCATTCGAAGCAATAAACCGGCGAGCCGGCTTCAAGGAGCGCCCGGATCACCTGGCGGTCAAAGGCGGTGACCTTTCGCACATTCAGCCGTTTGCCGTACTGCTGCTCCACGGCGACCTCGAGGCCCGTTGGGAAGACCATCGCCCGTCCGTGCATCGCCGGCACCCCGCGCATCATTACTACCGCTCCTTCGGGAAGGTCCGGCTGCAAGTGGCGGACGGCTCTGGTGAGGCGGGCGGCGATTTCGCCGGCGGCGATCCATTCAGCCAGGATCCGGCGGACCGTGACCAAGTAGTAGCCGGAGACCAACACGGCCGCGGCCAAGATGGCTGTGCGGGCCGCGGGCCGACCGAGGCGAGCCGCCGAGACGATGGCGCCGGCCAGGAGCGTCGCGAAACCCGCAGCACTCATGTACGCAAAGCGGTGCGCGAATCCGTCGAGAACGGCGAACGGAAGGTAGGCTATCACCAGGAACGCGAAGCCGAAAGCCGCCGAGGAGCGCCAGGCGCGGAGTCGCACGAATGCGCCGAGCACGATGACGGCGTAGGCTAACGCCAGGAGGAGGCGCCGGTGGCCGAAGAACAGTGAATAAAGCAGCCGGCCATAGTTTTCCGCGACCTCACCGGCGTCGCCGGCGAAGGCGTACGCCCCCACCGACCCGCGGAAGATCAGCCACCAGAGCACGACATAGGCCGCGGTGACCAGAGCAAAGGGCGAGGCGAACCGGAGCATATCGTGCCATCGCCGGCGGGCGAAAAAGCAAGCCTCTGCTGCCAGAACAAGCAGCGGCCCAATGACGGCTCCCTCGTAAGCGAGCAGTGCAGCGGCCTGCGTGCCGAGGGCGAGAAAGAGAAACGGGGGGCGTTGGTTGCGCCGGAATGCAGCGTACAGGCGCAGCGCTGCCATCAGAAAGGCTCCGCTCACCAGTCCGTCGCGGGCAGCGATCCAGGCCACTCGTTCATGCGTCACGGGGTGGAGGGCGAACAAAGCAGCGGCCAGCAGCGCCGCGGGCACGTCGCGCAACAGGCTGCGCAGCAGTGCGAAGAGCAACACCGAAACGGTCCAGTGCAAGACCAGATTCGTGAAATGGTACCCCGCAGCCTGTTCGCCCCAGATCCACCGGTCTAAGGCGAAGGAGGCCGCTGTCAGGGGCCGGTATTCGTTCCTGCCGAAACCGAAGGACTCCCGGAAGTAGCGGAGGACGTCGGAGAAGCCGATCCTACCGACCACTTGGAAATCGTCGGAGACGCGCTGTGCCTCCAGGGCGGGGAGCCAGAGCGCGAAGACGAGGAGCGAAAGCAGACCCACACCGAGGAGGCGCTCCCGCCCGCCGGGCACGCCACCGAGGCGGAGTTGCAGCCGTGGCATTGCCCGTAGGATACACGGGCGCGGGGCAGCCATGTCCCGCGTGAGGAGGTATGCAACGGGGTAGTGGTCGCACTGGGGCCCAGATCCGGATCCGGCCGAAACGGCGGGCAGCTGTAAATAGGGTCTGGAAATCGCAAGTTTACAGTGGCATACTGCGGCTCGGAAACAGCTTCCGAGAGGTTACGCAATTGGGGAAGGGCGCCTATTGGGGAGCTGAGGCGGTGAGCTGTGGCTCAGCGCGGTTGAACCAGCTAAAGTCTCATTGCGCTAGCCGCCTTCGGAAACTGCAATTTCTGTCCAGCATAGGAGGGTGTATGTGGATACGTGCCTTCGCGGCTTATGTGGTTTCTGTGCTCCTGGTGGCTGTGGTGGCCACGGGCCAGGAGACGACTGGCGGGATCCGAGGCACGGTTACGGATCCTTCGGGGGCGGCGGTGCCGAACGCGACGGTGGAGGCGAGCAGTCCGTCGCTGGTGCGGGCGCAGCGGACGACGACGGACGGAACGGGTAGTTACATTTTCCCGTCGCTGCCTCCGGGCACCTACACGATAACAGTAACGGCCAGCGGATTCCGAACGCTGGAGCAGTCGGGGATCATGCTCCAGGTGGGGCGGCTGCTCACCGTGGACGCGCGGCTGGAGGTGGGCGCGGTGACGGAAAGTGTAACGGTGTCGGCCACGCCGGCCCTGATTGACGTTTCCCAAAGCGGCAGCGCGACCAACGTCAACGTAAGCTTTTTCGAATTCCTGCCCAAGTCGCGCTCGTTTGACATGCTGATCGAGCTGGCGCCGGGAGCCCGGCGCGAGCCCAAGCAAGGAGCTGCGGGATACCAGGTGGACGGCTCGAGCGGTTCGGAAAACGTCTTTGTCATTGACGGGGTCGAGGTCACGGATTTACAGCACGGCAACCTGCCGACTGCGAGCCGCGTGCCGATGGAGTTTGTCTCCGAGCTTCAGGTGAAGAGCAGCGGGTTTGAGGCACAGTACGGCGGCGCCACCGGCGGCGTGGTCAACACGATTCTGCGGAGCGGGAGCAACGAGTTTCACGGCCAGTTTTCCCTGTACCACGAGACCGACGGGATGAATGCGGGGCCGCGACCCACGCTGCGAGCGCCGAGTCCCCTCAATGACAATATTGCGGATTACTTTCATAACAAGCGAGACGGTTTGCGATTCCTCAATCCGGGATTTTCGCTGGGCGGGCCCTTCGTGAAGGACAAGCTGTGGTTTTTCGGGAGTTACTTTCCCGCGATGTGGCGCTACGACCGGCGGGTGACCGAGCAGCGGTTCCGCGACTACGGCAACGTGGTCTGGTATCGCCGGGACCGGCAGGACTGGCTGACGGCCAAACTGGATGTTGCTCCGGCAGCCAAGCTGCGCACCTATCTGTCCTACGTGTACTCGCCGTACAAGGTTAATGGGCTGCTACCGAATCAGCAGGGGACTGATGACCCGAAGGCGCCGTGGCCGGATCGAGGGTATCGGAGCCCGGGAGCGACTTATGCTTACGGCGCAGACTACACGGCGACGGCCAGGCTGCTGTTCAGCCTCCGCGGCGGTTAAAACTATCGGAACTACAAGGACTACGGAATTCCCCGAGGCACGCGGTACCGGTTTGCAAACGCCAATACGAACCTGCCGCCGGATCTGCCGGTTCCTCCGAATCTGCAGGGACCGGCCGGCGATTTCACGCCGAACAACTTCCAGACGGTCAAGGACATTCAGACACGGTGGAACCTGAGCGCGGACGGGACCTGGATCACCCATCTGGGAGGTCAGCACAGCTTCAAGTTCGGCTATCAGACCAACCGGCTGCACAACGACGTGTTTTCGGGCTGGCCGGACGGCTACATTTTCCTTTACTGGAACCGCACGCGAATCGGCATCACCGTGCCGGGCACGATGCGGGGCAAGTACGGGTACTACATTGACCGCTTCTTTGCGACAACGGGCGACGTCGGCAGCGACAATACGAGCTTTTATGTTCAGGACGGCTGGAACGTCCACCCGCGGCTGCGGCTGAATCTGGGCGTGCGGTTCGAGCGAGAGTTTCTACCCTCTTTCAGCGCCGATCCCCGGATACCGGGGCGCGCCATCGAGTTCGGCTTCAGCCAAAAGGTGGCGCCGCGGCTTGGGTTTGCCTACGATCTGTTCGGCAACACCAAGACGAAACTCTACGGGGCGTTCGGGCTGTTCTACGACATGATGAAGTACGAAATGCCGCGCGGCAGCTTCGGCGGCGACAAGTGGCATGACCGGGTCTATCCGCTCGATGATCCGGACTTTTTCAAAATCAAGCCGCTGCCGCTCGGTCAGACCAATCCGAACGTGTTCGAGGTGGTGGACTGGCGCATCCCCTCCAACGATCCGAACGACAACACCATTGATCCGAACCTGAAGCCGATGCGGATCCGGGTGTGGGACTTCGGCGTGGAGCACGCTTTGACCTCTTCGCTCGTGTTGAATGCACGCTACACGCGGCGCCGGCTGGACCGGACCATCGAAGATGTGGGCATTCTGACGCCCCAGGGCGAGAAGTACTTCATCGCCAATCCCGGTTTCGGGATCACGGCCGACCCGAAGACCTGGGGCCCCGGGATCCCGGTGACGCCGAAGGCCAAGCGCGACTACGATGCGATGGAGCTGCGGCTGGATCACCGCTTCGGGCGCAATCTGGTGTTCCAGGCCAGCTACACGCTCAGCCGCCTGTGGGGCAACTACGGCGGGTTGGCCAGTTCGGACGAAAATGGCCGCCAGAGCCCGAACGTCAACCGGTACTTTGAGCTGCCGTTCATGAGCTACGACGCCAAGGGTCAGCTTGTGTACGGCCGGCTGGCGACCGACCGCCCGCACGCCTTCAAGCTGTTCGGATCGTACATCTTCCGCAGCCGTGCCGGGGAGACGCGCTTTTCGCCGGTGTGGTTCCTGATGAGCGGGACGCCGCTCACCACGGAGGTGTTCGCCGTCAGCAGCGTTCCAATCTTCGTCAACGGGAGGGGCGACATGGGCCGGACGCCCACTTTCTCAAACCTGGATCTGGCCGTTACGCACGAGTTCCGCATCCGGAGCGAGCGTTACCGGGCCGAGGTGGGCTTCGAATTTTTCAACCTGTTCAATCAGAGCACGGTGACGGACCGCTACGTGCGCTACACGCATCCTAACGACGGCCAGATCGCCTTCGAGCACGAGGCGGACTTCTTCAAGGGGTTCGACTACAAGAAGATGATGGCCGAGCGGGGGATCCGCGTAGCCCCGGGTTACGGCTGGGCATCCAGTTTCCAAGGACCACGCACGGTCCGCCTCGGGATTCATTTCAGCTTCTGACGGCGCCTCGCCGGGCTCTCCCGGAGCGAGCCGGCGACAGTTGTAAGTTCCAAATTCGGCAGGGTGTCTACCGGAAACGGGAACAACCCCTGCGTGGTGGCGGCTTCGAGATGCCGCTAACCTACTGAGAAACTGAGTTTTTGCGCTTGTACAGCGCCTGTGGACCTCTGCGTGCAAGGCTGAGGACGCAGTCCAAATTTCCCCAGGGAAAGGAACTGGTAGTATGCGAAGCCGTGAAGCGTGGTTGATCGGTGTGCTGGCGGTCTTGCTGACAGCCCTGCCTTTGGCCGGGCAGGTCGAGACCGGCCAGATCGTGGGTACTGTAATGGATCCGACGGGCGCGGTCGTGCCGAACGCGAAGGTCACTGTGCGGGCGCAGGCGACGCAGGCGAGCCGCAGCGCGACGACCAATGAAGCGGGCCTGTACGCGTTTGCCAACCTGCTGCCCGGAGATTACGAGGTCACGGTGGAGGCCGCCGGGTTTGCCACGCAGCGGCGACCGGTGACGGTGGCGGTGGGTGCGCGCGTGACGGCGGATTTCCGTCTCGAAGTCGGGCGCACGGAGACAGTGGTGGAGGTGGCGGCCACGGCGGTGCAGGTGAACACGGCGACGCAGACGCTGGGCGTCGTCATTGACCGCGATGCCGTCGTGGAACTGCCCAGCCTCACACGCAATCCGTACGACTTCGTGGTGACCGCCGGGAACGTTTCCGAAGCCGACCCGACGGGCCGTGGCGTGGGAGTGGCGATCAACGGCCAGCGGGCGGCCTCGACCAACATCCTGCTGGACGGGGCAGCCAACAACGACGAGTTCGTGGCGGCCGTGGGCCAGACCGTCCCGCTGGATTCGGTGCAGGAGTTCAGCGTACTGACCAGCAACTTCACGGCGGAGTTCGGGCGCGCCGGCGGGGGTGTGGTCAACGTCGCCACCAGGTCGGGGACCAACGAATTCCACGGTACGGCCTACGAGTTCAACCGGGTGTCTCGGCTGACGTCGAACACTCCGGAAAATAACGCCAACGGCGTGCCGCGCTCAGTCTTCACGCGGAACCAGTTCGGCTACTCGATCGGCGGGCCGATCAAGAAAGACAAGGCGTTCTTTTTCCAGAACACGGAGTGGATCCGGATTCGCAGCGGCGCGTCCCAGTTTGCCTGGACTCCGACGCCGCAGTTCATCGCTGCGGCTGCGCCGAACACGCGCGAGTTTTTCTCGCGGCTGGGCAAGCGGCGCTCCGACGCGCAGAGCCTGGGGATCTTCAGCCGCAACCAGCTGATCTCCCAGGGGTTTGATCCCTGCGCCGGAGCGGCGGCGGGTGGCCCGTGCCAGCGGCTGGATCCCAACATGCCGCTCTTTGAGAAGGTTACTTACACCATCCCCAGCGACGCGGGCGGCGGCGACCCGCAGAACGCGGTGTTGCTGGTCGGGCGGGTGGATTACAACCTCAGCGAGCGGACGCAGCTTTACGGCCGTTACGCGCTGGAGGACCGGGACATTTTCGACGGCACGGTATCGAACAGCCCCTACGCTGGTTTTGACACGGGCGTGACGACCCGCAACCAGAGTTACCTGGCTTCGCTGATCCACACGCCTTCCCCGCGTTTCGTCACGCAGTCGAAGCTAGTGTTCAACCGGCTGAACACGTTGCAGCCCCTCGGTTCGGCCGGTGTGGTGCCGACGCTGTACATGCTCGATCGGCGGGCGGTATTTCTCGGAACGAGCGTGGCCTTTCCGGGATACCTTCCCTTCAGCCCGGGCACGGGGATTCCGTTCGGCGGGCCGCAGAATTTCCTCCAGGGTTACGAGGACATCAGTTACACCAAGGGAGCTCATCAGTTCCGTTTTGGCGGCTCTTACGTGTACCTGCGGGACAACCGGACCTTCGGCGCCTACCAGGAGGCTGCCGAGACGCTGAGCACGCGTTTCGGTACGGCGATGGATAACTTCCTGAGCGGCGACCTGCTGCGGTTCCAGGCGGCGGTGGACCCGCAGGGCAAGTTTCCGTGCGGGGCTACGGTTACGCCCCAGTGCACGCTACAGCTTCCTGTGGGGCCTCCGAGCTTCAGCCGGAGCAACCGCTACCACGAGTTTGCGCTGTATGTGCAGGACTCCTGGCGCGTACGGCCGCGGATGACGGTGAATCTCGGCGTGCGCTGGGAGTATTTCGGGGTGCAGCACAACAAAAATCCGCGCCTCGATTCGAACTACTATGACGGGGCCGGCGGCAACATCTTTCAGCAGATCCGCAACGGGGATGTGGCCATCGTTCCGAACAGCCCGATCAAAGGACTGTGGCGAAAGGACTGGGATAACTTCGCGCCCCGGCTGGGCTTTGCGTGGGATATCACGGGAGACGGCAAGACGAGCTTCCGCGCGGGCTACGGCATCGGTTATGAGCGGAATTTCGGCAACGTGACGTTCAACGTGATCCAGAACCCGCCGAATTACGCCGTGATTGCGCTGACGGCCGGTGTGGATCTGCCCAGGATTCCGGTCAGCGTGGACAACGCCGGGCCGCTGGCGGGGACGAGCGGGACGAAGGCTCTCCCTCGCGTGAGCCTGCGCAACGTGGACGCGAACATCCGCACGGCCTACGCCCATTTCTGGAGCGCCTCGCTCGAGCGGGAGGTGAGTAACGGCCTGGTGGTGGGTCTGGACTATTCCGGATCGAAGGGGCAGCGGCTGTACTCGCTGGAAGATCCGAACCGGGTGGGGTCAGGGCATGTGTTCCTTGGCGACCCCTGCGCCGATCCGGGCAATCCCCTCGTGTGCACCAACCGGCTGCGCCTGACGCAGTACACCAACATTAACCGCAGGGGAGGCAACGCGTTTTCGGATTATCACGGGCTCAACATCCGCACGACGATCCGCAACTTCAAGGACACGGGTTTGAATCTGACCGCGAACTATACGTGGTCGCACGCCATTGATAACCTGAGTTCCACCTTCAGCGAGCGGTCGAACAATTTCAACCTGGGTCTGCTCGACCCCTTCGATCCTAAGCTCGACCGCGGCGACGCGGATTTTGACATCCGGCACCGTCTCGGGCTGGGAGCGCACTGGGAGATCCCCTTCGCGCGCAACACGCGCGGCGTGGTGAACCGGATCCTGCACGGCTGGGTCGTGGCTCCGATCTTCACGGCGCGGACGGGGAACCCGTACACGCTCTGGGACTGCACCAACGCGTTTTTTGCGGTGTGCCCGCGGGCGATGTTTGACGGCCCGGTAAAGAGGAGTCCCACGGAGAATCCGCCGCCGGCCGGGCAGCCGAACCGCTTCCGGTTCCTGGATCTGACCGGGGCCCCGATCAACTCCGACTACGTGCACCCGATTACGGGGACGGCGGAGTTCGGGCCCTTCCCGAAGAACATGACCGGACGGAATGCGTTCCGCTCGCCGGGAGCCTGGAATATTGACGTGGGCTTTTACAAGAACACCCGGGTCAACGAGCGGTTTACGTTGCAGTTCCGCGGCGAGTTCTACAATCTGCCGAACCACCCGAACCTGATCATTGACGGCGGCGAGACCGACGTATCGTCGGTTGAGTTCGTGCCGGCGCTCAAGGCCGGCCGGCGCAACATTCAGTTCGCCTTGAAGCTGATCTTTTAGGCTTCCACCTTCGGCTTTCACCTCCACTGGGGCGGGCCGCCAGGCCCGCCCGATTTTTTTGCGAAGGAAGGGTTACCGGCCCGCGATGCAATCGGCCGCGCAGCGTCCGAGGCGCACACAATCGGGGATGCCGATGCCGTAGTAGGCGTTACCGACCAGGTACAGTCCTGGAAAGTTTCGAAGCCGCGCCTCGATGGCTTCAAGTCTTTGCTGATGCCCCACGGTATACTGCGCCATGGAGCGCGGCCAGCGGGCGATGCGTACGAACCGCGGCGCCGCGGCAAGGCCCATGATGCGCCGCAGCTCGCTGCGGACGCACGCCTCCAGCTCTTCGTCACTCAGCTCGAGCACGCTTTCGTCGCCCCCTCCGAGGAAACAGCGCAACACGACCTTGTCTTCGGGAACACGGTGCCCGAACTTGGTTCCCACGCAGGTGCAAGCGATGATCCGGCCTCGCTCGCGCCGGGGTACGAGGAACCCGAAGCCGTTCAGCGCGCCGGTGAACCGCCGGCGATCGTAGCCCAGAGCCACGGTCACGGAGGAATGGTACGGGATGGCCTCAAGAAGTGCGGCCAGTTCACCATCCAGCGTGCGCACGAGCGCGGCGCTCTGCCAGGCGGGACACGCCAGGATGACACAATCGGCCGGGAAGACGCCGTCTTCGGTTCGGACGCGGTAGCCGTTGTCGTGCCGTTCCAGGGCGGTGGCGCGGGCGGCCACGGTCCGCGTATGGGATCTGCCGGCTTCGACCAAAGCATCAATCAGACTTCCCAGGCCGCCGCGCAAGGTATGAAACAGGGGTTGCGAGTTGCGTTCCTTCCGGAGCCGCCGCCGTTCGGCCAGCACGCCGCGGGTCAGGCTGCCGTAGTTGCGCTCCAGCTCGAGGAAACGGCTGAGCACGCTCGCCGCGCTCAGTCGCTCTGCGTCTCCTCCGTAAACTCCCGCCAGCAGCGGCTCGGCCAGATAGTCCACCGCCTCCTGGCCGTAGTGCTCCCCGATGAACTGCGCGACGGAAACATCGGAGGTCCGAGAGGGACGGGGCTTGCGAAAGAACTCCGCCGCCATTTGCAGTTTTGTCCTCCAGCCGAGCAGCGGACTTGTCACGATCGGCAGGAGGCGTGTGGGGATCATGAGCATCAGGCCGTCCGGCAGGGGAACAAGCCGGCCGTGTCTGAAGATGTAGGTCACCCTCAGGTGGTCGTTCGAACCGATGATCTCGTGGTCCAGGCCGAGCTCGCGGACCAGCTCCATCGCCCAGGGTTTGGCGGACAGGAAACTGTCCGGGCCGGCCTCGAGCAGACAGCCTTCGACGAGTTCGGTCTGAATGACACCGCCGAGCCGGGGCTGCTGCTCGATGAGAGTCGAGGCGATGCCGGCTTTGGCCAGGTAGTAGGCGGCCGACAGTCCGGAGATGCCGCCCCCGACGATGACCACCGAGGGTTTTCTAGCCGGATCGGAGCTTTTCTCCGACCACGGCAGCCAGCGCGGCGATGAAGGTTGGGGAGTCATTGAGCGATTCGGTGCGGACGAGTTCGATGCCCCGGTCGCGGGCGTAGTTCCGGAAGAGGACGTCCACGTCGTAGAGGATCTCGAGGTGATCGGAAACAAAACCGACGGGGGCCAGGACCGCGCGGCGGACGCCTCGTGCGGCCCAGGCATCGAGCACGGATTCCACGGTCGGGCCGAGCCATGGCTCCTCCGTCATTCCCTGGCTCTGATAGGCGAAATCCCAGCTGTCGAGGCCGCAGCGCTCAGCCACAAGGCGGACCGTGGTTTTGACCTCGGCATCGTAGGGATCGCCGTTTTCGAGAATTCGCTCGGGCAGGCTGTGCGCGGTAAACAGGATCCGCCCGTGCCCGGCCAGCGGGGCGAGCTTTTCGGCGAAGGCCTCGATGAGGAGCGGGTGGGCGTGGAAGCTCTTGGTCCAGACGATGTGGGTGGCGGCGCCGACGGCGACTTTGGCCTCCTGGGTCCGCCGAAAGTAAAGCCCGACGCTCATTTTGGAGTACTGGGGCGCAAGGCAGACAGCGATCAGTCGCTCGACGCCGTCATGGTGGATCTGCGCCATGGTCTCCCGGATGAACGGATGCCAGTTCCGCATGGCGAAGTAGACCTTCACGGGAAAGCCGTCGGCCTTGAGCTTCTGTTCAAGAGCCTGGGCCTGGCGCCGGGTGCAGGCGAGCAGCGGGGAGCCGCCCCCGATGGCGGCATAGCGATGGCGGATCTCTTCGACCATGGCGGGAGGGACGGGTCGCCCGTTGCGGATGCAGCGCAAGTAGTCTTCGATATCCTCGATGCGTTCGGGCGCACCGTGGGCCAGAAGCAGAACGGCTTGGCGGATATGCGAAGGGTGGTTGTTCACAGCGGACCGGGCTTTGAGAAATTCCTATTTTTGAGTATAGCGGGCGGTTTGCCGCCGCTGCCGAGGAGTTGTCGCCGCGGTCTGAGTGCCGCAGTAAGGAAAATTCCGGCTGCGGAGGTGAGTTGGAGGGAGGCCCGGGGGGTGAGGGACAAGGCGGGGTTCCGGGGCGGCCTGGTTGCACGCAGGCGAATTCCGGTTGCGGAGGTGACGGAACGATAGATGTGTAAAAGACAAAGGCCATCATCTTGAGCCCGGCTTGTGGGCGTGGTAGGATGTAGCCACCGTGACGGAGGAGGGGTGTCATGCGGGTTCGTATTGCGATCCTCGCCGGTGTGGTAATCCTGGCGGCGCCGTGGAGTCTTCTGCGGGCGCAGACCACCTTCGGCAGCATTAGTGGTACGGTGACGGATCCCGCGGGGGCGTTGATCCCCCGGGCGAGCGTCACTGCGACGCACGAGGCGACCGGTTACCGGTACGAAACCACTTCCAACGAAGCCGGCTATTACACGATCGCGCAGTTGCGCGAAGGCAGATATACGGTGCGCGTCACGGCTCCGGGATTTCAGGAGTTCGTTGCGCGGGACGTGGAGCTGGTCGCACGGGACCAGAGGCGTCTGGACATTCAGCTTCAGGTCGGCCGGGTCGAGGTGACCGTGGAGGTGTCTGCCGGGGCTACGCTGATCGAAGCGGAGACGGCGCGGATCGGGGACTCCAAGGCTGCCCGCCAGCTGCTTTCACTCCCGATGAACACGCGGTCACTGTATTCCTTCCTGGTGCTGTCGCCGGCCGTAGTCAAGGCAAACGGACAGGCGGCACGGCGGTTTGCAGGAAGCCGTGTGAACCAGTCGGATCAGTCCATTGACGGCATTACGGTGTCCAACGGGTTCGACGGCACGCAGATCAGCCCGCTGGTGGACTATATCGAAAGCTACGCCGAGATCCGCGTGGACATGGCCAACAACAGCGCGGACATCGGCTCGGTGGGTCAGGTGACGGTGGTCTCCAAGAGCGGCACCAACGAGCTGCACGGGAGCGTGTTCGATTACTACGCTACGCCTTGGTTCCGGGCGCGCAACCCCTTTGCGGCGCAGCGGGCCACGGGAGTGCGGCACTGGCCTGGGGGCAGCATCGGGGGCCCGGTGGTGTTGCCGAAGCTGTACAGCGGACGTAACCGGACGTTCTTCTTCTTCTCGTTTGAGACCTCCCGCGGGAGCGTCACGCAGCAGCTGCTCAATCCCACCGTTCCGATTCCGAAGTGGAGGGAGGGTGACTTTTCCAGTGAGCTGCCGCGGACGGTCGTCCGGGACCCTCTGACGCGGCAGCCCCTGCCGGGCAACCGGATCCCACCGTCGCAGCTGAATCCGGTCTCGCTGCGCATCCAGCAACGGTTCTACCCGCTGCCGAACGTCGGCGATCCGAATGTGTTTCAGGCGCGCAACTACCTGGAACAGAAACTGCGCGCCTTCGATCCGAACACGTACTGGACGGCACGGATGGACCATCGCTTTTCGGACCGCAGCTTTGTGTTTGCGCGCTACACCTGGGACCGCAGCCACAGCCGGGCGTGGGAGAGCAATTTACCGACGGTGGGAATTCGCTGGCAGACACGCAACACGCGGGCGGTGAACGTCTCCTACACGCATCAGATCCGGCCCACGCTGATTGCGGAATCCCGGTGGGGTTATGCGTTCAACAACAATCCCCGCAACGGGCCGCTCAAAGGACTGGAAGTCATCCGGGAGCTGGGGCTGGTGGGGCTGGCGCCCGATCTTCCGGACATCAACGGGATCTTCGATGTCAGCTTCTCGGGCCTGGGTGTGCAGGGCATCACGCAGACGCAGTGGCGCCACCCCGGCTTCCGGAATTTTGCGCAGCAGTTCCAGCAGCATGTGAACTGGTACCGCGGCCGCCACACTCTGAAGACGGGTGTTGTGGTGGACCGCGTGAACTTCCAGGACCGCCAGGCGAACGCGAATCTGTTCGGGCGCGCGGTCTTCTCCAATCGCTTCACCGGCCACCCCTATGCCGACTTCCTGTACGGCATCCCGACCACCACGAACCGGGCGTTCCCGCCGGTGTTGATTGACCGCGACCGCTGGGGCCACAACCTCTTCGTGACCGACGAGTTCCGGGTGCATCCGCGGCTGACGCTCAACCTCGGCCTGCGGTACGAATGGAAGCCTACCTGGAGCGAGGCCGGCAACATGCAAGCGCTGTTCGACATCGCCACGGGACGGATCGTGGTGCCCGACGGCGGGCTGAAGGCGGTCAGTCCGCTGATGCCGCGCGGCTATGTGGACGTCGTGGAGGCCAGCCGGGCCGGTTACGACCCGAAGCTGCTGCTCAAGACGGATCGCAACAATTTTGCGCCGCGGCTCGGCCTGGCGTGGCGACCCTTCGGTGCGGACACGGTGATCCGGGGCGGCTTCGGCATCTTCTACGATGTTGTTCCGCGGGCGCTGACGGCCGGCGGGGTGCCGTTCGTGGTGAACGAACCGAGCTTCACGAATCCGACCACGAACCCCAGGGTGATTCTGCCGCGCGTGTTCCCGGACTCTGTGGGCGGTCCCTCGACGGTGACGCTTCCCGCTGCAGTCCGGCCCGACATCCGCACGCCGTACAGCATGCAGTACAGCCTCACGATCGAGCACCAGCGTTGGGAAACGGGCTTCCGCCTCTCTTACGTAGGAACGAACACGCGCCAGGGCGAGTGGAGTTACAACATTAACCAGCCCTTGCCGGATGACCGCCCGTTCTGGGAAAAGCCGCGGCTGTTCCCGCAGTATCCGGCGATCAGCTACCTGACCAACGGCGCCGGGCACCAGTATCATTCGCTGAATGTCGAAGCGGAGCGGCGTTTCAGCCAGGGCTTCGGGTATCAGTTCTCCTGGGTGTGGGCCCGGGATATCGGCGATCTGGACCGGGGCGGGTCTCCGGAAAACGCCTACGATCGCCGGCGGGAGCGGGGGGTATGGACGGACATCCCGACTCACCGGATTGCAGCCAACCTGATTTACGAGCTTCCGTTCGGCCGTGGGCGGAAATTCGGCAGCGGGCTCGGGCGGGCCGCGGACCTGGCGATCGGGGGCTGGGAGTTGTCCACCGTGTTGCTGTACAGCTCCGGGCAGTTTCTGACGCCGCAGTGGACCGGGCCGGACCCGACAGGCACGGCGTTCACCAGCACGCGCACTCCGGCACAGGTGACCATCCGGCCGGACATTCTCCGCAACCCGAACCTGCCTGAGGACCAGAGGAGTCCGCAGCGCTGGTTCGATGCCTCTGCGTTTGCGGCTCCCCCGGTGGGACGGTTCGGGACGTCTGCAAGAGGAGTCATCAAGGGGCCGCCGTCGAACGTGGTTCACGCCGGTCTGGCCAAGTGGCTGCGGTTCAACGAGCGGTTCCGGGCGCGGCTGGAGATAACGGCGACCAACTTATTCAACCATCCGAATTACAACGATCCTGCCGTGAACATCTCGAGTGCGGCCACCGTGGCGACGATCGGCGGGGTGGGCGGCGGCGACGGCGCCACACAATACGACCAGACGGGCGCCCGCTCGTTCCGCGCGGGGTTTCGTGTCGAGTGGTAGCAGGTCCGCCCGGGCTGTAGAATACGCTGCATGACGGTTCTACGCCTCGGGTTTGGGGTGGCGGTGTTGTGCCACGTTGCCCCATGGGCGGCCGAGAAACCCACGCGCAGCCAGGTGCTGGAGGCGATGCTCAAGGCCGCTCGGTTTTTCCGGTACAAGGTTTCCACCGAAGGCGGGTACCACTACTACTACACCGCAGACCTGAGTTACGGGCGTTCGGAGGCTTCCGAAGGGTTAACCCAAGTGGAAGTGCAGCGTGCGGCGACGCCCGGCGTCGCGCTGGCGTATCTGGAAGCCTATGAGGCCACCGGGGAGCGGGAGTTTCTGGAGTTCGCCCGCGCTGCGGCGCACGCTCTGGTGCGCGGGCAGCTGTGCAGCGGCGGGTGGGATTACTTCATCGAGTTCGACCCGGACCAGCGCAAGCATTACCAGTACCGTGCGGACCAAAACTGCGGCGAAGACAAGCGGGGCGTGACCAATCTGGACGACAACGTCACCCAGGGAGCCCTTCGCGTGCTGATGCGGGTGGACCGCGCGCTGGGCTTTTCCGATGAACGCATCCACGAGGCGGCGCAGTATGCGCTCGCCAAGCTGGTGGAGGCCCAGTATCCCAACGGCGCCTGGCCGCAGCGGTTCCGCCATCCGCCGGATCCGGCGAAACACCCGGTGAAGCGAGCCAGCTATCCCGCTAGCTGGCCTCGCAAGTGGCCCGGGGCGGACTACCGCGGTTACTACACGTTTAACGACAACACGATCTGCGACGCGATTGACGTTTTGCTCGAAGCGGCTCGGATTTACAACGAGCCGCGCTACCGGGCCGCGGCGGAGAAGGGCGGCGGATTCATCCTGCTGGCGCAGATGCCGGAGCCGCAGCCGGCTTGGGCGCAGCAATACGATGCGGACATGCATCCGGCCTGGGCCCGGGCTTTCGAGCCGCCGGCCGTCACTGGCGGGGAGTCCCAGGCCATCCTGCGAACGCTGTTGGTCCTGTACCGGGAGACGGGGGACCGAAAGTACCTGGAGCCGGTTCCCCGGGCGCTCGAGTATCTCAAGCGCTCGGTGGTTCCGCGCACGGATGCGGAAGTGTTTCGGCGCGTGCCGGAAGGCCCGGTGCTGGCCCGGTTCTACGAGCTGAAGACCAACCGACCGCTTTACATCACCAAAGGGACGCGGATTCAGGCCGCGGGTTTGGGCAGCCGCATCGTGGACGGCTACGAGTTGAGCTATTCTCCGGATTCCGTCATCACGCATTACGGCGTGCTGGTCAGCGGGCGGGAGCTGGCACTGATTGAAGAAGATTACCGGTGGCTGGTGCAGGCGGATCCTGCGGCCGTGCGGCGGCCGGAGAAGCTTCGCGGTTTGTCGCCGTGGATGGAGCGGGTGCGACCGGTACCTGCGGCGGCGGTGAGCCCGGAGGAAGTCGGGCGGCTGATCGCTTCGCTCGATGAGCGCGGCGCCTGGGTGAGGCCGGGCGTGATCGGCAAGCCGGGCCGGCTCGTGTTTGTGTACGCGGCGCGTCCGATGGTGCTACGCATCGGCCGGGGCCGCTCCGACGGGGCTGCGCAGGAAACGGCGCCGAGGGCTCAGGTGATCCAGCTCCGCCCGGACGACACGGTAGAAGTGTTTCTGGGACCGGAAGCTCCCGTTGAAAGGATCATCAGCTCGGCTGAGTTTTCGCGGAACCTCACGACGCTGGCGACATACTACGCGCAGGTGCCATGAGAAACGGAACCGCAGCCCGGCCGGCGCCGGCTCAGCGGTAGCGGCTCAGAAGGTCATTCCAACGGATGCGCAGCAGATCCAGAAACATGTTGACGCTGTCCCGCCACATGCTGACCTTGGTGCCCTGACAATGGCGCCAGCGCACAGGCACTTCGACGGCGCGGAAACCGAGCCGGCGGGCCAAGTACAGGACCTCGACGTCAAAGCCGAACCGGTCCAGCGTCTGCCGCCGGAAAATCTCGCGCGCAGCCCGGCGCTCGAAGAGCTTGAAGCCGCACTGCGTGTCGGCGTAGGGGAGCCCCGCCAGCAGCCGGACGAAGAGGTTAAAGAGGCGGCCGGCGGTTTCGCGGAACCAGGACTGGTGGATCTCGATCAGGGAGCGGTCCAGGCCACGGGAGCCGAAGGCGATCTGCGCCCGATGTTCTTCGACCGCGCGGAAGAGCTTTGCCGCTTCCTCGATAGGCGCCGACAGGTCTGCATCGGTGAACAGGATCCAGTCGCCGCGGGCTTGGAGAACTCCGTGGCGCACGGAGAATCCTTTGCCGCGGTTGCCCGGATTGCGCAGCAGGCGCACTTCGGGGTGGGCTAGCGCGTAGTTTTGCGCCACCCGGGCGGTTGAGTCCGTGGATCCGTCATCCACGACCACGATCTCGGTGAAGCGCCAGCCCCCGTGGCGGAGATATCGGGTCACTGTGTCCAGCGAGGCGGGCAAGCGCGTTTCTTCGTTATAGGCAGGAATGACGATAGAGATGGAATCCAAGGGTTAATTATAATGAGGGTTCCCCGCGAAGGAGAATCTGCTTGTCGCTCGAACACGAGCTGCTGGCGCAACGTATCCGGCGGCTGCGCGAGATCCGGGAACTGGGTTTCCGGCCTTACGGCTCCCGGTACGAGTTCACCCACACAATTCCCGACATTCTGGCAGCGTATGGGAACAAGAGCGCGGAGGAACTGAATCCGCGCGTGGACGTGCGCGTGTGCGGCCGCATCCATACCATCCGGCACATGGGAAAGGCGGGCTTTGCGCACCTGATGCAGGGCGGCGAGCGGTTGCAGATCTACGTGCGCCAGGACTCGGTGCCGGAGGCGCACTTTCGGCTGTGGCGGGGTCTGGACATCGGCGACATCATCGGGGCGGAGGGCTACCTGTTCCGCACGCGCACGGGCGAGTTGACGGTGCACGTGGAGCGGCTCGAGCACCTGGCCAAGACGCTGCTGACGATGCCGGAGAAGTGGCACGGTCTCGAAGATGTGGAGGTGCGCTACCGGCAGCGCTATCTGGATTTGATCGCCAACCCGGAAGTGCGGCGGGTGTTTGTGCGGCGCAGCAAGATCATCGCCTCCTTCCGCCGGCAACTGGAGGCGCGGGGGTTCATCGAGGTCGAGACGCCGATGATGCAGCCGCTTTACGGCGGCGCCGCGGCGCGCCCGTTCGTGACCCACCACAACGCGCTGGACATGGACCTGTACCTGCGGATTGCGCCGGAATTGTATCTGAAGCGGCTGGTGGTCGGCGGGATGGACCGGGTCTACGAGATCAACCGGAATTTCCGCAATGAGGGCATCTCCTCGCAGCACAATCCCGAGTTCACGATGCTCGAGTTTTATCAGGCCTACACGGACTATCGAGGCCTGATGGATTTCTCCGAGGAGCTGCTGCGCCAGGTGGCTCTGGACGCTACCGGTTCGACGGAGGTCGAGTTTCAGGGGCACAAGCTCGATTTCGGCCGGCTGCGGCGCCTGAGCCTGCGGGAAGCGATCCTCGCGTTCTGGGAAGACGGCGAGCGGCCGACGCTGGAGCAGCTGAGCGATCCGGAGTGGCTCAAATGGCACTCGACCAAAGGCTCGGCGGGCGAGGCGCTGCAAGACCTCTTCGAACGGGTGGCGGAGAAGCACCTGATCCAGCCCACGATCATTTACGACTATCCGGTGGAGACGTCGCCGCTTGCGAAGAACAAGCCGGAGGAGCCGCAGTTTGTCGAGCGGTTCGAGATTTACGCCGCAGGCATGGAGATCGGCAACGCCTATACGGAGCTCAATGATCCGCTCGAGCAGCGGCGGCGCTTCGAAGCGCAGCTTCGCCTGCGGGAAAAAGGCGACGAAGAGGCCCATCAGATGGACGAGGATTTTCTGCGGGCGCTGTGCTACGGCATGCCGCCGACTGCGGGCGAAGGCATCGGGATTGACCGTCTGGTGATGGTGCTGACCAACTCGCGGTCGATCCGCGACGTGATCCTGTTTCCGCTGCTGCGCCCGGAAGGACCGATCGGCCTGGCCGAGCGCCTTGCCGCCCTCGATGGCTGTTAGACCCTCCCCGCCGCGGTTCGAGCTTTTCGTCGCAGCGCGCTATCTTAAGGCCAAGCGCAAACAGACCGTCATTTCCGTCATTACGCTCATCTCCGTGCTGGGCGTGGCGGCGGGCGTGATGGCGCTGGTAATCGCCCTGGCGATCAACAACGGCTTTCGCAGCACGCTCGAACGCAATCTTCTGGGCGCGACGGCGCATGTGACGGTGCTCGAGAAAGAGCCGGGCTTCGGGATCGCGAACTGGCGTGAGCTGGCGGCGCGGTTGCGAGGCCTGCCTCATGTGGCGAGCGCGGCGCCGAGCCTGTACGGATCGGTGTTTCTGTCGAGCCCGTTGCAATCGGACGGGTGCGTCCTCAAAGGGATCGAGTCCGGCTCCCACCAGGCGGCGGACCTGGCGCACTACCTCAAGGAAGGCTCCGTGGAGGCCCTGCAAGAGGAGGGCCGGCTGCCGGGCATCATTCTCGGCGCGCGCCTGGCGGCCCGGACGGGGTTGCCGCTCAACAGCGTCGCCACGGTGATCAGTCCGCAGGGAGAACTGACGCCGTTCGGCCCCAGACCGAGCTATTTCCGCTTTCGCGTGGTAGGGATTTTTGAGACCGGCTTCTACGATCTGGATGCGGCCTGGGCCTTCACGTCGCTCGGGAGCGCGCAGAAGGTGCTGGCGGTGGCGGACGTCGTCAACGCCGTCGAGTTGAAGATTGACGACCTCGACCGGGCGCCGGAGGTGGCCCGGGCCGCGGAGCGCATCATCGGCCCGCGCCTGGCCGCCACGCACTGGATGGAACAGAACCGCCAGATTTTCAACGCCCTGCGCATGGAGAAGACCGTGACGATCATCACCATCGGGCTGATCGAACTGGTGGCGGCCATGAACATTCTGGTGGCGCTGGTGATGATGGTGATGGAAAAATACCGGGACATCGCAGTGCTCGTGTCCATGGGGGCGCGGCGCGAACAGATCCGGCGGATCTTTGTTTACCAAGGCTTGATCATCGGCACCGTGGGAACCGTGCTGGGGCTGGCGGCGGGTTACGGGCTCAGTTACCTGGCGAACCGCTACCGCTGGGTGCGTCTGGACGAGGAAGTTTACTCACTGAGCTTTGTGCCGTTCGAGCCTCGCTGGGTGGACGGCGTTTGGATTGCCGCCGCGGCCATTCTGGTGAGCTTTCTGGCGACGATCTATCCCGCCACGAACGCCACGAAGATCGCCCCGGCAGAGGCGTTACGCTACGAGTGAAGTTGGCGGTGGAGCGGGCGCGGATGGATGGCTACAGTCCGCGCAGGAACCAGTTGCATTCCTTCTCGCGGCCGATGGTGGTTTCAGGGCCATGGCCCGGAATGACCAGCGTGTCCTCCGGCAGCGTCAGAAGCTTGTCGCGGATGGAGAGCAGGATCAGGCGCCCGTCGCCGCCCGGCAAGTCCGTGCGGCCGATGCTATCGCGGAACAGCGTGTCTCCGGCGATGAGCTTCTTCTCCGACGGCAGCCAGAGACTGACGCTGCCGGGCGTATGTCCGGGAGTGTGCAGCACGAGGAAGTCGGCGGCGCCCAGGCGGAGCCGGTCTCCGTCACGGGCTGAAACGTCCACCTCGGTGCGGGGCGGGACGGCGACGCCGAGCCAGGCGGCCTGCCAGTCCAGTTGCTGGTAGAGGGGCAGGTCGTGATCGTTGAGGTAGACGGGCGCTCCCGTGGCCTGCTTGAGCCGGGCGGCGCCGCCGATGTGGTCAATGTGTGCATGCGTGACGAAGATGGCTGTGAGGCGCAGGCCGTGCCGCGCCAGAAGCTGTAAGATCTCGCCGACGTTGTCCCCGGGGTCAATGACCAGCGCCTCGCCTGTCTGCTCGTCGCCGAAGATCGAGCAATTACACTGCAACAGTCCCACGGGCAGAATCTCGTGGATCACCCTCCGATTGTATACTTCGGTTGATGGAAGAGGGCTACCGGGCGCTGCGCGAAGCAGCGGGGTGGCTCGATCTTTCGGCACGGGGCAAGATCCTTGTCCGTGGCGAGGATCGGGCGCGCCTGCTCCATGCGCTGTGTACGAATCACATCCACGAGCTGCGGCCCGGCGAGGGTTGCTATGCCTTCTTTCTGGACGCTCAGGGGCATATTCTGGCCGACGCCCACGTGTTCTGTTTCGAGGATCACTTCGTGGTGGACACCGAGCCGGAGACGGCGGCGAAGCTCTACGCCCACATAGACCGCTACATCATTGCGGATGATGTGACGCTGGAAGAGGCAACCTCCCGCCTTGCGACGATCGCGCTGGAAGGGCCGAAGGCGGGCGCGGTGCTCGCATCCTTAGGGGCGCCCGTTCCGGCGGCGCCGTTCGCACACGCGGCCTGGGGTGCGTATCTGGTGGCGAGGGCAACTTACACCGGCGGGGAAGGTTTCTTCGTGATGCTTCCTCCAGCGGAGAAAGCTCGGCTGATCGAGGCGCTGGAGCGGGCGGGCGCCGCGGCTGCCGGTACCGGGGCGGCTACGGCCGTGCGCCTGGAGCATGGCAAGCCGCGCTACGGGGAGGACATCACCGAGCAGCATCTTCCGCAGGAGACACAGCAGTTGCATGCGATTCACTTCAGCAAGGGCTGCTATCTGGGTCAGGAGATCGTCGAGCGGATTCGTTCGCGGGGGCACGTGAACCGCCTGCTGGTGCGGCTGCTGCTTGAGGCGGAGACCGCGCCGCAGCGCGGAGTTGCGGTGCTCGCCGGCGGGACGCCGGTCGGGGAAGTGACCTCGGCGGCCTTGGCGCCTGCGATCGGCAAGGTTATCGCACTGGCGTATGTACGCGCGGGGCACGCCGCGGCGGGGACCGTGCTGGAGTGCGACGGGCGTCCGGGGCGTGTGATTTCGTTAACCGGAGACCCGCGCGCGGAGCTCGTCCAGCACGCGCCTGGGGATTGACAGATTCCCTGCCAGCCCCCGGCCGAGCTCGATCGCGGGTTTGGCTTTGCCGTGGAAGTCCGAGCCTCCCGTCACGGCAAGCCCGTAGCGGCGTGCCAGATCGAGGAAGCGGGCGACGTCGCCGGGTCCGTGCTCGCTGTAGTAGACCTCGATGGCGTCGAGCCCCGTCTCCACCATCTGCCCGAGCAGCGCATCGAACTCCCCGTCATGGTTCTTGATGAGGCGCAGCGGATGAGCCAGGCTGGTGAGACCGCCGGCCTGGCGGATGCGGCGCACACCCTCGGCGAAGGAAGGTTCCTCGCGGTATACGTACGCCTTCGCCGACTCGTCCAGATACTCGTCGAAGGCCTGCTGCACGCTGCGGACGTAGCCCTTGGCGACCATGACCTGAGCAAAGTGAGGGCGCCCGGTGAGGTTCCGCCCGAGGGCCTCCACTTCCTCCAGCGTGATGGCGACGCCAAGAGCGTTCAGCTTTTCGATCAAGCGGCGGTTGCGGTCACGGCGCGCCTGCTGGATGCTCCCCAGCCACTGGCGAAAGGAATCGGGCGCCGGTCCGTTGAGAAAGTAGCCGAGGAGGTGAACCGTCTTCGGGCGCATCCCGGGCCGGGTTTGCAGCTTGGTGCTGAGTTCGATGCCGCAGACAAGATCGAGACCCACGGCCTGCGCCGCCGGTACGGCCTTGTCGAAACCGGCCAGGGTATCGTGGTCGCAGATGGCCAGCGCCTCCAGGCCCATGGCGGCCGCGTGGGTCACGAGCTCGGCCGGGGAGAGACTGCCGTCGGATTCGTCGGTATGGGTGTGGAGGTCTATCAAATTTCTGCCGGCTCCCGGCTGAACGAGATCAGCCCCATCTCTTCCAGCTTATCCCAGACCTTCTGGGCGCTCTCGTCGGGAGTTTCGACAGAAGAGTCAATGACCACCTCGGGATTCAAAGGCGGCTCGTAAGGATCCGATATTCCGGTAAACTGCGGGATTTCGCCGTTCAAGGCCTTTTTGTACAGCCCTTTGACATCCCGCTCGATGAGAACCTCGAGCGGGCACTTCACGTAGACCTCCACAAAGTTGGGAATTTTGGAGCGGATCTCATCGCGGATCGCGCGGTAGGGCGAGATGGCGGCGGCGATGGCGATCACCCCGTTGCGCGAGAGGAGCTCGCAGACGAAACCGATGCGCCGGATGTTCGTGTCGCGGTCCTCTTTGCTGAAACCGAGGCCCTTGGAAAGGTGCGTGCGCACGACATCTCCGTCGAGGACCTCCACTTTGGCGCCGGCCTCGCGCAGGCGTCTGGCGAGAATCTCAGAAATCGTGCTCTTGCCGGCTCCCGACAAGCCGGTAAACCAGATGGTAAAGCCTTTATGCATTCGCTCCTCGAAGCAATGTTTCCAAAGTGATGTCCAGCTCGCGGCGGACCTTGCCGGCCGGAGAGAAGTGAATGCCGCACTCCTTGACGGCATCCTGTTCCCACCACCAGCGGCCGGCGCGCTCCGGCTCGCCGTCGGCGACCGGGCGGGTGCAAGGTGCGCAACCTATGCTAGTGTAGCCGAGAGCATAGAGGGGATGCTGGGGCACGTTGTGCTCCCTGAGGTATGCTTCCACCTGGTCCCGCGTCCAGTCGGCCAGCGGACTGATCTTGAGCCGTCCGTTCACTTCTTCGACTTTTTTCAGGCCGGCGCGGGTGCTCCCCTGGGAGCGGCGCAGTCCCGTGACCCAGGCCGCGAATTCCTGCAGCTTGCGCTCAAGCGGCCGCACCTTGCGAACTTGACAGCACAGCTCGCGCAGAGTGGTGCTGCGGTAAAAGAGGTTTTGACCGTAACGCCGGACCATAGCTTCGACTTCTGCGGCGTCCGGAAAAACGGTTTCGACCTGAAATCCGTAGCGCTCACGCACGATGTCCGCCATGCGGTGGGTTTCTTCAGGCAACCGGCCGGTGTCCAGGGTGATGACGCGGATCGAGGAGGAGATCCGGGCGGCCATGTCCAGAATGACCATGCCGGTGTTCTGGAAGCTGGTGACGAAGGCCAGGCGGTCGCCGAAGGTCTCGATGGCCCAGCGGAGGATCTGCTGGGGCTGGCTGTGTTCGAGGTGCTCGTGCGGGGCCACGGCAATACCTAAATCCCTATCGAGATTATCATATTTCCGCGACCGGTGCAAGAGGATCGAAGGGTGAACGCTCCGGGTTCCCTGCCGGCTGGTCGGGCTCTTCGCCGTGAGAACCCTTTAGGCTCTCCACCCGCTGCCGCGGGTGCGCCACATCAGAACGCGTTAGAATAAGCTGCGGAGGATTGTTTCCGGTTCTCAGGGAGGTCGGTATGCCGATGTATGTCTTCCTCTGCAAAGATTGCAACAAGGAGTTCAACATCGTCCTGCGAATCTCGGAACTGGAAAAAGGCGGCGTCAAGTGTCCTCATTGCGGCAGCGAAAAGGTGGAGCAGCAGGTTGCGGCCTTTTCAGCCGTGACATCCAAGAAGAGCTGACGCACCTCGGGTCGCGTTGATGGGGCCGGCTCCGGAGGTGTCAGCCCGGGTCGCCGAGATCGCCTCAGACCACCGCAGCGGAGCAGACACTCTGGCGCGCAAGGCGGCCGAGGCGGTGGAATTGCAGGCCGCCGCTCCTTGCGCCGATGCGACGAACCTGCGCGAGGCTTTGGCCGAAACCGCCCGCCTGCTCGTGGCGGCGCAACCGGCCATGGCCTCGATTTTCAACTTGGTCAATAGAGTGCTGTTTGCGATCGAAGGACTCTGCGATGCTCCATCCGTTCGCAACGCCGTAGCATCGGTCTGCCGTGGTTACACGGCAAAGATCGCGGAGGCGCACCAAGCCATTTCCCGCGCGGCGCTCGAACAGATCCCGGAGGGCGGAACCGTGCTGACGCACTCGTTCAGCTCCACGGTGGCGGCGGCCCTGCTTGGGGCGTGGCGGAGCGGGCGGCGCTTTTCGGTGATTTGCACGGAGTCCCGGCCGTTGTGCGAAGGGGTCTCGCTGGCCCGGACGCTTGCCGCAGCGCAAATTCCTGTGACGCTGATCGCCGATGCCGCCGTACATCATCATTTCCGCAAGGCGTCGCTGGCGCTCAGCGGCGCCGACACGGTGGCGCGCCACGGAGTGCTCAACAAGGCCGGCACGGCCTTGCTGGCTCTCGCCGCACGGGCTCATCGCCGGAAGTTCCTGGTGCTCGCCGGCACGCACAAGTGTCTGCCGCCCGGGCGCAGGCTGGTTTGGGAGCGCCTAGAGAACCCTCACGAGATCCTCTCGGAAGACATCGCCGGGGTCCGTGTTTCGAACGTGTATTTCGATCTCACGCCCCTCGGTCTGGTGACGGCTGTGATCACTGAGCAAGGAGCGCTGCCGCCGGCGGCGGTGCGGCGCCGGTTAGGCGAGCTCAAAGTACATCCCTCCCTGGCGGGCCCGCATCGAGCTCCCGCGGTCTGACCTCCTCAGGCTAGGATAGGGGATTAACCTTTCGGGAGGTGGGCGATTGTTTTCACGTCTCATCCGGCGGATCCACATGTACCTCGGACTGTTTCTGGCGCCGTGGATGCTCATGTATGCCGCAAGCACCATCGCGATGAACCACCGGGCGTGGTTTCAACGCCATTACGGCGGCCCTCTGGTTGTGTGGGAAAAGGAGACGGAGCGCCGCTGGGGAGGAGACGTGCCCGCCGGTCTTCCTGCGCGCGCGGTGGCGGCCCGCATTCTGGAGGATTTGGGAATCGAAGGGGCGCATACGGTGAACGGACCGGAGGCGAGCGGCGGCATCACGGTAGTGCGCTCCGCCGCGCTGGTCCCGCGCCGCATTCGCTATCTTCCGGCAGAAGGCAAGCTGGTCATTGAAAAACAGGTCTTCCGCGCGCCGGTGTTTCTGGAGCGTCTGCACCGCCGCCGCGGCTACGAACAGCCGCACCTTCGCGACGATTTGTGGGCCTTTTTTGTGGATGTGGTCATAGCGGCCATGGTGTTCTGGGCGCTTTCCGGGCTGTGGATGTGGTGGGAGATGCGGGCCACGCGCGCCTGGGGGCTCATGTTCGCGGCGCTGGGCCTGGCTCTGTTCGTGCTGTTTCTGGCCACGATCTGAAGGGGTACGATGCGCTTTTCCTCGTTTGTGCGGCGCTTGCATCTTTACCTGGGAATGTCGTTGCTCCCGTGGTTCCTCATGTACGGGCTGAGCTCCCTGGTGTTCAACCATCCGCGGCCGTTCAACTACCTTTTCGGGCCGACGGAGTGGACTCCCCGCCTGGAGCGGTCCTACGACTTGCCGGTCACTCCGGACGGGGACGGCCGCGCCTTCGGCGCCAAAATCCTCAAAGACCTCGGTCTTGAGGGGGCGTTCGGGGTGTACTGGCCGGGGCCTCGCGAGTTCCATGTCTACCGGTTTGATTTCTGGAACGCCACGCAGGTCCGGTATCTGCTCGACGAGAGGCGTCTGGTGGTGCTCGACAAGAAGTTTCGTTGGGATCACTTCCTGACGGGCATGCACGCGCGCGGGGGATTCGGGCAAGCCACTCTCGGCGACGACGCTTGGGCTGTGCTTGTGGACGTGGTGGGAGTGGCCATGGTGTTGTGGGTGGCTACGGGGGTCTACATGTGGTGGCAGGTGCGGCAGACGCGGAGGTGGGGCGCGCTGGCGCTGGCGGCGGGTTTTGCAAGTTTTCTGGCGCTGTTGACGGTGCTGTGAAGGGCGGCTGTTTCAGGCCAGGGAGTCGGACGAGACAGGGTGGTTCCCATCGTGCGCCACCACCGGGGCGCCGCGCCTGCCGCGACCGGTGCCGGTGCAGAGCCTGGTGACGTTCGAAACCGCGTTCATCCAGCGATTGAACGAGGCGATCCGCAATCCGGAGGCTTTGAAGCAGGGCAAGCCGAAAGTCGTGGTTTTGGTGGATACCAGGGTGTGGCGGGGATCGTAGACACGCGGGCGATTGTCGTGGTCGAGAGCGCCAGCACGGTCGAACTCACCACGCGTTGTGGCGCTATCTGCGCATCTACGGGGCGTACACAGGAGCCTCCACTGCTTACGGGTTTTTCGCCCCGGCCGTACCTGGCGCGCGCCGTGAGGTGACGGCGCTGTGCGGGGAGCGGCTGCCGGGCGGGCGCGTAGGCGCCGAAGCACGCCACCACGGCTCGCTCGACCTGTGGGTAGGAGGTGAGGCTCGTGATGCTGGTCAGGTGGTTGCGCGATTCCCCGTGCAGGGGGATTTCTCTCTCCCGCCTTCTGCACCTCAAGCGGATGCGGTTTATCGTCCGGCCAGTTGAGAGGCTTCTGCCGAGGGCGGTACAGCCTGAGGGGAACTAGTCGGAGACCTGCTCGAGGATTGCGAAATCGCCAGGGTTCCAGGCCTGTGCGATCAGGTAAAGCCTTCCGTTTCGCTCCACAAGCACGGCATGGTGGACATGGCGGAAATTCGCCAAGCCCAGCTCTTCCTTGGGTAGAATCGTCGAGGCGAGCTTGCCGTCTTCGAAGATGTAAATGGGGGCGCCTTTACTGCGATCCGGGCCGTCCAGAGCCGGCACGACTGCGTAGCGCCCGGAATAGTCAATGTCGCACGGCAGGGAGCCGGGCGGCGTCTTGAGCGTTCCGACGTACTGTCCGTAGCGGGTGAAGCGGTCGATCTCGGAGTTGGGACGGTCGGCCACTTCGAGGAACCGGGTTCCGGGAGGGACCGCAATGCCGTGGCCGGTGCCGAACTGCCCGGGCGCGGAGCCTCGCCCTCCGAAGGCTAAATCGGACCACTCGATGCGGACCGGACCGGCTGCGGCGAGGCGGGCCGTCAATACGAAATCGAGGTTGGAGTAACCGGTGGTGATGTAGAACCGCTCCTCCAGTTCCGCGATGTCGGTCGGCACAAAGTTACCCGCCCCGGCAAGGTAGTCGTTCGCCGCCGGGTGGCCCAAATCGGTTCCCGGCGTCGGAGGCGGCAGGGTGTGAACCAGTCTGCCGTCGAGACTTACGGTGTAGATGCGACCGGCCTCATTCGCGGCGAAGCTTAGGTATGCCGCTCCCGAGCGCGTATACCAGATGGCGGTGTTGTGGAGGTTGGTGTTTTTGAGTTCGGCGGGTGTTTCAAGCAGCCGGACGCGGGACAACTCCGCGCTGATTTGCAGGATTCCGGCGCCCTTCAATGCAAAGTAGATTTCGCCCCGGCCCGGGCGCCGGTCCACAGCGAAACCTCCATGGGCCTGGGGCAGGACCTTCGCAGCCTCCGAGGGCAAGTGCGATGCGGTGTACAACACCCGGAAGCGCAGCTTGCCCTGACCGCTCGCGGCCGTCGCGGCGGGCGACCTCGTGGCCGCCGCCCAGGCGGCGGCCAGCAGGATGGCGAACGGGATACCGAGTTTCAGGCGCGCCATAGGGGGAACTGCCCGCAAAACCAGACCATTAGACCATAACCCGCTCCGGTGCAGCGCGGGCACAGCCTTGTTACACTGAAATCCCGGCTATGGCAATCAGCAAAGAACTGCTCGATATCCTGGTGTGTCCGTTGTGCAAGACGCCTGTGGAGTTGAAGCCGGACCAGAACGGGCTGAAGTGCGTTCAATGCAAGCGTGTCTATCCCATTCGGGACGACATCCCGGTGATGTTGGTGGAAGAGGCGAAGATCGAAGAATAACAGCGCCCGGGATGAGCCGTGTGCTGGACCGGTTGCCGGCGGGCGCCCGCCTTCTGGTCGTACGCCTGCGTTCGCTGGGCGATTGCGTGCTGACCACGCCGGCGCTGGCCCTTCTGAAGGCGGGCCGTCCCGACCTGTGCGTGGGCGTTGTGGTGGAGGATCGGTTTGGAGCCGTATTCGAGGACAACCCGGACGTGGACGAGATCCTGCCGCCGCGGCTCGGTGCGGTGCGGCGCTGGCGCCCGGATCTGGTTGTGGACCTTCACGGAGGGCCGCGGGCGCGTCTGCTGACGCTTTTGAGCGGCGCCGGGACGAGCGCCACTTTCGCAGACCGGCTGCACGCCCGGCTGTACGACATCCGGATCCCCACGGCGCAGGAAGTTCTCGGCGTGGCGCGAAAGGTTCACACGGCGGAGCATCTGGCCGCGGCGATGTTTTACCTGGGCGCACCGCGAGATGAGATTCCGCCGGCGCGCGTGTTTGCCCGGCCGGCGGCGCTGGAACGGCCGCATGCCGTCATTCATCCCTTTGCGACGGGTGAGGGGAAAGCGTGGCCGGCGGCGGGTTTCCGGGCAGTCGGGCGGTATCTGCGGCAGCAGGGACTGGAGCCGCTGTTGATCGGCTCGGCTCAGGACGATTTTTCAGCGTTTGAAGGTTTCCGGCGCCTGGCGGGTGCGCCCCTCGGCGAGGTGAAACGCCTGATCGCCGGGGCGCGCGTGTTCGTCGGCAATGACTCGGGCCCGGCCCACCTGGCGGCGGCGCTCGGCGTGCCGGTGGTGGTGATTTTCGGCGCCTCGGATCCGGAGATCTGGGGACCCTGGCGGGCGCGGGCGGAGGTGATCGTGGCCCGGGGCGGCATCGAGTCGGTGAGTGCGGCCGAAGTCTTCGGGGCGCTCGAACGGTTGCAGGTGGCGGCATGAGGCAGTGGTGGCGGCTGCTGGGCTACGTGCGCCGCTATCTGCCCGCTCTGGTTGCTTCCGTGGTGTTAATGGCGGCGGTGGGCGGGCTGCACGCCATGATCGCCCTGCTGATCCAGCCCGTCTTTGACCGCGTGCTGGAGCCCGCCTCCCCGGAGGCGCCGGTGCGCCTGTTCACGCTGCCCATCACGGGGCGCGAAGTCCACCTGAACGAGCTCGTGCCCGGCTGGATCCACAACGTGTGGACGATGATCGCCTTCGCGATTCTGGCCGTCTTTCTGCTGCGCGGCCTGTGCGACTACGCCGGAAACTATCTGGTCAACTACGTGGGCGTTTCGGCCGTGACGGACCTGCGGCAGCAGGTGTTTGACAAGATCCTGCGGCTTGGGTCGGACTTTTTCGAGTCGCATTCCACGGGCCGGCTCATGTCGTCGGTGATGAACGACATCGAGAAGATCCAGGTGGCGACCTCCCATATCCTGGCCGATCTGCTGCGGCAGTGCTTCATCGTGGCGGGGCTGCTGTACGTTCTACTGGACAAGGACTGGAAGCTGGCGCTGGTGAGTCTGACCCTGCTTCCGTTCGTGCTCGTGCCGACGGCGCGCATCGGGCAGCGGATCCGGCGGACGACCCGGAGGGCGCAGGATCAGATGGCGGAGCTGAACCAGATTCTGCAGGAGGCCATCAGCGGACATCAGGTGGTGAAATCGTTCGGCGCCGAGGAATATGAGTCGCGGCGGTTCCGGGAGGCAGCCCGCCGCCTTAAGGCGAGCAATCTCCGCTACGTGGCGCAGCAGGCGCTCGCCTCCCCTTTGATTGAGTTCTTCGGCGCCCTCACGATCGTAGGCCTTCTCACTTACGCCCGCACGCAGATCAAGGCGGGGGCCATGACCACGGGGGAATTCACGGCCTTCGTCATTGCGCTGCTGATGCTGTATGAGCCGGTCAAGCGTCTGACGGGCATCCACAACATTTTCCAGCAGGCGATCGGGGCTTCCCAGAAGGTGTTCGAGTATCTGGACCGGGAGGAATCCATCGGCGAGCGCCCCGGCGCCGTCAGCCTGGAGCGCCTGGAGCGTTCCATCGTCTATGACCGGGTCAGCTTCCGGTATCCCAACTCTCCCGACGGCTTTCTTCTGCACAACATCAGCTTTGAGGTGAAGGCGGGAGAGGTGGTGGCGCTGGTGGGCCCGAGCGGAGCGGGCAAGACCACGCTGGTGCGCCTGCTGCCCCGTTTTTACGACGTCTCCTCCGGCGCCATCCGCATTGACGGCGTGGACATTCGGGATCTGCGACTGGCCCCCCTGCGGAGGCTGATCGGCTATGTTCCCCAGGACACGTTCCTGTTCAACGACACGATCGCGAACAACATCCGCTACGGCCGCCGGGACGTGAGTCTGGAGGCGGTGCGGAAGGCGGCTCAGGCGGCGCTGGCGGAAGAGTTCATCCTGCGGATGCCGCAAGGATATGACACGGTGGTGGGCGAGCGGGGGCACAAGCTGAGCGGGGGGCAAAGACAGAGGATCGCCATCGCCCGCGCCTTGGTGGAGAACGCGCCGATTCTGATTCTGGACGAAGCCACTTCCCATCTGGATGCCGAGTCGGAGATGCTGGTGCAACAGGCTCTGGCCAACCTGATGGAGGGCCGGACGGTGATCGTCATTGCCCACCGGTTGTCCACGGTGCGCCGCGCCGACCGCATCCTGGTGCTCGATCAGGGGCGGATCTGCGAGACCGGCCGGCACGAGGAACTGGTGAACGCCGGGGGCGTCTACCAGCGCCTTTACGAGCTGCAGTTGATCGAGGCGGATCAGGATAGCCGGCCATGAGCGTGCGAAGTATGACCGGGTTCGCCCGCGTGAGCCGGCGCAGCGACGCCGGCGAGGCGGTGGTGGAAATCAAGAGCGTAAACCACCGCGCCCTGGACGTACATTTTCATCTTCCCCCGCCGCTCGAACCCATCGAACACGTACTGCGCGATGTGGTGCGGCGCAAAGCCGCCCGGGGGCACTTTCAGGTGCGGGTCCGGTTCGAGCCCGCCTGCGCGGGGGAGCCGGTGGTGTGGAACCGCCCGTTGCTGGCAGCCTGGGTGGCCGCGTTTCGCGAGGCCGCCCGGGAGTTCGGAATCCCGGGAGAGCCCGACTTGAACGCCGTCCTGTCCGTGCCGGGGATGCTGCGCGAAAATCCGGAGGCGGAAGCCGATGACGCCGTCAAGAGCCTGGTTTCGAGCACGTTGGAAGAGGCGATGGACTGCCTGAACGTCTTCCGGGAGCGGGAGGGGGAGCAGATCGCCCGGGAACTGCGCGGGCGCGCGGCCGCCATCCGGGAGCTGGCCGTGCGCATGGAGGCCGTGCGCGCCGAAGCGCTTCCTGCGTTCCACAATCGGCTGGCAACTCGCCTGCGGGAGCTGCTGGGCGACAGTTCGCTCGATCCCCAGCGCCTGGCTCAGGAAGCCGCCTTCCTGGCCGAGCGCAGCGACATCGGCGAGGAGCTGACGCGCCTGCGGATCCACGCCGATCAGGCGATGGCGCTGCTCGAAGGCGGAGGGGAGACCGGCAAGCAGCTGGATTTCCTCCTTCAGGAGATGGGCCGGGAGACCAACACGATCCTTTCCAAGAGCGCGAGTGCGGGACAGCCTGGACTGGCCTTGACGGATCTGGCCCTGGCCGCCAAGGCGGAAATCGAAAAGATGAGAGAGCAGGCGCTCAACCTCGAATGAGCATCGTATTCATCGTCTCGGCACCTTCGGGCTCGGGCAAGTCCACGCTGGTGGGCAGGCTGCTCGGGCGCGTGCCGGGCCTGATGTTTTCGGTTTCCTACACGACACGGCCGCCGCGGGGGCAGGAGCGCGAAGGGGAGAACTACCATTACGTGAGCCGGGCCGAATTTGAGGAGCGCATCCGGCGGGGCGAATTCCTGGAGTACGCCGAGGTGTTCGGGAACTACTACGGCACCCACCGCAGCGCGCTGGAGCGGGCAGAGGCCGCAGGCTGCGACCTGGTGCTCGACATTGACGTCCAAGGTGCGCGACAATTAAAGGGTAAGATTCCGGATGCGGTGAGCATCTTTATCCTCGCTCCTTCCCGCCAGATTCTGGAGCAGCGCCTGCGCAGCCGTTCGGAAGACCCGGACGAAGTGATCGCGCGCCGGCTGCGGGAAGCGGCCGAAGAGATCCGGAACTGGCGGTGGTACGATTACGTGATCGTCAACCGCGAAGTAGAGTCCTCGGTGGATACGCTGGCGGCGATCGTCAAGGCCGAGCGGGTGCGCCGCTGCCGGATGGAGCGGGAGATTCAGCCGATTCTGGAAACCTTTGAACAGGGCGGAGGATAGACGTCTGTGCAGAAAGCGTCGAGGAATAACAACCAGTACGCAATCCCGGACGATCCGGAGCAGAGCACGTACCGGTGGATCATCGTGGCGGCCAAGCGGGCCCGCCAACTGCAGAGCGGCGCACGGCCGTTTCTGACCACGACGGCCCGCAAGCCAACGGTGATCGCCATGGAAGAGGTTCGCCGCGGCCTGGTGAAGTGGGAGGATCCGGTCGCCCGGGCCGAGGCGGAAGCGCGCAGCCGGGAGTAGGCCGTGCGCGTCGCCCTCGGCGTCGGCGGGGGAATCGCCGCCTACAAGGCGGCGGAACTGGCGCGGCTGCTCGCCGAGCGCGGGGCGGCCGTCGAAGTGATCATGACGGCGGCGGCCCGGCAGTTTGTGCGTCCGCTGACGTTTGCGGCGCTCACCGGCCGCAAGGTGATCACCTCGTTGTTCCCGCGTCAGGACGCCGACGCCCTGTCGGCCGCCATGGAGCACATCCGGGCGGCGCAGGAGAACGATCTGCTGCTGGTGGCGCCCGCCACGGCGGATCTGATGGCGAAGTTCGCCCGCGGCATCGCGGATGATGTTCTGACGACGCTTTACCTGGCGTTTCGCGGGCCGGTGCTGCTGGCGCCCGCCATGAACTCCCACATGTGGAGGCACCCGGCGACGCAGGAGAATCTGCGCGTCCTAAGAGAGCGCGGACACCGCATCGTGGGGCCCGGGGAGGGTGCTTTGGCGTGCGGCATGACGGGGCCGGGCAGGATGGCCGAACCTGGCGAGATCGCCGAGGAAGCCTTCGCGCTGTTTTCCCGGCGGCGCGATCTCGAGGGGGAAACCGTGCTGGTCACGGCCGGCCCCACGCGCGAGCCGCTGGATCCGGTCCGCTACCTCTCCAACCGGTCCAGCGGCAAGATGGGCTACGCGCTGGCGGAGGCGGCGGCCGAGCGGGGGGCCAGCGTCGTACTGATATCGGGTCCGGTTCACCTGCCTGCGCCGTCCGGCGTGAAACTGGTCCGGGTGGAGACTGCGGCCGAGATGCGCGCGGCGGTGTTGGAACACCTCGAACCGGCGACCATCATCGTCAAGGCGGCGGCCGTGGCCGACTACCATCTGTCCCGCGTGCCGGCCAAGAAGATGAAAAAGACTGCGGCGAGGATTTCCCTGGAGCTCGATCCGACGCCGGACATTTTGGCCGAACTGGGCCAGAAAAAGGGAGACCGGCTGCTCATCGGGTTCGCTGCGGAGACCGAGAATCTCCGCGAGGAGGCCCGCCGCAAACTGATCTCCAAAAACTGCGACATGATCGTGGGTAACCTCGTGGGCGAGGAAGGGGCCGGATTCGAGTCGGATTCCAACGAAGTGGTGCTCGTGCTGGCGACGGGGGAGTGCATCGAGGTGCCCCGGGCATCCAAGCGCCAAATCGCTGATCGCATCTATGACGAGGCGCTCAAGCTGCGGCTGGCGCTGCATGCGTCCTGATGGATCCGGAACTGCTCCGGCGATATCTGGCCTGGTACCACGACCTGGGCATTCGCACGCTCTGGCGGAGAGACCCGCCGGTCCTGGGGCGCGAGTTGAGGGAAGCAGATCCCGCGGCTGCCGCTGGGGCGGAGACGCCTTCCCTGTTTACAGAGGAAGCGCCGGCGGATGATTCCCTGGCGAAGATACGGGAAGACATCGGCGAATGCACCCGCTGCCGCCTGCACCAAGGCCGGACCACCATCGTTTTCGGGGACGGTAACGAGAAGGCGAAGCTGGTCTTCGTGGGCGAAGGGCCGGGCGCCGAGGAAGATGCCCAGGGCCTGCCCTTTGTGGGCCGTGCCGGGCAGCTGCTGACGCAGATGATCGAGGGAACGGCGCGCAAAGAGGGGATTCCGCTGCTCCGGCGCGACGTCTACATCTGCAACGTGGTCAAGTGCCGCCCGCCCGAGAACCGGACGCCCTTGCCGGACGAGATGGAAACGTGCAGTCAGTTCTTGTTTCGGCAACTCGCCGTCATCCGACCGAAGGCGATCTGCTGTCTGGGGGCCACGGCGGCCCGCGCCCTTCTCGGCCGCAAGGAAGGAGTCACGCGACTGCGCGGAAACTGGTACCACTGGCGCGGGATCCCGGTGATGGTCACCTACCACCCTTCTTATCTGCTGCGCCCCTACAACCAGTCAGCCAAGCGAGAGGCCTGGGAAGACCTCAAGAAGGTGCTGCACTATGTCTACGACTGAGGGGCGGCGGGGTCTGTTCCTGACTTTCGAAGGCATGGACGGTTGCGGCAAGACGACGCAGATGAAACTGCTCGCCGAAAGGCTCCGAGGCGCCGGCTACGAAGTGGTCGAGACGGTTGAGCCGGGAGGAACTGCGGTGGGCTGCGCGATCCGCCGGATTGTCCTCGACGCCTCCCACCGGGAGCTTTCCCCGACGGCGGAGCTGTTGTTGTACTTTGCTTCGCGGGCGCAGAACGTCGAGCAGGTGATCCTGCCGGCCCTGCGCCGGGGACAGATCGTGCTTTCGGACCGGTTCACGGATTCCACGCTTGCCTACCAGGGAGCGGGTCGCGGGTTAGGCGAGGAAGTGGTGCGGCAGCTGGACCGGATCGCCACGGGGGGCCTCAAGCCGGATCTCACCGTTTTGCTCGACATTGATCTCGAAACGAGCCTGGCGCGTGCGCGCGCCCGCAACCTCGCCGAGCCGGACGCCGGAACGCGCATGGACGAGCAGGCGGTGGAGTTTTACCGCCGGGTGCGGGACGCCTATGACCGCCTTGCGGCGCAGGAACCGGCACGCTTTGTGATTGTGGATGGGCGCGGCGAGCCTGCGGCCGTGGCTGAGGCGGTTTGGAAGGCCGTGACCGCGCGCCTGCCGGGGCTCCATGTTTGAGAATTTCTTCGGCAACCGGCGGGCGGCCGCCGCTCTGGAGCGCATGCTTGCCCAGGAGCGGATCCCCCACGCGATTCTTCTTGCGGGCCCGGAGGGCGTCGGGAAGGCGACCTTGGCGCGTCGTTTCGGGGCGCGGCTGCTAGGCGGCGCCGATCGCATCGAGCGGGATGACCTGAGCTTGCCGCACAACGTGGCGGTGATGGCGGAGCGGGACAAGTGGCCGGCCGAGCGCCGCAACGAAGATCCGCTGATGTTTGCCACGCATCCGGATTTTGTGACGTTTGCGCCGGACGGTCCTCTGCGGCAGATCACGATTGCCCAGATGCGCCACCTGCGCGAGCAGGCCCAGTTCAAGCCGCTTGAGGGATCCCGGCGCGTGTTTCTGATTGACCAGATGGAGCGCGCCAACGAGCCGGCCGCCAATTCGCTGCTGAAGACCCTGGAAGAGCCGCCGGAGCATCTCGTGCTGATCATGACCGCGCGGAACCCTTACGAGCTGCTGCCGACTATCCGTTCGCGGGCCGTCATCCTGCATCTGGGACCCCTCAGTGACGAAGAGATGGCGCAGTTTGTGAGGGCCCGGGGTCTGGACCATCCCGAACGCAGGATCGCCCTGGCGGAGGGAAGGCCGGGGGTGGCGGTCTCGCTGGATCTGGCCGATTATGACCGCCGGCGCGAGGCGATGCTGGGCCTGCTCGAGGCCGCCGCCGGGCAGTCGGGATTTGCCGCCTGGCTGGAGCGGTCGGAGGCGGCGCCGGGCGTGCGCGGCGACCGGTTCGAGCTTTCCGTGAAGGTGCTTTACGGTCTTTTGGAAGACCTGCTCATCCTGAAAGCGGGCGGCGGCCGCCTCCGGAACTTCGACGCCCGCCGCGAGTTGGAGCGACTGGCGGAGCGGGTTTCCTTCGACTGGATCCGCGCGGCGGTGGCGAAGACCGATGAGCTCGTGGAGCTGCTGCGGCGGAACATCCAGAAGGGGCTTGCTCTGGACGCGCTGGTCGTCGAGTTGCGCGAGGGCGCCCGGTCAGTCGAGGCACCCTGAAGAGGGGCAACCGCGTTGTGGGTCTCAGGGTATGGATTTGGCGTCTCGGAGCCGCAGGGGTTTACAGGGCGGAGGAAGGTCGAGGGCGACAGCAGCAGAGAAAATGGATTTGAGTTCTCGGAGCCGCAGGGGTTTACAGGACTTACGGGGATTCGCCCTTGACGCTGCCCGGGGGCCGGGCCTAGAATTGGAGGTAGCCCAAGGCCGGAGTACGACTGGGCACGGTGACCTATGAGGATCCGCAATACCGTCGCTCTCGGTTCTTTGATGCTGCTTTTGCTTGCCGCAGCCTCCCGCCAGCAAGCCCTCGCCGAAAAGAACAAAAACAAAGGCGCCAGCGACGCGCCGCGTGAGACCGTGGCCAAGCCGCTCAGCGAGAAGGAGCGCCGCAAGCGCGAGGAACGGCTGCGCAAGGAGCTGGAGACTCCGTACCGGAAGTGGCTGGAGGAGGACGTCGCCTACATCATCACGGATGAGGAACGGGCGGCCTTCAAGCGCCTTTCGACGGATGAGGAGCGGGAGCAGTTCATCGAGCAGTTCTGGCTGCGCCGCGATCCGACGCCGGACACGGCGGAAAACGAATACAAGGAAGAACACTACCGCCGCATCGCCTACGCCAACGAGCGCTTCGCCTCGGGTATCCCGGGGTGGAAGACCGACCGCGGGCGCATCTACATTATGTATGGGCCGCCGGATGAGATCGAGTCGCATCCCTCGGGCGGCACATACGAGCGCCCCTTTGAGGAAGGCGGAGGCACGACGTCTACGTTTCCGTTTGAGAAGTGGCGCTACCGCTATATCGAAGGGATCGGCACGGACATCATTATCGAGTTCGTGGATCCGACCATGACGGGCGAATACCGCATGACGATGGATCCTTCCGAGAAGGACGCACTGCTGTACGTGCCGAACGCGGGCCTGACGCTGATTGAGGAGATGGGGCTGGCCTCCAAGGCGGATCGCTTCAGCCGCACGGACGGCACGCGACTGGGCGTGGGCAACCAGCCGCTGCCGGCGCGCATGAACCAGTTTGAACGCCTGGAGCAGTTCGCCAAGCTGCACCGGCCGCCGGCCATCAAGTTCAAGGACCTGGAAGCGGCGGTCACCTCCAAGATCACATATAACCTGCTGCCCATGAAGGTGCGCGCCGACTACGTGCGCGTCACCAACTCCTCCATCCTGACCAACATCACGGTCCAGTTTGACAAGAAGGATCTGCAGTTCCAGGAGAAGGACGGCATCCAAAAGGCGATCGTGAACATCTACGGGCGCATCACCTCCATGTCGCGCCGGCCGGTCAACGTGTTCGAGGACGTGGTGACGGTGGAGACGCCTGCGGAGCTGCTGCAGGAGGCCGTCAAAGGCGCGGCCGTCTATCAGAAGACGGTGCCGCTGGCGCCGGGATTGTACCGGCTGAACGTGGTGGCCAAAGACGTTGTGGGCGGCAACATGAACAATTACGAAATGGCGCTGCGCGTGCCGCACTACGACGATGAAACGCTGTCGGCCAGCTCGCTGATCTTTGCGGATGTGATCGAGAAGGTTCCGACCCGCAGCATCGGCACGGGGCAGTTTGTCATCGCCAGCACGAAGGTGCGCCCGCGGGTGACCGAGACGTTCAAGCGGAACGAGAAGCTGGGGATCTACATTCAGTTGTACAACTTCGAGCCGGACGAAAAAACGAACAAACCGGACGGAACCATCCATTACGAAGTCATCAAGAACGGCACCAACGAGAAGGTCTTCGAATACAGTGAAGAGGTGGCCTCGCTCGAAGGAGCCTCGGCCAATCAGGTGACCGTCGAGAAAATTCTTCCTCTGGCGAGCCTGGAGCCCGGCCAGTATACCTTGAAAATGACGGTCACCGACCGGCGACGGAATCAGACCATTACGCCGTCGGGCACATTTACGGTAAACTGAGGGCAGTCCAGGTACAGCGGAAAGGCTCCGGATGAAGGTCCGACAGACGTGGGCGGCGGCGGGGACGCTGGCGGGCTTGCTGGCGCTTGGCTATGGTCGGCCTGCGGCGGCCGGCGAGCTCCTCGGCAGCGTCGGCGGACTCGTCACGGACGCGCTCGGCGTGCCGCAGATGGGCGCGGCGGTGCTGCTGTTCGACAGCCAGGAACGGCTGGTGCGCCGCGTGGTCACCGATCAGGCCGGCGCATTTCTGTTTGACGCCCTCAAGCCTGGTACGTATTCCCTCCGCGTGACGCTGGCGAGCTTCGTTCCGGCCCTGCGGCGCAACATCCTCGTGCAGCCGGGTATGAAGAGCCTGCTGAACGTCAACCTCGCGGGTCTTCTGAGCTCGATCGAACTGGTGTACACCTCCAGAGCAGACCGGGCGGTGATGAGCGAGGACTGGAAATGGGTGTTGCGCTCCACAGCGGCCACGCGGCCCGTGCTGCGGATTGCGCCTCGTATTGATGTTCCGCAGTCGCGCCGGAAGACCAGCCTCGCCTTTTCGGACACGCGGGGTGTGGTGCGGATTTCCGCAGGTGACGAAGGACGCATCTCGACCTACGGGAACGAGCCGGACCTGGGAACGGCCTTTGCGCTGGCGACGTCCCTGTTCGGCAGCAACCACGTGGCTTTGAGCGGGAACTTCGGTTACTCGGCTGCCGCGGGCATCCCTACGGCGGGCCTGAGCACGCGCTACCGGCGCGACGTGGGGGGAGTATTCAGCCCGGAAGTGCGCCTCACGATGCGCCAAATGTTTCTTCCGGCGCGCGCCGGGGCGGCCTGGGTGACGGGGCAGAAGGACGGGGCGCCCGCTCTTCGCACCATGTCGGTCGGCTTTGTGGACCGCACCCAGCTGACGGACTTTCTGCAGCTGGAGTATGGTTTCGCCCTGGAGTCGGTTTCGTTTCTGGAGCGGCTGAACTACGTCAGTCCCTACGTGCGGGCCACGTACCGGCAGGAGGAATCAGAAGCCCTGGAATTTGTTTACAGCTCCGGCGTGCCGCCGGCGGAAGCTCTGGCATACGGCAAAGAGTCCGGGGCGCAGCTGCACCAGGACATGGCGGCGCTGGCGCTGTTCCCGCGGGTTTCTCTCCGGGACGGGCAGGTGCGGGTCCAGCGGATCGAGACCTTCGAGGTCGGCTACAGGAAATCCTCCGGCTCGCGCACTTACAGCCTCGCAGCGTACCGGGAGAACTTGCGCAACACCGCTCTGACGATGGTGGCGCCGCCGGGAGCCGTACCCGCGACGGATCTGCTGCCGGATCTGTTTTCCAACAGCGCGGTGTTCAACATCGGGGATTTGCGGGGCGTCGGCTACATGGCTTCGGTGAGTCAGGCTTTGGGCAACTCCGTGCAGCTGACCGCGGCTTTCGGCAGCGGCAATGCCCTGGTTGCTTCCTCCGACCAAGTGCACAGCGGGACGCCTGAGGACGTCCGGCGCCACATGCGTTACGGGCGCCGCTACTGGATGGCGGCCCGGCTGGCCGCCACCCTGCCCCAGGCGGGCACTCAGGTGGTGACCACGTATCGCTGGCCGGACGGGCGAGCCCTGACACCGGGGCATTACTACCTCACGCAGAGCTTGCGTCCGGAAACGGGCTGGAACATGTACGTCCGCCAGCCCATGCCGTCGGTTCCCGGACTGCCGGCGCGCCTGGAGGCCTCGGCCGACTTCCGGAACCTGCTGGCGCAGGGGTATCTCCCGGTGAACCTGCCGCAAGGCAGGCGGCTGTATCTGGTGCAGACTCCGCGCAGTGTGCGGGGTGGGGTGAGCTTTATTTTCTAGCTGCGTTCCGACCGCCCACTCCGGGCACTATTGCCGCAGCCGCTTCGCCGTGATCTCGAAGACGTTATCGTTAAATTCCACCTTGAAGCGGATCTCGTCCCCGGCGATTTTGCCCTTGTAGGTGAACGTCCCGAAGGGGCGGTCGGCGACGAAGGAGATCTCATCGCCCTCGAGCTTGCCGTCGCGGATCGGGGTTTCGTCCTGAGCTCCGGCGACGGTTCCCGCCAGCTTGCCGTTCTCCAGCTTAAAGGTGAAGATGTTGAAGCGCTGCACGCCGTCCGGCGTCGTGAAATCGGCCCGCCATTTGCCCGCGACCTCGGCGCTCGACAGGACCAGCGTCGCGAGCGCCGCCAGCGCGCCAACCCTCCAGAACCGACTGGCCATAGTTTCCTCCTTCAGCGCCACACGATACGACAGACGGCGTGGTCGAGGCAAGCGCCCGGCTTAGTCCGCGGGAACCAGAACCATCCATCCGAGGGGCGCTTCCTCGCCGTGGATTACCACGATCAGGGCGCCCGGTAGCTCCGGCAGGCGCGACGGGAAACGGCGGGCCCGTTTGCGCAATCCTGCCGCACGCGGCATCTGAGAGGATTCGGAGCCGGCGGGAGGCGCAAGAGACTGAACTTTGCAGCGGCAGCGGTAGAACATTCCAGTTCGGGAAGCGACTCCCTGCTTTTATTATCGCGCATTGCCCGGGGCGGGGTAGAATGGCCGCTATGAGGATGCCCGTATGGTTGCTGGTTGCGGCGGTGGCAGCTTCCGCCCAGCTGAAGCGCCCCGTCGAAGAATTTGCGGCTTCGGGTGGAACGGTACGGATCACTCTCGTGCGGCACGGAAGTTTGATGATCGAGGCGGGCGGCCAGGTCGTGCACGTTGATCCCTGGAGCCAGGGGAACTACGAGGGGCTGCCGCAGGCCGACATCATCCTGATCACGGATATTCACGGTGATCACATGGACCGGGCCATGGTCGAGAAGCTGAGGAAGAGCAGCACGGTGACGATCGGTCCGGAAGCCGTGGCCAAGGCCCTGGAAGGCGTCACGGTGCTACGCAACGGCGAGACCACCCGGGTGGGGTCCTGGACCATTGAAGCCGTGCCTATGTATAACCTCAAGCGGGGGCCGGCCGAGGGGAAGCTCTATCACGACAAAGGTCGCGGCAATGGGTACGTCATTACGTGGGGCGGCAAGCGCTTCTATATCTCCGGGGACACCGAGGGGGTGCCCGAAATGCGGGCTCTCAAGAATATTGACGTGGCCTTTGTCTGCATGAATCTGCCCTTCACGATGCCTCCCGAGGAGGCGGCGGAAGCGGTGAAGGCCTTCCGGCCGAAGATCGTGTACCCCTACCACTACCGCGGCTCGGATCTTTCCGTCTTTGAGAGAGCCCTGCAAGGGACCGGGATCGAGGTGCGCATCCGCGACTGGTATTACTGAGCGGCTGCGGGGCGCAGGCGAATGGTTAACGGCGGACGGGGCGTGACGGCCAGCTCGACAATGCCTCCCGGGTCGGCCTGAAGTTCCTGCATTTCTTCGTCGTCGGCTTCGATTTCGTAGCGGCCGCCCGGCTCCAGTCCGACAATGAAGACCAGCTTGGTGTCCGGGTTGTCAAGCGTGAAGCGGGCCGGGCCGGGAGTGTACAAAACCGCGGCATCTTGAATACAGATCGGTTTGGGCTCGGCCTCCGGGGCCAGGATTTTGCGTTCGCCTTTGTCAAAGAGTTGCAACTCCCCGTCAAAGTAACCCAGCCAGGTAGCATCTTCCTCCCAGCTGGAGCGCAAAAACAGCCGCCCGAATGTGGCGTCGTGCCAAGCCGGAGGCAGGTGGTAGTAGCTCAAGCCCGGCAGGTAGGGGTTGGCCCAAAGAAACTCGTAGGGAATGCCGAAGGAGCCTCGCATCAGGAACCGGTCATGGATGAGCCAGCCCTGGAGGAACTGGTTCTCCAGCAAGTTAGGATCGTAGGCGACAGTGGCGAGCGCGGCGGCGCGAGTCAGGGCGGCCTGCTCGAGATTGACCTCGCCCCCACCCTTCCAGGCCGGGATCCAGTATTCGTTTTCTGCGGCGGGGAACGGCGCGGGGTAGAAACTGAGGAGCAGGTACTTCGGCAGGTCTCGGAACCACAGGCCGGCGGCTTCGCGGAGATCAACAAAGAGATTGTCCCGCACCGCATGGAGCAGTTCCGCCAGAGGATAGAGTTCGCCCCGGGAAACGGTTTCCCGACCTCCCCGCAGGCCTGGGACGATGCGCTGCCGCCACCAGATCTGGACGGCGGTGCGAAGTTCGCGTTCCGGCAGCCCGGATACGTGCCCGGACAGGGCGATGGCGGCCAGCACGCGGTCGCGCATGGCAGCCACCGTGGCGGCGGATCCGGGCGGGGATTCGAGCACGGTGCGGAGCCGCGCCACGAGCGCCTTGGATTGGGATTCGCTCAGTACGGGCTGGCACCAGTCGAAGACGAGGGCGGCCTGCCGGAAATCGGCCTGCTCGCGGACGGCCCACGCTGCCGCCTGCCGGCAGTAGGAAGGCTCGCCCGTCACCTGGTAGAAGAGCGAGAGAGCAAAGCCGGGCTCGGGCAGCGGGGAGCCGGTCTTGATGACGAGCTCGAACTGCTGCCAGCGGAGGGACTGGCGTTCCCGCTCGCGGCGCAGCAAGCGCAGGCGGCGAGCCTCCAAAAACAGCCGGGGGTGCTCGCGGCCGATCCGATAGCTCTCTTCACCGTCCTGGGCCGGAAGCGACTCGGGCGCCAAAGCCGCCACCAGCGCGAGCACCAAAAATTTCCCGATCATTCCCTTCGATTGTGTCATAAGGACACAGCCGGCAGGCCGGAACCCAGACCGTGGCGGGAGGGCGTACTGACAGGCAAGGACTTAAGGCCTCGCAAGGCTGGGCGCGTGATTGCAAGCAGCAGGGGCGAATTGATGTAGTTGCTCTTTGAACCTGCCCTCTGCTGCAACACGCAGGTCGGGTGGTGAGCGATGAGGCAAGACCGGCAACGTGCTCGCGGGAGACGATGTTTGGAGTTCGGCCTGTTCATCACACCGCTTGCGGGTTGCAACAGAGGGTCTTTTTTGGACTCAAACAGGATGGATTTCTCGCCGGGGATCCTCGGTTCCGGCGGCAACCGGAAGCTCTTGGTGGAGAAAAGTTTTTAAGAGGACGCGGGCTTCACCAGGGGCGGAACGGCAAGCGGGTGCAACCTTGTCCGGTTGCGTCGGCGCCGGATCCCACGCCCGCAGGGGCGGACCGCATCGGAAGGGGGTTCCTCACACCTTACATCACTTCCGATGCGGTTTTTTCTTTCGCCGGGCCGCAGGCTCACCATGCCAGCGTGCCGGAGCGTGGCTCCTCCTCCGGGTTCGGCAAGTAGAGCGTCTTACAGCGTTCGCAGCGGTAGATCTCCGCGTCGGGGCCGAACTTTCCCTTCACTTCCTCGCCGAAGAAATACCACCGTTTCAGATGCCCGGCACAAATCTTGCCCTTCTCCGCCTTTTCATTGCAGGCCCGCTGGCGCAGGATCCGGCGCTTGACCTTGGTGCCGTCGCTCAACACGGCGACAACTTCGGACTCCGGTGCGGGCGCTCCGGGCAGCGGAAATTTTGCAGCGGCCATAACCAGCTCGACATGAGAGTATAGCAGTGGAGCCTGTTGTGCGGGGCGCGATCCACGCCTCCCGGCTCAGCTCCGGCCGGATGGTATAATCACCTCTCAGTGGCCCAGACGATCATCCGCAAGCGCCCCAGGCGCAATAACTACATCCTCATCATATTCGACAGCTGCCGGTGGGACTCCTTTGTGGCCGCCAAGCCCAAAGTGATGCGCAAGCTCGGGCGCGTCGAGCGGCGCTGGTCCTACGCCTCCTGGACGTCGCCTTCGCACTACAACTTTCTGATCGGGCTAATGCCGCACAGCAGCCCGCGGCACGTGTTCGCGTCCGAGTATTACAAGCGCGAGTTCGTCAAATTCAACGAGAGGCTGGGTTGCAGCGACTTCGAGTTCAAGTCGCTGGTGCCGCGCCTGTACTTGCCCGTGTTTTTGAAAGAAACCCTCGGCTATCGCACCCACGCCATGGTATCGCTGCCGGTGTTGAACCCCAAGACGGTGCTGAATCAAGGGTTTGACACATACAAGCTGATGGAAAAGCACAACGACATGCGCGCCATGCTCCGTGAGCTGAAGTTTCCCGAAGACCGCCCTTCGTTTTACCTGCTCAACGTCGGCGAGACCCACTATCCCTACGCGCTGCCGGACGAGCCGCCGGAGCTGTGGCCGCGCATCAGCGGCGTCCACGGAGTCTTCAAGCACCTGGACGATCATATTGTGGGAGGCAAGCTGAAGACCCGCAAGGAGAAATTTTTCGATCAGAAGAAACTCGACGAGCTGCGGCAGCGCCAGATTCAGGCCGTCCGCTACCTTGACGGCGTGGTGGAGGAGCTCTTCGACCTGGTGCCGAAAAACACGTATATCACGATCACCTCCGACCACGGCGAGCTCTTCGGCGAGGAGGGCTATTTCGGTCACGGTCCGATTCAGCACGACAAGGTCTTTGAAGTCCCGTTCGTCGAAGGGAAGCTGCGGTGAGTCGTTGCGGCGCGCATCGGTACGCTATTTCGGCTCTCGTGTTTTGCGCCGCCCTGGGGTGGCTTTGGTGGCGCCCGGAGCCGGAGCCGGTGCAACTGGCCTACATCGGGCCGGGCGCCGGATTTGCCTTCCTGGGTTCGTTCCTGGCGGTGCTGGCCGGCTTCTTTTTGACTCTGGCATCGCTGCTGTCATGGCCGTTCCGGATGGCGTGGCGGGCGCTGCGCCGGCGCCAGGGCTTCCGGCATGCACGAATCCGGAAGCTGGTGTTTCTGGGCCTGGACGGCTTCGACGCGGCGCGAACGGAGCGGCTGATGGCGGAGGGCAGGCTGCCCAACCTGGCGCGCCTCCGGGACCAAGGTTGCTACCGCAGGCTCCGGACTACGTTCCCAGCCCTTTCTCCGGTGGCGTGGTCCACGTTTGCCACGGGTGTCAGTCCCGCGCGCCACAACATCTTCGACTTCTTAAACCGGAATCTGAAGTCCTATCTGCCTGAGCTGTCTTCCGCCAAGGTCAGCAAACCGTCGCGTGTGCTCCGGCTGAAGCGGTGGAGTCTCCCCCTCTCGCGCCCCCGGGTCGAGATGCGGCGCAAGAGCCAGCCCTTTTGGAGAATTCTCGGAGAACACAATATCGGCTCGACGATTCTGCGGGTGCCGATCACGTTCCCGCCGGAGAAGTTCAACGGGCGTCTGCTGTCGGCGATGTGCACCCCCGACCTCAAGGGCACGCAGGGAAGTTTTGCCCAGTTCACCACGCGCCTGGAAGAGGCGACCTACGAGAGCGGTGCTCGATACCCGTTGCGGAGGATGGGCCATGTGCTGGAGGGCGAGCTGGAAGGTCCCGAAGATGCGTTCCGCCAGGGCCGTGAACCCCTCCGGGTCCGCTTCCGGGTTGAGCTCAACGGCGACGGCCGAGGGGCGCTGCTTCACGTCGGTGGGGCGCGCTACCGGCTGCGTCTCGGGGAATACAGCCCGTGGATCCGTCTGACGTTTCGGACGGCTTTGGGCGCCACCGTCAAGGGGATCGCCCGTTTCCTGCTGACGGAGACAAGCCCGCACGTTTCCCTCTACGTCTCGCCCGTCAACATCGATCCGGAGCGGCCGGCGCTTCCTATCGCCCATCCGTCCTACTACGCGGCGTATCTCGCCAAGTTGCTGGGGCCCTACGCCACGCTGGGCATGGCGGAAGATACCTGGGCGCTGAACGAAGGGGTCATTGACGAGGAAGCGTTCCTCAAGCAGGCGTACCTGATCTTCGAGGAGCGTAAGGCCATGCTCCTCAGCGCGCTGGAGCGGACGCGGCGCGGTGTGGTGGCTTGCGTGTTCGATACCAGCGACCGGATCCAGCACATGTTCTACCGCCACAGCGGGGGCGAGGGACGGTTCGGCCGCGTCATTGACGAGATGTACGTGAAGATGGACGAGCTGGTCGGCCAGGTGATGGCGTATGTGGATCCGGGCACGGTGCTGTTCGTGTTGTCGGATCACGGCTTCTGCTCGTTCCGGCGCGGCGTCAACCTGAACGCGTGGCTGTGGCGGCACGGTTACCTGGCGCTCAAAGAGGGTGAGCGGCCCGGGCCGTACTTCCAAGGGGTGGACTGGACCCGCACGCGAGCGTACACGCTGGGACTCGGCGGCTTGTATTTGAATCTGAAGGGCCGCGAGGCCTGCGGCATCGTCTCCCCGGGCCGGGAAGCCGACGCGCTCAAAGAGGAACTCATCGAAAAGCTCAGCGGACTTCGGGACGAAGAGAAGGGACAGATCGCGATCCGGCGCGTCTACGCCGCCAGTGATCTGTATCGCGGACCATACCTGGAGGCGGCGCCGGATCTCATCGTCGGCTACAACGACGGCTATCGCACCTCTTGGGAGGCGGCGGTCGGCCACGTCACCGCGGAAGTGTTCAGTGACAACCGCAAGGCCTGGAGCGGCGACCATTCCGTGGATCCGTTTCTGGTTCCGGGTGTGCTGTTCTCTAATCGGAAAATTCCGGCCGAATCGCCGGGAATCGAAGACCTGGCACCCACGGCGCTCGAGCTGTTCGGCGTGCCGGTTCCGGCATGGATGGAAGGCAAGCCGCTGATTCCCCCCGAAGAAGCGAGGACCGCGGCTTGATGCGGCCGCCCGGCAGGGTACAGCGCTGGCTCGGTTTGGCGGTGGCGGCGCTGCTTGCGGCCGCCGGCTGCGGAGGGTCTCCTTCCGCCGCGCGCGGCAAACGGGTCATCGTCCTGGGCATTGACGCCATGGATCCCGCCTTCCTGGAGCGCCACTGGGACGCGCTGCCGAATCTGGATCGCCTGCGGCGTAGCGGAAGCTTCCACCGGCTGGCCACCACCATTCCGCCGCAAAGCCCCGTGGCCTGGTCCACCTTCATCACCGGAATGGATCCGGGCGGGCACGGCATTTTTGACTTTGTGCACCGGGACCCGCTGACGCGCATGCCGCTGTCTTCGATGGCCGAAGCGGAGCCGCCCAAACGCACGCTGCGCCTGGGGCCGTACGAGATCCCGCTGTCGGGGGCCACGGTCAAGCGATTCCGGAGGGGAGATGCCTTCTGGCAGATCCTGGCGGGGCGTGGGATTCCGGTCACCATCCTCCGGATGCCGAACAACTTCCCGCCAGTCGAGTGTGAAGGCCGTACGCTGGCCGGTATGGGAGTGCCGGACTTGCGGGGCACGTTCGGTACGTTCACCTTCTTTACGAGCGAGCCCGGCGCCGTCACCCGTGATGTGGCCGGGGGGCGCATTGTGGCCGTGTCTCTGAAAGACAACTACGCCGAGCTCGAGGTGACGGGTCCGGCCAACACGCTGCGCCAAGACCGGCAGCCGGCCACGGTGCGGATCTCCGTAGACCTCGATCCCCACAGGCCGGTGGCGCTGTTCCGGCTGGAGGGCCACCAGTTCGTCCTCCAGCAAGGGGAGTGGTCCGGCTGGATCCCGGTGCGGTTTGCTCTCATTCCGGGGCTGGCGGATGCCTCCGGGATGCTCCGCGTGTACGCAAGGCGGCTCAAGCCGCATCTGGAAATTTACGTCTCACCGCTCAATCTCGATCCGGAGAACCCGGAGCTTCCGATTTCCACCCCGCCGTCCTACAGCCGCGAGCTGGCCCGGGCCGTAGGCCCGTTTTATACGCAAGGCATGGCGGAAGACACAGCAGCGCTGCGCCGAGGCGTATTTACGCTGGAGGAATACCTGAGGCAGAGCCGGATGGTTTCTGAGGAGCATCTGAAGCTGTTGCGCTTCGAACTGAGTCGCTTCCGCGACGGTTTGCTGTTCTTCCACTTTTTCGGCGTGGATCAGGATTCGCACATCTTGTGGGGCAAGTATGAAGACAAGCTCCTGGAGACCTACAAGCTCGCCGACGCCGCCGTGGGCGAGGTGCTGCGAAAGGCGCCGGACGCCACCATTATCGTCATGTCGGACCACGGCTTTTCGCGTTTTGACCGGGCCGTACACCTGAACACCTGGCTGTGGAAGGAAGGGTTCCTCGAACTCGACGATCCGTCGAGCGCCTCCAACCAGGAACTTTTTCCCCATGTGGACTGGAGCCGCACTCAGGCGTATTCTCTCGGTCTGAATGCGGTCTACCTGAATCTGGCGGGACGGGAACAGGGCGGGATCGTGGAGCCGGGTGAGGAGGCCGGGCGCATCCTGGAGGCCATTCGCGAGCGGCTGCTGGCCTGGCGCGACCCGTTGGGTAACCGGCGCGTCGTGGATGCCGTATACGTGGCGCGGGAGGTGTATCACGGCCCGGCCCTGGCCACGGCTCCGGATCTGATCGTCGGCTGGGCGCCGGGCTACCGGTCCTCTTGGCAGACCGCGCTGGGCGCAGTGCCGCCGCAGGTCCTGGAGGACAACACCGAGGAGTGGCGCGGGGATCACTGTATCGCGGCGGAGCGCGTTCCGGGAGTCTTGATCACCAACCGCAAGGTCCGCCGTCCGGATCCCCGCCTGGCGGATCTTACGGTGACGCTGCTCGGCGAATTCGGCGTGCCCCCGCCGCCGCAGATGCGCGGGCGGCCGCTGCTGGGAGGGTAAGCAGGGTATGTTGCGAACGACAGTCAAATTGAACAAGGCGCTCTGGCAGCGAGTGAAACGCTGCGCGGAAAAGGAAGGGTACAGTTCGGTGGACGAGTTCGTCCAGCATGTGCTCGAAAAGGAGACGGCGCGCATCGAGGAGGCCGAGTCCAACGAAGAGATCGCGCGCAAGCTGAAAGGGCTAGGTTACCTGGAGTGAGCGCCGCAAGGTTCATGTGGAGTTTCTGCCGGGCGCGCTGAGGGCGGCGGCGTAACAGGCGTTCGGTCCGCTCGAGGAAGTTCCCCCGATGATCGGTCTGACAGCGGTAAGTGTGCTGGCGGGAATCGGCATGTTGTGGGTGTTTGGACGGGTTTCCCGCCAAGAGGACATCCGCAAGGTGAAGCGCGAGCTTGCGGCCTGCCTCTACGAGATCCGTCTGTTTGCCGAAGAACCCTGGCTGATTCTCAGAGCGCAGAGGCGCCTGCTGGCGGGCACGGTGCGCTATGTGGCGTTGATGCTTCCGCCGGCGGCGATTCTGGCAGTTCCGATGGTCTTGGTTCTGGTGCACCTGGATGCCTTCTACGGTCGTTCTCCGCTGGCCGTGGGGGAGGCCGCACTCGTGACGGTGCAGGTCAAGCGCATGGCGACCGCCCCGCTCGTCTTGGAGCCTCCGGCGGGCATCCGGGTCGAAACGCCGCCGGTGCATGTGCGGCGGGAGGGGAAAGTGGTGTGGCGCATCCGGGCCGAGCGGGAAACGGCGGGGAACTTGCGCGTGCGGTTGGCGGGTCGCACCTATGAGAAGCGAATCGTCTCGGGTCGGGGGCCTCGTTATCTGGTGGGACGCCGCGTGCGCTCCTTGTGGGAGTGGATGCTGACGCCCGGCGAGGGGAGGTTGCCGGAAGGACCTGTGGAGGCGATCGAAATCACCTACCCTCCGGCGCAGGTGGGCTGGGGATCGTTTGCGTTTCACTGGCTGATCTGGTTTCTAGTGATTTCGCTGGCCAGCGCCTGGGCCTTCCGCGGGGTGATGGGTGTGGCCTTGTGAAGCTCCGGCGCAGGAGAGTCGCGTGGGCGGAGAGGTCGCGGAGTTCTGCTAAACTTGTCGTTTCGCCGCTGAGCAAATCGAGGAGGTTCGTGTGAGAAACATCTTTACTTCGGAGTCCGTGACGGAGGGGCATCCCGACAAGATGGCGGACCAGATTTCCGACGCCGTGCTCGATGCGGTCCTCGAGCAGGATCCGGAAGGGCGCGTGGCGTGCGAAGTGCTCGTGACCACAGGCCTCTGCGTCGTGGCCGGCGAAATCCGCACCACGGCTTCCGTGGACGTGCCCAAAGTGGCGCGCACGGTGATCAACGAGATCGGTTACACAGACTCGGCCTACGGTTTTGACGGGAACACCTGCGGCATCATCAACGCCTTGCAGTCCCAGTCTCCCGACATCGCGATGGGCGTGGACACCGGAGGAGCGGGCGACCAGGGACTGATGTTCGGCTTTGCCTGCGATGAAACGCCCGAGCTGATGCCGCTACCGATCATGCTGGCGCACAAACTGGTGCGGCGGTTGAGCGAGGTGCGCCGGGCGGGCACGCTCGATTTTCTCCGTCCCGACGGCAAGTCTCAGGTGAGCGTCGAGTACCGCGACGGCAGGCCGTTGCGGATTGATGCCGTGGTGGTCTCCACGCAGCACAGCGACCGCATCTCCACCGAAGCGCTGCGGGCCGAGGTGAGGCGGCATATCATCGAGCCCGTGCTTCCTCCGCAGATGGTGGATGCCAACACGCGGTGCCACATCAATCCGACCGGGCGGTTTGTGATCGGGGGGCCGCACGGAGATACGGGTCTGACGGGTCGCAAGATCATCGTGGACACTTACGGCGGCATGGGGCGGCACGGGGGCGGCTGCTTTTCGGGGAAGGATCCCACCAAAGTGGACCGCTCCGCCTGCTACATGGCGCGCTACATCGCCAAGAACATCGTGGCTGCGGGCCTGGCCCGCAGGTGCGAGGTTCAGCTGGCTTACGCCATCGGCGTGGCGGAGCCGGTTTCGGTCATGGTGCAGACGTTCGGCACCGGGGCCATCGAGGACGACCGTCTGGTGGAGTTGATTCGGGCGCACTTCCCGTTGACGCCCCGGGGAATGATCGAACACCTCGGCTTGCGCCGGCCGATCTATCGCCGCACGGCGGCCTTCGGCCACTTCGGCCGCACCGAAGATACCTTCACGTGGGAACGCACGGACAAGGCGGCAATCCTGCGACAGGAGGCGGGCACGGCCGTGGCGGTGGGTAGCTAGCACCGGGAAAGTCGGGGAGGAAAGCCATGTCGGCCGAAACGCAAGTACCAACCAGTTTTGACGTGCGCGATCTGGGCCTTGCCGAGGCGGGCAAGCGCCGCACGGAGTGGGCCGCTCAGTTCATGCCGGTGCTGCGCTCCATCCGCAAGGAATTCATCAAGCGGCAGCCCCTGGAGGGCGTACGGATTGCGGCCTGCCTGCACGTCACCACGGAAACGGCCAATCTGATGATCACGCTGCGGGACGGCGGAGCTTCCGTGGTGCTGTGCGCATCCAACCCCCTTTCGACGCAGGATGATGTCGCGGCGGCGCTGGTGCGCGATTACGGCATTCCGGTCTACGCCATCAAGGGCGAAAACCATGAGGTCTACTACTCCCACATCGCCGCCGCCCTGGAACACCGCCCGCACATCACGATGGATGACGGCGCCGACCTGGTGACCACCCTGCACACCAAGCGGCAGGACATCGCCGGGGAAGTCTTCGGGGGCACGGAGGAGACCACCACGGGGGTGATCCGGCTGCGCGCCATGGCGCGCGAAGGCGTGTTGCGGTATCCCATCATCGCGGTCAACGACGCCCAGACCAAGCATCTCTTTGATAACCGTTACGGAACGGGCCAGAGCACCGTGGACGGGATCATCCGGGCGACGAACATCCTGCTCGCCGGTTCGACCGTAGTGGTGGCAGGCTATGGCTGGTGCGGGCGGGGCGTCGCGCTCCGAGCGCGCGGCATGGGGGCCAATGTGGTGGTTACGGAAGTGGACCCCATCAAGGCCCTGGAAGCAGTCATGGACGGCTATCGCGTCATGTCCATGGCGCAGGCTGCCGAAATTGGCGACGTGTTCATCACCGTAAGCGGCAACAAGAGCGTCATCGGAGCAGAACACTTCCAGCGCATGAAGGACGGGGCCATTCTTTGCAATTCCGGACATTTCAACGTGGAGATTGACCTGGAGGCGCTCGGCCGTCTGGCTTCCTCCCGGCGCCCGGTACGCGAGTTCGTGGAGGAATATGCTTTGCGCGACGGCCGGCGCATCTACCTGCTGGGCCAGGGGCGGCTCATCAACCTTGCGGCGGCGGAGGGGCATCCGGCCTCGGTGATGGACATGAGTTTCGCCAACCAGGCGCTGGCCGTCGAGTACCTGGTGGCGCACAGAGGAGAACTGGAGAAAAAGGTCTACCCGGTTCCCGATCAGCTGGACCGGCAGGTGGCGCAGCTGAAGCTGGAGGCCATGGGAGTGCAGATCGACCGCCTCACTCCGGAGCAGGAGCAGTATCTGGCCTCTTGGTCGGAGGGCACCTAGCCGGCTGACCCCTTCCATGACGACGGAACAAACCTGCAAGCGCACGCTGGAAATCACCGTTCCCGCCGAAGAAGTGGAAAAGGCGACCGAGCGTGCCGTCAGTGAGCTGGCGGCGCGGGTTCGGCTGCCCGGATTCCGTCCCGGCAAGGTGCCTCCGAGTCTGGTGCGTACCCGCTTTGCTCAGGACATCCGGCAGGCGGTGGTCGAGGAGCTGGTGCCGCGTTTTCTCCAGAAGAAGGTTGAAGAGGAGAATCTGCGCGTGGTGGGCACGCCGGACGTCACCCGCATCCAACTGGAGCCGGGCCAGCCCATGCATTTCACCGTTGAGTTCGAAGTGGCTCCGGAGATCGAGCTCAAACCCTACCGCGGACTGACGGTCCCGTACCGCGATCCGGAGGTGAGCGACCAGGAGGTCAGCGAGCGGCTGGAGGCGATCCGGGAACGGAAAGCCCAGTACGTGACCCTGGAACCCCGTCCTGCCGCCGACGGGGATTACGTGGCCGTGGCGCTCGAGAGCTTCGATACCTCCGGAAAACTCCTGAACCGGCAGGAGGAGGTGGTCGTGCATGTGGGGTCCGAGGAAACGCTGGAGGAATTCAGCGAGAACCTCCGCGGCCTGTCGCCCGGGGAAGAGAAGGAATTCGAGGTCACTTACCCTGAGGACTACGGCGACGAGAAGCTGGCGGGCAAGACGCTGCGCTTCCGAGCGCGGGTGAAGGCGATTCGTCGCAAGGAGTTGCCCGAGCTCAACGACGAGTTCGCCGCGGAAGTGGGGGATTTTCAGAATCTGGAGGAACTGCGCGAGGAAGTGCGGCGCTCCCTGTTGCGCGAAAAGGAGGCCCTGGCCAGGCGGGAGGCCAAGAACAAGCTCGTCGAAGAGCTGGTGGCCCTGCATGACTTTCCGGTGCCGGAGGCGTTTCTGGACCGGCAGCTGGAGATTCAGCTGCGCGAATTTTTCGCGGCCCGGGGTGTGGATCCGCGCTCGGTGAAGGTGGACTGGCAGAAACTGAAGGAATCGCAGCGGCAACGGGCTATCCTGGAGGTGAAGGCTTCGTTGTTGCTCGACAGGATCGCCGAACGCGAGGGTATCGAAGCCACAGTGGAGGAAGTGGACCGGGAAGTACACCGGCTGGCGCGGCAGGAGCGGGAAAACGTCGTTGCCATGCGGCGCCGGCTCGAGGAGCAGGGGGCGCTCCGGCGGATCGCCTCGCGCATCCGCGCGGAAAAGACGCTGGATTTTCTGTTTGAGCACGCGCGGAAGGTGGCGCAGGAGTGAGGGTCCGATGTGCGCCGTAAAAAAGGTGCCACACCAGGCTGACGGATTTTACGGACGGGTTTTATGGGTGTCGTTGCTCCTGCGGCGGACCATGAGGGATAATAGGGGTGGATCTCGCAAGATGCCGAGGATGTTTGAATCTCCGGGTGGGGGCGGCATGTGAGACGCACCGGGTCTGACGATTCACTGCGCTGTTCCTTCTGCCACAAAAGCCAGGATGTAGTCGGCAAGCTCATCTCTTCTCCGAGCGAATACCCGCGCGCTTATATCTGTGACGAGTGCATTGCAGTCTGCAACTCCATCCTGGAAGACGACCGCAATGAGCAGCCGCACGCCGTTGCCGGCAAGCTTCCCAAGCCGCTGGAGCTAAAGGAACACCTCGATCAGTACGTCATCGGCCAGGAAGCCACCAAGAAGAAGCTTGCGGTCGCCGTCTACAACCACTACAAGCGGATCTACATGAACAAGAGCCGCGGCTCGGATGTGGAGGTGGCCAAGTCGAACATCCTGTTGATCGGGCCCACGGGCACGGGCAAGACGCTGCTGGCACAGACGCTGGCCCGGATTCTGGACGTGCCTTTCGCCATCGCCGACGCCACCACGCTCACCGAGGCAGGCTACGTGGGCGAGGACGTCGAAAACATCATTCTGCGCCTGCTCCAGAACGCCGACTGGGACGTGCAGCGCTGCCAGCAGGGCATTATTTATATTGACGAAATTGACAAGATCGGGCGCAAAGACGAGAATCCGTCCATCACGCGCGATGTCTCCGGCGAAGGGGTGCAGCAGGCGCTTCTGAAAATCCTGGAAGGCACGATCGCCAACGTGCCGCCCCAGGGGGGACGGAAGCACCCGCACCAGGAGTTCACCCCGGTGGACACCACCAACATTCTGTTTATCTGCGGCGGTGCGTTCGTGGGTCTGGAGAAGATCATCAGCAAGCGAATCGGACGCAAGGCCATGGGGTTCTTGGCCACGGACGACCCGGAGGGACGCCGGCCGGTCGCGCGTCGGGACGTCAATCTGCTGGCGCAGGTGCAGCCCATTGACCTGATCCGGTTCGGCTTCATACCGGAGTTCGTCGGCCGCCTGCCGGTTATTTCGGTGCTCGAGGATCTGGATAAGGACGCTCTGGTCCAGATCCTCACCAAACCCAAGAATGCGATCGTCAAACAGTACCAGCGCCTGTTCGAGTTCGAAAATGTTAGACTGAAGTTTACGGACGACGCCCTGGAGGCGGTGGCCACGCTGGCTCTGGAGCGGAAGGTGGGGGCCCGGGGGCTCAGGATGATTCTCGAGGACATGATGTTGGATCTGATGTACTATCTCCCCTCTTACAAGAAGGTCCGGGAGTTTGTGGTGACCAAGGAGATGGTCATGTCCCAGAAGATCAACCTGGCCGTGCTCGAGAAGGCGGGCTGACGGCTCTTCCGGGAGTGGCGCGCCTGCGGGTTTTCGCTGGGCTGTGAAGGCACGGCGGGGGCGGCCCCACCGCAGCAAGGATAACCATGCTTACCTCAAGAGAACGTTCCGAAACGCGGCGGCTTCCGATGATGCCCGTCCGCGACGTCGTCATCTTCCCGCACATGATGACGCCGTTCGTGGTGGGCCGCGAGTCGAGCGTCCGCGCCCTGGAAGAGGCGCTGGCCGGCGATAAGAAGATCTTCCTGGCGACGCAACACGACGCCTCGGTGGACGAACCGCGGCCCGACGAGATTTACACCGTGGGCACGATCGTCAACATCGTGCAGAGTCTGAAGCTGCCGGACGGCAACATCAAGGTGCTGGTGGAGGGTGTCGAGCGGGGCAAGATCGTCTCCGTCAGCGACGAGGAGGGCTTCTTCCGTGCAGTGGTCCGGACGTTCCAGTACAAGGTGGAGCCGGGACCGCAGCTGGATGCGCTCATCGGGCGGGTCACCACTCTGTTTGAACAGTACGTCAAGCTCAGCCAGAACCTGAATTACGAAACCATGATCGCCGCCATCCGCGTGGACGATCCCGGCCGGCTGGCGGACACCGTGGGCGCCAACCTGCAGCTCACCATCGAAGAAAAGCAGGAGTTGCTGGAGATCTTTGACCCGGTGGAGCGCCTGAATCGGGTGGCGGATCTGCTGGACATCGAAATCGAAAAGCTCAACATGGACCGCACCATCCAGGGCCGCGTGAAGCGGCAGATGGAGCGGGCGCAGAAAGAGTATTACCTCAACGAAAAGATCAAGGCCATCCAGAAGGAGCTCGGCCGCGGCGAGAAAAGCGAGTTCGACGAGCTGCGCAAAAAAATCGAAGCGGCGGGGATGAGCAAGGAGGCCTACGAGAAGGCCATGGCCGAGCTGAAGCGGCTGGAGAGCATGCCGCCGATGTCGGCCGAGTCCACGGTTTCCCGCAACTACCTGGACTGGCTGCTGGCCGTGCCGTGGAAGAAACGGACCCGCGAGATCCGCGATCTCAAGTACGCCGAAAAGGTGCTCGAGTCCGACCATTACGGTTTGGAGAAGGTCAAGGAGCGGATTCTGGAGTTCCTGGCGGTGCGGCGGCTGGTGAAACATCCCAAGGGGTCCATCCTGTGCTTTGTGGGGCCGCCGGGCGTGGGCAAGACGTCGCTCGGAATGTCCATCGCCCGCGCCACGGGCCGGAAATTCGTGCGCCTTTCCCTGGGCGGCGTGCGGGATGAGGCGGAGATCCGGGGACACCGGCGCACCTACATCGGCGCTCTGCCGGGACAGATCATCCAGATGATGAAGAAGGCCGGGACCAAGAACCCCGTCTTCATGCTGGATGAAGTGGACAAGATGTCCATGGACTTTCGCGGGGATCCTTCGGCGGCCTTGCTCGAAGTGCTCGATCCGGAACAGAACTACATGTTCATGGATCACTATCTGGACGTGGAGTACGACCTCAGCCAGGTGTTTTTCATCTGCACCGCGAACGTGCTCCACACCATTCCGCCGGCGCTGCAGGACCGCATGGAGGTGATCCGGCTGTCCGGCTATACCGAACCGGAAAAGCTTGAGATCGCCAAGCGGTTCCTCGTCAAGAAGCAGATGCAGCAGACCGGCCTGACCGAAAAGGACATTCGCTTCACCGACGAGGGGCTGCTGACCCTGATTCAGTACTACACCCGGGAGGCCGGCGTCCGGAACCTGGAGCGCGAAATCGGCAACCTGTGCCGGAAGGTGGCCCGCAAGAAGGTCACCTCGGACGGCAAGGGCGAGTTTGCCACCGTAGTGATTACGCCGGAGAACATTCCGGAATACCTCGGGCCGCAGAAGTTCCGCGACCTGAAGGCCGAAAAGAAGAATGAAATCGGTGCGGCGACAGGGCTGGCGTGGACGGAAGTCGGCGGGCAGATCCTGACGACGGAAGCGACCATCATGGAGGGCAAGGGGAAGCTCACCACGACCGGCAAATTGGGCGACGTGATGCAGGAGTCGGCGCATGCGGCCATGAGTTATATCCGCTCGCGCGCCGCCATGCTGGGGCTTCCCAAGGACTTTTACCGGCATCTGGACATTCACGTGCATGTGCCGGAGGGAGCCATCCCCAAGGACGGGCCCTCGGCCGGCATCACCATCGCCACGGCGATTGTCAGCGCGCTCACCAAGATCCCGGTGCGCTGCGACGTGGCCATGACGGGAGAAATCACGCTGCGGGGCAAAGTGCTGCCGATCGGCGGGCTGAAGGAGAAGCTCCTGGCGGCTCACCGCCACGGCATCCATGAAGTGATCCTGCCTCGCGAGAACGAAAAGGATCTCCCCGACATCCCGGAAAATATCCGAAACGAGATGCGGCTGCATTTCGTCGAGTCCATGGACGAAGTCCTGAAGATCGCCCTGGAGCGGGAAATCGAACCGCTGCCGGTTGCCGGGCCGCAACCCGCGGTCGAGGTCGGAGTTCCAACCGCGCCCGAAAAACTGATGCACTGAAGTCGCGGGAGGACGGAAAGTTCTGCGAAGACGGGCGCCCCCGCAGGAGGGCGCCGCGAGCTTCCGCAACAGGTCACAACGCGATCAATCCAACTCATCTCAGTATGCCGGCCGCACACCGATGGGGCGGCCGGAAGCGAGGTTACCTTGGCAGACGAACTGGAAAAACAAAACCAAGCCGTAGAGGAAAAGGCGCCCGAAGAAAGTGCGGCGCCGCCCCAGCCTGCGCCTCGCAAGAAGCACGGGCAGGGAGGACAGAACGCGGTCGCCAAGAACGGTTCCACGACCCTGGATCTGGTCGAACTCAAGGAGATGAGCATCCAGAAGCTCAACCAGATCGCCAAGGAGCTGGGGGTGCAAGGCGCCGCGGGGATGCGCAAGCAGGATCTCATTTTCAAGATCTTGCAGGCTCAGGCGGAGAAAAGCGGTCTGATCTTTTCCGAGGGTGTGCTGGAGTGCTTGCCGGACGGCTTCGGGTTCCTGCGGTCGCCGGAGTACAACTATCTGCCGGGCCCTGACGACGTCTACGTGTCCCCGTCCCAGATCCGCCGTTTCGATCTGCGCACCGGGGACACGATCTCCGGGCAGATCCGGCCGCCCAAAGAGGGGGAGCGGTACTTTGCGCTCATCAAAGTTGACGCCATCAACTTCGAGCCGCCCGAAGAGGCCCGCAACAAGATTTTCTTTGACAACCTCACGCCCCTCTACCCCAACCAGAGGCTCCGGATGGAGACCACCAAGGACAACTACTCGGGCCGGATTCTGGACCTGCTGACACCGATCGGCAAGGGGCAGCGGGGCTTGATCGTTTCGCCTCCCCGGACGGGCAAGACCATGCTGCTGCAAAGCATCGCCAACTCCATCAGCACGAACCACCCGGAGGTGGTTCTCATCGTGCTGCTGATTGACGAGCGGCCCGAGGAGGTCACCGACATGCAGCGCTCCGTCAAAGGCGAGGTGATCAGCTCCACCTTTGACGAGCCCGCCAGCCGGCACGTGCAGGTGGCCGAGATGGTGATCGAAAAAGCCAAACGTCTGGTGGAGCACAAGCGGGATGTTGTCATTCTGCTGGACTCCATTACGCGTTTGGCCAGGGCCTATAACACGGTGGTCCCCCCTTCGGGCAAGGTGCTTTCAGGCGGCGTGGACTCGAACGCCCTCCAGCGGCCGAAACGCTTCTTCGGGGCGGCCCGCAATATCGAGGAAGGGGGTTCGCTGACCATTATCGCTACGGCGCTCATTGACACGGGCAGCCGGATGGACGACGTCATATTCGAGGAGTTCAAAGGGACGGGAAACCTGGAAATCCACCTGGACCGCAAGCTGGCTGAAAAGCGTGTCTTCCCGGCCATTGACATCCACAAGAGCGGAACCCGAAAAGAGGAGCTGCTGCAGCCTAAGGAAGAGCTGAACCGGGTCTGGGTGCTCCGCAAGGTCTTGAGCCCACTGTCCCCGGTGGAGGCGATGGAGCTGCTGCTGGACAAGCTCAGCAAGACGCGTAATAACGCCGAGTTTCTGGCTGCCATGAGCGCCTGAGGCCGGAGCGGACCGAGCCCTTGGCGGCTTGGGTTACGAATTTCGCCCCGCGGCATAACCTGGAGCGAGCGAACGGCGTCTTCTCATTGAAGATATCAGGACGGAAGGCACGGAGCTCCGAGTCCGCGGGCCGGCCTTCTGGTGTACGGAATTCAGATGCAGCCGCGAACGAGTCCCTTACCTGCTCCCACGCCCCCATTGCGACCAGCCGAGGTCCCTGCCCGTCCTGCAGTACGGCCTCGCCGGCCGCGGAAGGGCTGGTACCTCCTGCTCGGCCTGGCCGTTGTGGCTGGGGTGGGGCTTTTGTACTGGCTCCGACGGTCGGCCGGCCCTGCCCGCCAAGCGGCCGTAGGAACCGCCGGAGTGCCGGTTTATACGGTGACCCCGGGTGAGGTGCGCCTGACGATCCGGCTGACGGGCACAACCACCCCCGAGCGTTACGCCCTACTGACGGCGCCGATTCTGCGGGGCGGACGAGGCGGTGCTCTCGGTATGGGCGGCGGCATTTCGACGGCTGCCGGCCGCGGTGGCCGTGGTGGAGGCGGCGGTGGAGGCGGCGGGGGTGGCGAGTCGTCGGCTCGCACCGTTTCCAGTGCGCCTTCCACTTCCGGGCCGGAAAGCGGGGGAGCAACGGTTGCGAGCACCGCAGGGACCGGTTCATCTACGCTCGGCCCTGCCGGCTCCGGGTCGGCTGCCTTCCGGGCTGCCACCACCCGCTTCGGGAGCGCTCCCGCCGCTTCGCGTACCTCCACGACCTCTTCCACTTCCACCGGTACGGCCAGTTCGAGCACGATGGGATCAGGTCTTGGTTCGACGGCCTCCAGCTTGCCCGGCGGCCCCAGCGGTCCGCCATCCGGCGGAGGAGGCGGCGGGGGCACTATGGTCATCACGGGCGGGGGCGGCGGCGCCCGTGTGGGCTTCGGTCTGGTCCTGGTCAGCACGGCGAAACCCGGCTCCTGGGTCAAGAAAGGGGATGTCGTCGCCGAGTTTGATCGCGAGGAGATGCTCAACCGGCTGGACGACTTCAAAGCCCGGGTGACCCAGGCGGAGGCCACCATCAAGAGTATCCGGGCGCAGCTGGAAGTGCTGAAAGATGCGCACGAGCACTCCATCCGCGTGGCGAAGGCCAATCTGGACAAGGCGCTGCTGGATTTGAAAACCATCCCGGTGCGTTCTGCGAATGCATCGGAGATCCTGCGGCTGAACGCCGAGGAGGCAGAGGCGACGCACAAGCAGCTGTTGAGCGAAGTCAAGTTCATGGAGCAATCTTTGAGCGCACAGCTGCGGATAGCCGAACTGGCCCGGGACGAAGCAAAAGTGGAGCTGCAGCGCGTGCAGGCCAACGTGGACCGTATGGTCGTACGTGCGCCCATTGACGGCATGGTGGTGATGCAGACGGTGATTCGCGGCGGCGAGCAGGCACAGATTCAGGCGGGCGACCAGATCGGGCCGGGCCAGCCTTACATGCGTATCGTGGATCCCAGTTCGATGCTGGTGGACGCCGCGGTCAACCAGGTGGATGCCGAGCGGATCCGCGTCGGTGCCAAAGCCACGGTTCGTTTCGATGCCTATTCCGACCTGGTGCTGCCCGCACGCGTGGTGGCGATCGGAGCCATGCCCAAAGCGGCCGGCTGGCGGCTCGAGTACGTCAAGGAGATTCCCGTCACTTTGAAGCTGGAGCGTCTGGATCCGCGGGTGATCCCGGACCTGTCCGTCAGTGCCGACGTGGAAATCGCCGCCGAACAGGCGGCCGCCGTGGTTCCTCTGGAAGGTGTTTTCCGGGACGCTGCCGGCCAGGCTCCGTATGTGTTTGTCCGCCGCGGCTCGGCATGGGAGGCGCGGCCGGTCGAGCTGGGGCTGGTCAACCACATCACCGCAGCAGTGCGATCCGGCCTGAAGGCGGGCGAGGTTATTGCTTTGCGACGTCCTCCGGCCGCGGCTAAATAACTCGACAAAGACACATGGCGAACTCGAAGGATCTGAAACCGAAACAGCGTCTGGGACACAAGTCCGCCTCGCGCGCGCGCAAGGCCGCCGGATGGCTGGTGGGACTGGGTTTGGTGGGCGCGGCGGTTTACGCGGCCTACCGGTCGGCCTCCCCCACAGTGGTTGAAGTGCCGGTGGCGCGAGCCCAGCGGGGCGAATTCGTTCTGGCGGTTAGAACGCGGGGTGAGATCCGCAGCACGCGCTCCGTGATTCTGACGGCTCCTCAGGTTCCGGATCCGCGCATTGTGCGGCTCGCCGAGTCGGGCAAGCCGATCCGAAAAGGTGACGTGGTGGTGGAGTTCGACACGGCCGCGCAGGAACAGTACTACCTGGAGCGGGCCACGAGCGTGCGCACGGCGGAAAGCCAGATTGTGCAGACTAAGGCCGCGCACCGCATCGTCAACGAAACCGACGGCCTCAATCTCATGACCGCCGAGTACAACGTGGAGCGGGCGAAGCTGGAGGCCAGCAAGGCGGAAATCCTTTCGGAAATCGAGGGCGCCAAGAACCGGATCAACGTGGGAATCTCCGAAGGCGAGCTCAACCAGGTCAAGACGACAATCAAAGCCCACAAGGTGTCACAGGAAGCCGACCTGGAAAGGCTGCAGGAATCCAAAGACAAGACCATCCGGGACATGGAGCGGGCCAAGGGCTATCTGTCCAAGATGGTGATCCGCGCGCCCATTGACGGCATCGTCAATATCCTTCCCAACTTCCGCTCGGGCGGATCCTTCGGCCAGATGCCGCCGCCGTTCAAAGAGGGGGACCGGGCCTGGACCGGCGCCGCCATTGCCGAGATTCCCGACTTGTCGGAGATGCGCATCGAACTGAAGCTGGAGGAAGTGGACCGCGGCAAGCTGAAGCTGGGCCAGCAGGTCCGCATCCGCGTCGATGCCATCCCGGACAAGGAGTTTCTGGCGGAATTGGACTGGATCAGCCCGATTGCGGCTCTCCAGTTTCGCGGCTGGCGGGAGGCCGATAAAGTTTTCCCGGCGTATGCCACGCTCAAAAACCTGGATCCTCGGCTGCGACCCGGCATGAGTGCGACCGCGGAGATCATTCTCGAGAGCCAGGCGAATGCGCTGCTGATCCCCGTGCGGGCCAGCTTCCTGCGGGGAGGCAAGCCTTCCGTCTGGGTGCAGAAGGGCGAGAAGTTCGAGCTGCGGACGATCGAGGTGGGCAAGCGCAACGAAGAGAATGTCGTGGTGCTGGGCGGTTTGCGTGAAGGCGAAGTGGTGGCTTTGGAAGATCCGGCCGAGGCTGCCCGGCGGGCCAAAAAGTTATAGGGAGCGGGAGCAAGCATGAAGAAGTGGATTTTTCGAGCCAGCGTGGCGGCCGTGGCGGCGCTCGCCGTCTGGGGTGCCTACCGGTTCGTCCGGCAGATTCCGCAGCGTCAGGAACATATTCCCACGACGCGAGTCCGCCAGGGTGATCTGGTGATTCGGGCTTTCGCGCGCG
>JBBIJF010000021.1:0-75162 GCA_037446115.1 Acidobacteriota bacterium | reverse complement strand
CCAAGATGAGGTCTCCCAAGCGGGTCAACCGCTCGAGAAGGGCCCTGGAAGACTACCAGGTGGATAGGGCGGATGTGGAAGCGCAGCAATGCGTGAAGCTAACCGCTACTAATAGCCCGTTCGGCTTGACCATAAAATCCACTCTCGACACAGGCCGCCGCCTTGCGGCGCCGTCCGTATTCAGAATTCCCGGGTTTCTTCGGGTGACCGTAGCGAGGGGGTCACACCCGTTCCCATCCCGAACACGGCAGTTAAGCCCCTCAGCCCCGATGGTACTGCGCGGGCAACCGCGTGGGAGAGTAGGACGCCGCCCGAAATCAGACCAAGGCCCGGCAAGCGCCGGGCCTTTTTGCTTTTCGGCGGCTCCCTATCGCTCCAGCTTGAAGCCGATGCGCAGGGTTACTTGAAATTCCTGAACCTGTCCGTCCGCAATCCGGCCCCGTTGCTCGACCACTTCGAACCAGAGCATGTGCCGCACGGTTTTGGCCGCCTCGGACACCGCAGCCCGCACCGCTTCGGCGAAGCTGACCGGAGACGTTCCCACCACTTCGGTGATTTTGTACACGCCGGACATTCAACCACTGCTCCTTTCTGCATCTTCTTGCGGCCCGCTCTGGCCGCTCGGATCTCACCATGCTACACAACCCGCCTCAGCGTCCGGCGCCGACAGACCCCCGGCGGGGTGCAGGTTTTGCTTGACCCCAACCCGGAGTTCGGTATAGATTGTGAGGAGTTGTCATCAAAGAGCTGCCCGCGCGGGCCTTCGGTCGCTTGCGGATGAGGAGAGCAAGAACTGCCGGCACAGTATGGCAGCTGCTGATCCTGGCGGCAGCCTGGCATCTGTTCTGCGCGCCTGTCTCTGCGGGCGGAGATCAGCCTGCCTCCGCCGTCTCAGTGACCACCGAAGCTTCCGCAGCCGAGGCTTTCATGCAGCGGGCGGAGCGGCACTTTCAGGCGGGACGGCTCCAGTATCTGGCCGGGCGCACGGAAGCCGCGCGGGCGGAATTCGATCGCGCCCTCGAGGTATTGCTGAGCGCCCCGGAGCGTGCCCGCCGCCGCAGTGAGTGGGAAAGTCGCGTCCGGCAGCTTGTGGATGCCATCCACCAGTACGACGTCTCCGGGCTCGGGGCCGGAATCTCCTCTGAAGAGCCAGGCTTTGACAAGCCGCCCCTGGAGGACGTTCCCGAGCTGACCTTCCCGGTGGACCCGAGGCAGCGCGACAAAGTGCTGGAGCAGATTCGTGCCACCGTTTCTCAGCTGCCGCTGGAGGTGAACGACGAGGTTCTCCGTTACATCCAGTATTTTTCTTCCGGCCGCGGTCGCAAGGTGCTGATCGCGGGCCTGCGGCGGGCAGGCAAGTACCGGGAGCTGATCCAGCGGATTCTGGACGAAGAAGGGCTGCCGCAGGAGTTGCTGCACCTGGCGCAGGCCGAGTCCGGTTTTCTTCCCCGCGCCGTTTCCCGCAAGAAGGCGACCGGGATGTGGCAGTTCATGCTGTTCCGCGGCCGCCAGTACGGCCTGGAGCGCACCAGTTACGTGGACGAGCGCATGGATCCGGAGAAAGCCACGCGCGCGGCGGCCCGCCACCTGCGTGACCTGTATGCGCAGTTCGGAGACTGGTATCTGGCGATGGCGGCCTACAACTGCGGTCCGGGCGTCGTGGAGCGCGCCGTCGAGCGGACCGGCTATGCGGACATTTGGGAGCTGCGGCGCCGCAACGTCCTTCCCCGCGAGACCTCCAACTACATCCCCATCATCCTGGCGATGATCATCATGAGCAAAGATCCGGCGGCGTACGGCTTGACCGAGGTGGAACCGGATCCGCCCGTCCGCTACGAGACGGTGGAAATCGAGGCCCCGACGCATCTGGAGCTGATTGCGGACATCACCGGCGCGCCCGTCGCCACGCTCCGCGAGTTGAACCCCGCCCTGCTCAAGGCGACTGCGCCGGCAGGCTACCAGTTGCGGGTTCCACACGGAGCTGCCGCAAGCGTGGCCTCCGTACTTCGCATGATCCCGCCCCCGCAACGGACCAGCTGGAGGATGCACCGCGTTGCCCGCGGCGAAACGCTGGTCGAGATTGCGCGGCGCTACCGTGCACCTCTTGCGCAGATCGCGGAGCTCAACCGCCTGGACGGCGTTCCACCGGAACCGGGCAGTTTGCTGCTGGTTCCGGCACGGCCTGTGGAGTCGCCGAGGGCACGGCGCCCCGGAACCCGCAGGGCGACCCGGGCTGTCGCTCCCCGGCGCGGCGGGACGCTGGCGCGAACGGCCTCTCCCTGACGTGCGCCGGCCGCCGCGGGCGGTTCTCGTCTCTCCTACCAATCCAGCCGCAGCAGTGAGACTCCTTGCCGGGGCAGCGTGAAGCGCACGCGGACCGCTCGTTCCCAAACGCGCAGCCATTCCGGCGACCGCAACATCTGCAGCGCTCCTGCCGCTTCTAACTCCGCATACTGCTCCGGGGTGGGATTCTGAGGCGCTCCCATCTGCTTCCAGCGGGCGTACGCGTTGCTGTGGGTCTCATCCACGCGGTAGTGATGCAGCAAGACCGAATGAAGCGCCGGCGGAAGGCCGGAGACCGTCACCTCGATTTCCGCCGCGGCCCCGGGTACATCGTCGTCGTGGTAGTGCCAGACGAGCACGGAGGCGGAACGCTCGTTCCGGCCGGCCAGGGCGCCGATGTCAGGCTCCTGCTTGACTCCCGCCTCGAGCATACGGTCGAGCGCCACTGCGCCGGAGCTCCGTGCTTCGACGCGCTGGCGGCCCATCATGCCGAACATACGGAACACGTTCAGCACAGGCTTGGCGATCCCGTTGGTCGCCAGGTCGCGAAAGCCTTCGAAATACGGCTGCCCTTCAAACTCGAAAGCCCACGTGACGGCTCCCTCGAAGCGGATCCCGTAGCGCGCTGCGAGATCGTACTTCCGGGCGAAGGTGGCAGCGGTGTAGCTGGAGTACATGGTCCCGTTGCGGTAGGCGTTCTGCGGATAGTAGCGGGCCGGACAGGCCGCGCAGCCTTCCGGGTCGGATTCACCCAGGATCACCGGTAGATGGCGGAGCTCGGGAAACGACGCCACGATCTGGAAACCGCGGGCGATCGAGCGCAGCTGGTTCTCGCTCCCCATCTGCACGTGGCCGCCGGCCATGCGCGGAGCTCCCTTGGCGTGGAAGGCGATGAAATCAATCGGCGAGCCCGTCTTTCCGGTGACATGGTTCCGGCCCCGGACAGTGTGCTCGAGGAAGTCGCGCAGAAAGCGTGCCGCGCGTTCGCTCGCCGGGCCCGTGGAGTGCGGTCCGCCGACGCGGGCCGTCGGCAGCGCGCGCTTGACCGCATCCGCCGTGTAGTCGTAAAGCTTGAAATATTCCTCGGGCGTTCCTTGCCAGTAGCCGATGTCCGGCTCGTTCCAGACACCCCAGTACCAGCTCTCCACTTCCGAGCGCCCGTAGCGTTCCAGGCAATGCCGCACCCACTCATAGATCAGTTCGGCCCATTTGGCATAGTCTTTGGGCGGATACGCCCAACCGGTGAAAATCTGTTTGTACGGCTGATCGGGCGTCCACTCGTGGCGGTAGGGCTCCGGGCGGGTCGAGAGTGCCTGAGGCATGAAGCCGACCTCCACGAGCGGTTTCATGCCGCGCTCCACATAGGTGTCGAAGATACGGTCGACGATGTTCCAGTCGTAGCGAGGCCGCCCATCGGCGTCCTCGGTGTACGCATTGGTCGAGCCCCATTTCAGTGCCGGCGTGCCGTCGCCGCTGGTGAGCAGGTTATGGGTACGTATGTAGACGGGGACCGGGCTGAGCGCAGCCAGTTCCGTCAGCAGCTTGCGCCCGTCCCGCATGTAGGTGTAGTTGGGTTCGTCATAACCGAAGAAGGCCCAGACGGGCGTAAGCAGGCCCTGACTCCGCTCCAAGTGCACTTCGATGGAGACTACATCGGCGCGCAGCACCGCCAGCGCCGCCAGCACCCAGCTTCCTTGTCTTAAGCCGCGCATGTCTCCAGCATCGTACTGCAGGCCGCGTTCCTTTCGCTTGGGGTGTTTGCGTGCGCGCGCCGAGAGTTGCCCGCAAGCGCGCAACTCGTGCGTGCGGCGGCGCTTTGCGGGGTTGCCTTCCAAAAAAAACGAGTTATGCTAGTTGTGTCCAAGCCCTGTTGAGGAGGCACTGAGCATGGTGGATCATCAAAGATTCCTCTTCGGTGACGAAGAGGATGAGTACATTTACGACAGCGAGCATATCGAGGCAGAGTCCGAAGCGGCTTCGTACGGGCCCGATGAGGGGGAAGAAGAGGAGGAGTTCGATTTGGACATCGAGGCACAGCCTGCCGAAACCGTGCCGGCAGCGGCGCCGGCTCCGGAACCGACTCCGGCACCTCCGGCGGGTGCTCCGGCCAAGAAGCCGGTGAAGAAAGCCCGGGCGGCGGCAGCCCCGGCCGCCAAGAAAGCAGCTCCCAAGAAGTCGGCCGCCGCCAAAGCCAAGAAAGCGGCCGCCGCCAGGCCCAAGAAGGCTGCAGCGAAGGCAGTGAAGAAAGCGGCCGGCAAGCCTGCTCGGAAAAAGACGGCGAAGAAGGCGACCGCCAAATCTGCCAGGACATCGAAGCGAACCCAGGCAAAAGCGAAAGCGAAGGCCAAGACCGCGAAAAAAGCTGCCTCCCGGCGGAGGAAGTGAGGCGTTTTCGGCCTGTTGAGCAAGGCGGCATCGGGCAGTCTCACCCGGTGTGTGCCCCGGCCGGAATCCGGCCATGCCGTTGAAGGCCCGCCGGTACGTCCGCAGGATGCGCGGCGGCGCTCAGGCCCATCTTCTGGAAGCGGAAAACGGGCGGTTTTATGTCGTCAAATGTCGCGATAACCCCCAGGGGCGCCGCATCCTCATCAATGAATGGGTGGCCGCGGTCTTTCTGCGTCACCTGGAGATCACGGTTCCGGAGACGGCGCTGATCGAAGTCACACCGGAATTTGTCCGGGAACACCCCGAGTTCTGCATCCAGCTTGGGATGAATCGCAGACCCGTGGAGCCGGGCTGGCACTTTGGATCGTGCTTTCCGGGCGATCCCGCCACCACGGCCGTTTACGACTTTCTGCCTGACGCGTTGCTGAGGCAGGTGGTTAACCGCAGGGAGTTCCTTGCCGTTCTTGTGGCCGACAAATGGCTGGCCAACGCCGACGGCCGGCAGGCCATCTACTATCGGGCGCGCATCGAGAGACCCCGTGCGGAGGCCGTGCCGGCGGAAACGGGCTTCGTTGCAAGCATGATTGATCACGGCTTCGTCTTCAACGGGCCGGAATGGAGTCTGCGGGCGGGTCCGCTCCACGGTCTTGCGCCCCGGGGGATCGTCTATTCCGGGGTGCGCTCCCTCGATGATTTCCAGCCCTGGCTCGAGCGTGTGGCGCACTTCCCGCCGGAAGTGGCCGACGAAGCGCTGCGCGGGCTGCCGCCGGAGTGGTTTGAGGGCGACCGCGACGAACTGGAGGCCCTGCTCGAGCGATTGCTGGCCAAGGGCCGTAACACAGCGGACCGGCTGCTGGAATGCCGGCGTGCGCGACCGGAGTGGTTTCCGAATTGGAAGTAAGCGGCAGGGGCGGTAGAGCGCACACGGGTACAATGGAACGGTGATGCACCGGTTCATCCTCCACAATGAGGAGATCCGGGAGGCGCATGAGGCCTGTCTCAGCCCCGGCCAAGTGGGCCTCCTTTCCGGGTGGGGCGTATTCACCACGATCCGCGTGGCGCGGGGCGTATTGTTTGCCTGGGAACGCCACTGGGCCCGCTTGCAGCGCGATGCGGCGCTCCTGCGAGTGCCCTTTCCCGAACAGCCAGACGCAGTGCACGAGCGACTTCTGGCGCTTGTGCAAGCCAACCAGGCTCGGAACGCAGCGCTGCGCCTGGCAATTCTCCGGAATTCCGGGGGCCCCTGGGAGGGTCCCGGCCTCAAACGTTCCTGGGATCTGATCGCGCTCACGACGGACCTCACCGACTGGGGAGAGGGCGTCCGCCTGGCCGTCGCCCCTCGTGCCCGTCACGCCGGGGGGCGTTTTGCCGGAACCAAGGTGCTTTCCTGGGCCTTCAACCTCGCGCTGCTCGAGGAGGCTCAGGCCAGAGGTTTCGACGAAGTGATCCTTCTGAATGAACGCGGCGAGGTCAGCGAATGTACATCGGCGAATATCTTCATCATCCAGGGAAACGCAGCGTGGACGCCTCCCTTGCGCTCCGGCTGCCTGCCCGGCATCACGCGCGAAATCCTTTTGACGGAGCTGCGCGTGCCGGGCGTCGAAGTGGGCGAACGGGACCTGTTTGTTCACGACCTGGAGCGCGCCGACGAAGTCCTCATCACCTCCACGACGCGCAATCTGCTGCCCGTGCTGGAGGTTGAAGGGGTGCTGCTGCGGCGCAACAGCGCGGCGGGCTCCAGACTACGTCAAGCGTTTGCGGAATACCTGGAGCGCTATGTCGTCGAGCGAGAGGTCGCGACCCCCACGCGTCAATCGCGATGACCACTTCCTGCCCCGGGTGCGGCAGTCGTGACATCCGCTATTCGAGATTCCGTACAGTCGGCGAGCGACTAGCCGTCATCGCCGGCTTCCGCCCCATGCGTTGCCGGCGGTGCCGGCTGCGGTTCCGGGGACGAAACTGGGAGTTCTCGGACTGGGTGTTCGCCCGTTGCCCTCAATGCCTGGGCACCCGGCTGGAACACCGACCTTGGGCTTCGCTGCGGGGCTCGCAGGCGAAATATTTGTTGTGTTCCCTAATCGGCGCCCGCCTGTATCAGTGTCTCAGTTGCCGTCACAGGTTTCTGAGTTTCCGTCTGCTGCGGAGGGCGGAGGGGAGAATGAAAACCAAGGCGGCGGCACAAAGCAGCAATGGCTCCAAGTGACCCACCTATCGGCTTGCCCCCCAGCCGGCATGCTCGGCCCGGGCGTGGCACTCGGCACTGCCGGGCGCTGCCTCCCTTGCTCCCCGAATACGCCTTTTGGGCGTTCCGGTTCGTCGCTCCGGAGGACACCAGCTAGCAGCGCCGATAGGAGCCGACGTCCTCGCCGGGGCCTTTCGCTCACCCACATGGATGCGTGCCTTTCGGCCCGCACCCCGGTGGGCTCACCGCTCCTGGCCTCCGACTTCGACGTCCTCCCGGATCCTCAACGCGCCCGTTCGGCTCTTCGGCTCCCCTCCTCGTTTCCCCGTTTCCGGGTTGGCGGGGAGGCTCCTCACCTCAAGCCCGTTGCGCACCGAACTGATCCAGGAGCCCAACTACCTTCCGGGGCTGCCACTCCCCTTCGGGGCTTTCGACCCCTCCGGATCAAAGTGCTCAACCACTTCCGGCAGCCGGGAGCTCGCCTTGAGGACTGCCCGTTTGCCCTTCGCTCCCCGCAAGCTTTGCTTTTTGACATCGCTTGCGGCTCTTCGTTCCGGGCTCGCTACAGCCGCCAAGGCTTGCCGTTCGGCGAACCTCTTGGAGCCACCCCCATCATGCATCCAAAGGAACGGACCCGTCAAGGGAAATCGGTGACCTCCGCAAGGTTTTCCAGAAAATTTTTCTCCTTTGTTATCAAAAGATTGCAGCGGGCGAGGCCTGCGCGCCGTGTGGATAAAACAGAAGCCGAATTTGATGTTTGTGGCGCCCGTCACCGCCCCGGTTGCTCGAGGCGCAGGATCATCCCCGTGTCGGTGGCGACCCAGATGTCGTTCGGGCCCGCGGCCGAAAGCACTGCGCGCCGGGCCACCGCGCGGTAGTCCACCGGCATCTCGACCCAGGTGCTCAGATCATCGCTCCGGAGAATGTGCAGGCGGCCCGGAACCGGCGAACGGCGCAACTTGCCGGCGGGCTCCACCGCCGCCAGGTAGGCGGCGCCACCGTCGGCCAACGCCACGTCCGTAACGGCGCGATCCTCACGGCGGAAGACACGCTCGCTTTGGCCTGTCCTCCAATCCAGGCGGAACACTTCCGAAGGCCAGCGGAAGGCGTCCTGAAACTCCACCAGGCCGAGGCCGCGGCCGTCGGCCGCGAGACGTACCCGCGTGATGCGCCCGAACATGGACGTGCTCGAATGTTTCCAGCTGCGGCCCCCGTCGCGCGTCTCCAGCAGAATCGAGAGCGAAGGCCACTGGCGCCGGGCTTCGGCGCTTTCCGGGTCCATCCAGTCCGGCAGCGGAGAGGCGCGGGCCCGCGGCGGCACGCTCGAGCCGACGACGAGCCCGTGGCGGCCGGAAACGAACGTGATCCACTCGAACGCCGTGTTTTCGCGCGTCGCCCGTACGTGGTCGAGCACGGCGAGAAGGCTCCAGTGTTTTCCTCCGTCGCTTGTCTCCCACGCCCCTTTGTTCAAACCCGCAGCCCAGCCCCGCTGCTCGTCAAGGAACCACACGCGCAGAAAGTTCTTCCCGGGTGTCCGCTTGGCCCACGAAACGCCGCCGTCCTGGGTTTGCCACAACCCTTTATCCGTGACCATCCAGCCGACAGACTCGTTCAAGAGAAAAAGGGAACGGCCGGCCTCTTTCAGGGCAACGACGTCCCAGTGTTCGCCGCCGTTTGAGGTGACAAGCACGAGCGGGCGGCTCTTGCTTCCCTGTCGGAGGGTCGCCAGAGCCACGCCTCGCTGGGGGGAAGCGAACTGGAGGTCAACAATGGCCAGCTCGGCGCGGGGTTCGTCGAAAAAATACTGCAGGCGCCAGCGGCCTTGCCCGCTCAGTGCAGCCGCGGCCAGCAGAAGGCCGGCCAGCGCGCGCATCCTCCTAGCTACCTCCTGGGCGCGGCACGGGGCCGGAGGACAGCACCAGCTCCACGTGGTTGGCCGCCTCCACCGCGCTCGGAGCCATCCGGGCGAGCACCAGCAGGCAGCCCACCTGTTCGCCGACCGTGGTGAGCAGCTCCATTTCGCTGCCCGTATGCTGGTGGGGAAGCCGGTGTTGCACGTTGATGACCCCCACCACGCGGTTCCGCGCGATCACGGGCGCCGACAGGAAGGCCTCGAAGGTGTCTTCCGGCAGGTCGCCGAAGAACTTGAAGCGCGGGTCCTTGTAGGCCTCCCGGGAAATCGCCAGCAGGCGCCGCTCGCGGGCGACCCAGCCTGTCAGACCCTCGGTCAGTTTCAAACGGACTTTCCCGATGGTGGTCGGGTGCGGCGTGTTCGAGGCGCAGAGCACCAGTTCGTCGTTGTCCAGCAGGTAAAGCAGGCAGGAATCGCACTCCATGAATTCGACCACCAGGGAGACGATGCCCTGCAGCACTTCCTGCAAGCTCATCTCGCGCACCATCATGCGGCTGATCTTTTGGAAAAGCCGCAGCTGCTGTTCGGTTCGCTGGAGTCTCTGTTCGAGTTCCTTCAGTCTCGGCACGCCTCTTTTATTATCCCAGAGGCGGTTCACAGCGGCTCGAAACGGGCCTGGAAGAATCGGAGATACTTCGGTTCGTAAACCATCCGCAGGCCGCGAATCTTGTCGCGCTCCTCATAGACGGTGAGCACCGATTCGGCGACCACGTCCATATGGGCCTGGGTGTAAACGCGGCGCGGAATCGCCAGCCGCACCAGTTCCAGTCTGGGTTTGTGCTCCCGGCCGGTGTCCTTGTCCCGGCCGGCGGAGACGATGCCGCGCTCCATGCCGCGCACGCCCGAGTCCAGATAGATGGCGGCCGTGAGGGCCTGAGCGGGGTAGTGCTCCTGAGGGATGTGAGGCAGGAAGCGGCGGGCGTCAAGGAAGACGCCGTGACCGCCGATCGGGACGACGATGGGGATCCCCCAGTCGCGCATCTTTTGGCCGAGATACAGAACCTGACCCACGCGTGCGCGGATATGGTCATCCTGAACGGATTCTTCGATGCCGCGGGCCACCGCCTCCATGTCCCGCCCCGCCATGCCGCCGTAAGTATGGAGTCCCTCATAGACGACTACCAGATTCCGCGCCTCCTCGTAGATCTGCTCGTCGTTGACGGCCAGGAATCCGCCAATGTTTACCAAAGCATCTTTCTTGGCGCTCATGGTGCAGGCGTCGGTCAGCGAGCACAGCTCTTTGACGATGTCGGCGATGGAGCGGCCGGACTGGCCCGGCTCCCGCTGCTGGATGAAGTAGGCATTCTCCGCCACACGCGTACCGTCCAGCACGACGCGTATGCCGTGGCGGGCCGTCAGGTCGCGCACAGCGCGGAGGTTTTCGAGCGAAATGGGCTGTCCGCCGGCCATGTTCACGGTGGCTGCGATGCAGACGTAGGGGATCCGCTGCCGCCCGTAGCGGCGGATCAGCGCCTCCAGCTTGTCCAGATCCACATTGCCTTTGAAGGGATGCTCGCTTTCCGGATCGTGGGCTTCGTCAATGATCACGTCCTGGAAGGTTCCGCCGGCCAGTTCCTGGTGCAGGCGCGTGGTGGTGAAGTACATGTTCCCCGGGATAATGTCGCCGGGCTTGATGAGGATGCGCGAGAGGATATGCTCGGCCCCGCGTCCCTGGTGCGTCGGAACGACGTAGCGATAGCCGTAGTAGCGCTGTACCGTCGCTTCGAGGTGATAAAAGTTGCGGCTGCCGGCGTAGGCCTCGTCGCCGAGCATCATGCCGGCCCACTGCCAGTCGCTCATGGCGTTCGTGCCGGAGTCGGTGAGCAGATCAATGTAGACGTCCTCGGAGCGCAACAGGAAGGTGTTGTAGCCGGCCTCGGTGATGGCGCGCAGCCGCTGCTCCGGGGTGGTGAGCCGGACGTGCTCGACCACTTTGATTTTGAAGGGCTCGGCCCAACTGCGGCGGGTGAGTTTCATGCCGCCATCTTAGCAAGGGCCCGCCCGAAGACTTCGCCCTTGCGCGGCCTGTGAGCCCAACCTAGACTGAAAAGGGGGATGAAGAAACCGGTTTACTTCGACAATCATGCCACCACGCCGGTGGACCCCCGTGTGCTCGAAGCGATGTGGCCGTATTTCACAGAGAAGTTCGGCAATGCCTCCAGCAAGAGCCACAGCTTCGGGTGGGAGGCCGAGCAGGCCGTGGAAAACGCGCGTCGGCAGGTGGCGGCGCTGATCGGCGCCCTGCCGCGGGAGATTGTCTTCACAAGCGGCGCCACCGAGTCGAACAACCTTGCGTTGAAAGGCGTGGCGGAGCGTTACCGGGAACGGGGAAACCACATCATCACGGCAGCCACCGAGCACAAAGCCGTGCTCGATCCCTGCAGGGTCCTCGAGAGGCGCGGCTTTGAGATCACCTATCTTCCGGTGGGCAGCGACGGACTCCTGGACCCCGACGACGTGCGCCGGGCCATCAGCCCGCGCACCATCCTGATCAGCATCATGTACGCCAACAACGAGATCGGCGTCATCCAGCCGGTGGCCGAGATCGGCCGCATCGCGCGGGAACACGGCGTGTTGTTTCACACCGACGCCACGCAGGCCGCAGGCAAGATCCCGGTGGACGTCAACGCGGATGCGATTGACCTGCTCTCGCTGAGCGCTCACAAGATGTACGGGCCCAAGGGGGTGGGTGCGCTCTATGTGCGGCGCCGGGACGGGCAGGTCGAGCTGGCGCCGCAGATGGACGGCGGAGGCCATGAGCGCGGCTTGCGCTCGGGAACGCTGAATGTCCCGGGGATTGTGGGCCTGGGGGAGGCGTGCACCATCTGCCAGCGCGAGATGCCGGAGGAGGCGGAGCGGTTGCGCAGGCTGCGCGACCGCCTCAGGGCACTGCTGGAATCCGGGCTCGAAGAAGTGTACGTCAACGGCTCCCAGGAGCGCCGCCTGCCCAACAACCTGAACATGAGCTTCCTCTACGTGGAGGCGGATGCGCTGCTGGTGGCGCTCAAGGACGTCGCCCTCTCCACCGGTTCGGCCTGCACGTCAGCCGTACCGGAGCCCAGCCATGTGCTGCGGGCGCTGGGTCTGCCGGACGGGCGCGCCCGGAGCGCGGTCCGCTTCGGCCTCGGCCGCTTCAACACAGAGGAGGAAGTGGACTACGTGGCCGGCCGCGTGATCGAGGCGGTGACGAAACTGCGGGAGCTGTCACCGTGGTACGAACTGGCCCGGGCTGAATCCCGGAAGCCGGCCGGATCATCGTAAGCTGGTAAAGAGGGGACAAACGGGATGATCCACGTCACGCCGAAGGCGGTCGAGAAGATCCGTCAGACGCTGGCCAAGTACGGCGCCAGTGAGAGCGGCGGCCTGCGGCTGGGCGTGCAGGGCGGGGGATGCTCCGGCTACAGCTACGTCATTCGCGTAGAACCGAAGCAGCGGGCCACCGACAACGTGTTCGAGTTTGACGGTGTGCGCGTCTTCGTGGATCCCAAGAGCCTGAACCTGCTGAAGGGGATGACCCTCGACTACAAAGAATCCCTCATCTTTTCCGGCTTTGTCTTCGAAAACCCGAACGCCCGGAAGACCTGCGGCTGCGGGACGTCCTTTTCGGTGTAGAACGAAGACAGCCCGGCGTCCTCGCCGGACTCCACGCCGGTTTGGGTCTACGGCCGGCAACGATGTGGTGCGATCTGGGGCTTGACAAGGGGGCGGTGTCTTAGTATCGTAAGATCGAAATTTCCGGGTTACGGAGGGATCGAGAACGTGGGTAGCATGGTGTTCCGAACGCTCCGCAACGTTGGATTTTTCGCGCTTCTCTGGAGCTGCATCAGCACCCCAATGGCGAAAGCTGACTGCGAAGCCAGCTATGAGTGCGGGGGTTGTAACCAAGCTTGGGGTACGATTCGCTGCGTTTGTCGCTCCGTTGCCAATCAAATACAGTGCCTGTACTGCAATACAAACAACGCGTGCCGCGGCGAATGTATGGCATGTTGCTACCGGAACCTCCGGACGGGGCAGACATGCTGTAACAGAGCCACGTGCGGCAGTGGCACGGTTTGGTGTGCTTCAGGTTGCTCTTCCGGGGAGAATTCCCCGCAGGCCGAGAGGCCGCGGGCGCAGTCGGCGTCGGGAGGGCCAAGGTGCGCGCAAGTGCCGCTGTGGGGAACCACGGAAACTCTGGTTTCAAACGGCCTCACCATCGAGTCTGTGGATAGTACGGGCGTGATCCGGGTCTCGAAGCCTTCCGTTATTACGGTGGTTACCGAGGAACAGAGCAAGCACATCGGCGGGCTGGAATTTACGCTGACCAACGTCGGCGCGGAGCCGCTGGTGGCTCACGGGTTGATCTTCGAGGTCTACTGGCGGGGAAGGTCTCAACCCGTGCGTTTCTCTCAAGTCGCAGACGGGTGGTTTGACGGCGGCGGCCTCGGGCCCGGTCAGAGCGCACGTTACGAAGCGGGATTGTCCATACAGCCTGCGGACAGTTCTCTGCTCGAGCGCGTGGTCATCGGCGTAGACTATGCGGAGACGCAGTCGGGCCGCTTGCATGGAGCAGACCAGGGAAGATTTGGGGACTTCCTGCGAAACGAGCGGGAGGTTCAGCGCCACGTTACGGCCGCGGTGCGGAGTCTGGCGGCCTCCGCCACGGATCCGTCCGCATTGCAGCAGCAGATCCGCGACCTGGTCTCGGTCTTTCCCTCCATGGGCGGCCGCGTGGCGCTGGCGCGCTACGGCGAGGTGCTCGAGCAAGCCGGTGTCGAGGGGCTGCGGCGCGAGGTTCTCCGGCGGCCGTAAACTCGGCAGGGCGCGCCGTCCCGAAGACCCCCAGCGGCTTTTGTGCTCCTACTCGCGGCAGATGCCCCGCTGGCTGGAACGGATGAACCGCACCAGATGCAGCGTGTGATCGTTCGGAATCTCGCTTTCGATCCGCTGCAGCGCCTCTTCCAGCTTCAGGCCGGAGCGGTAGAGTAACCAGTAAGCTCGCTTGAGTACGGCAATCTGCTCTTGAGTAAATCCGGCCCGCTTGAGCCCTACCAGGTTCAGCCCCTTGGGCGCCACGTTAAAGTCCGAGTAAAGGAAAAAAGGCGGCACGTCCTGGTTGACGCGCGTGTTGCCCCCGATCATGGCCAGCCGGCCGATCTTCGAGTACTGGTGGATCACCACTCCGCCGGAGATGAAAGCCTCGTCTTCGACCTCCACATAGCCCGCCAGCAAGGCGCAGCTGCAGATCACGGTCCGGTTGCCCACTTTGCAGTTGTGGGCAATATGACCGGAAGTCATGATGTAGTTGCCGTCGCCGATTTCGGTGACTGATTCCGGCTGGGTTCCTCGTGAGATGGTGTAGTGCTCGCGGATCTTGTTGTCGTTGCCGATGCGCAGATAGCTGCGCTCGCCGGTGAAAGCTTTGTCCAGCGGATCGGTGCCCAGAATCGTGCCCGCCGAGATCTCGTTCCGGTCGCCAAGCGTCGTCCACCGTTTCACATAAACGTAGGGCTCCAGGCGGCAGAAGGCGCCGATGACCACGTCGGATTCGATAACGCAGTAGTCGCCGATGATGGTCTGCGGCCCGATGCGCGCCTCCGGATGGACGCGGGCCGTGGGCGCGATGACCGCCGAAGGATCCGCAGGCATAACCTTGTATGATACTCAGGGGCCGGTTGCGGACCGCCCGGGGAGGATCAGCGTGCGTGTGCGAGAACTCGCAGAGTGGCTGGGAGCGCCGTATGAAGGCGACGGAGAAAAGGTTCTGACGGGTGTGGCCGATCTTGCCTCCGCCGGCGCTACGGAACTGGCCTTCGTGGCCAGCGCCAAGGCGGCGCGCGAAGCGGAGGGATCTGCGGCCGGCTGTCTGATCGTCTTTTCGGACTACGACAACGCTGCGGGACGGACCGTGATCCGCGCCGCCGATCCCCGGACCGCGTTTGCGCGTGCGGCCGGCCGGTTGTGTCCGCCGCCGCCGGTCGTCCCCGGCGTTCACCCCACGGCCGTGATCGCCCCCGGCGCGGAGCTCGGCCCCGGCGTCTTTGTTGGGCCGCTTGTGACCATTGGCGAGGGGTCCCGGATCGGCCCGGGCACAAGCATCGGGGCCCTGGCGGTCATCGGGCGCCGCGTGAGCATCGGCGAAAACTGCACCATTCACCCGCACGTAACGGTTTACGACGACGTAGACATCGGCAACCGGGTGATCCTGCATTCGGGCTGCGTCATCGGCGCCGACGGCTTTGGCTTCGTCTTCGAGGGCGACCGCTACCACAAGTTTCCGCAGATCGGTCGTGTCGTCATCGGCGACGACGTGGAGATCGGAGCCAATTCCACGGTAGACCGCGCGGCGCTGGGAGTGACCTGGATCGGCGAGGGAACCAAGCTGGACAACATGGTGCACGTGGCGCACAACTGCCGCATCGGCCGCCACGTGGTGGTCGCGGCGCAGACGGGTTTTTCCGGCGGCGTGGTGGTGGAAGACTACGCCGTCATCGGCGGCCAGGTGGGCGTCGGTGACAAGGCGCGGATCGAATCCCGGGCCGTAGTCGGTTCCGGCGCCGGTATTTTGACGTCGAAGATCGTGCGCTCCGGCCAAGTGGTTTGGGGAACGCCGGCGCGTCCCCTCAAGGAATATCTGGAGATGCTCGCCAACCTCAGCCGCCTTCCCGAACTGCGGCGGGAAGTGGCGGAGCTGAAACGGCGCCTGGAGGCCGGACAGCGAGAACGCCCCTGAGGACCGCGCGTGCCACTCGAACGGGACAGCCGTCCCCGCAAGATAGGATACAGGAAGGATCCATGCTCGTGGTTGTCGGTGGAAACAGCCGTCACGTGGGCAAGACGGCGGTGATCACGGGTTTGATCCGTACCCTGCCCGAGGCGGCATGGACGGCGGTGAAAGTAAGTCCGCACAGCCATGGCTCCTCCGCCGGGGGTGCGGAAGTGACCGAGCAGACGGCGCCCGATGAAACCGACACAGGACGCTTCCTGGCCGCCGGCGCCCGACGCTCCTTTTTGGTTTGCGCCCGATCGCCGGATCTGCTGGCTCCGGCCCTGGAGCCGGTGCTTGCGGGGGCCGCAAACGCCGTCGTCGAGACCAACAGCGCCCTGGAGTTTCTGCACCCCGACGTGTACCTGCTGGTGATCCAGCCGGCTGTGGAGGACCTCAAACCCGCCGTGCTGCGCCACCTGGAGCGCGTCACCGCCTGCCTCGTCCACGAAGCGGAGCCGGCCGGGTGCTGGCGGCAACTTCTGGCCGGACCTCTGGCGGACAAGCCGCGGTTTCCGGTTCGCCCGCCGCACTATGTCAGCCCGGAACTGGTCGCGTTCGTGAGGTCCCGATGCGGATTCTGATCGCGGGCGGCGGCGACGTAGCCTATCTGACCGCGCGGCGGCTGAGTCGCGAGGGCAACGAGATCACCATCGTCGAGCAGAGTCCGGAGCGGTGCGCACAACTGGCGCAAGCGCTGGACGCGCGCATCGTAGAAGGCAGCGCCTCCAGCATCCGCACGCTGCGACAGGCCCGGCTTGGAGACGCCGAGATGCTCATCGCCGCAACCAATTCGGATGAGGTCAACCTGCTGGCGTGTCTGATCGCGCAGGTCGAAGCGGAGCGACAGGTGAAGGTGGCGCGCCTGGAAACGCACGAGGCCGCCTCCTGGCGCGAGATCTGCCGGAGCGCAGGGGTTCACATTGATCTGATCGTGCACCCGGAGTCCGAACTGGCTGCGCGGATCCTGCGCGTGCTGCGGGTGCCCGGCGTTTCCGACATCGTGGATTTCGCCGGAGGCAAGGTAAAACTGTTCGGCATGAGCATCGAGCCGGACAACTGGGTGGTCGGCAAGACGCTCGAGGAGTTGGACCGGGCCGGACCGCCCAAAAACTCGCTGATCGCCATGATCTTCCGCGGGCCGGAGGTCATCATCCCCCGGGGCAACGACGTGCTGCAGCCCGGCGATCACGTCTACATCATCACGACGGCCCAGGACCTGGAGGAGGACCTGCGCTTCATGGGGATCCGCACGCAGGAGCGCGTGGAACGCGTGTTTATCCTGGGCGGCAAACAGATCAGCGTGTGGGTGGCGCAGGAACTCGAACGCCAGGGGGTCAGCGTGAAGCTGTTCGAGCGCGACGCGCAGCGCTGCGAAAAGATCGCCCAGGTGCTGGAGCGCACCGTGGTCGTGCACGCGGACGGAACCGATGAGACCGTGCTGGTGGAGGAGGGCATCCGGGGTGCCGGCGCCTATCTGGCCTTCACGAACGATGACGAGGACAATATCATCGCCTCGCTGCTGGCCCGGCGCCTCGGCGTAAAGAAAATCGTCGCGCTCATTAACCGGATGAACTATTTGCCCATGGCGCAGCGGCTGGGCATCAGCACCACGGTCAGTCCCCGGCTGCACACCGTGGACCGCATCCTGCAGTTCGTTCGCAAAGGGCGCGTGCTTTCGGTCACCACCTTTCGGGAGGAGGAGGCGGAAGCCATTGAACTGATTGCGGCTCCGGGTTCCCCGTACGTGGGGCGCCGGCTGCGCGACATCCGCTTCCCTCGCGGGGCCATCGTGGGGGCGATCGTGCGGCCGGACGGGACGGTGATCGTACCCCGCGGCGAAGCCGCGATTCAGGCCGGCGACAGCGTCATCTTTTTCACCCTGGAACGGACGGTGCGGGAGCTGGAGTCGGCGTTCCTCAGCGAGCGGAAACGGAGCCGGGAATGATCCGTGCCGGGGCCGTCGCCCACGTCCTCGGGTTGTTTCTGTTGCTGCTGGCGGCCACGATGGCGGCGCCGCTTGTCGTGGCGCTGGCGGCGGGAGAGGAACTGGCCCCGCTCGGCTTGGGATGGCTGGCCACGGCGGCCGCCGGGGCTTTGCTCTACGGGTTATGTTCGCGCCCGCAGGGCGAGGTGACACTGCGGGAGGCCATCCTGCTGGTGCTGCTGATCTGGGTGCTGGCTTCGCTGTTCGGGGCGCTTCCCCTGTATTTTTCCCCTTACTTCCACTCCTTCACCGACGCCTTCTTCGAAGCCGCTTCCGGCTTCACCACCACGGGGGCCACCGTTCTGGCCGAGGTCGAACCGCTGCCCCGCGGACTGCAGTTCTGGCGCATCTTCATGCACTGGCTCGGAGGCATGGGCATCGTGCTGCTGATGATTGCCGTGCTGCCGTTGCTGGGCACGGGCGGCATGCACCTGTACCGCGCGGAGTTTTCCGGAGCCAAGTCCGACAAACTGAAGCCCCGGATTGCGGAAACCGCCCTCTCGTTATGGCGGATTTACTTCGCTCTTACTCTGGCCGAGTATGTGGCCCTGCGCTGGGCCGGTCTGGATGCCTTTGAGGCCGCCTGCCACGCGTTCTCCACCCTGGGGACCGGCGGGTTTTCCACGCGCACAGCCAGCGTGGGCGGTTTCGCCGACCCCCGGATCGAGTACATCGTCATCGCATTCATGTTTTTGGCGGGCATCAACTTCGCGCGCCAGTACCAGTTCTGGGTGGAGCGGCGCCCCCAGGCCTTCTTTTCCGATGTGGAGGTGCGGGCCTACACGTTGGTCATCGCGGTCGCCACGCTCGTTGTGTTCGTCAGCCTCATGGCGCAGGGCGGCTACGGTGTGGAACACGGCCTGCGCACGGCTTTGTTCCAGGTGACTTCGATCGCCACGACCACCGGGTTTGCGACAACGGACTATGAGGCCTGGGGGCCCCTGCCCCAGCTTGTGCTTCTTGCCTTAATGTTTGCCGGAGGCTGCACGGGCTCTTCGGCGGGCGGATTGAAGATTGCGCGCCTGGTGCTGCTGCTGAAGGTCGTGGGGCGCGAGTTCCGCAGCATGGTGGAGCGGCGCGCTGTTTTTGCGGTGCGGCTCGGCGGCCAAGTGGTTCCGGACCCCACGATCCGCAGCCTTCTCAATCTGGTTTACCTGGCCTTTCTGGTGAACTTTTCCTCCTGCCTGCTCCTGGCCGCGGTCGGCGTGGACGTCTTGACGGCCATTTCCGCCGTAGCGGCCTGCATGTTCAATATCGGTCCCGCTCTCGGCAGTGTCGGGCCCGCGGAGAACTACGGGCACCTGCCGGCTCTGGCCAAATGGGTCTTGAGCAGCTGCATGATCGCGGGACGGCTGGAGTTCTACACGGCACTCGTGGTCCTGAGTCCGGCGTTTTGGCGGCGCTGAACGCGGGCCGCGTCAGGCTCCGAGGGCGAGCCGGTGCGCCAAGGCGGGCGGCAAACCGGCGTCCAGAATCTTGCGCTGGGCCGTGTCCACGTCGTAGGGCACGCGGCGGTAGATCAGGATGCGCTCTTCGGGAACGTAGAGGAGGTAGGCGGCCCGCGCATCTCCGTCGCGCGGCTGACCGACAGCTCCGGGGTTGGCCAGACACACGGCATCCGGAGAAAGCTCCACCACGCGCTCATTCTCGGTTTCCGGGAGTTTGCCGATCCGGTGCACGCCGGCCCGGTACCAGAAGAATCCGCCTTGCAGGTGCGTGTGCCCGAAAAACGAAAGGGGGCGGTCCACATAGGCAGAAATTTGCTGGATGTGGGCGACCGTCACCAGGTACTCATCTTCGTCCACGGGAGAGCCGTGCAGGATCTGAAAGCCGTCGAGCGCCAGCGGCCCTTTAGGGAGATTGCGGAGATAGTCGAGGTTTTCCGGCGTGAGGGCCTGCTGCGTCCACAAAGCGGCGGCGCGGGCCACCGGATTGAACCATTCCAGGTCTTCCAGTCCCGCGCAAGCTTTGTCATGATTGCCGCGGACTACGGCGGACACATGCCGGCGGGCCCATTCCACCACACGGTTCGGATCGGCGCCGTAACCCACGAGGTCTCCACAGCACAGAATCGCGTCATAGCTTCCGCGCGCGTGCTCGAGCACGGCTTCGAGTGCCTCCCAGTTCGCGTGCACGTCGCTGATCACCAGATAGCGCATTCGCCTGCCGGCTGCCCCGGTGCACCCATTCTAGCGCGCGGGGCGCGCGTGGTATCAGAACCCCCGGCGGCAGGCGGTGCGGCGGCGTGCTGCAAGCCAGCAAAATTTCTTAAGTCTTTTGAGGCAGTTCGGCATTCATAATTGAAAAAAGCTAATGAAAAGACTTGACTTGTGCGGCGATCGGTGGTACATCTTTTGTGGAGCTTCAGGTGGTATGCCGGGATGGCACAGGGCTGTCCACCAACGCGAAGGGGGTACTGGAATGATTTCGGTTTCCTTGAGCCGCAAAAGCGTCCTTGCAGGAATCCTCGCAATGTTTGGCACGCTCGGAGTCGCCTGGTCACAGAGGGTGACCGGCGCCATCAGCGGGACGGTGAGTGATCCATCCGGTGCGGTCGTCCCCAATGCCCAGGTGACGATCGTCAATGAGCAGACCGGGTTCAAGAGAAGCGGAACCACGAACGAAGTGGGATTCTATTCGTTTCGCGGCCTCGAAGCGGGGGTCTACACAGTGACGGTGACGGCGCCGGGGTTCAAGACCTCGGAGCGCAGAGGCATCAGTTTGCACGTGGCCGACGACCGTGTCGTGCCGGTTGTGCTGGAGTTGGGCGCGCCCACTGAGAGCGTCACGGTCGTGGGTGGCGCACCCTTGGTCGAGACACGGTCGGGCGAGGTCTACAACCTGATTCAGCGGGATCAGATCCTGGAGCTGCCGTTGAACGGGCGCAGCTTCGTGCAGTTGACCTTGCTGGTGCCTGGGGCGGCTCCGGCGGACAATCAGAACTCCCGGTTCACGGGGTTGCTGGGCGGCGTGGACATCTCCATGAGCGGCAACCCGGCCAACAGCAACGCGTGGCTGGTGGACGGTGTGGATAACGTGGACCACGGCTCGGGGCGAACCATTCTGGTTTACCCCTCGGTGGATTCGATCGAAGAGTTCAAGGTCCAGCGCAATTCGTACGGGGCGGATATGCCTGCCGCCGGCGGGGCCGTGATCAACCTTGTGACCAAAGGCGGCACCAACGAGTTCCACGGGTCGGTGTACGAGTTTTTCCGCAACGACAAGCTGAACGCGAACAACTTCTTCCTGAACAAAGCTGGTAAGGAGAAGGGGAAGCTGCGGCATAACAATTTCGGCTACAGTGTGGGCGGACCGATCAAGAAAGACAAATTGTTTTTCTTCTGGTCGCACGAGTGGCGGCGGGAGGTGCGCGGCGTAACGCGCCAGTCTTCGGTGCCCACCGACAAGGAGCGTGTGGGTGATTTCAGTCCGCCGCGTTCCGTGTTCAATCCGCAGCAGCCGATCAACCCCTTCACCGGCCTGCCCTTTCCCAACGACAAGATCCCTCAGGACCTGCTAAGCCCCGCGGGTCTTGCCATCATGAAGCTTTATCCGCGGGAGAACAATCCCGGACAGGTCTTCAACTGGGTGGAGGCGGTCGCCACCAAACTGAATACGCGGCAGGAGCAGCTCCGGATTGACTACAACATCTCCTCCAACACGAACCTGATGGCACGCTTTACCAACGACGCCTGGTCGAATCCGGCGCCCAACTTCGGCACCGACGGAGGCTTGTGGGGCGACACAGGTTTTCCCACTGTGGATTCGAGCTGGGAGCAGCCCTCCAAGAGTCTGGCCGTGCGGCTGACGCAGACGCTCAGCCCCACCACCGTCAACACATTCCAGTTCTCCTATTCCAACAACCGCATTTTCATCACACGCGGCATGGGAGAGGAGATCAACAGCGAGATCGTTTCCAAAGTTGCCTCGGTGTTTCCGGGCGTGCCGAACAAGACGCATGCTATCTTCTGGGGGGCGCCCGAGACAGGCATCGGGGCCAACCTCTGGAACGCTGCACCGTGGGACAACGCCCACGATATTTTCACCTGGAAGGATGATTTCTCGAAGATCAGCGGGAACCACACTTTTAAATTCGGGGCTTTCGTGAGTCTGCCGACGCGGAAAGATGAAGACTGCTGCGGGGCCAATGTCACTACGCCGCAGTTTTGGGGGCCGACAGCCATTCCGGGCGGCGCCGGTGTCGGCGGAGGTTGGGGCCCCGCGGAAGCGCCGGGCAACGGCAGCATCGTGACGGGCAACGGACTTGCCGACCTGTTGCTGAAGGGCGCTTACTGGGGCAGCAACGAGCAGTCCGACCAGCCGCGGGCGAAGATCCGGTGGAAGAATATCGAAGTCTACTATGCCGACACCTGGCGTGTGACGCCTCGACTGACGCTGGACTACGGCGTCCGCTGGTCTATTCTTCCCCCCAGCGTCCAGTCGGACAACCGTATCGGCAACTTCATTCCCAGCCTGTACGATCCCAGGCTGGGCGGCGATCCGAAAAACGGAATGATCTATCCCAAGGAACTGCGCATGCCGGATCAGGGGATCGCGGGCGGCTCGGCAAATCTGCGAGGGATTGACGTCGGCCGCGGGCTGCGCAAGAGCGGCTACAACACCATCGCACCGCGGCTGGGAATCGCCTGGGATCCCACTGGGGCGGGCAAGTGGGCGATCCGCGTCGGGGCCGGATTCTTTTACGGCCGCGCCGACATGAGCCAGCCCATCGGCCAGATGCTGCTGAATCCTCCGTTCAATGCCACCATCAATTTCGCGAACGGACGGCCGCTCGACAGCCTTCCGGCCGCCCTACCCACGGTCGGCGTAGGTACACCCACCGACGGGGTGGACACGAACTGGAAGATCCAGGGCAGTTACCAGTGGAACTTCACGATCGAGCGGGAGCTGTTCCGGGATACGAAGCTGGAAGTGGCCTACGTCGGCAACCGCGGCCACCATCTGCCCATGAACTGGGATTTGAATCTGGTTCCGCCGGAGAAACGGTTGCAGTGGGCCGTGCTCAATTACACCCCCGGCTCCGACACTACGCTCAGAGATTCACTCCGTTCCTTCTTCCCGCTCAAAGGCACGAACACATTGTTCTTCCAGAGTAATGGCGGAAACTCCAGTTACCATGCCTTCCAGACGTACTTGACGAAGCGCTTCTCCAACAATTTCTCCTTCGGAGCTTCCTACAGCTTCTCCAAGCTGCTGTCCATCGTGTCGCTGAACTGCTGTGGCAACGGCGGCGGCGCACGGCTCGTAGACCCGTGGAACTTCCGCTATAACCGCGGGCCTGCGGACTTCGACCGCCCGCATATTTTCACCCTGAACGTGATCTACAAGTTCCCGGAGCTGCTCAACAAGCCGGCGGCGCAACGGTTCTTCCTCGGGGGGTGGGAGACGACGGCGATCTATTCCTACGCCACAGGTGTTCCTCTCACCGTCACGATCTCCGGCGCCGACGTGGGCGTGAGCGGCAACCGTCCGGATCTGATCGCCAATCCGAAGGGTCCTAACACGCCGGACGGCGGATGGCTGAATCCGCGGGCTTTTGTCGTCCCGCAGCTCGGCCGTCTGGGAACCGCCGGCCAAGGCATTCTGCACGGTCCGCCGACCAACCAGGCCGACATCGCGATTTACAAGAACTTCAAGATCAAAGAGAGGCGGGCAATCCAGTTCCGGTTCGAGACCTTCAATACCTTTAATCACACGCAGTTCTTCGCCGGGTCGGTGGACACCAACTATCAGGTGTCCGGACTGACTACGCTCGATCCGGCGACCGGACAACCGACGAACCGCTTTACCGGTTGCAATGCTCTGCCCGGCCGCTCTTTCCCGGACTGCAATACGAATGCGGCCTTCGGCCTGCCGACCCGGGCCCGGGATCCTCGAGAGATTCAGTTCGCGCTGAAGTTCATTTTCTGAGCCTGTTCTCTGCCCGGCGGCGAGGGCAGGAGGCGGATCTGCGTTAAAGTGGAACTGATGCGCCTCTGGCCCGGGCGGCGAGTCCTTCTGCTACTGTGGTTTGCGCTGGGCGTCGAAGGGGAATCTGCCCGCGCTCTCGCCTCCGGGCAGAGTTCCCCCTCCGTGCTCCAGATCGCGCAGCGCTATTTTGACGCGGCGCAAAAGGCTGAGCGCGAAGGGGACCTCGCGCGAGCCGAAAGCGAGTACCGCCGGGTCCTGGGTCTGGCTCTGGAGCAACTCGGGCAGGCGCACCACGCCCTGTCGGAGCTGGATCCGGCCGAGGAGGCCTACCGGGGGGCCGTTCAGGCCAGCGGCGATTCCCAAACGGCGCTTCTCGGCCTGGGAGTGGTTTATCTCCGCAAGGGCGAGTTCCTCAAGGGCGTCGAAACGGTGCGTACGCTTCTCGGCCAGAATCCGTTCCATGCTCAGGGGCGGCAACTATTGGGGAAGCTCTACTTCAGCATGAACCGCTTCGACGCCGCCGCCATGGAGCTCTCCGAAGCGCTCCGGCTGGCGCCGGAGGACACCGAGACGGCGGTCACACTCGCCTTGACGTACCTCAAGCAGCGCCAGCTTGAGAGAGCGCAGCGAATTTTTGCCGAGCTTCTGCCCCGCCTCGGTGACACCGCGCAAACGCATATTCTTTTTGGGGCAGCCTACCGGGAGACCGACTACCCCGAACAGGCAGTCAAAGAGTTCCAGCGGGCCATCGCGTTGAATCCGGCTTACCCTCGTGTGCACTACTATCTCGGTCTGGCTTACCTGTCTCAGGGGGGGCGCAACATGATCCCGGAGGCGATCGAAGCCTTCCGGAAAGAGCTGCAGCGCAACCCGAACGAATACCTGGCCCACTACCTGCTGGGACTCGTGTATGTCGAACAGCGGAAGTTACAGGAGGCTTTGCCCCACCTCGAGCGTGCCGCGCAGCTGGAACCGGGTAAACCCGATGCATTTCTTTATCTCGGACAGACGTACTACTTATTGGGTGAAACCGAAAAGGCGGTGCCACTTCTCGAACGGGCTATCGAATTGACCAGCGATCCCAGGCGGAACCAGTATCAGATCTCCAAGGCGCACTATTTGTTGGGACAGGCACTGCAGCGGCGCGGGCAGACCGAGGATGCCAAGAAACATTTGAGCCTGGCGGCGAGTTACAAAGCCAGGGCGGCGGTAGAGGATCAGGAACGTCTGCGCACTTATCTCCGCGGCGGCATGGGAGGTTCCGACCCTTTGCAGGAAGCCGCGGACAACATGGAAGGGAAGGTGGTGATCATTGCTCCCGAACCGCCTCCCCCGGAAGAACAACGGCGGCTCCGCGAAGCGGCGCGGTTTTACGCAGAACTGGCCGGCAATGCCTACAACGCCCTTGGTCTGCTGCGGGCCCGCGCGGGGGATTTTTCCAGAGCGGCCGAGATGCTGGGGCTGGCGGAGCGCTGGGCTCCTGCGCTGCCCGACCTGGCCTACAACCTCGGTCTGGCGAGGTTCAAGGCACAGGATTACTCGGGGGCCGTGGCGGCTTTGCAAAAATTCGTGGCGTCCCGCCCCGAACACTCCGGCGCCCGGATGCTGCTCGGTCTGAGCTGTTTTTTCAGTGACGACTACCGGTGCGCCGTGGAGCAACTTCGTTCCGCGAGCCGGCAGGCACTCGAAGATCCCCAACTGGCCTACGCACTCGGGCTTTCCGAAGTCTATGCCGGCGACCGGGACCGCGGGCTCGAGCTACTCAAAGCCCTTGCCGGCAAGTATCCCCAGGTCGCCGACGTTCACCTGGCTCTCGGTCGTGCTCACGCCGTGCGCGGCGACCTTGAACAGGCCGCGTCCGAATTCTCGAAAGCGCTCGAGCTGGATCCGGCGGTACCAGACGGGCATTACTATCTAGGCCTTGCGCTACTGCGGCGTTCCCGCTTTCCTCAGGCGGCCGAAGAGTTCCGGCGGGAAATTGGCCGCAACCCCAAACACTCCAAAGCGCACTTCCACCTGGGACTTACGCTTGCGCTTCTGGACCGTCTGCCGGACGCTGTCGGAAGTTTTCGAACTGCCGTGGAACTCGATCCTGCCTATGCCGAGGCGTGGTACGAACTCGGCAAAGCCCTGTTGAAGCTGGGCAAGACCGAGGACGCCCTGGCCGGCCTGGAAAGAGCGGTGCAGCTCGATGCGAACAAGTCGTACATCCACTACCAGCTTTCGCAAGCTTATCTGAAGGCGGGCCGGACACAGGCGGCTCAGGCGGCGCTCGCCCGCTATCGGGAGCTCAAGGCGCAAGAAACAGCCCGCGTGCCCCAGCCATAGCGCAGACCGCCGTCCGCCTTCAGACAGGCGCACAAGCGCATCCTCACTCGGTCACGACGAGAGGTGCGTGAGCGCTGCGGACCTGACCTGAGCGGATGTCTCGCACGCTGACGACAAACATGTAATCGCCCGGTGTAAGTCCTGTAAGCTGTAAGAACCGCGATACCGTCACGCGTCGTGTTTCTGCAATGTTTTCCGTGACGCGAAACACCGGAACGCTTAACGGCACGCGCTTGCCCTCCCGCATCAGGAACACCTCGACCTCCAGCGCCGTCTGGTTGTTCGTTCCGGGCTGTGGATTGTAAACGTCGAGGTAAAAAATCAGGTTCTCTCCGTTGCGGAACCGGCAGCGCGCCGAAGGCAGGATGCGGGCCCCGCCGACGGAGAGAAACTGCGTCCCCGGGCGGGCGTCCTTCTCGACATCCCGGGCCAGCAGCACGGTGCTGAGCGCCAGTTCCTCGCCCGGCTCGCTCAGGTACAGGCCGGCCTGTTGGCGGCCGACTTTTCCGGAGAGCAGATCTTTGACGAGGACTTCAAAGGAGTAAGACTCACCGGCGGGAAGGTACAACGTCTGGAGAAAACTGATCGTGCCGGGCTTCAGCGTTTCATATTCGGCCGGCGTGGCGCTGAACTGCGTGCGCCCGCCGAACCGTGTCAGCAGGCGGCCGCGCATGTCCCGCACCAGACCTACGATGTGGAACTGCGCCTGGTGGCCGCCTGCGCGCTTTTCGAAGCTGATGGCGGATGCGGGCGCTTCGATAACCACCGGGATGCGGTAGAGCTTACCAGAATCCCGGAAAGCGCCGGCGCGCACAAAGAGCGGCAGTTGCGCTTCGCGCGCAGCGCTGCGCCACTCGGCGACGACGGCGTAATCCTCCGGCGCAAGGAATTCGAATTCTGCCGGTATGGCGTAGTATCCGCTGCGCGCCCGGACGCGGAGCTGGGGATTGCGCACCTCGACTCGCACCTGCCGGAACTTGCCATCCCAGTTCGAATTGCTCGGCCGGTACGTCAGAACGTAATAAGTCTGCATCTCCTCACTGACGCGGGCGAGGCCCTGAAAGAGGTCATTCGTGTTGCGAATCAGGAAGCCCCCGGTGGAAGCCGCCAGATAACGCAGTGCGCTTTCGGGCAGGTCGTGGCCGACCTGGCCGGCGCGGTCAAACACCGTCTCTCCACCTTGCGCCCGCATGCGTTCCTGGCCGGCCAGGGGATTGCGCTCATCTTCGCTCTGGCCCAAAGCCGCAGTCAGTTCGTCCCGCGGCACCAGGGCCCCGCTGAGCTGGCGCGTCTCTAACCCGCGCGCGTCGATGGCGTAAATCGCAAGCTGGGAGCGGTTGGCCGCATCCACCACCGATTGCAGCTCCGACCAAAGCGCTTGGGGAACCACGAAGCCCTGAGAAAACAGCACCAGACTCTTCCGGCCCTCGAGGTGCCGCACCCCGAGGGCAATGGCGCGGATCGCCGTCAGCACGCCCCGGGTTTGCCGCTGCTCCATCGCCGACCGCAGCACGGCGTACTGGGCCGCGATGCGCCGCAACGCCATGGCTTCGGCGGCCGCCGAAGCCGGGCCTCCCATGCCGGATGCGATGGCCGCGGCTCCGGGGCCCGAGCTGACCGACGGCTCGGGCACACCTGTAAGGGTCAGGCTCAGGCCGCCTCGCCCGGCCGCGATCTCATTGAGATCCGTCCGCTCCCCGGCCACCGCCGCGCCGTGCACATCGCGCGTCCGGAGCGCCGCCAGAAGCACCTCACGGTCGTTGGTAAAGTCCGTGAGAAACCGTAAACTTGTACCCAGGGCGAAGACCGCTAATAGCTCACCGGGCTGCATCCTTTCCCGCACATACCTGGTTGCCGCCTCACGGACCAGTCGCTGATTGGGCAACTCCGTGGTCGAGTAATCGAGCAGGAGAATGGTGAGTGTCCGGGGAGGCGCCGCAGCTTCGGATACAGGTCCCGCCGGTTCCTGGGCGCGGCGCGGAGTCCCCCGGCTGCTCGCCGGGATCCCGCGGCGCACTTCAAACGAGACGAGCTTTTGCGGCACCCCGTCCTCGTAGACTGTGAAGTCCTCCGCCGTAAGATCACCCACGAGCCGGTTGCGCCGGTCCGTCACCACCGCGTCTATGACGACCTCGGCCGCCTCGACTTTGATGGTTTCCTTGACGGATTCCTGCGGCGAGGCGTCCGCCTGTGCATAAAGCGCGTCCGCCCACAGTGCGATGGATAGCGGAAGGATCATTCCAGAAAAGCGGAACACGTCAACTCCCTCTGTCGCCAGTATGGCATAGGGGAGGCTGGAGGAACATCACGAAGATTGCTTGCGCGCCGGCTCGGTCTTGACGACACCTTTACCCTGTTCGATCGTGACAAAGCGGTCCGCAGGAAGATCCCGATAAAGCTCCGTTTTGCCGCCCGGCCAGTGAACCTCGATGAGGTCCACGCGTTCGCGGTGCGCCAGGCCGAAATGAAGGCGCAGATCGCTTGAGGAGATGTAGCTGCCGCCGCTGCGCACCTCGTCCCACTGCACCAGCTCGCCGGAAACCACTTTGACTCGGGCGCCAAGCGCGTCGGGATTTCGCCCATGTCCCCTCAGCCGGATGTTGATCCAGTGGTTGCGGTTTCCACCGTCGTTCCGAAGCACCGTCGGCTTGCCGTCCAGATTGTTAATGACGACGTCAATATCGCCGTCGTTGTCAATATCGCCGAAGGCCGCACCGCGGCTCACGCGCGGAACCATCAGCGCCTCGCCGGCCTGTGCCGCCACTTCCGAAAACGTCCCGTCCCCGTTGTTGCGGAACAGCAGGATCCGCTGGGCGTAGCGCGACCCGACGGGAATGCTGTCCACTTGCGGATAGACGTGCCCGTTGACCGCCATCAGATCCAGCCAGCCGTCGTTGTCATAGTCAAAGAGCGCGGTTCCCCAGCCGACCCAGGGCCCCATGACGCGCGCCACACCGGACTGAAACGACACATCTGTAAACAGAAGGGGCTCGTCGTGGCGATACAAGGCGTTGTACTCATCGGCGAAGTTAGTTACGAAAAAGGCAAACCGGCCCGTGTGCAGATAGTCTCCGACCGCAATGCCCATGGATCCCTGCTCATTGCCGTCTTCACCCACGGCACAACCCGCCAGAAAGCCGATTTCTTCAAATGTGCCGTCGCGTTTGTTGTGGTACAAGAAGTTAGGGCCGCTGTCGTTGGCTACATAGACATCCTGCCAGCCGTCGCCGTCCACATCGGTCCATACCACGCCCAAGCCGTATCGGCCGTCGGGATCCGAGACGCCTGCCTTGTCGGTGACGTTGGTGAACGTCCCGTCGCCGTTGTTGCGGAACAGGGAATCGCCCGCCCCCGGCAGGCCCCGGGGCCCGCATTGCACGGGAATGCCCCGGTACTGGCAGAACTTGCCCCGGCCGAAGGTCGGCAGATCATCCAGCTTGAAGTCCACGTAGTTGGTGACGAACAGATCCTGGTTGCCGTCGTTATCCAAGTCACCGAGCGCCGCCCCTGCGGACCACCGCACATCGTCCACACCCGCGCGGGAAGTAACATCAGTGAATGTTCCGTCGCCGTTGTTCCGGTAAAGCCGGTTAGGACCCAGGCAGGTGACATACAGGTCCTGCCAGCCGTCACCGTCAAAGTCGGCCGCCAGCACGCCCATGGCCCACCCGGGGTAACCCACTCCGGCCCGCTCCGTAACGTCGGTGAACGTGCCGTCACAGCGACCCCGGTACAGGGCACTGCGGGAGCTTTTTGGGTTGGAGGCGGTTTCGACCGTGAGCGAATTGGTGAAATAGATGTCCAGGCAGCCGTCCCGATCGAAGTCAAACAGCGCCACGCCGCCGCTCATGGACTCGACAATGTATTTCTTTTCCGGTGCGGAGATGTGGAAAAAGCGGATGCCGGCCGCGTCCGTGATGTCCACAAATTGCACGGCGGGAGCGCCCGAAGAGGAAGTCTGAAGCGCGGCGAGCATGTAAAAGCTTGCCAAGGCCGGCAGGACCGCGAACCACCACTTCATCTCACGGCACCTCGCGGGATTCCGCTGTGTGGGATAAGAGGAGCTGGCTGCGCTTGATGCGGTCCTCCGATCGTTTCTGTGCTTGCCGGTACAGCTGCAAGGACGCCCGGGCCCGCGCGGCATCGCCGAGGCGGGCGTACACCTGGCTGAGCTGGTAGTGGACCTTCGGCTCATCCGGGTCGAGGCGCGCAGCGGTTTCAAACTCGGCCCGGGCTTGCTCGTAGCGGCGCTCGCGCGCGTGGACCAGGCCGAGTCCGTAATGAGCCTTGGGGTGTTCCGGAGCCCGCTCTACAGCTCGGGTGAGCATTTCGAGCGCCCCGGCGTTGTCGCCGCTTTCGTACGCGATCATGCCGAGGTGGTAGTAGGCATCGGCGCGCTGGGGATCCAACCGCAGCACTTCCTCGAATTGCTGGCGCGCCTTGGGGAAATTCCTCCCGAGAAATAACGCCCATCCCAATGCCAGGCGGCCTTGGGGATCCTCCGGTCGCAGCGTGACGTAGCGCTCAAAATACGGCAGCGCGTCGTGATAGTCGGGCGTCTCCAGCAGTGCGTTGCCCAAGGCGAGCAGAAACTCCGGGCGCTCAGGTTCCATCAGCAGCGCCTTCCGCAGCGCCAGTACCGCCTCCCGCGAAAGACCGTTCTGAAGGCTCACTTGTGCGTACTCGTAGAGCAATTCCGGCGAGTTCGGCGCCAGGCGGTAGGCGCGCGCCATGTACTGCCACCCGCGCTCCGCTGCACCCCGCTTTAAGGCAACCCCCGCCAGTTGCCGGAGCAGGTTGACGGATTCCGGCTTGCTCTCCAGCGCTCGCCGCAGACTTTCCTCCGCCTGGGCGAAGTCGCCCAGAGAAACCTGCAGCCGGCCGAGCATCTCCCAGTACCCGTCGAAGCGTTCGGCCGGAGGAATCGCCTGCAAAGTGGCGATGGCTTCCGCGAAATCTCCCTGGTCCGCAAGTACGCTGGCCAGCTCCCGCCGCAGAGTCGCGTCCCGCGGCGTGCGGGCTAGGCCCTGGCGGAGGACTCGAATCGCCGCGGCACGGTCCCCGCCCTCCTTCAACAGGCGTGCCAGGTTGACGTAGGCGGCTCCGAATGCCGGCTGGGCCGCGATGGCCTTCCGGAACCACGATGCGGCTTGCTGCGGGCGTTCCTGCTTCAACGCTGCGATCCCCAGAAGGTGCAGCACGCCGGCGTGTTGCGGATGGCTGCGGAGCACGGCGCGCAAGATACGTTCGGCTTCCGCCGGACGGCCTGATTCGATCAAACGCGCGGCTTCCTCAAGCTGAGACCGGGCTTGCGCCGGTGCGGAAGTGCCGACCGCGCTCCCGGAAAAGCTTAGCGCGATCGCCACATAGACCCCCGCGGCGCGGAGCCATCCTTGGGTGGCGAAAGCCATGCGCCGGCCCAGCAACCGCCATGATAATACAGGCTCGCCGGGCTTGCCAGGCCCCGCCTCACCGGATATGATTTCAGCGGGAGGTCCCGTGGGAAGGAGGTTTCCATGACGGTGGCGAAGGGGATTGTCATCGTGTCCTTGGCGGGGGTAGGAGCCGCCTGGGTGATGGCGAAAGACTTCTGGGAGGAACCCTTCGAGAAGTGGAAGCGTGAGGAAGTCTTGCGCATGCTCAGCAACTCGCCCTGGTCACAAACGCAAACGTTCAATGCCGTGGCCGGGGGCCGGGGTTCGGGAACCGCGGGCGAAAAGGAGATGTTTTATCAATTCACCGTTCGCCTGTTTTCCGCCAGGCCCATTCGCGAGGCCTACGTGCGCATGATGCAGATCCTCAACAAGTACGACCAGATGCCGCCCGAGCAAAAGCAGGAGTTCAATGCCCGCTTCCGCAAAGCCTTGTCGCTCGACGTGAGCGATCGCGTCATCATCGCCCTGGATTACGCGACCAACGACCCCAACGCCACTCGGGATCTGCGCACGTTTCTGGAAACCGCGCGCACCGAAACGTTGAAGCAGAGCGTTTACCTGATCGCGCCGCGGCATGGCCGGCTCGAGTTGCGCGAATACTATCCTCCCAGTCCCGACGGCACCGGTGCCAAATTCATTTTCCCAAGACTGGTGAACGGCCAGCCCGTGCTCGGTACCCAGGACAAAGAGATCCGTTTCGACTTCTTCATCGCCCCTATCGGGCAGCGACTGTTCCTCACCTTCAAAGCCCCCAAGCTGATGTACCAAGGACAGTTGGAGTATTAGACACCACACCCGAGTGGGTTCCATAATCCTTCTTGTGCCACTGAAAAAATTTTCTCTAGTGGCTCCAGTGGATTGCGGTTCATAATCGAAAAATCCTAATGGAAACGCTTGACTTTCTTCGTTTCATCTGTTAATCTCCACCCGAAGCCGCTTCAGGAATCGGAACAAGAGCCGTTTCAACGGCCGGGGAAGTACGCGGCCGACTTTGCAAGTACGGGGAGGCGGTCTTCAAAGAAGTTGCATGTTTAGGGGGAAAGGTCAAATGGTTTCAGGATTCTGCTCCAGCAGAAGGGTCAGGTACGGAGCCATTCTGGGCCTGGCGCTTCTGATTGCGTTTCCGCAAGCCGGCCTTGCGCAAGGCTTGCCTGCCCAGCTTACGGGGATCGTTCAGGATCAAACGAACGCGGTCATTCCGGGCGCCACGATCACGCTGACGCACGAGACCACCGGTGCGGTTCGCCGTACGGTCTCCAATGCGGAAGGGTACTTCTCCATCGTCGGCATCCCGGCCGGTCAATACCGTGTGCTCGTGGAAGCCAAGGGGTTCAATAAGTGGGAACGGACCGGCATGATCTTCCACGCCGGCGACCGCCTGACGCTCACGGACATTGTGCTCACCGTGGCGCCCACGGCGGAGCAGGTCGAGGTGATCGCATCGGCCGCGACCGTGATTCCGGTGGACACGGGCGAGAAGGCTCAGGTGATCACCTCCACGCAGATCCAGAACCTGGCGGTGCTGGGCCGGAGCGCAGATGAATTGCTGAAGATTCTGCCCGGCGTAGTTTACACCAACCCGGACGACCCCGGCACGCCCGCCGGCTTTACCGTGCAATTCAACCGGGGCATCGGCAACTACAACGTGGCCGGGACGCGCAACACACAAGTGGCCAACGTCTCCGACGGCGCCAACGTCATTGACCCGGGCTGCAATTGCGGCTCGGCTGTGACGCCGAACATGGACATGCTTCAGGAAGTGAAAGTGCAGGTCTCCAATTTCGCGGCCGAGAACGCGCTGGGTCCCGTAGTCTTCAACGCCGTCTCCAAGTCCGGAAGTTCGGAATTCCACGGCGAGGCCTACCTCTATGCGCGGCACCACTCGCTTAACGCCCGCGACTGGCGCAACAACTTCTTCAAAACCAGAAAGCCGACCGACAGCTTCTACTATCCCGGCTTTAACATCGGCGGCCCTCTCACGAAGAAGCGCGACAAGCTGTTCTTCTTTGCAGGCGTGGAAATCCAGCGGCAGAACCACGACCTGGGCGTGCGCCCCGCCGTGGTGCCCACCGAAGCGATGCGCCGGGGCGACTTTAGCGACACCGCGTACCTGTCCAAGCTGAACGGCTACGACGTCAACACGATGCCCCGGAACGACGCCGAGGGCAACAGCAATTGCTGCGGCCCCGCCATCACGGCGGCCATGCTTTCGGGCGGAAAGATCAGTCCGTCCGCCATTGACAAGGGAGGGCAGATCCTTCTCAACCTGCTGCCGCTACCGAATCAGGATCCGGCCCAGTCCGGCGGCTACAACTACACCTCCAACATCATCAACCCGGAACACCGCCACCAGCAGCTGGTCCGCGTGGATTACAACGTCTCCGACAACACGAAGTTGTACACCCGTTTCAACCACGAATACCAGTCCAGCCCATACCCGTTCACGCTCTGGTGGTACAACTCCAACGATGTCCCGTGGCCGGGTGACCTCCATGGCGGCTACAACACCTGGTCCAGTTCCACCAGCCTGGTGAAAGTGCTCGACCCCTCTACCACCAATGAGATCGTCTTCGCGGCGACCTACTGGGGCATGCCGCACAAGATCCGGCAGATGGACAAGGTCTCCCGCAAGGCGCTGGGCTATCCGTACAAAGGGATCTTCGACAACCCCACCGACGTCATCCCCAGCTTCACCGACTGGGGTGGCGGCGTGCCCGATTTCATCCAGCCGGGCGGGCTGGACAATCCGACCATCTTCGGCAACAAGTGGCTCATCAGCGTGCGCGACAACTTCAGCAAGGTGGTCGGAACCCACACCATGAAGTTCGGGTTCTTCTTTGAATTTGTCACCAACGATGAGCCCACTACCGCGGAGGACCACGGCTTTTTGCAGCCCACCAACTGGGGCGGCAACTCGACGGGCAATGCCTTCGCGGACCTGCTGCTGGGCCGTGTGGGCGCCTATTCAGAGGGAACGACGAACGTGGTCGGTTACTTCCGCAAGCGCGAATGGTCCGGCTTTGCCCAGGACTCCTGGAAGGTCACTCGCCGCTTCACTCTGGAGTACGGGGCCCGTTTCCAGCACATGGGCTGGATGTATGACAAGGACGGCAAGATGTTCGGCTTTGACAGCCGGCTGTACCGGCCGGACTCGAAAGTCACCGACTACACGGGACTGGTCTCGCCGCACCTTGGCTGGAACGGACCCAAGTCCATCTGGAAGACGCCTCCCCTGCTGGTTGCGCCCCGGGTCGGCTTTGCTTACGACCTGACGGGCCGGGGCAACACCGTGCTTCGCGGCGGCGGTGGCGTTTACAAGCACCTGGATCGCAATGGCGACATTTTCGGCACGATCGGTAATCCTCCGCTCCGCCTGCTGGTGAACCTCGGGTGGAACGCCGGAACGCTGGCCGATATTGATCGCATCGATCCAAAGACGCAGACCCCCGTTACGAACCTGACCGTGCTGCTGCCCTACGAGGACCGCGTACCGACGACTTACTCGTGGAGCCTGACGCTGTCTCACCGCCTGCCGGGACAGACGGTTTTCGAAGCCTCCTACGTGGGCAACTCCAGCTCACACCAGATGGTCTGCACCAACTGCGGCGACAACGTGAACGCTGTGCCCGAGGGGGCCATGTTCGGCTTCCCGCTGGGGACCGATCCGAATGCGTACCGCCCGTTCAAGAATTACGGCACGATCAACATGCGGTCACACGGGCTGTCGCAGAACTACCACTCGCTGCAAGTGACCGCCAACCGTCAGGTGGGCCGCGTCAACTACTCTGCGGCGTACACCTTTTCGAAGGCGATGGGTGTCGGGGGTGATTCCTTCGGCACGCCGTCGGATGCCTTCGATCGCAAGCGCCGCAGCTATGACGTGCTGCCCTACGACCGCACGCACACCTTCAGCATCGCCTACAACGTCCTTCTGCCGGGCAACTTCCGGAACGCGTTCGGAAAGGCTGTGCTGAACGGCTGGCAGATCTCCGGGATTTCCCAGTGGCAGAGCGGCGCGCCGCTGCGCAACTTCCAGTTCAGCGGGACGATGGCCGACGGGCAGACCCTTTCGGCCATTAATGTCAACGGCACTCCGGACACGCCCGCGCGGCCCTGGCTCACCTGTGATCCCCGCGACGGCCTGGCCGAAGGCCAGTACGCCAACCCGCGCTGCTTCGTGGCTCCGCTTCCGAGGCGAAACGGCACCTATGTGCTGCCTTACATGAAGCACCCCGCATTCCAGAACCATGACATCTCCCTGTTTAAGAACTGGGAGTTCACCGAGCATAAGAAACTCCAGTTCCGGTGGTCCATGTATAACTTCCCGAATCACCCGCTGCCGTTCTTTGCGGGCAACGATCCGGGATTGTCCATGAACTTCGTCAACGGCGTCCCCGACCAGCAGACGCTTCAGAACTTCGGCAAGCCACAGCTCAAGAAGGGTCGCCGGCTGATGCAGTTCGCCATCAAGTTCCAGTTCTGAGACCGGCGAAGCGGGGTAAGCCGGTTTCTGTGGTGTGGTTGGGGCGGCTCCCAAGAGCCGCCCTTTCTTTTTTGGGACAATGTAGGGACGGATGGGAACCCTCGCGGGCATCTGCGCCGCCCTGTTTTGGTGTGCGGCGGGTCTGGTGTACGCCGCACCCCAGGACGATCCCCAGGCGCTGTTTCAGGAGGCCGTCCGCCGGCACCAATCGGGAGACATCGCCGGCGCGGTTGAAGCCTACCGCAAGCTGCTCGAGCGCAACCCCGATCACCTGGAGGCTCGCTCGAATCTCGGGGCGGCCTACGCACGTCTCGGCGACTATGCGGCCGCCATCGAGCAATACCAGCGCGCTCTGGGGCTCGATCCCGCCAACGCCGCCGTAAGGTTTAATCTGGGCCTGGCATTTTATAACTCGGCGCGGATCCGCGAGGCTGCGGCAGAGTTTTCTCAGGTGGTGGCGGCGCAACCGGACCATCGCAATGCGACCGTCCTGCTGGCGGACTGCTACTTGCGCATGGGTGAGAACAGGAAAGTCATCGAGCTCGTTCGACCTCTGCACCAAAAACACGCCGAGGATCGCGCGCTGCTCTACCTGCTAGGCACGGCTCTGATCCGCGACGGCCAGAGCGAGGAAGGACAACTGCTGGTGGACCGGATTCTGCGGCAAGGCGACTCCGCCGAAGCCCGTCTCATGCTCGGCACCGCCCGCATGATGGCGCGCGATTACCGCGGCGCCCTCGAGGAGTTCGAGCGCGCCGTCAAGCTCAATCCGAAACTCCCCTCGGCTCATGCCTACTACGGGCGCGCATTGCTCGCCACCGGGGACCGGGACGCCGCCATGGAACAGTTTCGCCGCGAACTCGAGCTCAATCCCCACGACTTCGATTCCAATTTGTACGCCGGCGTGCTGCTCAAACAGGATCAGAAATTCCAAGAAGCGTTGCCCTATCTCGAACGGGCGTTGCGGGTGCGCCCGGGAGCCCCGAGCGTCCGCTACCAGATCGCGAGCCTTTACGTTTCCACCGGCAGGCTGGCGGAAGCACAGCGGATTCTCGAGGAGCTCGTGCGCGAGTGGCCGGATTTCACGGAAGCGCACGTCTCGCTGGCGACGGTGTATTACCGCCTGAAGCGCAAGGAGGACGGCGACCGTCACCGGGAGATCGTGCGCAAACTGAATGCGGAGCGCCAGAGCAGGCCTCCGCAGCCGGCCAATGCCATGGAGGCGGCCTATCGTAGCGAGACCGCGCCCGCGGAGCCGCCGCGGCACAGGGCCGGAACTGTTGCTGCCCTCAAGTCCGAGCCATTCGATTCTCTGGCCGCGCGCGCCGGCTCCGCCCGCGAAAGCGGCTTTCTTGCGGAAGCTGTCGAACTGTATCAGAAAGCGCTGGCGCTGCGCCCCGACTGGGATGAGGGATGGTGGTACCTTGGCACGATCCATTACGAAGAAGACAGATACCGAGAAGCCCGCGAGGCGTTCTGGCGGCTGAGCCAACTCAAACCGAAGGGGGGTCCGGCCTGGGCCATGCTCGGGCTGTGCGAATATCGCCTCGGACGCTATGAGGCGGCCCTGGAATATCTACAGCGTGCCCGCATCTTCGGCCTGCCCGCCAATACGGAGCTGAGTGCCGTCAGCCGCTTCCACCTGGCCGTGTTGTTGAACAAGTTCGGTGAACACGAAGCGGCGCTTCAGCTTCTCTACGCTCTGGCGCGCCGGGAGCAGGAGAGCCCGTCGCTGATCGAAGCCATGGGCCTGAGCGCCTTGCGCATGACGTTGCTCCCCGGACAAGTCCCCGCCGACCAGTCCGGGCTGGTGGCGGAAGCCGGCCGGGCGCAGTACCTGATGGCGACCCGCCGCCCGCGGGAGGCGCGAAAGGCCGCAGAGGAGCTCGTCGTACGCTATCCGGACAGGCCGCATCTGCGCTATAACCTCGGGGTCTTCCTTCTCGCCGAAGATCCCGACGCTGCAATCGAGAAGTTTCGCGAGGAATTGCAGGTATCTCCGAAGCACGTGCCGGCCCGTCTGCAAATCGCGTTTGAGTTGATCAAGCGCGGAGAATACGGCAAGGCCCTCCCTTATGCTGAGGAGGCTGTCAAACTCGATCCCCGTTCGTTTGCGGCGCGCAACGCGCTAGGCCGGAGCCTGCTCGAGACGGGCCAGACCGAGCGCGCCATCCGTGAGCTGGAGATCGGCTTGAAACTGGCGCCGGACAGCCCGGACATGCACTTTGCTCTGGCGCGCGCCTACTCCCGGGCCGGACGCAAGCAGGATGCGGCCCGGGCGCGCGCGGAATTCCAGCGGCTGGACCGCATCCGCCGGGCGGCGCTGGAGGGCAAACAGGCAGTGGGTGGTATGATCCCGGAACGGGCCGGAACATTGGAAAGGGACTGATCATGCGAGTCTTCGCCCTTTTGCTTTCCGCTGTCTTCGTGGCGGCTCAGGAGCCCGCCCCTGCGCCGCCCCAAACGGGACAAACGGCGGTGATCCGCGCCGTGACCCAGGAAGTCTTGCTCGACCTCGTGGTGCGCGACAAGCGCGGGCGGCTGGTTGGCGACCTCAAGCCGGAGGAGATCGAGGTCTACGACGACGGCGTTCCCGTAAAGCTTACCGGCTTCCGCCTCGTCACGGGGCAGGATGCCGCCGGCCTGGGCTCACGCGCGGCAAGCACGGGACAGCCGCCGGCGCCGGACCCACTGCGCCACCTGCGCCTCGTCAGTCTTGTCTACGAAGGCTTGGACAACGAGGCCCGGCGCCTGGCGCGGCAGGCTTCGCTCGATTTCCTCAAGGACGGCCTCGAACAAAACGTCTTTGTGGCGGTCTTTGTCATTGGTGAGCGGCTCAGCGTCCTGCAACCCTTCACCAACAACCTGGACCTGCTCCGAAAGGCGGTCGAGCGCGCCACCACGCAACACTATCCTCAGTTCGTCGCGGAATCGGAGCAGATCCGGCGGCAACTGGAAGCGGCTGCCGGCCAGGGGACCGCCGCCGAGCAGGCGGCCGCCGTAAACCTCCCCGGGCGCGGCAACTCGGATACGGGGGGCATTTCCGGCGCCTCCGTGGATGCGGCCATGGCCCGGCTGACGGTAAATATGTTGAACTTCGAGGAGATCCTGACCCGCACGCAGCAGTCCCGGTCTTCGTTGTGGTCGTTGTTGTCGCTGGTGCGGGAGCAGGCTGCGCTACCCGGTCGCAAGACGGTCGTCTACTTCACCCGGGGCCTGCAGGTTCCGGAGAACATGGTGGACGTCCTCAATAGCACTATCGCCGCAGCCAACCGCGCCGGCGTCAGCGTCTACGGCGTGGATGCCCGCGGTTTGACGCTCGACACCCAAAATGCCACCAGCATCTCCATGCTGCAGTCGGCAGCCGCCGCCAGCCGGCGGCAGCAGGAGGTGATCGAAGCTGCGGTCACGCCGGATCAGGTGAAGGTGTTCGATACGGCGCTGAGCAGCATTCATGCCAACACACAGCAGGCGCTCGGCAACCTGTCTCTCAGTACGGGAGGTTTTCTGGTGGCCAACACCAACGATTTGCGCCAGCCTCTGCGCCGGATCCACGAAGAGCTGCTCACTTACTACGAAGCTTCTTACGTGCCGCCGATCACCGAGTACGACGGCCGGTTCCGGCGCATCACGGTCAAGGTCAACCGTCCCGACGTCAAGGTGCAGGCGCGGACCGGCTACTTTGCTCTGCCTCCGGGGCAGGATTCGGTCTTTGCCTGGGAAGTCCCGCTGCTGCGGGCTTTGAGTTTGACTCCGCTTCCGCGCGAACTGCCCTGCCGGGTGGCCGCACTCCGCTTCGGTTCAAGCGACGGTCAAAACCGCTACACGATCGCCGTGGAAGTCCCTCTCCGCGAGCTCCACGCCCGCCGTGAGGGGGACAAATACGCGACGCGTTTGTCTGTGCTCGCGATGCTCAAGGACGCGCAAGGTCGCGTCGTGCAGCGTTTCAGCCGCGACTTCCCTTTCGAGATCCCCTCGGACCGCCTGGAGGAATTCCAGAAACGTTACTTCCTGGAAACGTATCCGGTAGAGTTACCACCGGGTCGCTATACGCTGGAGGCTGCCGTGGCCGACCGGGAAGGCAACAAAGCCACCGCCCGCCGCGTTGCAGTGATGGTCCCGCCCCCTGCCAAAGGCGTACGCATCAGCAGCCTCACGCTCGTGCGGCGGTTGGACCCGCTGGCTCCGGGTACAAAGGAGACCGGCCCGCTCGATGTCGGAACGACTCGCATCGTGCCGGCGCTCGACCACACCATTCAGCTCGCGCCGAACGCCGGCTTTTCGTTCTACTTCGTGGTCTACCCCGAGGCCGGCTCTGCGGAGAAGCCGCGCCTGGTGCTGGAGCTCTCGCGGGACGGCTCACCAGTTGGGGCCGTCTCGCCCGAACTTCCCCCGCCCAATGAGCGCGGTGAGATTCCTTACGTCGCCTCTCTGCCCATGTCCGGTTTCCAGGCGGGCCAGTACGAGTTACGGGCTGTGGTCACGCAAGGCGCGGCCGCCGTCGAAGAAAGAACCGTCTTTACTATCAATCCGTAAGGCTGCGGGGCCAGGATTAACTCCACGGCAGCTCTCGGCCCCTGGGTACCGCCAAGAGGTTTGCAGATAACGGACCCTCCTCGGCCGGACGTGGTAAGCCCGTTTGATCGTCAAAGGCGTACAGGCGGTAGCCGAGCGAATGGAAATGGTCCATCAACTCCTCAGGGCTGCTGCCCTGATGGTGCAGTGCCTCGCGTAAAATCTCGAACAGCACGACGGGGCGAAATGCCCGAAGGATACTGTCGGCGCCGCGCAGCACGCGAAGCTCGGCTCCTTCTGTGTCCAGCTTAATCAGGTCCAGATGCGTGATGCCCAGCGCTTCGCACAGGTCGTCCAGACGCCGGAGGTTCACGCTCTGCCGCGCCGCTTCCTTGACGCCGCTGTACGCGAAGGCGCCCAGGGTATTGTGACCGGAATGCTCGTCGGCGGCCACCAACAATTCCCCTGCTCCGTTTTCGTCGCCGGCAGCCACCTGGAACGCACGGACATTCGTCACGCGATTGATCTGGAGATTCCGCTGCAGCCTGGAGAACTCTCGCGCGCTCGGCTCCAGCGCCCAAACCTCCCCGCCCGGCTGCATGCGCTTGGCTGCGAACAAGGTATACAGGCCCTCGTGGGCGCCCACATCGAGTACGGCCATCCCCGGACGGAGGAAGCGATCCAGAAAGAAAAACTCGTTCGGATCAATGCAGCCGCCGATGAACAACTGGCGGCCCAGGTCGTTTTCAAGATGTAGCAACAGCCGGATTCCGTAGTGCCAGCCGATTTCGACGGTCTTACAGCCTGGGCGCCTGCTCAGATACTCCCAGAGGGCCCGCCGGACTCGAAAAGACGGGTCCGGGTTATTCCAATCCGCGTCGAACCGCCAGCCCGGGTAGGGTAGCAGGGGCCTGCAACAGGCAAGTCGGTGAGCCATCTCGAGCAGCTCGGAATCCGACCGCCCGCTTGGGTCCTGCAACACACTGACAACTACTGGCTCCCAGGAGGTTGGCACTGCGAAAAAATGCCCCTCTGCGACACGACCGAACAAGTGAATTATAACCCTACGTGCCGGGCCCGAACCAGCACCTTTCACCTCTCTGGGTGCGCTCCGCTTGAGAACGGAGACGCCCGCACGCCTGCGTGCCCCACTGCCGTTCCGCCTTGGTAGAATGAGGGATCACCCCCTTCAGAAAGGGCGCTGAGACAGGTGTCAGGCAGGGCCGGCGGCACGCTCGCCATCTATCCCGGATCCTTCGACCCGATCACCAACGGGCATCTGGATCTGATTGAACGCGCCGCCCGGCTCTTTGACCGGCTGATCGTGGCGATCCTCCGCAACGAAGGCAAGGAGCCGCTCTTCACGGCCGAAGAGCGTGTCAACATGTTGCGCCTGGTGCTGAAGGATTACCCGAACGTGGAGGTGGATTCCTTCGAAGGGCTGCTGGTAGACTACGCAGCGCGCAAGGGAGCCTCCGTCATTGTCCGGGGTATTCGCGCCATCTCTGACTACGAGTATGAACTGCAGATGGCTCTCATGAACCGGCGGCTGGCTCCGGGCATCGAGACCGTCTTCCTCATGGCCGGAGAGGCGTATTCCTTCATCAGCTCGCGGCTGGTCAAGGAGGTGGCCAGTCTGGGAGGCGACGTTTCGGGTCTGGTCCCTCCCGTTGTGGATGCGCGCCTGCGTGAGCGAGTGGGAACAGCGCTGAGTCGGGGAAAAACAAGTTAGCGACATGACGATCACCAACGAACTGGCAGAACGGATTTCGCGTATCAGCGTGTCGGCGACCATGAAGGTCTCTGCGGAGGCCGAAAAGCTCAAGGCGCAAGGCGTCGACGTGGTGGATTTCGGGGCGGGCGAGCCGGACTTTCCTACCCCGGACAACATCAAGCAGGCCGCCATTCGCGCCATCGAGGAAAACTTCACCCGCTACACGGCCTCGGGCGGGACGCTGGAGCTGCGGGAGGCCATCTGCGAGCGGCACCGCCTGGACTTCGGCACGCGCTACACGCCCGCCGAGTGCGTGGTGTCCGTGGGTGGCAAGCACGTCATCTTCAACCTGATGCAGGTCCTGCTCAACGAAGGCGATGAAGTCATCATCCCCGTGCCTTACTGGGTCACGTACAAGGACGTGGTCCAGTACGCCGGAGGCCGGTGCGTGTTTGCTCCCACCAGTGAGGACGAGGGCTTCGCGGTGACGGCCTCGCTCATCGAGCGCTATCTGAGCCCCAAGACGCGCGTGGTGATCGTGAACTCTCCCGCCAACCCGAGCGGCGCAGTGGTGGACCCCGAAGAGTTCGCCCGCATCTTTCACCTGACCTCCCGGCGGGGGATCTGGCTGCTGACGGACGAATGCTATTGCCATTTCCTGTATGCGGGGAAACCTTTTTCCGTCGCCTCGCTGCCTGGAGCGGCCGCGAGCGTCGTCGTGGCCGGCTCTCTGTCGAAGACCTACGCCATGACCGGCTGGCGCATCGGCTTCGGCCTGGCTCCGGCCTCCGTCGTCGCGGCCATTGTCAAGCTCCAGAGTCAATCCACGTCCAACCCGACCTCCATCGCCCAGAAGGCCGGCGTGGAAGCATTGCGCGGCCCTCAGGAGTCCGTCGGCCGGATGCTCGAGGAATACCGGCGGCGGCGTGATTTCGTGGTCCAGCGCCTGCGGGCAATCCCTGGCGTGCGTTGCGCGGAACCCAAAGGGGCTTTCTACGCGTATCCCAACGTCGGTGAAGCCCTGCGTGCGGCCCGCCTCCGCAGTGCGACGGAGTTTGCCGAGCAGCTGCTGGAGCGCGCCCGGGTTGCCGTGGTTCCGGGGGAAGCCTTCGGTACGTCGGAACACGTGCGCATATCCTACGCCACCTCGATGCGCGAACTGGAACGCGGTCTCGAGCGGCTGCACCAGTTCATCGTGGACGTGGCCGGATGAACGCTGGTCCGTTTCCGCTCGTCCCTTCGTTCCGGGAAAAGGTCTGGGGTGTGCACGATCTGCGGCCTTGGTTCCCGCCCGGCCCGGACAAGATCGGCGAAGTCTGGTTCCTTGCGCCGGGAAGCGATCCGCTCCCCATCCTGGTCAAGTTCATCTTCACCTCGGAGCGGCTCTCGGTTCAGGTCCATCCCGACGACGCCTACGCACTGGCGCACGACGGCACACCCGGCAAGACCGAAATGTGGTACATCCTGCGCGCCGAACCCGGCGCGAAGCTCGCGCTCGGCTTTCGCGAGCCGATCACTCGCGAACGCGCGCGCCAGGCGGCCCTTTCCGGCGAGATCGAAGGCCTGCTCGAATGGTTCGATGTGCGGCCCGGACAAGTGTACTTCATTCCGCCCGGAACAGTGCACGCGCTCGGCGAGGGCATCGTGCTGTGCGAGATCCAGGAAAACACAGACATCACATACCGGCTGTACGACTATGGCAGGCCGCGGGAGTTGCATCTGGACAAAGCTTTGGATGTGGCCTTTCTTGGGCCGCACCCCGGTCCGGCAACTCCGCAAGGTAACCTGCTGGCTTCGTGTGACTATTTCGTTACGGAAAAACTCGATCTCGGCGCGCCTGCCGTCTACGAACCCGAGCCGGACCGGTTTCACCTACTGGTTGTGTTGGAAGGCCGAGGACGTTTGGCAGGCCGTGAATTTGGCCTGGGCCAGGTCTGGATGATCCCCGCCGGGGCAGCGCCTTTCCTGATCCACACGGAGGAGGCGCGCCTGCTGAAGACATACCTGCCGCGGTTATGAGCCTCAGCCGATGCCGAGTTCGTCCACCCGCTCCAGCGGCGTGCCGCATTCGCGGCAAATCATCGCCGCGCAGTCTCCGCAGATCAACGGATCCCTGACGGTGCGATCGCAGCGAGGGCAGTAGAACTCCTGGCGGGCTGCTTCGGCAGGCTCCCTTTCGCTCATCCTGCTAGACTATCCCATGATGCGGTACGAGCGGGCAAGGTTTTGTTTGCCCGCCCTCGTGGTTTTGTGGCTGGCGTGCGGCCGGAGTCCGGAACGAACTTCCGCCGTCAACGAAGCCTACGTGGCCCCCGCGACCCTGCGTTTGTACAAAGCTCTCGGCCCCAACGAGCCGGTAGTGGCAGCGCTCCGCCACGGCGAGCGAGTCGAGATCCTCGCACGCCGCCGGCGCTTCGCCTTAGTGCGCACCGCTTCGGGAGTGGAAGGGTGGACGGATGGCAGGCTGTTGTTCACCGCCGGACAGATGGAGGAGCTGCGGCAGCTCGCCGCCCACGCCGCCCGGCTCCCTTCTCAAGGTGAAGCGACGGTGTACGGCTCTCTGAACGTCCACACCCATCCGAACCGTCAGGCTCCCAGCATCTTTCAACTCCAGGAGGGGGACATCGTAGAAGTGGTCGGTCATCGTCTGGAGCCGCGCCTTCCGTTCCGGCCGGGGGCTCCGGCGGCCCCTCCTGCCGACGGGACTGCCCCCGTGGATGACTGGGCGCTCGTGCGTACCGCCGCCGGACAGGCCGGCTGGGCGCTGTTCGCCATGCTCGTCATGCGCATACCGGATGAAGTGGCCCAGTACGCCGAAGGCCACCGCATCACCTCCTACTTTTCCCTCGGCGAGGTGCGCGACGGAGGGAAGGTCAAACACAACTGGCTCTGGACCACGATCGCACAGGGGCGCCAGCCGTACCAGTTCGACAGCTTCCGCGTCTTCGTGTGGAGTCGCCGGCGCCACCGTTACGAGACGGCCTACATCGAGCGGAACCTCAGGGGATACTACCCCGTGGAGGTTGAGGCCGCTTCCGGTTCGGGCTCGCCCCGGTTCCGGCTCATCGTGGAGGAAAAGGACGGCTGGCGGTACCTTCGCACGTACGGATTTCAAGGCTACCGCGTGCGGCTGATGGGAAAAGAGCTATGGACCCCGCCTCCTCCGCCACCTCCGTCCGCCCGGCCGCAACCTGCATCCGCCCCCGCACAGACTTCGTGGTTGGACCGTTTGCGAGCGTTCGGCCGGAGGTTGCGCAATGCCATGGCTCGCTGAGCGAACCGGCTCAGACCAACTGAACGCGGTCCAGTGCCAGGAACTCGCGGATATGCGGGTGTTCGGCAGCTTCCAGGCCCGCCAGGTCACCGAAATAGATCACGCGGCCTTCGTGCAACACGACCACGCGGTCGGCCACCCGGCGCATCAGCTCCAGATCATGGGTGACCACCACCGAGGTCAGGCGGAGCTGTTGCTTTAAACGCAACATCAGGTTCGTCAGGTGGTCCGACATGATCGGGTCCACCATCGTGGTCGGTTCGTCGTAGAGGATGCAATCCGGCTGGGCGGCCAGGGCCCGGGCAATCGCGACCGCCCGCTTATACCCCGTGGAAAGATCGGCAGGGTAGACGTCCCGGTATTCAAGCAGATCCACCAGACGCAGCAGTCCGTTCACCACGTCTTCCTTGTTCGTCTGGTCGTAGTCGTCCCGCAACTCCAGGGAGAACAGAATGTTCTCCCCCACGGTCAGCGAGTCAAACAACGCGCCGGACTGAAAGACCATTGTGACCTTCTTGCGAATGCGCCGGAGTTCGCTCTCACCGTAGTCGGTGATGTCTTCGTGGGCCACGATGACGCGGCCGCTGTCCGGTTTGAGGAACCCCATAATGTGCGCCAGCGTCACCGATTTGCCGACCCCGCTGCGACCGATGATGGCCACCGTCTCTCCCGGCTTGACGTGAAAATTCACGTCGACCAGCACCGGGGTGTCGAACGTCTTATAAACGTGGCGAAACTCGATGTAGTAGGGGTACAGCTCACTCATGCGCAACCAGAACAGCTTGCCAGGCGGCCCAGTCTTCCGGCGTGTTCAAGTTGAAGAGCCAATCCGGTTCCGCAACAGGATACGGCGCAACCACGAGCCCGCTCAGTGCTTCGGTGACCTTGTAGCGTCCCTCGCGGATGGCGCGCTGAACCGCGGGCAGACACGTCCGTCGCCAGACGGCGCAGAGGGGCTCCAGCCGGTCCCCGGCGCCGGCGGGCATCAGAGCGTCGGCATCCGTCCGCGCGGCGGCATCGAGCAAGCTCCGCAGGCGCGCGCTTGTGACCCCCGGCAGGTCGCAGGCCACAATCAGATTCCATTCCGCGCGCGCGAGCGTCAGCGCGGTCAGGATTCCGCCCAGCGGACCAGATCCGGCAATCACGTCGGCGACGACCTCCAACCCGAGCTGCCCGTACCGTTCCGGCGGGCCTACCACCGTGACGTTCCCCGCGGCCGCATGAACCTCCGCCGCCACGTGCTCCAAAAGCGTCTTCCCGCCCAGGGGCAACAGCGCCTTGTCACGGCCCATGCGGGAACTGGCGCCGCCGGCGAGCACAAAGCCCGCGTACTTCATGCCCCGATCATACCATCCGCACTGCGGCGTCTCCTTCGCTTGGGAACGGCTTCGATTGCCGGTATAATCGAAAAGAACAGGGTGCGGACTGCTTGTTTGTTGATCGCGACGCTCCTGCCGCCGGTTGCGGCCGGAGCCGCCGGCCATCAGCCTCGGGGCGGCGCGGGCGCCGTGACCTCCGTGGTGCGCTCCGATCCGCGTACCGGCCGTCTGGTGCGCCGCATCGTGATGGGAAACGCGCACGTGGCCCGCGATCGAGGCGCGGTCGTCCCCGGGTTCGTCCGCCAGGCCGCCTCCATGTATGGTCTGGATCCCTTACTGGTCCATGCCATGATCGAGGTCGAAAGCGGCTATCAGCCTTACGCGGTGTCGCCGCGGGGCGCCGAGGGTTTGATGCAGTTGATCCCCGGCACCGCACGCCGTTTTGGCGTCCGCAACAGTTTCAATTTGGGGGAGAACCTTCTCGGCGGAACGCGATATCTCCGCTATCTGATGGATCGCTTCCGGGATGAGCGCCTGGCTCTGGCCGCCTACAACGCCGGACAGGCTGCCGTGGAGCGCTACGGCGGCGTGCCGCCCTATGCCGAGACCCGCAGCTACGTCGAGCAAGTTCTCCGCAGATATCGGATGGCGCAGCGGGCTCTCGCCGTGACCGAGAACCGACTCGAGGAGGACCCGGAAGCGCCTCGGCCCGTTCACTGGTTCGAAGACGAACGGGGAGTACTCTACCTTCGCACCCCGTGATCGTATGCTTCGGCGCGCTTGGCCACGGCGATCGGCTTTGGATTGGGCCATCCGCTGCGCAGTGTTGCTGGCCAGCCACTTGGCTTTCTCGCAAAGTTCCTCGGATGCGCCGCTGGCCGTGACCGGCGTGCGGTTCTGGACCCTCGGGGACGTAACGCGCGTGGTCGTCGAAGTTAGCGGAGAATTCGATTATCGCGGCGAGCGCCTGTCGGCGCCGGATCGGATCTACTTCGACATCCTGGCTTCCAGGCCCCGCCTGGCCGGCGACGCCGTGCCGGTCGTCAAGGTGGGCGACGGGTTACTACGGCAGATTCGCCTCGCGGAAACGAAGCCCGGTGTCACCCGTGTGGTGTTGGACTTGGCGGGCCCCGCCGAGTATAGCGCAGCACAACTGGCCAACCCGAGCCGTTTGATCGTGGAGCTCCGGGCCTCCAAGCTCGCTTCACAGCCCGAGGCGAGCGCCGCGGTTGGGCGCGTCGCGGCGCCGCAGGCCGGTCCGGAAAGCGCGGCTCCGGGTCCGGGCGCCGCACTTGCCCCGCGGGCAGCACAACCTGCCCGGCCGACGCATACGGGCGCCCGCTCCCTGGTCCGCGCCCTGGGGCTGAAGTTGACTCGCGTCGTGTTGGATCCGGGACACGGCGGGCACGACACGGGAACCATCGGTCCCACCGGCCTCGCCGAGAAGGATCTGGTTTTGGACGTGGCGCGCCGGCTCGGCGCCCTGATCGAGGAGCGCCTCGGGGCCGAGGTCGTCTACACGCGCACAGACGACACGTTTGTTCCCCTCGAACAGCGTACCGCCATCGCCAATCAGAGCAAAGCCGATCTGTTCCTGTCCATCCACGCCAATGCCGGCTCGCGCTCGGCCTCCGGCGTGGAAACGTATTTTCTTTCTTTGACGACCTCACGGGAGGCGCTGGAGGTGGCCGCCCGGGAAAACGCTACATCGGAAAAGACCATTCACGAGCTGGAGGATCTGGTGCGTAAGATCGCCCTCCAGGATAAGGTGGAGGAATCACGGGAATTCGCCACGGCCATCCAGTCGGCTTTGCAGACGACGCTTGCGGGCGCCAGCGGCCGGGACCGCGGCGTGCGCAAAGCCCCCTTCCTGGTCCTCGTGGGCGCCTCCATGCCTTCGGTGCTTGCGGAAATCGGCTTTCTGAGCAACCCGCGCGAAGAGCGCCTGCTCAAGCGTCCCGCCCACCGCCAGCGCATCGCGGAGGCCCTGTTCAAAGGCGTCTCCAGTTACGCCTCCACCCTCAGCCATTTCCAGGCGGCCAATCTCCGGGAGCGCTGAAACGGCCCGCAGCCATGCGCGTTCTTGCCTTTCGTCACGTCCCTTTCGAGCATCTGGGGCTCATTGCGCCGGCCCTGGAAGCTCACGGTCTCGCGTGGGAGTACGTGGACTTATTCGGCGACCCCGGCCGGCCGCTGCCCTCGGCGGATGCCCTGATCTTTATGGGCGGCCCCATGTCGGCCAACGACGATCTGCCCTTCATCCGCCGCGAGCTCGAGCTGATTGAAGAGGCTGTGGCCGGGGGCCGTCCCGTGCTCGGGGTCTGTCTCGGCGCGCAGTTGCTTGCCAAGGCCCTGGGGGCTCGCGTCTACCGCAACCCGGTCAAGGAGATCGGCTGGTTTCCGGTTTACTGGACTGAGGCAGCCCGCTTTGACCCGCTTTTGTCCGGTCTGGGCTCTTCGGAAACCGTCTTCCACTGGCACGGAGAAACGTTCGACTTGCCCCGCGGCGCCGAGTGGCTCGCCTGGTCGGATGCGTGCAGGAATCAAGCGTTCCGAGCCGCGCCCGGCGTCTACGGGTTCCAGTTCCACCTGGAGGTCACGCCGGAGATGATTGCCAGCTGGATCCACGAAGACGAAAACGCGGGCGATGTGCGCGAGCTGGAGCATCCGATCCACCCGGAGCAGAACGCCGCGAGGCTGCGCGAACTGGCCGCTCTGGTGTTCGGAAGGTGGGCCGCATGGGTGGCCGGGCGGCGAGCCGGAGAGCAAAGGAGTTGAAAACCGCCCCCTGCGGGACGCCGCTTGCACCGCACGCGTTCGGTTCCCTAAGATAAAGGGGTATTGAACTCTCCACGGCAGAGGGCTTGAGATGATTTATTCGCGTTCCGCCGAGTACGCGATCCGCGCCTTCGTGCACCTGGCGCAGGTGCCCGACGGGCGCTTCGCCATGGTCAAGCAGATTGCCCAGCAGGAGGAGATCCCGGCTCATTTCCTGGCCAAGATCCTCCAGCAGCTGGCGCGCAAGGGGCTGTTGCGGTCCAGCAAAGGCCCGACCGGCGGCTTCAGTCTGCGGATCCCGCCCGAAAAGATCTCCCTCATGCACATCGTGGACGCGCTGGACGGCAGGTCCGAGTACCAGAAATGCGCCAGCGGTCTGGCGGAGTGCAACGACGAGATGCCGTGCGGCATGCACGAATCCTGGAAGTCCCTTCGCTCGCGTATCATAGAATATCTGGAGCGGACGACCATCGCCGACGTGGCGCGGGCGCTTGAAGAAAAGCGCCGGTTACTGGAAAAATCGCGCCGCAGCCGGCGTTCCGCTTCCAGAGCCAGGTGAGCCGGCCCTCGTTTCGGGGCCGCGGAGGATACACGATGGGAAGTTCCGTACTGGTGCCCATGGTGGTCGAGCAGACCCCCAGGGGGGAGCGGGCCTATGACATCTATTCGCGCCTCCTCAAGGAAAACATCATCTTCCTGGGAACCCCGATTGACGACACGGTCGCCAATCTGGTGATCGCGCAGATGCTCTTCCTGGCCGCCGAGGACCCGGAAAAGGATATTTCGCTGTACATCAACTCGCCGGGCGGCTCCATTACCGCGGGTCTGGCCATTCTCGACACGATGCGCTTTGTGGAACCCGACATCGTCACGATCTGTGTCGGCCAGGCCGCCTCCATGGGAGCGATTCTGCTGGCCTGCGGCACCAAAGGCAAGCGCTACGCCTTGCCGCATTCCCGCATCCTGATCCACCAGCCTTCCGTGAGCGGACTTGCCGGACAGGCGGCAGACATTGACATCTACGCCAAGGAGATTCTCCGCATGCGGGAGACACTCAACCAGATCCTGGCCGAAGCAACCGGCCAGCCCGTCGAAAAGGTGGCGCGGGATGTGGACCGGGACTACATCATGGAGCCGCAGCAAGCGCTCGAATACGGCATGATTGACCGCGTGATCACCAGCCGCCAGCTGGCTCCCGTCGCGAAACTCTAAGGCGAGCTCAGACTCCCCGGCGCGAACCGGCCTGGCGACTGCGCCTCGCCCCTACGACTCCCAGCGCGGCTCCCAGAACGACCAGCAGCGCCGTCCGCAGCTGACTGGAGTCCGGCATGAACCGGTAATCCGAGAACCAGTAACCGCGGACGACCAACACCAGCACGACGACGCTCCAGACGAGCCACAGCAGGCCTGCCTTGCCGCGCACTGCCGCCCACACGACCACCGTCCCCAGAACCCCGAGGGTTGCCAAACCCACTATGAGTTGCCGACCCGTCCAGGGCAAGACCGGGAACCAGAGCTCGTGCGGCGGACTGAGGGCGGAGATCACCGCCAAAAGGAGAAGGGCCACGGCAAACAGCCCATGGAACAGCAGGGCAAACCAGCGCAACAGCGTATCCAAGACTGTCCGAAACCTCCCGGCCGGCATCCCGGCGACAAACCCCGTATTGTATCAACGGGAAGCCGGCTGGTAGGGAGCGATCTGAACGAGGGCGGCAGCCGGCTTGGCGCTTTTGAAGGAAAGCACGTCCATGGGGCACACGGTCACGCAGATTCCGCAACCGATGCAGGAGCTGTTGCGGTTGTTCAACTCCTCCTGCTTGAGCGCGAACCGCATCACGTCAATACCGACCTGACAGTAACGCGTGCACTCGCCGCAGGCAATGCACTTGTCGTTGGCTTGGATGGCGAACCGGCTGATGCGCAGGCGGGTGTACAGCGCGCTCCAGTACTCCATCAGCTTCGCCAGCGGGCACCAGTAGCGGCACCAGATCTTGCCTCCGAAAAACGGATAGAGTGTCACCGGAATGATGCCCACCAACCAGAGGTCGGCAATCAGGCGGTAGGCCGTCACGCCAACTTCGGCCGCTCCCCGGAGCCACGTCACCGAATCCCGCAGTACCATCGCCAGCGTGATGGCCGCAGCCGCCCACAGCACGATCTTGTTCATGGCTTCCAGCCGGATGCTGGTCCGGCCCTTCGGCGCCAGATGTCGCCAACGGTCGCCGAGCGTTTCCGCCAGCCCTCCGCAGCCGCAAATCCAGGAACAGTACCGCTTGCCGTGGAACAGAGCCAGCACGGGAAGCAGCACGAAACTCAGAATCACGCCCCAGATCACCCAGATCTGGTGCGGCGACCCAAAGAACGTGTAAAAGAATAACGGCCAGGCGTATACCAGACCGTAGGCGCGCCACGCCTCCCGGGCGAAGGCAGGATCATTTGCAAGTTTTGCGCCCACCCACTGATATTCCACGGCCCAGCGGAAGAGAAACTCCGGAATCAGAAAAAAGAAGGTCCACTGGAAGCCGAGCAGACTGACGTAGCGCCACACCTGGAATTTGTCGCGGTAGCCGAACCCCCACCGCTTCATGGCCTGCACTCCGAACACCGTCATGACGCCGGTGTATAAGACGGTGTACCAGAAGGCCCACGGGCGGTCGAGAAAGGAAAGGGCGCGATAGCCCCAGTTGCGAAAAGGCCACAGCTCGTGCCCCTCACCGAGCTTGGCACCATAAATGGTGTAGGCGATCAGAAACGAAAGGCCCAGCCACGCAAACCGACTTCCGCGCTTCCCCGAACGCACCAGCCATGCGACGGCAGCCGCCGCTCCGGCTGCGCCGACCCAGTGGAAGCCGGCCAGGGCGGGATGGCCGGTTTTCCCGCCGAACAGCCACAGACCCGTCAGAGCGATGGCAACCAGCGCTGCGGCCTGGGGCAGGCTTCCGGTCCAGTCATTTTCCAGACGCACACCCAGCGAGCGCAGGAAGTCTGCAGGCGGATCCGCCCCGATGAGGACGAAAGCACGGTCGTAGGGCACCTCCACGGTTTCCCTGCGGCCGTCGCGCTCGATTTGAAGGCGGCACGTGGCTTCGCCGAACTCGACCACACGCGAACGGTAAAGCACGCGGATCTTGCCGGCTGTCTCGGCCTCCTCGAGCCGCCGGGCGTTGTCCTTAAACAGCCGGTGAAAGGAGGAACCGCGATACGACAGGGTGACACGGTTGTGATCGGCCAGAGCGAGTGCGGCCTCCGCGGCGCTGTTCCCGCCCCCCACCACGATGATGTCCTCGCCCCGGCTTTCCTGTGGGCTGTAGAGCCTGTGGTAGACGCGGGCGCGGTCCTCGCCCGGAACGTGAAGCCGCCGCGGGTTGCCCCGCTGTCCCGTGGCCAGGATCACCCGCCGGGCGCGGTACTGGCCTGCCGGAGTGCGCACGATGAACCCGGACGGCCGGTCCGGCACGAGGGCGGTCAGCCCCTCCCCGGTCCGCACCTCGAGTCGGTTCTCGCGGATAATCTGGTGCCAGCGCGCAATCAGGTCTTCTTTGCGCGCCCCGTCGAGCCATAGTTTGCCTTTGGGCGGCCGCTCGTCGGGCTCGGCATACACCCACTTGCCTTCCGGGAAATCTTCAATGGTGCTGGCGATCCTGTTCTTTTCGAGCACCAGGACGCGGAGGCCGGCCTCCTGAAGGGTAAGGGCCGCATTCAGACCGGCGGCCCCGGCGCCGGCGACGATCACGTCGTAGACTTCGGGGGTGCCGGCCCGCGCATCGGGTTGCGCGACGATATGCCGGGCCACGTCGTAGCCTTGTTCCATCGCCAGCTTCACCACCGGCGCACCTGCCAGGTCCCCGATCACGTAAAGACCTTTGACATTGCTCTCGAAGTGGCGATTCAGCACAGGCCTGGGGGTAGGCGCGTCCGGGCTTTCGAAAAACTGCTTGAGTCCGCTTTTGATTCGTGTCCACATGGTAGCTGGACTGTTGCCGGCCCCTTGGCTTAAGGATAGCGGAGAGTTCGACCGCTCCGGCCGGGACGCCGCAAAACTTCCCTGAGAACTTTTGCCGCTCACGCCGACTTCCCTCCAGGAGGTGTCTACCCATTTGTTCGGCGGCGGTGCGACAAAAGTTACCAGCCGCTGGTGGCAGCGCACCGCGATCTTGCTGGGAGTTGCCGGGGCGCTCGTGCTGGCCGGCGAGCTGCGGGGCGGAAGAGCGGACTACGTGGGGGGCACCACCGACGTGCTGGAACCGGAAACCGAGGGCATCATCTACACCGTGCACCCGGACCTGTTCTTGTTCCAGACCCGCAAGACCGTAATCCGCGTCCCCTATGAGCGGATCAATCTGCTCGAATACGGCCAGAACGTCAGTCGGCGCTACGCCCTGGCCATTTTGATCTCTCCGCTGCTCCTGCTGAGCAAGAAGCGCGCCCATTTCCTGACGGTCGGCTTTCAGGACGAGTTCGGGCGGCAGCAGGCGATGGTCTTTAAAGTGGACAAGAAAGACGTGCGTGCCGTACTTGCCGCCCTGGAGGCGCGCACCGGGCTGCGCGTGCAGTTCCAGGACGAAGAGGCGCGCAAGGCAGGCAAGGGATGAGACGAGTATTGGGCAGCCTGGCCCTTTGTTTGGCGGCCGCCGCCGAAGAGCCGCAGAAAGGAAAACCCCCGTCGGTGCAGGAGCAAACCCTGATGCGCCTGCTTGAGGTGCGCCGGGTTTACGTGGACCGGCTCGCAGGAGGGGAAACGGCGGTGCAGATCCGTGACATGATCATCAGCAGTCTCCAGGCCGCCGGGCTGTTTGTCATCACCGAGAATGAAGAGCGCGCCGATGCCTTCCTCCGCGGTTCGGCCGAGGACTTGGTATTCACCGACACCTTTTCTTCGAGCGAGAGTCTGAGCGCCCGCGCGACGCTCGGGGCGGGCGCGGATCCGGACCGCACGGCGCGCGATCGCCGCAGCCGCTACGCGGGTGTCAGCGTGGGCGAACACGAATCCACGCGCATCGCTGAGCGCAAGCATGAGGCCGTGGCGGCCGTCCGGCTGGTGAGCCGGGATGGTGACGTGCTGTGGTCTACGACGCAGGAGAGTCTGGGGGCGAAATTTCGCGGAGCGAGCGCGGACGTGGCCGACAAGATCACGCGGCAGTTGGTGCGCGATTACGAGCGGGCCCGGGCGCTGCGGCAAGCCTCAGGAAAATAAGCACTTAAGGTCTTCAGAATTTTTTTTCGATTTTTTGGCTCCGGCTCTAGACAAACGGATACGATTGTCTTTATAATGGGGGTAACGCTATAGAGTAGCATCCCCGGCGACGAGGCCCAGCTCGTCGCCAGCCCCTCTGAGTGAAAGCCCCCGGGGGCCCAGACCCGGGGGCTTTTCTCTATTGCGCCCCGTTTTCGGCCCGCCTTTTGTTGACATCGCCGCGCCGGCTTCGTACGCTTGTGGGAGGCGGGCGATTCCGGTTCCCGCCCACCCTTCAGGGAGGTACACCAGATGTTGCACTGCAAGAGCACCCGTCGCGAGTTCCTCACCAGCAGCGCTGCTTTGAGCACCGCGGCTGCCTCCGCCCAGACCGGCCGCATCCTCGGCGCCAACGACCGCATCAACGTGGGCGTCATCGGCGTCGGCATCCGCGGCATGGGGCATGTGCGCACCATCATGCAGCGGGCGGAGATGAAAGGCGATGTGCGGTTGGCGGCCATTAGCGACATCTACGCCCGCCGCACCGAGGCTGCCCGGCAGGCCGCCCGCCTGGAGGCCAAAGACGTGCACCGCGACTACCGCGAACTGCTGGCCCGTGCCGATGTGGACGCCGTCTTCATTGTCACCCCCGACCACTGGCACGCAAAGATGGCCATCGAGGCCATGGAGCGCGGCAAGGATGTGTATCTGGAAAAGCCCATGACGCTCACCATCGAGGAGGCGCGGCAGATCGCCGAGAAAGTCAGACAGACCGGCCGCGTGCTACAGGTCGGCAGCCAGCACCTCTCCGACAAGCGCTACCACAAGGCCCGGGAAGTGGTCGAGAAGGGCTGGATTGGCGAGGTGCTCTGGGCCCAGACGACCTACTCGCGCAACTCGGTCTGGGGCGAATGGAACTACCGGATTGACGAAGGCGTCACCGCCGAAGAGGTGGGCTGGAAGGACTTCCTGGGGCCGGCGCCCGAGCGCCCCTTCGATCCGGATCGCTACTTCCGCTGGCGCAAGTACTGGGACTACTCGGGCGGCATTGCTACGGATCTCTTTTATCACCGCCTGGCGCCGCTGCGTTTCATCATGGGCATCGAGTTTCCCACCCGCGTCACCGGCGCAGGAGGGATCTACGTGCACAAAGACCGCGAAGTGCCCGACACCTACGCCACGATCGTGGAATACGCCAACAACTACTGCATCATCAGCAGCTCCATGGCGAATGCCGCGGCCAACCGGTATCTCCAGCCGGTGATTTACGGACACAGAGGCACCATCACTTTCGATGACAACGTGGTGATCGTAGAGCCGGAGTGGCAGTTCGAGCGCGAGTTCGTCGAGAAGGCCGGCTCTTCCAAGGTCTATCTGGAAGTGCCGCCGCACAACATGGACTGGGAGCACGTGGATAATTTCCTCACGTGCATGCGCACCCGGCAGAAGCCTGTTTTCAATGCCGACTTCGGTTATAAGATCATGGCCGCCATCAAGCTCGGCGTAGACAGCTATCGGGAAGGCAAACTCATGCTGTGGGATCCGGATCGGGAACGCCTCTTGAGCCAGGCCCCGCCGCGACCCGCCTACGCCGGCGACGGCAAGAACCACGAAGAGCCTCGGCCGCCCTTCCGCTTCCGCGGCGTCTAGACGCTAGCGGACGCCCGCCGGGACGGCGGCGAGCACCCCGATTGAAGCCCGGCAGAAGGCCGGCAGATCCTCGGGCTTGCGCGACGTGACGAGATTGCGGTCGACGACCACTTCGGCGTCTTCATAGAGCGCCCCCGCGTTGACGACGTCGTCTTTGATCGCCGAAAAACAGGTGACGCGGCGGCCCTTGAGGATTCCCGCCGAACAGAGCACCCAGCCTGCGTGACAAATGGCCGCGACGAGTTTACCCTGCGCGTCCAGGTCACGAACAAGCTGGAGCGCGGCGGGGTAGCGCCGGATCAGGTCCGGCGCATAGCCGCCCGGAATCACGACGCCGTCAATGTCGGCGGCGCGCACCTGCTCATAAGAGCGGTCCGAGACGATCGGGTATCCATATTTGCCCGTGTACTTTTCCCCGGCGGCTGCGGCGAGGATCCACACGTCCGCACCGGCTTCCTTGAAACGGTAGTACGGATACCAAACCTCGAGATCCTGGTAGATATTGTCAACAAGGATCGCGATGCGCTTTCCGGAAAGTTCCATAACCCCTCTCAACGTGGCTTGAATCCGATCTCCCTTTTGATCGCTTGCGGCAAGGCTTCGAGGATCTGTTCGTGGCGCAGCAGGATGTTCTTGATCGCCGCCAGTTCGTCTTCGACGCGGGAAAAGCGCCTGTCGATGCGGGCAAAGCGCTCCTCCAGGCGCGCATCCATTTCGGCAAAGCGTTCGTCGTTGCGGGCGAAACGCTCGTCCATCCGGGCAAAGCGCTCGTCCATGCGGGCCAGATGCTCGAGAAACGAAGCCTCGTTGGCGACGAGCAGGGCGATGGCATCCTCGAGACGGCCGTTACGGGAGCGAGCCGTGGCTCTTTTCCTCCGGGGCACGCGCGTTTTCTATTTTACCAGTGACCCCGCCGTCTCCCCTGAAGGGTTCTCTTCGATCCAGTCCGCCACGAACACATTGAATTCATAACGCTCTCTGGCCTTCCAGTCCGATACGAAGACGATCTTCCGGCCGTCGGGCGACAATTCTGGAAAAGAAGTGAAGCCCCCGAAATTTGTGATCTGCCGGAGGCCTGTACCGTCGGCATTGATGACATAGAGCTCGAAACGGCGGCTCCCACAGGCATGGCGGTTCGACGAAAAGACGATCCGCCGCCCGTCGGGAGTGAAGGTGGGGGCGAAGCTGGCGCAACCGAATTGCGTGATCTGGCGGGCGTGGGCGCCGTCGGCGCGGGCAAGGAAAAGCTCCATTTCCATCGGGGAGGTGAGTCCCCGCGCCAGGAGATCCTTGTAGCGCCCTGCGGCCGCCGGATCTTTGGGATGAAACGCTCTCCAGACAAGGCGCTCGCCGTCTCTAGAGAAAACGGCTCCACCGTCATAGCCGAGTTCCGACGTAATTCTCCGCTTGTCCGTGCCGTCCAGCTTCATGCTCCACAGGTCCAGATCACCGGAGGCCATGGACGTGTACACGATCCGGCCGGTCTTCCAGTTCACGGTGGCTTCCGCGTCGTAGCCCGGAGTGTCGGTGAGTTTCCGGAGGATTTTTCCTTCGTCGGTCGCCAGGTAGATGTCGTAGGAGGGATACACAGCCCACACATAGCCCTGGCTGCGGTCGGGCGGGGGCGGGCAGGCCGCATCCGTCTCGTGCGTGGAGGAGTACAGGATGTGCCTGCCATCGGGCAGGAAATAGCCGCACGTCGTGCGGCCTTTGCCGGTGGACACCATACGCAGCTCCGAGCCGTCAGAGTTCATGATGAACATCTGGTCACAGCCCAGGCCGTCCCGTGTCGCCTGAAAGATCAAGCGCTTGCCGTCCGGTGACCAGTAGGCCTCGGCGTTCTGTCCGCCGAAGGTCAGCTGGCGGATGTTCTCCAGGCGCGGCTGCCCGCAAAGGCTGCCTGCCAGCAGGAACGCAGTGAGCGCGGGAAACCGACGGATCGTGAACATCATCTAGGAACGACCTTCAAAGAGGTTGCGCCCGGCGACGAGGGCGCGCATCTTGGCGTCGGCAATGGTGCGGTGAAGCATCCAGAAGCCGCAATCCGGGTGGGCGTAGCGGATCCGGTCCGGTCCGAGCAGCTTGGCGGCGTGCTCCAACCGGCGGGCCACTTCCTCCGGCTTTTCGACGACATTGTCTTTGATGTCAATGACGCCGATTCCCAGCCCGAGCCGCGAGTCCACATCCCGGAGCACCTCAAGCTCTTCGTAGCCGCGCCGGGCGAACTCCAGCACCACGTGGTCCGCCTGGAGCCGGTTCAGAAACGGAACCAGGTCGCGCCACAGCCCCTTCTGCACCGGTTGGCCGCCGTAATTGCCGAAACAGATGTGCACCGCGCGCTCTCCCTGCACGGCTTCGAGCACATGATTGATGGCCCGGGCGGCCCACTCGGCATCCTCCGGGTGGCCGCTGATGTTGGCTTCGTCGAGCTGGATTACGTCGGCTGCAATCCAGCTGATCTGCTCGCGCAGCACGCCGGCGATGGCCATGGCGAGCGCGGCCCGGTCGCCGTAATGGCAGTCCATGAGCACCTTGCTGAGCATGTGCGGTCCGGTGCAGGTGAATTTCAGCGGCTTGGTGGTCAGAGCGCGTGTGAATTCGAAGTCGCGCGGAAGGTTGAGCGTTCCTTCCCGCACCTCGCCGACCACGATTCCGGCCGGCTGGGCGCGGTAGGCGGTGTCGGGCTGCGCCCGGAACTGGGCGATATCCGCCGGCGTGAAGTGGGTGCGGATGCCGGCCATGCGCGACACGAAATAGTCAATCATGCCGTTGGTTTCCGGGTGACTGGGGTCGAAGCGATTCAGTTCGCCGTCGGCCACGAGGTCAATACCGGCCAGCTCCTGCGTCTTCAGCACGACCATAACGGCGTCGCGCAGGGTGACGCGGCTGGTGTCGCCCAGAAGCCAGTGGGGCGCGGGGTAACTTCCCACGACGGTGGTCTTGACCGCCATGACCTCATTATATGGACAGCGGTATAATAGCGCCCAAGATGCGCTGGGCCGCTTGGTTCTGGGCGTCCACGCTTGCCTCCGTCTTGCCCGCGGCTGAGCCTGCGCTTCCTGCGCCGGTTAAGGAGAAGATCGAATTCCGGCGCCACGTCGAGCCCATCTTCAAGGCGAAATGTCACGCCTGTCACGGCCCGGCGCAGCAGATGAACGGCCTCCGTCTCGATAATCGCGAAGCGGCCCTGGCGGGCGGCTACTCGGGTGCGGTGATCAAGCCGGGCGACAGCGCGGGCAGCCGCTTGATTCAACTCGTGGCTGGACTGGAGAAGGGCAAGATCATGCCGCCCGCCGGCCCGCGGCTTTCGCCCAAGGAAGTTGCCATTCTGCGGGCCTGGATAGAGCAGGGCGCCAGCTGGCCGGAGAGTTCCACCTCACCGCCGCCGCGTGCGGGCATTTCCCACTGGGCGTTTCGGCCTCCGGTCAAGCCGGAGCCTCCGGCCGTCCGCCAGCGGAGCTGGGTGCGGAACCCCGTTGACGCCTTCATCCTGGCCCGCCTGGAAGCCGAGGGAATCTCGCCTTCTCCCGAAGCCTCCAGAACCACTCTGATCCGGCGCCTGAGCCTGGATCTGACCGGACTGCCGCCTCGACCGCAGGACGTCGCCGAGTTTCTTACCGACAACCGGCCGGATGCGTACGAGCGGCTGGTGGATCGCCTGCTGGCCTCGCCGCATTTCGGCGAAAAGTGGGCCCGGCACTGGCTGGATCTGGCCCACTACGCCGACAGCGACGGGTACGAAAAAGATTTGCCGCGGCCGCACGCCTGGCGCTGGCGGCACTGGGTGATCGAGGCGCTCAACCGCGACATGCCGTTCGATCAATTCACGATCGAGCAGATCGCCGGTGATTTGCTTCCGGGCGCCACCGTGGAGCAGAAAATCGCCACCGGATTCCACCGCAACACGCTCACCAATCGTGAAGCCGGCGTGGACCGCAACGAAGCCCGCTTCGAACAGCTGGTCAGCCGTGTCAACACCGTCGGGACGACCTGGCTCGGTCTCACGGTGGGCTGCGCTCAGTGTCACGACCACAAGTACGATCCGATCACGCAGCGGGACTACTACCAGCTGTTTGCTTACTTTGACCGCGCCGAAGAGGATGAGATTGACGCACCTCTGCCCGGCGAAATCGGCCCGTACCTGCGCGCGCTGCCCGAGTACCGGCGCAAGCGGCAGGAGCTGCTGGACCGGTACGGCATTGCCGCCCTGCAGGCCGAATGGGAGCGCAATCTCCGGGAGGCGGCCGCCCACCCCGGCAAGCGCCTGGACTGGGACTTCCAGCTGACCTCGTTCCGGGCCATGGTGGATGCAGGAGAGAAAATTCTCAACACGCCTCCCGAGAAACGGACCGAGAAGCAACAGCGGCGCCTCAGCGACTACTTCATCCGCAATCCCGGTCCGGACTTCAGCAAGGACAAAGCGCTGATGGGCAAGCTCAAGGAGCTGCGCGAACAACTGGACAAGCTGGACGCGGAGTTTCCGGCCCTCAGTCAGGCGCCGGTTCTCGTGGAGAATTCGGAGCCGCCGAAGACGCATGTCTATCTTCGCGGCGACTACCGCCGCAGGGGTGTGGAGGTCCAGCCCCAACCGCTCACCTGGCTGCTGGCTGTGCGGGAAGATGCGGCGCCGAACCGCCTCACGCTGGCGCGGTGGCTGGTGTCACGCGACAATCCCCTGACGGCTCGCGTGACGGTCAACCGGCTCTGGCAGGAACTGTTCGGCCGGGGTCTGGTGGCGACATCGGAAGACTTCGGCACTCAGGGAGAAAAGCCTTCGCATCCGGAACTGCTCGACTGGCTCGCCGTGGAGTTTATGGACCGCGGCTGGAGCGTCAAGCAGATGATCCGGCTGATCGTGACTTCGGCAACCTACCGGCAGTCCTCAGAGGCGCGTCCGGAGCTGGAGGCGCGGGATCCGGACAACCGGCTGCTGGCGCGGCAGTCGAGGCTGCGCCTGCCGGCGGAACTGATCCGCGATTCCGCACTGGCGGTGAGCGGGCTGCTGAACCCGGAGGTCGGCGGCCGGAGCATCCGGCCGCCGCAACCGGCCGATCTGGAAAAACTCGGCTACGCCAACAGCGTCAAGTGGCCCGAAAGCCAGGGCAAAGACCGTTACCGCCGTGGCTTGTATATTCACTTTCAGCGCACGGTCCCGTATCCCCAGCTCATGAATTTTGACGCGCCGGACTCGAACGTTTCCTGCAGCCGTCGTCGGCGTTCGAACACGCCCTTGCAGGCGCTGAACTTGCTGAACGATCCGGTGTTTTTCGAGGCCGCCGTGGCGCTGGCCGACCGCGTGCTGCGCGAGGCGCCGCCGCGTCAGGAGGCGCGTCTGGACTATGCCTTCCGGCTTTGCCTGGCGCGGAGTCCGAGTCCGCGGGAGCGCGAGAGACTGACAAAGTTCCTCGACGAGCAGCTCGGATGGATGAAAGCGGATCCGACGGCTGCCCGCGCCCTGTATCCGGCTGCGGGGGGATCTGATCCTTCGGAGCCAGCGGCGTGGGTGGCGGTGAGTCGCGTGCTGCTCAATCTGGACGAATTCATCACGCGGGAGTGAGACATGACCTGGGAGGAATTCCAGCGGATTCAAACCCGGCGCAGCTTTTTCCGCGACTGCGCATGCGGCATCGGTACGGCCGCGTTCGCCCATCTGCTGGGCCTGGAGGGCCGCACGCTGGCGGCGATCCTGCCACGTGATAATCCCCTGGCGCCGCGGCAGCCGCACTTCGCCCCGAAGGCCAAGAACGTGATCTTCATGTTCATGGAGGGCGGTCCCAGTCAGATTGATCTGTTCGACCCGAAGCCGGCGCTACAGAAGTACCACGGCCAGTCGCTGCCCGAGTCCATGACCAAAGACCTGCCGTTGGCCTTCATCAAACCCACGGCGGCCGTGCTGGCCAGCCCGCGGACCTTCAAGCCGGCCGGTGAGTGCGGCATGGAGCTCTCCGACTGGCTGCCGCATCTGGCCTCTGTCGCTGACGACATCTGCCTGATCCGCTCCATGCACACGGATGCGTTCAATCACCATCCCGGCCAGCTGCTGCTGTTTACCGGAACCACACAGTTTGGCCGGCCGACTCTCGGGGCCTGGGTGGTTTACGGGCTGGGCAGCGAGTCGCAAAACCTGCCCGGCTTTGTGGTGCTCACTTCCGGCGTGGGTACCAGCGGGGGCGCGACGAATTTCTCGAGCGGGTTTTTGCCCTCGCACTATCAAGGAGTGCTGTTCCGGAGCTCCGGGGATCCGATTCTGTATCTCTCCAACCCGCCGGGCGTGACCCGGCAGATGCAGCGTGCGAGCCTGGACGTGCTGCGCGACCTCAACGAAGAGCGCCTCCAGGCCACCGGGGACGTGGAGATCGCTTCGCGCATCGCCGCCTACGAGCTTGCCTTCCGCATGCAGATGGCTGCTCCCGAGCTGCTGGATTTCTCCGACGAGCCGACGCACATCCGTGAGATGTACGGGGTGGACAAGGAACCGACGCGCCCGTTTGCGGTGAACTGCCTGCTGGCGCGCCGCCTCGTGGAGCGGGGCGTGCGGTTCGTGATGCTGATGCACGCCAGCTGGGACGACCACACCGAGCTCAACAAGAAGCTCAAAAAGAACTGCGACATCACGGACCGGCCGGCGGCGGCGCTGATCAAGGACCTCAAGCAGCGGGGCATGCTGGATGAAACCCTGGTGGTCTGGGGAGGCGAATTCGGGCGCACGCCCATGGCCGAAATCCGCAAGCCCGAGGAGGCTGACAACGCCGGACGCGATCACCATCCGGTGGCCTACAGCATGTGGCTGGCCGGGGGCGGCATCAAAGGGGGTCAGGTGGTGGGTAAAACCGACGAGCTATGCTTCAAGATCGTCGAGGATCCCATACACGTGCACGACCTTCAGGCCACCATCCTGCACTGTCTGGGATTCGATCACACGCGCCTGACGTACCGCTACATGGGGCGGGACTTCCGGCTGACGGACGTTTCCGGTCACGTGGTCAAGAAACTGCTGGCTTGAAATGCGCTGCGGCTCAAGTCCGGTCCGGAATCACGTGCCCCTCGCAGAGCGCAGTAAAAGGAGCGCCCGGCCTTAAACGCACGCATACTCGTAGGAGCGGACGCCGTCATGAAAGCGCACGACGTTCGTTTCCGTGAAACGCATTGAGCCCCGGCCCGGCGTGGCGCGGGTCATCCCCATTAAGGCGTCCACGATGCACGGCCGGTTCAGCGGCGCCGTCACCTGCCAGCGCTCCGGCTCACCGAGATCGAACGCCTCGGCCCGGAATTGTTCCACCACGGAGACGGCCCATAACAGGTCCGCACACGTTTCGCCGTGGAACCGCTCGGCCTGGCGGCGCAAAGAGTCTCGCAGGGCCTCGCGCGAGGCGGGTTTGCCGATGGGTGCATTCGTGGCCGAAAAGATCAGGTCGTGATTGGCGAAGTAGGGTTTCAGGTCCACGACCGGGGTGCCGTCCACGAAATCGAGAGCGTCCACTTCGATGCAGGCGCCGCGGATGCGGAGGATTTTGGCGGCCGTCAGGCCGATCGGATTGGGACGCGCCGGAGAGCGCACGGCGAAGACGCCATGAAGGGTCTCCGGGGTGCGTTCGCGCACGCCGCGAGGCGTCACCTCGAGGACGTCGCGCTCGGCCTCCTCCAACCAAGCGAGCACCCAGATATGCGAATGCTTCTCCAGGCGCAGCAGCCCGGCGACGTATTCCGGCAGCAGCTCAATGGAAGCCGGCACGCCGAAGGGGGGCATGTCTTTCCGCTCTCGCACCTCTGAGCGTACGATTCCGATTGCGCGGAGACTGAACGCTTGCGCCATGGCGTTGCTCCCTGCTCAAGTCTATAATGGCGGGTTCATGGGACGCCGGATTTCACGCCGGGAACTGGGCCTGGCGGCTCTGGGCACCGCCGCCTTGCCGCAATCGAAGTACACGGGCGCTCTGGACGGGTTGGAGGCCAAAGTGGATCTGGCTGCGTTCGACCCCGTGGAATTTTCGCGGAAGCTGTACGAGAGCGCCCCGTTGCGGCTCACGTTTCGGGCAGTGACGCGCCGGCAAGCCGAGGCGTGGCAGAAGCGCCTCCGCGCCAGGCTCACTGAGCTTCTGGGAGGATTTCCCGGCCAGCGGCCGCCGCTTGCGCCGCAGACGCTGGAGGTGCGCGAGTTCGACCGCTACCGGCGCGAGAAATTCGTGTTTACGAGCCGTCCGGGACTGATGGTGCTCGGCTATCTGCTTACGCCGAAGCACGTGGCGCCTCCTTATGCTCCCGTCATCTGTATTCCGGGGCACGGACGGGGTGTGGACGATATCGTGGGCATTGACGACAAGGGCCGGGAACGGACGGAGAAATCCGGCTACCAGCACGACTTCGCCATCCAGGTGGCCGAGCACGGTATGGCGGCGGTGGCCATCGAGCCGCTGGCCTTCGGATGCCGCCGCGATCCACGCACCAAGAAGCGCGGGCTGTCGACCAGCGCCTGCCAGCCGGCGGCCGGCGCGGCGCTCCTGTTCGGCCAGACTATGATCGGCTGGCGTGTCTGGGACGTCATGCGCACGCTGGACTGGGTTGAAATGCGGCCGGAGCTGGATGCCCGCCGCGCCGGCTGCATGGGAATTTCCGGAGGGGGTACGTGCACGCTGTTTGCGGCCGCCCTGGAACCGAGGATTCGTGCCGCACTCGTGAGCGGCTACCTGAACACGTTCCGGGACAGCATTCTGAGTCTGGCGCACTGCATGGACAACTACGTACCGGGCATCTTGAACTGGGCCGAGATGTACGACATTGCAGGGCTCATCGCTCCCCGCGCCCTTTTTGTTGAATCCGGCGAGCAAGACGATATTTTCCCCATCGAGGCCAGCCGCGCCAGCTTCCAGCGCGTCCGGGAAATTTATAAAGTTTTCGGGGCGGAGGGGAACGTGGAGCAGGAGATCTTTGCCGGGCCTCACGAGTTTCACGGCAAGCAGGGCTTGCCGTTCCTGGCGCGACATCTCGGCGCCGCCTAGCCGGGACCCCGGTCAGTTCGAAGACTCCGGTACCGCGTCGGCCTCGAGCGGAGCGACTCTCTCGGCGGGCAGCTCTTTGGGCATGACGATCCACGCCACAAGATACGCGATAAAACCCACGCCGGTAGTGAGCGCGGCCGCCAGCCAGATCACCCGGATCAGCACGACGTCCACGTCGAAGTATCGCGCAAAGCCTGCGCAGACGCCTGCGATCTTCTTTTCTGCAAGGACGCGCACGAGCCGCCGGCGGCCGGTGCCGTCCCTTCGCACGGCGTCCGGGCGGGTGGCTGCGCCGCAGCGAGCGCAGAAGACGTCTTCTTCCCGGAGCTTGAAGCCGCATTGCGTGCAGTACATGACCCTGTCCTCACACAGGGGTACGATTTCCGCCGGCCCGGTGTTCCGCCGGAGGCGGAGCTATCAAAGCGCCGGACTTCCGAGCCCGGACTGGAAGGTCTCCGCCGGTGTGGCGGTGGGTTCCAGCCGGCGCTCGGCACCTGCCCAGCGTTCCAGGACCTCCGCGAGCAAGTTGGGTGCGACGGGCTTGGAGAGGTAGTCGTCCATTCCAGCCTTCAGGCACTTGTCGCGGTCGTCTGCCATCGCGTGTGCGGTCACGGCGATGATCGGCGTACGGCGAAGGCGTGTCTGCTTTTCGGCTTCGCGAATGCGGGCGGTGGCCTCGAAGCCGTCCATCTCCGGCATCTGGCAGTCCATGAGAACCAGATCGTAGCCGCCCCGGCAGACGGCCTCGATCGCTTCCTTCCCATTGGCCACTGCGTCGGCAGAGTATCCTAACCGGGCCAGTAATTGCAGCAGCACAAGCTGGTTGACAGGGTTATCCTCCGCCACCAGGATGCGCCGGCTTTCAGGGCGCTTTGCGGTAGTCGGCTGGGGAGGGATCACCTCGTGGGGGCGCTCGCCAGGACGGGCGCTCTGGGGCGCCTGCTCGGCCAGGATGGCGGCCACGCAGTGGAGCAGCTGTGCGCGCTTCACCGGTTTGACCAGGCAAGCGGCCGCGCCGTACTTGCGGGCCAGGTCCCCGCCGCGCAGGTCTTCCAAAGTCGCCAGAAGCACCACCGGCGTCCGGCGGAGCAGCGCGTCCTCACGCATAGCCTTTGTCAACTCGAGCCCGTCCGTTTCCGGCATCCGCACATCCACGATGACGAGCTGGCATGGTTCGCCCGACTGCGCCGCGCGCCGCATTTCGGCCAGCGCTTGAGCGGCGGAGGAGACTTCGCGCGAGCGCGCCTGCCAGGAGTTCAGGTAGCGGCACAGAACGGAACGGGTCGTCGCATTGTCATCCACGACCAACACGCGGGCGCCGGCGAGGTGTCCGAGAGCTTCGCCGGATCGTGTTTCGCACTCGGAAGGCTTCTCGAACCGGGCGGTGAACCAGAACACGGAGCCGCGGCCCTCCTGGCTCTCGACGCCGATCCGGCCGCCCATGAGCTCGACGAGTTGCTTGGAGAGGGCCAGTCCGAGACCCACGCCGCCGAACCTTCTTGCAGCGCTGCCGTCGGCCTGCATGAAGGGTTGAAACAGCCACTTCTCCGCATCCGGCGGAAGGCCGATACCCGTATCGCGCACGGAGAATCGCAGTATGAAGTAGCGCTGGTCTTCCTGCTCGCAGGTCACCTCCACGGCCACCTCACCCTGTTCCGTGAACTTGACGGCGTTGCCCAGCAGGTTGACGAGGACTTGCCGCACGCGTTCGGGATCGCCGCGCAGGCGTCCGGGCAATCCGGTGGGAAGGTAGACGGAGAGCTCCAGCCCCTTGGCGTCGCACTGGCCGGCCACGAGTTCGGCAGCGCCTTCGACGGCGTCGGCAAGGTCGAAGGCCACATCGGAGAGGGCGAGTTTTCCGGCCTCGGCTCTGGAAAAATCCAGGATCTGGTTGACCACGCCCAGCAGTGCCTCACCGCTGCCACGGAGGATCTCTACATAACGCCGCTGCTCGGGCGTCAGGGGCGTGTCCAACAGCAGGCTGGTCATGCCGATGACGCCGCTGAGGGGCGTGCGAATCTCGTGGCTCATGTTGGCCAGGAACTGGCTTTTGGCCTGCGCCGCCGCTTCAGCGGCTTCCTTGGCTTTCTGGAGGGCTTCTTCGGCCTGCTTGCGCGCAGTGATGTCCAGCATGACCGAGCGGATCCCCACAATGGCTCCCTCGGCATCCCGGATCAGACTCTCGTGGATCTCGACAGTGAGCCGGCTGCCGTCGGCGCGTACATACTCCCGCTGGATGGGAACCAGCGGCAGCCGGCCGGAAAGTTTTTTGCGGACGGCTTCTTGGCTCAGAGCCCGCTGTTGGGGAGCGACAAACTCCCAGATGGGCCGGCCGAGCATTTCCCCGGGTTCAATGCCCAGCATGGCGCACTCGGCGCGGTTGACGTGGCGCACGATGCCGTGGGCGTCAATTTCGTGATACGCCACCGGGGCGTCCTCGAACAGGGCGCGAAACCGTTTTTCCTCCTCCCGCGCGGACTCGAGCATGCGGGCGATCTGCTCAGCCATGGCATTCAAGGAACTGGCCACCAGGGCCAGTTCGTCCCGGGTCACGACCGGGACTCGGTGCGAGAGATCGCCTTGCCGGATGTGGTGGATGCCTTCCTGGATGAGCCGTAGCGGCCGGAGGATGAAGCGCCGAGTGGTCCACAGGCTCATCACAAGCAGCAGGAGGCTCAGTGCGGAGATTGCCGCCAAGGTGCGGAAGGCTTGGCGCCTGAGGCGGCGCGCCCGATCGAGGTAAGCGTCCACCAGCTGGCGGACGCTCCGGTTGAGGGCCGGAATGCGCGCCTCGACGGCCCGCAGCGCCTCCGGAGCGGAAGAATCCCGGGGCGGAAGACCGGCGATCCACCGCAAGGGACCTTTGAGCTGAGACCAAGCCTGTTTGACGGCGGCGATCTCGTCCTGCAGTTCCGCGGGGGCCGGAGCCGGTTTCTGATCCGCCGTTTCGCTCCCACGCTCCATTAGCCTCAGGGCCTCCTCGAACTTTTCCATCCTTTCGAGCAAGGATCTCTGGTTTGCCTCCAGCCCGGCGCCCAGGCGCTGGACATAGCGATAGATCTCCCGCCCAAGAAGCCGCTGCTGCGCCGCCACGCTGAGAAACTGCGCGTCGCTCGAGGTTTGGTAGAGAAACCAGGACAACGCCCCCAGACTGAGCAGGGTCCCGGCGGTCAGGGCCAACAACGGCAGCCCGATCTTGAGGGCCAGAACGGACGGAGCGGCCCCGGAGGGCAGCGCTTCCCTGTCATGCCTGCCGTCAGGCCGATTATGCTCTCCCGACTTGCAGCGTCTCAGAAATCCAGCGGGAAACCATGCTGTTGAGCGCATACACTCGCAGCCAGGGCGCTAAGGGTCTTGATCGGTCGGATCTTCGCGGAAATTTAGGGAGATCGGACAGCGGAAGCGGCGAGCGTGCCGCACCTTTCCGCGCAGGCGGATCTGCCGATTCGGCGCCGGGGTTATTCTGCGGTTTCCGGCCGTGGGGCAATCGTCACGGTGCCGGTGGCGGCCCATTCGGTGCCGCGGGTGAAGGTGGTAATGAAGCTCGGCGTCTTCACCGCGGCGGCGTCGTGCCCCAGAGCCGTGACGAAGACCCGCCCCTTGCCGTAGTTCACCGTCCAGAGCATGGGGTGGTGGAGGCCCGGTCCGGGGGTCGGCTGGCGAGCCTTGCCCTGGTACAGAGCGTGGTCATCCCAGGCTGTGGCGAGCACATGGAAGCTGCCTTCCGGCTGCCACTTGAGGTTGGCGTAGAGCTCGTCTTTGGGCTGGGGCAAGGACTTCTTGAGGCCGCGCGTGACGGGATGATCCGGATCTTTGATCTCGACGACGAAATCGTGCGGCGGGGAGTGGTGGCCCTGATTGGGACGCCAGTTGCCGCCGCACATCCGTTCGTATTCCGTCCAGCCGTCAAAGGCGGCCAGCGAGAAATGGTACACGACCAGGCCTTTGCCGGAGCGGACGAAATCCAGCAGCGCATTCTGGGCGCGTTCGCCCCACCACAGCTCCGGCCGGCGGCGGTCGTAATAGTTCAACACGACCACATCGTAAGGGGCGAGGGTTTCCGGTCCGGCGCCGCGAAACTCTTCTGTGACGCGCACTTCGAACCGCCCGGTCTCTTCCAGGATGCGGCGCAACTCCGGGGTGACCGCGCGCCAGTCATGCACGTTTTGCCCGGTAATGATGAGGGCTTGCAGTTTGGCCGGCGGTTGCTGAGCGGGCGCGCATACGGCCCAGACCGCTCCCAGACAAAGCAGCCTGAGAAAGCGCAGCCCGCGCATCGAGCACGGGGCCGTCCGGTCGGTCCCGCGGACGTGCAGATAGCGCACTGAGAGCAATGCCATCGCTCCAACCTCCTAAACGCAGCGGAGTTGATTGTCGCCGGTTGACAGCCCGGCTCTGGTATACTAACAAGTTCAATGACGATTCTGCCCGCCGCAGCGCGCCATCACCATCACCGGCCCGGGCCGGACGCGGCGGGCTGACTCAAGAGCCATCCATTCCAAGCGAGTTGAGGAGAGAGGGCCCGCCAGAGTTCCGGCGGGCTTTTCTGTTGGTGTCGAACATGGACATAGATTTCGGTAAACTCGGCGGGCTGGCGCCGGCGGTGGTGCAGGACCACTCGAGCGGCCAGGTGCTGATGGTGGGGTTCATGAACGAGGAGGCGTTCCGCAGGACGGTCGAGACCGGCTACGCGACCTTCTACAGCCGCTCGCGCGGAAAGCTGTGGACCAAAGGGGAAACGTCGGGCCACCGGCTGCTGGTAAAGGAGATCGCCACCGACTGTGATCAGGACGCCGTGCTGTTGCGCGTGGAGGCGCTCGGACCGGGCGTGTGCCACAACGGCTACCGGAGCTGCTTTTACCGGCGGCTCGACCACGGGCGCTGGGTGGAAGCCGAGCCCCGGGCCTACGACCCGGCCGCCGTATACGGGGAACCGCGATGACGCTGAAGCTGGGGATTCCCAAAGGAAGCCTGGAGCAGGCCACGATCGAGCTGTTCCGCCGGGCGGGCTTCAACATCACGACGGGAAACCGCTCCTACTTCCCCGCGATTGATGATCCGGAGATCGAGTGCATGCTCATCCGTGCCCAGGAGATGGCGCGCTATGTGGAGGACGGCGTCCTGGACGCCGGTCTGACGGGACGCGACTGGGTGGAGGAGACCGAGGCTCAGGTGGTCACGGTGGCGGATCTGATCTACGCCAAACAGAGCTTCGGCAAGGTGCGCTGGGTTCTGGCCGTCCCGGAAAGCTCGCCCTTTCAGAGCGTCCGCGACCTGGAGGGGAAAATCATTGCCACCGAGCTGGTGGCGACCACGCGCCGTTACCTGGCCTTGCACGGCGTGCACGCCAAGGTGGAGTTCAGCTGGGGCGCCACGGAGGTCAAGCCGCCGGTGCTGGCCGACGCCATCGTGGAGGTGACCGAGACGGGCGCGTCGCTGCGGGCCAACAAACTGCGGATTATTGACACGGTGCTCGAATCCAACACGCAGCTGATCGCCAACCAGGCCTCGTGGAACGACCCGTGGAAGCGGCGCAAGCTGGAAGACATCCGCATGCTGCTCGAAGGAGCGATGAATGCGCTGGGCAAAGTCGGCCTGATGCTGAATGTGCATAAAGACGATTTGCCGAAAGTGCTGGCCGTGCTGCCCGCCCTCAAGAAGCCCACGGTGTCGCATTTGAGCGACGAGGACTGGCTGGCGGTGAACACGATTCTGGATGAGTTTACGGTCCGGGAGATCATCCCGCGGCTCAAGGAAGCCGGCGCGCAGGGGATCGTGGAGTATCCGCTGAACAAGATCGTCATGTAGCAGGCAAAGTCATGATTCGCATCCTCAGGCACAGGGAGGCTCAGGGCTTGCTCGCGCGGCGTGGGGTGCGGCTGGCTGAGGCGGAGCGGGTGGTGGGGCCCATTCTCGAAGACGTGCGCCGGCGGGGCGACGCGGCTCTGGTGGCCCATGCGCGCCGTCTGGACGGCCTCGGAGACCGGCCGCTCGAGGTCTCGCGGCGGGAGATGGTGCAGGCTTGCGAAGACGCCGGGGCGTCGTTTTTCTCCGCCCTGGACTCCGCCCATCGCAACATCCGGCGCTTTGCGGAGCGCCAGGTGCCGGCCGAGTTCTGGATGAAATTTCCGGATGGGCATCGCGCGGGGCAGATCGTACGGCCGCTCGATTCGGTGGCGGCCTACGTGCCCGGCGGGCGCCATCCGCTGCCCTCCACGTTGCTGATGACGGTGGTTCCGGCGCAGGTGGCCGGCGTGCGGACGATCGCGGCGGCGTCGCCCAAACCCGCCCGCGAGGTGCTGGCCACGGCGCACTTCCTGCGACTGGAACGTTTCTTCCGCATCGGGGGCGCTCAGGCCATCGCCGCCTTTGCCTTCGGCACGCAGACGGTTCCCCGAGCGGAGCGGATCGTAGGTCCCGGCAACATCTACGTGGCGGCGGCCAAGAAGCTGTTGGCCGGAGAAGCGGCGATTGATTTCATCGCCGGCCCGACGGAAATCGTCATCCTTGCCGCCGAGGGTGAAGCGCGCGTTCTGGCGGCAGACATGCTGGCTCAGGCCGAGCACGACGAAGACGCCGCCGCGATTCTGTTGACCACGTCGAAGTCCCTGGCGCGGGCCGTTGCAGCGGAAATCGAGCGGCAGCTCGAAACGCTACCCACGGCTGCCACCGCCCGTGCGGCCATCGAGCGCAACAGCGCCATCGTGCTGGTGCGGAGCCTGGAACAGGCCCTGGAGTTTGCCAACGCATATGCGCCGGAACATCTGAGCATCCCGGACCGGTCGCTGCTCGGAGGCGTGCGCAACGCCGGGAGCGTGTTTATCGGGCCGGCCAGCCCGGAGGCGGCCGGCGACTATGCCTCCGGCCCCAATCACGTACTGCCGACCTCCGGCTATGCGCGCGTCCGAGGCGGGTTGTCGGCCGCCGACTTTGTCAAGGTCATCTCGGTGCAGGAGCTCAACGCCTCCGCTTTGAAGAGGCTGGCTCCCGCGATCACGACGCTGGCGCGGGCCGAGGGGCTGGAAGCGCACGCGCGCTCCGTGGAGGTGCGTCTGGATGAGCGAAAGCGTTGACGTGAAGGAGCCCGCGCTCCGGCCGCGGCAGGCCATTCTGCGCATGGCCCCTTATGCACCGCCTACCGCCGGGCGGCAGGGCAAGCTGCGTCTGGATTTCAACGAAAATACGCTGGGCTGCTCGCCGCGCGTGGTCGAGTTTCTCAGGCAGCGCCTGAGCCGGGAACAGCTTGCAGTCTATCCCGAGTACGAGGAGGCTTTGCACGCGCTCGCATCGCACTTCGGCGTAGCGCCCGGACAGATGCTGCTCACCAACGGGACGGACGAGGCGATTCAGCTCGTCGTCCATACCTACGTCGAAGACGGCGATGAGGTCCTCGTGCTCAAGCCGTCCTATGCCATGTACCGTTTTTACGCCGAAGCAGCCGGTGCTCGCGTACGCGAGATCCCCTACCGCAGCCGGGACCTGAGTTTCCCGACCGAAGAAGTGCTGGAGGCTCTCGGCGAGGAAACGCGCGCCGTGCTGATCGCCAACCCGAACAATCCTACCGGGACCGGGGTGACGCTGGAAGAGATCCGTCGGATTCTCGCGCAAGCTCCCCGGGCGGCCGTGCTGGTGGACGAGGCGTATTACGAATTCAGCGGCGTGACGGCTCTCGGGCTTCTGGCCGAAGCTCCGAATCTGTTCGTGAGCCGCACCTTTTCGAAGGTGTACGGTCTGGCCGGGCTGCGCGCCGGCTGCATCTTCTCTCAGGAGCCGAACATCGCGGCGCTGCACAAAGGCCAGTCGCCTTATAGCGTCAATGTGGTGGCGGCGCTGGCGGCATGTGAGGCGGTCAAGGACCAGGAATATGTGCGCGCATATGTGGAGGAGGCCCTGGCAGCGCGCAAGCTGCTGTGCGAGGGGCTGGAACGCCTGGGAATTCGCTATTTTCCGAGTCAGGCCAATTTCGTGCTGTTCGAGGCCGGCCCGCGGGCCGCGGAGGTGCGCGAGCGCCTCAGGGAGCGGGGCGTGCTGGTGCGCGACCGCAGCTACGAGCTGCCGGGCTGCGTGCGGGTCACGGTCGGGACGCGCGATCAGATGCAGCGGTTTCTGGCGGTGCTGGAGGAGATCTGGCGATGAGCGCCGAGGTGCTCGTCTTCGACATGGACGGAGTGCTGGTGGACGTCACGGCCTCCTACCGTGAGACCATCCGCGAGACCGTGAAGCGCTTCACAGGCCGCGAGGTTTCCCACGAGGCGATCCAGGACCTGAAAAATGCGGGTGGGTGGAACAACGACTGGGAGCTGACGCACAAGCTGATTCTCGACGCCGGCGTCGCGGTGGAGTACGACACCGTCGTGGCAGCCTTCCAGTCCCTGTTCCTGGGCTCCGGCGGGGACGGCTGGATTCTGCGGGAGCGCTGGATTCCGCGCCCCGGGCTTCTGGAGACGCTCGCCGGGCGATGCCGGCTGGCGATTTTTACGGGCCGGCCGCACCGGGAGGCGCAGCTGACGCTCGAGCGGTTCGCGCGCGGTATCGCGTTCGATCCCGTCATCGGGAGCGACGACGTGCGCCAGGGCAAGCCCGCGCCGGAAGGACTGTTGCGAATCCGGGAGCTGACGGGAGCGTCGGGTCTGGTGTACGTGGGTGATACGGTGGACGACGCCCGCGCCGCACGAGCGGCAGGAGTGCCGTTCGTCGGGATCGCGGCAAGGCAGAATCCGCGGCGTGCAGAGCTGGAGGCGTTGCTTGCCGCCGAGGGGGCCTTCGCGGTGCTCGAAGACGTCAACGGCCTGCCGGAGGTTCTGGCCCGATGAGGACGGCCCGCATCGAGCGCAACACGACGGAAACGCAGATCCGCGGCCGGCTCAATCTGGACGGCCGCGGGCGCTACCGGATCGCGACAGGCATCCGGTTTTTGGATCACATGCTGGAGCTTTTTGCGCGGCACGGCGCCTTCGATCTGGAGCTGGAGGTACGAGGCGATCTGGACGTGGACCAGCACCACACCGTAGAAGATGCCGGCATCGTGCTCGGCCAGCTTTTCTCACACGCGCTCGGCGACCGGCGCGGGATCAACCGCGCGGGCTACTTCGTCATGCCCATGGATGAGACCCTGGCAGTGGCGGCGGTGGACCTTTCCGGCCGGCCCTGTCTGGTTTACAAAGATCTGCTGCGCGTGCGCAAGGTGGGTGATTTGGAAACCGAGCTGCTCGAGGATTTCTTCGGTGGCTTTGCGGCGCATGCCGGGGCGAACGTCCATCTCAAGGTGCTGTACGGGCGTTCGAGTCACCATAAAGTGGAGGCGCTGTTTAAGTGCTTTGCGCGGGCGCTGCGCTACGCCTGCTCGAAGGACAAGCGTCTGCGAGGGCAGTTGCCGTCCACCAAAGGGCTGCTATGATTGCAATCCTCGACTACGGCGCCGGGAACCTGCGGTCCGTGCAAAACGCCCTGGCGGCCCTCGGAGCCGACTACAGCCTGGTGCGGCATGCGGCAGGACTCGAACGGGCGTCCAAGATCATCCTACCGGGCGTAGGGCACTTCGGCCAGATGATGCGGGCGCTCGGGGGAATGGGCGTGCGCGAAGCCTTGGCGGAGCGCATCCGCGCGGGAGTGCCGTTTCTGGGAATCTGCCTTGGTCTTCAAGCACTGTTCCGTGCGAGCGAGGAGGCGCCGGAGGCGGAGGGTCTGGGGCTGTTCGACGGGGTGGTGCGGCGGTTTCCGGCCGGGGTGCGTGTGCCGCATATGGGCTGGAATGAGCTCAGCGTGGAGCGCGGCTCGCGCCTGCTGGCCGGAGTGGGGGCACGGCCTTACGTCTATTTCGCTCATAGCTACTATGTCCCGTTGATTGCCGAGGCGGCGGCAGCGTGCACCTACGGGGTGCCCTACACGGCGGTGCTCGAGGCGCCCCCCGTATTCGGAGTGCAGTTTCACCCCGAGAAGTCGGGGGCGCTGGGACTGCGCATCCTGCGCAACTTCGTCGAATTGTAAGCGGTGCTGGCCAAACGCATCATTCCGTGTCTGGACGTCACGGCGGGCCGGGTGGTCAAAGGGGTGAAGTTCGTCAACCTGCGGG
>JBBIJF010000020.1:0-77246 GCA_037446115.1 Acidobacteriota bacterium | reverse complement strand
GCGGGTTCTTCTTCGACAATACCCGCGTGATCGCCGCCGTCAGCGTCGTCTTGCCGTGATCAATGTGCCCGATCGTCCCTACGTTGACGTGCGGCTTGCTGCGATCGAATTTCTCCTTGGCCATAGTCTCTCTCTCGTACGGCGGGTGGGATGACCTCCGCCGGATTCCGTTGAGTTGTACTGATTTTGTTCGAAGACTCGGAAAACTCTGGAGCCGATGACCGGGATTGAACCGGTGACCTCGTCCTTACCAAGGACGCGCTCTACCAACTGAGCTACATCGGCTCAGCCTCACCTTTACGACTGGTGGACGGGGGAGGATTCGAACCTCCGTAGCCCGCAAGGGGCGGCAGATTTACAGTCTGCTGCCATTAACCGCTCGGCCACCCGTCCGCGCCGGCCCTCCCCGCCCAGGCACACGAAGTCTTCGCCGCTCGTCGGGGCTGGCAACTACGGATGATAGCACCGTAAAACGGCGGAGTGCAACGCACACCGGAGTGGCGACTGGACGGCTGGGACGCTAGGCCGGTTGCCGGGTGAGGATCACCCGGCGTCCTTCGATGCGGAAGTTGCCCGAAAGCACGATGCGGATGGCCTCGCTGTAGATGCGATGCTCCTCCTTGAGAATGCGTGCCGAAAGGGTCTCGACGGTGTCATCATCGAGGACGGGTACGGCGGCCTGGAGGATGATCGGTCCGGCGTCCAGGTGCTCGTCCACAAAATGGACCGTACAGCCGGTGATCTTGACGCCGTGCTCGAGGGCCTGCCGCTGGGCATCCAGCCCGGGAAACGACGGCAACAGGGCCGGGTGGATGTTCAGAATCCGGTAGGGAAACTCGCGGATGAAATAAGCACTCAGGATCCGCATAAAGCCCGCCAGACACACCAGGTCCACCTGATGCTTTTTCAGTTCGGCGACCACCAGCCGGTCATACGCCTCCCGCTCCATGCCTCGTGAAGGGATACAGACGGCGTTCAGGCCGCGCTGCCGCGCAATCTCCAACCCGCGAGCCTCCGGCCGGTTGGAGATCACTACGGCGATTTCGGCATCAATCTTGCCCGCCGCGACATTGTCGGCGATGGCTTCGAAATTCGAACCGCGTCCCGACAGGAGGATACCAAGGCGCTTCATTGATAAAGGACCCGTGTTGTGGCGCCGCGGGGCCGCCGGATGACACGGCCGACCTCCCAGTGCGGCTCTCGCAGACGATCGAGCAGGCGCCGGGCTTGCCCCACCCGGCCGGCATCCACGGCCAGGATCATGCCCACACCCAGGTTGAAGGTCCGGCGCCAGTCGTCCTCGGGGATGTTGCCCAGACGGCGGAGCCATTCGAACACGGCGGGCACCTTCCAGGAGTGGGTGTTGATTTCCGCCGCCAAGCCCGCGGGCAGCATGCGGGGGGCGTTTTCCGTAATGCCGCCGCCCGTAATGTGGGCTGCTCCTTTTAGTAGTCCCTTGGCCGCCAGCGTGCGCAGCGGCTTGAGGTAGCTGCGGTGGATCTTCAGAAGCTCCTCGGCTACCGTGCAGCCCAGCTCCGGGACAAAGGTTTCGGGACGATAGCCGCCCAGTTCGAACAGAAGCTTCCGGGCGAGCGAGTAGCCGTTGGTGTGCAGCCCCGTGGACGGAAGGGCGAGCAATACATCGCCCGGTTGGATGGTGCGTCCGGTCAGCAAGCAGGCGCGCTCGACGGCTCCGACAATGAATCCGGCAAGGTCGTATTCGCCGTCGGCGTAAAAGCCGGGCATCTCGGCGGTTTCCCCGCCGATGAGAGCACACCCGTTGCGGCGGCAGCCCCGCGCCAGTCCGGCCACCACTTGCGCCGCCACACCGGCGTCGAGCTTGCCTGTGGCGAAATAATCCAGGAAGAACAGCGGCTCCGCTCCCTGCACCGCGATGTCATTGACGCAGTGGTTGACCAGGTCCTCGCCTACGGTGTCGTGCCGGCCGGCAAGGAAGGCCACTTTCAGCTTGGTTCCGACTCCGTCGGCGGAACTCACCAGCACAGGATCCTTCCACCCGCTCAGCCGGTATCCGGCCCCGAAGCAACCAATATCGGTCAGAACCCCGCGAGTGAAGGTTCGCCGTGCGAGGCGGCGGATCTGCGCCACGGCACGGTCGGCCTCCCGGATGCTGACGCCTGCGTCTTCGTATAGAATTGCTTGTTTTCGAGCCGCCATGCGGCGCAGAGGAATTTACAGTATAGCGGGTCATCATGCAACTGACGGGTAAGATTCTGACGGCGGTGCTGATAGCCCTGCCGCTCGCGGGCCAGGCGCCGGACGTGTATGCGATCCGCGGGGCGCGCGTGATCACCGGGCGAGGGCCGATTCTGGACCGGGCGACGGTGATCGTGCGCGACGGGCTCATCGTAGACGTGGGCGCTCAGCCGTCGGTTCCACCCGAAGCCTGGGTGATCGAGGCCGAGGGCCTCACGGTGTATCCGGGGCTGATTGACGGACTCAGTTCGGTGGGGCTGCCCGAGCCTCCGGCAACCGCGACGGGCCAACGCCGGGAGGAGGCTCGCCCGGCGGCGGAAGCAGCGCGGCCCGACGAGGCGCCGATCAACGCCGCCTGGGTCCGCGCGGCCGATCTGCTGAATCCCTCGGACCGGAGAATCGAGACCGCGCGCAACGCAGGCTTTACCGCAGCGGCGATCTTCCCGACGCGGGGCATTCTCGGCGGGCATGGAGCCGTGATCGCTTTGGCGGGCAACCAGGCGGGGCAGATGGTTCTCAGCCCGTCAGCCGGCCTTTATCTCAGTCTGGCGACGCGCCGCGGCACCTTTCCGGCTTCCCTGATGGGCGCGATTGCCTACATCCGCCAGACATTCCTCGACGCGGACCACTACCAGCAAGCCCGGGAGATCTATGCCCGCAACCCTGCCGGGCTCCGCCGGCCGGAGTACGACCGCGCCTTGGAAGGCGTGCTGGCCGCCCCACGCGTGCTGTTGCCGGCCTCCACCGCCGTGGAAATCGCCCGCATGTTGCGCCTGGCGGCGGAGATCAAGCGCAGTCCCGTGCTGTACGGCGGTCATGAGGCCTGGCGCGTCACCGAACTGCTGCGGGAGTCGGGCGTGCCCGTGGTGGTCAGCCTAAAGTGGCCGGAGCGTGACCGCGACGCCGATCCGGACGTGCCAGAGAGCCTGCGTGTGCTCGAGCTGCGCGAGAAAGCGCCTTCGACGCCGGCGGCTTTGGCCAAGGCGGGAGTGCGTTTTGCCTTCTCGACTGGCGGCCTCACCAACCGCCGCGAACTATTGAGGGCCTTACGCCGGGCTTTGAACGCGGGGCTCTCCGAAGAGGATGCCGTCCGGGCGTTCAGCCTGCATGCGGCGGAAATTTATGGTCTCTCCGACCGCCTGGGGAGCATCGAGCCCGGCAAGATTGCCAACCTCGTTGTGACCGGGGGAGATTTGTTTCAGGAAAATACCGAGATCAAATACGTCTTTGTGGACGGCAAGAAGTACCAGCCCGTTCCGGAGTCCAGAGAGGAGGCGCGACAACAATGAGCCGAACATGGTGGTGTGTGGCGGCCGCGAGTTGCCTGTTGCACGCGGCCGGGCCGCCGGTGGTCATCCAAAACGCTCACGTGCTGACCGTGACGCGAGGCAGCTTCCGGGGCTCCGTGGTGATCCGCGACGGCAAGATCGCCGAGGCGGGCGAAAAGACGCTGGTGCCTCCCGGCGCCCGGGTGATCGACGCCGGCGGGCAGTATCTCATGCCGGGCATCATTGACTGCCACTCCCACATCGCCGCCGACAGCATCAACGAAGGCAGTATCTCGGTGTCCTCCATGGTCTCGATCGAGGACGTGCTGGACCCGGAAGATATCGCCATCTACCGCGCGCTGGCCGGCGGGGTCACCACGGCCAACATCCTTCACGGCAGCGCCAACGCCATCGGGGGCCAGTGTGTCGTGATCAAGATGCGTTGGGGCAAAGATGCACGCGGCCTGTTGTTTGAAGGCGCCAAACCTGGGATCAAATTTGCGCTGGGAGAAAACCCCAAGCGACAGGGCTATGCGCCGGTCGAGGGGCGCCAGCGGCGCTATCCCGCCACTCGCATGGGCGTCGAGGATGTGATCCGGCAGGCTTTTATGGAAGCCAGGGCCTACCGGGAGTCCTGGCGGCAGTATCAGGAAAAGGTCCAGCGGGGGGAGAACGCCATTCCGCCGCGCCGGGACCTCCGGCTGGAGCCGCTGGTCGAGGTGCTGGAAGGCAAGCGGCTGGTGCATGCCCACTGCTACCGCGCCGACGAAATCCTGATGCTGCTGCGGCTGGCCGAAGAGATCGGTTTTCGCATCAAGACCCTCCAGCATGTGCTCGAAGGCTACAAAGTGGCAAAGGAGATCGCAGCCCACGGGGCCGGAGCGTCGACGTTCAGCGACTGGTGGGCCTACAAGATCGAAGCATGGGACGCGATCCCCTACAACGCGGCGCTCATGTTGCGCAAAGGGGTGCTGGTTTCGCTCAATTCCGATTCGGCCGAACTCATGCGCCGGCTTAACACCGAAGCAGCAAAGGCCATTAAGTACGGGGGATTGACCGAGGACGAAGCTCTGAGCCTGATTACCATCAACCCGGCGCGCCAGCTGGAGATTGACAGCCGCGTGGGCTCCATCGAGCCGGGCAAAGATGCCGATCTGGTCCTGTTCGACCGGCATCCGCTGTCCAGTTATGCGAAAGTACAAAAGGTTTTTATTGACGGGGAACTGTATTTTGACCGCGACCGCGATCTGAGCGCGCGCCCGGAACGCGAGCAGCGCCGCAAGGCGCTTCTGGAAAAAGCCCGGGAAGCGGAGAAGAAACAACCGCAGCGGGAGCGTGAAACCGGGAGGCCGCAATGAAACCGGCGCTTCGCTGGCTGGCCGCGACCCTGGCAGCCGCCCCGGCCTTGGCCCAGACGTTTGTCATTCGTGGCGCCACCGTGCACACGGTGTCCGGTCCGGACATCCCGAACGGCAGCGTCTTGGTGCGGGACGGCAGAATTGCGGAAGTAGGCCCTGCCTTGCGGCCGCCGAAGGGAGTTCGCGTCATTGAGGCCAAGGGCCTGCATCTGTATCCCGGGATGATCGATTCAGCCACGGACCTGGGCCTGTCGGAAATCACCTCCGTGCGCGAAACCGTGGACGTGCGCGAACTCGGCGATTTCAAGCCGCAGTTGCGGAGCATCATCGCCATCAACCCATCGAGCGAACACATCCCGGTCACGCGCGCCAACGGGATCACCTCGGCGGTGGTGCTTCCGGCAGGCGGCATTCTTTCCGGCCAGGCCGCGCTGATCCACCTGGACGGCTGGACCTGGGAAGAGATGGCCGCCCGGCCGGCGCTCGCCATGGTGCTCCAGTTCCCGACCATTGACCTCACTCCGGCGGAGCGGGCCGGACCGCCGGGTCGTCGCATTCCGTACGCCGAAGCCCAGAAACGCTACCAGGCCCAGTTACGCCAGCTGGAGGAATGGTTTGAAACTGCGCGCCGTTACCAGCGCGCCAGACAGTCGCCTCCCGCGGACTTCAAGCCAGATCTCAAGCTGGAGGCGATGCTGCCGGTTTTGGAGGGAAAGCTACCGGTAGTAGTCACGGCTGTGCGCGAGCGCGAGATCCGGCAGGCGCTGTCATTTGCCGAGAAACAAAAAATTCGCATGATTCTGGCAGGCGCCCGGGATGCGGCCAAGGTGGCTGCGGAGCTCAAGGCCCGCAACGTACCCGTGATTCTGCCCCGGGTACTGGAACTTCCTCTGCACGAAGACGACCCGTACGACCAGCCGTTTACCCTTGCATCCGAGTTGCATAAAGCCGGGGTGCGTTTCGCCTTTGCCAGCTACTCCAGCAGCTTTTCACGGAACCTTCCTTACCAAGCCGCTGCGTCGGCGGCTTTCGGCCTGCCCTACCAGGAAGCGTTGAAGGGCGTCACACTTTACCCGGCGGAAATCTGGGGACTGGGTGCCGAGCTGGGCTCGATTGAGCCGGGCAAGATAGCCAATCTGATCGTCACCGACGGCGATCCGCTGGAAGTGCGCACTCAGGTCAAGCAGGTTTTCATCCGTGGCAAGGAAGTGGACCTGAACAATAAACACCGCATACTGTACGAAAAGTACCGCAACCGCCCATAGCGCTAAGTTCCGCTGGTACCATCGTCGGTGAAGTACCTATCACCTCCCGGGCGGGTCTTGGGGAATCAGACGGGCGCCCGGGCCGGGGCGGCGTGATGCGCCAGGCAGCGGAGGGCCTGCGGGAGTGCCCGGGCGAAGCAAATCCGAGGACGGCCGACTTAGACAACGATGCGAGTCGTACTGCAACGAGTGAGTGAAGCCCGGGTGGAGGTCGAGGGAACGGTCGCCGGAGCGATCGGCTCCGGGCTCGTGGTGTTCGTGGGCATTTCCCGCGAGGACACACGAGCCGATGCGGAGTACCTTGCCGAGAAAATCACCGGGCTGCGAATTTTTCCGGATGAAACTGGCAAGATGAACCGGGACGTCAAGGAAGCGGGCGGCAGTATCTTGATTGTGTCCCAGTTTACGCTCTATGCGGACGCGCGCAAGGGGCGGCGTCCGGGCTTTGACCGGGCTGCGCCGCCGGATGCGGCGCGGCCGCTTTACGATTACTTTGTGGAGGCGGTGCGGCGTCGCGGAGTCCCAGTGGCTACCGGCGTGTTTCAGGCAGTGATGTCGGTGCGGCTTATCAACGACGGACCAGTAACTATTTTGCTCGATTCCGAGAAAACAATTTGACAAAATTTGCCGTTCGTTAGATGATGTTGTTTGAGGAGACAAAATGCCCAAAGTCGCCAAGACGCTACAAGATAGATCCTTCCTGGTTGCAGCGCTGGAAGGGTTGGAGCTGCAACGCAACAGGATCGAGGAACAAATCCGGCAGATCCGCGCCATGCTGGGAGCCCGCCGTGGTCGGGTAGCGGCTCCGATTCTGGCGACCGTGGCAAAACCGGCGAAGCGGCGCCAGCTCAGTGCGGCGGCGCGGCGGCGCATCGCTTTGGCGCAAAAGCGCCGCTGGGCCGAGTACCGTAAACAGCGCGCCGCGATGGCGAAAGCCAAGGAAGCCTAGTCCGCGGGCGCCGGGCCTGCATCCCAGCCCAGGCGGCGGATGAGCTCGGCGGTCGGTCCCTCGCTCACGATTCTGCCTTTCTCAAAGAAGAGGGCGCGAGTGGTGGTCGCGCGGGCGAAGGCGGTGTCGTGTGTGACCACGATCTTGGCCTGCGGCAGCGCGCGGAGCAGCTCCGCCAGATCACGCCTGCCCGGCGGGTCCAGAAAGGTCGTCGGTTCATCGAGCACCAGGATCTCCGGGTTCATGGCCAGCACACCGGCGAGTGCCGCCCGCCGCTTTTCTCCGGCGCTGAGGTGGTAAGGCGCACGGTCGCAGGCCGCCACCATGCCCGTGCGCGCCAGGGCCTCGCGTGCCGCGTGCCAGGCCTCTGAGGGATCCAGGCCGAGGTTCAAGGGACCGAACGCTGCGTCCTCGAGTACGGTAGGCATGAACAATTGCTCGTCCGGATCCTGAAACAGGATGCCCACCTTGCGGCGGATGATCGGCAAGGTGTCGGGGCTGAGCGGCAGTCCGCAGACGCGGATCCGCCCCTCACCCCGCAGCAGGCCGTTCAGGTGCAGCACAAAGGTGGTCTTGCCGGAGCCGTTCGGGCCCAGCAGGGCCACGCTCTCTCCCGGGTACAGCCGGAACTCCACACCCGCGAGGGCTTCCGTGCCGTCCTCGTAGCGGAAGCGCAGCCCGGAAATTTCGATCAGCGGTTCCACGTCCTCGTCGCCTTCACAGGATGCGCAGCGCGGTGGCGGTGGCCACAGCCCAGGCGGCAAACAGCCCATCGGCGGCGCGGAAGCGGAGCGGCGATAGCAGCACAAAATCTCCGCGGAACCCCCGCGCGAGCATGGCCCGATGAACGGCTTCTGCGCGGGCGTGGGAGCGCGCAAACAAGGTGGCGACCGCGCCTGCGGCCGCTCGCCAACCCCCTCGGCCCAAGCGCCAGCCGGCGCCTCCGCGCGAAGCTGCCGCAAAGCGCATGTGCTGCGCCTGTTCGGAAATTACGAACAGATACCGGTAGAGTATGTGGGTCACCAGTAACAGGAAATGGGGAACGCCGAATGACTCCATGGCGCGAAGTAGAACGGGCGGCGATGTGGTGGCGGTCAGCAGCACCATGACCCACGCCGACAGAAAGCTCTTCAGCAGAACGACAACGGCCTGCTCCGGATGCCCCGCCGCCCAAGCCATCGCGCCAAAGACCGCCGCGAAGGGCAACACCACGCAGGCGCGCAGCAGCGTGCCCCCCAGAGGCAAACCCGCGCAGGCGGCCGCTGCACCGAGCAGCAGGGCATAGCCGCCGAACCGCAGCGCTGGAGCTCCGGGAGAGGTTCCGATTCCCACCACCAAGGCCAGGGCGGCAACCAGTTTGGCGCGCGGGTCGCGGGCGTGGATCCAGCTGTTTTTCCGGCTCCACTCGTCCAAAACCAAATGGTGCACTAGACGCTCCTGCGGCGTTGGAGCAGTTTGGCAGTGGCAACCAGAACCGCGCAGGTGATTCCGATCCCGGCCAGTGCCGCCGCGGCCTGCCGGACCCAGCCTCCGGAAAGGAAGCGGGCTTCGTAGTCGGCCAGCGGGGTTTCCCACAACACTCGCGCCCGATGAGCGATGCCGAGGTCCTCGGCGAGCCGCTCCAGTCCGTCCGGCGCCGCGGAAGCCACTGCCACTCCCAAGACCGCCAGCAACAGCGAAGCTGCCAGAAACAACTTCGCGACCGCGGGCCGGGGCGCCTGCATGCGGCGAATCCAGCCGGGATGCAGCCGGTCGAGTGACTCGACCACCACGAAGGTGATGAGCGCCTCCGCCAGCGCGTTCAGGGCGAACAGACCGGAGGCCAACGGGAGTACCGCGCCGGGGATGGGCAACCCCGACAGCCGGAGCTCCGCCAGAGCCAGAGAGGCACTCGCGATGACCGATAAGAAGCCGCCCACAGCCACGGCAGCCGCGGGCCTCGAGCCGCGCCCCCAAGCCCAGTAGGGGAGATAGCCGGCCGCCACTCCGGCCAGCGCCATATTAAAGACGTTGGCTCCGAGCGCCAGCACGCCGCCGTCCTGAAACACAACCGCCTGCACGGCCAGGATGGCTGTCATGACCACCGCGGCCGCCGCCGGCCCGAGCGTGCATGCCAGCAGCGCCCCTCCGAACAGGTGTCCCGACGTGCCCGGCGCCAGCGGAAAGTTGATCATCTGCGCGCCGAAGACAAATGCTCCCATCACTCCGAGCAGGGGAACACTGCTTTCCTGGATCTCGCCTTGCGCTTTTCGCGCCGCCACGCCGACCAGCGGTACACTCACCGCCGCCAGGCCGGCCCAGACCGGGACGGAAAGAAAGCCGTCGGGAATATGCATGGTGTCCCGACTCCCTACGGTAGCACGAATTTAGCTTCTGTGGCACGCTGCCGGGGTGAGTTGTTTCCGCGAAGTTGGTGTTACGAAGGGGAGTGCGCTCCCAGCTACCCTCACACCCTCGACGCGACAGGATACGACTGGTTATGGTGTTCTGAGGAGGCGCAATCGCAATTGGGATCCTTCTCTGGGGCGGGATCTTATGCCAAAGACTTCTGGAAATCCGGCCCGGGAGCCAAGAGCGGCGTTTTCGTCTTCGAGCGGACCGGAGGCCACAACGCGACCGTGGTGCTGGATCTTGAAGGCTCGCCCGAAAGAATCGCGGTGGACGCGACGGGGCAATTCTACGTGCTGTCGCTCGATGCGGCGTGGGTGGAAGGCGGGCTTGTGTACCATGTTCTTACGCAGTCGCGCGTGGTGCGAGTCTTTGACACGGGGGGAGCCTTGGTTCGGGAGATCGCTCTGGCGCCGCCGGATGGCACCGATTTGTTGGCGCCGTCGGGGCTGAGAGCGGATCCGGCCTCCAACCAGGTCGCGCGTATCCTGCGGTTGCGAGACGGGCGGTGGCTGATTGAGTGGCTTCATGCGGCCGGCACAGATCCAGTGCGGCGCAGCACAGCGCGACACGAGCCGGCGGACACGGCGCGGGCGACGCGATCGGTTGTGCCAGGTCTGGAGCCCGACGCCCGCCGGCACGCTCTCCTCGACGTCGCCCGCACTCCCGCTCGGCCAATAATATCCGTGTGACGCTGGCTCCGGGGAAACTGCCCGCCGGGCTCCTCGCCCGGCTTCTTTCTATGGTTCCGCGCAGCGATCCCTCCGTGGTTGTGGGTCCGCAAATCGGCGAAGACGCTGCGGTGATCGATGTCGGCGGGCCGGAGCTGCTGGTGGCCAAAACGGATCCGATCACCTTTGCCCGCCAGGACGCCGCGCGCTATCTGCTGGCCGTCAACAGCAACGACCTGGCGGCGGTCGGAGCCGAACCGCGCTGGCTGCTGGTGACGGCGCTGCTGCCGGAGGGGACGCCCGAGGAGGCGGTCGAGAGGCTCTTTGAGGAACTCCGCGGCGCGTGCGAGGAAATCAAGGTCGCGCTGGTGGGCGGCCACACCGAAGTGACCGCCGGTCTGGACCGGCCGGTTCTGGTGGGCTGCCTGCTCGGGACGGTGCCTCGCGAGAGCATGGTGCACACGGCGGGCGCCCGGGTGGGCGACGCCATTCTCTTGGCCGGCGCGATTGCGGTCGAGGGCACGGCGCTGCTGGCGCGGGAACACGCCGAGGCGCTGTCGGCGCGCGGCGTAGATGCAGAATCGGTGGCCTGCGCCGCCTCGCTGCTCGACCGCCCCGGCATTTCCGTTCTCGGCGCGGCACGTGCAGCCCGTTCCGCCGCCCGGATCCATGCGATGCATGATCCGACCGAAGGCGGGCTCGCGACAGCCCTGCACGAGATGGCGGATGCGGCGGGCATCGGGCTGAGGGTCCGCCGGGAGGCCATTCCGGTGTTGGCCGCCTGCCGGCAAATCTGCCAAGCCCTCGGCCTCGATCCTCTCGGCCTGCTGGCTTCCGGCTCGTTGCTGATCGCGGTGGATCCCGCCGATGCGGCAGCGGTGTTGGACCGGCTCCGGGCCGCGGACATCCCAGCCGCGCATATCGCAGACGCCGTCGAGGCGGCGGCCGGCCGCACGCTGATCGGCGGAAGCCGCGCTGTGCCGCTTCCCCGTTTCGATCGTGACGAACTGGTGCGTGTTTTGGAAAACTTAAGATGAGGACTCCCATGAACTACCTGCAGAAGCGTCAACTGGGGAAAAGCGGCCTGGAAGTTTCTGCGATCGGGCTCGGCTGCATGGGCATGAGCTTCGGTTATGGGACGCCGATGGACAAAGGCGAAGCCATCGCGCTGATTCGGGCAGCGGTGGAACGTGGTGTCACATTTTTCGACACCGCCGAAGTCTACGGGCCGTACACCAACGAAGAGCTGGTGGGCGAAGCCTTGGCCCCCTTCCGCGGCCAGGTCGTGATCGCCACCAAGTTCGGATTCAAGCTCGACCCCACGGGGCAGCGCACCTGGATTGGACTGGACAGCCGGCCCGAGCACATCCGGCAGGTAGCCGACGGCTGCCTCCGGCGGCTGAGAGTGGAGACGATTGACCTGTTCTACCAGCACCGCGTGGACCCGCAGGTCCCCATCGAAGACGTCGCCGGGGCGGTAAGCGATCTGATTCGGCAAGGAAAGGTCAGGCACTTCGGCCTTTCCGAGGCCGGAGTGCAAACGATCCGCCGTGCCCATGCGGTCCAGCCCGTCACTGCCGTGCAGAGCGAATACTCGTTGTGGTGGCGGCGTCCGGAGGCCGAAGTGTTGCCCGCGCTAGAGGAGCTGGGAATCGGTTTCGTGGCGTACAGCCCCCTCGGCAAAGGATTCCTCACCGGCAAGATTGATGAGCACACGACGTTCGATAAATCCGACTTCCGCAACGTCGTGCCGCGCTTCACGGCCGAAGCGCGCAAGGCGAATCAGGCTCTGGTGGACCTGTTGCGCGCCGTCGCCGCGCGAAAGCAGGCCACGCCTGCCCAGGTCGCACTGGCATGGTTGCTCGCCCGCAAGCCCTGGATCGTGCCGATCCCGGGCACGCGGAGGCTGGAGCGACTGGAAGAGAACCTCGGCGCGGCGGCCCTCGAGCTGACGCCGGACGATGTCCGCGAGATCGAAGAGGCGGCCTCCAAAATCCCGGTGCAAGGGGACCGGTATCCGGAAGAGTTGGAGCGCATGACGTACCGGTGAAGCGTCACCGGCACGCGTTGCGGGAGCGCGCGGACATCCACCGAAACAGATCGCTGCTATACTCGTGATTCCGTGTTTCACCGTATCGAGAAACAACTGGCGCGGAGTGTCTCCGCACACCTGAAGGAGCGCCACGGGCTGGAAATCCCCATCGTGCTGGAGCAGCCCCGGCAGCCCGCCTTCGGCGAGGTGGCTCTGCCCATCGCCTTTCACCTGGCCCGGCAGTGGCGCAAAGCGCCGGGCGCCATCGCCGCGGAACTGGCCCGGGAGCTTCCCTCTGTGCCCGGCGTGGCGCGCTATGAGCCGGCGGGCAACGGCTACATCAACGTGCGCTTCGATCGCGGCTGGTACGGCCGCGCGCTCGTGGCGGCTCTCCCGGCGGCGGAGGAAACCGAGGCGGCGAGGGGCAAGATCATCGTCGAGCACACTAATATCAATCCCAACAAGGCGGCGCACATCGGTCACCTGCGCAACGCCGTGCTCGGGGACACCTTCGTGCGGATGCTGCGCGCGCTCGGCCGCCGGGTGGAAGTCCAGAACTATATTGACAACACCGGCGTGCAGGTGGCCGACGTCGTGGCGGGACTGCACTTCCTGGAGCAGAAGACGCCGGAGCAGGTGGCCGCGCTCATTGCCGCCACCGACCGCTTCGACTACTACTGCTGGGACCTGTACGCACGCATCTCTGCGCACTTTCAGGGCAACCCAGAGGCCCTCAAGTGGCGCCAGCAGACGCTCCACGCCATCGAAGCCGGCCAAGGAGTGCTGGCGGAACTGGGCCATCTGGTGGCGGATGCCGTCATGCACGCTCACCTTCGCACCATGCTCCGCCTGGGCATCGAATACGACGTGCTGCCGCGGGAAAGCGAGATCCTGCACCTGAAATTCTGGGCCGCCGCCTTTGAACTGCTCAAGCAGCGAGGCGCCATCGTCTTTGAGACCGAGGGCAAGAACGCAGGCTGCTGGGTGATGCCCGCGGCTGCGTTTTCGGAAACGGCCGGGGAAGACGAGGGCAAGATCATCGTCCGCTCCGACGGCACCGTGACCTATGTCGGCAAGGACATCGCCTATCAGCTTTGGAAGTTCGGGCTTCTCGGAAAGGATTTTTACTACCGCCCGCTGCTGACCTATCCGGACGGCCGCAAACTGTGGGTCACCAGCGACCGGCCCTCAGAGGAGCCGGCACCCTCCTTCGGCGGCGGCGAGTGGGTCTATAACGTCATTGACTCGCGCCAGTCGTATCTGCAGGAGGTGGTGGCGGCTGGCTTGCGCGCCCTGGGATTCGAGGAGCAGGCCCGGCGGTCTGTGCACTTCGCCTATGAAATCGTGGCGCTCTCGCCGCGCACCTGCGCCGAGTTGGGGATCCCGCTGTCGGAAGAGGACCGCAAGCGGGCGTATGTGGAAGTCTCCGGCCGGAAGGGCCTCGGGGTCAAAGCCGATGATCTGATTGACAAACTCATCGAGCGGGCGCGGTGCGAGGTGGATGAGCGGCACCCCGAAGCGCCGGCCGAAGAGCGGGCGCGCGTGGCCGAACAGATCGCTGTCGGAGCGTTGCGCTATTTCATGCTGAAGTACACGCGTACTTCCGTGATCGCCTTCGATCTCCAGGAAGCCCTCAGTTTCGAAGGCGAGACCGGGCCGTACGTGCAGTACGCCGCCGTGCGCGCACGCAACATCCTCCGGAAGCTGGAGAGCCGGGGCGAGCGGCTCCCGGATTTCGCCGCCGTTCTGGATGAAGCCTCGATGGCCCGCCAGCTGGCCGAAGAAGACTTCTGGCAGCTGGTGCTGACCATCTCCAAAGCGGACAGCGCTCTCGAGCGGGCTGTGGAGTCCGGCGAGCCGGCGCACGTGGCCAAGTACGCCTTCCAGCTCGCGCAGGCGTTCAACAACTTCTACCACACCTATCCGGTGCTACACGAACCCGACCGCGAGCGCCGCACCTTTCTGCTCTGGCTCACCGAGTACTTCCGCTCCCAGCTGGCGCGCACGCTGGACATCCTGGGCATCCCCGTGCCGGAGTACATGTAGCGCGCAGAGGTGGATCCGGGTTTGTAGTATGCTGGGGGGAGAAATCCCCGAAAACGGAGCCGGAGATCTCGAATATGGTCAGAACACGAGCAACACGGAGCTTTCTGTCAGCGGCGCTGCCCGCCGTTGCGCTGTTCACCACGCTCTATTCCGGGAATGCCCGAGCCCAGGTTTCCCAGCTCGAGGGCAAAGTCATCGGTGAAGACGGGGCGCCGCTGCAAAACGCGATCATCAAGATCGAACGCAAAGATATCCGGGGCAATTACAAGACCAAGTCAAACAAGAAAGGCGAGTACATCCACGCGGGTCTGCCCCTCGGCGTCTACCGGGTGGTGCTGGAGGTGAACGGACGGGACGTGGACGCCGTGGACAACGTTCGCACCCGCCTGGGCGAACCGGTGACCATCAACTTCAATCTGAAGGAACTCAAGGAGCGCCAGCAGGCCCTGGCGCGCGCCGCGGAAGCCGGCACGCTGACCCAGGAGCAGGCGCGGGAGCTCAGCCCCGAGCAGAAAGCGGCTCTGGAGCGCGCCATGAAAGAGCGCCAGGCTCAACTGGCGCGCAACAAGGCGCTCAATGACGCCTTCAACGCGGGCATGGCGGCACTCCAGGCCAAACAGTGGCAGCAGGCTGTGGATTCGTTCGTCAAAGCGGCGGAAATCGATCCCAAGCAGCACGTCGTCTGGGGCAATCTCGCCGAAGCCTATGTGGGGCTGGCCGGTACAAAAACCGGCGCCGAAATGGAAGCGGTGATGCAGAAGGCCTTCGAAGCCTATCAAAAAGCGATGGAACTGAGCCCCAATGACGCCTCCTACCACAACAACTATGCGCTCGCGCTGGCCAAGGCGCGTAAGTTTGACGAGGCCCAGGCGGAACTGGTCAAGGCGGCGCAACTGGACCCCTCGCGCGCCGGCCAGTTCTACTACAACCTGGGCGCCGTGCTGGTGAATATCGGACAACTGGAGCCCGCCGGAGAGGCCTTCAAGAAGGCGATCGAAGTCGATCCCAACTACGCCAACGCCTACTATCAGTACGCGGTCTATCTGTTCGGGAAAGCCACGCTTGCGCCGGACGGACGCGTCGTGCCGCCGCCGGGCACCAAGGAGGCTCTCGAGAAGTATCTCCAGCTGGATCCGAACGGCCCCTTCGCCGAATCGGCCCGGGGCATGCTGGCGACCATCGAGCAAGCCGTCCAGACGCAATACGTGAACCCGGAAGCGCAAAAGAAGAAGACGAGGAAAAAATAGCTCCAACGCGCGCGGGCCCGCCCTGCGAGCGTGGGCGCCGGAGGAGGACGCCCCGGCGATGTTCATCCGAACCGTCGTTTACCTGCTCGTTGCCGTCCTGTTGATCACGCTCATCCGGTACGTGATCGGGGCGATCGCCAGGAGCTTCGGGCAGCTGGCGGGTTTGAAAGACCATCCTGCGCGCGGAGGACCCCGGGCCGGCGGCGAACTGAAGCGAGATCCTGTCTGCGGCACCTACGTTGCGGCGGCAGCCAGCGTGAAGAAAACGGTACGCGGCGAGGTGCTGCACTTTTGTTCGCCCGAGTGCCGGGACAAGTATCGCGGCTAGCCGCGAGAACGACCGCCGCGGCACTCAGGCGCGCCGCTCACCCCCGGCCGCCAGAAGGCGTTCAAGTCGTTGTCGCAACGCCTTGGCAAGTCGCGGGCTTTGCCCACCCGTGGAGACGGCGATCTGCAAATTGGCTTTGCGCACCCGGGCCGGGACCAGAAAATCACACTCGGCGGGGTTGTCGGCGACGTTGACGGGGATCCCCAGCCGGCGGGCCTGCTCGGCCACGGCGTGATTGACGGCGCGATCGCTGGTTGCGGCAAACACGAGCGTCATTCCCCGCACGTCGGAGCGGCGAAACTTGCGACGGCGCCAGACGAGCGGCAGCGCCCCCAGCGCGGGCTCTCCGCCGGGGTCTACCACGGTCACGCGCGCACCCGCCTCCAGCAGCCCGCGGATCTTGCGGAGTCCCACCCGCCCGCCGCCCACAACCAGCACCGGACGGCCTCGCAGATTCAAGAAGATCGGATAAAGGCTCACGGCGACCCTGATGCTATCATGAAGGCGCATGGTCGAGGCTCCGTGCCTGCCCGTGCTGGTCATTGTGGGCAGGCCGAACGTCGGTAAGTCCACTCTCTTCAACGCGATCCTGGGGCGGCGGCGCGCCATCGTCGGCGACGAGCCCGGCATGACGCGCGACCGCATCGAGGCAGAAGCCCGCTACCTCGGCCGCAGGTTTCGCGTCGTGGACACCGGCGGCCTGATGCCGCATTCCCCGGAAATCATCGCTTCGGAAATTTTTAAACAGGCCCGCGTGGCCCTCGAGGAGGCCTCCGCCATCCTCTTCGTCGTGGACGGACGCAGCGAAATCACCGCCGCCGACCGGGAACTGGCCCAGCTGCTGCGCCGCCTGGGCAAACCCGTAGCGCTGGTGGTCAACAAGATTGACAGCCCCTCTCGCGAGCCGCTCGCCCACGAGTTCTACGAGCTCGGCATCCCCGACGTGTTTCCCGTCTCAGCCGAACACCGCACCGGACTGGATGAACTGCTCGAGCACACGACGCGCGACTTTCCGGTCAATCAGGAAGAACACGAGCGCTCGGAACCGATCCGTGTGGCCATTATCGGGCGGCCCAACGTGGGCAAGTCCACGCTGCTGAACGCACTCGTGGGTCAGGAGCGGGCCATCGTGACGCCGATCGCCGGCACAACCCGGGACGCCGTGGATGAAACCGTGACGGTGGAAGGGACCGCCTACACCTTCGTGGACACGGCCGGAATCCGCCGCAAGGGCAAGACCAAACTCATGGCGGAGAAGCTCAGCGTCGTGATGGCGCGCCGCCACATCCGTCTGGCGAGCGTCGTGCTGCTGATCCTGGATGCCACCGAAGGCGTGGTGGGTCTGGATGCCACCATCGGAGGATACGCGCATGAGGAGGGGCGCGCCCTGATTCTTTGCGTCAACAAGTGGGACATCGCCCCGAGCAAAGACAAACGGGCGTTCGTCCAGCATGTGCGCGACCAGCTCAAGTTCCTGGAGTATGCACCCATAGCGTTCCTGTCCGCGAAGACGGGAGCAGGCGTGCGCCAGCTGTTTCCGCTGATCCGCCGCGTCTGGGAGGCCGCTTCGAAACGGGTCGGTACCGGGGAGCTGAACCGGTTCCTCCAGACGCTCGAGCTGGGAGCGGACCTCAAGATCCGCTACGGCACTCAGCCTTCGGTGCGTCCGCCCACCTTCGTGCTGTTCACCGACGACAAAAAGCCTGTCCACTTCTCCACAGAACGCTTTCTGACCAACCGCCTGCGGGAGCAGTTCGGTTTTGAGGGTACGCCGATCGTCGTCAAGTTCCGCTGAGCGCGGCGCTTGCCGGTAACAGGCGGCGCCACCGGACGGCAGTTTTTCGCGCGCCGGTCCTCGCCGGCTCCCAAACGCACCGGAGCGGCCAGGGTATCATTCCCTCAGCCGCCCGGGGAGTCGTGCTGACCTGTGCCGGCGATCTCCTCGACTTTGGTGCCGTGCGCGTCAATCCGCTGGGGCACCACGCGCCGCGCCGCCACCTGCTCTTCGGTGGCGCCGACGCCGCCTCGCTCGGCCGGCGCCGGTGCACGCGCCGGCGCTGCCGTCAGACCCGCTTCCTGCATCATGTTCACCAGCGCCGTCTCGAGCAACAGCGCCGCCCGCTCCAGGTCGGGACGGTTCAGCAGCCGGCAAACCTCAGTCGGAGAGATCGCCTCCAGCACGACGGCGTCCCCGTCTTCGTATGCCGCCAGGCGGCAGGGCAGATAGGCAGCGAACCGCATGTCGTCAGCCAGCAGCGCCAGACTGAGATCCGGCTGGCACACGCTGAACACTACCGCGTCCCGGGACGGCGTGCGCTGCCGGTCGCGAAACAACTGTCCGAGATGGATGACGGAGACAATGTGTGCGCCGTGCCGTTGGGCGGCCAGACGCAGAGCCGCCTCAACGGCTTCCAGCTTCAGCGAGCAACGGACATGCAGCATGCGCTTCGCCTCCGCCTCGATCATAACAGAAGCCCTTCGAAGGCGTTCAGCGCTCTACAAAGAGCTCCACCGTCTCGATCAGGCCGTCGCGGATTCGCTTTTCCAGAGATGAGTACCGCACCAGACCTGCCTGTTCTCTCAGCCGCGCGCCGGTCCGAAAGTCCACGCGCAACCGATAGCAGTCGCTGCGCTCCTTGTAGGAGTACTCCACGTACTCGACGCCGGTGTCTACGGCGAGGGCCATTAAGGCATCCCAGAAGCTCCGGCGGCGGAACAGGCGCCGGGCCGAACCCGCCTGGCGTGTCAGCTCGATCCGGAGCCCGGCCCCGCGCAGGGTGACGCGGGTGCAGCGTTCCGGCGCAAACGGCCGGCCCGGCTCCGGGTCGGGAAACGTCTCGAGCAGCCGGTCAATGTCCTCGCGGGTGGCCGCGCAACTCTGCCAGCGGAAACGCGTGGCGCCGCTCACAAGGGCGCCCCGAAGCAGAAGATCCTGCACGCGGCCCGCGTCCTTGCCCGTCACCCCCAGCATCAACTCCACCAGCTCGCGAACCGGCATCTCGCGGACGACGACCGGGGTGATCGAGACGGCGCCGGCTTCCTCCGAGCTGAGCTTGACGCGGATCGTCTCCGGCAGCGGCATCTCCTTTTCGAGTGTAGCGCCCGCTGCCCCTGTTAGAATCGGGAATCAGGAACGACCCCATGAGCCCACCGCCTGTCGCGGATCACGTCTTCGGGTTTGCCACGCGCGCGCTCCACGCCGGGCATCGCCCCGATGCGGAGACGGGCGCCCGCGCCGTGCCCATCTATCAAACCACTTCCTACGTCTTTGAAGACACAGACCATGCCGCCGCTCTGTTCAACCTGCAGCGCTTCGGCAACATCTACACCCGGATCATGAATCCGACCACGGCCGTGTTCGAGGAACGCATGGCGGCTCTGGAGATGGGCGTGGGCGCTCTGGCGGTCGCCTCCGGTCAGGCGGCGCAGTTCATTGCCATCACGAGCCTGCTCGGCGCGGGCGATGAGATCGTGGCCGCCGGCACGCTCTACGGAGGCACCTATACGCAGTTCGACGTCAGCTTCCGGCGCCTCGGCATTCAGACCACCTTCGTGGACCCCGACGATCCGGAGAATTTCCGCCGCGCCATTACGCCCCGTACCCGCTGCCTGTATGCGGAAACGATCGGCAACCCGCGCATGAACGTGCTCGACATCTCGGCCGTGGCGGCGATCGCCCACGAGGCCGGCATTCCCCTCATTGTGGACAACACGTTCGCCTCCCCCTACCTGTGCCGGCCGATCGAGCACGGTGCGGACATCGTGGTCCATTCCGCCACCAAGTACATCGGCGGCCACGGCACCTCGATCGGCGGAGTCATCATTGACAGCGGCCGTTTCCCGTGGGACAAGGGGCACTTCCCGCAACTGCTGGAGCCGAGCAAGGGCTACCACGGCATCCGGTTCTACGAAACCTTCGGCGACTTCGCCTACATCATGAAGGCGCGCGTCGAGGGCCTGCGCGATTTCGGTCCCGCCCTGAGCCCGTTCAACGCGTTCCTGTTCCTGCAAGGGCTGGAGACTCTGAAGCTGCGGATGGAATGCCATTCGGCGAACGCCCTGGCCGTGGCCCGGCATTTGTGCCGGCATCCTCTGGTGACGTGGGTCAACTACCCCGGCCTTCCTTCCAGTCCTTACCATGAGCTGGCGCAGCGCTACCTGCCGCGGGGAGCCGGCGGCATCCTCACGTTCGGGATTCGAGGCGGCTATGACGCGGCGCGGCGCTTCATCGAGTCGCTCCAACTGTTCTCGCACCTGGCCAACGTGGGCGACGCCAAGAGCCTGGTCATCCATCCGGCCTCTACCACACACCAGCAGTTGAGCGACGAAGAGAAGCTCGCCTGCGGGATCAGCAACGACATGATCCGCCTGTCGGTGGGTCTGGAGGAAATCGAAGACATCCTGTGGGATCTGGATCAGGCCCTGGAAGCCTCTCAGCAAGCATGACTCTGGCGCCCAATGCGTGCCTGCTGCCGGCCGGCGGCGTTTCTGCGGCTTCTCCGGTCAACCGGAGCCCCTTTGCGACCACCGACGCCCAACGGCTCCGCATCCTCGAGCGCTACCGCCGGATCGCTATGGTGGGGCTGTCTTCCAATCCCTTCCGTCCCAGCCATTTCGCGGCGGTCTATCTGCTGGCCGAGGGCTACGACGTCATTCCGGTCAATCCGCGCGAGACCGAGGTCCTGGGCCGCAGGAGTTATCCTACCCTCCTGGACGTGCCCCCTCCGGTGGAGATCGTGGACATCTTCCGCGAGCCTTCCGCCGTGCCGGCGATCGTCGAGGAAGCCATCCGCGTCGGCGCCCGGGTCGTGTGGATGCAGCTCGGCATCATCCACGAGGAGGCCGCGGCTCGGGCCCGGGCGGCGGGGCTCGAGGTGGTGATGGACCGTTGCATCAAGATCGAGCACGCACGCTTTTTCGGCGGGCTGAGCACGATCGGGTTGAACACCGGCGTGATCTCGGCGCGTCCCCGCCGCCGGAGATGACTCCGGCCGGAAGCATTCTCGCCCGCGAGATCGCCGCCTGCGGTCCGATTCCCTTCCGGCGTTTCATGGAAGTCGCCCTCTACCACCCCGAGCACGGCTATTACCGGCAGCAGCGGGATCCCTTCGGGCGGCGCGGAGACTACTTCACCGCTGCGCAGCTCCAGCCCGTCTTCGGCATGCTGATCGCCGCCCGTGTGCGTGCGCTCTGGCGGGACATGGGTTGCCCCGAGGATTTCTGTGTCGTGGAGCTCGGTCCCGGCCGAGGTGAGATGGCGCCCGCATTCTTGGATTTTCGCTACGTTGCCGTGGAGTTCGGAGGCTCGTGGCCCGAACGCTTTTGCGGCGTCGTGTTCGCCAACGAGTTTTTCGACGCGCTCCCCGTGGATCTGGCTGTATGGCGCCGCGGGTCTTTCCGGGAGCTGCGGGTGGAATACCGCGGCGGGCGCTTCGAGTGGACGGCGGGGCCGCCGCTCGCCGGTGAGGCGGCGGCTTACGCCGGGCAGTACGGCCTCTTTCGCCAGGAGGGCTGGATCCTGGAGATTCCCCTCGAGGCGCTCCGCTGGATCGAAGAGATCGCCCGGCGGCTGGAGCGGGGCTTCCTGTTCCTGGTGGACTACGGCTACACGGCGCGCGAGCTGACGCGGTTCCCCGAAGGGACGCTCATGAGCTACCGGCGCCACTCGGCCCTCGCCGACGTGCTGGCCCGCCCGGGGGAACAGGACATCAGCGCCCACGTTTGCTTCACCGCGCTCGAGGACCGCGCCCGGGCCTGCGGTTTCCGGCGCGTCACGTTCCAGTCGCTGGCGCAGACGCTGCTGGATGCGGGACGCCCCGACGAGTTCGCTTCTGTGCTGTCGGATTCCACGCCCGCCGGAAGGCTGCGCCGGCGGTTGCAGCTCAAGACCCTGCTCTACGGTATGGGCGAGAGTTTCCGCACGTTGCTGCTGGCCAAAGATGGGAGGCAATAAAAAAGGCCCCGAAGACTCGGGGCCTTGAGTGATCCTGGCTGCCGTCCCCCGTGGGGACCGGGCCGCTACTTCTTCTTCTTCGGAGCGGCCTTCTTCTTCGGAGCAGCTTTCTTTTTGGTTGCGTTCTTCATCGCTTGATTCTCCCTAAACATCGAATGTCGCGCGATCCTCGAAAAGATCGCAGCGTGATTCATATATAAAGTCAAATCGTCTGAAAGTCAAGAAAAAAATGCATGGCGTCTCCGGAAATGCCGCCGGAGCGGGGGCGGCCCGGAGCGAGAAAAACGCTCGGATGCCGAATTGTTCTAATAGGAACATGGGCCCGAGCACCGGGATCACGCGACGCCGGATCACCGTGGCCGTCGCCGCGCTCCTGGCCGGCTGCGCCAGAAAAAAGGCGCCCGCGCCGCCGCCGGCTCCGGGACCGGGCTGGACGGAAACGGGCATCGCCAGCTGGTACGGGCGTCCCTACCATGGCCGCAGAGCCGCCAGCGGGGAGATCTACGACATGGAACAGCTGACGGCGGCCCACCGGACTCTCCCGTTCGGCACGCAGGTCCTGGTGCGCAACCTCGACAACGATCGCACCGTCACTGTGCGGATCAACGACCGCGGCCCGTTCGTCAAAGGGCGCATTCTCGACCTTTCGCGGGCGGCGGCGCGCGAGCTGGCGATGATCGGTCCGGGCACGGCGCGCGTCCGCCTGGTGGTCCTGGCTTCGGCCGCCCCTGTGGCGAGCGGCTGGTTCGCGGTTCAACTCGGCGCCTTCCGCGAGTTGGCCAACGCCGAGCGGATGCGCGACCGGGCGCGCGCCTATGGTGAGAGCCGGCTGGTGCTGCGCGATGGGGATCCGCCCCTGTGGCGCGTGCTCGTGGGACGGGAACCCGCTCTGGAAGCGGCGCAGGCGCTGGCGGAGCGACTGCGCCGGGACTTTCCCGACTCGTTCGTGGTCCGGCTCGATGACGCCTCCTCCGACGGCCTATAATTGAGGTAGTAATGTCTTCGGACCGAACGGACGCCCCGCCGGTCCTGGTCGGGCAGTCCTTCCGGATCCGCCAGATCCTCGAACTCATCCAGAAACTCGGCCGCAGCAAAGTTCCGGTCCTGCTTCTCGGGGAAACCGGCACGGGCAAGGAGGTGGTGGCGCGCGCCATCCACGCTGTGCGCAACGTCGGACCCTTCGTCCCGATTGACTGCTCGGCGCTGGCCGGTCCGTTGCTGGAAAGCGAACTCTTCGGTCACGTGCGCGGAGCGTTCACCGGAGCGGTTTCGGCCAAGACCGGTTTGGTCGAGCTGGCCGATGGCGGCACCGCCTTCTTCGACGAAATCGGAGAACTGCCTCTGGAGCTCCAGGCCAAGCTCCTGCGCCTGCTCCAGGAGAAGGAATTCCGCCCCGTGGGTTCCGTCACCCGGCGGCGCGCCGACTTTCGGGTCATCGCCGCCACCAACCAGGACCTGGCGCAAGCGGTCGAACGTGGAGCCTTCCGCCGGGACCTGTACTACCGGCTCAGCGTGGTCAATCTCCGCCTGCCGCCGCTGCGCGAGCGCAAGGAAGACATTCCGCTGCTGGTGAACCATTTTCTCGCCCGGTATGGCAACAATCACTGCGTGACGCGGGAGTGTCTGGACGCGATGCTTTCCTACGACTGGCCGGGGAACGTCCGGGAGCTGGAAAACGCCATCCAGCGCATGGTGGCGATCAACTCCGGCCCCCTGCTGCACACGGCGGACCTGCCCTCCGCCATCCAATGCCACCTGCAGGCGCGCAAGGCCGAACAGATGTCGGTCGCCGTGTCCGGAATGTCGGCCCGCTCCGCTGCAGCCCCCGCGACACCTCCTCCCCGAGCGCGCGCTGACAGGGACCAGTTACCGCTATTTCAAGAGCCGGCCCAACCGGCGGCGCCTCAGCCCGAGGGCATCCTGCCGATTACGGAGCTCGAAAAACGTGCGATTCTGCAGGCGCTGGAATATACCAAAGGTGATAGAGTAATGGCGGCGCACCTGCTGGGAATCGGCAGGACGACCTTGTACCGCAAACTCAAGGAATACCGCATCACCGAGTGAAGATCGCCCTGGACGCCACATACAGCGTGGGGCCGGAGCCGACGGGAGTGGCCGTGTACTCCCGGGAGATCATCGCCGCGCTGGCGCAGGCCCATCCCGAGGCGGGGTTCCTGTGCTGCTACCGTCCGCACCGCCTGCTCCGGGCGCTCCGGGCGCCGCTGCCTCCCAACTGCCGGCGCCTGGTCTTCACCGACGGATGGGCGCCTCGGGCGGAACTGTTCCACGGCTTGAATCAGCGCCTGCCGCGCACCCGGCTGCGTCGCGCCGTCTCGACCTTTCACGATCTGTTCGTGCTCACCGCGGAGTATTCCACGCGCGAGTTTCGCGAGCGGTTCGCGGCGCAGGCGCGCGATGCGGCCGCGCGCTCGGATTTGATCATCACCGTCTCGGAATTTACCGCGAACCAGCTCCGCGACCTGCTCGGTGTGGATCGCGGCCGGCTGCGCGTCATTCCGCACGGTGTCCGGCTCCGTCCGCCTGCTGCGGCCGCGCGCCGGGAGCCCGTGATCCTTCACGTCGGAGCGATCCAGCACCGCAAAAACGTGACCCGTCTCGTGGAGGCCTTTGAGCGCACCCCTGCGGGCTGGCGTCTGGTGCTGGCGGGCGGCCTTGGCCACGGCGCCCCGGAGATCCTGGAGCGCATCCGGCACAGCCCGCGCCGCTCCGATATCGAGGTGCTGGGCTATGTCTCTGACGGCCGTCTGGCCGAGCTGTACGCGCGGGCCTCGATCTTTGCCTTCCCCTCGCTCGATGAGGGCTTCGGTCTGCCCGTGCTCGAAGCGATGGCCTGCGGTGTGGCGGTGCTCACCTCCGCCCGCGGCGCACTGGCGGAGGTGGCAGGCGATGCGGCGATGCTCGTGGATCCCGAAGATACGGAAGCGATCGCCCGGGGCCTGCTTGCCCTGACGCAGGATCCGGTGCTGCGAGACGATCTGGCCGCCAGAGGCCGGCAGCGTGCGGCAGCTTTCAGTTGGGAGCGCGCCGCAGCACAGACGTGGGCCGTCTACCAGGAGCTACTGGCCTCCTAGCCGCAGGGGCTTCCGAAAGCCGCATGTCAGCTTCAGCGCGGATCGTCCTCGAGGGAAATCTTGAGCGCCCGCAGGAATTTTTCGTCCTGAGAAGTCCACTTGATGCTGCCGACCTTGTGGTCGTGCGCCGGCCTGCGCCGGCCCGGGCTCCGCTCGGCAATCTCCTCACTGGGGTCCTCGCGCTTGTTAAAGCCGATGGTCGCCTCCAACACCAGAAAGACTTCGTAGCCGGCGCGCCGGATTTCACCCAGAGCTTCTGCAATCCGCTCGGACTCCGACAGGGATTCGTTGATCGCGTTCCCCAACTCTTGCATGAGCTGTTTCAGCCGTTCGTCCAAGGTGCCCTCTTCGCCTCCAGCATACCACTTCGCCGAGCTGTGTCCAGCTCGTCAAGATCATCATCGGCGGAACGGGGCGTGAACTGTTACCATGAAATCCGAAGATGTCCCTGTTGCGCCAGTTCCTGCGGCATGTCCTTCCGGGAGTGCTCAAGCCCCTGCGGGCGCTGTGGAACGAGGTGATCGGCTTTGTTTTCCTGGCTCTGGCCGCCATTCCGGTGCCGCGGGCCATCCGCAGCTGGCAGGAGTTCAATGAGACCGGCGAGGGACTCTTCCGCGTGGTGTTGTCGGCCATCTTTATCGGGATCATGGCCTGGTTCGGCGTCACTTCCTTCCTGCGTGCTCGGAAGATCTCGCGCTCATGAGCGACCCCCTCGGACGGCCGGGCGAATTTCCCTTCACACGGGGCATCTACCCGGAGATGTACCGGACCCGCCTGTGGACCATGCGCCAGTACGCGGGCTACGGCAGCGCCGAGGAAAGCAACCAGCGCTACCGGTTCCTGATCTCCCAGGGCATCACGGGCCTTTCGGTGGCCTTCGATCTGCCGACGCAGATGGGGCTCGACTCGGACGATCCGCTGGCGGCCGGTGAGGTCGGCCGGGTGGGTGTGGCCGTCTGCTCGCTCGAAGATATGGAGCGGCTTTTCGAGGGCATTCGCCTCGATGAAGTGACCACCTCCATGACGATCAATGCGACCGCGGCCATCCTGCTGGCGTTCTATGTGCTGGCGGCCCGCAAACAGGGCGCCGACTTGAGCCGGCTCTCCGGCACGGTTCAGAACGACATCCTCAAGGAGTACGTGGCGCGCGGCACCTATATTTATCCGCCCCGGCCCGCCTTGCGGTTGGTCACCGACATCCTCTCGTGGGCCGCGCGCGAGCTGCCACAGTGGAACCCGATCTCGATCAGCGGCTACCACATCCGGGAGGCGGGCGCCACGGCGGTCCAGGAGGTCGCCTTTACGCTGGCCAACGCGGAGACCTACATTGAGTCGGCCATCGAGGCGGGGCTTGAAGTGGACCGCTTCGCCCCGCGACTCTCCTTTTTCTTCAGTGCACACAACCACTTCTTCGAGGAGATCGCCAAATTCCGGGCGGCGCGCCGGCTCTACGCCCGCCTGATGCGCGATCGCTTCCAAGCCCGCAACCCGCGCTCGATGATGCTCCGCTTCCACGCGCAGACGGCCGGCTCGACCCTCACGGCACAGCAGCCGGATGTCAATCTGGTGCGGGTAACCATTCAGGCGCTGGCGGCGGTGCTGGGCGGCACACAATCCCTCCACACGAACGCGCGGGACGAAGCCCTCGGGTTACCGACCGAAGAGTCGGCGCGCCTGGCCCTGCGCACCCAGCAGATCATCGCCTACGAAAGCGGCGTCACCGCCACGGCGGATCCCGCCGGCGGCAGCTACTATCTGGAGCAGTTGACCGATTCCATCGAGAAGGAGGCGGAGGGGCTGCTGGAACGCATCCGGGCCGCGGGCGGAATGCTGCGCGCCATTGAAACCGGCTGGGTCCAGGCGGAAATCCAGGAGGCGGCCTACCGCTACCAGCAGGCCGTCGAGCGCGGCGAGGCCGTAATCGTCGGCGTGAACCGCTTCCGCATGGAGGAGCCGCAGAGGATCCCGGTCTTCCGCTACGATCCGGAGGTGGAACGCAGGCAAGTTGAGCGAGTCCAGCGGCTGCGAGCCTCGCGCGATGCCGCGGCGGTCGAGCGCAGCCTGGTGCGACTGGAGAGCGCCGCGCGCGGAAGCGAGAATCTCATGCCCTACATTCTGGAGGCGGCGGCTTCTTACGCGACCGTGGGAGAGATCTCCCAGCGGCTCCGCGCCGTCTTCGGCGAATACCGCTCCGCCGCCTGACTCAGGTGGGGCGAGCTTCCACCCAGAGCGACCGCGGAGGAACCACCAGCACGGCAAGGGCGCACAGCGCCGCCAGCACCAGGGCCGCGAAAGCCCGCGCCGGGGCCGTGATGCGCTTCAGCAGCCAGCCCTTGGGAACGGCGAAGTCCGCCAGCGCCAGGCCGTAAGCCGCCAGTTGGGGACCGGCCAGCGTCCACCGCCAGGGCGCCGGCAGGGCCAGCGCCGACACCAGCATGGCCAGCAGCAGGTAGGGGAGAAGCAGGCGGCCTAGTTTCAGGCTGACAAAGTGAAACCGCATGCGATTGGCGGCGCTGAACAGCCCAGGGAAGCTCCACAGCAGTTGCAGGACACCGGCCTGAGTACGCACTTTGCGCCGGAACTCCGAAGCCACCACCGTCGGTTCGTCCCAGGCCACGGCCTCCTCTTCAAGCACCAGCCGGTAGCCTTGCAAGTGTACCGAGAGCGGCAAATAGACATCATCCAGAAGCTGGTCGGGCGGGATGGGTCGGACCAGATGCCGCCGCACCAGGTAGATCGGCCCGGTGGCGCCCAACATCGAATCCACCCGGGACAGATTGCGCCGGATCCAGTTCTCGTAGCGCCAGTACAGGCCGGTGCTCCGCTCTTCTTCCGTCTCCCCCTGCCGGATGAGGAGATTGCCGCTCACGACGCCCACGCTCGGGTCCGCCATCGCACAGACCAGGCGCTTCAAGCAGTCCGGCTTGAGCACCTGCCGCACATCGGTCAGCAACAGCAGCTCGCCGCGCGCGTGCGGGAAGGCGGCGTTCAATGCAGCGGGCTTGCCCCCCGCAGGAACCGCCAGCAGGCGGACGCCTTGGGGTTCAAAGGAGCGTACGATCTGCTCGGTGCGATCCGTCGAGCCGTCGGAGACAACGATGACATCGAGCAGCTCCCGCGGGTAGTCGGAGGCCAGTACGGATTCGAGCTTGCGGCGGATCCACCGTTCCGCGTTGCGCGCCGCGATGATGACCGTGACGCTGCGCGGTTCCCAGCGCTTGCGAACCGGTTTCGAACACCACCGCGCCAGCAGCGCCAGTGCCAGCGGGTACAGCACGACCACATAGGTCACACCCGCAGCCGCAACGGCGAACACTGCCCCCGCAGGCCCGATCACGATTTCATTGTGCCTCAGCCCGAGCAACCGCCTACCCTGCGCGCGAAGCCCCGGGTAGGATGCGGCGGCGCCAGGAGGCCGCCCTTTCCCGCACGAGGGCCCTGTGATCGGGCCACAGAACCATTACCGCCGCTCCTGCCCCGTAGACCGTGCAGTGAAGCGCCCAGAGTCCGAACAGTTCGGTCCAGGAGTTCCCCGGCAGGATCCGCTTCCACAGATGCAGCGCCAAGATGGAAATGACGGCAAGCAGTAGCGGGCGGGGATAGATCTTCCGGACGAACTCCGTCCAGGAGAGGTCAAACTCCCGGCAGAAGATCCGGCTCAAATTGAGCGACCGGTTCAGGGCGACAAGCACGCTGAAAACGGTCGCGGCGCCCGCAATCCCGAAGCGCGGTAACACCACCGCGCAACCCAACAGGACCAACACGGCTTCCGCCAGCACCGAGAGCGCGTACGCCTCGTAACGGGCGATCCCCATCAGGATCGAGGCCGAGATGAATTGCCCCATCCACAGCGTGTAGCCGGCGATCAGCACCGGCAGCAGGATGCGCGCCTGCCCGGCAAACTCCGCGTTCACCCAAAGCCGGCAGACGTTCTCGCTGAACACGAACAGGAAACTCGCCGGAAGGGCCCACAGCGCCAGGCAGTAGGTGTTGCCGTAGTGGGACAGGCGCAGGATGCGCGCGCGATCCCCCTGGGCCATCCACGCCGAAGCGCGCGGGCTCGTCACCAGCCCGATGCGCCCGATCACGTCCCCGACGTAGTCCAGGATCTTTTGAGAGACGGTGTAGTAGGTGACGTGGCGCACCGGCAGGAAATAGGCGATCAGTGCCGGGATGCCCGCCTGCAGCAGGCGGGCTCCCAAGAGGGCCGAAAACACTTGCCGCCCGTAAGAGACCAGCTGCCGCGCCATCTCCCACGTCACATACCGCGGCGACAGGTGGATCTCCGGATAGATCCTGACCGCGGCAAGGAAGAGCGCAACGTAAGTGGCGGCCTGCGTCGCCGCCAGAACGATTCCCATCTCCCAGAGCCCGTATCCGTGCCATACCACCAAAACCACCAGAACGCTCCGGGCGAGCGTGGAACCGATCGTGATCGCGTTGGTGAGATCGAAGCGTTGAAACCCCTCGAGCACGGCTCCGAACACGTTAAACACCAACCCGAAGGCCCAGCTGAGGGCGATCACCCGGATCAAGGCCGGAAACTCGGGCGCGGCCACCTTGAGATAGGTCGCGATACGCTCGGCGTTGAACCATAGCAGCAAAAGTACGGCGGTGCCGCATAGGCCGGAATAACCCAGCGCGGTGCTCACCAGCCGGTTCAGTTCGCCGGTGCGGTTGAGGGCCCGATATTCCGCCGCATACTTGACCGTGGCCGGACGGAAGCCGAGATCAATCAGCCAAAAGTATTCGACGAACGACAGGGCCAGCGCCCAGACACCGTACCCCTCCGATCCGATGCGCCGGATCAGGAAGGGCGGCACCAGCAGGCCGACCACGATCAGTGCGCCGGCCCCCATCCAGCTCCAGACGATGTTGAGCAGATACCGGCGGCGGCCCAGGAAGGATTCCGCAGCGACCGGCGTGGCAGGCGGTTCCGGGCTCATGCCGTTCATCCCGGGGTTGGACTACCCGTTTGCCGCCCGCCGGCGAAATGACCCGGGAAGCGAAGCTTCATGAAGGCCGGACCACCGGGGCCGCATCACGCTGGCGCAGCGGCCCCTCGAACAGTCGGGTCGCCAGATCAATGAGCCGCTGGCGGAGTTCCGGTTCGCCGCCGCAGCCTTCGGCGTAAAGGCGCCCCGCCTCGGCGGTTCGCAACCGCAGCGCGTCATCCTGCCAGGCGGCGCGGATGGCGGCGGCAAGAGCCTCGGCGTCGCCCGGAGGGACGAGAATGACCTGCGAGGGGTCCAGCACGTCGCTGATGCCGGGACCGGCCGTGGCGATCACGCACTTGCCCATCAGCATGCTGTTCAGACACGAGCTGATGCCCGAGGGAGCGATGCGGGAGGGCAGGATGGGAATCACCACCAGCCGCGCCGCTTCGATCATCCGGATCATGGACTCGGGCGATCCGTCGTCATCCAGCAGGCGCACGTTCGGCGGCAGCGCCCCGAGCGGACGGGTGAAGCGCGAGCCGTGGCGCGCAATCTGACTCCAGTCCGGGCGAGGGATCGCCGCCGGAAGGCCGGTGCGTTCCACCGCGTCGAAGAACAGATCGTAGTCCCGCTCCGAATAACCGAAGCACAGCACGTATTCTCCGTCCGGGTTCACGCGGTACGGATAGCGGTAGCGGATGTTGGGCTTGAAGGCCACGTACGAAGCCCGCTCGGGACCGATGCCGAAGTACTTCTGGTAGCCTTCCAGGTCCCGCTGATAAAAAGAGAAATGCTCGACCCGGGCAAGCAGGCGGCGCTTCAGAGGAAGCGTCAGCCGCGCCTTCCAGGTCTCCGGCTTGCGCAGCACCAGATCATTGGCCAGAATCGGGCGCCGCAGGAAGGGAAACAGGAAAAAAACAAAAGCCAGCTTGAGTGTCAGAGTCACGTCGCAGTTGATCAGCAGCAGATCGGCCTGCCGGGCGCACGTGAGAAATTCCCAGAGCGTCCGGGCCGCCTTCGCCTCCCCGGGCGTCCCCGAACTGGAGCGAAAGGTTTCCGGAAAGCGCGGGAAATTCGTCACGATTCGCATCGGCGTTGCCTAGGGCGCCGGCTCGCCGATCTCCGGCGGCTTGACCTTCCGGAAGAGCTTTCCCAGGATCTTGACGGCTCGTTCGAGTTCGGCCTCCGTGATGACGTAGGGAGGCAGGAACCGCAGGACCCGTTCCTGCGTGCAGTTGATCAGAAGGCCTTCCGCCAGCGCTTCGGAAACCAGATCCTTGCCCGGGATCGTCAACTCGACGCCGATCATCAGGCCGAAGCCGCGCACCTCGCGCACGAAGCTGTGGTGGCGCGCCAGCTCGCAGAGCTCCCGCTGGAAGTATCCCCCTGCCGTGTGGATGTGCAACAGCTGTTCGTCGAGAATGTCCAGGAACTCGAGGGCCACCCGACAGGCCAAGGGGCCGCCTCCGAACGTGGAGCCGTGCATCGCCGGGCCGATCGTGGAGGCGGCTTTTTCGTTGGCCAAAATCGCCCCCAGAGGCAGCCCGCAAGCCAGCGGTTTGGCAACCACCGCGATGTCCGGTGCCACCGGCGGCTCCGCCAGCTGGTAGGCGAAATAGGTGCCGGTCCGCCCCAGCCCGCACTGGATTTCGTCGAAAACCAGCAGCGCATCGAAGCGATCCGCCAGAGCCCGCGCCTGGCGGGCATACTCTACCGGCAGCGGAACGACGCCGCCCTCTCCCTGAATCCATTCCAGCACGATGCCGGCCGTGCGCTCGCTCACGGCGGCCTCGAGCGCCGCACCGTCGCCCGGCGCCACAAACCGGACTCCCGGCAGCAGCGGCTCGAAATCCTTGCGGTATTTCTCCTGCCCGGTGACGGAAAGCGCGCCGAGCGTACGCCCGTGGAAGGAGTTCTCCAGAGAGACGATTTCGTACTTCTCCGGATGAATTCGCCGCCCGTGCGCCCGGACCATCTTCAGGGCGCCCTCCATGGCTTCCGTGCCGGAGTTGCAAAAAAAGCAGCGAGCCAGCCCACTGCGCTCGACCAGCCGCCGGGCCAGCGGCGCCTGGTAGTCGTGGTAGTACAGGTTGGAGCAGTGGATCAGCAGGCCCGCCTGCTCCCGCAACACACGCAGAATCCTCGGATGAGCGTGGCCGAGAGCATTGACGCCGATGCCGGAGATCAGATCCAGATAGCGGCGTCCTTCGGCATCGTACAACCAGCAGCCTTTGCCGCGGCGGAGCACAACCGGATAGCGGCTGTAGTTTTGCAACAAGTATTCCCGTTCGAGCTCGATCACTGACTCCACGGGCGACTTCCCAGTGGAAGACGACATAAGAGTCATTGTTTCATGATACTGCACGGCCGGCGCGCGCCTGCTGAGGCCGATTTGTTATGATGCGGTGCGAAAAAACATTCGCATTGAGGTCTCATCTGCATGTACTGGCTAGGGTTAGACGTAGGAACCGGCGGCAGCCGGGCGCTGCTGGTGGACGAGGCAGGAGACGTGAAAGCCGGCTTTACGGCGCCGCATGAGGAGATGCGGATGGAGCGGCCGTTGTGGGCCGAGCAGCGGCCCGAGAACTGGTGGGAAGCTGCCCAGTCGGCCATCCGGGGCGTGCTGGCCGAAGCCGGAGCTACCGGCAAAGACATCCGCGGGGTGGGACTGTCCGGGCAGATGCACGGGCTCGTGCTGCTCGACGCCCAGGACCAGGTGATCCGACCTGCGTTGATCTGGTGCGATCAGCGCAGCCAGGCGCAGGTGGACTACGTCAACCGCGTGGTGGGCAAGGAGAATGTTCTGGCCTTTACGGCGAACCCGGTCCTGACCGGCTTTACCTTGCCCAAACTGCTCTGGGTGCGGGACCACGAACCGGGCCACTTTGCGCGCATCCGCAGGATGCTGCTTCCCAAGGATTACGTGCGCTTCCGCCTCACCGGCGAGTACGCAACCGAGGTCTCTGACGCCTCCGGCACGTCACTGTTTGATGTGGTCCGGCGGCGCTGGTCCTCGCAAATGCTCGAGCGCCTCAAGCTGGATGCCTCCATCCTGCCGCAAGTTTACGAATCCAGTGAGGTGACCGGACGGGTGACCGAGTCGGCCGCTGCGGCCACGGGCCTGGCCCCAGGCACTCCGGTCGTGGGAGGCGGGGGCGACCAGGCGGCAAGCGCGGTGGGCAATGGAGTCGTCGAACCGGGCATCGTCTCCTGCACGCTGGGAACCTCCGGCGTCGTCTTCGCCCACATGGACAGACCGGCCTATGATCCGCTCGGACGCGTGCACACCTTCTGCCACGCCGTCCGGGGCGCCTGGCATGTCATGGGCGTCACGCAGGGAGCGGGGCTGAGCTTGCAGTGGTTCCGCAACCAGCTCGCGCCTGGCACGGACTACGATGCCCTGACCGCGGAAGCCGCGGCGGCTCCTCCCCTGTCCCACGGCCTGTTCTGGCTCCCTTATCTGATGGGAGAGCGGACGCCTCACCTGGATTCGAGCGCGCGCGGCGGCTGGATCGGTCTGACGGCGAAACACACGCGGGCCGATTTGTTACGTTCCCTGCTCGAGGGCGTCTCCTACAGCCAGAAAGACTGCCTGGACATCATCGAGGCGATGGGGGTGTCCGTGGAATCCGTGCGGGCCTCCGGCGGCGGAGCCCGCAGCGCTTTCTGGCGGCAACTGCTGGCCGACATCTTCGGCAAGCGTGTGGTGACGCTGGCCTCGCAGGAGGGATCCGCATACGGAGCCGCCCTCCTGGCCCTCGTAGGTACAGGGGTGTACGCGTCGGTGCCCGAGGCCTGCCGCGCCGTCATCCGGGAAGTGGAGTCCGTGTTGCCGCGACCCCATGAGTCGCAGCTATATCGGCGCGGTCACGAGGTGTATCGGACGCTGTACCCGACGCTCAAGCCCGTCTACAGTTTGATCGAGAACCTGCTCTAGCCGTCCGGTTGCGGGTTCTGCGCCTCTGAAAGCGCTTCCCCAGACGGCCCAATCTGAGAGATACTCAAGGGTTTGACCGGCCGTGACACCGGGTCACCGCCGTGCACAGAAAGGAACCGAGGGCATATGGTCGGATTCACGGGATGGGATTGGGCCGTACTGATGCTGTTTTTTGTCGGGCTGGCTGGCATCATCGTCTGGGTGCTCAGGCAGAAAGAAGAGGACACGGCCGACTATTTCCTGGCGGGGCGCGACGCCGGATGGGTGGCCGTGGGCGCCTCCATCTTTGCCTCCAACATCGGCTCCGAGCACCTGGTGGGTCTGGCCGGGGCCGGCTATGAAAGCGGCATGGCCATGGCCCACTGGGAGATGCACGCCTGGCTGATTCTCGTGCTGGGGTGGGTCTTCGTCCCCTTTTACGCCCGCAGCCGCGTCTTCACGATGCCCGAGTTTTTGGAGCGGCGCTATAGCCCTTCGGCGCGGACGTTCCTGTCGCTGATCTCGCTGGTGAGCTACGTGCTGACCAAGGTGGCCGTAACGGTCTACGCCGGCGGCGTGGTCTTCAAGACCGTCCTCGGCATTGACCAGTGGATGGGCATCGACTTTTTCTGGATCAGCGCCATCGGCTTGGTGGCGGTCACCGGCCTGTTCACCGTGCTCGGCGGGATGAAAGCCGTGCTTTACACCTCGATTCTTCAGGCCCCCGTGCTGATCATCGGCTCGATCGTGATCCTGTTCATGGGTCTTTCCGCCGTGGGGGGCTGGAGTGAAGTGGAACGGATCTGCGGCCCCAATATGAAACTCATCCGGCCGGCCAGCGACCCGATGTTCCCCTGGACGGGCGTGCTGCTCGGATCAGCCCTGATCGGCTTCTGGTACTGGTGCACGGATCAATACATCGTGCAGCGCACGCTTTCGGCGCGCAGCCAGAAAGAAGCGCGGCGCGGGGCGATCTTCGCCGCCTACATGAAGTTGCTCCCGGTGTTCATCTTCCTGGTGCCCGGCATGATCGCCTACGCTCTCAAACAGAAGGGCCTGATCCGGATCGAGAGCGCCGATCAAGCGTTCCCCACGCTGGTGGCGACACTGCTGCCGGCGGGGCTCAAGGGCGTCGTGGTCGGAGGGCTGGTCGCCGCCCTGATGAGCTCGCTGGCATCCCTGTTCAATTCCTCGGCCACGCTGTTCACGGTGGACTTCTACAAGAAGTTCCGGCCGCAATCGAGCGAGCGGCACCTGGTGTTTGTGGGCCGCGTGGCCACCGCCACGGTGGTGGGCCTCGGCGTGGTGTGGATTCCGCTGATGAAGTCGGTCGCCGACGTGCTCTACGAATACCTTCAGATGGTGCAGTCTCTGATCGGACCGAGCATCGCCGCCGTGTTCCTGGTGGGGATTCTTTCCAAGCGGGTCGGGGGAGCGGCAGGCACGGCCGGGCTGGTGGTCGGCTTCTGCCTGGGGATGTTCCGGCTGGTGCTCGACGTGTTTCGCGACCGGCTGGCGCCGGGGGGCATCCTCTGGCGCATCGAGACCATCAACTGGTTGCACTATTGCATCCTCCTGTTCGTGATCACGATCCTGGTGATGGCGGTTGCCAACCGCTTCGGCTCCCCTCCGGACGAGGAGCGGATCCGCGGGCTCACCCTCGGCTCGGCCACACCGGAGCAAAAGGCGGAAACCCGCGCAAGCTGGAATCACTGGGACGTCATTCACACCGTGATCATCGTGAGCGTGATCGTGGCGTTCTACATCCGTTTCTGGTAAGCTGCGCGCGAACATCCGCGGAGGTTTACGATCATGAAAAGCGTGTTTAGGTCCGCTGCCGCTTTGGTCGCCGCCCTGGCGGTGCCGGCGGCAGCGCAGATCACTCTGGACAACGGCAAGGTCAAGCTCTTTATTCCCTACAAAGAGTACTCGCAGGAGGAAAACCAGCGCATTCTGAAAATGTTTGACGGCCTGCGGGTGGCGGACGTCTCCGACGGCATGGACGTGGTCGGCCTGGCCGACGTGGGCATCGTGGATCCGGAGATCAAAGCCCTGTGGCGCGACACGGAAAACTTCACCCACCGGATCATCGGCATCGCCGTCACCGCACGGTACGTGCCCACCAACAAGCGGGAGCCGAAAATGGATCCCGCCACCATCAGCCGCTGGTACCGCGACCTGACCTCGGAGGCGTTCCAGGAGGTGCTGTTCCCGGGCGCCGTGCTGGTCATTGACGCCACCGACGACGGCGAGTCGCGCTCCATCGGCTCGACCAACATCCGCAACTGGCACAAGCGCGGCATGATCGGCGTGGTGACCAGCGGAGGTCTGGCCGACAGCGACGAGATCATCTATCACCGGGTCCCGGCCTACTACCGGCGCCTGGCCCGCGGCATCCGGCCGGGACGCAACGAACTGGAATCCGTCAACCGGCCCGTGACCATCGGCGGCGTGCTGGTGCGGCCCGGCGACGTGGTGGTGGCCGACGGCGACGGCGTCGTCGTGGTGCCGCGCGAGCGCGCCGAAGAAGTGGCTCAGGCCGCCCGCCAGTTCCTCGACAACGTGGGCCTGGAACGCTGGAAGAAGAAGCAGGCCAGGTAGCACTCAGCGCGCGCCGAATTCATAGACGGTCGTGGAGCGGTAAGTTTCGCCGGGCCGCAACACCGTCGAGGGAAACTGCGGCTTGTTCGGCGAGTCCGGGAAGTGCTGCGTCTCCAGGCAGAAGCCCGAACGGTGCCCGTAGACGCGACCGCCTTTGCCTCGGAGAGTGCCGTCCAGGAAATTGCCGGAATAGAACTGAATCCCCGGCTCGGTGGTGAGCACCCGCAGCGTCCGACCCGTCTTCGGTTCGTATACCTCGGCGGCCTCCCGCAGCACGCCGGCTTCCCCCCGCACGACGAAATTGTGGTCGTAGCCGCGGCCGAAGCGGAGCTGTTCGTCGTCCTGGTTGATCCGCGCGCCGATGGCGGTGGGCGTGGTGAAGTCGAACGGCGTGCCCTGGACCGCCCGCAGCTCTCCGGTGGGAATCAGCCCCTTGTCCACAGGAGTGAACTGATCCGCGTTGAGTCGCAGCACATGCCCGAGAATGTCGCCATCCCCCGCCAGGTTGAAGTAGCTGTGGTTGGTGAGATTCACCACGGTCGGCTTGTCGGTGGTGGCGGTGTATTCGATGCGCAGCTGGTTGTTCTCGTTGAGCGTGTAGACGACGTTGGCGTCCAGGTTGCCCGGGTAGCCTTCTTCGCCGTCGCGGCTCCGGTAGTGGAGCGCCAGGTGCTGCCCTGCCGCATCCGCGTACTCGCGGGCGTGCCAGACCACCTTGTCGAAACCCTTGAGCCCGCCGTGCAGGTGGTTGTCGCCATCATTTTGCGCGAGCCGGTATTCCACCCCGTCCAGAGAGAAACGGGCCTTGCCGATGCGGTTGCCATAGCGCCCGATGATCGCTCCGAAATAGGGATGCCCCTTGAGGTACCCGTCGAGCGTGTCGAAACCCAGCACGATGTCACCGGCGCGGCCCTCGCGGTCCGGGACCACGATGGAGGTGATGATGCCACCGTAGTTGGTGATGGCGATGCGGACGCCCTTAGTGTTGCGGAGGGTGTAAAGTTGAACCGCCACGCCGTCCTGAGTCTTGCCGAATTCCTGCTTCATGATCCTTGTGGCTGGAGTTTCACGCCGGGCGCATCCCGTCCCCAAGACCGCGGCCCCAAGGAGCGCCAGCCAGCTTGCCGCACGCATGAGATCTCCTGCAATCGCTTGCAAAGCTACGATCATCCTCTGCGAGTGGAGGCGCTGTCAAGCAGGGTCGTCTCCCCGGGCTGGGATCTCAGAATTTCCAGAAAGACCTGGGCGGCACGGTTGAACTGCTTGCGTTTGCGGTGAATGATGCCCAGGGGGCGCACCAGCCCCGGCGCCTCGAGCGGTACCGCAGCCAGGCGGCCCTGCTCGATGTCGTCCCGCAACACCGGTGCGGGCAGAATAGCCATCCCTGTTCCGAGTGCCACGGCTTCCTTCATGGTCTGGATGTTGTCGAAGTGAAACACCCAGTTGACCTCCACGCCGTGCTCCCGCAAAAAGCGCCGGATGTCCCGGCTGATGGGCAGGTCCTGATCGAAGCCGACAAAATCCTGGCCGTCCAGCTCCTCCGGGCGCACGCTCTGCCGCCCGGCCCAGGGATGTGATGGCGCCAGCGCCAGCACCATCTGCTCTTGCCGCCACGGAATCACCGTGATCTGGCGTTTCGGCTCAGGGTAGCTGACCAGTCCCAGATCCGCCCGGTCGGCCAGCACCGCTTCGTAGACTTTCTCCGGGCGCAGATATTCGACTCGCAACTCCGCGCCCGGAAGCCGGCGCGCAAACTCCTCCTCCAGGCGCGCCATTTCGGAAATGCCCACCGAGTAAATCGAGGCGATCCGCACGCTCCCCCCCACGCGCCCGCGGACCTTGTCGAGCGCTGCCTCCAGCTCCTCGTAGCGCCGCAGGACGTCGCGGCAAAACTCGTAATAAATCCGCCCCGCTTCCGTCAGCTCCACCGGGCGCACGCCGCGGTTGAGGAGTCGGACGCTCAGGGCATCTTCGAGCGCCTTCAGCGCCTGGCTGGCGGCCGACTGGCTCACTTCGTTCATTTCAGCCGCGCGCGTGAGGTTGCGTGTCTGCGCTATGTCGCGGAAGAGGCGGATGGTTTTGACATTCACGTAACGATCATATCATAAGCGACGGTGATCGAAAGCGATCGAGAGATTTTTGTTGACTAATGCTAGCCTGTCGCCGTATACTTGGGGAAACACCTGTTGTTTACACCCAACATGAACCGGGACGAAGATTTTGCTCACGGTTTTCCCACCCCGCAAGGGCTGTATGAGCCGCGGCTGGAGCGCGATGCCTGCGGCATCGGCTTCGTCGCGGATATCAAGGGTCGCAAGTCGCACGACATCATCGTCAAAGGTATCCAGATTCTGATCAACCTCACGCACCGCGGCGCCTGCGGGTGTGATCCGGAGACCGGCGACGGCGCGGGGGTGCTGATCCAGATCCCGCATGCCTTCTTTGCGCGCGAGTGCGCCCGGTTGGGCTTTACCCTGCCGGCGCCCGGCGAATACGGCGTGGGCATGGTCTTCCTGCCCGTCGAGCCCCATGACCGCCTGCGCTGCGAGGGAATTGTCGAGCGCATCATCCGCGAAGAAGGCCTGACGGTGCTCGGCTGGCGCGACACCCCGGTGGATGCCGACGCCATCGGAAGGCTGGCGCGGGCCTCGCAGCCCTACATCGAGCAGATTTTCGTCGGTCGCGCGCCGGGCATGGACCAGGACGCACTCGAGCGCAAGCTCTATGTGGTCCGCAAGCGCGCCGAAGCCGAGATCGCCGCCAGCGATCTGCGCGAAAAGGGGTTCTTCTACATCCCGTCGCTTTCCTCGCGCACGATCGTCTACAAGGGCCTGCTGCTGGCGCCGCAGATCGCCCGTTTCTACGGTGAGCTTTCGGATCCGGAAGTCGTCAGCGCCCTCTGCCTCGTGCACCAGCGGTTTTCCACCAATACCTTTCCCACCTGGCAGCTGGCGCATCCGTTCCGTTACATCTGCCACAACGGCGAGATCAACACCCTGCGCGGCAACATCAACTGGATGTACGCGCGCCAGAAGATTCTGGCCTCGCCGCTGTTCGGCGACGACATCAAGAAGCTGTTCCCCATCATCACCCCGGGCGGCAGCGACTCGGCCATGTTCGACAACGCCGCCGAGCTGCTGTATCTGGCCGGGCGCAGCCTGCCGCACGTCATGGCGATGTTGATCCCGGAGGCCTGGGACCAGGATCCCACCATGAGCCCGGAAAAGCGGGCGTTCTATGAATATCACGCCTCGCTGATGGAACCCTGGGACGGGCCGGCGGCCATCGCCTTCACCGACGGCCGCGTCATCGGGGCCACGCTCGACCGCAACGGCCTGCGTCCGGCGCGCTATCTCATCACCCACGACGGCCTGCTGATCATGGCCTCCGAGACGGGCGTGCTGCCCGTCAAGCCCGAGGATGTCAAGTTCAAGGGCCGATTGCAGCCGGGCAAGATGCTGCTGGCCGACCTCGAGCAGGGCCGGATTATTCCGGACGAAGAACTCAAGGCGAGCCTGGCGGCCCGGCGCCCGTACGCCGAGTGGCTCAAAGAGAAGCAGATCACGCTGGACCGCCTGCCGGCGCCGCCCCGCTGGCATCCCACGGACTTCGACAGTATCCTCCAGCGGCAGCGCGCCTTCGGCTACACGGATGAGGACCTGCGCTTCATCCTCGGCCCGATGGCCGCCACCGGTGAGGAGCCCGTCGGCTCGATGGGCACCGACACGCCGCTGGCGTGCCTGTCGGACAAACCGCAACCCCTCTTCCATTATTTCCGCCAGCTGTTCGCCCAGGTCACCAATCCGGCGATCGATCCGATCCGCGAAGAGCTGGTGATGTCGCTGACCAGCTACATCGGCACCGAGCGCAACATCCTCGAGGAAACGCCCGAGCACTGCCACACCCTCAAACTGCCGCACCCGATCCTCACCAACTACGATCTGGAAAAATTACGGCGGGTTTCCTGGGGCGATTTTCTGGCCACCACGCTGCCCATGCTCTACCGCGTGGAGGGCGGCGAGGCGGAGCTCGAGCGGGCCATTGCCGGCCTCTGCCGCCGGGCATCGCTGGCCATCCAAAACGGCTACACCCTGCTCATCCTTTCCGATCGCGGCATTGACCAGGATTACGCGCCCATTCCTAGCCTGCTGGCCCTCTCGGCCGTGCATCATCACCTCATCCGCGAGGGGACGCGCACGCAAGTGGCCCTGATTGTGGAATCGGGCGAACCCCGCGAAGTGATGCACTTTGCGCTGCTGATCGGCTACGGCGCCAGCGCCGTCAATCCCTATCTGGCCATCGAGACCCTGGAGGACATGTGCCGCCGCGGCCTGCTGGACGTGCCCTTCGAGACGGCGCTCAAGAATTTCAAGAAGGCGGTCAACAAAGGCCTGTTGAAGGTGTTCTCCAAGATGGGCATTTCCACGCTCCAGAGTTATCGGGGCGCGCAGGTCTTCGAGGCCGTCGGGCTGAACAAGGCTCTGGTGGACAAATACTTCACCGGTACGGCCTCGCGCATCGAAGGCGTCGGGCTGGACGTGCTGGCGCGCGAGGCCAGGATGAAACATGATCTGGCCTTTCGCCCGGTTCGCGATTCCGACCCGGAGTTGCCCATCGGCGGCAACTACCAGTACCGGGTGCGGGGGGAGTATCACCTGCTCAACCCCCTCACGGTGAGCAAGCTCCAGCACGCCGTGCGCCAAGAAAGCTTCGAGACGTTCAAAGAATACTCCGAGCTCATCGACAATCAGAACCGGCACCTGTGCACGCTGCGCGGCCTGATGAAGTTCAAAAAGGGCACTCCCATTCCGATCGAGGAAGTGGAGCCGGCCCGCGAGATCGTCAAGCGGTTTGCCACGGGCGCCATGTCGCTCGGCTCGATCAGCCGCGAGGCGCATGAAACCCTGGCGATCGCCATGAACCGCCTCGGAGGCCGCTCTAACACCGGCGAGGGAGGCGAAGACGAGGAACGTTTCCACGACGAGCGCTGCAGCGCCGTCAAGCAGGTGGCCTCGGCGCGCTTCGGTGTGACGACCAACTACTTGGTGCACGCCCAAGAGTTGCAGATCAAGATTGCCCAGGGAGCCAAGCCCGGCGAGGGCGGCCAGCTGCCCGGACACAAGGTGGACGAATATATCGCCCGCATCCGCCATTCCATCCCCGGCGTCCAGTTGATTTCGCCGCCGCCCCACCACGACATCTACTCGATCGAGGATCTGGCGCAGTTGATCTACGACCTCAAGAACGTCAACCCACGGGCGCGCATCTCGGTAAAACTGGTGGCGGAGGTCGGCGTCGGCATCGTGGCGGCGGGCGTGGCCAAAGCGCACGCCGACGTGATTCTGATCAGCGGCGACAGCGGCGGCACGGGCGCCTCCCCGCTGTCCTCCATCAAGCACGCCGGCGTGCCCTGGGAGCTGGGCCTGGCCGAGACGCAGCAGGTGCTCGTGCTGAACGACCTGCGCAGCCGCACCATTCTGCAGACCGACGGCAAGCTGTGCACCGGCCGGGATGTGGCCATTGCGGCCCTGCTCGGCGCCGAAGAGTTCGGTTTTTCCACGGCGCCGTTGATTTCGATGGGCTGCATCATGATGCGCAAGTGCCACCTGAACACCTGCCCGGTGGGCATCGCCACGCAGGATCCCGAGCTGCGCCGCAAGTTCGCGGGCCAGCCCGAACACGTGATCAACTACTTCTTCTTCGTAGCCGAGGAATTGCGCCGGATCATGGCGCAGCTGGGCTTCCGCAAGGTGGAGGATATGGTGGGCCGCGTGGACATGCTGGACATGCGCGACGCCATTGACCACTGGAAGGCCAAAGGCCTGGATTTTTCGGCGATCTTCTACAACCCGGAGGTTCCCTCCCGCGTGGGCCGGCGCAAATTGATCCCGCAGAATCACGGCCTGGAAAGCGCGCTGGACCACCAGCTTCTGGAACTGGCGCGCGAGGCGCTCGAGCATCGCCGCCCGGTCGAGGCCTCCCTACCGATCCGCAACGTGCATCGCACGGTGGGCACGATGCTGAGCGGGGAAATCGCGCGCCGCTACGGCTCGGCGGGCCTTCCCGACGACACCATCCGGTTCCACTTCACCGGTTCGGCGGGTCAGAGCTTCGGCGCATTCCTGGCCAAGGGCGTGACCCTGATCCTGGAGGGAGACGCCAACGACTACACCGGAAAAGGACTCTCCGGCGGCAAACTCATCGTCTACCCTCCCCGGGGCTCCAACTTTGTTCCGGAGGATAACATCATCGTCGGCAACGTCGTGCTGTATGGCGCCACAAGCGGTGAGGCCTATTTCAACGGCATGGCGGGCGAGCGCTTCGCGGTGCGCAACTCCGGCGCAACTGCGGTGGTCGAGGGCGTGGGGGACCACGGCTGCGAATACATGACCAAGGGCACGGTGGTGGTGCTCGGCAAAACGGGACGCAATTTTGCGGCGGGCATGACGGGCGGCATCGCCTATGTGCTCGATGAAACCGGCGAGTTTGTCGCCAGCCGCTGCAACCGGGCAAGCGTGGATCTGGAGCCGGTCGTCGAGGACGCCGACATCGAGCTCGTGCGCGCGCTCGTCCGCCGCCACCACGAGGCCACCGGCAGCCGGCGGGCGGCCTGGGTGCTGGAAAACTGGGAGGCGCTGCGGCCGAAGTTCGTCAAGGTCTTCCCGCACGAGTACAAGCGCGTGCTCGGCGTGCCCCGGCGCAAAGAGGTCTACACGCCCGTTCCGTTCCATCTGCCCGAGGCGCCGCGACCGGCGCTGTACGGCGACTGATCGGCGCCCCAATCCGCCATGGGTAAGATCACGGGATTCAAAGAATACGCGCGGGAGACGCCCCAACGGCGCCCCGTGGCCGAACGCATCCACGATTGGTTTGAGGTCTACCTGGAGTTTCCCGACGAGAAGGCCCGCCTCCAGGGAGCACGCTGCATGGACTGCGGGGTGCCCTTCTGCCACACCGGCTGCCCGCTCAACAACATCATTCCGGACTGGAACGATCTGGTCTGGCGCGACCGCTGGCGGGAAGCGATCCGCATGCTGCACGCGACCAACAACTTCCCCGAGTTCACGGGACGGATCTGTCCGGCGCCCTGTGAGGCGGCTTGCGTGCTCGGGATCAACGAGCCGCCGGTAACGATCAAAGCCATCGAGCGGGCGATCATTGACCGCGCCTGGAAGGAAGGCTGGATCCGCCCGGAACCTCCCGAGGTCCGCACCGGAAAACGCGTGGCCGTCATCGGCTCCGGGCCCGCCGGTCTGGCGGCGGCGCAGCAGTTGAACCGGGCCGGCCACTGGGTGACGGTGTTTGAAAAAGCGGACCGCATCGGCGGCCTGCTGCGCTACGGGATCCCGGACTTCAAGATGGAGAAGCATCACATTGACCGGCGCCTGGAGCAGCTGGAGGCCGAAGGCGTACAGTTTGTGACCCGGGCGCATGTCGGGCGCAACGTGCCCGTCGAGGATCTGCGCAAGGAGTTCGACGCCATCCTGATTGCGGTGGGCGCCGAGCAGCCCCGCGATCTCAAGGTACCCGGGCGCGAGCTCAAGGGCATCCATTTCGCCATGGATTTTCTGCCCCAGCAAAACAAGCGCAACGCGGGCGACACGGACCTCGCCGCCGACCCGACGCGGTATCCGGAGCCGATCCTGGCCACGGGCAAGCGCGTCGTCATCATCGGGGGCGGCGACACGGGCGCGGATTGCCTGGGCACCTGCCATCGCCAGAAGGCGCTCTCCGTGCACCAGTTCGAGATTCTGCCCCGGCCGCCGGAAGAGCGGTCGCCGGCGACACCTTGGCCTTTGTGGCCGCTGCAGTTGCGCTCGGAAAGTTCCCACGAAGAAGGCGGGATCCGCGAGTGGTCCGTCTCAACCGTCGGGTTCTCGGGCGACGACAGCGGGAATGTGAAGAAGCTTCACGCCGTGCGCGTGGGGCCGCCGCCGAAGTTCGAGCCGATTCCGGGCACCGAGTTCAGCATGGACGTGGACCTGGTGCTGCTGGCGATGGGGTTCCTCGGCCCGGTAAAACGCGATGTGCTCGAACCGCTGGGCGTCGAGCTCGACGCGCGGGGCAACGTCAAAACTGATGAGAACTACATGTCTTCCGTCCCCGGGGTTTTTGCGGCGGGCGACGCCCGCCGGGGACAGTCCCTCGTGGTGTGGGCGATTTCCGAAGGTCGCCAGGCGGCGCGAGGCATTGACCGCTGGCTGATGGGAGAGACGAAGCTCCCCTAGCCGTCCGATCCGCCGGGAACCGCTTTGACTGTGCGGCGGCGGCCTTCCCCTGAGGCGCGGCATCTCGGGCGTTCCTTTGCGTGGGTTCGTTTGTGCAAAACCGGTGCCCCTTCTCCGCCACAGCCGGCCGTTCAGTGGATTCCCAGCCACGCCGCCAGCTTGGGCCATTGCTGGCGGAAGGCGATGGCGGAGATGCCGAAATAGAAGCTCGCGCACGCCACCAGTCCGGCCCTGAGCAGCCAGCCCGGGCGCAGGGGCGGCGGAAGCAGCACAAGGTTCACGTAGAGGGTGTGCAGCGCCGAGAAACCCAGCGCGAAATTCATCATGACGCCGCTGGCGATGGCGAGCACGAGAGGGTTCGGGGTCAGTCGCAACGCAGTGAGTCCCCAAACGCCGTAGGCGGCCAGGATCGCATAGTAGACGTACTTGACCTTGTGCTCTTCCAGGTGGCGCAGCCGGCGCGCGCCGGTCCAGAGCAGATCGGTCCAGCGGCGGCAGATATTGTCGAGCTGGCTCACCTGCGTCGGCGCCATGACCAGGAAGCCGCAAAGCAACGTCAGAAACCACCACAGGCGGCCGTGGCGGGCGGCGATGGCCTCGGCGGTCATGGCCGCCACCGCGTGACCTTGGACATCCGTCACCCCGCGGAGGAACTCGTAAGAGAACATCGCCGGCAACGCCATGCCCAGCGCGCAACCCGGAGCCCATAACGCGAGCTGGTCTCGCAGGATGTGCCGCAACCAGCCTCGCCATTTGCGCAGGTTCTCCGCGGTAAGTTCAAACACCTTGCCGGTGTGGGAGAGCTTGATGGTGCGGCCGCCCACCAGGCTCGGCAGCGCCCCGACCTGCGGCCCCATCCCCCAACCTTTGTCGCGGGCGTAGTTGGAGAAGGCGCTGTTGGTGAGGCCGCCGGCGCCCGCCACGGCGGCGAAGGCCGCAAGCGTCGCCCAGCTGAATTCCCCCTCGGGCAGCGCACCGAAGCGGAAAAGACCCGAGCCGATTTCCCACCAGGTCTCCCGGCTCACCCACAGCAGGGTCACGGAGCTGAGAAAACCCAGGACCAGGATGAGCTTGACCACCATCACCTTCTCGATGGCGTTGTAAATTTTGCCGCCGAAGACCAAAGGAAGGAACGCGGAAAGGAAGATGGCGTAGCCGAGGTTGCGCACCAGGCCATCATCGGCGACTGTAGGCAGCCGGCCGAGGATCACAGCGGCAAGCGGTACGGCGGCGTTGGAGGACAGGTACGGCCACAGCCCTCCCAGGTCGTTGACGATGTACACGGTCGTCCAGAAGCGCGGGCCGGGAGGAGTGCGGAAGTAGCCGACGAAGATCGGCTCGCCGCACCAAAGGGCATAGCGCATCACGGAGAGGTTGTAGAAGACCTGCATCACGATCGACAGACTGGCCAGCCACATGATCGTGCCGCCGTACTGGGCCGTCACCAGCGGGCCGAACAACCACTCGCCTCCGCCAATGTTGGATCCGACCATCACGACGCCGGGGCCGATCAGCATGGTCCAATGCCGCAGGCCGAAGACGGGAGGCTCCGGCAGTTCCGCCCGGTCCCAGAGCGGCAAGTAGCGGGGAGCGGCCATCAGGGCAAGGGTAACAGAGGAATCCCGCGGGCTGTGACGGCATTGCCAGCAGGGCGGCGCTTGCAACGCTCGCCGCCGTAGTATACTGAGGCGCCCCGAGGCGCTCGGGAAAGGAGTCCGTATGCTGCCTGACTATATCGCAAAAACGGCGCCGAATCCCCCCTCTCGTCGCGCGCCCTGGTACGTCAATACCGCGCCCAGTTATGCCGGCGTCTTCCTTTGGGTGGTCTTTTACATGAAACTTGCCGAGGGCACGATCAACCGCGCCGGTCTGGGGCTCTGCTTGATCGCGCTGGCCGTGGCCGGCGTCATCAGCTACGGGCTGTTTTATCGCGTTCCGGCCATGCTCGGCATGCAGACGGGTTACCCGCTTTACGTGGTCGGCAGTTCGACATTCGGGACGCGCGGCGGTTACCTCATGCCGGGCCTGCTGATGGGGCTGCTGCAGATCGGATGGTTTTCCGTGAACACCTTTGTCTCCACCGATTTCATTCTGAAGGGACTGAAGGCAGACGCCGGGCCCGCCACACTGCCGTTCGCCCTCACGGCGGTGCTGTGGGGCTACACAATGGCCTATGTGGGGGTCAAGGGAATTCAGTACGTGGCGCGGTTCGCCCTGTATCTGAACCTGATCCCCCTGCTCATGATCCTGTTCGCGTTCTACCGCACGGCAGGGGGCCTGGAAAGACACGTGGTTACCGATCCGGCGCCGTTTGTGGGATTCACGCTGCTCGTCCACGCGGTGGTGGGTTTCTTTGCCACGGCAGGAGCGGCCGGCGCCGACTTCGGCATGAACAGCCGCAACGAGCGGGATGTGGAAATGGGCGGCAAAGTCGGCATCGCGCTGGCGATCCTGGTGGCGGGCGGACTACCGCTGCTTTCGGTCGCGGGGGCCCGAGGGCTGTACGGCATCGAGGGCTACAGCTACGACGCGGTGATTGCGGGCATCGGCGGGTTTGTGGCCACGGCGATGTTTTTCCTGTTCGCCATTGCCTCGGTGCCGCCGGCATGCTTTTGCGCCTTCATCGCCGGAAACAGTTTCGCCACCATGATTCCTGCTGTGCCCCGTTTGATCTCGACGATGGTCGGAGCGACGGTCGCGCTGATTCTGGCCATCACCGGTGCGGCGGCGGACCTGATCGGATTGTTCACCATCGTCGGCGCCTCTTTCGGGCCCATCTGCGGAGCCATGACGGCCGACTACCTGCTCTCGGGGCGCCGTTGGGCCGGGCCGCGGGAGGGCGTGAACCTTGCCGGCTACGGAGCCTGGGCGGTGGGTTTCCTCATCGGAATCCTGCCGTTCCTGCCGCTGGCCGAGACGACGAAGATGTACCTGCAGCCTGCCTCGGTGTACAGCTACGTGGCGGGGTTCATTGTCTACTGGATTCTGGCCAAGGCGGGCTTCGAGCCCAAGGTGGCGCCCGTCCGTCCGGCATGAGCGGCTCCCTGCGGTACCAAAGGAGACTGGGGAGGTGATCGCCAGATGGGTGCGCGCAGCGGCGCTGGCCGGCGTCCTGCTCGGCGGGCACCGGGTGACCCTCCAAGCCCAGCGGCCGCCTCATGAGCTGCGTGCTTGGGCGGGTCTCGGTTGCTTCGTGGACGAGTCTTGGTGCGATGTTCCACACGCCGTCGTCGGCTTCGGACCGCACCTGTACTTCAGCCGGAGCTGGTCGTTTGCCCCGAAGTTCCTCTACGCGCGGGGCTCCTGGGACTATGACTTGATCCTGTTGCCCTCACTGGCAGTCAACTTGCGTTCACAGGGCGCCGTACGGCCTATGCCATCTTCGGCTTCGGTTTGCTTCGCCACCACGCTGGGAATGTGAGCGCGACGGGCTGGAGTCTTCAGGGAGGCCTCGGCGTAAAGATCTTCGTAAACCCAAGGGTGTACGTGGCGCCGGAAATTCGCTTGGGCTGGGAGCCGTTCCTCCGCGTCGGGGCAAGCGTGGGGTATGTGTTCGGACGATGAGCCGCCAGCCACCGCGCGCCGTGCCAGTCCACGTAGCCAGCGTGCTTAAAGAAAGCAACGCCACCGGCCGTCCGACCGTGTCCAAAGTCGCGGGGAACGCTGTGCCCGGCGCCGCAGCGCGATAATGGAACCAGGCCTCCGGGGGCAGCCATGAACTACGAAAACCTCATCGTTGAGTTGGAAAACTCGATCGCGATCGTCACCTTGAACCGGCCGCAGCGCCGCAACGCCCTTTCACTGGCGCTGATGCGGGAACTCACCGAGTGCCTGGACAGGATCGGGGACGATGCGTCCGTGCGCGCCGTCATTCTGGCGGCGGCGGGAAAGGTGTACTGTTCCGGCCACGACCTGAGCGAGATGACGGGCCGCTCCGTGAACGACTACCGGCGGATCTTCGACGCCTGTACCGAGCTGATGACCAAGATCCAGTCCATCCCCCAACCCGTCATCGCGGAGGTGCAGGGCATCGCGACGGCGGCCGGATGCCAGCTGGTGGCCAGCTGCGATCTGGCCGTAGCCAGCGAAGAGGCGGCGTTTGCAACCCCCGGCGTGCGCATCGGCCTGTTCTGTACCACTCCCATGGTCGCTTTGACGCGGGCCATCGGGCGCAAGCGGGCGATGGAGATGCTGTTGACCGGAGAGATGATTGACGCTCACACGGCGGCCGAATGGGGGCTCGTCAACCGCGTCGTCCCCGCAGCGGAATTGCGTAGCGAAACGCGGAAGCTGGCGGACAAGATCGCAGCTTCCAGTTCGCTGACCGTCGCTCTGGGCAAACAGGCTTTTTACGCCCAGGCGGATCTGGATCAGGCGAAAGCCTACGCCTACGCCAAGGAAGTTATGACGATGAACTCTCTGACCGCCGATGCCCAGGAGGGGATCGCGGCGTTTCTGGAGAAACGGGCCCCCTGCTGGGCGGGGAAGTAGTGCGGCGTAGCAAGAGCGTGGCGGCGCGGCCACGGCCGTATCGTGCAGGGCGGGCGGACCACCCTCCGGCTGATGATACACTGTGCCTTGTCTGGGAATCACCCTGTGGAGGTTGCGATGAGGAAGATCGTCTTTGGGATGGCCGTGCTTGCTTTGGCCGGTGCGGTGCGGGGGCAGGATTGGGCGCGCCAGCGGCTGGAGAAATCGCCGCGCCATCAGGAATGGGTCACGGTGAAGTATGGGGACCGCGCCGTAGAGGCGTTCCTCGTCTTCCCCGAACGCAAGGACAAGGCGCCGGCGGTCGTGGTCATTCACGAGATTATGGGGCTCACCGACTGGGTGCGGAGCGTGGCGGATCAGCTCGCCGAGGCGGGCTACATCGCCATTGCTCCGGATCTGCTTTCCGGCATGGGGCCGGGCGGAGGACGCACGAGTGCGTTTCCGAGCGTGGACGGCGTCCGGGAGGCGATCTCCAAGCTGCCCCCGGAGCAGATCACCGCCGACCTGAACGCCGTGGTGGATTACGTGGCCAAACTGCCGGCGTCCAGCGGCAAAGTGGCGGTCGCGGGTTTCTGCTGGGGCGGCAGCCAGTCCTTTCGCTTTGCGACGAACCGGGCGGACCTGGCGGCGGCGTTTGTGTTTTACGGCACGGGCCCGCAGGAGGCAGAGCCGATCGGCCGGATCCGGTGCCCCGTCTACGGGTTCTACGGAGGCAATGACGCGCGCGTCAACGCCACGATTGCAAAGTCCGAGGAACTCATGAAGGCCGCAGGCAAGACGTTCGACTACGTCATCTACGAGGGCGCCGGGCACGGCTTTATGCGCTCCGGCGAGGCCCCCGACGCCGCCGAAGCCAACCGCACCGCCCGGCAGCAGGCCTGGGAGCGCTGGAAAGCCCTCCTGCGCAAACTCTGAAAAATCTGTCAGCCTGGTGTGCCCCCATTTTCCCCCCCGAAAATCCGTCCCCGAAAATCCGTCAGCCTGGTATGTCCCCATTTTTAAAAAAGGTGCCATACCAGGCTGACGGATTTATAGACGGATTTATAGGAGGGAGGAGACGGCTTGGGTGAGGCGGGCGTTGAAGGCCTCGTAGGACTCGCCCGGGGCGGGAGTCAGCGGCGGGCCGAACGTGACGCTGACGGGGTGGAGGCGGATCTGGTTGGAGCCCCGGCGCCAGACCTCGTAAGTCCCCCGTATCGCCACCGGCACGGCCGGTACGCCTAACTCCACGGCCAGGATCGCCGGCCCCTTGCGAAACGTCTTGAGAGTCCCGTCAATCGAGCGTTCGCCCTCCGGAAACACGCACAACACCAGGCCCCGCCGCAGCCCCTCGGCGGCCAGACGCAGCGAACGGCGCAGCTCCCGGTCCGGACTGACAGGGATGATCTTGGCCAGCCGCCCGAGCCAGGCCACGACCGGCGACGCGAAAAATTCGCTCGCCGCCAGAAAGAACAACCGGCGCAGCAAGCGCGGCGGCAACCCGCATGCCACCAGAAACGGATCCACGAAGCTCAGGTGGTTCGGGCAGAGCAGAAAGGGGTACTCCCGGGGCAAGTGCTCCAGGCCGCGGTATCGGGCGCGGAGCAGCAGCCATCCCAGGATCCGGCCCGACCAAGCCAGGCACTGATACACCGGCTCGAACCACAGCCGGCGCTTCAGCACCGCATGGAGCTGACGGGCGTCGTCGGCGCTGAGCGGACTTGCCAGAATCTCGCGCCAGGTCACGCGCGTCTCCGCAGGCCCGGGGCCCGCCTGGCGCCGTTCGATGGCCGCCAGCAGATCGCCTACCGTGAAAATTTCCGCGAGCTCCGCCTCCGTCAAGCACACACCGAACGCTTCCTGGACGCTGCTCACCAGCTCTACGCGCTCGAGCGACGTGAAGCCGAGATCCAGCTCCAGGTTCATCGAGCGGTGGATCGCACAGTCTCCCTTCATGCCGCGGATCAACTGGAAAAGCGCGGCTTCCGTTGGTGTCTCGGGCTCGCTTGCCGTGGGAGCAGCCTGCGTGCGGGCCGGTTTGCGCTCGCGCACTTCCCGCTCGAGTTCGAAACGCTTCAGCTTCCGTGTGGTGGTCCGCGGCAGCGGCTCGGTACGAATCTCGAAACTGGTTACGCGCTTGTAGGAGGGGAGTCGCTGTGAAACGGTCTCCATCTGCCAGCGGACGGCATCGTAGGCGTTCACGATCTGCTGCGCCTTCAGATGATCGAAGTCCGGCACGATGACGGCGTGCAGGCGCTCGCCCGTCCCGGAGTCCTCGGGAATCCCGATTACGGCCAGCTCCCGGATCTGCGGGCAGTGAGTCAGGTAAAACTGCTCGACCTCTTCCGGATAAATGTTCTTGCCCGAGCTGAGCACGACCACTTCTTTCTTCCGCCCCGTGATATGCAGGCAGCCGTGCCGGTCCAGGTAGCCGAGATCGCCCGAGTGCAACCAGCCGTCGCGGATGGCCGCGGCCGTGGCCTCCGGGTTGTTCAGGTAGCCCTTCATGACGTTTTCCCCGCGAATGAGGACCTCGCCGATTCCGTCCTCACCGGGGGAATCAATGCGCACCTCGGTGTGCGCCAGCGGGCGGCCCACAGAGCCGACCATATGCGGTTCCGGCGAGGCTACCGTGACCAGCGCGGCGGTTTCCGTGAGGCCGTAGCCCTGGACGAGGCGGAAGCCGAGATCACGGAACCAACGGGCCACGGCTGGGTCGAAGCGCGCCCCGCCTACGCACATCAGGCGAAAGCGCGGCCCGAAGCGCTCGTGAACCGGACGGAACAACCAGCGGCCGAGATGGAGCCCCAGCCGCTCGGCGCCGAAGCGGGACAGCGCCAGCAGCCGCCGGAACAGAAAGCGCTTCAGCATGCCCTGGCGGGCCACTTCCTCCAGGATGCGGCGCTGCATCAGGTAGTAGAACTGCGGCACGCACACGAAGATGGTGATCCCCTCTTCGCGAAACGTCTTCAGGATGCGCTGGGCGTCCAGGGACTGCAGATAGGTCACGCGCCCGCCCACATAGAGCGGGATGATGAAGTTGGTCATCAGCGCGAGCACGTGGTAGAGCGGCAGCACCGAGAGCATGTGGTCGTCTTCATCGGCGTGAATCACCCGCAGGATTTCGACCACGTTGCGATAGACGTTGCGCTGCGTCAGCACGACGCCTTTAGGCGTGCCGGTGGTGCCGCTCGTGTAGAGAATGACGAGCTCGTCATCGAAGCTCCGGGGGACCAGGGGGAGGGCCGGGCACGGGGCCGTGTGCGCCAGGATATCGTCCCAGTCCGGCAGCCCGTCCTCGGCGCCGCCCGTCACCACCGCCGCGGGCGCAGCCGAGAGCCGGCCGCGGATCTCACGCCAGGCCGGCAGCAAACGGCCCGAGACGACGACCAGCTTGCAGCCGGCGTGCCCGATGAGCCGCGCCAGCGTGGCCGGATCGTGAAGGATGTCGAGCGGCACGACCACTGCGCCCGCGCTCTGTGCCGCCAGGAACGCAATACCCCAGCGAGGGTGATTTTCCATCAAGATGCCCACCGCGTCGCCGGGGCGGATGCCTGCGGTCTGGAAAAACACACTGAGCTTGGCGGTTTCTTCGGCGATGCGGCGGTAGGAGAACGATTCCCGCCCCGAGTCCGCGATGAGCTGCAGTGCGGCCCGGTCGGGACGCCGCGCCACGATCTCGTGGAACTGTCGGAAAAAATCCAGGGTCATGGGCCCCGCGCTGCTAGCAAGATATCACGCCGGCAGCGGCACGGAGGCATGGTCGCGCCCTGCGGCGGCGCGCGCCCGTGCCTCGTCAATCCGCAGCATCAGCAGGATGCCGGCCAGGAAGAAGGGCAAAAGAGAGATCACGGCGATGCGCTGGCTTCCGGTCCAGTGGGACAGAGAACCGAACAGCAGCGGCCCGAAGATGGAGGCGAGCTTGCCGGAGAGCACGTAAAACCCGAAGAACTCCGATTCGCGCGACGGCGGCGTAATCTGGGCCATGAAGGACCGCCCCACCGCCTGAGTGCTGCCCATGCCGAGGGCGGCGCCGAGGGCCATCGCCCAAAAGACGGTCTTCGTCCTGGCCAGAAACGCCGTCACCACGACCGCCACCCACAAAAGGAGCGTCAGGATCACGGTGCGCCGCCCGCCGATCCAGTCGGCGACATAGCCCGCCACGAGGGCGCCGGGGAAGGCGACGACGTTGAGTACCAGAAACAGCCAGATCATTTCGGCATTGGTGAAGCCCATCGTCGTCGTTGCGTAGATGGCGGCGAATTTGACCACGGTGTTGATGCCGTCGGTGAAAAACAGCGAAGCCAGGATGAATTTCGCGGCGTCTTTATAATGCCGGAGGCGCGAAAGCGTCTCGCAGACCCGCCGGAATCCCGCAACCGCATAGCCGCGCAGGGAGGAGCCGCCCGCCTGCGCGCGGGACTCGGGCAGAAACACGAAAGCGGGAAGCGCAAAGACCAGGTAGAAAGCTGCGACGATCAGAAAAGAGGTCTGGTAGGCTGCAATTCCCGAAGGGACCAGCTCGCCTGCTTCCGTTTTCAGCGGCCGGGCGATCCACGGACGGCAGGCCAGCAGGCAGAGCAGGCCCCCCACGTAACCGACGGCCCAGCCCCAGCCCGAGATGCGGCCCACGGTTTTCGGAGTCGAGACGTCGGGCAGAAAGGCGTTGTAGAAGACGTAGCCCGCTTCGAAGCCCGTCGTGCCGAGCACATATAAGATCATGGCCGGCACAATGTCCCCCGGCCCGACACGCGACAAGAACGCCGTGGCTAGCACAGCCTGGAGCGTGGTCAGGATCAGGAACAGTTTCTTGCGGCCCGAATAATCGGCAAGCGCTCCGGCCACAGGCGACAGCAGCGCCACTAAGCCCATCGCGAAGAAGTCGGAGGCGCCCCAGAGCTGGTCCCCGAGGTTGCCCGCGTTGACGACAACTTCGCGAAAGTAGACGGCAAAGGCCACCGTGATGATCAAGGTCGTGTAGGAGGAATTCGCGAAATCGAACAGGCACCAGGACACCGTGGCGGCGCGGGTTCGCATGCGGTTGCGGCGATTGTAGCACACAAGCCGGAGCGCACAGACGCCGGGCCGGCCGCCGTCTTTCCGGGATCCTACACGGATAAGAAAGCGCAAAACCAGGCGAATACGCCCTCAGTTGACTCCCGCTTGCCGCCGATTTACAATCATGGCAAGTGCGGGAGTGGCGCTCATGAGCAAAGCTGAGGAACGTGTCCCGAACGAGCAACCCGCCGGCCTGAGCGAAGACTCGCCGAACCAGAAGATTCGCGTCCTGATTGCGGACGATCACCCCATTGTACGGGAAGGCCTCAAGCGACTCCTTGCCCTCGAAGCGGATATGGACGTGGTGGCGGAAGTCGCCGACGGCAACGCAGTCGTGCCGGCCATCGAGCAGACGCAGCCGGATGTGGTGCTGCTGGACCTGCGCATGCCCGGCACGGACGGCCTGACCTGCCTGCAGCACCTCCAGCGAGTCAACCACAAAAGCAAGATCATCGTGATCACGGCTTCGGAAGACAAGAACGAGTTCGTGCAGGCGATGAAGCTCGGCTGTTCCGGAATCGTGCTGAAGCAGACCTCGCCGGAACTCATCGTCAAGAGCATCCGGAAGGTGCACGCCGGTGAAATCTGGCTGGACTCCAACACGACCGCCGCCGTGATGCGCCAGTTCGCCTCGCAGCAGGAGGCCGGTGCCGGCGGCAGAGTCCGGGAACGGGCGCCGCTCAGCCAGCGCGAACTGGAGATCGTCGCCCTCGTCGCGCAAGGCTATAAGAACAAGGAGATGGCCGAGAAGATGTTTATCAGCGAGCAGACGGTGAAGAATCACCTTCACAACATCTTTGACAAGCTCGGCGTCTCCGACCGCCTGGAGCTGGCCCTCTACGCCATCCACAAGGGGCTCCATCTCAGCCCCGGCAAGGATTCGGAAAAGAAATAGCCGCAAGCGGTTCCGCGCCTCCGATCCGGGGATCCGCAACCGCCGGGCCTCCGCTCAGCATCCCCTTGCAATTGGCTGCTTTTCGGACTAGCATTTGGGTGGAGGGTTCCAGATGAGGCTGTCCGTTATCCCGGTGATTCTGGCGGCCTTGGTGGCCGTACCCCTGCTGGTGGACGCGCAGGCAGCCTTCCCGCGCATGACGGCCGTCGAGCCGGCGAACGGCAAGGCGGGCGATGTGTTGAACGTGACGGGCGAAAACCTCGGTAAGGAGAACGTAGCTCAGGTCTTCCTGACGGACGGAAAAAACGACTTCAAGGTCGAAATTACCGAGCAAGCGGATACGGCGATCAAGTTCAAGATTCCCGCCAACATCAAGCCCGGCCGCTTCAGTCTTATGGTTCTGACGACCGGGAACCAGCCCAAACTGATCGAGCAACCGGTGAAGGTGACCGTCGAGTAAGAGCCGAAGACCTCGCCTAACCCCGGGCGGGACGCTGATACGGGGAGGTGAGGAAGCGCCGCGACTCCTGTGCGGCTTCCGATTGCGGCGCCAGGGCGATGGCCTGCCGGTAAGCTTCCACGGCGCGCGACCGCTCACCGCGCAAGTCGTAGATTTGCCCCAGGCGCAGCCAGGCGAAGGTTCCCGTGTTCAGATCCAGGTCGTGGGCGCGAGCGGTCACCCGCTTCATGTTCTCCAGCGCCTGATCGAGTTCGTTGTACCAGAACTGGATGGTGCCCCGGGCGTAATCGATCTTTTCGCTCGGAAGGGTTTTGTAACCCGGAACGCCCGCCGCTTTTAACTCTTCAATCTTCTGGATAGCGGCAAGTGCATTCTTCTTATCCCCCAGGTCACTGTACATCTGCGCAAGCTCGAAGCGAAAAAGGTAATTCCGGGGAAACCGCTCGATGAGCCGGAGCAACAGCGGCACCGCCTTCTGTGGAAGGCGCTCCCGGCGATAGACCGCCGCAAGGAGAACCTGCGCGTCGTAACGATTCCAGTGGCCGTGCTCGGCCACATATTCCAAAGTCCGGATGCCCGCCTGACGGTCGCCGCGGAATCCGGCCAGGAAGCCCAGCACCTTCCAGTGCCAGGGAAGGCTGCCCACCACGTAGTCGTGGACGCCCTGCATCAAACGCGCGTCCACATTGGCAGGATCCAGTTCCGTGACCCGGTTATGGAGTTTGCGCCCGCTGGTGGCGTCGCGCAAGGCATCCAGCCATGCCTTGCGCACCAGGAAGTTGTAGTTGGCCCGGAGCCCGTAGGCCACTCCGAGCAGATACATCGCCCGTGTGTCCTTCGGATTGGACTTTAAGCGCGCCTCGGCAAGGGACATGGACTTGCGGATGGCTTCTTCAAACCGCCGCTGGTCCTCGGGAGAGGGATTCATTTTGGGCCGGCGCAGGAAGGGATTGCGGCCGCTCACCAGCTCGGTTTCCAGCGCGCCCGTCCGAAACATTTCCCGGTAGAGGATGGACATGGCCAGGTGGTTGTACGGGGCGGGATCCTCGGGAGACCGGGCGATCTGGCGTGAGAACTCCTCGATCGCAGCGTCGTACTCCAGGTTGTAGAAATGCTCGAAGCCGGGCGGCAGCGAAACCTCCGCCGCTACCAGCAGCGTGGCCGACAACAGACCCGTCAGCGTGGCAGGAAGCATCCCTCTGCCTGTTATTTTAACGGCCCTTGGTCGAGCTGCCGGAGCGCCCATCGGGCATGTTCTGCAACGAGCACATCGGGGTGAGCAGCCAGGCGTTCCAGAGCGGGACGGAATTCCGGGCGTCGCGCGTTTCCCATGGCCACGGCGACGTTTCGCAAGAAGCCGCGGTACCGGGCGCGCGCCACGGCTGTGTCGCCGAACCGGCGGCGGAAATCCTCTTCGCTCAGTCCGGCAAGTTCTTCGAGGGAAGGTGCGGCGTGTGCGGGCTGGAATTCGGGCTCCGCGCTGTATGGTGCCCTCCGATTCCACGGGCAAACGTCCTGGCAGATGTCGCAGCCGAAGACGTGACGCCCCAGGGCGGTGCGGCGTTCGTCCGGGATGGGACCTCGCAGCTCGATGGTCAGGTAGGAAATGCAGAGGCGCGAATCGAGCGCCCACGCGGGTCCCTCGGCTCGTCCCGTGGGTACGATCGCCTGGGTCGGACAGGCCTCGATGCAACGCGTGCAGCTGCCGCAGCGGTCCGGAGGCGGTTCCGAGTCCGGTTCGATCTCAATCGAGACCAGCAGTTCGCCCAGAAAAAACCAGGATCCGCGCGGTTGGTTGATGAGGCAGGTGTTCTTGCCGATCCAACCTAGTCCGGCCCGGCGCGCCAGAGCGCGTTCGAGCAGCGGTGCGGTGTCCACGCAGATCTTCCACTGGAACGGGCCGCACTCCTGCTCCAGGCGCGCTGCCAGGCGCTCAAGTCCGCGGCGCAGCACGGCGTGGTAGTCTTGGCCCCAGGCGTAGCGCGCGATCCAGCCCCGGTCCGGCTCGGTGGCCTGGATCGAAGAAGGGCCGGGGGTGAGATACAGTTTGCCGACGCAGATGACCGACCGTGCCTCCGGCAGCAGCGAACGGGGATCGGCACGCATCTCGGCGCGCCGACCGGTGAGGTAGGCCATCTCCCCGGCCATGCCCTTCGCCAGCCATTCCTGAAAGAAGTCGGCTTCGGGGACCGGCGCAGCCGGAGCCACACCAGCCAGTTCGAAACCGCACTCCTGAGCCAGCAGGCGAACGCGTGCGGCGGTCAACGAGGTCAGCCCGGACTGGATCTGAAACGGCATGGGAATACTACGGGGCCGGGTTTCTCCCAGTCATGATATTCGGAACGGGCGGGGGTTGAGAGGGCGCCCGACTAAAACGGTACTCCCCCGGACCTTGCACCTGTCTCGCGTCGAGGTCGCCCTAGAGTACGGCGGTTTCCTCCAGGAGGCGGCCTTCGGCGAAACGGGCCACAGAAAGGGCATCCGCCTCAATGAGATCCGTTTTGCCCCGCACAATCAGATCACTCACGATGCGCCCTGTGGCGGGCGAGTGCATGACACCGTGACCGCTGAAGCCGTTGGCAAGGTAAAAACCTGGCACCTGAGGCACGGGCCCGAGAACGGCGTGATGGTCCGGCGTCACCTCGTACAGCCCTGCCCAGGCTCGCCTGGGGTTCACTTCCAGGTTCTCGAAAGCCGGAACTCGATGGACCGCCCGCGTCAGGATCTTCTCGATGAAGTCAGGGTCAAAACTGGTTTTGAAGCCCGGGGTTTCTTCGGGATCGTTCCAGGCCATCAGCAGCCCCAGTCCTTCCCGGCGGAAGTGAAAGCCGTTGGTCATGTCAATGATCATGGGGAAGCGCTCGGGAAGGCCGGGAAAAGGTTCTGTCGGCACAAGCATTCGCCGCAACGGCACCACGGGAAGTTCGATGCCGGCCATGCGCGCCACCTCCGCCGCCCACGGCCCGGCCGCGTTGACTACGGTACGCGTGGCCACACTCCCGGTGGTCGTCTGCACGCCGGCAACTCCCCGGGCGTCCACCGTGACGCCGGTCACCTCGACTCCCCGCCACAGCCGGGCGCCGTCGCGAAGCGCGGCGTTCATAAACCCGGTCATGACGCTGTGAGGGTCTACAAAGCCGTCCGTGGGGCAGTAGCTGCCCCCGACAATATCGTCCGCCCGCAGCAGAGGGAAAAACTTCACCACGTCCTCAGGAGCCAGGAGTTCCACGTTCGTCAAGCCCGTGGCCCGCTGGCGTTCCTGATTGGCGCGCAGGTAGGCCAGGTGGGCCGGGCTTGTGGCGAGGAACAGATAGCCGTGGGGCTTGTAGCCGGAAGGGTGGCCGGTCAGCTCCTCGAACCGCCGGAAGACCTCGAGGGAGTACAGCGACATCCGGATGTTGACTGCCGTGGCAAACTGCGCCCGCACGCCGCCCATGCTCTTGCCCGTGGAGCCCAGACCCTGGTGGGTCTCCCGTTCGATCACGAGCACGTTGCGGCAGCCGGCCTGAGTGAGGTGCCAGGCGATGCTCGAGCCGACAATACCGGCGCCGATGATGACAACGTCAGCCGTTTCCACGCTTGCAGAGTATACTTCGTCTGCGCGGCGCCGCGCGTCAGTATTTGGGAACGGAGGGGTCTACCTTGTCGCTCCAGGCCAGGATGCCGCCTTTCATGTTTTTCACCTTGCGGAATCCCGCCTGCCGGAGAAAGTCCACGGCCTTTGCGCTCCGCACGCCGCTGCGGCAGTGGGCGATGATCTCATCGGCGGAGTCCAGTTCGTGGACCCGGCGCGGCAGTTCGCCGAGCGGAATCAGCCGCGCGCCGGGGATGCGGCAGATCTGATACTCGTGCGGTTCGCGGACGTCAATCAGCACGAACCGTTCGCCGCGATCCATCTTCGCCTTGACTTCGACCGGGTCAATCTCCCACTCCGACAAGCCGGGCTGCGGGGCGGGCTCGTGGCGCGGAATCCCGCAGAACTGCTCGTAGTCTATCAGCTCGCGAATCGTGGGATGGTCGCCGCAGACCGGGCAGTCCGCGTTACGGCGCAGCTTGAGTTCGCGGAAGCGCATGGCCAGGGCGTCGTACAGCAAAAGCCGCCCCACCAACGGTTCGCCCTTGCCGAGGATCAACTTGACCGTTTCGGTGGCCTGAATGACGCCGATGAGGCCGGGCAGAATGCCAAGCACGCCGCCTTCCGCGCAGCTGGGAACCAGTCCGGGCGGGGGCGGCTCGGGGTAGAGGCAACGATAGCAAGGCCCGCCGGGATAGGCAAACACGGTGGCCTGGCCCTCAAAGCGGAAGATCGAGCCGTAGACGTTCGGCTTGCCCAGCAGCACGCAGGCGTCGTTGACGAGGTAGCGGGTCGGAAAATTGTCGGTGCCGTCCACGACGATGTCGTAGTCTTTGAGGATCTCCAGCGCATTCTCGCTCGACAGCCGCACTTCATGGGGCACCAGCTCGACGTGAGGATTGATGTCGCGCATGCGCTCCATGGCCGAGTCGAGCTTTTTCCGGCCGACATCCTTGGTGCCGTGGATGACCTGGCGCTGCAGGTTCGTCAGATCCACGACATCGAAGTCCACCAGGCCGATGCGGCCGACGCCCGCTGCCGCCAGGTAGAGTCCGAGCGGCGCCCCGAGGCCGCCCGTTCCCACCAGCAGCACGCTGGCGCTCTTGAGTTTGAGCTGTCCCTCCATGCCCACCTCGGGCATGATCAAATGGCGGCTGTAGCGCAGGATCTCTTCGTTGGACAGCGACACTGGCGGCGCCGCCGTCGCGGCCGGGCTTCCGCCGGCGATGCTCGGCACGATCGAGATCGTGTCCTGGTCCTTGACCGGAGTCTGCTCCCGGTTCAGATAGCGGATGTCTTCGTCATTGACGTAGACGTTGACGAAGCTCCGGAGTTTGCCTTCCTCGTTGTACAGATGGCGCCGCAGTTCGGCGTACTGGCGCGTGAGGGTCTCCAGAATCTCCCCCACGGTGGCGCCGCCGACCTCGACGCTTTCCTTTTTGTCCACGTACTGCCGCAGCGGCGTAGGAATCAACACTTTAGCCATAGCGTGCTCCTGAATTCGGATAGATGAGTTCCTCGCGTACCGCGTGGCTCTGCTCGGCGTCGGGCAGCCAGCAGTTGGCGTGATCGAAGCGCCCGCCGCGAACCGAGAGCACCACGAACGAGTACCAGGGGCAGGAATTCTTCAGATCGGTCTCCGAGAAATAGGCGTCGCAATCCGGGTGGGAATGATAGATGCCGATCAAGCCCATGCCGCGGCGGCGCGCCTCTCGCTCGGCGCGCAGGAGGTCCTCGGGGCGCAGTTCGTACCGCGTGCGTCGCGGTCCGGTGGCGACGTTCTCGAGCGGCACGGCCTCCTTGACCACTTTACCGGCTCCGTCCGCCGTGCCGAGCATGGCGCCGCAGCACTCTTCCGGATAGGCCCGCTCGGCGTGGGCGACCATCGTCTCCCAGGCTTCCTTTTCAATCTGAATCATTCCAGAAAGGTTCGCTCAAATATTTTGCCGCACCGTCCGGCAGGATCGTCACGATCATACCGCTCCGGCCTTCCTCAACCAGTCTCCGGCCGACTTGGCGGGCGGCCACCACGTTGGCGCCCGAAGAGATCCCCACGAGCAATCCCTCCTCCCGCGCCAGGCGCCGGCACATCGCGTAGGCATCCTCGGTTTCGATCCAGAGGTTGTCGTCCGCAACGGAAGGATCGTAGATTCCGGGAACAATGGCGGTGGGCATGTGTTTGAGACCCTCCATGCCGTGGAAGCCGGAAGAAGGCTGGGCGGAGATGCACCGAACCTGAGGCAACTCACGCTTGAGCCGCCGGGAGGTACCCACGAAGGTGCCGCTCGTTCCCATGCAGGCCACGAAATGCGTGATCCTTCCCTGGCTCTGCCGCAAAATCTCGACCGCCGTCGTCTCGTAATGCGCCTTCCAGTTCGCCGGGTTGTTGTACTGATCCGGATAGAAGTACAGTTCCGGGTTGGCGTCGTAGATTTCGCGGCACTTGCGGATGGCGCCGTCGGAGCCTTCCGCCGGGTCGGTAAAGATCATCTCGGCGCCGTAGGCTTTGAGCATGCGCTTGCGCTCCTCGGAGGCGTTCCGCGGCAGGCAGAGGCGCACGCGGTAGCCCCGGATGGCGCCGATCATGGCATAGGCCAACCCGGTGTTGCCACTGGTGGCGTCCAGAATGATCTTGTCCGGCGTGAGCAGGCCCGTCCGCTCGCCGTCCAGGATCATGCTCAGGCCGGCGCGGTCCTTGACCGAGCCGCCCGGGTTGAAGAATTCGGCCTTGGCCCAGATTTCGACGCCCGGCAGGTCGGCGGCGATCTTCTCAAGCCGGACGAGCGGCGTGTTGCCGATCTGTTCGAGGATCGAGCTCGTTGCGGGACGCGAAAGCTTTGGGTGAGCCACAGCCGGCAGCATGCAAACAGGAACCGCCCCTCGCAACCATTGTACGAATCCCCCCATTCTCCGGTCAACATTGAGGGAATGCCATCGCGCTCAGCCGCTTGTTGACCGCTCAGGATTTGGGCACAATAGCACCATGTGGCCCGCCTGGGGCGAGACGGCCGGATCACGGGCTCCGGCGATTCGGCAAGCGAGCTTATGAGGGTATTGTTCTGGATCGGTTCCGCCCTTTTGGCGGCGTGGGCCCTGCTGGATCCGCGGTTTCGGAACGCTGAAGGCATACCCACCGGGGCGATCTGTTTGCCGTTCTCTTTGGCGGCTGCCGGCGTCGTCCTGGGCCTGGCTTGGCGGACGCCCTGGCGGAAGTCCGTGTTGTGGTTTGCGCTGGCGCTCACGGGCCAGGCTGTGAGTCTTCAAATGATCGATGCGGGCACGCGCCTGCACTACCAGCACTACCGTGCGATCACCTGGATCCTGGCCTATCAGCCCTGGCACCTGCTGTTCGTGTTCGTCCAGACCATTGTCGTGGCGCTTGGTTTTCGCGGCCGCTGCGCCGCTGTAAGGCATTGGCTGCGAGATCACTTCCGGTGGTGGCAGTTGGCGGGCATCGCGGCCGTGTTCTGGCTGACCGCCGCGACGGTTTCCGAACAGGTGCGCCGCTATGTGGTGGAGTTGATCTTCGCCGGTTTCCTTCAGGCTGTGAGTCTAGGCAATGTGGTGCTGCTGGGGTGGAGCATTCCCGAGCACCAACTGTCTGCGATGCGGGAACGGTTGTCGCGATGGCTGGACCCGCCTGCTTCCGTAAGCCCCATCCGAGACCCGGTCGTCCTCGGGGCGGCGGTCTGGGTCACCTTCGTCGCCGCCTTTCTCAGCGTGGTCTCCTACGAGCGGCATCCCCACATTCCCGACGAGGTGGCCTACGTCATTCAGGCACGGTATTTTGCGTCGGGCAGGCTGACGCTTCCGGCTCCGCCCGTCCCGGAAGCCTTTGACGTGGACCTGATGGATCTGGATGGAGGGCGTTGGTTTTCCCCCGTACCGCCGGGCTGGCCGGCACTCTTGGCGGTAGGCATGGCCCTGGGCGTCCCGTGGTTGGTGAATCCACTCCTTGCCGGCCTCAACACATTGCTGGCGGCAGTGGTGATCCGGAAACGGTATGACGCACGTCTGGCGCGCCGTTGTGTGTTACTGCTGGCGGCTTCGCCCTGGCACGTGTTGATGGGCATGAACTTTATGACACACACCGCAGCCCTTCTTTGTGCGCTTGCAGTGGCGCTAGGCATGCAACGGGTACAGCAAGGAGCGGTTCGAGGAGGTCTTCTGAGCGGTGCCGCTACGGGTTTCGCAGCGCTGATCCGGCCGCTGGAGGGGCTCACGCTCGGCCTCCTGGGCGGAACGTGGATCCTTGTCAAGACCATTCGCCGGGCTGTCCGGCCGCCGGCATTGGCCGCGTACGCCGCCGCGGGGTTGCTGGCCGGAGGCACGACGCTCTATTACAACCAGCTGCTGACCGGCGATCCTCTGAAGTTCCCGATCATGGCTTACACCGATAAGCGGTACGGACTCAATTCCAACGCCCTGGGATTTGGACCGGACCGCGGGCTTGGCTGGCCGATAGATCCCAACCCGGGTCACTCGCCCCTGGACGCCTTGATCAACGCGAATCTGAACACCTTCTCGATCAACATCGAGCTGTTCGGCTGGAGCACCGGCTCGCTGTTACTCGTAGCGGTTTTTCTTTTCGCGGGCCGGTTCAACTCTGCTGACTGGATGATGCTGGCGCTGTGCAGCGCAATATTCACTGTGCACTTCTTTTATTACTTCAGCGGCGGCCCGGATTTTGGCGCCCGCTACTGGTTTCTCATGCTGATTCCATGTGTGGTGCTCGCGGTACGCGGACTGGATCTGCTGTGCCAGGTTCTGGGGCCGAGCAACGGCGCCCGGGCCATGGCCGCGACGGGAGCTCTGGCGCTGATGGCACTCGTGAACTATTTCCCGTGGAGGGCCGTGGACAAGTATCACCACTATCAGGCGATGCGTCCGGATGTCCGCTGCTTGAGCGAAAAATACAACTTTAGCCGCAGCCTGGTGCTGGTTCGCGGAGACCGCCACCCTGATTACGCTTCGGCCGCGGTCTACAATCCGCTCGACCTCCGCGCCGCCGCGCCCGTTTATGCGTGGGACCGGTCCGCCGAAGTCCGCCGGCGCGTGGTTGAGGCCTACCGGGACCGTCCGGTGTGGATTTTGGAAGGGCCCACTCTCACCGGCGAGGGATTCCGGGTCAAAGCGGGTCCTTTGCAAGCGACGGACGTTTTGGCATCCGACGGGACGCCATGAATCTCTCGCCCGAGTTGATAGACTGCTACCGGCAGGTACGCGTCGCCGTCACGGGAGCCTCGGGCTTCATCGGGCGCTGGGTGGCCCGAGGACTTTCAACATGCCGCGCCGAGGTCTTTCTGCTGGTTCGTGACGCGGATGCGGCAGCGCCGATCTTTACACGTTACAGTATCTGTGGGAGAATCGTCCCAGTGGATCTGACGTGCCGCGAGGCTGTGGAGGCGGTCTGCGAGGAAATCCGTCCGGCGGTGGTCTTCCACGTGGCGGGGTACGGTGTGGATCGTGCGGAACGCGAGGAAAACGGGTTCCTTCACGTGAATGTCCACGCGGTCCAGCACGTGGCCCGGGCGGCGGCGAAGTACCACGACCCAAGCTGGCCGTGGGTGCAATTCGTGCATGTGGGTTCGGTGGCCGAGTATGGGCCCATTGGCGGCAATCTGACCGAGAGTTCGCGCGAGAATCCTGCGACGCTGTACGGCAAGTCGAAACTCGCCGGGACGCGCGCCCTCGCCGCCTGCTGCGCCGAAACGCGGTTGAGAGGGGTGACGGCGCGGCTGGCGACCGTCTATGGCCCCGGAGAACACCGGGGGCGACTCCTGCCGTCCCTGCTGGAGGCAGCCGCCGCCACAGAACCCGTCTGTCTGAGTGAAGGTCTTCAGAAACGAGACTTCACGTATGTGGAGGATGCCGCTGAAGGACTGATCCGGTTAGCTGTGACGCGGGCGGCGCCCGGCGAGGTCGTCAATGTGGTTACTGGGGAGCTCACGACGGTACGAAGCTTCACACAAACCGCGGCCCGCATCCTGGGAATTTCTCCGGCGAGGCTTGCATTCGGTTCCCTGCCCGTCCGATATGAGGAAGAGATGGAGCACGGTCCGATCTCCAATGTAAAGCTCAGAGAATTAACCGGGTGGACTCCGTCTATCGCGGTCGAGGAAGGCATCCGCCGTACCGTTGACTTTCTAGCTCAGTCTTCTCCGCAGGAAAACCATGTCTGAGGCAGTGCGCTTGTCGGAACCCGATCTGTCGCTGGTGATTCCCTGTTACAACGAGCAGGCGGTCGTACGCGACACTGCCACACGTTTGGTCGAGGCATTTCGGGCCGCGGGTGTGTCCCTGGAGCTTGTGCTCGTCGACAACGGTTCAGCCGACCGCACAGGCGCCATCATTGACGAATTGATCGCCGAAGGCATGCCCGTCGTCAAGGCTACGGTGCCAGTTAACCAAGGCTTCGGGCTGGGCGCTCTGACCGGGCTCCGGCAGTGCAGCGGACGCTGGATTGGTTTCATGTGTGTCGATGACCAGGTCCACCCGCAGGATGTGGTGCGTCTGTATGAAATTGCTGCCAAGGCCAAGACGCCCAAGCTGTTCAAAGTGCGGCGGCGGTTCCGACTGGACGGGCGCATGCGCCGCGTCGTGTCCTTCATCTATAACCTTCTGACGACCATGCTCTTTGGAGATCTGGGTTCGATGGACTTGAACGCGAATCCCAAAATCCTCCCGCGCCCGTACATTCAGGCCATGAGATTGCGTTCCAAAGACTGGTTTCTGGACGCCGAAGTGATGATCAAGGCCAAGCGCATGGGCCTGCCGGTATACGAGATGAATATCTTTGCGCTGATGCGCGCAGAGGGCGTCTCCCACGTGCGCCCCGCCACCTGTTGGGAATTCATCCGGAATCTCCTCTATTACCGTTTCGGCGACGGCCGCCGGCATCTGGACGTGCCCCCGGCGTCCGCGGTCCAGGCAGGAATGATTGAACCGCAGAGGATGTCCAGAGGCAGTTGATGGGTTCATCTCCGCTCCCCCCTTCCAACACTGGAGCTTTGTGCCGCAAGCGCACCTCATGCCGGGTCTGCGGCAGCGGGTGTTTGCGCCTGTTTTTGTCTCTGGGCGAGATGCCTCTGGCCAATTCCTTTCTTGCCTCGAAAGAAGAGTTCGGGGCCGAGCTGACATTCCCTCTGGACGTCTACTTCTGCGAGGACTGTTCCTTGGTGCAATTGCTGGACGTGGTGGCTCCGGAAATACTTTTCTCCCACTACGTGTATCTGACCGGCACGTCGGAGACGATGCGCGCCCACTTCCGCGAGTATGCCCGTACCGTGACGGGGCTGCTCGGTCTGGGGACCCGCGATCTCGTTGTGGAAATCGCCAGCAACGACGGAAGTCTTCTGAAGGAGTTCCAGGCCCACGGCGTGCAGGTGCTGGGGGTGGAGCCCGCGCGGAATATCGCCGAGCAGGCCCGTTCTGACGGAGTCCCCACCCTGGACGAATTCTTCAACGCGGACTTGGCCGACTGCTTGCGAGAACGCTACGGCCCCGCCAAAGCGGTGGTGGCCAATAATGTACTCGCCCACGTGGATGATCCCGTGGATTTTCTGCGGGGCTGCGCCAGGCTCCTGGCCGACGGCGGGCTGGTTGTCTGGGAGGTGCCTCACCTCAAGGAGCTGATTTCCCGGCTCGAATACGACACCATCTACCACGAGCACCTTTCGTACTATTCCGCCACCACGCTCATGCGTCTCGCTGCGGAAGCCGGACTCCGGATTGTGCGCGCCGAGCGGGTGCCCGTCCACGGTGGTTCTCTGCGCATGTACGCAACGCGCGACGCAGCAGGCGGCCATGCAGCGGAGGTTGTGGCGCTTGCCGAAGTAGAACGGCGCCAGGGGCTGCAAGATGTCGGCCTCTATTATCGTTTCGCCGCCGCCGTGGCCGACAACCGAGTGGCCCTGCGCGCCTTTCTTGAATCTCGTCGCGTGCTTGGGCAGACTGTGGCGGGCTACGGCGCGCCCGCCAAAGGCAATACGCTCCTGAATTACTGCGGGATCAGTACGGAACTTCTGCCTTTCACCGTGGACCGGAATCCCTGGAAAGTGGGCCGGTATACTCCGGGGATGCACATCCCCGTGCTGCCTGTGCCGGCGTTGTTTGAGCGCCGTCCCGACTACGTCCTCATCCTGGCCTGGAATCTCGCCACGGAGATCATCGGTCAGCTCGGAGAGTATGCGCAGTGCGGCGGCCGGTTCGTGATTCCGATTCCTGAACCAAAGGTGATCGGCGTATGAAAGTCGTCATTCTCGCAGGCGGCCGAGGAACTCGGTTAAGCGAAGAAACGATAACGCGACCGAAGCCCATGGTCGAAATCGGCGGGCGCCCGATCCTGTGGCATATCATGAATATCTATGCAAGCCACGGTTACAAGGATTTTCTGATCGCCTGTGGTTACAGGGGCGAGATGATCAAGGAATACTTCCACAACTTCGCCATCTTGAACAGCGACTATGTTGTAGACTTTCGCGATGGCTCCCGGGAGCTGGTGAGCGGGCACGGCTTGGATTGGCGCGTTGGCCTGATTGACACCGGCCTGGAGACCATGACAGGTGGACGGCTGCTCCGCCTCCGGCCATGGCTTGCTCAGAGCACTTTCATGGTCACCTATGGAGATGGCGTGGGCGATATTGACATCACGGCGCTCGTGGCGTTTCACCACCGGCACGGCAAGCTGGCCACGATAACGGCCGTCCGTCCGCCGGCGCGCTTCGGCAGTCTGGTGTTGAACGGCGACGAGGTGGTGGAGTTTTCCGAGAAACCTCAAGCGGGAGAAGGTTGGATCAACGGAGGTTTCTTTGTATTCGAGCCGCAGGTTCTGGATTACATTGCGGGGGATGACACCGCTTTAGAATGGGAGCCGCTTGAACGCTTGGCCGCAGATGGGCAGCTCATGGCCTTCCGCCACCAAGGTTTCTGGCAACCGATGGATACATTGCGCGAAAAGCACCTTTTGGAAGCACTCTGGCAATCCGGAAAGGCTCCTTGGAAGATCTGGCCGTGAGCTTCTGGCAGGACCGCAACGTCTTCGTAACGGGAGCCACGGGATTACTGGGTTCCTGGCTCGTCGAAGAGCTGCTGCAACGGGGAGCGAACGTCATTTGCCTGGTCCGCGACTGGGTGCCGGCCAGCCGGCTCGTACGGGAAGGGATCCTGGAGCGCTGCCATGTCGTCCGCGGCGAACTGGAGGATCTCCAGGTACTCCTGCGGGCGCTGAACGAGTACGAAGTGAGCACGGTGTTTCACCTGGGCGCCCAGACCATTGTGGGCTGCGCCAGCCGGTCCCCGGTTTCGACCTTCGAAGCCAATATTCGTGGAACCTGGAATTTGCTGGAGGCCTGCCGGCTGTGCCGCGGGCTCGTGGAGCGGGTGGTGGTTGCTTCGAGTGATAAGGCTTACGGGGAGCAGTCGGCATTACCGTACACGGAAGACTTGCCTTTGCAAGGTCGCTTCCCTTATGATGCTTCCAAGTCCTGCGCGGAACTGATCGCCGCCAGTTACTACCATACTTACGGCGTGCCGCTTGCCATAACGCGATGCGGCAACCTGTTCGGAGGGGGCGACCTCAATTACAACCGGATCGTGCCCGGCACGATCCGTTCGGCTCTTCGCGATGAACCCCCGATCATCCGCAGTGACGGTAAGTTTATCCGCGATTACTTTTACGTACGGGACGCCGTCGCTGCCTATCTGCTTCTGGCGGAGGCACTACCCCGGGCGGACGTACTTGGTCAAGCGCTGAACTTCGGCCACGAGCATCCAATCTCCGTTTTGGAAATGGTCGAGTTGATCTTGAGGCTATGCGACAAGACGCACCTTCCACTTCGAATCCTCAACGAGGCCTGCCATGAGATTCCCGCGCAGTCCCTGGACTGCACGAAGGCGCGGCGTCTGTTGGGGTGGCGTCCGAGGTTCACCCTCGAGGAGGGCCTCCGCGAAACCATTGCCTGGTACCGCACGCATCTCCAACCGGGAGCGGCGTCCCGGCTCACTCCCGCGGGTTAGGCGCGGCGCGCGTTGCCGACCGCCCCGCGCACAGCGGCAAGCGAGCTCGCCAGCGTGTCCCGGTACAGGCTTACATCGTTCGTAAAGGACAGGACCGAAAACCCCACCGCCAGCCACTGGCGGGCCTGTTCGAGGCTGCCCGGCTGAATGCCCGCCGCCTTCCCGTGCCGTCGCGCCGCCCCCACCACGGCGGCCAGAGCGTCGCCAAATCCCGGATGCTCGAACTGCCCCGCAATGCCCATGGACTGCGTCAGATCAAAGTGGCCCACCCACAGCACGTCCACGCCCTCAACCCCCGCAATCGCCTCGGCGTTCTCCACCCCCGCCACGGACTCGATCTGACAGAGAACCATCGTGGCTTGGTTGGCTTCGCGGAAGTACGTCACGGGATCCGGCAGCCGGTAATCGGTATGGGCCACCCCGAGTCCCACGCCCCGCGCGCCGAGCGGAGCGTACTTGGCGGCCCTCACGATGGCGCGCGCCTGCTCGGCGCTCTCCACATTCGGCACCATCACGCCCAAAGCGCCGGCGTCCATCACGCGCGCCACAAAGTGGTAAAGACCCTGCGGCACGCGGACAAACGGCGCGACGGACGTCGCCCGGAACCACGCCAGCAGGTCGGCCACACGTTCCAGATCCAGTCCGCTGTGTTCCATGTCAATCAGCGCAAAGTCGGCGCCTGCGGCCTCGACAATTCGCGCTATGCCCCGCGTGGCGAACTCAGAAATCATGTGACCGACCGGGATGGAACCCTGCCGCAGCAGATCTCGGACACGGTTGGACGTCATGATTGCCTCTTTTCCGGCCGCAAGCGAGCCAGCTTGGCTTGAAACCCGGGGTGATCCAGCACCTCGCGGTTCAGCAGCCCCGGCGGCGCCTCGCCCCGCGCCACAGCCAGGATGTTGGCGCAGGCCTCTCGCCCCACGTCCCGAATGAGTTCCTCGGTCCACGCCAGGGCGTGCGGGGCCAGTACGACGTTGTCCAAACCCAGGAGCGGATCGTCCGAAGGAGGCGGTTCGGTCGGATACACGTCAATTCCGGCGCCTGCGATCCAGCCCTCACGAAGAGCGCGCACCAGAGCCCCGTGGTCCACCACCGCTCCCCGGGCCGTGTTGATGAGCCAGGAGGAAGGTTTCATCCGGCGGAGTTGTGCTTCGCCGATCATTCCTCGCGTTTGATCCGTGAGCGGTACGTTTATAGTCACAATGTCGCTTTCGCTCAGGACGGTTTCCAGCGCCGTCAACTCCACCCCCAGCTCCGCTACGTCCGCCGCACGGACATAAGGGTCGCAGGCGAGCAGCCGGCGAAAACCCAGCGGCCGCGCCAGGCGGAACATTTCGCGGGCGATGTTGCCGCAGCCGACCGAGCCCAGCACGAGCGCGTCCAGATTCCGTCCCAGCCGGGAGAGCTCGTCGCGCCAGCGGCCGCTGCGCACCAGCCGGTCCTGCTCCATGAGGTTCTTGGCAAGGGCAAACGCGAAGGTGAGAATGGCCTCGGCCACCGGCCGGCGCACGGCGCGGGGCGTCAGCGCCAGCGCCACGCCCGCCCGCGTGAGAGCCGCAACATCCACCGTGTCGTATCCCACGCCCCAGCGTGCGACCGCCGCAAGCCGGCTCACGCCTTCCAGGCTTTCCGCCTCGATTCGCAACCCGAGCGCCAGTACCGCGTCGAACGCGTTCAAAGCGTCCGCAGTGGCCCGCTTGCCCGGTTGCGGCGGCATCGGCTGCACTTCGATGCCGGGCACGCAGCCCAGATGATTTTCGATTACCGCCTCAAACCTTCCCTTCAGGTCCGCGTAGAAATCCGGACTGACGCCGACCAGAAACGGTGTGCTCATCCGATCTCCGCTCATTCTCCTCCTCGCCGGACCTATGTACCCAGCCTTCGCGCCGAGGCCAGATACACTGCGTTGAGCAGAAGCTTGAACGTCCCGAAGGGCTGGCCGCGGAACTGCGGGCGGAAGGCGAACAGTACCACGCGGCCCTGTCCGTGGCGGGCCTCGACGAGGACCTCTTTGCCGAGCACGGTTCGTTCGCCCGTCACCCATCCGCTCGCCAGCAGGTCTTTGTCCGCGTAGCGCGCCACCGGGCGCACGGCACGCTCGCCCCGGTTGAACTCGTCAAGCAGCGTGATCTCGAAGGCGTGGCCTCCGGTCGAGAACACGACAGCCTCGCGGGGCATGCCGTGGGCCAGCGGGTGAGCGGAGTCCAGCGTGACCCGCAGCAGCGCTCCCGGCGAGTAGAACGACGGCGCGCCGCGGCCCGCGCCGCCGGGATCGGCCGCGGGGGCCCGCACCACGTTGCGGACGGGTAGCGGGAAAAAACGGATGGGAAGTTCGGTGGCGTCATCGAGCGCAATGAGCGTGCCTCCCTCCCGCACGAAGCGTTCGAGCTCGGCCAACCCCGCGGCGCCGATTCCCCCGGTGTATTCGGGCCGCTGGACGGACTTCGGATCGTACTCGTGCGGGCGTTCGCGCGAGGTGGCCGGCTCCCCGTAGCGGTTCCCGTTGAGAATGGATTCGGCGCTCTGGCTGGCCAGAATCACCGCGTCGAAGCGCTCCCGCAAACCGCCTCGGCGCACGTCGTCATTGTGTAAGACCGCGTAGGGCACGTGGTAGTAATCGAGCAGCCAGCGGGTCCAGCCGGCGTCCATGTTGGCGGTCCAGGGCTCGTAAACCGCCACGCGCGGCCGCCGCAACTCGTAGGCGGCAGCGTCGAACTCGCCGGGCGCGGAGCTTCCTTCGACCAGGAACTGGCCGCCGGCGGTGCGCCTCACCCGTACGCCCTTTTCCAGCCACCCGGCGACGGTCCGGAAGGAAACGTTCTCGCGCGGATTAAGCGAGGGCACCGGCGGCCCGATCTCGCCTGCCGGCTCGAGCACCGCCTCGAATGGTTTCTCGATGCGCACAACCTCCACGCCCATTTGCAGGCTCAGCGTCCAGCCCGTGATGTCGTAGGGACGGCGGGGAGCGCCGGAATCAGTGCGCAGGTCCGGGTACTTTTGCGGCTCCAGCAGATCCAGCAAATAAGCGCGAAAGGGTTGCGCTGCGGGCAAAACGTAGGTGCCTTGCGGGTACTTCCTGCCGTCGGCCTGAAACGCCGCCCGGGCACGCAGGATCTCGACCCCGCCCATCTGAAGGCGGCGGAGCATCTCCACCGCGCTCGACGGGTCCCACTGCTGTTCGGGCACCAGATAAGCAAAGGGCGAGCCCTTGCGCCCGGACGCGATCGCGTCCCGGGCCATCTGCCAAGCCTTGTACAGGAACTGCTCCGAGCGCGCAGCGGCCAGCTCGAGGATGGCGAAGTCGGCGGTGAGCATGTACTCGACGGCTTCCCGCAGCCCCCAGCGGCCTCCCGTCCACGGACGCGGGTAAAACACGCTGGGCTCGCGGGCGGAAAGGCCTCCGGCGAAGCGCGCCGGGAGATCTTTGGATTCGTAGCTTCGCGGTGTGGCGTAGCCGGAGCCGGCGGTTTCGGTGAGGATGCCGTGCATGTTGTGAAACGCCGGAGCGCTGCGCAACCCGCCGTTCCACCAAGCATCGAACTGCGCGTAGGAGAGTACGCCCGTTTTGCCTTCCCGCGCGAAGCGTTCCTTCATGGCCGACCCGATCAGGTGGATCCCCTCCAGTACGGCCGCGGGAATGTTCGGGTTCAGGGGCTCGGCATAGGGCGGCACGAAAATGCGCGCCGGAAACGGCGGCGCCTGATGCTGGTTGTAGACGATCTGCGGGTACCACTCCCGGAACAGCATCCGCCCCACATGCTGCGTTTCCACGAGGTTGAACATGTAGTAGTCGCGGTTGTTGTCGTGACCGGCGTACTTTTGATACAGGAACGGTAGCCGCGCCGTCTCATGCGGCGTGCCCAGATTCTTGCGGTACCACTCCACCACCATCTCCAGACCATCCGGGTTGATCACGGGGACCTGCAGCAGGATCACCCGCTCCCGGATCCGCTGGACCTCCGGTGTCTCCTCCGTGATCAGCCGGTAGGCCAGATGCGGCGCGTGCTGTACCGGCGCAACTTCGGTGGCATGCAGGCCCGAGTCAATCCATACGATCGCCTTTCCTTCCGCGGCCAGGCGCCGGGCTTCGTCTTCAGATGCCTGCCCGAGAGCCAGCCGCCGGCTGATCTCCCGGTAGCGGTCCAGGCGCGCAAGGTTCGCGGGGGAGGAAAGGAACGCTACGTACATCGGGCGGCCCCCGGAACTGCGACCGAACTCGGCCAGCCGGATGCGGTCACTGGTGCGTTCGAGCGCCTGGAAGTAACTCACGATCTCGGCGTAGCCGGCCAGCTTGTAGTCATCGCCGGGGTTGTAGCCGAAGTGTTCCCTGGGAGCAGGAACGGCACCTGCCGCCAGCCAGACGGCGCAGACCGAAAGCGCAAACAGGCGTCCCCTCATGTGGAACAATCTTACTATGCCCTCGCGCGCGAACTCGAAATTTCGGATCGGCCTGATTCAGATGGCGTGCGCCCCGGATCCGAACGAGAATCTGGAAAAGGCCGAGTGGCGGATCCGCGAGGCGGCCGCGCGCGGCGCGCAGATCGTGTGCCTGCAGGAGTTGTTCCGCTCCCAGTATTTCTGCCGCCGGCAAGATCCGGATCTGTTCGCTCTGGCCGAGCCGGTTCCCGGGCCCACGACAGAGCGGCTGGCGAAGCTGGCGGAAGAGCTTGAAGTCGCCATCATCGCCCCGGTCTTCGAACGGCGCGCGCCGGGCGTTTACCACAACTCCGCTGCGGTCCTCGACGCCGGCGGCTCGCTGCTCGGCCTGTACCGCAAAATGCACATCCCCGACGATCCGCTCTATTTTGAGAAGTTCTACTTTGCACCGGGAGACCTCGGCGTGCCGCGGTTCGACACGCGCTATGCTGCGATCGCTGTCGAAATCTGCTGGGACCAATGGTACCCCGAAGGCGCGCGTCTGGCGAGCCTTGCAGGCGCGCACGTCATTTTTTATCCCACCGCGATCGGCTGGCACCCGGCCGAGAAACAAGTACACGGCGAGCGGCAGCGCGACGCCTGGCGCACGGTGCAGCGCGGGCACGCCATCGCCAACGGCATCTATGTCGCGGCAGTGAACCGTGTCGGCTACGAAGGTCCCCCCGGTTGCGGGCTCCAGTTCTGGGGTTCCTCCTTCATCGCCGGCCCGTTCGGAGAGATTCTGGCCGAAGCGTCCCAAACGGAGGAGGAGACGCTCGTGGCGGAATGCGATCCGGCGCAGATCGAGGAGGTTCGCCGCAACTGGCCCTTTTTCCGCGACCGCCGCGTGGACGCCTACACTCCCCTGCTGCAACGCTGGCTCGACTGATGCGGGCCACACCTCGCGCCTGCGGCTTTCGCATGCCGGCCGAATGGGAGCCGCACGAGGCCACCTGGCTGGCCTGGCCGCACGAACGCACCGACTGGCCGGGTAAGTTCGCACCGATCGAGTGGGTCTACTGCGAAGTGGTGCGGCATCTCGTGCCGGCCGAACGCGTGCGCATCCTGGTGCGGGATGCCGAAATGGAGGAGCGTGCGCGCAGGCGCCTCCGGCAGTCTCATGTGAACCTGGAGGCCGTGGAGTTCTACCACTGTCCCACGGATCGGAGCTGGATCCGGGATTACGGGCCGATCTTTGTGAAGAACGCCCGTGGCGAGGTGGCCGTCACCAACTGGAAATTCAACGCCTGGGCCAAGTACTCCAACTGGCGGCAAGACGACGCCGTACCGGCTCGCCTGGCGCGGCGCCTGAAGCTGCGGCAGTGGAAGACCGGCGTCGTGCTGGAAGGAGGCGCCATTGACGTCAACGGCCGGGGCCTGCTGCTGGCGACCGAGGAATGCCTGCTCAGCCCGGTGCAAGCTCGCAACCCGGGATGGGACCGGGCAGGTCTGGAACGGGTGCTCAGAGACTATCTGAATGTGCACAAGGTGATCTGGCTGGGGCGCGGCATCGCCGGCGACGACACGCACGGACACGTGGACGACATCGCGCGGTTTGTGGCTCCCGGCACGGTGGTGGCCTGTTACGAGCCGGACCCCTCCGACGCCAATCACGAGCCGCTCCGGGAAAACCTCCGGATCTTGCGGCGGTGGCCGCTGCGCGTCGTCCGGCTGCCCATGCCCGAGCCCGTGTATTTCGCCGGGCAGCGCCTGCCCGCCAGCTACGCCAACTTCTACATCGCAAACACGACGGTGCTGGTGCCGGTGTTCAACGATCCCCGCGACCGCGAAGCGCTGGCGGCGCTGGCCCGCCTCTTTCCGGACCGCAAGGTCGTGGGCATCTACGCGCGCGATCTGGTTTTGGGACTCGGCACGCTGCACTGCATGACGCAACAGCAGCCAGCGGCGGGCAAATATCCCGCGGCCCGGGTTACCGTATAATCCCCCTGTGACTCGTCGCACCGCATGGCAAACGCTCGCCGGCGCCGCCTTGGCCGGATTCCCTCACATCGCCCGCCCCCAGCACCGGCGCCCCAACGTGCTCTTCGTCATGACCGACGATCAGCGCTGGGACGCCATGAGCTGCGCGGGCAACCGGATCCTCCGCACGCCGAATATGGACCGCCTGGCGGCCGAAGGCGTACGCTTTGCCGAGGCGTTCGTCACCAACGCCCTCTGCTCGCCGAGCCGCGGCACCATCCTGACGGGACTGTACTCGCACGCCCACGGTGTGACGACCAACGGCGGCCTGTCGCACTACCTCCGTCCCGGCCAGGCGATCTTCCCCGCACTGTTGCAACAGGCCGGCTACTACACGGCGCTTCTCGGCAAATGGCACATCGCCACGATGCCGTGGGGGTTCGATCACTGGGCGATCCTCCCCGGCCAGGGCGCCTACATGGATCCGGTGATGATCGTCAACGGCGGGCGGGTTCGCTTCCGCGGCTACGTCGAGGACGTGATCGCCGACCAGGTGCTGGAGGCCCTGCGGAACCGCCCCAAGGACAGGCCCTTCTGCGTGATGTATCACACCAAGGCTCCCCACCGGGACTGGATCCCGGCGCCCCGCTTCGCCAAAGTGTACGAGGACATCAGCATTCCCGAGCCTTCGACCTTCGAGGTGGACCTGAGCGATCGCCCCGCCGCGGTGCGCAATTCAGACATGCAGATCGCGGACATGCCCGATTTCCGGGAGCGGGGCGTGCCGGCAGACCTGCCGCGCCAGGAGAAGAAGCGCAGAAATTTTCAGGTGTTCCTGAAAAATTACTACCGCACGCTGCTGGCGGTGGACGAAAATCTGGGGCGCGTGCTCGACTATCTGCACAAGGAGAAGTTAGCGGAGAATACGCTGGTGATTTACACCGGGGACAACGGCTTCTTCCTCGGCGAATATGGCCTGTTCGACAAGCGGCTGATGTATGAGCCCTCCATCCGCGTGCCGGTGCTGGTCCGCTATCCGGCTGCGATCCGGGGCGGTCGTGTGGACCCCGAGCACATGGTGCTCAACAATGACGTTTTCCACACGATCCTGGACTATTGCGGCATCGAACGGCCTCCCTACACCGAGCAGCACGGGATGAGCTGGCGGCCGGTTCTGGAAGGAAAGAGCGTCCCGTGGCGCCAATCCTGGCTGTACGAATATTTCGAATACCCGGCCGTCCACTGCGCGGGCAAGCATCGCGGCGTGCGCACGCGGCGCTGGAAATTGATCCATTACATCCAAGAGCCCCAGGAGTGGGAGCTGTTCGACCTCGAAAACGATCCCGAGGAGCGGCGAAATCTGTACCACGAGCCGGCTTACCGCCGGCAGGCCGAACAGTTGGCGCGCGAGCTGGACCGTCTCCGCACGGCGACCGGCGACGATCGCTCCGAAGACGGCACGCCCGCGGCTCCCTGCACGGACCGTATGGCGGGCCGCTAGGCGCCCGAAAATGGGGACATACCAGGCTGACGGATTTTCAGGGTGCGGAGCAGGAGGGCTTTGAGCTCGCGCGCTTGCCTCAGCCCCGCCAGGTTCCTCCGCTCCCCCGGATCGCGCTCGTAGTCGTAGAGCTCCTCGCCCAGCCGGCCTTCGTCCCACATCGTGTACCGGTAGCGCTCGGTACGGATCGAATACCCCATGACGGGCCTGCGCTGGTGCACCCGGCGCACCTGCGTCACACCGGGCTTGTTCCATGCGGCGCCCGGACGCTGCAACAACGGCGCCAGACTGCGCCCGTGCAGCGTGCCAGGAGTCCCTTTGAGACCGCACAGCGCCGCCAGCGTCGGGTATAAATCCAACAGCTCGACTGTCCGCCGGCAGACGCCGCCGGGCGAGGTCACCCCGGCCCCGCCGAAGATCAGCGGCACGCGTGCGG
>JBBIJF010000019.1:0-83829 GCA_037446115.1 Acidobacteriota bacterium | reverse complement strand
ATCGAGTTCGTAAAGCGCCGCCCAATTGTTGGACTCTCCGTAGGCCCACACGTCTTTACAACCGCCCTGGTCGCAGTCCCCGTCGCCGTCGGTATCCTTCGGGCAGTTGACCCAGACGTCTACGTACTTTGAGCCGTCAACATTGGCGTCCGATGCCGTCCTTTGGCCTCCCGCGTCGTTGCACCACGTAGCACAGGGCCACTCGAGCGTACATGAGTTCCAGTGCCAGTAGCCTCCCTCGGGGAACCATCCCTGGAATTGATCAGCATCAGTCCTGCTCCCGTAGTTCGAATCTGCACCCAATTACCCCACGGCGGCGAATGGAAACAGTTTCCGAGACCTCCGCGCTCTTGCTCCAATAAGTAGAGACCAGGGACGAAGCGCGCGCGGTTCAAACCAGCCACTGACAGTCTGCAGTAGCCTGCAAGCGCTTCGGATTCGAACACTGCGAGACTCACTGCTATCCATAAAGTCTTTGTCGCCACCATAAGACCACCCTTAGTACTTAGTGATTGCTCGAAGACTGGTTTTGTACTGATCCCCTCTGCCCTGGTATCCGCACCGAGAGGTACTGAGCATCCACGTCACTGCCGATCAGGTAGCCGATTGCAGCGCCGGCACTCGCGGCCGCGGATGTGCACGCCGTTGGCCAGCACCGTCTCGATCTGGCGCTTCTCCACCAGCGGCGCCAGCTCCTCCCAGCGGACGGTGACCTCCTGGGGCGCGCCCGCCTCGAGAGGCGCGGCCCACAGGGCAACGAGAAACGCCGCCCACAACATCCCGCTACGGCGGATTCGCCTGCGCATGCTGCAACGCCTCCTCAATGGCCGTTTCCAGTTGGGTGAAATCCGCCACGCGGCGCCCATTTACAAAGAACGTGGGTGTGGCTGAGACTCCGGCCCTGCGGCCGAGCTCGATGTCCCGCTGCACACGCTCGGCAGCAGTCGGGTCCTTCAGGCATTGAGCGAATTCCGCCGCGCGCAGGCCCTGCGCTTCCGCAAGCGACAGCAGCGCGGCTTCGTCCAACGGCCCGCTGTGCTCGAACAGAGCCCTCCGGTATTCCCAGAGTTGTCCTTGGCGTTCCGCACAAACTGCCGCCACCGCAGCCTGGAATGCATGCGGATGTCGGGGCAACGGGAAATGACGTAAGACCAACCGCAGTTTCCCTTGCCATCTGCTGAGCGCCCGGAGTACAACCGGTTGCGCCTTGCGGCAGAAGGGGCACTCGAAGTCAGCGAACTCCACAACTTCGACGGGAGCACTGCCCGCCCCGGTCACGGCCCCAACGCCCGCGGCCAGCTCGGCCGCGGTCTTCTGAGTCAGGTAGTTGACGATGCTCGCTTGCCGGCGCAGCTCCTCGATTAACCGCCGAATAGCCTCCGATCGCCGCTGGTCTTCGAGGGTGCCGCGAATGCGATATTTAGCCTCACCGGCCAGGGCTCCGGGGAAGCGCTCGCGGCTCTTTGACCAGGCGGCCTCCACTTCCTGGTCCGAAACCGCAGTCTGCTCCAGTCGCCGGTTGAGGAACTCTTCGATTGTGAGATTCTCTTTCCGCGCCGCCTGTTCCAGCAGCAGGTTTTCGATCAGCTTCACGAGCATCGTTTCACGGAGGCGCCGGGCCTGCTGCTCGAGCTGCGTCAGTTGCGGGCGAAGTTCCGCATCCAGGCGGTCCGCGGTGATGGCCTCACCGTTGACTAAAGCAAGAACTTCGTTTGGGGAACCTTGTGCGGCGCCAGGAACGGGGCACCAGATGACTGCAAGGATGGTGAGCCATACTAGGGCAGTTTGGCGGGCGAGACGCCTCACGGCCCACCTCCCACTTCAGATTAAAAAAAACGAAAGTGAATACCGCTCCCGAACTAAGCAAGCCGATTCAGGCTGTGTGCCCCATGCCGCCGCGTCGCGGCCGCAAGTTGTGAACGCCAGACTCTACGGGCTCCACTCGAAATAGCGGGGCCCTACGAGGAAATTCCGCGCGATCCTATCCGGAACGACCAGGTGCAACAGGAAGCCGGCAAGGCCGTGCAGACCACCGAGCAGTAGCAGGTTCCGCCATCGCAGGTAAATCCAGCCGCTGGCAATGCCTGCTGCCAGTGTAACGGCCATCAGAAACGGATTCGGTGCGTGCGCGCCGCTGAACAGCAGGGCCGCGACTGCGAGGGCAGCACGCTCCGGCAGAGCTGCACGCAGCCGGTTCAGGAAGTAGCCGTTCAACAAGTACTGCTGCAGGAGTCCCCAGGCCAGATAGAGCGCCAGGTTGGCAGCCAGGCGCTGCGGCGGAAAACGCTGAATGGTCCCCAAGCTGGCGCCTGACGCCAGTAATCCCATGACGAGCCCGCTCACCCAGGGCGCAAGTTGCCGCACCGGTTCGCGCCATGGCCCGTTGAGCCCGAGGCGCCGGGGAGTCTCCCTGCGCCGCACGTGAGAAAGCAACAAAAAGCCTGCGAGGGGCAGCCACGCCAGAGGATACCTGCCGCGCAGGCACCAGATGTAAAGGAAAATATAGGCGGCCGCCGCCGCCGGTTCCGCCAGTGCGCCGGGCCGGATTAGTTGCAAGCGAGGCTTTTCAGATTCCAGCCGCAGATTGTGCTGGCCAGCAGTTTGTCACCGCCGGGGCCGGGCCAGTGGGTCTCCAGGCTCAGGTAGCCCCCGTAGCCATCGGCGAGCAGTGCGGCAATCTGGCCCCTCCAGTCGATCGAGCAGGTGCCGACCGGTCCCCACTCGGGTGTGTGATCGCGGAGACGGCAGTCTTTCACATGCACGTGCACGATCCGCTCCTTCGGCAGGAGACCATACCCATCCGGGAAGGGCACCTCCCCGGCGACGAAAGCATTGGCGGGATCCCAGACCAACTTCAGGTGGGCGTGCTTCGCCGCCTCCAGCGCCCGCGCGGATTCTGCCGCCGTCGCAAGGTTGCAGGCGTGCTCGTTTTCCAGCGCAATGACGAGATCCTCGCGGGCCGCCTGCTCGGCCAGTCCTCGAAGAGCCTCCACCACGCGGTCGAATACCTTGGGCGGGTCCACCGTGCGCCAGTAGGAAAAGACGCGGATGATGCGCGCGCCGGTTTTGTGCGCGATTTCGAAGGCCCGCGCCGCCAGTCGAGGCTGGTCTTCGTAGCTGTGGCGCGAGGCGAAGACGTCGTGCTGGAAGCGGCGGTCCACTTCGGGCGCCTCCGGCAGCACGCATTTGAGAATCGGGGAGGCGATGGAAATGACCCGCAAGCCTCGGGCGTGCAGGATCTCGCGCGCCCGCTCGACTTCGGCGTCGCTGAGGTCTATGACGTTCTTGCCCCAGAGCACGCGCAATTCGGCCCCGGACATCCCGATGTGCGCCATGGCGGCGGCGGCGGCCTCCAGGTCCGGAGAAAACTCGTCGGTAATCGCAGCAAGAGGAAGTTTGGGTTCCATGGGTCAGAATCAGATTATGACAGGACGCTCTACGCCCGAAGGCCGGACCACGACAATTTCCGTGCGCTCAACCGCCGCGGCGATGAGCGGATCCAGGTCCGCCTCCCGCTCCCAGGCTTCGATCTCCTCCAGTCGCCCCCGGGTGGTGGGGTGGCGCGCCACGAACGCGGAGCAACAATCGCTGTAGGGTCGGATCGAGATGTCGTAAGTCCCGAACCGGCGCGCAAGCCCGACGATTTCGTTCTTGTCGTATCCCATCAAAGGCGCGATCACAGGCCGCCGCGCGGCGGCGTAGATCACCTGGAGGTTGTCCAGCGTCTGTGAGGCCACCTGGGCCAGATTGTCACCGGTGACCAACGCCTTGGCGCCTTCGCGCTCGCACAACGTCTCGGCGATCCGGAACATGGCGCGGCGGTAGACCAGCATGCGGGACTCGGCAGGGGTCTTGTTGACGATGCCTTTCTGAAGGTCGAGGAAGGGCACGATGAGCACGCGGGTGCGCCCGTTGAAGCGCGCCAGCACCGCCGCCAAATCCAGGATCTTCTGGCGCACCGCCGCTTCGTAGAAGGAGTAATTGTGGAAGTGCACGAGGATGCATTTGCAACCGCGCTTCATCGCCAGCAGAGCGGCGACCGGTGAGTCAATGCCTCCCGAGACGAGCGCCATCACGCGCCCGGAGGCCCCTACCGGCAGCCCGCCCGGACCTGCCAGCACGTCCGTGTACAGGTACGTCGCGTCGAAGGCGACCTCGATGTGAATCGTCAAATCCGGCTCCTGCAGCCGGACCGTACGGCCCAAGGCCGCAACCGCCGCTCCCACCTGGCGGTTGATCTCCTCCGAAGTGAACGGGAAGCGCTTGTTGGCGCGCCTTGCCGCGATCTTGAATGAACCCGGGCGGGCTTGCGTCGCAATCTCTACGGCCTTGGCGCGGATGGCGTCCAAATCCAGGGGCACGCGTGCCGCGAAGGCGAAATTCGCGATGCCGAAGGTCTCCTGGAGCGCTTGGCGGATGCGGCTCCGGTCTGATCCCGAGGTCAGCGCAAGCAGGAGCCGCCCGCCGATGCGCCGCACTTTCTCCGGCACGCGGCGCCGGATGTTGATCGCAAGCGCCGTCTCAAACCGCGGGCGGTTGCCTGCCTTCAGCCCGGTCTCGCCGTAGTGAATGATGACGTGCGTCTCCCACGGGCGGCCTTCGGGAGTCACACACCCATTGTAGCCGCAGGTAGCTCTAGCGTTTCACAGGCTGCGCCACGGCCGCCGGACGCAGGCCTTGTCCTTCCACCGCCACCAGAAACTGATTTGTGGCGATGTTGGTGAAGCGCTGTTTGAGTCCGGAGGGCCATTCGATCTCCACGACCTTCACAATCGGGTCTTGGCCGAGACCGAAGGTCAGGGCCAGATCGCTCTGGGAGCAGTAGCTCGAACCGCTGTGCACCATGCGCCAGTGCCGCCCCGAGGCGCTCTCCACTCGCACTACCGCGCCGATGCCGTCGCGGTTGGACCTGGTGCCCTGGGTCCGGATGGAAATCCACCGATTCCGGTTGCCTCCATCGTTGCGGAACAGGTACGCCGGGCCGTGGTTGGTGGTGATGAGCAGGTCCAGGTCGCCGTCGCGGTCATAATCGCCGTAGGCGGCGCCCCGGGCCACGATCGGCCGCGCCAAGGCCGTCCCCAGTGACCGGGTCACCTCTTCGAAGCGCCCCCTGCCCAGATTGCGGAACACGTGGGGCGGCTGGCGATAGCTGACCTTGGGCTGCACCCGGTTGATCTCTTCTTCGATGTGCCCGTTGGCGGCGAACAGATCCAGTCGTCCGTCCAAGTCGTAGTCGAAGTAGAAAACCGCAAACGCCAGCGTCAGGAGACTGGCCTTGCCCACCGTCGAGCGCGGCGCCTCGTCCACGAACAGGCCGTTGCCTTCGTTGTGGTAGAGCCCCAGCATTTCGTTGGAGAAATTGCCAACCAGCAGGTGGGGGCGGCCGCAGCCGTCATAGTCGGCGGCGTCAGTGCCCATGGCCCCCCGGGCGACGCCGTCCTCGCCGAAGGCCACACCGGCGGAAACGCCTTCCTCCGTAAACGTCCCATTGCGGTTGTTGCGGTACAGTTTGTTGGGCTGGGTGTCGTTGGCCACGAAAATGTCCGGCCAGCCGTCGCCGTCGTAATCCAGAATCGCCACCCCGAGGGACTTGCTCGTCGGGTCGTCCACGCGTGCGCGGCGGCTTGCGTCCTCGAACTTGCCGCCCCCGAGATTGCGGAACAGGCGCGAAGAGGTGCCCCTATACGACTCCGGCGTGCAGTAGGACTTCGTTGCTCCGTCCAGCGAACACCAGAGATCCCCCTTGGGTGTCCACTTGACGTAATTGGCGACGAACAGGTCCAGCTTGCCGTCGCGGTCGTAATCGAACCAGGCGGCGCTCGTGCCGAAGTCCGCATTCCGGATCCCCGACAGGCGCGTGACGTCGCGGAAACGGAAATTGCCCTCGTTGCGAAAGAGCCGGTCCCCTTCGAGGGCGGTCAAGTAGAGATCATCGCGGCCGTCGTTGTCGAAATCGCCGATGGCGACCCCTAGGCCGTAAAGTTCCACATCCAGCCCCGAACCCGCCGTGACGTTGGTAAACGTCCCGTTCCGGTTATTGCGGTAAAGAGCGGGCAGAGAGCGGCGGCCGCGCGGCGTCCAGTCGCGCGAGTTTACCAGGAAGATGTCCAGCCAGCCGTCGCCGTCGGCATCGAAGAAGGCGCAGCCGGAGCCCAGCGTCTCGGGGAGCCATTTCTTGCCGGCGCGCCCGCTGTTGTGCACGAATTTAACCCCGGCCGACGCCGTCACGTCGGTGAAGACGACTTGTGCCGACATCACCAGGGCGCTGGCCAGCCCGGCCGCAATCCCGCGCAACCGGGACCTAGTCAAGGGGAACACTCTCATGGTCATGAATTCGCTGGCGTTCGTTGTTGTCCTCCGGGTTGAGCAGCCGCGGCTTCTGTGTGATGGTCTGGGAGGCTTCATCGGCCTTGAAGCGCCGGAACAGTTTCTCTTCTCGGCGTGCGTTCTCGAAGTCGCCGAGCCCGCGGTAGCACAGCATGAGGTTGTAGTGGGCCTGCACATCTTCCGGATCCACGGCCAGAACCTGTTGGAACACTTCGATGGCCTTCCGGTAGTCCCGCTTCAGAAACAGAATCCGGCCCATCTGGTTCAGGACCACGCGGTCGCGAGGATACATGGATGCCACCGTGCGCAGGGACGCCAGCGCGCCGTCGTAATCTCCGTCGGCCTTTTGCACCATGGCCTTGAAGAAGTGAGTCCGGCCGAGTTTCGGGTTGATGCGCAGTGCCCGTTCCAGGAAAGGCTTGGCCGCCTCGGTCTGGCCTTCCTGGATCAGCGCGCGCGCCACATTGAGCCAGCCGTCCGCATAGTTGGGGGCGGCCTCGGTGACGCGGCGGAATGCATATTCGGCGCCTTTGAGATCTCCCTGAAGCAGAAGGCCGATACCCCAGTCGTTCCAGCGCTCCCAGTCTTCTTTGCGCACCACCGGCTCCCACCGAGTTTCCTCACCCGGGCGGGCAAGCTCCAGCTTCGCCGTCGCCTCAGCCAGCGTCAGGATCGGAAGATCCGGAATCCGGTCCTTGATGAGCCCGGAGACGTTCTTTGGAATGTTGGAAGGATGAAACGTGAAGATCCGGCTGTCGTGGTGGGTGCTGACAAGCGTCGGCGGCTGGCCGGGCGCCGGCTCCCCTGCATAGGAGAACTGCGTGTAATAGTAAGAGAACTTCCTGTGGTTCAGCTTCGCCGTGATCGTGACAGGCCCTCGAGCATCGCGGGGAATCCTGAGTAAGTAATGCGCCACATCGGCGGCTCCGGGCGGAATGAGCCGGACGTAAAGCACGCTGCGGGCTTGCCAGGCATTGCGCTTGTTGATGGGATTGCCCTCGGCGTCCAGCATGTAAGAGCGATAGAAGTGCGCGCCCTTCTCGACAGGCCCCCGGCCGCCGTCTTCGACTTTTCCACTCCAGAAAATGATCCGCCCGGTCGCGTCCCGGGCCTGCACCTCCAGCCACACGTCAAATGCGTCCACCGTGCCGCCCGGGAAGAAATGACCGATGGCCCGCGTGCGCACCACCACGTCCACACGCACCGTGGATCCGGGCTGGAATTTCGTACCGACCTTGTCCAGCGGCGCGGCCAGGCGTCCCACCTCGCGGATAAAGAGATCTCCCGTCTGCTCGGCCTCCTCTCCCACTGCGAAGGTGGACATCAGCTCCGGACCTTCGCCGGAGCGGCGCAGCATACGCATCGCGCCCGGCTGATCCTCCACGGGAGAGGCTGCAAAGACATCCACCGTGATGAAGCCCGACTGCAGGAACTCCCGGGTCACCTGCATCTGCTTTTCGTCCTGGTTCACGTAAGCGAGCGCGGTGTTGGCGCCTGCAAACCGGTGGGAATGGACCATGCCGTTGATGTTACCCGGGTCGCGGGAAGGAACTAGCGGCATATGGCAGTCCGAGCAGGTTTTCGGCTGCGCCGGATAGTAAAAGGATCGGGCTCCCTGACCCGATACGCCGCTCGCCTGCCAGTTGTCGTAATCGTTAAATCCTCGCAGCCAGCGGTAATTGTTTACCGGCACATCGAGGTGCACTTTATGACATGCCGAACAAAATTCCGCCGAGCTGCGCATGAACGGCTTCATGAACGTCCGGCGGTGGGGCTCGGGATCCACGTTGGTGAGGAAACGGTCGAGCCAGCGGATCAGTCGGTTATCGCTGACCGCCAGCCGGTGCAGCGGCGGGTACATGATCGTGAAACCGCCGTTACCCGTGGTCCCGTGCACGTCCACAATCGAGTGGCAGGAAACGCAGGCCAGCCCCGCATGCGCCTCCGGAGTGTCCAGTTGCTTGATGGCCGGCACATCGAAGCGGCCGTTGAAAAACATGGCGTGATCGTGGCAGCCGGCACACCAGCGGCTCGGTTTGGTGCCCACGATGCTCTGCATGTATTCGATGGATTTGCGGTAGAACTGATTGTTGAACGAGGAAAACCGGTGCGCGGAACTGAGCCACTGCTCGTAGATGTCCTTGTGACACTCGCCGCAGACCTTGGAGTCGAGGAAAAAGTCTGACGGAATCAACTCTCCGGTGGTGGTCCTGGCCGCCGAGGGCCACAGCGGGGACTGGGGTCCCAGGCCTTCCTCTTCCATCGAGGTCGGCACAACCAGCGGGTTGCGGATCTCGCGCGGCGGGTTAGGCCACAGCCTCTCCTTGGTGTGTGTAACGGCGGGCAAAGCCACCAGAAGGATTGCTGCCCCCTGGAGCGCCCGGGCGAAATGCACCCAGACACCTCCGCACGCCAGAGCTTTGCCGCGTGCGTAGCGCACCAGAGCCGCCATCCCTGCTACGGCGAGCGCAATGTGAGCCCAGAGGGCCCACCGATTGGGTCGCAGAGCGCCGGCCCAGGTCAGGTAGAGGCCGAAAGCGGCCGAACCTCCCAGGAACCCCACGGCCAGGCGCGCTTCCCGCCTCCAGTCCGGTCGCCGGATGAGAACCCACGCCGTCACTGCCGCCAGCGCCACCCCGAGCAGGATGTGCGCCAGCACGTTGGCCATGTAAAAGATGCTGGGGCTGGCGAATGCCCATAAGTAGGCGGAGTTTACGAGCAGGAGCACAACGCCTGCCCCTAAAGCGTGTGCTGCGCGCCGGCTATACATTCTTGCAGGATCCCTCTGAGTGAGATGGATCAGGTCAGGATGATGATATCCGGACTGCGGCGGCTCAGACAATAACGAAAAAATATTAGCCTGGCTGGTTCCAAGCCCCGGGCGCGGTGTCCGAGGTGTTAACCGGGCTATGGGGTGTCCAGGGGCTTTTCCAGGTTGGCGGCCAGCTTCTCGAGGCGCTGTTGGACGTCGGCCCTGAGTCGCCCGTTTTCGTCCAACAGTTCGTGCTGCAATACGAGATTGAGCCACATCTCACCCTGCTTCAAGATCCCCGCCTTGACCAACTTTTCGAACTCACTGGCGGGCAGTTTTTGAAACGCCAGCGTCACCTTTTCCAGATCGAGGCGGGCCGCTCCGGCTCTCCAGATCAGGTACTTTCGCAGTGATTCTCCTCTCGCCCCGCAAGTCGTCCCGTCGGCAAAGACCACCCCTGTGACTTGGGCACGGACGGCCTTGACGAAGTCCGTTGGCGTAGTGACGTTGGTGGCAGTCGGGGGTACGGAACTGCTCTTCCCAGGAGGAAGAAAAGCCCGCGCCCGGGCGATTCCCCCCAGATACGAGTGCGTCCAGGGGTAGGAGGTAGACCCACTGCCGGTCTCGTAAATCATTTCACCTGCGATAGCCGCCACCGGTTTTGGACTCTCATTGGAGAAGACGAGTTGCCCCGCACCGGAGGTAGTCCTTCCAAGTTCAACTTTTCCGCCTACCCGGACTCCGCACGCGGTAGCTCCCCCAATTTGGGCCGGACTGCGAGGCTCATCGCGGACGGCCGGGGGCGGTGGGAGCTGCGCCGCGAACGTTACACATAGACTTAGGAGTGGCATTGCAGCCAGCATTCGCCTGAGAGTTGTCATAGGGTTCTCCCTCCTTTACGCATACGCAATTGTACGGAAGGTTAATACGTGATCAGCACTTGCACCCAATCTGCGCTGATCTGGATCCACTGCCCAAGCGGCTCGTTCCACACCCAGCAGGCAGTGCAGTACCAATCCTCGTAATAGGCGCTCGTGCATTCGACGCTCATAAGTGAGGCCACCAGGAGGTGCCCGATGGCCAACGCCCTCAGTATTGATCTCATCCGCCACCTCCTGAGCGGAACGTAACGCAAAAAAAATTTGTCAAGACCCTCTGGAAGTCCGGGGAAGTCCGCGGCAGTACCGGCTCTTTGCAAAAATAAACCGCGCCCGGCGGGCTCCGCAACGCTTGAGCGAAGAGGCGTTCGTCTTGCCCCAGAGGCATCCTGGCTCATGGCTGGGCGGTCCCCGGCCACTCAACAGAAAGTCGCGCTTTTTTGGCAGGCCCGCAGGGGTCGTGCGGCGGGTTACTGCTGTGATTTCACCACCGGATTGAGGAATGCCAGAAACTCTGCGCTGCTGCGCGTGAGTCCGGCAAAGGTGGCCACCACGCGCTCGTCAGGATCCAAAATCGCGTAGTAAGGGATCGCGGTCGTCGCAAACTTGGATTCAAGCAGGCGCTGGTTTTCCTCGGAAGCGGCGTCCGTGCCGTCGGTGTACAGCTCAACCAGGACGAAATCCTTCAGGCGAGCCGCGATCTCCGGCCGCGGAAACATGTTGGCCTTCATCCAGTGGCAATTCGTGCAGGCGTATCCGGTGAAGCTCACCAGCACGAGCTTGCCTTCGGCTCGTGCCTGGGCCAGCGCCTCGCGGTACTGATTCTTGAGCCAGACCTGGCCGGATGCCGCGGTCCCTCCGGTCAAGCCGGATGCAGGAGGCGGCGGCACGTAAGCTTCGAGCTCTCCGAGCCGGGCGCCGAACATGCCCGGAATCAAGCTGATCGAGAAAACCAGAAAGGCTGCTCCCAGCACCAGTCGTGCGGTACCCACAGGCTCTTCTGCCCGAATCCCCTCCATGCGGAGGAAGCCCAGCAGGTAGAGGCCGGGCAGCGCAAACAGCACCACCCAGGCAGCCAGGAAGCGCTCCCGCGTTAGGAAGTTCCACTGCATCACGGCGTCCACGTTGCTCAGGTACTTGAGCATCACGGCCAGCACCACGAAGCCGAGCACCACCTTGACGCGGGACATCCAGCCGCCGCTTTTCGGCAGGCGCTTCAGATACGACGGGAACAGAGCCAGGAAGAAAAAGGGAAGCGCCAGACCCGCGGCGAAAGAGACCATTCCCCCCAAGGGCCGCAGACCCCCGGCGGTCAGCGAACCCGCCAGAAGCGTCCCGACGAAGGGGCCCACGCAGGCAAAGGCGGTCAGCGAGAAGGTCAGTCCCATCAGCAGCGTTCCGAGCGTTCCGCCGCGCTGCGAAGCCCGGTCCAGGCGCGTGAGGATCCCGGAGGGAATCGTCAGTTCGAAGGCGCCCAGCAGGCTGAGCCCGAACACGAAGAAAACCAAAGCGATGAACCCGTTCACCCACGGGTTCGAGGCAAGCTGCTGGGCGCCGAAGGGTCCGAGCACAGCGGTCGTCACCACGCCGAGCGATGAGAACAGAACGATGATGCCGAGACAAAACAGCAGCGCCTGGCCGAGGCTTCCTTTTCGCGATGCCGCCTGCTGGTTGACGAAAAACGACACCGTGATCGGGATCATGGGAAACACGCACGGCGTGAAGACGGCGGCCAGTCCGAAGCCGAAGGCCACCGCCAGGAAGAGCATCAAGCCGCGATCCTGCGGCTCCGGGCGGGAAGCCGGCGCCGGGGCTGAGGCCGAGGCCGGACCGGAAGGCTCGAACAGCAAATATCCGGTAGGGATGACGACGCGAGCGGCGGTAGCAGAGGGATCCACGTGTACGGTGGCCGTCGCGGTGCGCCACACCGGAAGGAGGCACTGCTTGGCATCGCAGGCCTGGTAGCGGGCTTGCGCCGCGAGTTCCAGCGGGCCTGCCGGGGCATCGGAACGCAGTTCCACTTCCAGCAGAAATTCGACCCGGTTTTCGTAGGCTTCGACGTCCAGCTTGAAGTTCGGATCGAAAGTGCGTTTCGGGGGAGGCTGGTAGATGCGATAGCGTGCCACCGAGGGGTTGTCCGCAAGCCTCAATGTGGTGGGAATCGGCCCTCCCGCTGGCGTTGAAAGCGAGTAAAGATGCCAGCCGGGCTCGATCCTAGCCGTCAGGCGGGCCAGAAAGGCTCCGCCGGGCGGAACTCTTGCGGGTTCGACGGAAAGGCCCCACTTGACCGGATCGAGCCGCTGCGCGCCGAGCAGGAAAGGCCACAGCAGGAGGGCGAGCAGGACTCCGGGCCCCGGGCGCCTCCCCGGGCTATTGCGGATCCAAAGCCAGTGCATGCGCCGACCAATTCTGTAATTCGTTCTCGATGCGCTGATTGACACGCCCGGAAGAAAATTCGGCAGCCACCCGGATCGCGTTTTTGATCGCGTTGGCGTTGGAGCGCCCGTGGCAGATGATGCACACTCCGCGCACGCCCAGCAGGGGGGCGCCTCCGTATTCGGAATAATCCACCCGTTTGCGGAAGTCCGCGTACGCCGCCCGCGACAAGACATATCCGATCTGTCGCGTGATCGTAGCCTTCAGAGACTCCTGGAGCAGGTGCTTGATGACTTCCACCATGCCTTCGCTGACCTTCAGGGCCACGTTGCCGGTGAAGCCGTCGCAGACGATGACGTCGGCGGCGCCGGTGTACAGATCACGCCCTTCGACGTTACCGATGAAATTAAGGGGCAGGGAACGGATCAGGCGCGCCGCGCTGCGCGTCAGCTCGTTGCCCTTATGTTCTTCCTCGCCGATCGAAAGCAGGCCGACGCGGGGAGCCTCGGTGTGAAAGATCACGCGGGAGTAGATGTTGCCCATGACGGCGAACTGGGCAAGCATCCGGGGGGTGCAGTCCACGTTGGCGCCCACGTCCACCATGACGGCCGGGCGTCCTTTCAGCGTGGGAAAGGCCGACGCCAGGGCCGGCCGGTCCACGCCCGGGACCGTCCCCTGCACCATCTTGGCCGTCACCATCACGGCGCCCGTGTTCCCCGCAGAGACCCATCCCTGGGCCGCTCCGTCACGCACCAGGCGCGCGGCCACACGGATGGAGCTGTCACGCTTGGCCCGCACCGCCCGGGTGGCGCTGTCCTCCATGAGCACGCGCTCACTGGCGTGGACGATTTCAATGGGCAGGCCGCGCGCTCCGTCATGGCGCGCCAGTTCTTCCCGCAGGAGCTCTTCGCGGCCGACAAGAATCACCCGCACGCCGAGCGTTTTGGCCGCCCGGACGGCCCCCTCCACTTCCGGTTTGGGGGCGTGGTCACCCCCCATGGCATCCACGGCGATCGTCACCATGGTTTGCGCCGCCGTCGAGGGCCTACTCTTCTTCGACCTCGATCACCTCGCGCCCTTTGTAAGTGCCGCAGTGGGGACAGACGCGGTGCGGCAGTTTGGGCTCGTGGCAGTTCGGACATTCGGCCAGCCCCGCGGGCCGCAGGTGATCATGCGCGCGGCGATTGTTGGTGCGCCGCTGCGAGTGTCTGCGTTTCGGATTCGGCATGAGTCAAAAAGTTCTCCTCGGTTTCTAGGATGAACGCGCCAGTGTACGCGCCGGAGCTAAAGATCCCGGAGCGCCGCCCAGCGATCGTCGGCAGGCTTGAGCCGGCACGTGCAGGCGGCCACGTTCCGGTTCTCCCCGCACTCCGGGCAGATGCCCTTGCAGTCCTCGCGGCAGATGCGCCGCATGGGAAGCGCCAGCAGAATCTGTTCCCGCAGCACGTCCTCGAGCTCCAGTCCCTCGCCTTGGTAGAAGGCGATCTCGCAGTCGCTTTCGTTCAGCTCGACCTCCTCGATCCGGGGCGAAGCCGCCAGCGGCTCATAAAAGAGGTCAAAGGAAAGGTCCAGGGGAAAACTGGCCGGTTCCAGACAGCGGTCACACTCAGCCTCCATACGGACCTTGAGCCGGCCGCGCACGCGGATCTCACCCCCGGAATTCGGGATCAGCTCCGCCAGACCGCTGGTTTCCAGCGGCGAGGCCTGCCACAGTTTGGCGTCAAAGAACTCGATCTCCCCCGGCGGAAACGTCTCGTGGAAGCGGACCTTCCGCAGCTCCATTTCGCGGACGCTGAGGAACATGACAATCTCTCCTGGCGGCTGCCGGACGGCGATTCTTTCTCATTATACCGAGTTCCCGACGCCGCCACGCACGGCGTCTGCTAGTCCGTCAACCGCCAGTGGTCGGTATGAAATTCGGCCCGCTGTTCGTTCCAGGTGCCGAACTTGGAGGCCATCTGGCCTCCGTCCACCAGCAATGCGGCGCCCGTGATATAGGAAGCCAGGTCCGAGGCCAGAAACGCAATCGCCGCCGCCACCTCCTCGGGCTCCCCGCCGCGGCCGAGCGGAATGTCGCGGAAGTACTCCTTGAGCACCTGGGGCGCCGAGAAGTAGGAGGCCGTCAGCCGGGTCCGAATCAGTCCCGGGCAGACGGCGTTCACACGGATCCGGTAGGGTCCCAGCTCGTTGGCCGCGGTGTGCAGAATGCCGAGCAGGCCCGCTTTGCTGGCGTTATAAGCGATCAGCTCCGCCTCGCCGTCAAAGGAATTCGTCGAGGCCGTAATGACAATCGCGCCGCGCCGCCGCGGCTTCATGCGCGCCGCCGCCAGCTGCACGGTGTAAAAGACACCCGTCAGATTGATCGCGAGGGCGCGGTGCCAGTCTTCGGGCGTGGTGGCAGTGAGTTCGCACGGCGCGCCGATTCCGGCGTTGGCGACGACCACGTCGGGAACCCCGGCCGCCTGGAAGGCCTCCTCCAGCGAGGCGCGATCCGTCACATCCGCCGCCTGGCCGTGGGCTCCGAAGGACGCCGCGACCTCCGCGGGCTTTTCCTTCTCGAGATCCAGAATCCAGACCGTGGCCCCGGCCGAAGCCAGTGCCTTGGCGGCGGCCAGCCCGATTCCGTTGGCCCCGCCCGTGACAATCGCCGTTTTTCCATGAAAGTCAAGATGCATAGCACCCTTCTTACCACGCCGCCCGGGCCTCGAAGTAGCGGGCGCACCGGGCAGCAAGCGGCGCTCGGACTATACTTGAAGTTTCCATGCCATGGACGCGACGTCGGCTGCTGACTCTCGCGGCCATTCCCCTCGGGCGCCTTTTGGGCCAAGGCGTGGCTTCCCGCGGCGTGAAGCCGCTGCCGCGCGGCAAGCCTTCCGGTCTGCCGTTTCACGCCAAATTCACCGACGTGGCGCCCCAGGCCGGACTTACGGCGCCGGTGATCTACGGTGGCGTGGACCGCAAGGATTACATTCTGGAAACCATTGGTTGCGGAGCGGCGTTTTTCGACTACGACAACGACGGCTGGCTCGATATCTTTGTGCTTTCCGGTACGCGCCTGGATGGCACGCCGGAGGGCGCCACCAACCGCCTCTATAAGAACAACCGCGACGGGACCTTTACGGACGTGACCGAGAAAGCCGGACTGGCGCGCACCGGCTGGGCTTCCGCCGTCGCCGTCGGCGATTACAACAATGACGGCTTTGAGGATCTGTTCGTCACCTACTGGGGCCAGAACATCCTGTACCGAAACAACGGTGACGGCACCTTCACGGACGTCACCAAAGAGGCCGGACTGCTCGATGCCCGGCGCCGGTGGGGCGCCGGATGCACATTCGTGGATTACAACCGCGACGGCTACCTCGACCTTTTCGTCTCGAATTATCTCGAATTCGATTTCGCCAAAGTCCCCAAGCCGGGAGGAAACATCAACTGCACCTGGAAAGGGATTCCGGTCAACTGCGGCCCGCGCGGCCTGCCCCCGGGCACCCACAGCCTGTACCGGAACAACGGCGACGGCACGTTCACGGATGTCAGCGTGGCCTCGGGCGTCGCCAGGGCTACGGGCACCTACGGCATGACCGTCGTGGCCGCGGATTTCGACAACGACGGCTGGCCGGACATCTATGTGGCCTGCGATTCGACTCCGAGCCTGTACTTCCGTAACAACCGGGACGGCACCTTCACCGAAGAGGGTCTTGAGCGGGGCGTGGCGCTGAACGAAGACGGCATGGAGCAGGCCGGCATGGGTCTCGGCGTGGGAGATTACGACCTCGACGGCAACCTGGACATCTTCAAGACGCACTTTTCCGACGACACGAACATCCTGTACCGCAACAACGGGAAGGGCGTTTTTGAAGACATGACCATTCGCGCCGGCCTTGCCGTGGAAACCCGTTTCGTCGGCTGGGGAGCCGGCATCGTGGACTTGGACAACGACGGATGGCCGGACATTTTCTTCGTCACTGGTAGCGTTTATCCGGAGGTGGAAAGGCATCTGCCCGCCTACCCCTACCGCACGCCGCGCGTCATCTTCCGAAATCTCGGCAACGGACGGTTTGAGGAATTGATCGAGGAGGGCGGACCCGGAGTGGCGGCAGCCCACGCCAGCCGGGGTTGCGCCTTCGGGGATTTCGACAATGACGGCGACGTGGATATCCTCATCGTGAACATGAACGAGCCCCCTTCGCTGCTGCGTAACGACCTCGGCGGCCGCAACCACTGGCTGAAGGTCAAGCTCATCGGCACCAAGTCCAACCGCAGCGCCATCGGGGCGCGGGTCATTTGCCGCTACGCCGACCGCAGGCAAGTGCAGGAGGTCCTGAGCCAGTCGAGTTTCTATTCGGTAAACGACTCGCGCCTCCACTTCGGGCTCGGAGCGGCGGAGGCCGCGGATCTCGAGGTGCGGTGGCCGAGCGGCGCCGTGGAGAAGTACGCCAACGTGGCCGCCGACCGCGTCGTCGTCATCAAAGAGGGAAAGGGGATCGTCTCCTAGGGCGCAGCTCAGTCCGCTCCGAAGGGACTGCGCTTTAGGGCGTACCGGACGGCTTCCTCCGGGATCTTGAATTCCGTCATGCCCACATTGCCCTTGTAGCCCAGATTCGCGATCCCCACCTTGCTGGTGTAATAGGCATCCACCGTCATCTTCCGCGCCCACTCGAAGAACCGGATCCCGGGGCCGAGTTCGGGTGAATCGTTCTTGCGATAGGCGATCAGGTCAAGGAGTGCGGTCTGCTCCTCGGGCGTGGCATCGGCGAATTGCTTTCCGTGGCGGCGGACGGCCTCCCGGTCCAGCCAGGCCAGTCCCCCCGTGTAAATCGCCGCCAGCTGGGCGTTCTGATTGCAGAGCAGATCAATGAATTCGGGGGCCCCGGCCGCGGCGGCGCCGGGCGAATGCTCGTCAGGGGGGATGATCAGATCGGTGAGCCGCACCAGCGTGCGCCATTCGTGCGCGTTAAAGTACTTCGGCTTGTACGCGCCGCCGGCGGCCCGCTTTTCCTGCGCCACGGCATGGTGGACATGTTGAGCCGCCTCCGCACTCAGCACGCCGGCAAACGCACCGAGAGCGGCTTGCTGTAGGATCTGGCGCCGTGAGAAATCTTCAGACATTGCCTTTCCTCAACTCCTCCGCGAGGTGTTCCGCCGTCCGCCACGCCAGGGCGTTGATCGTCAGCGTCGGGTTCTTGTCCGGGTTGCTCACGAAGGGCGCCGCGTCCGCCACGAACAGGTTCTTGACGTCGTGCGCCTGGCAATAGCGGTTCAGCGCCGAAGACTTCGGATCGTCGCCCATGCGAATCGTGCCCAGTTCGTGAATGATGGTGCCGCCGGTGGAAATCCCCCGGTCTGCGCTCACGACCTTGCCTCCCATGGTTTCGATGATCTCGGTGAACGTTTGGCGCATATGTTCCACCATTTTCAGTTCGTGCTCGCTCCAGCGGAAATGAAAGCGCAGCACGGGGATGCCCCAGCGGTCCACGACGTTGGGGTCAATCTCGCAGTAGGTGTACTCGTTAGGAATCATTTCACCGCGCCCGGCCAGATGAACGAAGCTCCCGTACTCGCGCCGGATCGCCTCCTTCAGCGCACGACCGTAGCCTTCATGACGGCGGCAGGCTCCATGAAAGGAGCCGATGCCCGGCATGCCGAACCCGCCTCCGATCTCAATGTGGTAGCCGCGCGGGAACTCCTTGTTTTTCTTGTCCCACAGCCACCAGGGGATGTACATGTGCATGCCGCCGAAACCATCGCAGTCGTGCCGCGGCAGGCCTTCGAGCGCCGGGATGTGCCCGGTCAGAGAAAACCCAACCGTATCGGTCAGAAAGCGCCCGACCACGCCTGAGGAATTTGCCAGTCCGTTCGGAAAGCGCGGCGATCGGGAATTAAGAAGGATCCGCGCCGATTCACACGCGCTTGCCGCCAGCACCACCGTCCGGCATCGGATCTGGCGCTCGCTGCGGCTGCGCTTGTCGATGTAGGAAACGGCCGTTACGCGGGCTTCCGAGTCCGCGATCAACTCGCGCACCATCGCTTCGGTAATCAACGTCAGTTTTCCGGTCTTCAGGGCCGGGAAGATCTGCACCTGGCTGGAGGAGTAATTCGAAGCGGTGATGCAGCCCCGGCCGCACTGGCCGCAGTAATGGCAAGCCACACGGCCGTGCAAAGGGCGGGTCAGGATGGCCATGCGCGCCGGAATGCAGGGGATGCGCAGCTTATCGCAGGCCTTCTTGACGAGAATTTCATGAACCCGCGGCGGCGGGGGCGGCTGGAACACGCCGTCCGGCGCGCTGCGGATCCCTTCTTTGGTGCCGCTCACGCCGATGAAGGCTTCGGCCTTGTCGTAGTAGGGCGCCAGTTCCTCGTAGGTTATGGGCCAGTCTGAGCCGAGACCGTCGGTTGAGTAGGGCTTGAAATCGTAATCGGCAAAACGCAGGGAGATGCGCCCGTAGTGGTTAGTGCGCCCTCCCAGGATGCGGGAGCGGAACCAGCGGAAACTTGTGTCCGGAGCGGTGGTATACGGCTCGCCCTCGATCTCCCAGTAGCCGTTGGGCGCGTTGAAGTAGCCCCACTGCTGCCGGCCGAAATACCACGCGCCGCCTTCTCCCGCTCCGCGGTGGTCCACTTGATAGGGCCACATGTGCTCCTTGAAGTCGCGCGCCGGATTGAGCGTGGGACCGGCTTCGAGCAGCGCCACCTCGATACCCATGGCCGTCAGCACGTGTGCCACCGTTCCCCCGCCGGCTCCCGAGCCGACTACCACCACGTCGTAAACTTTGGGCGACCGCCGAACTTGGAGCATGTCTAATCCAATACCACAGTTGCCTCGTCCGGAACCGCATAGCCGCAGGCGAAATGGTAAACCACCTGACCTTGACCGGGCGGCACACCCAGATACTGCTGGACGGCATCGTCGTAGAAGGCCCCGATTCCCGTGGCACGCAGGCCCAGCGCTTCCGCGGCCAGGTAGAGGCGCTGGCCGATCGCTCCCGCCTCAAAGTGAACATAGCGGTAGCCGCGGTCACCGTGCGCGCGAAAGGCCCGTTCGAGATCCCCGACCATGGAAAACGCCACACAAGCGTTTCCCGCCAAATCCTGCCCCAGACTTAATGCCGCCGCCCACAGCCGTTGGTCTCCACTGCGCAGCAGTTCCAGTTCACCCGACTCGGGCCAGTACCGATAAAGGCCCGGCGCCAAATTCCTGACGGCATGCACGAAAACATAGAGCTGGATGTAGCGGCTCGACGGTGCGCCGGAGAGGTCCCCTTCAAAATCGGCGGCGAAAGGCCGGAAGGCGACATCCAGTAGCGCGGAGAGCTCCTCCAGCCCCATCGAGGCGCTTGCCATGAAGTCAAGGGCCGACCGTCTTTGCCGCGCAACTTTTCCGAACGCGATCGTTGAGCCGGCTGGTTGCGGCAGCCGCACCGAGCCCGCACCATGATGGGACGCTTCGGCCCGAGCAATCGGTCCTGCGTTGGCCGGCAGCTTCGAGGCGTGGTGAATAGCTTCGATTTCGGGGTAGGACTCGATGCGCGGCGAGATTGCGCTGGGGACGCCGCCGAACCACGCAGGGGACGCGGCCACCTCCCGTTGTGCCGGAATCGCCGGTCCGCCCAGGAAAACCAGCAGCAACGGCCATTCGTCTTCCAGGCGCACCAGATCGGCCACCGCATCGTCGGCAAAGTGGCCAAAGGCCTTCGCCTCCAGACCGGCGGCGCGTCCGGCCAGCGCCAAGGCCTGCCAGGCGTGCCCCATGTCGAGCAGGCAGTAACGGTATGCCCGCTCGCGATATTTCCAAGCCTCCCGCCACACGATCGTCGTCAGCACGAAGACGAGGGGAACGGCTCCGAACGCCTCTTGGCCCGCCTGTCGAATCAAGGCCTCGACATAGTCGCCGGCGGCGCGCTGTTCGGCTTCGTGCGTCAGGACACGGTAATGATAAAGTCCGTCGCTCCAGCCGGCCAGTCCGCGCGTGGCGAAGTGGAATTCGGTCGGGTGCAGGTTACCCGAAGAGGGGTTCACCCTGAGGAAATAGCGCTCCGCCGTCCGGCGTGCTTGCCTGGCGGCGCTGACGGCTGCCGCGTGCCAGAGAATCTGTGAAAGGAGTGCTGCACCGTCCGTGTTCGAGACCTCCCCGTGACATCGGCCCCGCAGGACGTCGAAAGCGGGAGCCTCGAGCGAGGGAGGGTGCGCCGGAAGCGCGATGAGCGGGACGCCCTCGTAGCGTCGAAACGGGTCGGGGACGTTGGTCCAGTCGAGCGCGTGCAGGCGTGAACGGAGCCGCTCGGGCGTATGCTTGGTGGTCTCGTGGTAACGGCGGAACGGAGGAAGGGACACGCTATCCTTCGGAGCCATGGGTCCGCGACTGTGGTTCACCAGGCGGGCCGCCCAAAGACCGATAGTGCCGGCTACCGGTACTTCCGCAGGACAGCTAACACGCGGCCCTGGATTTGCACATTCGCCAGCGGAACGCGGATAGGCGCCATTTCGGGGTTGGCGGGCTGCAGACGCGCCATCCCGCCCGGTTCACGATAGAAGCGCTTGAGAGTCGTTTCGGTCCCCTCCAGCAAGGCCACGACGATGTCCCCGTCCTCGACGTGCGATGTGCGCTCGACCAGTACGACGTCGCCGCTGCAGATGTGGTCTTCGATCATCGAGTCCCCACGAACTTCCAGAGCGAACACGTCCCGGTCATCCACGAGTTCGGCAAGGTTGATCGTCTCGCGGTCTTCCACGGCTTCCACGGGCGCTCCTGCCGCAATGCGCCCGGCCAGCGGGATCTCCAGCGCCGAGAGCGTCTCCTGTTTGAGCTTCCGCTGCTCCTGGAAGAACTTCGGAGAAAGTTCCAGGGAGCGGCTGCGGTTATGGCCGCAACGCAGGTAGTGTTTGGCCTCCAGTGCGCGGATGTGTTTGTGGACTGTGGCTAGGGAAGACAATTGCAGCCCGCGGGCCACCTCTTCGTAGCTCGGGCTGTAGCCGTTTTCCTCGATGAAGCGGACGATAAAGTCCAAGACTTCTTTTTGCCGCCGGGTCAGCGCCATCGTTTCCATTGTGGGCGAATAAAAAGAGAAAGTCAAGCTGGGCCCGTCGCCTTGGGGCGCCCTGGCATCTGGTCGGCTCAAACGGCCGTGGTCCGCCGGGCGATCGAGACACGGCCGCCCAAGAGCTCGAGTACCGCCGGTTCCTCCGGGCTGCCCGCACAGCGGCAGGAGTCGCAATTGCGGTGCAGAACGTGCGGATCGGGCTGTGTTAGGCTCTCGATGAGAATCCGATGTGCAGGATAGTTGTCGCGCTCAGCCTGTTTGTTACCGGCACGCTCTTCGGCGCGGAATTCAAAGCCGGCGTCGCGCGCGTGCCCATCACCCCCGAGGGGCCGATCTGGATGTCCGGCTACGCCAGCCGCAAGAAGCCTTCTGAAGGGGTGATTCACGACTTGTGGGCCAAGGCGCTGGCTCTCGAAGACCAGCGGGGCAACCGGGTCGTGATTGTCACCACAGACCTGATCGGGTTGCCACGCGCAATTTCCGACGCTGTGGCGGCTCGCGTTCAGAAACAGTACGGCATCGACCGGGCTCGCCTGCTGCTGAACTCTTCGCACACTCACACCGGGCCGGTGGTCCGGAACAACCTCAACCTCATGTTCGACCTCCCCGAAGAGGAGAGGCGCAAAATCGAGCACTATGGCCAGACGCTCACCGACAAGCTCGTCTCCGTCATTGGCGCGGCCCTAGGGCGCCTGGCGCCTGCGGATCTTGCTTTCGGGCAGGGCGAGGCGCGCTTTGCCGTGAACCGCCGCGAACCGACTGAGAAGGGAATGCGCATCGGGGTCAATCCCAAGGGCCCGGTGGACCACTCCGTTCCGGTGGTGCGCGTGACGGATCCTGCCGGCAAGCTGGTGGCGGTGGTGTTCGGATACGCCTGCCACAATACGACCCTGACGGGCGAGTTTTACCAGATCAGCGGCGACTACGCAGGCTTCGCTCAGATCGAACTGGAGAAGACCTTTCCCGGGGCGGCGGCCATGTTTTTAATGCTGTGCGGTGCCGATCAGAATCCCCATCCGCGCAGCAGCCTGGAACTGGCCGAGCAGCACGGACGCACGCTGGCGGCGGAAGTGGAGAAGGTCCTTTCCGGACGGCTCCAGCCCGTGCGCGGACCCCTGCGCGCTGCGTTCCGGATTGTGGAGCCGGCCTTCGCACCGCACACCCGCGAGACCTTCGAACAGCGCCTGAGCGATCCCAACCCCGTGCGGGCCCGGCACGCCCGCGCCATGCTGGCCACCTACGACGAACGGCGTCCCATACGCCGGCTCCCCTATCCGGTACAGGCGATCCGCTTCGGCAACACGCTGACGGTGGTGGCGCTCGGAGGCGAAGTGGTGGTGGATTACGCTCTGCGCATCAAACGGGAATATCCCGGCGAAAACATGATCGTGGCGGGCTACTCGAACGACGTCATGTGCTACATCCCGTCGTTACGGGTGCTCCGAGAGGGTGGCTACGAAGCGGTGGACAGCATGCTGTATTACGGTCAGCCCGGACCGTTTAACGAGGAGATCGAAGAAACCGTCTTTTCGGGGATCCATGACGTGCTGAAGCGCGTCGGCCGGAGGCCGGCCCGGCGGTGAGGGCGTTAACGCTCCCCGCCGGTGAGGTGCACATCTGGCAGATGCACCTCGATGCGGCACCTGATCAGTTCAAGCGCTGGCAGTCCTTTCTCTCGCCGGAAGAGCAGTCCCGCGCGGCGCGGTATCGTTTGGCGGAGCATGCGAGGCGCTTCACGGTGGCGCGAGGCCGTCTGCGCGAACTACTAGCCGGCTACCTGGGATGCGAGCCGGCCGGCATCCGCTTCCGGTACGGGCCCTCCGGAAAGCCGGCGGTGGCCGCCGGCACGGAGCTACGATTCAACATCTCTCATTCAGAGGATGTCGCCCTCTATGCCTTCGCCCTGGGCCGCGAGGTGGGCATTGACATCGAGCGCATCCGCCCGGACTTTCGCTGGGAGCGGATCGCTCGTCGCTACTTCTCTGCCGCAGAACAGGAGGCGCTTCACAGCGTGCCTCCGGAGCTTCGCCCTGCGGCGTTTTTCCAGCTCTGGACGCGCAAGGAAGCCTATCTCAAGGCAAGGGGGGAGGGGCTCCGCTTCGGCCGGTTACATGTAGAGGTGGATTGGGATGAAGCCTGGTGGGTGGTGGCGCTCGAAGCTCCGCTGGGTTTTGCCGCGGCTCTAGTGGTGGAGAGCCGCGAGCCGCTGCCCGTGCTGCGCCGCCTGACTCAGCTGAGATGAAATTCCTCTCCGATGCGGCGCAGCGCGATGCGGTCCGCGTGGTTGCCCGCCGCACGATGCAGCCGCTCGATGGGTTCCTCCACCGGTTCCCGGCCCAGGGGAAAGGTCTGGTGGTGGATCGGGAGGATGAACTCGGCTCCCGCGTCGTTGGCCATGTTCCAGGCCTGCTCCGGAGTGCAGTGGCGCCGGATCCACGGGTTATAGGTGCCGATCGGCATGATGGCCAGGTCCACGGGTCGGGAGCCGCGAAGGCGCGCAAACGAGTCGGTGATGGCCGTGTCACCGCCGAAGATGATGCGATAGCGCCCCACCTCGATGAGGTAGCCGTTGTAGCCGCGATAGTGATCGGTCCGCATGCGCGCGCCCCAGTGATTGACCTCGAAGGCCAGAATCGCGGCCGGTCCGACGCGAAGACGATCACCCCAGCCGACCTCATGGACCGAGCGATAGCGCTCCACGCGCACCAGGTCGCTGGTCTTCGAGGCCGTCACCACCGTGGTGTAGCGCCGCTCGAGCCTGCGTAGCGAGGGCAGGTCAATATGATCCATGTGCGCGTGCGAGAGCAGGATCAGATCAACCGCCGGGAGTTCGCGGATTCGCAGGGCCGGCTGCACCAGGCGCTTGATGCCGAGCGTGACCGGCCCGACGTTGATCCCCGCGCGGAGGCTGAAGATCGGATCGAGCAGCATCGTGAACCCGTCCACCTTCAGCAGGACTGTGGCGTGGCCGAGCCAGGCGGCGTGGAGGCCCCGCTCGGACCAGCGCTCCGGGTGGGGCCGCAGCGGGGGAGGCGCCACGGGCCGCTTCATCTCGCCGAAGTAGTGACGCCAGAAACCAGGCGCCAGAGCGTACAGGAGTGCTCCGGCCCCGGCCAGCCCGGCAGTGCCCGCCCCGGCAATCCAGCCGCGCCGCGACCAGCGTGTCGCCGTCTCCTCACCAGCCAAAGCGTTCCTCCCTCCAGGGGTCTCCGTGCATGTGGTAGCCATTTCGCTCCCAGAAGCCGGGCCGGTCATGCTCCATCAATTCAATGCCCGCCAGCCACTTGGCGCTCTTCCAGGCGTACAGGCGCGGTACGATGAGGCGGGCCGGAGCGCCGTGCTCCAGACTCAGCGGCTCGCCGTCGTGAAAGATTGCGACCAGGGCGTCTTCGGCCAGAAAGTCTTCAAGCGGTAGATTCGTGGTCCAACCGAAGTCATATCCGTACGCCATCACGAAGCGCGCTTGAGGAAGCGCTCCGCCGGCGCGCTGGAGCAGCTCGCGGGTGGCGACTCCTTCCCAGAGATTGCCCAGGCGGGACCAGCGTGTCACACAGTGGAAGTCGGCGTAGACTTTGACGCGCGGGAGTTGGAGAAATTCTTCCCACGTCCACTCGCGGGGCTGCGCCACCAGGCCGCCGATTCGCAACCGCCAGCGGTTCAGATCGATCACGGGAGGACCGCTGGCATCGAGAACCGGCCACTTCTCGGTCACACTCTGGCCGGGAGGGATACGGTTGGGTCGCAGAGCGTCGGGGCTCACGATCACATCCGGGTCGAGTCCCTGCGGAAGGAACACTCGCTTCTGTTTCCCAGCCCAGCTCATCGCGAACCTCCGTTTTCCTCAGTTTACCGCGCGCACAAACACGGCGTCGCCTGCCGCACTTGGCTGTAGCCTCCTCAGGACCGGTCGCGGTTGACAGCGGGCCCGAGGTCCTGGTAGTGTAGTGCCAACACTGAGAAAGGAGGTGATCCAGCAGATGAAATCTGACAGTAGCAAGCCGCGCGAGGTGGCTGACTCTTAAAGCGGCTGTTCCCACGTGGTTGGCCCTGTTCAGTGGCAGGGCCCGGTTCCTGCGGACCAGCTGCCTTCCGCGGTGTGCTGAGCCACAGGATTTTTCTCCTTTGGCGCCAGATCCCCGGAGCGCCCGGCAGGGGGCTCCGGGGATTGCCGTTTTCGGCGGGCGCCGGGTGCTATACTGAGAGTTTCCCCGCGAAGAAAAGCACAAAGGTTACCAGAGCGATGAAGTCCGGGATCCACCCCGCATACCAGGAAGTCAATGTGATCTGCGCCTGCGGCAACACCTTCCGTACGCGCTCGACGCACAAGGGTGACATCCGTGTGGAGATTTGTTCCAAGTGCCACCCGTTCTTTACAGGACGCCAGAAGCTCGTGGACACGGAGGGACGTGTAGACCGCTTCCAGCGCCGATACCGCAAGGCTGCGGAAAAAGCCCCGCAGCCGAAGACCTCGGGCTGAGGAAGAAGTCGTTACGGGCGCGGACCGCGGGGAGGTCCGCCCTCCTTCTTACGCCGCCGCTCCCGCTCCGCACGCAGCTTCTCGTACTCGACCCGTTGCTCGTCGGTGAGGATCGCACGAACGCGGTTGGCGTGGTCCTCCTGGATGGCGTTCATTTCGGGGCGCATCCGTTCGCGGACTTCCCGGTAACGTGCGTCCGTGACGTCGAGGATCTCGTTGAGCTTCCGCAACTGTTCGTCTGAAAGGTGCAGGCGCGTCCGCATTTCCTCGACGTAGCGGCGCCGGAATTCCTGCGGGCTGCGCGGGCGCGCCTCCACCTCCTGCAGCGCCCAAAAGCGGTGGCCGAGCGCTCCCACGACCACCCCGCTCGCGAACACCAGCAGCAGATACAGCACGACGCGAAGGCGGGAGGAGCTCATCGGGAACCGTTCTCGTTGGAAAACGCACTGGCGTAAAGCTGCACTTCGGGAGAGTTCTCCTCGGCCAGGGCCTCCACGTAGGTCGTCCGATTGAAAACCGGACCCGGGGCCGCAGCACTCAGCAAGATGCCGAGCACCACGCAGACCGCCGCCGCCGCGCCCACCAAGGCCTGAGCCCAGCGGCACAACGAATACGTGCTGTCGCGCCGCTTTTCGATCAGCCTCCACACTCCCGGCAGGAACGCCGCTGTCGGCTCCGGGTCCGGACAAGCCCGGCGATAAGCTTCCCAGAGCCGGTCAAGCTGGCGTTCCAGCTCCTGCGGGTTCAAAGTCTCTCCCTGCTTGGCCATCGTCTCACCCCCTACCCGTTGCCTTACTGGCGGCAGACGAAGACTGCTTTGCGGCCAGGGCCTTCAGCACGCGCTGGCGCGCCCGGAACAGTCGGACTTTCAAGGCATTCTCGTTCACATGATAAATCTTTTCGAGCTCCTTGAGCGAAAGACCCTCGACTTCCTTCAGCAGAAGCAGAATGCGGTCTTCCTCGGAAACGGAACTCAGCAGAGACTGAACCAGTTCGCGCACGCGGGCCCGCTCATGCTCCTCTTCGAGGCGCTGGAAACCGGCGGCTGCGTCTGCCATAACCACCTGCTGTTCGGAGAGGTCGGCCAGACGCGACTCGGCCCGCCTCCGCTGCCGGCGCAGGTAATCGTAGGCCGCGTTGGCCGTCAGCCGGTATAGCCACGGCTCAAACACCTCCGGCGACCGCAACTGGTTCAACGACAAATACAGTCGCATAAACACCTGCTGGCCAACGTCCTCAACGTCCTCCGGCCTGCCGATCAGCCTAGCGATGGTGCCGAGAACCCGCTTGCGATACGCGCCGACAATCTGACTGAAGGCCTCGTCATCCCCGGCTCGCGCGCGTTCAACAAGTTCAAAATCAACCAGCATGCGGCTTGCATGGCCGGCAGTTCCGAGGCCGCTTGCAGCCTCGCTTGGAAAGGCGTGCCGCCCAAAGGTTAGGTTACACGCCAAGCTGTGGAAAATCAAAGAGGTTGCTGTACGACCGAGGGCCCGATGACTCAAACCGACCGGGGAGGCTTTCGGACACCCACCGCGGCATAAAGCTCGATCGAGCGGATGAGATTCTCCAACAGCAGCCAGCGCAGGTAAAGGTAACGGAGTTGACCCTCCACGGCCTCCTTCGCCGTGGCGGAGGCGGGTTTCGTCCTAGTCATGTCCTAGTTGTACTAGAACTATCTTTCAAACTGCAACCACTCATCAGAGTGGTAATCGAAGATCATTTATGGGTATTCTCTTGCCACGTATGTGGGTATTCAGGGGGTGGGAACCGGCCCGTGTTAGAATCAATACCGCGCCGATGGACTTCCTCTCCGGTCTCAACCCATCCCAGCAGGAGGCGGTTCGCCATGGCGACGGACCGCTGTTGATCCTCGCTGGAGCGGGGAGTGGAAAGACGCGTGTCATCACGCATCGGATCGCCTACCTGATCGGCGCTCGCAAGGTTCCGGCCTCCTCGATCCTGGCCGTCACATTCACGAACAAGGCTGCCCAGGAGATGGCCGAGCGCGTGGGGGCGCTGCTCGGCCAAGCCCATCTGGGCCACCTTCCGTGGGTTTCGACATTTCACTCCTTCTGCGTCCGTGTTCTGCGGCGGGACGGCGGTCCGCTCGCGGCTTGGCGGCCTGGCTTCACCCCGGCCTTCACCATCTACGACGAGGACGACCAGCTTGCCCTTATCAAGGCCGTCTTCCGCCACCACGGACTGGATGAGAAGTTCATGCAGCACCGGGCCGTGCTGTCGCGGATCAGCTTCGCCAAGAATCACCAGCAAACGCCTGCCGATCTGTATCAAGCCTCGACGGATCCCCGCACCTCGCGCCTGGCGCTGATCTATGAGGAGTACGAAGCCCGCCTGCGTCAGGCCAACGCCCTGGATTTTGACGACCTGCTGCTCGAAACCGTACGGCTGCTGCGGCTGGATGAGGCCGTCCGCCGCCACTACAACGAGCGCTTCCGCTATCTGTTGATTGACGAATACCAGGACACCAACCGGAGCCAGTACGAACTGGTGCGCCTGCTGACAGAACAGCACCGGAATGTTTGCGCGGTGGGCGACGAGGACCAGTCCATCTACGGCTGGCGGGGCGCCGATATCCGCAACATCCTGGACTTCGAGCGAGACTTTCCGGAGGCCCGGATCATTCGTCTCGAGCAGAACTATCGCTCGAGCGGCAACATCCTGGAGGCGGCCAGTTCGGTCGTCGCCCACAACACCCAGCGCATCGGCAAGTGGCTGTGGACCGAGGCTCCGCCCGGCAGCCCCATCGGACTTTTCGAGGCGGCCGACGGAGAGCAGGAAGCGCTCTTCATCGCCGACACCATCGAACGCATCCTGCGGGAGGATCCGGGCACGCGCGTCGCGGTTCTATACCGGACCAACGCCCAGTCCCGGCAGATGGAGGAAGCCCTGCGGCGGTACGGTCGCAAATACCTGGTGGTGGGAGGGTTCAGTTTCTACCAGCGCGCCGAAATCAAGGATGTGCTGGCCTATCTCAAACTCTTGGTCGCCCCGCAGGACTCCGTCAGCCTTCTCCGGATCATCAACACTCCGGCCCGTGGCATCGGAAAGACGACGGTCGAGCAGATCGAGCGTTATGCCGCAGAGCACGGCCTGAGTCCCTGGACTGCCATCGAGCGGATGCTCGAGCAACACGTGCTCGGGACGCGAGCCGAAGCGGCACTTCAGGCGTTTCGAAGCCTCATAGAAGAGCTCAGAGAGGCCGCAGCCTCGCAACCCGTGGACGCGGTGTTGCGCCTGATTCTGGAGCGCACCGGATATCTGCGCATGCTCGACGATGGCACGCCCGAATCGGAGAGCCGGCTGGAGAATTTGGAGGAGCTCGTCAACGCCGCCGCCGAAGCCGCCGAACGCGGCGAGGATATTGCGGCGTTTTTGGATCACGCGGCCCTCGTCTCAGAGGCCGATACCCTGGATGAGCGCGCGCAAGTCCTGCTGTTGACGCTCCACAACGCCAAAGGCCTGGAGTTCCCGGTCGTCTTCATGGCGGGGATGGAGGAAGGCCTGTTCCCCCATGCGCGGTCGCTCCAGGACCCGGCCATGCTCGAAGAGGAGCGCCGGCTGTGCTACGTGGGCATGACGCGGGCGCAGAAGCGCCTGATCCTGACCTGGGCGCGCCAGCGGCGCCGCTTTGCCGCCGGAGAACCGGAGGTGCGCACACCCTCCCGGTTTCTCGCCGAGGTTCCGTCGCACCTGACCGAAGATCTCGGCTCGGCCGCCTGCGCCGGCCCGGATCTTTTCGTGGAACGCCACCAGGTGCGCCAGGCCGCCCGGCGAGGCGCCTTTCCGGCCACCACGTACGATTCCGAAGAGCACATCCGCCGGTTTTTCGCGGCACGCGGGCAGGGCCTTCCCACGCCGGCGCCCCCACCCCGGCCGCCGCAGCCTCCGGCGCGGTCCCGCCGGAGCGACCCGGGACCGGGCACAACCGTGCATCACCCCCGTTACGGCCGCGGCACGGTGCTCCGCAAAGAGGGGGACGGCGACGAGGCCAAGCTTACGGTACACTTTCCAAGTTACGGTTTGAAAAAGCTCATCCAGAAACACGCAGGACTCAGCATCGAAGAATGAACACCAAACACATCAAAGACAGGGCCGAGCGCAAGCGTTTGAAACGAGAGGCGCGCAAAAAAGCGCCGCCCAAGCAAAAGCGCCCGGCCGGCGTGCCGCGGGGCGCCCACAAGAAAAAGGTCAAGAAGATGGCCAAGGGCCAGCGCAAGCGCTAAGCGCCGCTTCCCTGCCCTGGGGCGCCGGCTGCAACATCGCGGTGTCGGTTCATGAACCTGTTCCGGACCAAGAGCATTGATGAACTGATTGCAGCCGCGGAGGCACCCGAGAAGCGGCTCCGGCGAACTCTGGGGCCGGTCAGTCTGACCGCTCTGGGAATCGGCGCGGTCATCGGCTCCGGCATCTTCATCCTCACCGGGACGGCGGCCGCGGGCGAGACGCTGAGCTACCGCTCGATCCTTCACGCGCCCGTGTTGGAACTGCTCCTCCACGGCACCGACGTCACCTCAACCTTCGGGCGCCCCGGCGCCGGGCCGGCCGTCTCGCTCTCGTTCCTGCTCACGGCGCTGGCGTGCAGCTTCGCCGCCCTCTGCTACGCCGAGCTGGCCTCCATGATTCCCGTAGCGGGCAGCGCCTACACCTACTCCTACGCGACGCTCGGCGAGCTGGTGGCCTGGATCATCGGCTGGGATCTGATCCTGGAGTATGCCGTCTCCAACATGGCGGTAGCGGTGGGATTCTCGGCTTATCTCAGCGACCTGCTGGAGGGAACCTTCGGCATCCGCCTGCCGAAACAGATTGCGGGCCCGATGATTTCCGGCGGCGAGTTCACCGGAAGCTGGTTCAATTTGCCGGCTCTGGTCGTCCTGCTGATCCTCACCGTCATCCTCGTCCGCGGCGTCCGGGAGAGTGCCGAAACCAACAACGTCATGGTGCTGATTAAGGTTGGGGCGATCCTGATCTTTGTGGTGGGCGCCGCACACGCGGTCCGGACCGAGAACTGGAGGCCCTTCATGCCGAACGGTTTTGCGGGAGTTCTCACCGGCGCGGCCATCGTCTTCTTCACCTACATCGGCTTCGACTCGGTTTCCACTGCGGCCGAGGAGTGCCGCCGGCCCCAGCGGGATCTGCCTGTGGGCATCATCGCCACGCTGGTGATCTGCACCGTGCTGTACACCGCCGTCGCTCTGGTGCTCACGGGGATCTCGGACTGGCGAAGCCTGAACAACGCGGCGCCGGTGGCTAATGCGCTCAAAGCGCTCGGCCTCGAAGGCGTCCGCCGGTGGGTCAGCATCGGCGCCCTCATCGGCATGGTTTCCTCTCTGCTGGTGTTTCAGTACGGGCAGGCCCGCGTCTGGTTTGCGATGTCCCGTGACGGGCTGCTGCCTGCGGCCTTCTCGCGAGTCCATCCGGTACACCGCACGCCGCACATCAGCACGTGGGTGGCCGGCCTGTTCGTGGGGATCCCGGCGGGCATCTGGGATATCGGGACGTTCGCCGACTTGGCCAACATCGGAACCCTCTTTGCCTTCATCCTGGTTTCGGTGGGCGTGATCGTTCTACGGCGCCGCCAGCCGGACCGGCCCCGCGCTTTCCGTGTACCGGGGAGTCCCTGGTTGCCTCTGGCTTCCATTTTGAGCTGCGTGCTGCTCATGCTTAGCCTTCCGCTGGAGACCTGGGTGCGATTTGTTGTCTGGCTGGCGATCGGTCTGATAATCTATGGCCTGTTCGGTCGGCGCCACAGCGCACTGGCCGGGCGGGAAGGCAGCGCCAGATGAAATCGCGATGGTGGCCGGCTCTGGCGGTGGCGGCCGTTCTTGCGGCCCTCGCGCAGCAGCCGCACGATCATCCGCCCCGGGCCTCGGATGAATACGTCCGGTTCCTGGAAAACCCGCAGCGCGACGAGTGGCAGAAACCGGACCAGGTGGTTCAGACCCTCGGTTTCCGGCCCGGGGAATCGGTGGCCGACATTGGAGCGGGCACGGGTTACTTCACCCGCCGCTTCGCCCGGCACGCCGCCAAGGTGTACGCCGTGGACATTGACGCCGGCCTGCTGGAGCGCGCTCGCAAGAACGCGCCCCCGAATGTAGAGTTCGTTCTGGCAGCGCCGGACGACCCCCGACTGCCCGAGCGCTCTGTGGACACCATCTTCTTCTGCAACGTCCTGCATCACATCGAGAACCGTCCTGCGTACTACGCCAGGCTGAAGCGCGCCCTGAAGCCCGGCGGCCGCATCGTGAACATTGACTTCCACAAGCGGCCTCTGCCGGTGGGGCCTCCGGTAGACCATAAGCTCTCCGAAGAACAGGTCATCGAGGAGTTCAAGGCCGCAGGTTTCAAGCTCGCGCGCAGCTTTGACTTCTTGCCCTACCAGTATTTCCTGGTGTTCGAGCTCAAGACGCAAGACGGGGCATCGCAACGCTGAGCCGGCGAGAGCGAACCCGCGATTGTCCTGGCGTGACACGGACGGTCACCGCCTGTCAAGTTGCGAACACGGGCCGTCAAAGCGCCCGCGGCACTAGCGGACGTCGCTGGCTTCCGGCGTCTGGTTCAGGTACGTTTCTAGCGGCCGGAAGTACTCGAGCAGCGCACGGGAGCTGAGATCTTCCCCCGTCTTCTCCCGAATGACCTGCCGCCAGTCCCGCGTCGCTCCGAGACTCAGCAACTCCCAGAGCCACTTGCCCACTTCTTTGTTTCCGTAGTAGTTGCATGCCCGCGGATCCTGTTTCAGGATCCTCCGGGCGATGTAGTCGTGCAGCTGGTACTTGATGAGCGTGGCGATGGCGTAGTCGTAATACTGCGCCGGATCGTCTACGATGTGGGTCTTGGTGCAGGCGTCGCAGTACTGCTCGCCGCGCGGCGCCGGCGGCTCGATGCCCTGAAAGCGTGCGACCAGCTCCCACCAGCGGCGATTGAACTGGTCCGCCGGCAGGTTGCGCTCGTAGAGCTCATATTCGAAGTGGGTCATCACGCCTGCCGCCCACGGTAAAAACACGACGGCGCTATCGAGCGCCTCATCCAGAAGCCACTCCATGCGGTCTATGTTGTGGCCCGCCGGCAGGATGCCGATTTGGCGCAAGTACGGCTCCTGGCGCGCGGCGATCCCGATCAGGTCGCCGACCGCTTCGTGAAACGCCCGGTTGGCGCCTTCTCGCAACACCACGGGCACATTGGGATTGGAGTAGGCCAGGAAGTAATAGACATGGCCCAGCTCGTGATGAGACGTCTCGAACCACCGGAAATTCGGCACCACGCTCATCAGGCAGCGCACGTCCCGGTCGCGGTCCACGTGCCAGGCCGAGGCATGCGTGTTCTTTTTTCGGGTGGCCCCCGGGGGAAGCTGGTAGAGATCGGATTTCTCCCAAAAGCTGTGCGGTAAAGCGGGCCAACCCAGAGAGGTGTAAAAGCGCTCCGCCTGCTGCACGATCCATTCCGGAGTCTTCTCGCGGAACAGATCGTCCAGGTTCGGCGTCTCGGCGAGGCCGGGCCACTCCTGCCCCCAGCGGTTCGGGAGCCAGTGCGCAGGAATCCGCTCCGGCACCGGCTGGCGGTAACGGGCCGCGAGCTTGCGCCGCGCGTAGGCGTGCAAACGCCGGTACAGAGGCTCCACCTCGCGGAACGTCTTCTCCATGAGCTGCATCATTTCGGCCACTGTCATGCCGTAGTCGGCAACCTGGAGGTGGAAGTACGAGGAGTAGCCCAGTTCGGTGGCCACGCGGTTGCGGAGATCCCGCACTGCGGCCAGTCCCTCTTTGAGCGCCGGTCCCGGCTGCTTGGAGGTCTCCCAGATTCTGCGTCGCTCGACCACATCGCGTGAACCGAGCAGCACTTGGTCAATCTGGTTGGGCGTCACCGGCGTGCGGCACTTGCCCGCCCGCTCGTCGAGACAAAACGTAAATCCGTCCAACGTTGCGCTCAGCCGGGCCTCGAGTTCGATTCGTTTCGCCACCACGTCCGGGATGGTTCCCGGCGATTCGGCGGCGTTTAGCAGGATCTTGTCCAGCTGCCGGAATTCCAGCTCTCCGAGCGACCCGCGCAGTTGAAGGTAACGCCGGCTGTTTTCGATGACGTAGCGACTGCCGCGGAAGCCCGCGTGAGCCCGCTGCGCTCCGATCCGCCGCCCCGTGTGCTCCTCGCTCACATCCGTCGAGGCCAGCCATTCCGCCTCGGCGGCGATTGTGCCCAGCCGCTGGTCAATCTCGTTGTACATGCTGAGGAATTCCTGGACCTGGGAGCGGGAGGAAGGTCCGGCGCAGCCTGCCGTCAGGCAGCAGGCCGCCACGAGCCAGGCGCATGGTCGCACAGGGTGATTGTAGCCTAGTGGCGGCGGGCGCGGTACGTAGCGTTCCGGTTTGCATGGCTTTGTTAAAATGGAGAAAAGTCCGGCCAGCCCATGCTCGCCACGCGGACCATCACCGAAGAGATCCTGGAGCTCAAGAAAGAGCGGCGGGCGATTCTCCTGGCCCACCACTATCAGGAGCCGGAGATCCAGGATCTGGCCGACTGGGTCGGCGACAGTCTCGAGCTCGCCCGCAAGGCCCGCGAGTTCGACGGGGATGTGATTGCCTTTTGCGGCGTGTGGTTCATGGCGGAAACCGCGAAGGTTCTCAACCCCAAGCGAATCGTCGTCGTGCCGGACCGCGAGGCGGGTTGCAGCCTCGTGGACAGCTGTCCGGTGGAGCAGCTCCGGGCGTGGAAGCGGCTGCACCCGGACCATGTCGTGGTCAGCTACATCAACACCTCGATCGAGGTGAAAGCCGAAAGCGACATCCTTTGCACCTCGCGCAACGCTGTTCAGATCGTAAACTCCATTCCGCCGGAAAAGCCCGTCCTGTTTGTGCCGGATGCCAATCTGGGCAACTGGGTGAAGCGCCAGACCGGGCGCGAGAACATGAAAGTCTGGCAGGGGGCCTGCATCGTCCATGCCACCTTCCCGGCCCGGCGGCTGGCCGCGGCCCGCGCGGAGCATCCCGGAGCGCTGGTGGCGGCCCATCCCGAGTGCCCCCCGGAAGTGCTGGATCAGGCGGATTTCGTCGGCTCCACCTCCGCCATCATCAAGTGGTGCGTCGAAACGCCGGCCGAGGAGTTCATTGTCATGACCGAAAGCGGCGTCTCCCACTCACTGCGGCGGCTGGCGCCCCACAAGCGCTTTTTCTTCATTCCCAACGAGAACTGCAACTGCAGCGAGTGCCCGTATATGAAGCGCAACACCCTCGAAAAGCTCCGCGACTGCCTCCGCGATCTGGAGCCGCGCGTCGAAATTCCTGAGGACATCCTCGAGCGCGCTCTTGTGCCGCTCGAGCGCATGTTCGCGGTGCAGTGAGGGGCCATGGACGCGCCGGGCGAGCTCCGGGACACGTTTGGACGGCTTCATGACAACCTGCGCCTCAGCGTCACCGACCGGTGCAACATCCGCTGCTTCTACTGCATGCCGGAGGAGGTCGAGTTCGTTCCGCGCCCGGAGATTCTCACCTTCGAGGAGATCGAGCGCTTTGTGCGCCTGGCCGTGCGTTGCGGCATTCGCAAGCTCCGCATCACCGGCGGGGAACCCCTCATGCGCCGCGACCTGCCCGTGCTGGTCCGGAAGTTGGCCGGCATCCCCGAAATTACGGACCTGGGACTGACCACCAACGGCATCCTGCTGCGGGAGCAGGCTGCCGCCCTGTACCAAGCCGGGCTGCGCCGCATCAATATTCACCTCGACACTCTCGACCGAGAGCGGTTCGCGCACATCACGCGTCGCGATCATCTGGAGCGGGTCCTGGAAGGGATCGAGCTGTGCCGCCGACTGGGTTTTCGCCCCGTCAAGATCAACGCCGTGGCGGTCAAAGGCCTGACCGAGCCGGACATCGTGCCCCTGGCGCGCTTCGGCCGCGAGCACGATCTGGAAATTCGATTCATCGAGTTCATGCCGCTGGACGGGCAAGGGCTGTGGCTCCGGGACCGCGTCCTGCTGGCGACGGAGATCATCCACACGCTGTCCCGTGAGATCGCGCCGCTGATTCCCGTCCCCAACCGGGATCCCCGCGCCCCGGCACTGGAATACCGCTACGCCGACGGCCGCGGCGCCGTGGGCTTCATCGCCTCGGTCAGTCAGCCCTTCTGCGACCGCTGTAACCGCATCCGGCTCACCGCGGACGGCAAGCTGCGCTATTGCCTGTTTGCTCTGGAGGAAACCGACATCCGGGCGCTGCTGCGCGGGGGCGCCGCCGACGAGGAGATCCTCGAGGTCGTACGCTCGACTGTGCGCGCCAAATGGGAGGGGCACCAGATTAACACGGCGCGCTTTGTCGCTCCGCCGCGGCCCATGTACGCTATCGGCGGTTGAAGGGACGACCTCCCGGCCCGGGCCGGATAGGAATGCGACTCCCAAAACGTAGGGCGGGCTCGGTCCCCCGCTAGAATGGGATCTTACATGCGCGTCGCACTGGCGCAGATCAATACCACCGTCGGGGACTTGGCCGGTAACGTGGACCGGATTGTGCGCACGGCCCGCGAAGCCGCCCGGCGGGACGCAGTTCTGGCCGTGTTCCCGGAGCTCACCATCACCGGCTATCCCCCTCGGGATCTGGTCGAGAAGCCGAGCTTTCTGGAACGCACCGAGGAGCAGCTGGAGAGGCTGGCCCGGGAAACCGCCTCGCTCGATATGACGCTGATCTGCGGCTACGTGGGGCGTTCGGAGGCCGACGAAGGCAAGCGGGCCACCAACAGTGCCGCAGTCATCGAGGGCGGCCGGGTGGTCTTCCGCCAGCGCAAGATGCTGTTGCCTACCTACGACGTTTTCGACGAGGCGCGCTACTTCCAGCCCGCCCGCGAGCAGGAGCTGGTCACGATCCGCGGCCGCCGCGTGGCCGTGACCATCTGCGAGGATGCTTGGAACGACAAGCAATACTGGGAGCGGCGGCTGTACGACCGGGATCCCGTCGAGGAACTGGTTGCACGGGGCGGCGAGATCATCGTCAGCATCAACGCATCCCCCTACCACATGGGCAAGCGTGCGCTCCGCCGTGACATCTTTTCCCGAACCGCCGCGCGCCACCGCCGCCCGCTGGTCTACGTCAACCAAGTGGGCGGCAACGACCAGCTCATCTTTGACGGCAGCAGCTTCGCCCTGGACGGCGAGGGCAGAGTGATCGCCTCCGCCCGCTCCTTTGCCGAGGATCTCGTCATCGCCGATCTGGATGCGGGATCCGGCGATCAGCACGAGAATCTGGCGGATGAGTGCGAGGCGGTCTACGAAGCCCTGGTGCTCGGCACGCGGGACTACCTTGAGAAGTGCGGTTTCCGGCAGGTGCTCATCGGGCTCAGCGGCGGGATTGACTCCTCGCTGACGGCCGTGATTGCCGCCGACGCCGTGGGCCGGGAAAACGTCGTGGGTGTCGCGATGCCGGGACCTTATTCCTCCGATCACAGCGTGCGGGATGCGCGGGCCCTGGCCGAGAATCTGGGCATCCGTTTCGAAGTGGTCCCGATCACGCCGGTCTACGAATGCTTCCTCCAGATTCTCGACCCGCTGTTCGGCGGTGCGCCCCGTGACGTGACCGAAGAAAACTTGCAGGCACGTCTTCGAGGTGTCACGTTGATGGCGCTTTCCAACAAGTGGGGGGCGCTTGTGCTGACCACGGGCAACAAGAGCGAACTGGCAGTCGGCTACTGCACGCTCTACGGTGACATGATCGGCGGGCTCGCCGTGATCAGCGACGTCCCCAAGACGATGGTGTACAAGCTGGCGCGCGTGGCCAACCGGCGCCATCCGCACGCCATCCCGGAGAGCGTGTTCACCAAACCGCCGTCGGCGGAGCTCCGGCCGAATCAGAAGGACACGGACGCGCTCCCCGAATACAAAGTCCTGGACGCAATCCTGCGCGACTACGTTGAAGAATACAAGACGCCCCGCGAGATCGCCGAAGCACACGGCTTCCCGCTGGAGCTGGTGCGCGAGGTCGTCAACAAGGTGGACCGCAACGAGTACAAGCGCCAGCAGGCGCCTCCGGGCTTGAAAGTCACCACGAAGGCCTTCGGCATGGGCCGCCGCTTCCCGATCGCGCAACGGTTTCTGGAATGAGGGCGGTTCTTGGCCTTCTCGCCGCCGCGCTCGCGCTGGCCCAACCGGGGGAGGAGACGGTGCTGGCCGGCGGATGGCGCATCCGTCCTGCGGGAAGACAGATCCCTCTCGACACGCTGCCAATGGCTGCGGTGCTCGCTCCTGGGGGCAGGCATTTGCTCATCCTGCACTCCGGTTCCAATCCACCCTCCTTGGCTGCGCTTGACACAATGGATGGCCGCCACACGAGCCGCGTCACGCTTCCGGACGCCTGGTTGGGCCTGACTGTAGATCCCAAAGCCGGCCGCGCCTACGCCGGCGGCGGAGCGGAAGCGGCCGTGTTCGAAATCTCGCTGACCAACGGGCGACTCGCACTGTCCCGGAGTTTCGCGCTCGTGCCGAGGGACAAGCGCACCGCCCGCGATTTCGCCGGAGACGTAGCTCTCTCTCCGGACGGCCGCTTGCTCTACATCGCCGAATTCTTCCAGAACACCATCGCCGTCATCAATCCGCAGTCGGGCATGGTCATCGAGCGCTTCCGTACGGGCCGCCGGCCCTTCCGACTCTTGTTCCATCCGGACGGCAAGTCACTGTTCGTCACCAGTTGGGCGGACGGCTCTCTGTTCCATCACGAAGCGGAGTCGGGCAAGCTGATCGAGCGCGTGCGCCTGGCGTCGCACCCGACGGACATGATCTGGGGGCCGCCGCCTCCGTCCGAGGCGGGAGCGGAACCCTACGCCGCGCGCATCTTCGTCGCCGCTGGCAACACAAACAGTATCCAGGTGGTCGGTGTGACCGCGTCCAAGGAAATGCGGGTGCTCGAATCGGTCAACCTGGCTTTCGGCGCGCGGCAGCCGGCGGGGATGACCCCGAGCGCCGTGGCGCTCAGTGCCGACCGCACGCGGTTGTTCGTCGCATGCGCCGGAGCCAACGCGGTGGCGGTCGTGGACATCACCGAACCGCTCAGCCGCCTCGCCGGATACCTGGCCGCGGGACGGTACCCCGTGGCGCTTCATACGCTGCCGGATGGGACGCTCGTCGTTCTCAACGCTCGCGGCTCCGGCCGTGGGGAGGCGGGTACATTGTCCTGGATCCCTCCCTTCGATGACGAGCAGCTCCTGGAACACACGATTCAGGTTTTTGACAATACGCCCTACCGCGACAGCCTGCTGGAGGAGCCAGAAGCGCCGGACTTCTCCCCCATCCAGCATGTCGTCTACGTCTTGCGGGAGACCAGCCGCGGGGCGAACCGGGAAAAGCTGGCCAAAGAATTTGCGCTCTTGGACAACCTGGACACCGGCGCATCCGGGCCCGTGCAAGCACTGTATGCGAGCCTTGCGGCGATCGTACCCCACTTCCTCGAGCTGTATGCCCCCGGCTGTCAGGCGGGCCGCCGTGTTCAGGCCTGTGACGGAGACGATCCGGCCGCCGTGCCTCCGGCAGGCTATCTTTGGACCAACGCCGCCGCAGCAGGAATCTCTTTCCGCAATTACGGATTCTTCGTCGTCAACCGTCCCAGGCCCGCTGCCGGCGGCGTTCAGGTCGAAACTGTGCGCGACCCTGCACTGAAACCGGTGACGGACCTGCGCTACCGCGGACCTGACCCGGATTATCCTGACACGGAGCGTGCCGAGGCGTTTGTTGCCGATCTGCAGGCCCTGGACAAGCAAGGTTCGCTGCCGCGGCTGCTGATGGTGCGGCTTTCCAGCCGCGGCGATGACGGCGACGTTGCGCTCGGGCGAATCGCGGAAGCCCTGACGCGCAGCCGTTTCTGGCCTGGCATGGTGATTTTCATCGCCGAAACCGGCACGGGCGGGCGCGCCCGGGCTCTTGTAGTTTCCCCTTACACACGCCGGGGGATTGCGGATTCCGCACCTTACAGCTTTAGCTCCCTGCTCCGCACCATCGAACTGCTCCTCGGACTGCGTCCGATGACACACTTCGACGCTGCCGCCCCGCCGTTGATCTCGGTATTTCAGGGCGAGCCGGACCTGCGGCCTTACACCGCCGTTTCGCCGGGGCCCAGAGCACAAGCTGGGAATCAGCCGTAGTCTCATGCCGGATATCTATCTGTGCTTTCTCTGGCACATGCACCAGCCCTTTTATAAAGACCTGATCACAGGCCAGTACAAGCTGCCCTGGACGCGGCTCCACGGGCTCAAAGATTATTACGGCATGGTCAGCATCCTGCGCGACTTTCCCCACGTGCGGCAGACCTTTAATCTCGTTCCGTCCCTGGTCCTTCAGTTAGAGGAGTACGCCTCGGGCCAGGCGGCGGATCCTTTCCTGGGATGCGCCGCCAAGCCGGCCGAGGAGCTGACGGGCGAAGAGCAAGAGTTTATCCTCCAGTACTTCTTTCAGGCCAACGTGGAGCGGCTGATCCGCCGCTATCCCCGTTACGGGGAACTCTACGATGCCTTCCGGCAAGTGCAGCGGGATCTGAGCCGCGCGCGCCGCCTGTTCAACCCCCAGGCGTTTCGGGACCTACAGGTTCTGTCGCAACTCGCTTGGTTTGACGAAGAGTTCCTCTCCCGGGACGAGGAGGTTCGTGCTCTCGTAGCCAAAGGACGCGACTACAGCCTGGAAGATCAGGCCTTGGTCATCGCCAAAGAGCGCGAGATCCTCGCCCGCGTACTCCCTGTCTACCGTGAGTTTGCCGCCCGGGCTCAGATCGAGATCTCGACCACGCCCTTCTATCACCCGATACTCCCCTTGCTCTGCGACACGAGTATCGCGGCGGTGGCACACCCCAATGTGCCGCTGCCCTCCCGCTTCCGCTACCCGGAGGATGCACGTCTACAGTTGGAACGCGCCCGCCGGTTCATGGAAGAACGGTTCGGTAATGCGCCGGAAGGGTTGTGGCCTTCGGAGGGTTCGGTTTCCGACGAGGTGCTGGCTCTGGCCGCCGAAACCGGATTCCGCTGGACGGCCAGTGATGATGCGGTGCTGGCACGTACGCTGGGCGGTCTGGAACCCGGAGCCGCTTTGCGGCCCTATTTGTGGCGGCAGCAGGGGCGCCAGATCTCGATCGTGTTTCGCAACCATTTCCTCAGCGACCTGATCGGCTTTGTGTATTCCCGGATGGATGCCCCACAGGCCGCAGCGGACTTTATGGCCCGGATGCGGGAGACGTGCCGCCCGGTCCTGGCAAGCGGCCGCGATGCGCTGCTGGCTGTGATCCTGGACGGCGAAAACGCCTGGGAATACTACGACCGCAACGGGCGGCCCTTTCTGGCCGAGCTGTACCGGCGCATCTCGGAAGACGACCACGTCCACGCCGTGACTCTGGGCGAGGCACTCCACAAGGTGGAACCGCAACCTCTCGATCGCGTCCATCCGGGTTCCTGGATCAACGCCAACTTCGACGTGTGGATCGGTTCGGAGGAGGATAACCTCGCCTGGGAGTACCTGCTCCGGGCCAGACAAACCTTCGAGCGCGTGACCGCCGGGGCCGGGACGCCACCGCGGCACCTGGAACTGGCCCGCGAGGAGCTGTTGATTGCCGAAGGCAGCGACTGGTGCTGGTGGTACGGACCGGAACACACCTCTGCGAACCGTGCCGAGTTCGACCAGCTGTACCGCACGCATCTGGCCAACGCCTACCGTGCCCTCGGCGTTCCACCTCCCGAAGAGCTCTCGCGACCGATCTTGCGGCTGCCTGCTGTCGAATTGCACATACCGCCCACGGGGCCGGTGCAGGCCGTGATTGACGGTGAGGTCACGTCGTTTTTCGAGTGGCTGGGGGCAGGCGTGTGGAAGGCGGATCCCCGCTCGGAGGCCATGCACGGGCAGCGGCGTCTGATCCGCGAGATCCACTACGGGGCCGATGGCGAGAATTTTTACCTCCGCGTGGATTTCCATACCCTGCCGCCGGGGATGGGGAGGATGGAGGTGCGGATCCGGCTGCGAGCGGGCCAGCCACCCGTGAGCAGCTCGCTGCGCGCTCGCCTGGAGGAGAGCGAGCCAACGCTTGTCGAGGCGGATCTGGCCCGGGGTGGATCTTTCGAGTGCGCCTGGCGGCGCGTACTCGAGCTCCGCCTGCCCTTGGCAGCTCTGGGCGTTGGGACCGATGCGTCCCTGCAGATCCAGATTTCCCTCTGGCAAGACAGCCTGCCGATTGACGCGGTTCCGGCCCAAGGCTGGCTCGAGTGCAGCACGGCCGTCCCCTCGGAGTGGCCGCTCTGAGGGGCGACTCGGCGAAGTTGCCGGACCCCTGCCGGCGGTTCCTTCCGGCTGTACCCTCGACTCGGCCCCTGGACGGGGGCCGGGGCCGGTGCACCGGCTGTCCGAGTGCAGATGCTGCGGCCGGCTGCCCTTCCCCAAGGATGTCCCGCCCCGGGCCCTCCGGCGGAGAACCTGGCCCATCCGGCATATAATGATGCCGTTTGCGAGGAACGCATGACCAAAGAAACCTACCGGCCCTTCGTGCCCGAGACCCTGCAGATGTCGGAGTTCACGCTGCGCGCGGTGTTGCTCGGGCTCATCATGACCGTGGTGCTGGGTGCAGCCAATGCGTATCTGGGCCTGCGCGCCGGCATGACCATCGCCGCCACCTATCCTGCCGCGGTGATCAGCATGGCGGTGCTGCGGCTGTGGCGCGGCTCGATTCTGGAGGAAAACATCGCACGCACGGTGGGCTCGATCGGCGAGTCGGTGGCCGCCGGCGCGATCTTCACCATTCCGGCGTTCGTGATCTCCCGCGCATGGCCTTCCTTCGACTTTGAGCATGCGTACTGGAAGTCCACGGTTCTGATGCTGGTGGGCGGCGTTCTGGGTATTCTGTTTGTCACGCTGCTGCGGCGCGTCATGGTCACCGACCCGGAACTACCGTTTCCCGAGTCCGTGGCTGCCGCCGAGATCCACAAGGCCGGCCAGCGGGGCGCTGAGGCGGCACGGCTGCTGTTTTATAACATGGGGCTCGGGGCGGCGATCTACTTCTTGGGCGTGGTCAAGCTGTTTGCAGCGAGCAAAGAATTCTTCCTCCACATCGGAGAAATCGGACGCAGCGTGGTCCGTCTGGGCGGCGGTGCGGGCGATGTCGGCGTTGGAGCCGTAACCATGGCCTCGGGGCCCGCGGTGAGCCCCGCCTACCTCGGCGTCGGTTACATTATCGGGCCGCGTCTGGCCGCACTGAATTTTTCCGGCGGGGTGGTGGCCTGGGGATTGCTGGTCCCGCTGATCCTCTATTTCCTCGGCCCGCAACTGCAAACCCAACTTCCACCCGGTGCCGCGGAGGAGTCTTGGGGCAGCTTGGCGGGCGCCGTCTGGCGGTTCATCGTGCGGCCCATCGCCGTAGGCGGAATGCTGGTCGGCGCCGGATTCACTCTGTTCCGCATGCGCACGAGTCTGGCGGTAGGCATGAAGCGGGCGATCTCGGACCTCAAGAAAGCGAGCGCCCAAACCGAGGCGGTGAGCCGCACGGACCGCGACCTCGGGGCGCGCACCACCGCACTCGGCGTGGCGGCTACGTTCCTGTGCATGGTGCTGCTCTACTTCTACTTTGCGGGCAGCCTGGCCGGAGGAGCGGCCGCCGCCCTGGTCATGCTCGTGCTCGGTTTCTTCTTTGCAGCGGTGTCCGGCAACCTCGTGGGCATGATCGGCTCTTCCAATAATCCGGTCTCCGGACTCACGCTGTCGACGCTCATCGTGGCGGCCCTGCTGATGGTCTCCATCGGAGTGTCCGGGATGAGCGGCGTGGCGGCGGTGCTGGGAGTGGCCGCCGTGGTCTGCGTGTCCTCGGCCGTGGCCGGCGAGATGCTGCAGGACCTCAAAGTGGGCCACATCCTCGGCGGCACGCCGCGCAGCATGCAGATCGGCGACTTCCTCGGCGTGCTCGTGGCCAGTGCGCTCCTGTACTTCCCGCTGCTCGTACTGCACCAGGGCAACATCAACGCGGGCGGCATCGGTTTCGGCGACAAGGAACTTTCGGCGCCGCAAGCCGGTCTGATGGCCTCCCTGGCTCAGGGAATCGTCGGAGGCGAGATGCCCTGGCCGCTGGTCGTGGTCGGCATCATGATGGGTTTTGCCCTAATCATGGTTCAGGTCCGTAGCCCGATGCTGTTCGCCGTGGGCATGTACCTTCCGCTCGAAACCACGTTCGCCATCTTTGTCGGCGGCCTGATTCGTTGGCTGACCGATACGGCGCGTGACCGCCGGGGCTTCAATGAGGCGCAAAGAGCGCGTGTGGAGAACGCCGGCATTCTGACGGCGTCCGGCCTGATTGCCGGAGAGGCCGTCATGGGACTGGTGGTGGCGACCTTCCGCTTCTTCGAATGGCCCCTGCCGGTTGTGTTCGCCCAACCGTCGTTCCTGACCGGAGTTGCCGTGTTGCTGCTGCTGGCGCTGGTCATGGTCCGTGTGCCCCTGGCACACGCCGGGCGACCCGAGGAGCCGGCCCCTCCCGCGGCGATCATGTGAGGCGGAGTCCGGCGATGTCGCTGATGCGTGAAATCCGAGAGTTCCGCGTACCGCGCGGTTCGGTGGCCCTGTGGTGGTTGGGACAGAACGGGTACATCTTCAAGACTGCGGAGGGGACCCTGGCGGGCGTGGATCTCTACCTCACCGACAGTTGCGCCTCTCTGGTTCCGGGACTCGATCTCAGGCGGCGCGTCCCGGTTCTCATCCCTCCCGAAGAACTTCAGGTGGACGTGTTCGCCTGCACGCACAACCATCAGGACCATACTGACCCGGAGACCATACGAGGCCTGCGCAACAAAGACACGATGCAGTTCATCGGGCCGCATCCGAGTTGCCAGACGTTCGCCTCCGAGGGAGTCGAAAGCGGCCGCATCGTGCCGGCGTGGCCCGCGTGCGAAATCGAGTTCCGCGACATCCGCCTCCGCGGCACGTTCGCGCTGCCCACCGACGACACGGACCTGAACCACATGGGCTACGTCCTCGAGTTCGCCCGAGGCCCGCGCGTCTATATCACCGGCGACACGGATTTCAGTGAACTGCTGTATTCGGCCGCAAAGTACTCGCCCGATCTGATGATCACCTGCATTAACGGCGGTTTTAATAATCTCTCGCACTGGGAGGCGGCCCAGCTCGCCTCTGTCATCCGTCCGAAGGCCGCGATCCCCTGTCACTATGACATGTTTGCCGACAACGCTGTGGATCCGGGCCAGTTCCGCGCTTCGCTTCGGCTGAAGGCCCCGGAGGTGCGCTACGTCCTGCTGGAACACGGTAAAGTGCTCCTGTTCCCGGGTGCGTAGGACACGCCGGCGAAACGGGCTGCCGTTTCGTTGCGTCTAGTCACCAAGACAGGACGCAGGCTGCCGGCTGTGGCGTACCATGGTGAGTTGCAGGGCCCTTCCGCATCCTCCTCGCGACCGGGAATGCCGTGGCCCTATCTGTACCTCGGACTGGCGCTGACCACGTCCGCTGCGCTCATCCTTGAGCTGGCGATCACGCGGATCTTTTCCGTCGTTTTCTACTACCACTTCGCGTTCTTAGCCATCTCCATCGCGCTATTCGGACTTGGGGCGGGAGGGGTCTTTTCTTACGTGGTTGCCGGCTGGCACGGAAAGTTCTTCTCCAAGCTCGGCATCCTGTCGGTGCTGAACAGCCTGGCTGTGGTGGGGTGTCTGGCCTTTCTGCTCTCTCGCCGCGGGGATCCCGGCTATTGGACTCTCGCAGGAGTCTACTTCCTCAGTGCGTTGCCGTTTTTCTTTTCCGGCGCCGTCATCTCCCTGGTCATCTCGGAAGGTATCGAACGGATTGGGCGGGTGTATTTTTTCGACCTGCTCGGCGCGGGCGCGGGCTGTCTGGCCTTGATCCCGCTTTTAAACACCCTCGGCGGGCCGAATACGGTACTGGCGGCTGCGATCCTGTACGCAGCAGCGGCCGCAGTCTGGTTCAGCCAGGCTGGTGACGTCAGCAGGCGCGCCGCGAGCGCGGGGCTGGCGCTGACCCTGGTTGCACTCGTCATCCTCAATGCCAAGGCGGCGATCATTGACGTGCGGTTTGCCAAAGGCCGAAGCCTCAAAGACGAGCGCTTTGTGAAATGGAACAGCTTTTCCCGTGTGGCCCTGGCGCCGGACCCGGCCTGGAACGGCCTCAGCATCTTCATTGATGCCGACGCCTCCACAGGCATTCCCCAGTATGACTTTGACAATCTCACCCAGAAGGACCGCCGCGAGCTGCTCTACAAAAGCCCCGGCATGCCCTATCTCCTGCGCCCCGGGGCCAAGACGCTGGTCATCGGCGCCGGCGGCGGCTACGACATCGCCCGAGCCCTGGCTGCGGGCAGCCGCGACGTCACGGGTGTCGAGATCAACCCGATCATCGCCCGTACCATCATGCGTGAACGCTTCCCCGACCTCAGCCGGCGTCTCTATTTCCGCCCCGAGGTCCGCCTGGTGATCGAAGACGGGCGCCGCTTCGTGCGGCGCACCTCGGAACGTTACCAGGTGATCCAGGCCACGCTGGTGGACACCTGGGCCGCCACCGCCGCCGGAGCCTTCGCTTTGTCGGAGAACAGCCTCTACACGATCGAAGCGTTCCGCGATTATCTCAGTCGGCTGACCCCCGACGGCCTACTTGCTTTCACGCGCTGGGGCCTGGAGCCGCCGCGCGAGTCGCTGCGTCTGGTGGCGCTCGCCATGGAAGCGCTCAAAAGCCTGGGGCAGCGCGAGCCGCAACGCCACATCGCCGTACTTCGCGAAGGTACCGATAGAGACTTGGCGGGCTGGGGCGCCACCGACACGATCCTGATCGCCCGCCGGCCCTTCCCGTCCGGCGATCTGGCGCGCCTCCGCCAGGCCACCGCCGCGGCCGGTCTACAACTGCTGTACCTGCCGGGAGACAGTGGCGCCAACGCGTTCGCCAGACTGCTCACCGCGCCGGATCCACGGGCCTTCCAGCGAACCTACCCCTATGACATCTCGCCGGTCACCGACGACCGGCCCTTCTTCTTTTACACCGTACAACCGCGCGACATTTGGGAATTCCTCAAAAGCGCCTCACGCCTCAGCGCAGATTACAAGATCAACCGCGCCGTGCCCCTGTTGTTCAGTCTTGTGGGGGTGAGCGTGGCCGCAACCGCCCTGATCCTCGCGCTGCCTCCGTTTCTGCTTGGCGGCCGTTTGCCGCGTGAGAAAGGAGTGCCGGCGCTCCTGTTGTATTTCGTTGCCATCGGGGCAGGCTACATCATCGTGCAGGTGGCCCTGATCCAGAAACTGGTGCTGTTTCTCGGGCATCCCACCTATGCCCTTACCGTGGTGATTTTGACGATGCTCATGGCGAGCGGAGCGGGCAGTTTGTTGTCGCGGCGAATCGTCGCGCTCTCGATCGCCCGTCTGAGTGCGGTGCTGGCCTCGGCGGGCGTCATTGTCATTCTCTTGGCCTGGGTGGTGCCTGCGCTGAGTGAGGCCGCCGTAGCCTGGCCGTTCGGCCTTAAGGTGATCCTGGCGGCAGTGCTGGTTGCCGCACCCGCGTTCTGGATGGGGATGCCCTTCCCGACCGGCCTTGCCCTGCTCGAAACCCGCCACGCCTCCTCCGTTAAGCTGGCCTGGTCCCTCAATGCGGCCGCCAGTGTGATGGGATCCGTGCTGGCGATTGTCGCGGCCATCTACGCCGGCCTGCGCCTGACGCTCGTGGCGGGCGGCGCTCTCTATTTCTGCGCGCTGCTGATTCTGCGGCTGGCGCTTGCCCGGCGCCCGGCCCGCCAGCCGCTTTCCAGCCCGGCGGTGGCGCTCACCGGAGAGTCGGGTATTTGATGCCGAGCTGCTCGAGATAGGTGCGGTAGCGCGAAGGATCGTAGCGCAGCGGCTTCAGCTGGGAGCGAAACCGTTCCATCCGCTCGCGGTTCAACTCAACCGGAGGCTGCGTACCTTCGGGAATCAGCGACTTCCACTTAGTCTCTTTCGTCTGCTCGGCGAAGTACGCTCGTGCGGACTCCAGCAGCTCCGGACGCAGGAGCACGTCCAGGGCCGTCATCGCCATAGCTTTGGCTCCTGCCGTAGCCCCTTTGTGGGCGATCGGTGTGGCCATGGCGATGGCGCTCGACCAGTGATGTCCGATCATTCCCGGAATGTTGCCGGGATAGCGCAGCACCACCGTGGGCAGATTCCAGGAAACCTCGGCGATGTCGTCCGACCCCGCCGATTCGTAGGGATCGGCGTCCGGTTTCAGCTCCGCCACCTGCTTGCGCAAGCCCTCGACCCGGGCCTTCAATTCGGCCTGCGCGGCGCGGGCCAACTGCTCGTCCTCCGGGGACCATGCCGGCATGCCCACCCGCCGGATGTTGGCGTGTAAGGCTTCCGCCAGAGGCTTGTTGAAATGCCCCGGCCAAGTGGCAGCCAGCACGCGCTCCGTCATGGTCGTGTCGGTCATCTGCGCGGCGGCCTGGGCGATGCGCGTGCCGATTTGATGCAGCTCGCGGATGCGGTCGTAGTCCCACTCGCGGAAGAAGTACCACACCGTCGCCACCGGCGGCACCACGTTGGGCTGATCGCCGCCGTGCACGATCACATAGTGGGACCGCTGCTGCGGGCGCAGGTGCTCGCGGCGATAGTTCCACGCCACATTCATCAGCTCGACGGCATCGAGCGCGCTGCGACCGCGCCAGGGGGAGCCGGCCCCGTGGGCGCTCTGCCCGTGAAAGGTGTACTGGGTCGAAACGAGCCCTGATCCGCGCGGGCCGTAATGGGTTCCGAAGTCGCTGCTGATGTGGCTGCTCAGCATCACATCCACGTCTCGGAACAATCCGGCCAGCACCATGTAGGTCCGGCTGCCGAGCAGCTCCTCGGCCACCCCCGGATAGATCCGCAACGTGCCCGGAATCTTGTATCGCTCCATGAGCTGCTTGACCACCAGCGCCGCCGTGATGTTGACCGCTTGGCCGGCGTTGTGACCCTCACCGTGGCCCGGGCCGTTGGGGATCAGCGGGTCGTGATAGGCCACCCCGGGCTTCTGAGAGGTCTCCGGCAGCCCGTCAATGTCCGCCATGAAGCCGATCACGGGTTTGCCGGAACCCCAGCTTGCAACAAAAGCCGTCGGCATCCCGGCCACGCCGCGCTCGACCCGGAATCCTTCCTTTTCGAGCAGCTCTGTGAGATACGCCGAGGTTTCAAACTCCTGGTAGCCCAACTCGGCGAAGCTGAAGATCGAGTCCACGATCTGCTGCGTGAACGCCGCCCGGGCATCCGTCATCTCGGAGGCAACCTGCTTGAGCTGGTCAAGAGGTGGGAGCTCCGACGCTGAACAGGTCAGGGCCGCAAGAAGCGGGAGCACGTGTTTCATGGCTTTTGTACTTTTACCAAACTTCCGGGGCGGATTTCGTCCGTGCCGCGGCGCAATATGACATCGCCGGGCCGCAGCGGGCCGAACACTTCCAGGAGATCTGCTGCAGGCGCGCCCCGACGCACGTCCACCCATTCCGCCTTGCCCTCGCGCACGCGGATGACAAAACTCCGTTCGGTGGTGGTGACGACGCTGGAAGGAGGAACCAGCAGGGAGGCTCGGGAACGCCGGACCGGCCACTCCACCTCGGCATACATCCCAGGAGCCAGACGTCCGGCTGCATTGTCTACGTCCAGCTCGACGGGCATGGCGCGCGTCTTCGGGTCAAGCGAGCGCGCGGGGCGTGCGACGCGGGCGTAGAACGTTTCTCCCGGGAATGCCGTAACCGTGAACGGCACGCGCGCCCCCGTCACGATGCTTCCGCTTTCCGCCTCCGGGACGTAAACCACCAGCCGCAGCCGGCGGTTATTCTCGAGGCGCAGCAACGGCTCGGCAGTCCCCGAACCCGGCCCCACCAAAGCCCCCGGGTGGACGAAGCGCTCGGTAATGACGCCGTCGAACGGCGCAGCGACCGTCAGGTAACTTTGGAGCTCTCGCAACGCCTCCGCGGCCGCCTGTGCCGCCCGCACGGAGCTCGACAGGGCTTCAGACAGGGCCCGCGCCGCCTCCATTGCCTTCTCTGCCTGGATGAGCTCCAGACCCGCCACCGCGCCGGGCGTGGCGGCCGCCGACTTCAGGCGCTGGTATGCGTTCTCGGCGGCCACGAGCCTCGCCTCGGCCTCGGCCCGTTGCGAGATTGCCGCCTGCGCCCGGGCTTCGGCTTCCGCCAGCTTGGCCGCCATCTCAGGCGCTGACAGCACGACCAGCGTCTGCCCCCGCCGCACCGTGCTGCCCCGATCGCCTTCAACGCGTTCGACAAAGCCCGCCACGCGTGCATGCAGGTCCACGCGCTCGTAGGGCAAAAACTCGCCCGGCAGCCGCACCAGGCGCTCCACCGGTTTGGAGACCACCACGGCGGTTTCCAGCATCTGTTGTGCCGCCATCGTCCCCGCGCCGGCGATCATTACAGCGGCGATATAGCTGATGCCGTGCATTGTTTATTTCTCCTCGTAATACCGCCCCGCCGGATCGGTGGGATCCAGAGAAAGCGACGCCGGTCTCGCCTTGCGCTGCAGAATGGCATACACCGAGGGCAGCACCGTCAGGGTGGCCACGGTGGCCAGCGCGAGGCCTCCGATCACTGCCCGCCCGAGCGGGGCTGTCTGCTCGGCTGCCTCCCCGATCCCAAGCGCGATGGGCATCATGCCCGCCATCATGGCCGCGGCGGTCATCAGGATGGCGCGCAAGCGGCCCCGCGCCCCTTCCAGGGCCGCCTCAAGGACTGGTGTGCCTTCTTGCCGGTTCATCTCGGCAAAGGTGACCAACAGGATGGCATTGGCCACGGAAATGCCGAGCGCCATGATCGTTCCCATGAAGGACTGGACGTTCATCGTGGTTCCCGTCGCCAGCAACAGCAGGAGTGCGCCGGCGATCACGGCCGGCGCGGTCGAGACCACGGCGAAGGCCAGGCGGAAGGACTGGAAATTGGCGGCCAGCAGCACGAAAATCATCCCGATGGAGAGCAGCAGGCCGGCGCGCAGCCCGGAGAGCGTCTCTTCCAACGGCGGTATCTGACCGCGCAGGGCCACGCTCACCCCCCGCGGCGGCCGGCCGGCGTCCGCAATTGCCTGCCGAATCCGCGGGGCAGCCTCGCCGAGGGTCACGCCGTGGAGATTCGCCGTGAAGCTCACCACGCGCTGCATGTTGTAGCGTTCGATCAGCCCGAAGGCGGTGCCGTAGCGCAAATCGGCGACGTCTCCGAGCAGGGGCCGGAGGCCCGCTGGGCCCGCGTTTCCGTTCATCACGGGCAAATCCCGGAGGTCTTCGAGCGAGGCCATCTGGTGCTGCGGAATCTCGACCTGAATTTGAAACGCATTGCCGCTGGCCGGATCGCGCCAGTAGTTGGGCTCGATGAAACGGCTGGAAGACGTGGCGGCCACCATGGAGCGGGCCACGCTGGTCGCAGTAAGCCCGAACTGACCCGCTCGCTCCCGGTCAATCCGAACCTCGACCGTGGGGTAATCGAGGGGCTGCCCGTACTGAAGGTCGCGCAGGAACGGGAGCTTCTCAAGTTGCGCCCGAACGCGCGCCGCGAAGGCCAGATTCGCACTCATGTTCGGGCCCTGGACGGCAACCTCCACCGGCGCGGGCGAGCCGAAGCTCATGACCCGTTCGACGATGTCGCCGGCTTCAAAAGCGATCTTCACCTCCGGAAGCTCCTGGCGGAACCGCTGCCGCAGCCGCTCCTTCAACGCTTCACCCCGCAGGCGGGCGGAGGGCTTGAGCGCAACCTGAAGGACCGCCTCGTGGGGACCGCTGGTCCAGAGATAAATCGTATTGACGGGATAGCTCGCAGGCTGCACGCCGACGTAGTCGGTGGTGATGCTGACGTGTTCGGCTCCCACCTCATTCCGAATCATGTCCAGAACCTTCAGGGCGAGCAGTTCCGTGCGCTCGATCCGCGTACCGGTGGGGGCGCGAAGCCGGATCTGAAGCTGGCCCGTGTCCACGCGGGGAAAAATTTCCGTGCCGAGCTGCGGCCACAGGAGCAGGATCAGGCCAGCGGAGCCCAGCGTGTAACCGGCCACGAGCGGCCAGCGCCAGCGCAGCACCCAGCGCAAATAGATCCCGTACCACCGCCGGAGCGTCTCGAAAAACGTGCCTTCCCGGAGGCCGCCTCGCAACATCCAGGCGGACAATACGGGCACCAGCGTGCTCGAAAGCAGGTAAGAGGACAGCATGGCGAAGCCCACTGCGAGCGAAAGCGGAACGAAGAGCTGTCTCGCCACCCCGGTCATGAACAGCGAGGGGAGGAACACCGACACGATTGCCAGCATCGCCAGCAACCGGGGAATCGCGGTCTTGCGTGCCGCCTCCAGCACGGCGCGCCCGCGGCTCAAGCCGGCGGCCAGGTGTGCATGCACGCTTTCGATGGCGACTGTAGCCTCGTCCACCAGCATGCCTACCGCCAGCGCCAGGCCACCCAAGGTCATGATGTTGATGGTCTGACCCGCAACCCACAACCACACCACTGCCGCGAGCAGGGCGGCGGGGATCGTGGTAATCACGATCAGAGCGCTGCGCCAGTCGCGCAGAAACAAGAGCACTACCAAGCCTGTCAGCAGGGCGCCCAGCACGCCTTCGTGAAGCAAGTTACGGATGGCGCGGACCACATAGCCGGTCTGGTCAAACTCTAGGCGGATCTCCACGTCTTCCGGCACCACGGCCCGCATACCGGGCAGCGCCGCACGGACGCGGCGGATCACGTCCAAGGTGGACGCATCCGCTCGCTTGGTTACCGGGATGTAGACTGTGCGACGCCCGTTGACGTGAGCATAGCCAGTGAGAATATCGGTGCTGTTTTCGACCGTTCCGATATCGCGGAGGTACACGGTGGGAGCCGGGCCCGTGCGCACCGGCGCCTCGAGCAGTTCATCAAAGTCCGCCCCGATGCTGGCGTTGGTGGAAGCAATCCGCGCCAGCTCGCCGATGCGCAGCGTTCCGGCCGGCATCACGGATGTGGCCCGACTCACGGCGGCGATGGCCTCTTCCGGCCCGATGCGGTAGGCCCGCATCCGCGCCGGATCCAGCCGCACCACGATCGTACGCTGGTTGCCGCCGAAAGGCGGAGGCGCCGAAACTCCCGGAAGCGTGGCGAACAGAGGACGCACGCGGTTGATGGCAATGTCCTGCATCTCCCCCGGGCCGCGAATCGGACTGGAGAACACCAGCTGGGCGATGGGTACGCTGCCCGCGTCGAACCGTACGATGAACGGCGGCACCGCCCCGGGCGGCATGAAGGCGCGCGCACGGTTGACGTAGCCCACTACCTGGGACATGGCCTGGCTCATATCCGTCCCGGGATGGAAGACAAGCTTCATTAACGCCACGCCTTGGATGTTTTTGGATTCTACGTGCTCGATCCCGGTGATATATAAGAAGTGATACTCGTAATAGTAAGTCAAGTAACCTTCCATCTGGGCCGGATCCATACCGCCGTACGGTTGTGCCACATAGATCGTCGGGGAGCCGAGCTCGGGAAAGATATCCACGCGCATGCGCCGCAGCGCGAGAATCGAGCAGGCGGCCACAGCCGCCACGATCACGACGACGGTCACCGGCCGGCGTAATGCCGCAAGTACCAACCACATAAAGGTTCCTTTCCGCCTCCGTCTAACGCCCGGCTGCGTCGAGAAAGGGTTCCAGGCTTCCTTGCGCGGCGGCGAGGCCGAGCAAGGCGCGCCAGACGCCCAGCCGGGCCAAAGCGTCCTCTGCTTCGGCTTGGGCCAGCAGACGCTGTGCTTCGGCCACTTCGACCGCCGTGCCCAGGCCGGCCTGGTAGCGCGCCGTCGCCTGCTGCTCCGCCGCCCGCGCGGAGGCCAGTTGCACAGGCGTGCTCTGGGCGATGCGCCGCGCCGTCGTCAAGCGCGCCGCGGCCTTTTCCTGCTCGGCTTGCAGTTGGCGGGCAAGGTCGCGGTACCGCTCCTGTTCGGCACGGCCGCCCTCCGCCTCCCGCTGGCGTTGGGCGCGCAAGGCGGCCCGATCGAGGAGCGGAAACGTCACATTCAGCCCGACCGCCCAGTTCTGGAAATTCGGCGCGAGCCCGCTCGCAGCTCCGCCCGTGGAGCCATCGGTGCGGGCGCCGGTTCCGCGGCCGTAGGCGGCAGCTTCGATCCAAAAGCGCGGGTACCAGGCGTGTTCGAAAGTGCGCTCCCGAGCCTGAGCCTCCTCCATGGCGGCACGTTGCTCCCGCAGCCGAGGATGCTCCGAACCGAGCAGGCCCACTTCTTCCGGCAGCTCCAACAGCTTCCCTGCCACGGGTACAAGCTCGGCGGCGGGCAGACCGAGCCAGCGGGCCAGCTCGGCGCGGGCCTGCTCGAGCGCCTCCTCCGCCCGCAGTTGCTGGATTTCCGCAGCCGCCACCTCGGCGGCCGCGCGGGCCGCGTCCGCCCCTGGGCGAAGGCCGGCCCGGGCAAGCGCCTCCACTATACGATGGAACATGCGCGCGCGTTCCACGGCCGCCTCGGCGGCCTTACGGATCTCCCCCGCGGCCAGCACGGCCACAAACGCCTCGGCGGCGGCCGCTCCCGCAGCAAGGCGATGCGTTTCCACAGCCTCGCGGGCACGGCGCTCGCCGGCCCGGGCGGCCTCCACCGCCGCGCGCCGCCGGCCGAAATCGAAGGCTTCCCAGGAAAACCGCAATCCGGCGGCGCTACCCCAGACGCTTTCCATGCCGTTGGTGCCGAGCACGGGCCCGGAGATGGCAGGCAGCACCGCAAGGGGCTGAGGCAGCAGCAAGCCGAAAACGTTGTTTCGCGTAGCGCGGTTGACCTGGGCCAGGAAATCGGCGCGAGGCAGGTAGGCGGTGCGGGCAAGACTCAGGCTCGCCGCAGCCCGGGCCGCTTCCGCACGGGCGGCCTCAACGGAAGGATATTTCTCCGAGGCCAGCCGCACCGCTTCCACCAGAGTGATCGGCTTGGATTGCGACGGCGCAGGCAGGCACACGAACACGAGTGCCGTCAACACCGCCGCGAGTCTAATCACGTTCGAATAACTCCCCAAACAGTTCGCGGACCTTGTCTTTGGCGGCCACAAGCGCCTTCCGCCCTGCCGCGGTGGCACGGTAGACACGCCTCCGGCGATTACCGGAACGCTCGAGCCTGGAGCGCAGGTAGCCCCGGCGTTCCAGCCCGTGCAGCAGCGGGTAAAGGGTTCCGGGGCTGAGGGTGTAGCCGTGGCGCGCCAGCTCCTGGGCGATCCACTGCCCGTAGACGGGCCCCTCGGCAGCGTGGTGGAGCACGTGGAGGCGGATGAGTCCCGCATACAAATCTCGCTGACTATCGGATTTCGACATCGGAATTGGATACTATACAGGAAACCAACCACCGCCGTCAACACGTCTCAGGCGCCCGGCGCAGTCTGCGCGGCCTTAGGATAATCGAAGCATGCCTGCCCCTTTGCCGGACCGCACGCTCGAACTGCTGCGCCGCTACGATACGCCCACGATCTGCAACGTGATCGAACTGTTCGCCGTCAGGCCGCGCAACACCGGCTACATGGACGGCCGCATCCGTGCCTGCTTTCCCGAACTCGGCCCGGTGGCGGGCTACGCCGCCACCGCCACGCACCGCGCCGCCTTCGAACACAGCCCGACCTCAGGCTACGCCGCTCTCGACGAACAGGTGCGGCGGTTTCGAGAGCTTCCTGGCCCGCCGGTGGTCGTGTTGCAGGATCTTGACGATCCGCCCGCAGCGGCCAGTTTCGGCGAAATCATGTGCGCCACCTATCAGGCCTTCGGGGCGGCCGGATTGATCACCAGCGGAGCGGCACGGGACCTGGAGCAAGTCCGGAAGCTCGGCTTTCCCGTATTTGCCTCCGGCGTGATCTGCTCTCACGGCTATAGTCACCTCGTCGAACTGCACGTTCCCGTCCGCGTGGGCGGGCTGCCGGTTCAACCCGGCGACTTGCTCCACGGCGATGCCAACGGCGTCACGAACATCCCGCTTGCAATCGCGGCCGAAGTGGCGGAGGCAGCGGCCGAGTATGTCGCGGCCGAAGCGATCGTCCTCGAGTTCCTGAAGGCGGGCCCCCGGGACGTACGCCTTTACGCCGAAGCCCGCCGCGCATCCCAGGCGGCCATCGCCCGGCTGGCGGAACGCCTGCGAAGAGGATAGGCTTCGCTCCCGGGTGCCTTGCCGCGGTAAGGGGCAGCGCCCCGCCGAGCTGCCGGGCTTTGGGGCCCGGCAGCCGCGCGCGCCGCCCGGTTCGCCGTCAGAAGATGTAGCGTAATCCGAGGGTGATCCGCCGGTTGCCGCCGTTAGTGCCCCACTCGTTGGCGAAGTTGGCGGAATTGATCCGGGATTCCGGGATTCCGAAGTTCCGCGTGTTCGTCAGGTTGAGGAACTCCGCCCGGAACTGAATCGTATGCCCTTCGGCCACTTTGGTGTTCTTGAAGGCGCCGAAGTCGAATTGCTGGATTCCGTCTGCACGAAGGATATTCCGTCCGGCGTTGCCCAGCGGCGCCGCGGCCGTCACGTTCGCAAACAGGCTGTTGCGCGAGTTGTTGACGGCCGCCGGTAACGTGAACTGGCGGATTTCCGCCATGGTCATTTTCGAAAGCGGCCGGTTGGTCGCCACATGGGCGCGGATGGCGTTGCCTACCAGCGCGTCAATGCCGCTCAGGCGGAAGCCCGGGTCAATCCCCGCCAGAGGGGTAAAGGGAGCGCCCGACTGGAACGTCAGGAAGCCGTTCACTTGCCAGCCGCCGAGAATCTTGCCGAGAGCTCCCTGCTGCGCTCGCAGGAACGGCAGTTCGTACACGAACGTCGAGCTGAAGCGGTGCGGCCGGTCATAGCTGGAACGGGCCCGGTCGGCACGACGGTTGAAGGAGTCCTGGCTGACCGCCACGTCACCGTTCACGGCGGCGTTAAAGATCTCCGAGGCCAGGTCAATAAACGCGCTCCAGGTGTAGTGCGCCCCCATCGAGAATCCTGCCGAGAGGCGCTTCTCCAGACTCACCTGCAGGGAATGGTAAATGGAGTTCGCGCTGTTGGCCCGGACCCGGCGCACGCCGAGATTCGGGAACAGTCTGCGGATCGTGCTGCTGCCGGAGATGTTAGGGTTGCCGTCCACGGTCTGGAACAGAGCCGTGCCTTTGGTCCCCACCCAGCCGGCCGTCAGCGCCCAGTTGGTGCCGAGTCCCCGCTGGAGCTGGAACGAGAACTGTTCAGCGAAGGGTGACCGAAAATCGGAGGCCACCTGCGTCTGGGTGATCAACAAGGGATCGCCGGTGATGGGGGCGGCCGCCGCCGCGCGCAGCGCGTTGAACGTGTTCGGGGTGCGGGCCGGCAGCGTGGTGGCATTCAGGAACGGAAACGCCGTGCCGACATTGAGCGCGATGTTGATGAACGCAAAATCGTACGTGCGGGAGTAGCCGCCGCGCATCACCAGTTTTCCGTCGCCGGTCAGCCAGCTCAGCGGTCCCGGGCCACGCCCGAAGCGATAATTGAAGCCGAAGCGCGGTCCCCAGTTGTTGTTGTCCCGCTTCGGCACGGGTTCCAGCCGGAAGCGCGGATCGTTGCCGTTGGCGGCCACGATGCGCGCATTCGCGTCGGCGAGACTCTTAATCGGATTGCCCGGGGATTCATAGCGGATGCCGTAGGTAAGCGTAAAGTTCGGCCTCACCCGCCACTCATCTTGAACAAAGAAGAAATAGTCGTAGAACTTGTAGTACTGGTTCGTCTGGCCTCCGCGCAGCGGGCTGTTGATGGTTGCGATCTGCGCCACGTCATCCACAAGATCCTGGAGGTTGTTATAAACCAGACGTCCGCGCAGCGTAGGCAGGAAAAAGCTCACGATATCCTGGCGGCGAAAATCAATACCGAACTTCATGGTGTGCGTGCCGCGAATGACACCCACGGTTTGCTGGAGCTGGTACGTGTTGTTCCGTCGGAACTGCGGAAGGTTCACGGCCAGCCCGATGGCGGTGCGAGAGGCCGCAGCGTTGAATCCCGTCAAGCCGAGCTCGTTGACCTCGAGGGACGGGATCGTCTCCGAACGTGGATCTTCAGCCGAAGTCGTGGTCGCCAGGCGCTGGTAGGAAGCGCGAAATTCACTGTAAACCCTGGCGGAGAAGGTGGAAGTCAATGCGGCCGTGGCCGCTTGGCGGCGAACCGGGTTGACCGTGCTCAGCCCCGGAGGCGTGGCCTGCCCGAACCCTGAGCCCATTGAGTCGTCGTACATGTAGCGGCCGCTCAGCCGGTGCATCGGGTTGAAGGTGTGGTCCGCGCGGGCGCTCCACTGCCAGTCATCGAACTTCTGCGAGGTGGCTCCCGACAAACGCCCCAGCGGCACGTCGAACGTACGCCCATCCGCCGTGAAGCGCGCCGTCTGGCCGGTGGGGACCTGCGCCGCGGGCAGGAAATCCAGCAGCGCCTTCACAGGAGGACGGCTGGCAAACGGCTGGAGCATCCGGCGACCCTCCTCGGTGGGCGCTCCGTTGATGGTGCTCCCGCTGCCGAGCGCCCGGTCCGTCCAGCGCAACAGCGAGCCGAAAAAGAAGGTCCGTTCCTTACCGTTGTAAACGCCCGGGATGTAGACGGGGCCGCCGAGCGTACCGCCGATCTGGTTGTTGATGCGGAACGGGGCTCGGGGAAAGAGGTTCTTATCCAGGTTGTTGCGCGAATTGAGCCGGTTGCTGTTGTGAAACCAGAACGCGGTGCCGTGGAGTTCGTTGGTGCCGCTCTTGGTAATGATGTTCACGACCGATCCGGCCGCCCTGCCGTATTCGGCCAGGAATTGATTGGTGATGAGCCGGAACTCGGCGATCAAGTCCGGATTATTGACCGACTGGATCATCCCCGTGATGCTGGGGTCGTTGGAATCCTGGCCGTCAATCATGAAGTTGTTGGAGCGTGTCCGCATGCCGTTGACCGCGAAGTTCACGCCCCCGTCCAGTCCGTTGTTGCCGCTCACGGCAAACACGCTCTGGCCGCTGGACAGCTGCGCCACTCCCGCCACGTTCAAAGCCAGGTTGAGCACGTTCCGCGTCGGTGGGAGCGGAACTTCCGCGATGCGTTTGCTGTCGAAGTTTGCGCCGATTTCCGCGTTGGTCGTGTTGATGAGCGGCGCGTCCGCGCTCACCGTCACGACTTCCGTCACGCCCGCCACTTCCAGCTTGACGTCCAGATCCGCCATCTGGTTCAGGCGTAGCACGATCGGGCCTTGAACATAGCGCGAAAACCCGGACCGCGTGACGGTGACTTCGTAAGTCCCTGTGGGGAGCAACGGAAAACGGAACCTCCCCTCAGGGCCGGTGACCACCTCCCGCACCTGATTGGTTTCCAGATTCTTTACGCTCACCCGGGCATCCGCCACCGCCGCCCCGCTTGCGTCGCGCACCCATCCCAGGATTTCGCCGGAAGTCGTTTGAGCCGGTAGGCTAATGCATGCAAGGGCTAAAACGCCGAGCGCTTTCACAATTCGATAAGTTACTGACTTTAATTGCCGTAAATCTTTATGACCCCGCATCGCTGCCAAGCTTGCGCTTACTATAACGCAGCTTGCAGACCCTGTCAAGAAATTTCGGTTTGGCCGTTTGGCGCGGGAAGGTCAGCAAGGCGGATCCCGAGCTGGCGGCGGCCCTACTGTTGCCCGATCAGCTCATACCAGGGCGACCAAGTCTGCCCTTCCGCCTGCAGATGAATGAAAAAGCCGCCGGGGAAGCGCCGCACGTGGTCGGCGGATAGCGCAGCCTGACGCTGTCCGGCGCCGTCCAGGGGATAAACTGTCAGCTGTCTGGCGCGGGTCCGCACGCTGACATAGCATTCGACGCGCTCCATCCATACCGGCGGCCGACCCGTGTCCCGGCCGCCGGAGGGTCGCTCGCCAAACGCGGGTTCCGGTTCGAGAGTCCACCAGTCAGTCGTCCCCGGGTACGGAACCAGGCGTTGCGGGCGCGGGGGGTCGGATCCGGGCAGCGTGGCCAACGTGTAACCAGGCAACGAAAGCAGCATTCGCCGCGAATGTTCCAGCGACCGGCCGTCGAGCGGCGTGAGGAGCAGCGTAACAAAGCCACGGGCGCCCTCACTCAGTGCAACCGTGACGGCCCCCGCTCTCACGCGCCTGCCGGTCCCTGCAAAGCCGAACACGCCGGACGCCTTCGGGCTTTGCAGCAGCAGCAAGCGCGCCTCGCGGTCGTAGAGGATCTCGCCTGTGTCTGCGCGATAGGGTGGCGCGGGCGTCGGGTACGCAGCTTCCGGCCGCCGCGCCTGGGCTTCTCCGTTACGGAGCGCTACCCGATGTACCAGAGCGAGCCCAGGATCGTATCCCAGCGCTGCCTGCAGGAACGCCGCAACATTGCCCACTCGTTTCTCCTCCGCAAACTGGTGACGAAGCCGCTCGTCTACTGGAATCGTGACAAGCCGCCGCCCTACCCGGATGGCGCCGGTGCGAAACAGCCATGCCGATTGTCCGAAATTCGCGAACTTACTCCAGTCACCGTTCAGGTTGAACCCATTGGGCGCGTCTTGGTCCCAGTTGCGGCCGTGGGAGTAAGCGAAGTGCACGATCCCATCCCAATCCTGGAAGCCTGCGAAGGCGGCCAGCGCCGGGTCAATCTCGGCGCCTTGCCGGTTGGGCCAGGGCTGGTTAAACTCGCTCACCGTATACGGCTTGCCCGCCTCGCGCGAAGCCGCCATGTTGAGGAAAGCCGTTAGACCCGTCCCTACGGCCGAGGAGTCACGAATCCTCCAGTCGCGCTGGTCCCAGGGCGTCTTCGGGAAATTGTAGTGGTCCACGTAGAAATGATTGTCCTGGTAGTCCATGTCCTGGTGCGAATCCAGGTTCACAAGTCCGCCATATCCCATCTGGGTTCCGGCCACCGGCACCAGAGTGCCCGCCGGCGTTCGCACGGCCTTGAGTACGACACGCAGGTAAGCCCGGTCACGATCCGCCAGAAAGCGCAGCCAGTCGGACGCCGTGGCCTGCTGGCGACCCTTTCCTTGATTCTTCAGGTAGGTCTCGTACTGGCGGTCCAGCTCGACCTGATACTCGCCAGCCAGAACCTTCTCCAGATTGCCCCGCTGCCAGGACTCCACGAGCGAGCTTTCGTTGTTGATCTCGACCATCGCCAGCACGGGATCCTCGCGCAGCCGCAGCGCCTCAATTACCCTGCGCGCATATTCGGCCTGCAGCTCGACCATGCGCGGATAAAAGATATGCAGCGGCTTGCTCTGGGTGGGCAGGCGCAGGCGTCCGGGCAGCGAGGGCACGCCGTCTGCTTCCGGCCGGAATTCATAGCCCACGTGCAGATTGAGGTTGACGTAAATTCCCTCGGTTCTAAGCGCGTCGAGCAGCCGCCGCAAACGTGCCACGGCCACGGGATTGAGCGTCGGGTACGGGCCCGTTGTCAACAGGCTGCGAGCATTGGCCGGATCACTGTCCGGGGAGGTGTCCATGTGGTGCAGGCGCACCAGGTTCACACCAAGACGCCGCAAGCGCCCGGCGATGCGCGCTGCGTCATCCGCCTCAGGGAAGTTCGCGCCAAAGCAAAGGTTCACCCCGAAAAACCGGAGGCGTACGTCATCGCCCGTGCGGGGCCGCAAATCCGCTCCCACCTTGTAAAAATGACCGTCTCGGACGAACACCCGGTCTGCCGCCCCGAGCGGCTGGTTCAGGAAGCTGAAGTCCGGAGCGCCGGCCAGACGGTCCTGCTCGATATGAAACCTGTACATCTGTTCCTGGGCGGAGCAGGCAAGACCAGCGAGTATGAAAGCTGCGGCAAGCCGAGGCATCAACATAATCCGGTCCGAATATATCACTGCGCCGGTTGAGGGATCGGCGTAACGTCACTCGGCCCCGCAGCGTCTTGACAGTACCGAAACGGGAGTTCTGTCCGCCTTGAGACGGGCGGTGCTCCCCGGTCCGGAAAAATTTCACGCGGAAAGGAAGTTTATGAAGATGCGCATCGTTGGATCCCTGCTGGCTGTGCTGGCTGTGTTCACGCTCACGGCTCTGGCGGCCGACGTCTCGGGCAAGTGGGTCGCTCAGGTTCCAGGGCGCGGCGGCCAGACACGCGAGGTGACCTTCACCTTCAAGGTGGACGGCGACAAGCTGACCGGCACCATGTCGACTCCCATGGGCGAAAGGGAGATCTCCGAAGGCAAAGTGAGCGGTGATGAGATCTCCTTCAGCATGGTGATGAGCTTCGGCGGCAACGAAGTGAAAATGCTGTACAAGGGCAAGGTCGAAGGAGACCAGATCAGGTTCACGCGTCAGGTCGAAGGGCGCGAACCGGTCGAGTTCACGGCGCGGCGCGCCGCCTCCTGACGGCCGCCATCGGCTCGCGCGGGGCGGCCACGGGACGAGCCCGGGTCTCGTGGCGCCCCCTTTGATTCGCGGATTGACCGCCGGACCCGGACGGACGTATAGTCAGGCTGTAGGTTCGGTTTCATCAAGCCGTAACCTTCACAGGGCAAGCTGGGACTGAGAACGTCAATCCGAGGTGAGAAATGAAATACCGGGCGATTCCCTTCTTTTTGCTCGCTGCCGCAAGCCTCTACGGCCAGTTGCATACCGCTAGTCTCACGGGCCTGGTGACAGACCCGAGCGGTGCCGTAGTCGCGGAAGCGCGCGTGTCCGCCAGAAACAAGGCCACCAACCTGGAATATTCGAGTCGGACGGACGCCTCCGGCTATTACACCCTGCCGACCCTGCCCGCAGGCGTCTACGACGTCACGGTGGAAAAGGACGGCTTCAAGAGGGCTGTTGCAGCTGCCGTTGAGCTGGCCGTGGGACAGAAGGGCCGCCTGGACTTCCGGCTCGATCTCGGTGCGATTGCCGAATCCATCACGGTGGAAGGAGCGGCGCCGCTCTTGGCCACCGAGGAGGCTTCTCTCGGCTCGGTCGTGGAGAATCCGCGCGTGCGCAACCTCCCTTTGAGCCGCCGCAACTGGGATGATCTGCTGGGCCTCATTCCCGGGGTGCAGAGCGACCGGTACACCGAAGAAGGCGGCGGCACCGCAGCGGGCCGCACCGGCGGCGCCAACGTCCACGGCGTGCGCTCCCTGCAGAACAATTTCCTTCTGGATGGCGTGGACAACAATTCCATCTCCACCAATGTGCAGGAGCTGACCACCCAGATTGCCCGGCCTTCGGTGGATTCCATCCAGGAATTCAAGGTCACCACGAACGCCTACTCAGCCGAATTCGGGCGCAGTCCCGGCGGCGCCGTTAGCGTCACGACCAAAGGCGGGACCAACCAGTTTCGCGGTGTGGTCTACGAGTTTGCGCGCAACCGCAAGTTCGACGCCAACAACTGGGTGCTGAACCGCTCCGGCCAGCCCAAGCCCCAGCACATCCAGAACCAGTTCGGGGGCAATCTCGGCGGCCCCATCGTGCGCGACCGCGCCTTTTTCTTCTTCGACTACGAGGGTACCCGGATCCGGAAAGGCACGACCCGGCTTGGCAACGTCCCGCTGGCCAACGAGCGACGGGGCGATTTTTCTCCGGCCGCCGCTGCCGCCAACCGGACCACCTACGCCACCCTGGTGGACCGCGTCGGTGACTGTATGGGGCCGGGCGTGCCCTTCCCTAACAACCAGATCCCCGCCAGCTGTCTGGACCCGGTAGCCAAACGCATCATAGACATGTTGCCGGAACCCAACCTGACGCCGGCCACCGGCCCGCTGAACGCCTTCAATTACGTCCGCAGCCCTTCCATCATTGACGACACCGACACCATCACCACGCGGGAGGATGTACAGCTGTCTTCCGCGCATCAGTTGTTCTTCCGCTACACCTGGTCGGACCGGTTTCGCTTCGTGCCCGGAGTCTTTGGCGGCATTTTGGACGGGACCTCCACCTCGGCGTTCGGGCGGCTGTTCATGGGCGGGCAGAGCGCGGTCCTGGGACTGAATTCGGTGCTCACGCCGCGCATCGTCAACGAGTTTCGCATCGGCTGGGGCCGCAACAACTCCCGCGGCGTACAGGACCCCTTCGGGCAGAACACGCTGGCCGAATTCGGCATCCGCGGCGTCCCGGAAGATCCGTCCTTTTCCGGAGGGCTGCCGGCTCTGCGGATCCAGGCCCGGGGCGGCACCCAGACGATTCCCGGCGGCGCCGGAGGCGGCCTGGACCACATCGGCTCGCCGGTGTTTCTGCCGAAGTGGCAGATCACCAACCAATGGCAGTGGTCCGATGTGGTGAGCCTCGCCTTTGGGCCGCACCAGCTCAAGTTCGGGGCGGACCTGCGACTGCCCATGCGGAACATCTATGTGGACATTCCCGCGCCCCGCGGCGACTGGACCTTTGACGGGAACCGCACGGGCATCGGCGTGGCCGACTTTCTGCTCGGCTACCCCTCCGCCGCCCAGCTCTCCAATCTGCGGCCTGTGGATCTGCGCCTGTGGATGATGTCCTACTTCATCCAGCACGACTGGAAAGTGACGCCGAAGTTCACCGTCAACCTCGGCCTGCGTTACGACTTTTCCACCTGGCCCTATGAAGGCGGCGACCGGATGACCAACGTAGACCCGGCCACCGGCGAGCGGTTCACACCCCCCAACTCCCGCTTCGGCCGGGCGCTGGTCCGCTCCGACAAGAACAACTTCGCGCCGCGCGTCGGCTTCGCCTACCAGCTCACCCCCAAAACCGTCCTCCGCTCCGGTTACGGTCGCTTCTACATGCTCTTCGAGCGCGCCGGCAGCGAGGATCAGATGGGATTGAACCTGCCGTGGGTGGTCAACAACGCCCTCGGCGCACCCACGACCAGCGAGACGGCAAACAACATGCGCGTGCGCACCGGCTTCAACCTTTCCCTCGACCCGTCCGTGATCGAACGGGATCCGGCGCGCCTCCGCCTGGTGCGCCAGCGGGCCGTCAATCCCGATTCGGTCTTCCCCACAGTGGACAAGTGGAGTTTTGGAATCCAGCGGCGCTTGCCCGCAGACGTGGTGCTGAGTCTGGACTATGTGGGCACCAAAGGAACGCACCTTTCCGTGTTGCGGAACCTGAACCAGCAACGCTTCAATCCCGACGGCTCGCCGGGAGGCCTGGCCACGGTGCGCTTCCCGAACCTCGGTCCCGTCGAGTACCGAGAGAACAACGGCAATTCCATCTACCACGGACTGGACGTGGCCTTGGACAAACGCTACAGCCGCGGACTGGCCTTTGAGGCGGCCTACACTTGGTCGAAATCGATTGATTACGCCATGGAGCACCTCTTCAGCGGCGGCTCCAACAGCTTCATGCAGAACGCGCACAACCTGCGCGCGCAGCGCGGGCGCAGCGACTTCGACTACCGGCACCGTCTGGTGCTGCACTACAACTACGAGCCGCCGCTCGGCCGCGGCCGCACCCACCTGACCGAAGGCCCGGCGGCCTACATCCTGGGCGACTGGCGCATCACGGGCGTGACCACGCTCCGGTCCGGACGCCCGTTCACCATCTTCTACAGCGCCAACAACGGCCGCGTGGGCGTGCCCGGCGGACTGGCCAATGCCCTGGCCGACTGCCTCCGCGATGGCAGCCTGCCCCCTGACGAGCGCACGCCGCAACGCTGGTTCGATCAGAGCGCCTATGCGGCGCCTCCGGCGCCGCGCGTGCTGGGCAACTGCGGGCGCAACACCCTGGACGGGCCGGGCCTGGTGAACTTCGACTTCGCTCTGGCGCGCAGCTTTCCGTACTTCGGCGAAGGCCGCAGCCTGGAGTTCCGCTGGGAGGTCTTCAACGCATTCAACACGCCGCAGTTCGGCATCCCGGATAACAACCGCGCCAGCGGCAGCTTCGGTACCATCTCGCGCCTGGCCGGAGACCCGCGGGTCATGCAGTTTGCTTTGAAGTTCTACTACTGAAGCACTCCCCGCGCTGTCATCCTTGGCACGCCGCCTCCGTCATTAACTAACGAGAGGTGGCGTGCTTTGCGGATCGGCGGGACGTGCCTGGCGCTCTGGGTGGCTGTCACGGCCGTACGGGCGGCGGAGCACACGGGTTGGGTTCGTGCGGCGGGACGGCCGATCCCCGGCGCCACCGTAACGGCCTCGCAAGCGGGACGAAAGCTCGTCACGGTCACTGACGACATCGGCCGGTATGCTTTTGAGGATCTGGCGCCGGGCGTTTGGCTCCTCGAAGTGGAGATGTTCGGCTTTCAACCCGCGCAAAAACAAATCACGATCACCGCGGATCAACCGGCGCCCGTGCTGGAATGGTCCCTCGAACTCAAACCTCCTCCGGAAGCCCCTCCGCCGGCAACCGTGCGCCAGGCGGGCGGGTTCCAGCGAGTCGCCGTCACTCAAAACAATCTCGAGAACCAGATTGCCGCCGCCATGCTGCAGACCATGCAGAACCTGCCGGGGCCGGAAGCAACGTTGGACGCCAACGAGGCATTTCTGGTCACCGGCAGTCTGAGTCGCGGACTCCAGGCCCCGCGAAATCCGGAAGAGATGATCGCGGAGGCCCGTGGCATGTCACCCGGTCCCGGTGGTCTCGGACCCTTTGGAGCAGGCGCGGAGGTCCCAGGTTTTCCTCCCTCAGGCGGTCCCGGCCCGGCCATGGTGGGGCCGGGCGGTCGCGGAGGTCCAGCCGGCGGTGGTTTCCCCGGCCGGCGCCGTCCTCCCGGCGGACCTGCAGCAGCAGGTCAGACGGCAAGAGGCATGCCCCCCTGGATGGCCGGGCGGGGCGTGAGTGTCTTCGGCAACCGCAGAGTCGGAAGCCGCAGCGATCTTCGGGGGAGTCTGTTTTTCAATCTCCGCAACTCCGCTTTGGATGCCCGGCCTTACTCCCTCACCGGTCAGCCCATCGAAAAGCCTTCCTACGCGCTGGGCCGCTTCGGTCTTGCGGCAGGAGGAGCGCTCCGCATCCCAAAACTCATCCGCAGCGAGAACACGTTTTTCTTCGTCAACTACTTCGGCACTCGCAGCCGCAACCCTTACAACGCATTCGCCACCGTGCCCTCTTTCGCCGAACGCCAGGGTGACTTTTCAAACTCGACGGTTCGCGGCCCGGTGGCCATCTACGATCCGCTAAGTTCCCAGCCCTTTCCGGGCAACAGGATCCCTACGGCGCGAATGAGCCGCGCCGCTGTCGGCCTGCGGGAGTTCATCCCTCTCCCGAATCTTCCTGGTAGCATCCAAAACTACCACTTTGTCACTTCGGTAAAACAGAACACGGACAATTACGGCGTCCGTCTCATGCATTCGCTCCGCCGCCAGGACCGGCTTTCTTTCCGGCTCAACGCCCAGACGCGCGACGCAGAAGCGGCTCAGCTGTTTCGGTTCCGAGACAGCCTCACCGGCCTGGGCTTGAACGCCGAAATTCAATGGACCCATAACTTCGGTTCGCGCCTCATCAATAACTTGAGATACAACTTCAGCCGCAACCGCAGCGAAACGGTCCCCTTCTTTGCGTACAAACGGGACGTCGCCGGAGAGCTCGGCATTCAGGGAACCTCTCGAGATCCGGTCAACTTCGGCCCACCCAATCTCAATTTCACGAACTTCGGCGATCTGACTGACTCGAGCCCCCTGCTCCAGCGCAACCAGACCTCGAGTGCGAGCGAAAGCATCCTCGTCGTGCGCGGCGCCCACAACCTCTCCTTCGGAGGCGAGTTCCGCCGCCTCCAGATCAACACGCGCACCGACCAAAACGCACGAGGAACCTTTGTGTTCACCGGACTGGCCACGAGTGCCCTCGACGCAGGGGGCCTGCCGGTGCCGGCAACGGGCCTGGATTTCGCCGACTTTCTGCTCGGGCTGCCGCAATCCAGTTCCATTCGCTTCGGCAGCTCGAACAACTACTTTCGCGCCTCCGCCGTAAGCCTCTTCGCACAGGATGACTGGCGCCTGCATGCCAATTTCAGCGTGAATCTGGGGCTCCGCTACGAGTACTTCACCCCGTATCGCGAAAAGTACAACCGCATGGCCAATCTGGACATCGCCCCGGGGTTCACCGGCGTGGCCGTAGTGACGCCGGGTGCGCCGGGACCTTACAGCGGACCGTTCCCGGCCGGCCTGGTGGATCCCGATCGCAACAACTTCTCGCCCCGACTAGGCCTTGCCTGGCGGCCGTTTTCGAAACGGAGCCTGCAGCTTCGCGCCGGATACGGACTGTTCTACAACGGCTCGATCTACGCCCAGTTCCCGGGCCGCCTGGCCTCCCAGCCGCCTTTTGCCAGCACCGCGACCCTCAACACCAGTCCGGCGCGCGTGCTCACGATCGAGAACGGATTTGGTACGGAACCCTCCAAGACGATCACCAACACGTACGCCGTGGACCGGCGCTACCGCGTTCCCTACGCGCAGACGTGGAACCTGTCCGTGCAGCAGGACTTGCCGCACTCCTTCGTTCTGGAGCTGGGCTACCTGGCGACCAAAGGCACGCGCCTCGACATCCAGCGCCTGCCGAACCGCGCCGCGCCGGGTTCGCCGCTTACTGCCGAACAGCGCCGGCAGATCGCCAACGCGGTGGGCTTCACCTTCGAAAGCTCGGAAGGCAATTCCGTCTACCATGCGGCGCAAGTACGGTTGCTGCGGCGCTTCCGCCGCGGCGTCTCGCTTAACGCGCTGTACACGTTCTCGAAGTCCATTGACAACGCCTCCACGTTCGGAGGCGCCGGCGCCGTCGTGGCCCAGAATGACAAGGACCTGCGTGCCGAGCGCGGGCTCTCCAGTTTCGATCAGCGACACAACCTCAGCCTGTTTTACGTGTTAAGCTCGGGCTTTGGCGCCGGCGGCGCCCGGTTCGCCGGCCGTCGCTGGATTGGCCGGCTGCTGGGCGACTGGACGCTGAGCGGCGGGCTTACCGCGAGTTCCGGGACGCCCCTCACGGCCCGCGTCCTGGGCAATCTGGCCGACACGGGAGGAACCGGCGCACTCGGCAGCGGGCGAGCGGATGCGACCGGCGCACCCGTCCAGGACGGCGGCCGGTTCTTCAATCTGGCGGCCTTTCGTCTTCCACCGGCCGGCCGGTTCGGCAACGCAGGGCGCAACACCATCCCGGGACCGGTTCAACTGGCGCTCAACGCGTCGCTGGCGCGCTCGATCCGCCTGGGCGAAGACCGGAGGCGGCTCGAGATCCGGCTGGACGGTTCCAATGTCACCAATCATGTCAGTTTTACTCGCCTCGGAACCGTGGTGAACGCCTCGGATTACGGCTTGCCGACGGCGACCGCACCCATGCGCGCCCTCAACGCCGGCCTCCGCTTCAACTTCTGATCATGCGCACGGGATGTTTCGTTCTCTGGATCGCTTGCGCCCTGGCGGCTCAGCAGCCCGAGCCCTCCGTCAAGTTTACTGCCGCCGCCAATCTGGTCATCGTCGACGTCTCGGTCCGGGACCGCTCGGGTGCCCCCGTCGAAGGTCTCCGGAGGGAGGATTTCGAGATCCTCGAGGACGGTAAACCGCAAACCATCTCCGTTTTCGAATTCCAGCGGCTCTCCGGCCAGGACCGCAAACCGGCTTCGACGGCCGCGGCGCGCTCCGGAGGCGCGGCGCCGTCCATCACCCCCGCAGCCCCGGGCCAGATCCGCTATCGCGATCGGCGGCTGATGGTCCTCTTTTTCGATCTCTCCTCCATGGAGCCTCCCGAGCAGATCCGTGCCCAGGACGCGGCACTGAAGTTTGTCAACGAACAAATGCAGCCCGAGGACCTGATCGCCGTGATGACCTTCTCCAACCGGCTTCACGTACTTGAGGATTTTACGGACGACCGCGAGCGGCTTACCTCGCTGATCCGCGGCCTCCGCATCGGCGAGGCCAGCGAGCTCGCAGCCGAAGCCTCCACTGGCGGCGAAGAGGAAGGCGAGGACACCGGCGCAGCTTTTACAGCGGACGACACCGAGTTCAACATTTTCAACACCGACCGCAAGCTCAGCGCGCTGGCGACTGCGGCCAGGATGCTCACCTCACTGCCGGAGAAAAAAGCTCTGGTGTACTTCTCGGGTGGCATCGGGCGCACGGGAGTCGAGAACCAGTCGCAGCTTCTGGCGACGATCAACGCAGCAGTCCGGGCCAACGTGGCCTTCTACACGGTCGACGCCCGGGGATTGATGGCGCTGCCTCCCGGCGGCGCGGCCTCCCAGGCATCGCCCCGTGGAACGGCGATTTTTACGGGCGCCGCGCAGCGCCGCCAACGGGAGCGCTTCGCCAATCAACAGGAGACGCTCGTCTCCCTCGCCGCGGAGACGGGAGGCAAAGCGCTGCTCGACACCAACGACTTGGTCCAGGGCATTGTCCAGGCCCAGCGCGACATAGACAGCTACTATATTCTCGGTTACTACAGCACCAATCCGGCGCTCGACGGCCGCTTCCGGCGCATCGAGGTGCGGCTGAAGGGCACCCTCCAGGCTCGCCTGGAGTACCGCCGCGGTTATTTTGCTGCCAAGGAGTTCAGCCGCTTCAGCGCCGCCGACCGGGAACGCCAGCTGGAGGAAGCCCTGCTGCTCGGTGACCCCGTAACCGATCTTCCGCTAGCGCTGGAGGTGGACTATTTTCGTCTGACGCGGGATCGCTATTTCGTACCGGTCGCCGTCAAGATCCCCGCCTCAGAGGTGCAACTGGCCCCTAAAGGCGAAACGGCCCGGACCGAGTTCGATTTCATCGCTCAGGTGCGGGATGCAAGAGGCACACTGGCGGCGGCCGTGCGCGACACCGTTCGCGTGCGGCTGGCTGCGGAGCAAGCCGGGCGTGCCGCCACGCGCCACTTCCAGTACGACACGGGCTTCACCCTGCCTCCCGGCACCTACACGCTCCGGTTTCTGGCCCGCGAGAACCAGACCGGCAAGATGGGCACGTTCGAGACGCGGTTTTCCGTTCCGGACTTGAGCGCCGAGAGCGCAGGCGTGCGGATGAGCAGCGTCGTGTGGGGACACCAGCGGGAGCCGTTAGAGGAGGCGGTCGGCGCCGCCGAGCGGCGCAACCGGCTGCTTGCCCGCCACCCGCTGGTCGAAGAGGGCAGAAAACTCGTGCCCAGCATTACGCGCGTCTTCCGGCGCGATCAGAATCTCTATGTCTACTTCGAAGTCTACGACCCGGCGCGGACTTCCGGCGGCGCCACCAGCGTCGCCGCCAATCTGAGTTTCTTCCGCGGGCGAACCAAGGCGCTGGAGACGGAGCCGCTGCGCCTCACCCGGCCGTTGCAGGACCGCGGGGGCTCGCTCCGATTCCGGTTCGAGCTGCCGCTCGATCAACTTCCCGCCGGACGTTACGTCTCCCAGGTGAATGTAGTGGACGAGCTGGGCCGCAAGTTCGCCTTTGTGCGCAGCCCGCTCGTCATACTTCCATAGGACCAAAGGCGCGCAACTGCAGTATACTTTGTGGGCGCCGGTAAGAACACGCGATGCCGGAACGCACAGGACCGCGGTACTTCTGGATCCGTCTTGCCCTGGTCCTCGGCATGGGGCTGGGGTTGCTGCTGCTCGTGCAATCGCTCATGACCTACCGCTATGTGGCACGGCGGCTCGTGCTCGAACAGCTCGAGCGGGACTCCGCCCGCCAAGTGGTCTTCCTGGAGCGTCACGCCCGCCAGATGGGCGTGCGCGACGCAGCGCAACTGGCCGATGTCATCGAAGACATGCGGACGGAAGGGGCACGCCGCATCGCCTGGATCCGGATCCTGGACCAGCGGGGCCAGGTGCTGGTCCAGAGCGGGCAACCCGTCGGCGCTCCCTTCCGACCCGAGGCCGTGCGCACGCTCTTTGAGGAGCGGCGTGAGGTTGCCGAACTGCGGTCTACGCCTTTCGGAGAAGTCTACGTAACGTTGCACCCTTTGCGGCTGCCGCTGCGCCCGCCTTCTGCCACGCCGCTTCCTCCCGCCTCTGCAGAACCCCGGGCCCGCAGCGCCCGCCCGGGTCTGCGTTTTGCGGAGATCGCGCTTTTTGTCGAGGGCGCCAATACGGCATTCTGGCCGCTACGCCGGAACCTCGCCATCAGCTTTTCAGCGGCGGTGGCGCTGGTGGCCTCGACCGCATTTATCTGGCTCCGCTTCGGCTCCTACGTCCGTGCCCGCCAGCTGGAGCAGCAGCTCGAGCTGGCCCGCCAGGTCCAGAGGGATCTGTTGCCCTCCTCCGGCCTCGATTCGGCGGATTTCGATGTCGCGGGCGCCTGCATGCCCGCTCTCGAAGTCGGCGGTGACTTCTATGACGTGTTCCCCGCCGGCTCCGGGCGTACCGCCTTGGTTCTTGGCGACGTCTCGGGGAAAGGACTGCCGGCCGCGCTGCTCATGGCCCTCATCCACGGGGCTGTGCGCGCCAGCAACTGGACCGCCGGTACGGAGCAGCATGAAGCTTCTTCCCGAAGGCTGAACGAGCTGCTCTGCTCCGGTACGTCTCCGGACCGTTTCGCGAGCCTGTTCTGGTGCTACTACGATTCCTCCGACGGCCATCTTCGCTACATTAATGCGGGCCACCTTCCCCCGCTGGTGTTCCCCCGCGCCGGCGGCGCACCCGTCAAGCTGGACGAAGGCGGCCCGGTCTTAGGGGTGGTACCCGACGCCGTCTACCGGCAGGCGTCCGTCCGCCTTGCACCAGGAGACCTGCTGGTGATGTACTCCGACGGCATCGTCGAGGCGGAAAACTCCGATGGCGAGCAGTTCGGCGAGGAACGCTTGCTGGCGATCCTGCAGGAAAACCACAAGCGATCCTCCGAGGAAATCCGGAATGAAGTCCTGAGCCGTGTCCGTTCCTTTCTGGGCGGCCACCACCCCCCGGACGATCTGACGCTGCTGGTGGCTCGCGTCCAGGCCGCCGGAGCACAGGCCGTGGCGGCGTGAGAGCCCCAGGGGAATGTTACCGGGCGCGGGGAAGCGCGGGCTCAGGCTCAGCCGGCAAGACCGGCTTGCGCCTGCGGAACAGGCTCGACAGCGAAGACAAGTACGTATAATAAACCGGCGTCAGGTAGAGCGTCACCAGCTGGGAGACCAGCAGCCCGCCCACCACCGCCAGACCCAGTGGCTGGCGTGCTTCGCCCCCTGCGCCGTAGCCCAGGGCGATGGGCACCGCCCCCAGCAGCGCCGCCATGGTCGTCATCATGATCGGACGGAACCGGATCAGACAGCCCTGGAAAATCGCCTCAAGCGGCGGCTTGCCTTCCTGGCGCTCTGCGGCCAGCGCGAAGTCAATCTGCATGATGGCGTTCTTCTTGACGATGCCGATCAGCATGATCAGCCCGACGAAGGAATAGATGTTCAGCTCGACCCGGAACAGATAGAGCGTCGCCAGAGCGCCTAAGCCGGCCGACGGCAATCCGGAAAGAATCGTGATGGGATGAATGTAGCTTTCGTACAGAATCCCCAGCACGATGTAGACCACCAGGATCGCCACGATGAGCAGCAGCCACAGGTTTCGGAAGGAAGTTTCAAACGCCTGCGCCGTACCCTGAAAGGACGTCGTGATCGTGGCCGGCAGCACGCGCTCACTCACCTCGCGGATCCGGTCCACCGCCTCACCTAGCGACACCCCAGGCCGCAAGTTGAAAGAAATGGTCACCGAAGGAAGCTGACCGGAGTGGTTGATCACTTGGGGTCCCGTGGAGGTCGTCAGGCGGGCCACGGTGTTAAGCGGCACCAAAGCCCCGGTGGCCGAGCGCACATACAGGAGCGAAAGATCGGCAGGCTCGGTCTGAAACTCGGGGCGGCTTTCCAGGATCACCCGGTACTGGTTGTTGGGGGCGTAAATCGTCGAAACCCATCGGGAGCCGTAGGCGCTGTAGAGTGCATCTTCGATCTGCTGGGCCGTCACTTGCAGCGCCGCCGCCTTGTCACGGTCAATCTCCACGTTGATCTGCGGCTTCTCCAGGAGCATGTCGTCGGTGACGTCCTGCAAGATCGGCAGCTTTGCCAGTTCCTGCTGCAAGCGCCGCGCCGAACGGTACAGTTCCTCGGTGTCCACCCCCTGGAGCGTGAGTTGGTACAGACTCTTAGTGAGCTGCCCCCCGATACGGATCGCCGGCGGGTTCTGCAGGAAGACGCGCATCCCCGGAACGGCAGCCATCTTGTTTCGGAGTTGCTGGATCACTTCGTCCACGTGCAACTTGCGTTCTTCGCGCGGCTTGAGGTGGAGAAACATCCGCCCGTAGTTCGGCCCGCCGAGCGTTCCGCCTCCGCCCGTGCCCCCCACGCTCGACATGAAGGCCTCTACATTCGGATCTTTGCGTGCGATCTCCGCCACCTGCTGCTGGTAGCGGAACATGTCGTAGAAGGAGGTCCCCTGAGCCGCCTCTGTGACGACGAAGATCTGGCCCGTGTCCTCGCTCGGAATAAAGCCCTTGGGGATCTTGAGGTACAGCAGAATCGTGGCGCCCAGGAAGGCAAACGAGATCGCCAGAGTTACGGGCCGGTAGCGCAGACTCCAGCGCAACGTACGCTCGTAAGCGTGCAGCATCCCGCGGAACACCGCTTCGGTCCAGCCGTAAAAGCCGCCGGTCCGGTTCGGATCGGGCGGCTTGAGGAAGCGGCTGCACAGCATCGGCGTCAGCGTCACCGAGACCACGCCGGAAATCAGGATGGCTGCCGTAATGGTAATGGCGAACTCCTTGAACAGCCGCCCCACGATCCCGCCCATGAACAGCACCGGGATGAAGACCGCCGCCAGCGACAGCGTCATGGAGACAATCGTGAAGCCGATCTCACGGGAACCGCGAAACGCCGCCTCCATGGGTTTTTCGCCGTGTTCCATGTGGCGCACGATGTTTTCCAGCATCACGATGGCGTCGTCCACCACGTAGCCGATCGAAAGGATCAGCGCCATCATGGAGAGGTTGTTCAGACTGAACCCATACAGGTACATCACGGCGAACGTTCCCACGATGGAGAACGGAAGCGCCAGGCTGGGGATCACCGTCGCCGACAGGTTCCTCAGGAAGAGGAAGATCACCAGGATCACCAGCGCCAGGGCCAGGTACATGGTGAACTGGATGTCCTCGAAGGACTCGCGAATGGTTTGGGAGCGGTCGTAAAGGATCCGGAAGCGCACCGAGGGGGGCAACTGGGCTTCGAAGACGGGCAGCAGCTCCCGGATCCGGTCCACGACCTCCACCGTGTTCACGCCCGGCTGGCGCTGAATGGCCAGCACGATGCTGCGGCGCGAGCCCTCGGAGTCGTTGAACCAGCCGGCGACTTTGTCATCTTCGACGCTGTCCATCACCTCCGCCAGCTCCTCGAGGCGCACCGGCGACCCTTGCCGGTAGGCCACGACGAGGGGCCGGTACAGTTCCGCGCGGGTCAATTGCCCTGTGGCCTGGACGGTGTAAGCCTGATGGGGTCCGAACAGCTCCCCGGTCGGAAGATTCACGTTCCACCGCCGGATGGCGTCGGCAAGCTCGTCCACGCCGATGCCCCGCGAGGCCAGCTCGAGGGGGCTCATCCGGATTCGCACCGCATAGCGCGTGGCGCCGAAGACGGCCACCTGCGCCACGCCGCTCACCATCGAAATGCGCTGCGCGACCAGCGTGTCGGCATATTCATTGAGCTGGTACAGCGGCAGCGTATCGGAGTAGAACGCCAGATACAGGATCGGCTGGTCCGCCGGGTTCACCTTGCGGAAGGTGGGAGGCGTCGGCATGCCGGGCGGCAGCAGCGGCGCGGCACGCGTGATGGCCGCCTGCACGTCCTGCGCCGCAGCGTCCAGCTGCCGGTTCAGCGAAAATTGCAGCGTGATCTGTGTAAAGCCGAGGCCGCTCGAGGAGGTCATCGAGTCCAGCCCCTCGATCGTGGAAAACTGTTTTTCGAGAGGCGTAGCGACCGCCGAGGCCATGGTCTCCGGACTGGCCCCCGGCAGACTGGCGCTCACCATGATCGTGGGGAAGTCCACATTGGGCAGGTCATTGACAGGAAGCGCCCGGTAGGCCACCAGGCCGAACAGCGCGATGGCGAACATCACCAGGCTGGTGGCGATCGGGCGGCGGATAAACAGAGCCGAGATATTCACGAGACGCGGCCTTCCTCAACCCGCACTTTCATCTTCGGCGCCAGCTTTAGCTGCCCCTCCGTAACCACCGTCTCCCCAGGCTTCAAGCCCTCTTCCACGACCAGCTCCTGGCCGACCCGCAGGCTTGTGCGCACCCGGCGCATCTCCACGGTACGGTCGGCGTGCACCACATAGACGAACTCTCCGGCCTGACCGGTCTGCACGGCCCGCACCGGCACCACGAGCGCGCGATCCCGCCGCCCCAGCCGTAGCGTCACTTCCACGAACTGACCCGGCCACAGCCGCGCCGAGTCGTTGGCGAACGTGGCTTTCAGGCGGATCGTACCGGTGGCCCGGTTCACCTGATTATCCACGAACGTGAGTTTTCCGCGCTCCGGCCCGGCGTCGCCGTCCGGGATTGTAGCCAGCACCTCGAGCGGCGCCGCTGCCCATTGCCGCCGCACTTGCGGCAGCACCGACTCGGGAACCGAAAAGGCCACCAGCACCGGCTTGACCTGATGAATCGTAACCAGGTCCACGTCGTTCGCTTTGACAATGTTGCCGAGCTTCACGGCCAACTCACCTGCGCGACCATCCACCGGCGAGCGAATCAAGCAGTAGCTGCGCTGGAGCCGCGCGTTGGCCAGTGCCGCCTCGCTGGCGCGGATCGCGGCGCGGGCCGTTTCCACCGCCGCCTGGCTTACCCGTACGGCTTCCGAGCGCACATCGGCCTCGGTCAGCATCTGATCGGCGACCTGCTTGGCGATGACCCCTTCGGCAAACAGCTTTCGATACCGCTCGGCCTGCTCCCGCGCGAAGCGTTCCTGAGCCTGGTCCCGCTGGAGAGCTGCCTCGGCCTGGCGCAGCAGAGCCCGGTCCCGGTTCAGGTTGGCCTCGGCCTGCCGTATCGCCTCATCGTATGGCCGGGGGTCAATCAGGAACAGAGGATCGTCCTTGCGGACCGTATCTCCTTCGCGGATGTAGACCTCGGTGAGCTGTCCGCCGATCTGCGCCTTCACGTGGATCGTGGAGAAGGCTTCTACGTTGCCGACCGCCCGCAGATCCACCGGCACGGGCTTCTCTAAGACCGAGGCAACGGTCACAAGCGGCGCTGAGCCGGCCCGCGGGGCCGACTGGACCGACCCCCCGCCGCAACCGCTCAGAAAGACCATCAGAGCCGCCCCGACCCCGGCAAGCCACTTTCTTGCACAAGGCATGCAATCTCGGCTAAGTCCTGGCACGCGGTGTCTCCGCCCTTGCGCGGGACGCTAGTGGGCCCGCAGAAACTCTTCCACTTCTCTCCGTGTGGGAATGGACGCTTGCGCGCCCGGTTTTGTTACGCTCAACGCCGCTGCGGCGCTGGCAAACCGCAGGGCGTCTTCCAGTTGGCGTTGCTCTGCCAGCGCTACGGCGAGAGCTCCGTTAAATACATCGCCCGCTGCCGTGGCGTCGCAGGCCGTCACGCGGAAGGCGGGCACGTGCGTGCTTGCCGCGCCATCCATATAGAAACATCCCTCCTCACCCAACTTCAGAACGACGCACCGTGCACCCCGCTGGCGCAGCGCCCGCGCCACCTCCGGCGCCTCCCCGGGAGCGATCCGACCCGGCGCCGCCCCAAGCAACCGGCGAGCCTCGGTCTCGTTCGGCGTCAGGACGTCGGCGGCTTCCAGCATTTCGTCCGGCAGAGTCTGCGCCGGGGCAGGGTCGAGGATGGTCCGCGCCCCTGCTTGCCGGGCCGCGCGCATGGCCTCGAGCACGGTCTCGAGCGGCGTTTCCAACTGGAACAAAACGAAGTCGGCGCCGCGAAAGGAGGCTCGCATCGCCCCCACATCCTCCGGCCGCAGCTCGTAATTGGCTCCCGGGGCAACCACGATCGAGTTCTGTCCGCTGGGGTCCACCGAGATGAGCGCCGCACCCGTCGGCTGGGCCCGGGTGGCGTGCAATCCGGTGACGTCTACACCCGCCGCCGAGAGGCTCGCTTTCAGGTGGTCCGCAAAGAGGTCATAGCCCACCCTGCCGATCATGCGCACACGCGTACCCGGGCGGGCGACCTTGGCTGCCGCACAAGCCTGATTGGCGCCCTTACCTCCCGGAACCATGCGGAATTCCCGCGCGAGCACGGTCTCGCCCGGTGCCGGCAGCCTCTCCACACGCACCACGAAATCCATGTTGAGGCTGCCGACCACAACCAGGCTGGGATTCATCGGCTCAGATCAATCCCCAGCTTTTTCAATTCCTCGGCGTAGTAGCGGCGGTGAAGCAGTTCCCACTCCTCGCTGCCCTCGGTGATCTCGCGCTTCTGGGAGCGGATCTTCTGCCTCGCGGCACGGTCCACGCGCTCCTCCAGCTGCAGCAGCTCCGTCATCAGCCGGACGATCTCCAGCCGCACCTCGTTCAGGTCCCGCTTCATGCGCACTTCGCGCGACTTGCGCATGGCGGCGATCAACTTGTGAGAAATCTCATTGATCTTGTCGCGCGACAGCTTCATGCGGTCTCCGGTGTCGCGCCCCGAGGCCCGAACCACCTTGCGCTGGGCAATCAGCGTGTTCTTGATGCGCCGGAACATCTCCTGATAACTCACCCCTTCGCGGCGCATGTAGTCGCTGTACTGGCTCAAGATCTCGCGAACTTCCTCGTTGAGCCGGTCCTCTACCTGCAACTCCTCGACGATCAGGTTGGAGATCATCTCGGAGACGCCCTCGGGGTTCGTGGTTTCTATAACTTGGGGGCTCAGCTTGGAGACCAACTGGCGGGAGAGATAACCGATCAGTTCTCTGGGAAGCAACATCCCTGATTGAGCCGGCTCCCGTGCATCGTCTTTCCTCAGTCTAGCGGGCGCCATATAAGGCTGTCAAACCAGCGACCCGACGAGGCGGGAGAGCCGGCCGAAGCCAGGCTCGCGGCCCTACGGGCCAAGGCATGGCGCTTCTCGTCCGACCCCACCGTGGGATGGCCGCCCCAGAGTCCCGCCGCGCCTCCGCACGCCCCGATCCCGGCGGGTTACACTGTTCCCGCCAGGATGGAACCGGCTCACCTCGCGCCCGCCAAGCAGACGACCTTGTAATCCGCTTGACGGCGCGTTGGCCGATCACTTCTTGTCGGCGCGCGGCCCTTCGATTATCAGAAGCTCAGCCGCAGGCCCAGACGAAATTCCCGCGAGCGACCTACGACGTCCGCCGTCTGCGTCGCGAAGATCTTGCCGAAATCGCCGCTGTTCACGTTGCCATTCGGCGTGGCGAAGTGCGGCGTGTTGGACACGTTGAAAGACTCCGCCCGGAATTCGAGCTTCAGTCTTTCTGTCAGCCCAAAGGTACGAAACGCGCTCAAGTCCAGATTCACCACACCCGGCGCCCGCATCGTATTACGCCCCACGTTCCCGAACCGGACCTCCGTAACGGGAGCAAACGCAGTCGTGTCGAACCAGGTGCCGTCGTCACCCACCTTACCCAGTTTGGCGACTTTCGGCTTGATCTGGTCCGGCGTCTGCGCATTGCCGGGCATGTTCAGGGAGGCGCCCGACGCGCTCAGCGTAAACGGTCTGCCATGGAAGGCGCTGAAGACCCCATTGAGTTGCCAGCCTCCGAACAGAGCGCGCGCAAGGCCGGACGTCGCCCACTTTCCGCTGCTGCCCAGGGGCAGCTCGTAGACAAAGCCGAGCTGAAAGATATGTGGAATATCGTGAGAGGCCGTCGAGCGGTTCCGGTGGAAGACGCTGGCCGCGTTCCAGGTAAAGCCGGTCCAGTCACTATAGGCCGCCATCTCGATCGCTTTGGAGTACGTGTAGGCGCCTTTCAACAACAGCCCCCGGCCCATGCGCCGATCGAGCGATACCTGAAGGGAGTGGTAGATGCTGTGTGTGCGGCCGTCGAACTCGCGCGTCGGCACGGTCCGCCGGAACTTGGCAAACAGCGGGCGCCCGTCGTTGCCTGAGCCCGGGATCTGGGAAGCGTTAATGTCCAGGAACGCAAAACCGTTTACCAGCGCTGTGCCGACGTAGCCGATCGAGGTCACGATCTGGGCCGGAAGCTCGCGCTGGATGATGAAGTTCCAGGATTGGATGTAGCCCCGCCGCAGCGTCTTGTTGGCCACGGGGTAGCCCATGTCGGCCGTCGGGGGCAGCGGAATCCGGCCGGAGCTGATGTCAGGCCCCACGATGGGCGGAATTCCCACCCTGGGGCCCAGCGGCTCGTGAGGGATGCCCGCCGCAACATAACCCAGATCCGTCGTCACCGGCTGGTAAGCGTTCACGCCGGAGAAGGTGGCCACCAGCGTAAACGGGTACCAGCCCCGCAGCGCCTGCGCTCCCCACGGTTTCGGATCGTAGGTGATGCCGTAGCCGCTCCGAACTACGGTGGACTTCGTAAGCTGGTAGGCAAACCCGACACGCGGAGCGAACAGCTTCTTGCTGTATCCCACACCCACGTCGCGCGGAATGCCGCCCCGGCCTCCGATCAGTACGTCGTTGGTGTTCGGATCGTAGGAGACAATACCCAGACCCGCCGGTCGTGTATGGGTCGGATAGAGCTCCCACCGCAACCCGAGATTAAAGGTCAGTGTCTCCGTTACGCGCCACCGGTCCCGTAAATACAGCGCATACTGATTCTCAAGAGTAGCCATCTTCATGTACTGCGGACTTTTGGCTGCGGCGGAGGGAACGCCCAGCAGGAAGGCCGCCAGGCTGTTCCAGTCTCTGGCGAACGACGGCGTTGCGCCCTGGAATCCCACACTGGCCCGGATCGCCGAAGGATTCAGCGCAGTGATCGAAGACCCGAAGGTAAACGATCCGCGTGGCCCGCCGCCCAGCTCAGGCTGCCAGTGGTTCATCAGGTGATGCAGGTAGTCCACACCGAACCGGATCTCATGGGCGCCCTTCATCCAGTGGGCGTTTCCGTTGAACGTGTAAGACTGATCGTTGCGAAACAGCGGATTCCAGGTCTCCGTGTAGCCGAGCGTGGTGTAGCCGGGAATGGCGAAGCTGGGCATGCCGCCCTCTCTGGGATCCGGACCGTTGGTTCCCGGAATGCCCAGCACGTCCAGGCCGAACTTGGTCTTTAAGTCCGGCTGCTGCACGTTCTGGCCGAAGCGGGTCCACCCCAGGGTCCCGTCAAGCAGAAACGTGGGCGTCACAGTGTAGGTCTGCCCGATCGCGGCAATCTGCACGAGGGTATGGCCGTCGCCGAGACCGCCGCCGAGAATCAGCGGCGGGCCTCCCGCCTTCCCCAGTCCCGGCTCCCCGTGCACCAGTGCGGTCATGACGCTGTACTTGAACCACAACTGGTGCTGATCCTTCCGGTTCCAGTTCACCTTGGCATCCACGTTGTTGCGGTTCATGCGGTAGGTGCCTGTGGCGAAATAGTTGCTGCGGTCTCCGGGCTGGTTGGGCAGCGGCACCAGCGACAGCAGTTTCATCATCGGGCCATTCAGCCGCGCCGGCGGGATGACATTGATCCGCCCGTTGTTGGAAAACACGGCGCGCCCTGTGCCGTCCGGATTCCCGCTATAGGGATCGAAGATCATCCCGTTGCGCAGTTGCGTCGAGCCGCCCTCGGTCGTGGGAACCATGATCGGTCTGCCGGAAGCGTCCAGAATCGGCGCACCGAGCATGCGGCTAAAGTCGCCCTGACGGAAGTCCTCCGGAGGCACAGAGAACAGACTGGAGAATCCCACCCGTTCAAAGACGCCTTCCCAGCCGCCGAAGAAGAACAGCTTGTTGCGCCGGATCGGCCCGCCCAGGTTACCGCCGTCAATGTTGCGGGTGAACTTGGGCTTCTTCGTCACGCGGGCGCGGTTCTCATCCCAGAGAAAGGCGCGGAAAGCACTGTTCTGGTTCATCCCGAACAGCACCCCGTGGAACTCGTTGGTGCCCGATTTGGTGATCACCGTCACCGCAGCCCCGCCCGTCATCCCCTGTTCGGCGTCGAAGCTGTTGGTGGAAATATTGACTTCCTGAACATTCTCGACCGGAGGGACATACAGGACATGGTGGGGCAGTGTGACCATGATGTTGATCGCGCCGTCCACGCGCGTGTTGTTGGCGCCTCGTTCCTGGCCGTTGATGTTGGTGGTCAGCGCGCGTCCGGGCGTGTCAATCAGGGCGTTCTGAAAGCGCGCCGGCGTTGCACCCGGGACGAGATTGATCAGCTGCTGGTAGTTGCGGTAAGCCGGAAGCGGCAGGTTCTCCAGTGCCCGGGACTCCAGGCTGACGGTGACGTCGCTCTTGGTGGTCTGAAGGAGTGCACTGCTGGCCTCGACGGTAACGGACTCGGTCACCGGTCCCACCTCCAGCGTCACGTCCACCCGGGTGACGGTGTTGGTCAGCACGCCGACGGCGCGGCGCGTCGAGGGGCGGAACCCGGTGGCGCTCACGGTGACATCGTAGGTACCCTGAAGCAAATTGGGGACCGAGTAGTAGCCGACTGCGTCGGCCTGCACTTCGCGGGACAATCCTGTCGCCGTGTTCACCACTTTGACGGTGGCTTTGGGCACCGCTGCGTTGGTGGGGTCGGTCACCGTGCCTACGATCGTTCCGTAAAGCACCTGAGCGGAGGCTGAACCCGCGCCCGCACCGAGCAGGACGAAGCTCAGCAGGAAACAAAAGCCGAGAGGGGGTCTCTTCATGACGGGCTTCCTTTCCGAGTGGATGATACACCCGCAGCTTCCCGGTGTCAATCCGCCCGTCCCAGCCGCGCCAGCTCCTCCAGATCCAGCCGCCCGGTGTAGATGGCCATCCCCAGCGCGACGTGCACGCCGATACGGCTCAGCTCCTGGATCTCCTCCATAGTCGTGATGCCCCCCGCCGCCGTCACCTCCAGCGCCGTGGCGGCGCGGAGCCGCCGGAACCACGCAAGGTCCGTGCCCTGAAGCATGCCCTCTTTGTCCACACAGGTACAGAGAAATCCGCCGCAATAGGGCTCCAGCTTGCCGATCACTTCTTCGGCCGCCAGCCCCGTCGCCTCCCGCCAGCCTTTAACCACGATCCTGCCCCCGCGCGAATCCAAGGCGACGATCACCCGCTCGCGCCCGATGGCTTTGGCCAAACTGTCAAGAAATTCGTAATTCACGCCCCCGCCCGCAAAGGCCGCCGTTCCCACGATCACCTTGCGAGCACCCTGCGCGAGAACCTCCGAAGCACGCGCGACGCTGCGGATGCCTCCGCCCACACGCACGGCGGCGCGGGAAGCCAGAAAGGAGACGATCCCGCCATTCGAGCCCCGGCCCATGGCCGCGTCGAGGTCAATCACCTGAATTTCGGGGAAAGCCCGGAACCGCTCCAGCATCTCGGACGGCGTGCCGCCTTCCAGGGCCTTCCGGCGCCCCTGCACAAGCTGCACGACTTTGCCCTCCATGAGATCAATGCAGGGGATGATCACGTTTTCCTCACCGGAATGCCGTGGCGGTCCAGATACTCCTTGAGCTCGCTTACGGTGTAGGCGCCGTAGTGAAAGATCGAAGCAGCCAGCGCGGCATCCGCCCCGCCTTCTGTGAGGACTTCAAGGAAGTGCTCCGGCCTGCCAGCCCCTCCGGAAGCGATCACCGGAACGCGCGTGGCGCGCACCACCGCCCGCGTGAGTTCGCAATCGAAGCCGTGCTGCACTCCGTCGGTGTCCATGGACGTCAACAGGATTTCGCCGGCGCCCAGTTCCTCACCCCGCGCCGCCCATTCCACGGCGTCGATGCCTTCGTCGTGGCGGCCGCCGCGCGTGTACACATGCCACCGTCCGGCTCCGGCTCGCCGCGCGTCGATCGCCAGCACCACGGCCTGCGAGCCGAACTCCCGGCTGAGTTCCGTGATCAGCTCCGGGCGGCGCACCGCCGCCGTGTTGACGCTCACCTTGTCGGCCCCGGCCATCAGAATCCGTCGTGCGTCGGCGACCGAGCGAATCCCGCCGCCGACCGTGAGCGGAATAAACACCTGCCGCGCCGTGCGCGCCACCACGTCGGCCATGATCTCGCGGTCGTCACTGGAAGCCGTGATGTCCAGAAACACCACCTCGTCGGCGCCCTGTTCGTTATACCGCGCCGCCAGTTCGACGGGATCCCCCGCATCCCGCAGGTTGACGAACTTCACCCCTTTGACCACCCGGCCCGCCGTGACGTCCAGACACGGAATGATGCGTTTGGCCAGCACCGCTTACAATTCGACGAAGTTGCGCAGGATGCGCAGTCCCAGCGC
>JBBIJF010000018.1:0-92500 GCA_037446115.1 Acidobacteriota bacterium | reverse complement strand
TAGTTGGCCGTGGCTTCTTCTGCGGGTACCGTCGGGCGTCTTCCCCGCTGAAAGAGGTTTACACCCCGAAGGGCTTCGTCCCTCACGCGGCGTCGCTGGATCAGGGTTTCCCCCATTGTCCAAGATTCCCCACTGCTGCCTCCCGTAGGAGTCTGGCCCGTGTTTCAGTGCCAGTGTGGCCGTGCGCCCTCTCAGGCCGGCTACCGGTCATCGCCTTGGTAGGCCGTTACCCTACCAACCAGCTGATCGGCCGCGGGCCCCTCCTCCGGCGCCTTGCGGCTTTCCCCTCTCGGGCGTATGCGGTATTAGCCCCGGTTTCCCAGGGTTATTCCCCACCGGAGGGCAGGTTACCCACGTGTTACTCACCCGTACGCCACTTTACTCAGCGGGTTGCCCCGCCTTTCTCGTCCGACTTGCATGTGTTAGGCGCGCCGCCAGCGTTGATTCTGAGCCGGGATCAAACTCTCGTTTGAACCTTCAGAGTCAGTCGCCTCACGGCACAGCCTTCCGCTGCGCCTTGCGAAACTCGACTTCTCCGACGTGATGGTCGGCGTCCAACCAGATTGTCAAACATCTACGCCGCCTGCCGGGGATCCGTCTGGAAGCCCGGCCGGTCCGGCACGGCCTCGCCCGGATTCGCTCGCCCACCGCCTCCGGACACCTTTTGAGGCGACCCGAAGAGCGTTTTGCTTGCGTCCGGAAATTCGGAAAGAACCTCAGGAAGGCTGACCGCTGCAGGTCAAACTGCCAATCCTGCTTTTCTCGCCACCGTCTGTTGATCGTACCACATCATCCTGCCCGATGCAAGGGGCATCGCCCTCCACCGGACCGGACTGGCGGAACAACCCTACGACGGTGACCCTCACTCAAGGTAGCAGACACAGGTCCGCCCGTCAAGGGGGTCCCCCGCCGCTCCCGCCCCCAGGCCCCCGAGCCGGTTGGCCGCCGCCGACTGTCTGCCGCCCGGCGAGGCGGGTCTGCGGTGCAGCCACACTACGCGGCGCCGAACACCGCCCGGACGCGTTGCAAAAAGCCCGCCAGCTTGCTTTCCGGGTCCCCTTCTCCCAGGGTTTCCAGGGGCAGCACGCCCCGGTAGCCCGCCCGCTCGATTATCTGCCTGATCCGTTTCAGATCTACGGGAGCAGGCCGATCGCCGTACCACACGTGCTCTTTGAGCTGCCAGGAGACGGCGTATGGGACCAGTTTCTCGATCTCCGCATACGGGTCCCCGCGGCGCAGGCTGCCCACATCCAGGATCAGACCCAACCACTCCGAGCCCACCGCTTCGATGACGCCAATCACCTCGGCGGCCGTCTTCAGGAAATCGTCATGGTTCTGGATGCCCACAATGACGCCGTGGCGCGCGCCGTAGTCAGCGCATTCCCGCAGATGCGGGAGCATCCATTCGAGCACCTGGTCAAAAGAGTACCCTTCGGGCACCCGCCGGCCCGTGAAAATGCGAATCACGCCGGCTCCCAGCTTCTGCGCTACTTCGATCCAGTTTTTCACCATCTGGAGGTCGCGAAGGCGCGCGGCCCGGTCCGGCACTGCAAAATCGTTCCGCACACCCGTGCCGTGGATCGTGACGCCGTTCAAAAAGGCCTTCCGCTTCAGGCGATAGACATAGGCATCCGAAGGTGGCGACGGGTAGCCCGGGAAATAATACCCCGTGGCGTCCAGACTCTCCAGTCCCTGGCGGGCGCAGTAGTCCACGACGTCTTCCAGAGTCATCCTGCCGGCGCTCAGAGGCCGGTGGAAGGAATAGGCGTTCAGAGCCAGGCGTACACGGGCCCCGGGAGTCCGCTCGAGCGGCGGCACGGCAGCCTCGAGCCGCCCCGCACCGCCCCCATGCGCTGCGGCGACTCCGGCGATCGCTATCGCGCGCCGGCGCGTCCAGGATGACGAAGTCTGCATCCCTCCAGTATGGCCGACCACAGCGCCGGCCAGAACCTCCGCGAGACCTTCGTCGCCGCAGAGCTCACAGCGCCGCCACCAGCTTGGCCAGCAACGCGGCTCGCGGTGCCAGGCAGCGGATCAACACGCATTCCGACGCCGAGTGCGCTCCCTCACCGACCGCTCCGAGACCGTCCAGAGTAGGCACCCCCAGGGCTGCAGTGAAGTTTCCGTCCGAGCCGCCCCCGCTTGTGGATTCTTCCAGCTCCAAGCCGAGTTCGCGCCCCAAACGCCGAGCCGTTCGAAACAGACTCACAACCCCCGGGCTGCGCTCCATGGGCGGCCGGTTCAGTCCGCCCGTCACCCGGATCGAACAGCGGGGGTCAACAGGTTTCAGAGCGGCAAACTTCCGCTCGAGCAGCTCCGCATCGCGCAGCCGCAGGACGCGCACATCCACTTCGGCACGCGCCTCCTCCGGCACCACGTTTACGCGCGTGCCCCCCGAGATCACACCCGGACTGACGGTGACGCCGCGCCGCAGGCGGGTGAACTGCGCCACCCGGGTCAGCTGGCGCGCCAGTTCTACGATGGCGTTCGCCCCTTTTTCGAAATCCACACCCGCATGCGCCGCCCGCCCCTGCACCGAAACCGTGTAGCTGCCGACCCCTTTCCGCGCGGTTTTCAGTTTCCCTTCCAGCCCGGTGGCGGGTTCGAGCACGAGCACCGCATCGCTGCGCCGCGCCTCCTGCTCCGTCAGGCGCCGCGAGGATTCGCTGCCCACTTCTTCATCGGAATTGAGCTGGAGCACTACGTGCCGCCGCACCGGAATCTGCAGCTCCCGCAGAGCACGCATGGCGAACACAAACAGGGCAATCCCGGCTTTCATGTCCAGCACGCCGGGACCCCACAGCCGGCCCCGGGCGCGGCGAAACGGCATCCGCTCGAGAGTTCCCACGGGATAGACCGTATCGGAGTGGCCCAGCGCCAGAACCCGTCCGGACTTGCTCCTGCCCGGCAGATCGAACTCGCACTGCAAATGAGCCCCGAAGCGCCCCCCGGGAACTTTCCGGACTGCCGCGACGTCGCGCACGGAATCCGCCACCAGTTCCACGAAACGGTTTACGGCTTCCGGCTCGTCACTCGGCGATTCGCACCGCACCAGTTGTTCCGTCCAGGCGATCATTTCGTTTTGGTGCGCAATCATCCACCGAAGCAACAAATCCATCGCCTGTTATAATAGCGGGGCTGCATGGCCCAGCTCGACGTCGAGGCGATCCGGAGTATCCTCCCCCATCGCTACCCGATGCTGCTCGTGGACCGCATCGTGGAGCTCGAGCCGGATCGTATCGTGGGCATCAAGAGCGTCACCCTCAACGAGCCGTTCTTTGCCGGCCACTTTCCCGACTACCCCGTCATGCCGGGCGTGCTCATCGTCGAAGCCATGGCCCAGGTCGCCGGCGTGCTGGTGCTCAAGGGCGTTCCGGACCGCGAGAACAAAGTCGTGTTCCTCGCCGCCATCGAGAACGCACGCTTTCGCCGCCCGGTCGTCCCCGGCGATCAGCTGCGCATCGAGATGAAGGTGGCGCGCCGTAAAGGAAGCGTGGCCAAGATGTACGGTGAGGCCCGGGTGGACGGCGTGTTGGTGGCCGAGGCCGAAGTCCTCTGCAAGCTGGCCGACAAGAATCCGAATCCCGTCCTCTGACGCCGGAATGGCTATCCACCCGACCGCCATCGTGGATCCGGCCGCCCGCATCGCCCCCTCGGCCGAAATCGGGCCCTACTCGATCGTGGGGCCGGACGTGGAAATCGGTCCCGGAACCCGCCTGATGGCCCATGTCTATGTCGAGGGACCCACCTGGATCGGCGAGGACAATCTCTTCTTTCCCTACTCAACGGTGGGCGTCGCCTCCCAGGATCTGAAATACAGGGGCGAGCGCGCCGAAACCCGCATCGGCAACCGGAACAAAATCCGCGAATTTGTCACAATTCACCGGGGCACGCAGGGCGGCGGCCTGCTCACCGCCATCGGCGACGACAACTTGCTGATGGCCTACGTCCACGTGGCCCACGACGCCCGCATCGGCAACCATGCCGTGCTTGCCAACGGCGTCACCGTCGGCGGCCACGTCGAAGTGGGCGACTGGGCGGTGATCGGGGCCTTCACGGGCATCCACCAGTTCTGCCGCATCGGGCGTCACGCCATGATCGGAGGCTACAGCGTGATCACGCAGGATGTGCTGCCCTACTCCCTCACCGTCGGCGAGCGGCCCGTCAAAGTGTTCGGAGCCAACCGCACCGGCCTCGAACGCCGGGGCTTTCCTGCGGAAACCATCGAGGCCCTGCAGCGCGCGCTCCGCATCCTGACCCGCTCGGGGTTGAACACCACGCAGGCCGTCGAGCGCATCCGTGCCGAAGGGCCGGTGTGCGCCGAAGTCCAGGAGCTCCTCGATTTCATCCGCGCCTCCGAACGCGGTGTAATCAAGTAGGGTTCATGCGGTATGGTCTGATCGCCGGAAACGGCCGGTTTCCCGTGCTGGCTCTCCAGGAAGCCCGCAAACTGGGCCACGAAGTCGTCGCCATCGGGATCCGGGAGGAAGCCGGCCCGGAGATCGAGCAGCTGGCCGCCCGCTGCTACTGGATCTCGCTCGGAGAGCTCAGCCGTCTGATCGCCATCCTCAAGCAGGAAGCGCTCCAGGAGGTCATCCTGGCCGGACAGGTCAAGCACGCCAGCATCTTTTCCTCCATCCGCGCGGACTGGCGCCTGATGCGACTGCTGGCCTCGCTGCCCCAGAAAAACACCGAAGCGCTGATCGGCGGTGTGGCTCGCGTGCTCGAACAAGAGGGCATCCGCCTGGGGGATTCCACACGACTGCTCAAGCCCCTGCTGGCCGGCCAGGGCGTGCTCACCCGGCGCAGGCCCACGGCCGAAGAACGAGCCGACATTGACTACGGCCGCCGTATCGCCAACGCTCTGGCCGAACTCGACGTCGGCCAGAGCGTCGCGGTGGCCGAGCGCGCCTGTGTCGCCGTGGAAGCCATGGAGGGAACCGACGCCATGCTGCGCCGAGCCGCCACGCTGGTCAATGGCCGGCCCCTGCGCCTGGTGAAAGTTTCCCGGCGCCGCAGCCATCTTCTCTTTGACGTCCCCGTGGCGGGACCGGGAACAATCGCAGTCATGCGCGAGACAGGAACCACGGCGTTGGCCGTGGACGCAGGTCGTACCCTGCTGCTCGATCGCGAGGAGATGCTCGAGGCCGCCGATCAGGCCCGGATCACCATCGTGGGAATTGCGGAGACACCGGAGCCGCTCCGAGAAAGAGACGGCGAGCCGCCCGGTGGCTGAATCACTCGCGAGCGTTTTGCTCGGGAAGGGAGGAAAGGATCCATTGAACCCGGTGCGCGTAGCCGTGGTCGGGGCAGGTCAGTTTGGGCGCCAGCATATGCGGGTGATCCGCCAGTCGCCCCAGGCGGAATTGGCGGGGGTACTGGATACGGACCCCGCCCGCGCCGCCGCCGCAGCCGCCGAATTTGGGTGTCCCGCACTGGCCGATCTTGAAGCCGTGGCGCGCCGGGCCGACGCGGCTGTGGTGGCGACGCCGACGGTCACGCACGCCGCGGTGGGCTGTGCGTTGCTCGAGGCCGGTCTGGACGCGCTCGTAGAAAAACCCATCGCCGCCACGATGGAAGACGCCGAGCGGCTCATCGAGACGGCCGCGCGCTGCGGCCGGATCCTCCAGGTGGGCCACCTGGAACGTTTTAATCCCGCCGTGACGGCCCTGGAGGCCGCGCTCACCACCCCGCTGTTTTTCGAGATTCACCGCCTGAGCCCCTTCAGCCCCCGGAGCCTGGATGTGGACGTGATCCTCGACTTGATGATCCACGATCTCGACATCGTCCTTTCGCTGACGGGAGCCCAACCGCAAGAGATCCGCGCTGCCGGAATCTCCATCCTCACGCCCAAGGTGGACATCGCCAGCGTGCGCCTGGCTTTTGCCAGCGGCGCCGTCGCCAACCTCACCGCCAGCCGTGTCTCCACCGAGCGCGTCCGCAAGCTGCGTCTGTTTCAGCCGCACGAATACATCTCTGTGGACTACGCCCGGCAGGAAGCCTTCGTGCTGTCCGTAACACCGGACGGCCGCATCGCGTCCCGTAATTTGGAGGTGGTGCGTTCCGAGCCCCTGCGTCTGGAACTGGAAAGCTTTTTCGAGTGCGTACGGACGCGGCGCGCGCCGCGCGTGGACGGAACCGCTGCCTCTCGGGCTTTGCAGGTCGCTCTGAACATCCTTGATAAAATTGAGGAGCACGCGCAGCGGGTCGCCACCACGCTGGCGTCCGCCCGGAGGGGGTAGATGGAGGCCGCGCTTCAGCCGGTGGATCAGGCCGCCTTCGAACTCCGGCTGTTCCCGCGCTGGGAAAGCCGCCAGGAGAGTCTTGCGCGGGCCCGAGTTGCGGGGATCCTGTCGCTGGCGCTGCATGCGGCGGGGATTGCGGCCCTGCTCTCGGTTCCCTTGGGCGGACTGCCGCCAAAACAAGCCACACAGATTCTGGCGCAGTTGCGGGAACCGGTCAAACTTGTCGCTCCTCCCAAGGAATTGACCCAGACGGCCCCGAACCGAGGCAAGGTCGGCAAGGAGTTCCAGCTGGAAGACCTGCTCCCTCGCCCGCGTCTGTTTCAGCCGCCGGCGCGACCTTCAACCACGCGCCCCGCCTCCCCCGTGCCGGCGCCCCCGGTGCTGCCCGAGCCGCCGCGTCTGGAGCCCTCGCAGGAGGGCATCGGACACCTTCCCCTTCTGGCCCAGGGAAGTAAGCCCCTCCCTCCGCCCCAGATCCAGACGGAAGAAAAACCCAAGCTGGCGTTTGAAACGCCCGGCGCAGTCCGCGGTGTGCCTCAGGGCACTGCGCCGCTCGGTGCGCTTCGCCCTCCCGGCTCCTCGATCTCGGAGTTGGGACGCGAACTTGCCCGCGGCGGCGTGGGGGGCGGTCTTGTGGTGGGCGACCTGGGTGAGGGAGTCGGCGGGCTCGGCGAGATGCTGAATCTGCCTCCGTCTCCCGGCTACGCGGGCAGCGCCCTGGAGCTGCTCAGCGACCCCCAGGGTGTGGATTTCCGTCCCTACCTCATTCAGATCCTCTCTGCCGTCCGGCGCAACTGGTACGCCGTGATGCCCGAGAGCGCCAAGCTCGGCCGGCGCGGCCGCACCGTGATCCAGTTCGCCATCAACCGCGACGGCAGCGTACCCAAGCTTGTCATCGCCGTGCCTTCCGGCACCGAGGCTCTTGACCGCGCCGCCGTCGCCGGCATCAGCGCTTCCCACCCCTTCCCGCCCCTGCCGCGGGAATACCAGGGCCAGCAGATCCGCCTTCAGTTCGTCTTTCTCTACAACATGCGAAGCCGGTGAGTATCACCGGCACTGCCGGCAGACACAAGGAGAAATCCTCAGGGGGCATGGTCGGAAGCCGTCAGGGTGTCTCTCGCTCGAGGCGGCTTGCCTGCCCGTGCGACAATAGGCACCACCGCCATGAAGCCGCGGCTCATTCAAGCCCTGCTCTGCTATGCGGCTCTGGCGCTGCTGGCGGGCCTGACGCTCGAGCATCTGTTCCGCACGGCGGTCTGGCTGTTTCTGGCCGCATTGGCTTTGAAAACCTGGATCGCCTCCCGGCGGGAGGATTGAACCGGCGGCCCTTGTTCCAAAGCGGTGCAGAGTTTCCGCAATGAAACATAAACCGCCGGACGCGCTCCCGGCCTGATACACGCCCGGCAGACCTTTCTCGGTGCTTTCCTCAAGGGGCCGCCCGGAAGTTGTTGTATTCCGGTCGCGCTTTCACCTTAGCCCGAAAGATCGGAGCGCTGGCGCGGCGCGTGCAAGAACCGACTGCGGGTTCGCTGGATTGGATCCCGGCCGCCGCCCCGGCTCGAGGCGGAAAAATCCGACGAAGAGAAAAGGAGAGGTCAGCTCATGTCCGTTCGACGTGTGTCTCGCAACGAAAACGAGAAGAACCGGCAAGCGCAGCGCGACCAACTCATCCTAAAACACCTGCCGCTCGTGCGGGCTATTGCAGTGCGGGTCCACGAAAACTTGCCCGTGCACGTGGAACTGGACGACCTCGTCCACGCCGGAATCCTCGGGCTGTTTGACGCCGCCAAGAAATACAACCCCGCCAAAAAGGTGGCGTTTGCGGCTTACGCCAAACACCGTATCAAGGGAGCGATCCTGGACAGCCTGCGCCAGCTGGACTGGGCCTCACGAGACCTGCGCCGCCGCCACAAGCAGATCGAAGCCGTCACGCGCGATTTGGCGGCGGTGTTGCACCGCAATCCCACCGAAGCCGAGGTCGCCGAAAAGCTCGGCGTCGGAGCGGAGCGCTGGCGGCAGATGATGATGGATCTCCGCAATGTCGGCCTGGTGTCCGCTTCCGGCCGCGGCGATCACGACGATCTGCCGGCGCCGGAGTTCCCCGCCGAACCCGACACGCAGCCCGACCACATGTGCGCGCGCCAGCAGATGCGCGCCTATTTACAGCAAGCCATGGAAACCCTGCCGGAGCGCTACCGCAAAGTGGTCGTGCTGTACTACACCAACAACCTGACCATGAAGGAGATCGGGGGAATCCTGGGAGTCAACGAGAGCCGCGTCTCGCAGATTCACAAATCGGCTCTGGAGAAGATGGCGGCGGCTCTGGAGGCCGTAGGAATTCATTCCAGCCACGTCTTCTAACCGAGTGTGTTCCGGCGGGCAGGGGAGTACACTCGGAACAGGGAGTTGTCATGGCTCAAACCAAGGAACAAACTCATCCCCATGCCGTTCGCACCCCGACCGCCGTACTCACGCGCGGCTTCGATCCGCGCCTTTCGGTCGGCTCGGCGCGCCCCGCCGTGTTTCGCTGTTCCACCTACGTCTTCTCCAGCCCGGAAGCCGCCGAACGCGCCTTCGCCGTGGCCTCGGGCCGCGCCCAGCCTGCCGAAGGCGAAGCAGTGGAGCTGATTTATGCGCGCCTCAATCACCCGAACGCCGAAATCCTGGAAGATCAGATGGTGCCGCTCGAGCCGGGAGCGGAGGCCGCGGCCGTGTTCAATTCCGGACTGGCCGCCATCATGACCGCCTTTCTCACCTTCACCCGGCCCGGCGACAGCCTGGTCTACACCGTGCCGCTTTACGGGGGAACGCAGCACCTCATCCACGAATTGCTGGAACCCTTCGGCATCCGATGCCATGCGGTGCGCGCCGGTGACGGAGCGGCGCTCGAGCAAGCCATCCGGTCTGCAGAGAGATTGCGGATCGTCTTCATTGAAACTCCGGCCAACCCCACCATGGTGATGACCGATATCCGGCGGGCCAGCGAAGCTGCGGCCTCACGCGAGGTCCGTCCCCTGGTGATGGTGGACAATACCTTCCTGGGCCCCACCTTCCAGCATCCTCTGCTGTTCGGGGCGGACCTGGTGCTCTACTCCGCCACCAAGTATCTGTCCGGCTTCAGCGACCTGCTGGCAGGGGCGGCTCTGGCGCGCGATCCCGAACTGATCCGGCAGATGCGGCTGCGCCGTGCGATCTTCGGCAACATCCTTCCTCCGGATGAATGCTGGCTGCTCGACGGGCGTCTGCCCACCGTGACCTTGCGCATGAACCGGCAGAGCAAGAACGCCCAGCGCATAGCCGAGCGGCTGGTGGAACATCCTCAGGTCCGGAAGGTCTTCTACCCCACGCTGTTTGACGATGCCGAGCAGATCAAGATTCGACTGGCCCAGTGTCACTATCCCGGCGCCATCTTTTCCATGGAACTTCACGGGGGACGGCGCGCCGCCTTCGAGTTTCTGCGCAATCTCAAGATCGCGCGCAACGCCGTTTCGCTGGGCGGGGTGGAAACCCTCGCTTGCCATCCCATGACGACGACGCACTCGGGGCTGACCCCGGAGGAACTGGCGCAGGCCGGCATCACGGAAGGTATGGTGCGGGTCTCCGTCGGCATCGAAGACTGGCGCGACCTGCTGGCCGATTTCGAACAAGCTCTGGATGCCGCAGGCGAAGCCGGACCTTAGACCGAAGACGGACCCTCCGCCCACGCCTCTACGTTGACCAGATTGGGCGGCCTGCGCCCCTTGAGCACCGCCACCGCATTCTCGGCCGCCATGAGCGACATCTTGCGGCGGGTGTCCACCGAAGCGCTGGCAATGTGCGGCGCCAGCACTACGTTGTTCAGCCTGAGCAGAAGGGGGTGCACCTCCGGTTCACGCTCAAAGACATCCAGACCCGCGCCGGCGATCAACCCTTCGGCCAGAGCATGCGCCAGGGCGTCTTCGTCCACCACCGGGCCGCGCGATGTGTTTACCAGAATGGCCGTGCGCTTCATGCGGCGCAGCTCCTCGGCTCCGATCAGCTTGCGCGTCGCCTCGGTAAGCGGCACATGGAGGCTGACGAAGTCGGATTCCTCGAGCAGGCGCTCTTTGGCGCAAAATTCCAGGCCCAGTTCCCGTTCTACGGCCTCCGGCGCCCGCCGTACGTCGTGATACAGCACACGCATGGAAAAACCCCGCGCGCGCCGCGCCATGGCCTCGCCGATGCGCCCCATCCCGAAGATGCCCAGCGTGCGGTGATGGACGTCATGGCCGACGAGCAGATCAATCGCCCAGCGCCGCCACTGTCCCGAATGCACGAACAGATGTCCTTCCACAATACGGCGCGCCGCAGCCAGCAGCAGGGCGAAGGCAAAGTCGGCCGTCGTTTCCGTCAGCACGTCCGGCGTGTTGGTCACCAGGATGCCGCGGCCGGTGGCGGCCGCCACGTCAATGTTGTCGTAGCCGACGGCTACGTTGGCGAGCACGCGCACCCCTTCCAGACGCGCAATCACCTCCGCAGGGAACTTGTCGGTGAGCTGGCAGACTACGGCCTGCTTGCCCCGCGCGCGTTCCACGAGCTCTTCCGGCCGCAGGACATCGTCTGTGTCCAGGTAGTCCACCTCGGCATGGCGGCGCAGGTACTCGATCGCTTCCGGATAGATGCGTCGGGTGACCAGTACGGCCGGGCGCATGACGTCAGGAGGTTCGAAGCGGCAATTGTCGCACAGCCATGACGCATCGTACAATGGCGGGTTCCGTCTGCGGGCGAGGCTTTGCAAAACCCTGCCGCGCCTGAATTCCGTACCTTGCTGGAGGAAGCATGGCAAAGCTTGGTTTTCTTGGGCTGGGCATCATGGGCTACCCCATGGCTCGCAACCTGTTGCGTGCCGGCCACCAGGTGGCGCTCTGGTCCCACACCGCCGCCAAAGCCCGGCAGCTCTCCGCCGCCGAGAACGGCCTCTTCTGCGAGACCCCGAAGCAGGTCGGAGAGTTTGCCGAATGCTCCTTCGTGTGTGTTGGCGACACGGAGATGTCCGAGCAAGTGATTCTGGGGCCGAACGGGCTGGCAGAGGGCGCCCAGCCGGGCTCGGTCATTGTGGACGCGGGCACGATCTCCCCCACGCACAGCCGCCGAATCGGCCAGGAGCTTGCAAAGCGCGGCATCCACTTCCTGGACGCTCCCTGCACCGGATCCCGCCCTGGGGCAGAAGGCGGTACCCTCACCTTTATGATCGGGGGCGAACGGGAGGTCTTCGAGCGCGTGCGCCCCTTCTTTGAGCCCATGGGCAAGCGCCTGTTTTATTGCGGGGGTCCCGGCATGGGCCTGCATGCCAAACTCACCCAAAACCTCGTTCTCTGCAACATCATGCAGGCATTCTGCGAAGGCATCGTGCTCAGCACCAAGGCCGGAGTTGATCCCCAGCTGATGCTGGAGATCCTGGCCAACAGCGCCGCCAAGTGCGGCCTGATTGACTTCAAGGCCCCCTACATCCTGCGGCGTGATTTCGCGGCCAACTTCTCCCTCAAGTGGATGCACAAAGACATCGCCCTCATGCTGGAATCCGGCAGGGAGCTCGGGGTACCCCTCCCGCTGACGGCTCTGACCCAGCAAATGTTCCGGGTGGCCATGGCCATAGGAGATGCGGAGGAGGATTTCTGCTCTACTATCAAGGTGTTAGAGCAATGGGCGGGAGTCGAGGTCAGAGCCTCCGGCTGACAAATCCAAAAAATTGCAATTTTCCTCTTGCATTCCCAAATTCGGTATTCTATAATTGGAATCAAGCCGGGGAGGCAACTCCCACCAAAGCGAGACTAACCTCTAAAGACCCCTGAAGCAATTTCCTCCCCGGCGCCCCCTTCCAAAACACAGGGCCTCCCAGAAAGCCGGCTCTGGTATGATTTCCTTGGGCGCGCTGCCGGAATGAAGAACGTCACCATCCTGGGATCCACCGGCTCCATCGGATCCAGCACCCTGGACGTGATCCGCAGACACCGCGACCAGTATCGGGTGTTCGCGCTGGTTGCCGGGCGCAATGTGGACGCTCTTGCCCGGCAGGTGCTCGAATTCCGGCCACGGCTTGCCGCTGTGGCCTCTTGGGATCTGGTAGACGAACTGGCGGAGCGACTCGCCGAGGCAGGGCTCCCCAAAGCCGAGTGGCCCCAGTTGACCGCAGGAGACCAGGCGCGCGTTGAGGCGGCCGTCGCCCCCGAAACCGACTTTGTCATGTCGGCCATCGTGGGCATCGCCGGGCTGGAAGCGACCTACGAGGCGGTCCGGCGCGGCAAGACGGTGGGGCTGGCCAACAAAGAGGTCCTCGTCGCAGCCGGATCCGTGGTCATGGAGGCGGCCCGCAGATCCGGTGCGGAATTGATCCCCGTAGACAGTGAACACAACGGCGCCCACCAGTGCCTGCGTGCAGGGCGCCGGAGCGAAGTTTCGCGCCTGATCCTGACGGCCTCCGGCGGACCCTTCCGGGAGACGCCCCTGGAGCGGCTCGCCGAGGTCAGCCCCGAGCAAGCTCTCAACCACCCGACCTGGAAAATGGGTCGGCGCATCACGCTGGACTCTGCTACATTGATGAATAAGGGATTCGAAGTCATCGAGGCCTGCTGGCTGTTTGGCTTCTCTCCCTCCGAGGTGGAGGTTGTTATCCACCCGCAATCCACAGTACACGCCATGATCGAGTTCCGCGACGGAAGCATTATCGCCCAGGCCTCGGCCACGGACATGCGGATGCCGATCCAGTACGCCCTCACCTACCCGGATCGCAAAGCCGCCCCCGTGGCAAAGCTGGACTGGAGCACTGCGCGCTGCTGGGAGTTCTACCCGCCCGACTTTCAGAAGTTTCCTCTTCTGCGGCTGGCTTACCGCGCTTTTGAAGAAGGAGGTTCGGCGCCCTGCACGCTCAATGCAGCCGATGAAGTTGCAGCGGAGGCTTTCCTGAACGGGCAGATGACCTTCCCGGAAATTGCGGAAGTTGTCGAACAGACGCTCCAGCGGGTTCCGCCGCGCCCGGTGGCCTCCATCGGCGACGTGCTCGAAGCGGATCGGGAATCGCGCCAGGTCGCCCGGCGTATTTTGGAGGAGCGAACCGGCCGGCCGCTCAAGGCCCGCCGGCGCCAGTAGACCGCCATGATGCCTATTGTCGAGAACATCCTCTGGCTGCTCGTGCTGATCGGGATCATGATCCTGGTCCACGAACTCGGCCATTTTTGGGCGGCGCGCTATTTCGACGTTCGTGTGGAAACCTTCAGCTTCGGCTTCGGGCCGCGGCTGTTCGGCTTCCGGCGCGGCGAGACCGATTTTCGCTTCTCCGCCATCCTGTTCGGCGGCTACGTCAAGATGGCCGGCGAGCAACCGGGCGACCAAAGCGCCGGCGACCCGCGCGCCTTTCTCGCCAAGCCGCGCTGGCAGCGCCTCGTCATCGCCTTTGCGGGTCCGGCCATGAACGTCCTGCTGGCCGTCGTGTTGCTCACCGGCTTGTTCATGTTCAAGTACCCCAGGCCGGTGGAGGCGCGTCTTTCCGGAGTCATCGGTTACGTGGTGCCCGACTCCCCTGCCGCCAAAGCAGGCCTCCGCGAGGGCGACCGGATTCTCCGAATCGGCGAGAAAAACGATCCCAACTGGGAAGACATCTCGATCCTGGAGGTCAGCCACGCCAACCGGCCTCTGCCCGTGACGGTAGAGCGTGATGGCAAGCGGTTTTACACTACCGTGACGCCCATCCTGCTCGAGCGCTCCGGGTTGGGCTATGCCGGCTGGGCGGAGGTGGCGGAAATACAAATCGGCCGTCTGTCGCCCGGCATGCCCGCCGAAAAAGCCGGTCTCCGGCCGGGAGACGTCATCGTCTCCGTCAACGGACACCCCATTCTTTCCGTGGAGAAACTGCACGAAGTCATCCGCGCCAGTGGGGGCAAGCCCGTCGAGATCGAATACAGGCGCAACGGACGCACCGCGACCCTTACGGTGCAGCCCGTACTGGCGGAACTGGACGGGCCCCGGCGCTGGATGATCGGGGTCGCACCGGAGCCGAAGGTCACCTTCACTCGTCTGGCGTTCAGCCAGGCGCTCGCAGAATCCGTGCGCCACAACGTGAAGAACGCCGGTCTGATCTACCAGTTCCTGCACGGCATCGTGGAGCGCCGCCTTTCGCCGAAGTCCATCGAGGGACCGATCGGCATTGCCCGTCTCTCCCGCCACGCCGCGCAGCAGGGTCCCTATTCGTTCATCATGCTCATGGCCGCCGTGAGTCTGAACCTGGCCATACTCAACCTGCTGCCCATTCCGATCCTGGACGGGGGCGTGATCCTGATGTTGTTGATCGAAATGATCCTGCGCCGCGATCTCAGTCTTCAGCTCAAGGAAGCCATCTTCAAACTCGGTTTTGTGTTCCTGCTCGGACTGATGGTGTTCGTCTTGTACAACGACATCGCCAAGATCCTGCCCGCGGGCTAGCTGGCTGGAGCCGGCCCGCCGGAGGCGAACCCCCTCCGGGCGAGAGGACCCACCATGAAGCCGACCTTTCGCCTTGACGGCCTCAGCGCCTTCATCACCGGAGCCGCCAGCGGCATCGGCGCCGCAACGGCGCGGGTCTTTGCCGCCGCCGGAGCGGAGGTGATCCTGGCCGACCTCGACGGCGAGCGCGCCCGGCAAGTCGCGGCCGAACTGCCGCGGGCTACCGCCCTGCAGTGCGACGTCACCGACGAGGAGAGCGTCCGAGGCGCCTTTGCGCAACTCGAAGCCTTGCACATCCTCGTCAACAACGCGGGCATCGGCCTTGTGGGAACCGTCGAAGAGACGGCGCGCGAGGACTTCGAGCGCCTGCTGCGCGTCAATGTGGAAGGCGTCTATCTGGTAACCAAGTATGCGCTGCCTCTGTTGCTGGCCTCACGCGGCGTCATCATCAACATCGGCTCGGTGGCGGGCCTGGTGGGGGTCAAGCGGCGTTTTGCCTACTGCGCCACCAAAGGCGCCGTCGTCGCTATGACCCGGCAGCTGGCCGTGGACTACCCGACCCAGCTCCGCGTCAACTGTATCTGTCCCGGAACCGTGGACACCCCCTTCGTCGAGGCCTACCTGGAGAAGTATCACAAGCACGAGAAGGAAAAAGTTCGCGCCGAGCTCCACCAGCGCCAGCCCCTGGGACGCATGGGACGGCCCGAGGAGATTGCCCACATGGCGCTGTATCTGGCTTCGCCGGAGGCGGAGTTCGTCACGGGTTCCATCTTCACGATTGATGGAGGCTGGACGGCGGCTTGAGACCGCACAGCCGGCGCCCCGCGCGTCGCCCTAAACCTTGACAGCATTCAGGACGATTCAGCACAATACAAGTGGGTAGAATTAGCGCGGCGCTCCTCCGTGGCGCTCCGGGCACAATTCAACGATGCGGACGCGAAGGCATATTCCTGTTTTTCTTTGCCTGCTGGTTCTGTTGACCTTCCCGCTCGAGGCGGCCAAGCGAAAACGAATCGCGGCCGCCCCTGCAAAGACCGGGAACCCGGTCGCGGTGCGAGACGCAGCTCAGAAGAAAACGCCCCGCAAAAGAGTACGCCGCGCACGCAGAGCGAGCCCCTGGACTGAACCGACGTTTGCGGACTCAACCGCCGGGGATAGCGTGGACGGCGAAGACCTGGTCGTGCGGCTGGCGGCGGTGGAGGCCCTCGGTCCTTATAACGGCTCGGTGGTGGTCGTGGATCCCGCCACCGGACGTATCCTCACGATGGTGAATCAGAAGCTCATCCTGAAAAGCGGCTTCCAACCTTGTTCCACCATCAAGATTCCTGTGGCCCTGGCGGCCTTGATGGAAGGGTTAATTGAGCGGAACACGCTGATTCGCGTCGGAGGCCGCCGGCGGATGAACTTGGTCGAGGCGATGGCGCGCTCGGACAATCCCTTCTTCGCCGCCCTCGGCGTCAAGCTGGGTTTCGATCGCCTCCTCTACTACGCCCGCCTGTTCGGACTCGGCGAGCCGGCGGGACTGAACATCGAGGGCGAACAACCGGGAATGCTGCCCGAAGCCCCGCCCCCTGGCGGCGTGGGGATGATGGCAAGCTTCGGAGAGGGCATTTCCATGACCCCCCTCCAGCTGGCAGCCTTGCTTTCCGCCATCGCCAACGGCGGCACGCTGTACTACCTGCAGTATCCCCGCTCGCAGGAGGAGGCCGACAACCTTGTCCCCCGCGTCAAGCGCCATCTGGGCATCGGTCCCTGGCTCAACGACATCAAAGAGGGATTGATGGCGGCCGTCGAATATGGAACGGCGCGGAAAGCCGCTTACGATCCCTCCGAGCCCGTGTTCGGCAAGACGGGCACGTGCACGGAAAACCGGGTCCACCTGGGCTGGTTCGGTTCCTTTAATGACGTGGGGCACAACAAGCTCACCGTCGTCGTGCTGCTGACCGGAGGGCGCGGCGTCAGCGGGCCGACCGCGGCCGAAATCGCGGGAAATGTCTACCGGCGCCTTTCCGAGAAGAACTTCTTCGCCGCCGCCCGCCCGATATCCCCCGCGGCGTTGATTTCCACTCAATCCTGCTGTATGCGCTGAGCGGATGCGACCGCTTCTGTGGCTTCCAGCACCGCGCTCGCCATGGCGCGCCTGAGCGCCTCGATCCCTTCCCCGGTCACGCTGGAGATCGCGTAGAAGGGCAGGCCGCGCTCCTCCGCTAAACGGCGTAAGGCCTCCAGCCGCCGCGGATCTTGCGCAATATCGAGCTTGGTAGCCACCAGGAGCATGGGCTTGGCCGTCAGCAGAGGGCTGAAACTCTCGAGCTCCCGCATGACGATTTCGAAATCGCGTACGGGATCACGCCCACTGGCCTCGGAGACATCCACTAGGTGCGCCAGCAGGCGGGTGCGTTCAATGTGCCGCAGAAAACGGATCCCCAGACCGTGGCCTGCGTGCGCACCTTCGATCAGACCCGGAATGTCCGCCACGACAAACGTGCGGTACCCGTCCACCGATACCACTCCCAGGTGCGGCTCGAGCGTGGTGAAGGGGTAGTCGGCGACCTTGGGGCGGGCTGCGGAAATGCGCGAGATCAGTGTGGACTTGCCTGCGTTCGGAAAACCGACCAGGCCCACGTCGGCCAGGAGCTTCAACTCCAGCCGGAGCACGCGCTCCTCGCCCGGTTGGCCGGGTTCGGCAAACCGCGGCGCTTGCCGCCGTGAGGTGGCAAACCGGGCATTGCCCCGCCCGCCGCGCCCGCCACGGGCCACGACGAAACGCTCGCCCGGCCTTGTGAAGTCATGGAGGAGCTCTCCCGTAGCAGCATCATACACCAGCGTGCCCACGGGCACAGGCAGCTCGACGGAAGCCCCGTCCCGGCCGGCTCGGTTGCTCCCTTCCCCATGGCGGCCCCGCTCGGCGCGGTGCTCCGGATCGAACCGGAAATGAAGCAGGGTATTGTAATGCTCCGAGGAAACCAGGATTACGTCTCCGCCCCGGCCTCCGTCACCCCCGCTCGGACCACCGCGCGGGACATACTTTTCGCGCCGGAACGCAACACAACCGTTCCCTCCATCCCCGGCCTTGACGCGAATGGTGACTTCGTCAACAAACATGAAAACGTCGGTTTCCCGGGGCAGCGGGGGAACGGGACCGCCAAAGCGCGGCGCTCGGAGAAAGATCAGTCCGCCGCGGCCGGAGGCGCAGCCGGAATCACGCTGACGAATTTGCCGAGGCGCCCGCGGTCACGGAACGCTACGATGCCCGGGATGCGGGCAAACAGCGTGTCGTCTTTGCCGCGGCCCACGTTCTCGCCGGGTTTGTAGCGCGTGCCCCGCTGCCGGACCAGAATAGCCCCGCCCGGCACAAACTCCCCGCTGAATGCCTTGATCCCCAGCCGCTGGGAATGGGAATCGCGGCCGTTCCTCGAACTGCCGAGCCCCTTTTTGTGCGCCATGTTCTGCTCTCCTCAGGTCACAATTTCGCTGACGCGAACTTCCGTGTAGGCCTGGCGGTGACCGATCGTGCGCTTGTATTGCTTCTTCCGCTTGAACTTGAAGACCACTACTTTTTCTCCCCGGCCCTGGGCGGTGATCACGGCGCGCACCTTGGCGCCGCCTGCTTCTGCGCCGGCCAGCACGTGGCCCGGTTCCTTCACCACCGCCAGCACCCGGTCGAACTCAACCTCCGCGCCCACGGCTCCGGGAAGCTTTTCGATCCTGATTTTTTCTCCCGGGCTCACGCGGTACTGCTTGCCGCCCGTCTGAATCACTGCGTACATACCCATCCTCGTGTCTGTTGTGAGAATTGCGGGATACCGGAACGTGCCGGCCTGAACCGGTCACTACTTTCTCATTGTACAAGACTCTCAGGCGCGGCAATGTTCCGGGCCTGCTACAATCGGAGCATCCTCCATGAGGCCTGTGCCGGTTCTCTGGTTTTCCGCAGCAGTTCTCCTCACCGCAGCTACGACCGCCGTCGAGCAGGCACGGGCGCTCTATCAGAAAACGCAGTACGAAGAGGCCATCCGGTTGCTGGAGACCTCCGGCGAGCGCTCCGCTGAAGTCCATCACCTGCTCGGCCGGTGCTGGTACATGCTGGGCGACTACAAAAAGGCCGTTGCGGCCTTCGAACGTGCGGTTCAGGCCGAACCGGCCAGCTCCATCTACCACGACTGGCTCGGCAAAGCTTGGGGCCGCCGCGCCGAAACCTCCAGTTTCCTGACGGCCCCGGGTTACGCCACCAAGGCTCGCAGGAGTTTCGAAAAGGCCGTCGAACTGGATCCGGGCAACCTCGAAGCTCTCAGCGATCTGTTTGAATACTATCTGGAAGCACCCGGCATTCTGGGAGGAGGGCTCGAAAAAGCCGAGGCCCTGGCGGCGCGCTTCGCCAAACTCGATCCCGCCGAATACCACTGGGCCTTGGCCCGTCTGGCGGAGAAGCGGAAGGACGTTTCCACCGCCGAGAAGGAGTACCGCCGCGCGGCGGAACTCGAACCCTCGAAGCCCGGGCGCTGGATTGATCTGGCGCGGTTCCTGGCCCGCCAAGGTCGCCATTCGGAGAGCGAGGAGGCCTTCGAGCGCGCGCAAAAGGCCGCACCCGACAGTCCTCGCGTATGGTTTTCTCGCGCCGCAGCCTGGATTGAAGCCGGACGGAATCTGGCGGCGGCCCGGCGCCTGCTGGAGCGCTATCTGGAGGCCGAGCTCACCCCGGACGACCCTCCACGCCGGGAGGCCCGCAAGCTGCTCGAACGGGCGGCCCGCGGCTAGCCGGCTTGCCCCGCTCGCCCGTTTCCGGTCCACAATCGGAGTATGTCAAAGCGCTTGTCTCTGGTTCTCCTCATGACCGCTTGGGCCGCCGGAGCCCAGCCGCGGACGTTGACCCTCGAGCAGGCTGTTGCGCTCGCCGTCGAACGCAACGCCGACGTGCTGCTCGCCGGCCTGGAGGAACGCAAGGCCCGCGAAGCCGTCCGAGTGGCCCGGGATCCGTTCCTGCCGAAGATCGCCGGCGGCAGTGGCCTGGCCTACAGCAACGGCTTCCCGCTCAGCATCGAGGGCTCCGCGCCCTCGATCTTCCAGGCCCAGGCTGTGCAGTTTGTCTTCAACCGGCCGCAAAAGTTCCGGGTGGATCAGGCGCGGGAAACCGCCCGGGGAGCGGCGCTGGACGTGGCGGCGCAACGTGAGGATGCGGCGCATCGGGCGGCGGTGCTTTTCCTGGAAGCCGAACGAGCCTCGCGACTGCTCGAGTCAGCCCGCCACCAGGTGGAAAGCCTCGAGCGAGCCGGCCAGATCACGCGCCTCCGCGTCTCCGAGGGCCGGGAACTGCCCATCGAGGCCAGCCGTGCCGAACTCAGTCTGGCCCGCGCGCGCCAGCGTCTGGCTGCCCTCGAGGCCGAGCGCGCCTATCGGATCGGTCTTCTAGCTACCGTCCTGGGGTTGGACCCGGATGAGCCGCTGGATCTGATCTCGGCGGATCGGAAACCCTGGCCGCTGCCGGACACGGAACAAGCGGCCGTGCAAGCGGCGCTGGATCACAGTCTCGAACTGCGCCGCCTTGACGCTTCCCTGCGCGCCAAGAACTACGAAATCCGGTCCCATCAAGCCGAGCGACTGCCGCGCGTGGATCTGGTCGCGCAGTATTCCGTGCTCGGCCGCTTTAACAACTACGAGGATTTCTTCCGCAAATTCCAGCGGCACAACGGGCAGATCGGCTTTTCGTTCCAAATCCCCGCCTTCCGCAGTTCCGCCAGCTCGGCCCTGGAGGCCCAGGCGGCCGCCGACGCAGCCCGCCTGCGTATCGAACTGGAACGCTCGCGCCGGCGCATCGTCGTCGAAACCCGGCGCCTGTGGCAGCAGGTTCGGGAAGCGCAGGCCGCACGAGAGGTGGCCCGCCTGGATCTCGAAGTCGCGCGAGCGCAGCTGTCCCTGCTGCTGGCCCAGATGGAGGAGGGGCGCGCCTCGCTGCGCCAGGTCGAGGAGGCACGATTCACCGAGCACGAAAAATGGATCGCGCTCTTCGACAGCCAGTATGCCCTGGAACGCGCCCAGCTCGATCTGCTCCGCCAGACCGGTGAACTGCTGGCCGTGATGCGCTAAATCGCTCCGCCCGCCGATTTATCATAAAGGGAAACACCCGAGACGGAGACGAGGCGATGAAGCCATCTGCTGTGGTCTGCACAGCCCTGCTGTTTCTGAGCGTCGCCTGCACGCGCGACCCCGACGTGATCAAGCGGCGATACGTAGAGACCGGTAACAAGTACTTCGAGCGCGGCAAGTACAAAGAAGCCTCCATCATGTACCGCAGCGCCCTGCGCAAAGACGCCCGGTACGGAGAAGCTTATTACCGCCTCGGTTTGACCTACCTCAAGACGGGCGAATGGCAGCAGGCGGTTCCCGCATTCCGGCGAGCCGTGGAGTTGCAGCCCGACAACGACGATGCCCGCGCCCGGCTGGCCGATCTCTACGTGATGGCCTACCTGGCCGACGGGCGCAGACCTCGCCAGGTCTACGAAGAAATCAAAGATCTCGCACAGCAGATGCTGCGCAGGAATCCGAACTCCTACGACGGACTCCGTTTAATGGGCTACCTGGCTTGGGGAGACCGCGATCTGAAGCTCGCCACGGACTATTTCACCCGCGCCAATGCCGTCAAGCCCGATCAGCCCGATCTGATCCTGGCGCTGTGCCAGACACTCGCAGAGGCCGACCGGCTGGCGGAAGCCGAAAAACTGGGCATGGACCTGATCGCGCGCAAAAAAGATTACGGGCCGATCTACGAGGCGCTCTATTTGCAGTATGTCCGCCGCAACCAGGCCGACAAAGCCGAGCACATCCGCCGCTTGAAGCTAGACAATAATCCGAAACAGCCCCAGCCCTACATTGAACTGGCACAGCATTATTTTGCGGTGGGGCGCAGAGAAGAAGCGGCCAAGGTCTTGGAACGCTTCACCGCCCAGGCCGCCGATTTCCCCCAGGCCTGGCGCGATGCCGGCGATTTTTTTGCCCGGGTCAACGACTTCGACAAGGCCTTGGCCTATTACCGGGAAGGCCTGCGCAAGGGCCAGAGCAAAGACAGACTCAGCTATCAGCGCCGGATCGCCGAGGTCATGATCGCGCAGGGGCGCGGAGAGGAAGCCGCCCGCTATCTCAGCGAATTGATGAAAGAGCACCCCGGCGAAGCGGACCTCCAGGCTTTGCATGCGGCCGTGCTGCTCGACCTGGGCGGCAGGGAGCGCGTCGAAGCGGCGCTCAAGGAACTTCAGGCCGCCGTGGCGCGCTCGCCCAACAATGCGGTCATGCGCTTCCATCTGGGCCGCGCCCACCGTCTCCAGGGCAACCTCGAGGCGGCACAGAACCAGTTGCGGGAAGCCGTCCGCTTGCAGCCAGACTATCTGCCCCCGCGCCTGCTCCTGGCCCAGCTCCACCTGGACAAGAAAGAATGGGCCCCCGCGCTGCAGCAGGCCAACGAGACCCTGACGCGGGCGCCCAACCATCTGGGGGCCGGGCTGATCCGCGCCGCGGCCTTGGCCGGGTCCGGAGACAGGGACCAGGCCCGCCGGCAGCTCATCGAGCTGTTACGCGTCTATCCGAACTCCCGGGACGCTTTGCTTCAGCTCGGTCGCATCGAGTACCAATCACAGCGCTACGCCGACGCCCAAAAGGCCTTTGAGCAGTGTCACCGCCGGCAACCCGGGGACCTGGACTGCTTCCTGGGGATGATTGAGGCCTACGCCGCAGAACGGCGGTTCGATCAAGCCCTCGGGATGCTCCGCCAGGAGCAACGCCGCCTGCCGGACGAACCCCGCCTCTGGCTGGCGGAAGCCAATGTGCTCGTGCTCGCCGGGAAATACGACGCCGCAGCGCCGGTCTACGAGCGACTCGTGACGCGGGAGCCGGGCTCCCCCGAGCACCATGCCCGCCTCGGTGAAGTCTACCGCCGCCTCGGCAACCTCGACGGTGCGTTGAACCAGTTCAAACAGGCCCGGGACCTCCGTCCCCGCGACCCGAATTTCCATTACCCCCTCGCCCTGCTGCTTCACGCCACGGGACGCGTGGCCGAGGCCAAAGCGGCCTACGAACAGATCCTCAAGCTTGAACCCGACAGCCCGGTCGCCTTGAACAACCTGGCCTACGTCATCGCCGACATGGGAGGCGATCTCGATCTGGCGCTCACTTATGCCCAGCGCGCCAAACAGCGCCTGCCCAACTCCGACGACGTCTCCGACACCTTGGGCTGGATCTACATCAAGAAGAACCTGAGCGACAATGCGATCGCCATCTACCGTGAGCTGATCGCCAGGCAGCCCAACAATCCCACCTTCCGCTATCACTATGCCATGGCGCTGCTCCAAAAAGGCGACAAAGCCGCCGCACGCCAGGAACTTCAGGCGGCGTTGCGCAACCGTCCGCCAAAAGAGGAAGAAGGGCGGATTCGAGAGTTGATGGCGAAGACGGGATAGAACGCTTTCAGCGGTGCTGGCGGGCCTGAAGCTGGCCCAGCAGGCGATCAAATTTCCGTTGTTGTTCCGGGTTGAGAATGCGGCGGATCCGCTCTTTGCCCGCGCCGCGCAGCTCGTCCATTTGCGACTGCAGGCTCTGGACGTACATCACAAAGTCGTCAAGAATGATCTTCAGCTCTTGGGCCTGCTTCGGAGTCAGATCCAGCTCTCTGCGGAGGTTCTCGACCGTGAGTCTCGGGTCGAGAGCCGGCTCGCGCCCGTGCAGCACACCATGGACGCCGTACCGCATCAGCAGCGCGCCGGCCATCATGCCGCACAAAAAGACCAGGACCAGAGAGAGCAGTACGCGCGGGCTATGCCAGGAGGGGCATCGGGGGACCATGAGGTCACTCCTCGTAGCTGGCCAGCGTAACCAGTACGGCCTGCCGGTCCTGCTCAGGGCCCGAGCCGACCAGCTCATATTCGGGCGGCTCCTGGGCGATCAGCATCATCGGAGCATCCCGATGGGCGTAGCTGCGCTCGCTCGAGATCAGGTATCCGCCCAGCAACACAAAGGCCGCCAGCGAGGCGAATACGAGCACCTTGCCAAACACCGGGTCGGAGAACACATTCCAGAAGGACGCAGCGCGCTCGGCTTCAATTCGCATCGCCACACGCGCGTAAAACCCCACCGCTGGATCCAGTCCCTCTGTCGGGCACCGCAAACCCCGCACCAGATCGGCCTGCACCTGCATGCGCCCGACCATCACCCGGCAGTCCCGGCACTCCCGAAGGTGAGCATGGAAGTCCGGGGGAACTCTGTGCCGGGGATCGCCTTCCAGATACTCCTCCAGGTGTTCCCTGATCACGCCGTGCATCGCGTCTTCTTCCCTCATTGTGCCTCTTTCTCTTCCCGGCGGATCTGATTGCCCGCCTTGGGAAGCCTGCCGCCTCAGGCCGGCGCCGCGCCGGGGGCCCGGTCCAGCCTCTCAGCGGCCTTGAGCAGCTTCTGGCGCGCCCGGAACAGCTTGACCTTGATCGTATTCTGATTCAACCCCGTCATCTGTGCAAGCTCCTCAACCGAGTGGCCTTCCACTTCCTTGAGCAGCATCAGCGTCCGGTCTTCTTCCGGCAGCTTCGCCAGCAGCTTCACTACGTAGTCCCGCCGCGCCAGGTCGCCTTCCACCGAAGGCCCCTGATCCATCGCCGCCTCCGAGTTACGGAGTCGCAGGACGTCTTCCTCGGAAAAATCGCTCTCGTAGACCAGCTTGCGCACTCGCCGTTTCCGCAGGTAGTCGTAGCACTCGTTGATGGTGATCTTGTAGATCCACGTCAGCAGGGAACTGCGAAAGTCGAAGCTCCGAATCGAGAAATAGATCTTGGCAAAAACCTGCTGGGCGATGTCTTCGGCGTCGTTCCGGTTGCGCAGGATCCCGTAGATGATCGAGAAGACCTTGCTCTGGTAGCGCTCGACCACCTCGCGGAACGCCATCTCGTCGCCCTGCTGGATGCGGCGCACCAGGTGGGCTTCTTCGGAATTGCGGTGGTCCACATTCGCCCTCACCGGGATCCTCTCGCCGGAAACCGCCAGTGGGAGCGCACCGCTCATCCCGTCCATACATGCAGTGGGACGCGCTGCAAACTCCGGTGGTTTCGGGCCGAAGGCCGCCTGGGGCGGATCTCCAGGCGGCTTCTCATCCAACATAGCAGATCCGCTCCCTCAGCCTTCCTCCCGAAATGTGGGCCTCTCCCTCAGTGGGTGTGCGCGCCTCGGTGAGCCGCCGCTGGAAATCTCCGGAGCAAGCCGCTACAATGAGGGGTAGAACAGATTCCACCAGAGGGAACGGCAATGATCCAACTGACCGAACGAGCCATTGGCAAAGTCAAGGAGATTATGGAGACGCAGGACCCCAAGCCTGCGGGACTCCGCATCGCGGTGGTCGGAGGTGGCTGCTCCGGCTTTACCTACTCTATGGCATTCGAAAACAACCCTGGGCTGCTCGACAAGGTCTACAACTTCGACGGGCTCAAAGTCTTCATTGACCAGGCCAGCATGCTCTACCTTGACGGAGCCGAGGTGGATTACGTGGAAACGATCGAAGGCTCAGGCTTCAAGTTCACCAACCCCAACGTACGTTCGACCTGCGGCTGCGGCAGCTCGTTCTCGGCCTGAACTCGCCCCATTGTTCCCCTCTTTGACCTCCACGGGCATCGTGTCGGCCTCGAACCGCTGGAAGCCCATCTGAGCGGCGGCGCCATGCCCCGCGAAGGCCTCCTTCCGAAGAAAAGAAAAAGCCGGGTTTTTACGCCCGGCTTTTAATGCCTGTCGTGGAATCTCGCGATGTCTACCCGCGGACGCGGCGGCGTCCAAGCCAGCCCGCCGCCAGCAGACCTAGACCCGTCAAGGAAAGAGTCAGAGGTTCCGGAACGTGATGGCTGTTGGTGAAGTCGCTGATTGACGCCCCAGGGCCCAGCTGGATGTCTTTTACGATGTAAATGGTCTGATGCGGCGCAAAAAAGGCCGCGTTGGTGGGATTGCTTGAGTTGACTGCGTAGCTCGCCAGGAGGTTCCCGGACGGGCAGGACCCTTGCACAAACGGCACGGCGCACACGTTCTCAATGATCGTCACCGGAGCCACGTGTGTACCCAAAAACAGGTCTACTCCGATCAGCCCGCCTGAAACCGCGTATGAGAGCAGGATGTCCGCTGCCGAGACGGGACTCGGTATGTGTGTTACTTGGAAGTTGACGAACACCGTGCTACCCGACGTGTTGCTGTTCTGTCCGAAAAAGACAGTCACACTCGTCAACCCCGCGCCAGCAACGCCCCATCCGCTGAAGGTGAGCCCTCCGAACTGGCACGTGCCCAGCGTTAATACGTCCGCCCCGCTCGTACAAACCGGCGTGGCTGCCGCAGTTCCCACCATCAGAGTCAGAACAACCGCGATTCCCAAAATAATCTTCTTCATGTCTTGTCTGCCTCCGTCTTCAGACATCAACTGATGATAACCTAACCCCTCATTCGGGTCAACACTTTATTAGCGTTAAAAGTGGGGGGATGTGGGAGTGGACACGCGGAACTCATCATCGCAATCCGTTGATTACATTCTGCTTATACCTTTGACCGCCAGGATTCGAAACTAAAGTACTAGTATTGTTTGAATTGTACTAGTACTTAAGTGCGCGCCACTAGCCGGCCTCAAGCCGGTCCGGACCCCGCCAATGGAACCGCCACGCGCCGCTGCCTCGCGGGTGCACATCCCCGAGCACGTTGGTTTCTGATTACATTAAGGAGTGGCCCATGCCCGGCGGTTGCAGGCCGAGCATGTGCTGCTGTGGCGCATGCCCGACGAACTCGTCACCGAACAGACCAACCCCGCCTCCCGCGCTATAGACGCTCTGCCTGTCGAGCAGATCCTTCGAATCATCAACGACGAAGACCACAAGGTCCCGCCGGCGGTGGCAGCCGAGATCCCCAATATTGCGCGCGCCGTCGAAGCGATCGAGTCGGCGCTTCGCCGTGGCGGAAGGCTGTTCTATATCGGCGCCGGCACCAGCGGCCGCCTCGCGGCCTTGGATGCAGCCGAGTGCCCCCCTACCTTCGGTGTTTCCCCCGATCTTGTCCAGGCCGTGATCGCGGGCGGAGAAAAGGCCCTTGCCCGGGCCACGGAGGCCAGTGAAGATGACGCGGCGGCCGGCGAACGCGACCTGCTCGATCGCGGCTTCACAGTGGGCGACGTTCTCGTGGCCGTTTCAGCCAGCGGCCGCACTCCTTACGTGCTCGGCGCCGTTGCCGCCGCACGCCGGCTCGGAACCGTAACAGTGGGCCTGACCGCGAACCCTGAGTCGCAACTGGCGCGGCAGGTGGATATCGCCATCGTTCCGCTCACAGGCCCCGAAATTATCGCGGGCTCCACGCGCATGAAGGCGGGCACGGCCGCCAAACTCGTCCTCAACATGATTTCGACCGCCGTCATGATCCGCTTGGGACATGTCTACGGTAACCTGATGGTGAACGTCCAAACCAAGAACACCAAGCTCATCGAGCGCGCCCGCAGGATCATCCGGCAGTTCGCGAGTGTCGAGGCGGCAGAGGCCGCCCGGTTGCTCGATGAGGCCCGAGGCGACGTCAAGGTGGCGATCCTCATGGCCCGGCTCAAGCTTCCCCGCGACGAAGCTCTCCGCCGCCTTACCGAGGCCGGGGGCCGCCTCTCGGAAGCCTTGAGGAGTTGAAGCGATGGACCGGTTCCTGGTGCGCGGCGGTGTCCGGCTTGAAGGCCGGGTTACGACAAGCGGCGCCAAGAACGCCGCTCTTCCCGCCATGGCCGCCTGCCTTCTGACGCCCGAGCCGGTCATTCTCCACCGCGTCCCGGCCGTGCGGGACATCCGCACCATGCGCCAGTTGCTGGAATACTGCGGCGCGGCGGTCGAGGAGCGCGACGGCGCCCTTTCCGTCACCGCAGCGGAGATCCGCAGGCCGGAAGCTCCCTATGAGCTCGTCAAGACCATGCGCGCCTCGAGCCTTGTCCTCGGACCGCTGGTGGCCCGCTGCGGCCGGGCGCGCGTCTCTCTGCCCGGCGGCTGCGCCATCGGAGCCCGCCCCATCAATCTGCACCTGGCCGGTCTGGAGGCGCTCGGCGCCAGGATCTCTCAAGAGCACGGCTACATCCAGGCCGAAGCCCCAAACGGACTGCGCGGCGCACGCGTCCATTTCGACCGAATTACCGTCACCGGGACGGAAGACCTGCTCATGGCCGCGGTGCTCGCCGACGGCGAGACCGTGCTCGAAAACGCCGCGCGCGAGCCCGAAGTCGTGGATCTGGCGGAGCTGCTTTCCACAATGGGCGCCTGCATCCAGGGTGCGGGCACTGCCACCATCCGCGTAAAAGGGGTCACGCGCCTCCACGGCGCCGCCCACACCATCATTCCGGACCGGATCGAAGCCGGAACCTTCCTCATCGCCGGCGCAATCACCGCCGGCGACGTCCTCGTGACGGACTGCGTGCCGGAGCACCTGGGCGCGCTCTTGGTCAAGCTCCGCCAGGCCGGAGCAGAAATCACCGAAGCCGGAGCCGGCGCGCTCCGCGTGCGCCGTCCCGGACGCCTGGTGGCCGTGGACGTCACCACCGAAGAATACCCCGGTTTCGCCACGGATCTCCAGGCTCAGTTTATGGCTCTGATGACTCAGGCCGAAGGTGTCTCCGTCATCACGGAGACGATTTTCGAGAACCGTTTTATGCACGCCCTCGAGCTCATGCGCATGGGAGCCGACATCCGCTTGGAAGGACGGCAGGCCATCGTCACAGGACCCCGCCAACTGACCGGCGCCGCCGTGATCGCCTCGGACCTGCGCGCCAGCGCCTCGTTGGTCCTGGCAGCCCTCGTGGCCCGCGGTGAGACGTTGATTGACCGGGTCTACCACATCGACCGTGGATATGAGAGAATCGAGCAGAAGCTGGGCGCTCTCGGGGCCCGGATTGAGAGAATTTCCTCGCCATGACAAGCGGCCACCGCCACAACCCCGGGTTTCTGGCACTGGTGAGGGAGGCCAAGACACGGGTCAAGCATTTCGGTATTGACGAATTCAAGAAACTCGCCGCCTCGGGCGAGAAGTTCGTGCTGATTGACGTCCGGGAGGAGAGCGAGTGGGCGGCCGGCCACGCCAAGGGCGCCCTCCACCTCTGTCGCGGCATTCTGGAGCGCGACATCGAAACTCACGTCCCGGACAAGAACACCAAAATCGTGCTCTATTGCGGCGGGGGCTACCGTTCGGTGCTTTCGGCCGAATCCTTGGGCAAGATGGGCTACACCGATGTCATCTCGCTCGACGGAGGCTGGCGGGCCTGGAAGGAAGCGGGGCTACCGGTGGAAGAGTAAGTAGAAAAGCTCCCCTCCGAGGATCAGGTCCACGCCCCGCAGGAAGACGTAAGCCAAAGCAGCCAGCGCGCCCCACCGCACGGCGCGCTCTCCGCCGCCTCCCGGTAAGTTGAATCGCAAAAGCACGGCGCAGCTCAGCCCGGCAACGACCCACACGCCGTTCAAAGCTCCTTCAAAAACCTTCCAGTAGGCCGCGATGAGCACGTAGTAGGCAAGGAGCCAGTTCGGTCGCAGCTTGCCGCGCGCCAGCGCCACTCCCGTTGCGAGCGTGACGGCCGCGATCAACAGCGTGATCGCGTTGAACAGGGTGAAGCGGAGCGGCATCTCTCAAAATGACCATAGCACGCTCGCATAGGCCGTGTGCGCCCGGTAACCCTGCCGCCCTGAGAATTCCTCGCGGTAGCCGTAATACTGGTAGCCGAAATTCCAGCGCAGTTTGCTGTGCAATCTCACCGACAGGCGGGCCAGCGGGCTGCGGAAAGCCGCCGGAAACGTCTGGGCGGCGACAAACGCCGGCAGCGAGGCAACTGCTCCCGGCGCCCTACGGCGATCGCCTCCGGCATCCTCCACGTGGCTGTAACCCGCATACAGACTGACCCGCCCGATTTCAAAACGTGCGCCCAACGTCCCGCTGTGCAGGTTGCTGGCGTACAGCGACCGATCCTGGAAGTTGAGCCGGCCCGCCGCAAAAAACGCCAGAGCGGAAATCGTGTCCAGGTGAAGCTTCCCGTAGGCGGCGTCCAGCGAAAACCGGCCGCCCGGCGTCCACGAAAGCTCCGCCGAATAGATACGGCTGCGCGAACTGTGAGCGGAGAACGAGACAGCGTTCGTGTTGTAATTCGTGCGCGCCGCCACGGACCACGTGAGCGTGCGCGTCCGGTACCGCAGGCGCGCCCCAAAACCGTGATAGTTGCGCTCCCCAATCGGCAGAAAGGCACGATCGGTCCGGCCCACCTCGGCTTCGAGGTTCACGCTCAGGGGTTTCCGCGGCGCCAGCCGGATCCCGGCCTGCCCGGAGTGGAACACGTTGTCCTGCTCGGCGGGCAACCGTTCGAGCACCGGCCCGGTGCGGAACTGCTCGAGCGAGCGGATGCGCCGCGCCGAGTAGTGATGGCCGCCGTAAAGCGCGACGCGATCGGCCAGACGTATAGTCGCCTCCGTGGTCTGGCTGATGGTGCGGATCCCCAGAAACTGAAAGAAAATCAGCGCGCTCCCGAGCGTTAGGTTGTTCACCTCGCGAAACGACGAATCGCCCTCCATTCGCGTGTGGTGAAACGCCGTGTGGCTTGCCACCCTCAGCCGGGATCCCGGCGCGACACTCAGGGTCAGACTGCCCGCCGCAACCGGCCGCCGGCCCGCCCCGGACAACAGAATCTGGCGGTTGCGCGCCGCGCCCAGACGGTCGATCCCGGCCGCGCTCTCGTCGAAGACAAAACGGCGCCGCCCCGCCGTGTACGCATAGCGTGCATTCGCGGCAAAGACGCGGCCCTCCGCCCGCAGGTTCAGGCGCCAGTAAGGGCTGCTGCCCCGATACGGCTCGTCGCGACGCAACGCCTCGAGCGCAGTCAGATCCGCCGGATTGTTGCCCGCCGACGGAAGAGCGAGAAATGCCCGCGTGTCCTCTTTGTAGTTGTCCCAACCGCGGAGCCAGTTCAGCCGCACCCCGAACAGCCGGATCTCACCGCCGAGCCGGTACTCGTTGCGTTCGCGGCGGACGTCGGCGAACAGCGGAAATTCGTCACCGCGCGAGTCGAACTGCTGCACCGTGGTCAATCCCGGCCCGTCCTGCCGGTTCCGCGTGTACCCCAGTATCAGCCGCCAGCTCGACTGGGGCAGCAGCGTGAGCTCGTGGTCTTGCAGGCGCCGCTCGGTATTGAGGAAATGCTGCCCCTGGGCGATGGTGAGCGCAGGATTGTAGTACTGATCCAGGCGCCAGGTGAAGTCGTAGCGGTAGGCACCGTTCTTCTGAACGCGCAGCGAGGAAAGCTGGTATGGATCGTTACCCAGGCCTTGCATACCGAGCACGATCTCGTCGAAGAAACGCCCGTGACCATCACGCGAGTTGACGCTCAGCCGGCCTCCGAGTAACCGCACCCCGTTTCCGAAGTTCACATCGCTGCGGTACTTTCCGGCGTTGCCGCCCACGGACCGGAGCCGGTAGCCGGTCTCGAACCACTGCACGACGTTGTAGTTTCCGGCCTCGCGGCCGCGCGCCGGACCGACAGCTTCCGGCGTGGGCGCAACCGTCGGCTGGCCGGCCAACTGCATCGCCGTCCACAGGAGCGCCAGAGCCTGTGCCGCACCTCTCATCGCAGAAACCGTGAATCTGCGTTCGACCCGTGAATCCGCACGTGACAGCTCGTGCAGTTCTGATAGCGCGGGTTCGTCATATCGTGACTCGCCGACTGCACCGTAATACCGTCTCCCTGCCTTCCGAAGTTCCCCATTCCCGTGTGGCACTCCAGACACAGCGTGAACACCGCCGGCCTCCGCAGCAATCGCGCGTTCATCGAGCCGTGGGGTTGATGACAGGTTTCACAGCCGTCCACGCGGACGGCCGGATGTTCGAAAGCGAACGGGCCGCGCTTGTCGGAGTGACACTTCAGGCACGGTTCCTCGGTGGCCAGCGCCGCCTCGACCAGGCGCGGCCGCAGCCCCAGCCGCCACACCGGCGCCGGCGCACCATGCGGGTTGTGACAGTCCGTGCACTCCATGAAGCCTTCGTTCACCCGGTGCTTGAAAGGCATCGAGAACTGGCTGCGCACCGTGCCATGGCAGCCGTAGCAGACTTCACGTTGCACCTTGGCCAGCAGAAACTTTGCAACGGGGGAACGGTGGATGGAGTGGCAGGCGGAGCAGTCCACGCCGGCCAGCGTATGCGCGGAGCGCTCCAGGTGGACTTTGGAGAGGTCCGCGCCGTGGCAAGCCAGGCATGCGTCCAACACTTGGCGCGGCGCCATCTCCGAAAAGGCCCGAATGGCGGCCTTATCGCCGAGCGCCTGGACGTGCGCCTGGCCGGGACCGTGACAGCCTTCGCAACCCGTGCGTTCGGGCGGCTCTTTGCCCGAGGCAAGGGTCTTATAGTGGGGATTCTTGTAAAAGTTGAGCCAGACGTCCGGGTGGCACTTCCGGCAGACTTCGCTACCGACGTAGGCGTTGGGTTGCGGCGCAGCCTCGGCCGGCCCGTACCAGAGCACCAACATGAGCCATGTCCACAGACAGCCGCGTCGCCACACTCACTCTCAATCTTACGGGGAAAACTTCAGAAACAAGTGAAAAAAACACGCGGGACGGCGCCGCCCCGCTCCGTCCCGCTTCGAGCTCCCGCCGCAAGCACTTCATTCGGCGCTGCGCCGCCGGCGCAGGATGATCAGCCCCAGCAGCACCACGGCCAGCACCGCGCAGATGATTCGGATGGTCGCCGTATCCATCGCACTTCCTCCTTTCCTTTGAGAATTCCTCCGCCCTTACATGTTGGCGATCATGGGGAGCACCTCCCGCAGGATGCGCACCGCCATGGGGCCGACGGTCACCACGAACAGCGTCGGCAGAATGCAGAAGAAGATCGGAAACACCAGCTTCACGCCGAGCTTGGCGGCCTGTTCCTCGGCTTTCTGGCGCATTTGCACGCGCAGAAAGTCCGAATGGGTGCGCAGGCTCTGGGCTACGCTCGTGCCAAAGCGGTCCGCCTGGATCAGCACGGCCACCAGCTTTTTGAGCTCGTCTACGCCGCTGCGCTCTCCCAGATGGCGTAGCGCCTCGGCGCGCCGCACCCCGGCCTTCATCTCTACGTTCACCAGGGCGAACTCGTCGCTGATATCCGGGTGCGCGATCTCCATCTCTTTGGCCGCCTGCATGATCGCCTGATCCAGTCCCAGGCCGGATTCCACGCAGATCACCAGCAGGTCGAGCGCGTCGGGCAGGCCCCGCCGAATGCGTCGCTGGCGCCGCTTGGCTTTCCAGTCCACCCAGGCGCCCGGCGCCGCGTACCCCATCACCACGGCGCCCCCGACCAGCAGGGGCAGGTTCTCCGAGCCCGGAGCCCAGGACTGCACCAGCGCATAAACCACCAGCGGCACCACCACCGCCAGCAGCACCCGCGCCCCGTTGACCACCCGTGCCGCCCCCGGCTTCCGGTAACCGGCCCGGACCAGGCGCCGCTCCAGCCGCCCGGCCTCCTTGCTCGGCGTCGGCACCGCCTCGCCCAGCCGCTTGAGCAGCTCGCGAAACGCCAGGCTCGGATGGGTCGGCACCGTGGCCGTCTCGACCCCGGGCCCCGTCAGCCGCTCGATGACCGCCTTCGGACGCGCCCACAGCCGCAGCCCCGCCAGCGCGGTGAACGCCGCCACCAGAAAGAACACCACCGCTGCGCCAGCCAGTTCCATAGCTCAGACTTCGATCGAGACGATCTTCTTGATGACCGCGTATCCGATGATCTGCAAGCCCAGCGCCGCCGCCAGCATCATCCGGCCCGTTTCATCCGTGAAGAAAAACGTGACCCATTCCCGGTTGACCAGAAACATCATCAGACCCACCATCACCGGAATCGCCGAAAGCGCGTAGCCCGTCATGCGCCCGTGAGCGCTCACCGCCCGGATCCGGCCCCGCAGCTTGAACCGCTCCCGGATCACATACGCCAGCTTGTCCAGTAGTTCGGCCAGGTTGCCGCCCGTGCGTTTCTGCAGCATCACCGCCGACACGAAAAACTGCACGTCCATCAGCGGCACCCGCTTGGCCAGCTTTTCCAGGGCCACCTCCAGAGGAAGGCCCAGGTTGTGTTCTTCAAAGGTCCTGCGAAACTCGGCAGCCAGCGGATCCTGGAACTCTTTGTGGAGCATCTCCAGAGACACCGAAAACGCGTGACCGGCGCGCAGGGAGCGCGCCACAAAATCCAGACTCTCGGGAAACTGCGCCTCGAATCGCCGCAGCCGCGCCTGGCGCCGGCGCAGTACGTAAACGAGCGGCAGCGCCCCGGCCAGCGCCCCTGCGGGCAGAGCCAGCATCCGCCAGGCGGGAGCGACGTACCAGACCACGGCGAAGCCGCACAGAAACAGCGCCAGCGAGCCGTGAATCATCCGCGCCACATGCCAGCGCAGGTCGGCCTGCTCGATCAGCAGCGCCAGTTTTGCATCCAGGCGGAGCCGCTCCAGAATGCGCCGCACCAGCCGCCCGGTGTCGAGGTCCTCCCGCGGCAGCAGCACCGGCGCCTCGGCCTTCTTGCTCTTGCGGGCCGGGGCGGCGCCCAGACGGTCCTGAAACCGTTTGATCTCGGACTTGCGCCAGAGTCGCGTCAGCAACCACCAGCACAGCACCGCACACAGCCAGGAGGCGGCGGCGGCCACGACAACCGTCAGCATGACTTCAAACCTCCACCACCTCGTCAAACAACTCCGGCCGCAGCCGGATGCCCGCCGCCAGCAGCCGCTCGTAGAACTTCGGCCGGATGCCCGTGGCCGCAAACCGCCCCCGCACGCGTCCCTCCGGCGTCAGCCCCAGCTTTTCGAACACGAACAGGTCCTGCAGCGTCACGACGTCCCCCTCCATGCCGGTCACCTCCGTGATGCTGGTCACCCGCCGTGCCCCGTCGCTCAGCCGCGACACCTGCACAAACAGCTGCACCGCGCTGGCAATCTGCTGGCGGATGGCGCTCAGCCGCATGTTGGCGCTGGCCAGCGACACCATCACCTCCAGACGCGAAATCGCATCTCGGGGCGAGTTGGCGTGGATCGTGGTCAACGAGCCGTCATGTCCGGTGTTCATCGCCTGCAGCATGTCCAGCGCCTCCTCGCCGCGCACCTCGCCCACCACGATGCGGTCCGGACGCATGCGCAGGCTGTTGATGAGCAGCTCCCGCTGACGCACCGCCCCCTGACCTTCCAGGTTCGGCGGGCGCGTCTCCAGCCGCGCCACGTGCGGCTGCTTGAGCTGGAGCTCGGCCGCGTCTTCGATGGTCACAATGCGCTCCTTGGGCGAGATGAAGGCCGAAAGAGCGTTGAGCAGCGTCGTTTTGCCGGCGCCCGTGCCCCCGGAGATGATGATGTTCAGCCGCGCCCGCACCGCCGCCTCGAGCAGTTCCATCATCCCCGGCGACAGCGACTTGCGTTCCACCAGATCGGCGGGCATCAGCTTGTCCACCGAAAACCTGCGGATGGACAGCAGCGGCCCGTCCACCGCCAGCGGCGGAATGATGGCGTTGACCCGCGAGCCGTCCTTGAGCCGCGCGTCCACCATGGGCGTGGATTCGTCAATCCGCCGCCCCACCTGCGAAACGATCTTGTCAATGATCCGCAGCAGATGGTTGTCGTCGCGGAAGACGACATTGGTCAGCTCCAGCACGCCCCCGCGCTCCACATACACGGCCTTGTGCGTGTTCACCAGAATGTCGGAGACCGTGGGATCGGCCAGCAGCGGCTCGAGCGGGCCCAGCCCGAACACCTCATGCAGCACCTCCTCGCAGATCTGCTGCTTTTCGGCCGCGCTCAGCAGCGTCGGCTCCTCTTCGAGCAGCGACACCAGCGCCTGGCGCACCTCCGTGCGCACGCGCTGATCGTCAATCATCGCCAGAGCGTCCAGGTTGATCTTTTCGAGCAGCTTGCGATGCAGCCGGAACTTCAGTTCCTGGGCTTCCGCCTTCAGCGGCACCCGCAGCCGTCCCGTGTCCCTCATCAGGCGCTGCTCCCAGCTGGTCTCCGTGGCGCGCAACCGCTCTTCGACTGGCATCGTTCACTCCTCCTCAGGCCCGGATCCCGGATAGCGCCAGCCCGGCGCCCCAGGACACTCCCGAGCGCTTGACTTCTCCCGACACCCCCGCCAAGCCCGCGACAAACTCGCCGATGGCCTGCTCCATGGCGCTGCCCGGCTCCAGCCCGTTGCCGCTCGCGAGAGCCTGGGAGACTGAGTCACCGCCCTCCGGAAAGGATCCATAAACCGGGAACTCCAGAATCTTTCGGAGCTCCGTCGGGCCCAACTCCGCCGCGGCCACATGGCGGTTGACGAGCATCCGGACCCGTTCCTCGGTCAGGCCCAGGCTCGACAGCAGGCGGACGGCCTTCCGCGCCAGATAAAGCGAGGCCAGATCCGGTGTGGTGACCAGAAACGATGTGTCCGCACTCCACAGAACCTGAAGACTGTGCCGATGAAACGCGGCCGGAAGATCCAGAATCACCCAGTCGTAGGCCCGGCGTGCCGCCGCCAGCAGCTCCTCTAGCCGCCCCGGCTGGAACGGAGCCTCCGGCGGCGCCGCCGGAGCCGGCAACACCGCCACACCCCGGCAGGGGGTGGTAAGCGAGGTCCAGCGGGCAGTGTCGAGAGCCTCGACCTGGGCTAGCGCATCTTCGGCGTTGGGCGTGCTCCGGATCCCCAGGTAAAAGCCCACCATCCCCGCCGTACGGTCAAGATCCGCAAGCAGAACCTCCTCTCCGGTCAACCGCTTCAGCTCGAGTGCCGTGTGGCAGGCCAGCGTGGTCGCTCCCGCCCCCGGCTTGACGCTCGCAAAGGCCAGCACCCTTCCCTGCCGCTCGGCCGTCTCCACGGGAGCTCCCAGCCGCAGCAGCGCTTCAGCGGCTTCCTTCTGCGCGGCCGCTTCAAACGGAGCGTGCAAAAACTCACTGGCGCCCTGCCGGAGCGCCCACAGAACCGCCTCCGGATCCTGAGCCGTGTGCAGCGCCACCACCGGCACTCCCCAGCGCTGCGACGCCCCAAGACGCAACAGCTCACCGGCAGCCTGGCGGTCGGCCGAGATGTCCACCAGCACGACGGAGGCTCGCCACTGCCGCACTCCGCGCTCCAGGGCCCGCGGCTCCGGATAGTGCTCCAGATCCCCGACAATCTCAAACACACGGCTCGCCTTCACACTCCCGCGGAACTCGGCCGCCAGAGCTCGGTTCGGCGCAATCAGAATGGCTCGCAGCCCCGCCATGACCGTCTCGGACAATCTCTCCTGCTCACCGCCGTCGCGCCCCACCCTCGCCTTCCGGTTTCAGAAACTCCTGCGGCATCTTGAGCGACGGCGCCGCAGTGGCCTCCACCGCCCGGGCGATTTCCGGTGTCACCAGCACTAACAGCTCCGTCTTGGACTTGCTCACCTGCCGGCTCTTGAACAGAGCCCCCAGCAACGGAATGCTCGCCAGGCCGGGCACTCGCGAGAGGTTCTCCGTAACGCGGTCGTCCAGCAGCCCCGCAATCGCGAAACTCTGGCCCTGCCGCAGCTCGATGTGCGTCTCCAGGCGGCGCGTCGAAAGCGCCGGGACCAGAAACCCGGAAATTTGCAGCCCGTTGGCAAAATCCAGCGAGGACACCTCGGGTTTGACGTGCAGCTTGATGGTGTCGCGATCGGTCACCAGCGGCGTGAACGACAGCCGGATCCCGAACTCGCGGAACTGGATCGTCACCGCCCCCACATTGGCGCCCCCCTGCACCACCGGCACCGGAAATTCGCCCCCCGCCAGGAAGCTGGCCTCTTTGCCTTCGGTTGCCACCAGGTTGGGCTCCGCCAGAATCTGCAGCAGCCCCTGCGTCTGGAGCGCCTTCACGAAGGCGCCCAGATTCAAGTCCGGCCGGAACGCAAACACATTGAGGGCGTCGCTGAGCGTGAAGACCGCAGAGGTTCCGGCGCCGGCCTGCGCCAGATTCGGCGCCGGGAACTGGCCGGTGGTCGTGCGCCCGACCGTGTTGAGCGCACCCGTCAGAATCACATTCGCCCCCAGCGCCGAAGCCGCATTGCGGTCCACTTCGGCAAAGCGCACCCGCAGCAGCACCTGCTTTTCCGCCTCGCGCCGGGCCACCTGGAGCTGGTTGACCACGCTCTTGCCGAACGGAGTCGCCAGCGCCACCGCCCGTTCGGCCACCGCCGGGGTGGAAACCTCCCCGGTCAGCGCAATGGCATCCCGCCCGGCCTGTACTTCGATCCGTTCGTTCGGGAAGGTCTCCCGCAACAGCTTTCGCAACGGCTCCAGATCCTGGCCGACCGTAACCGAGTAAAACGTCCGCTCCCCGGAAGGGCTCCAGATCACCACCGTCGCCAGGCCGTAGGACTTGCCTTGCAGCAGCACCTCCCGCTTGCTGACCGGCACGGGGTCGACGACCTCGGGATTGCTCGTAGAAATGCGGCTGATTCCCGCCGGATAGTCAATCACCGCGCTGCCCCCCACGGTGAGCTCGATCCGCTCGGCCGCCTGGACCACCGCAACGGCAAGCAACGCCGCCGCCAGCCGGCCGAATTTGTCAATTGGACCTGGCATTGCCCAACACCTCGACGGTTTTCTGTGTGCCGCGGATGACCACGATCTGCTCCGGCTCCGGTTCGGCCGCCGGCCGCGGCGCCGGAGCGGGCGGCGGAGCCGCAGCGGCTCTGGCCGGCCCCGGAGCCCGCACGGGCCGCACCACCGGCCGCGGCGCACCGTACAGTTCGGCCAGAACCTTCCCGGGCGTCTTCTGCACCTCTTTATCGGTCGCGTTGCGCAGCACCAGCTGGATGCGCCCCTCATTGCTCGCCAGCGTCAGCGTCTCGGCCTGCTCGGGCGTCACCAGCAGCGTCACCACCGGCACGTTGATCGGCTTGCCGCTGGCATCCGGCTGGAGCTGCTGTCCGGCCGAAAGCACCAGGATGTTCTGCAGCACCGTGGTCGTCCGAGGTCCCTCCTCGCCCTGAGGCCGCAAGGTCGCCAGCACGTCCACCCTCATGCCCGGCAAGGCAAAGCCCGCCACATTGGCGACGTCATTGACCCGCACCGAGACCGCCCGCATGCCCGTCGGAATGATGGGCGCCAGACCGAAGCCGCTGCCTCGTTCGGCCAGCCGGCCCGCCGACACCGGCTCGCCCGCCAGGATCTTGCTCGTCACCGGGCGCCCTACCACCTCCTCGACGCGGGCAAACGAACCCTGCGGCACTAGCGGAGCCGGCAGCTTGGCGGCCTTTACGTCTTCGGGGCGGATCGTGGCCCCCACCTCCAGCTCTCGCGCCGCCACCACCACGTCCTTCATCGGCACCGCCGCCGCTCGGGGAGAGGTCCGACGGCCGCGGCTCATTTGATAAAACAGGCTCGAAACAATGAGCGCAAACAGCAGGCTCACGCCGAGAACGGTTATGAATCGGCGGTCCATAGAGTCCCTCGTTCCTCCTCTCTCACCCGTGTCGTCTCCGCGTCGCGCCGCAGCACATCCGCGCCGGGCCCGTTTCCCAAACCCTCTGGCGGCCGAGACTGGCTCCTTGGTTCATCTCGGGACTCCTCCTGGCGTTCTATCGGTAGGAACGGGCGGTCAGATTAGTGCGCTCTCCCTTCAGAGAAGCTGGGAGGCCGGCGCGCCGGAATAGCTTGGCCCGGCCGTCGGCGGCAACCAGCCGCCACCCAGGGTCGGCTTCGAGCAGCGCGGCGAGCCCCCAGCGGGCCGGCACCAGCACGACGTCGCAGCCATAGCGGGCCAGGATCCGCTCCCAGCCCGGCTGCGCCTGCATGAGCGCAATATATTGATTGCCGATCGAAGGACCGTAAAAGTCGCTGCGCCCGTCCATGAAGACGCGCTGCCGCGGCCAGTTGCGGTAGATCAGATAGTCGGCCCACTCATCGGAGGTAAACACCCGCGCCTGGCGCAACAGCGATGCCTGCGAGCGCACCAGCGAAGTCGGAAATGCATGGTCGGGAAAATCGCGCGGCCACTTCCGATCCGGCGTCAGCAGCAGCACGGCCGCCACGCCTGCCGCTGCCCACGGCGTCAGGCGGCCGGCTCGGGTGCCGAAATCGCGCGCCACAGCCCCCAGCACGGCCGCGACCGAACCCCGCCCGGCCCTGGCCTCCCACTTCTCCCACAGCTCGCTCAGCGCCGAGGCCACCAGCGGCGCCGCCACCACCGCGTACAGGGGCGCGTGCCGCACCGAGCCCAGTGCCAGATGCGCCCACAGAATCACCGGAAGGCTCTCGTGGATGCGCCCCTGCGCCAGCCGCCACCCGGCCGCCAGCAGCCCCCCAAGCAGCAACGCCTCAAATTGCAGCTGGTTCTCGGTGCGAAAACTGGGCGAGCGGAACTCCATGACCACGTTGCGGATCCAGTCGGAATTCAGGTAACCCGCCACGTGGACGTGCAAGGCCGGCCCGTAGGGGTTCAACAGCGAAGCGAGCCCGCAGACGCCCGCCAGCACGCCGTATCGCACCGGGCGGCGCCAGTTTCGCTCACCCCGCCTCCGCCGCAGCGTTTCCACAGACAGCCCCGCCACCACGGCGGCCAGCGTCGCCGGCAGCGCCAAAAAGCCGCCGTGCAGATTGGTCCAGAGCACACTCAGCGGAACCAGCAGCCACACACGGCGGTCCTCTCGCTTGAGGTCGCGCTCCACGGCCCACAGCGACAGCGGCAGCAACAGTAAGGTCGCCACGTGAGGTCGCGCCAGAAAATGAATGGAACTGGCTCCCGCCGCCAGCAGCGCCATGGCGAGCGCTACGAACAAATTGGTTCCCCGCCACAGCATCCAGCCGAACAGGACCAGCATGGCCAAACCGATCACAACGCCTGCCAGCGCCGCGACGCCCGGCAAACCCCAGTGTCGGTGAACCCAGGCCAGAATCAGATCCGAGAGCCACTCCCAGGCAAACCAAGGCTCGCCCGGCCGGGTGTAGGAGAACGGATCCTGGCGCGGAATCAAGCCCGTTTCGAGAATGTAGTCGCCCGTGCGGATGTGCCAGCCCGTGTCGCCGTCAGCCAGCAGCCCTTCCCAGCCGGCTCCGGCGGCAAACAGCCAGGCCAGCAGCGCAACCAGATAGCAGTCGCTCAACGAGGGCGACAACCACCCGCTCCACTTCACCCTCTTGCCCCGATCCGGCGCGCACACCATGGAATCTTCAGAGGACCCCCGTACTCATCGGTGCCTGTGGGCCAACGCATTAGCGCAGGGATGCAAGAATCTATCCCGGGCCGTGCTACCCTATCGGTCGCTGGCATGCGCTATCTGCTGACGCGGCGCGTTCCCCGCGGCGGCCGCCTGGTTGTGGTCGAAAGCGGTTCGCGCCATCTCGTGGAGGCCGTCCTTCCGTATCTCCACCAGACCTTCGGCCCGGAGGCGGCCCTGGATCTGGTGACCTGTTACGGCGGCCTGCCCGCCGGTCTGGACCCGCAGCGCACCACCGTCTGGCGCATCCACGAATACCGGGGCCGCGACGGACTCCGGCGCCTGGCGCACACCCTCCGCTCGCACCGTCCCATAGCGCTGGTCATGCTCTGCTCCGGCGAGCCGGTCATGACGAAATGGAAGTGGGCGCTCGCGCTCCTGCTGCCGGTAAAGGTCCTGATCGTCAACGAGAATGCAGACTATTTCTGGCTGGACCGGACCAACTGGCGCACCGTGTGCCAGTTTGTCGCCGTCCGCTCAGGCCTCACCGGGGCGGCCGCCGTTTCCGGCGCGCTGCGCCTGCTGGCGTTTCCGTTTACACTGGTCTATCTGCTGCTGTACGCGGCGCTCGTCCATCTCAGGCGAAAGGTGCTCTCATGAAGGCAATTGTTGTGGAAACTCCCGGCGGCCCCGAGCAGTTGCAGCTGGTGGAAGTCCCCAAACCCTCGCCCGGGCCCGGGGAGGCTCTCGTCAAAATTGCCGCCGCGGGCGTGAATTTCATCGACATTTACTACCGCACCGGGCTGTACAAGGCCGACCCCCCGATCGCCATCGGCATGGAAGGGGCTGGCGTGGTCGAAGCCGTGGGGCAGGGAGTGACGGAAGTGGCACCCGGCGACCCTGTGGCCTACGCCATGTGCCGCGGCTCATATGCGGACTACCAGGTGGTCCCGGCCTGGCAACTCGTGAAGCTCCCCGCCGGCATGGACTTCCAGACCGCCGCCGCCGCCATGCTCCAGGGCATGACGGCCCACTACTTGACGCACTCCACCTTCCCGCTCAAAGAAGGCGACACCGCGCTGGTTCACGCCGCCGCCGGCGGGGTGGGACTGCTGCTCGTGCAGATGGCGAAGATGCGCGGTGCGCGGGTCTTCGGCACCACCTCTACGGCGGCCAAAGCCGCCCTGGCCCGCCAGGCGGGCGCCGACGAGGTCATCCTGTACACCGAGCAGGATTTTCAGGCCGAAGTCCGACGCCTCACCGGCGGCCGCGGCGTGGACGTGGTCTACGACTCGGTCGGCGCGGCGACCTGGGAGAAGAGTCTGGACAGCCTGCGCCCCCGCGGCATGATGGTTTCTTTCGGCAACGCGAGCGGTGCGGTGCCGCCCATCCAGCCGCTGATTCTCAGCCAGAAAGGCTCGCTCTTTTTGACCAGACCCAGTCTGGCGCACTACTGCCAGACACGCCAGGAGCTGCTCTGGCGGGCCGGCGACGTCCTCAACTGGATCGCCGCCGGACGTCTCAAGCTCCGCATTGAGCGCACTTACCCGCTTTCGCAAGCCGCTCAGGCGCACCGGGATCTGGCCTCTCGCGCGACTTCCGGCAAGCTCTTGCTCCTGCCGGGCTGAAGCGGCGTGCGGGCAGAGTTGCAATCGCGGCAGCGGCGGCTCGCCTGCGACCTGGCGGACCACCGCCTGGACGCGCTGATCGTCTCCTCCCCGGCCAGCATCCGTTACCTCAGCGGCTTCACCGGCAGCCACGCACTGCTGCTCGTGACTCGTGACGGCAGCCGCCTCTTTACCGACCCCCGCTACAAATTGCAAGCCTCCCTGGAGTGTGCCTCTCGCATCACCGTGGCCAAGGGCCCTCTGACCGCACCCCTGGCAGCCTGGATCCGCCGCCTTCGGCTGCGGCGCATCGGTTTTGATCCGGCCCATCTTTCTTACGCCCTCTTCGAGCAGCTCGACAAGGAGCTGCCCGAGGCGACGCGACTGGTCCCCGCCGGCGGCTTGGTGGAGAACCGGCGCATGGTGAAATCCGCCGAAGAGATCGCCCGGATCCGCCGCTCGGTGGAAACCGCCTGCAAGGCGTTCCTGGAAACCTTGCCGTTGATTCGCCCCGGCATGCGGGAGCTCGAAGTCGCCGCCGAGCTCGACTACCGGGCGCGGCGGCTCGGGGCCGAGCGCCCCGCCTTTGAAACCATCGTGGCCGCAGGACCCCGCTCCGCTCACCCCCACGCCCGCCCGACGGCAAATTGCCTCGGCTCCAACCAATTGCTATTGATTGATATGGGGGCCATCGAGGACGGTTACGCCAGTGACATGACCCGCGTGCTCCATCTCGGGCGCCCCAGCCGGAAGGTTCGTGATCTTTATCGGGCCGTGCTGGAGGCCCACCAGGCCGCCCTCGAAGCGGTCCGCCCCGGCGCCACGGCCGAAAGCGTGGACCGGGCCGCACGCAGGTCTTTGCGCAAGGCCGGGCTCGCTCGAGCGTTCGTTCATTCCACCGGCCACGGCCTGGGGCTCGAAGTGCACGAACGGCCACGGCTGGGAAAGGGGGACGTGACCCGCCTGGAGGCGGGCATGGCGCTCACCATCGAGCCTGGCGTATACTTCGAAGAGCTTGGAGGCATACGCATCGAGGACACGGTAATCGTGACGCCGGCCGGATGTGAGACTCTGACCCCTGCGCCCAAGGAACTCGTGGAGCTCTAAGAGCCGGTGCGGCAGCAAACCATGACCATCGAAGAGATCAAAGAGTTCATCAGGCTGGTCACCGAGTCCGGTGTGGACGAGCTCGAAGTCCAGCGCGGAGACAGCCGCGTGCGCATCCGCCGGACTCCCCCGCCCGCCTCGCAGACCGTCGTGGCGGAATTGCCCCCGCAGCGCAGCTCGAACAACACGCCCCCGTCATCCGCCGGCGCCGCTGCGGCGGCGCAGGAGCCCGAAGCGGACCTGGATAGTTCGCTCATCATCGTCAAGTCCCCGATCGTCGGAACCTTTTACGAATCGCCATCTCCGGGAGCGCCGCCCTTTGTTCAGATCGGCGATACCGTCCAGCCCGGCCAGGTCTTGTGCATCATCGAGTCCATGAAACTCATGAACGAGATCGAGGCAGAGGTGTCCGGCGTCGTCACCAAGCGGTTTGTGGAAAACGCCCAGCCGGTTGAGTACGGCGAAGCGCTCTTCGCCATCCGGCCGCTGTAAGCGGCCAGCTGCTGGATCCGTTGCCATGTTTCGCAAGATCCTGATCGCCAACCGCGGAGAGATCGCCCTCCGCGTCATCTGCGCCTGCAAGGAACTCGGCATCCGGACCGTGGCTGTATACTCGGAAGCCGACCGCTACAGCCTGCACGTCCGCTTCGCCGACGAAGCCGTCTGCATCGGCCCGGCCAAAAGCAGCAAGAGCTATCTGGAGATCCCCTCGATCATCAGCGCAGCGGAAATCACCAATGCCGAGGCCATTCACCCCGGTTACGGTTTTCTGAGCGAGAATGCCGAGTTCGCCGAAGTCTGCGAACTCTCCGGCATTAAGTTCATCGGGCCGCGCCCTGAAGTCACTCGCCTGATGGGCGTGAAAGACAAGGCACGGGCGGCGATGGCTGCGGCGGGCGTGCCGGTGCTGCCCGGCTCGGAAGGTGTGGTTCGCTCCCCGGAGGAGGCCCTCGAGGCGGCTCGCGCCATCGGCTTCCCGGTCATGCTCAAGGCTTCCGCGGGCGGCGGCGGCCGCGGCATGCGAGTGGTGCGCGAGGCCTCCGAACTGCCCTCCCTGTTCGCCCAGGCGCAGCAGGAGGCAGCCGCAGCCTTCTCCTGCCCCGACCTCTATCTGGAGAAATTCATCCCCGCACCGCGGCACATCGAGTTCCAGATCCTGGCCGACGCGCACGGCAACGTGGAGGTGTTCGGCGAGCGCGAATGCTCCATCCAGCGGCGTCACCAGAAGCTGATCGAAGAATCTCCCTCTCCGGTCATGACGCCCGCCCTGCGCCAGGACATGTCCGCGCGCCTGCGCAAGGCGCTCCATGATGTGGGCTACACCAACGCCGGAACCGTGGAATTTCTCATGGATGACTCCGGCGCCCTCTATTTCATCGAAGTGAACGCGCGCATTCAGGTCGAGCACCCCGTCACGGAGTTTGTCACGGGAGTGGACCTGGTGAAAGGCCAGATTCTGGCCGCCGCCGGCGTGCCCTTGCGCGAATTCATCCCCTCGCCCGTGACCCTCCGCGGGCATGCCCTGGAGTGCCGCATCAACGCCGAACACCCCGAAACGTTTGCTCCTTCGCCCGGCCGCATCACCGCCTTCAACGTGCCCGGCGGCATCGGCGTGCGGGTGGATACGGCGGCCTACACCGACTGTGTGATCCCGCCCTACTACGATTCGCTGGTCGCCAAGCTGATCACCTACGGCCGCGACCGCGCCGAAGCCGTCGCCCGCATGCGCCGGGCGCTCGAGATGTTCGTCATCGAAGGCATCCACACCTCGATTCCGCTCCACCAGCGCATTCTCGAAGACGAAGAATTCCTGGCCGGAAAACTGGACACCCATTTCATCGAGCGTTTTCTCAGCCGCCGCCGCCTCGCTCCGGCAGCGGTTTGACCCCGTCCGCCGCCGGCAGGTACAATGCGCCGAAAGGAGCAAGCTCCATGTCCTCCACCGTGCTTCGGATCCTGATCGCCGCCGCGCTGGTGGCCGCACACTGTGCTGCGCAATCCTTTACCGGGCGAATCTACGGCACCGTCACCGACCCTCTCGGTGCGGTCGTGCCTTCCGCCGAGATTAAGATCACCCACCTCGGGACCAACCGCACGCTCGTCGTCACCAGCGAAAGCAACGGCAACTATGCCGCCGGCGAGCTGCCGCCGGGCGAGTACGCTCTGGAAGTTTCGGCTTCCGGGTTCAAGAAATTTCTCCAGCGCGGCATCCGGGTGGACATTCAGCGGCACGCGCGCGTGGATGTCACGCTCCAGGTGGGCGAGGTGACCGAATCCATCGAGGTGGTCGCCGACGCCCCTATGCTGGAGACCACCCAATCCGGCTTGAGCAAAGTCGTGGACAACCGGCGCATCGTTTCGCTGCCCCTCAATTCGCGGAACGTCTACACCCTTCTCTACCTGACCCCCGGCGTCACCGGAAGTGTGAGCTCCACCTACACGACGGGCTTTGCCATCAACGGCGCACGGACCTCGATGCTCGACATCCTCGTGGACGGCGTCAGCACGGCCCACCCCACCGTCAACGGCTTCTCGGGCAACTCCACCTTCCCTCCCGTGGATGCCATCGCCGAGTTCCGCGTGCTCGGAACGAACTACTCTGCGGAGTTCGGCCGCAGCAACGGCGGCGTGGTCAACGTCGTTTACAAATCGGGCACCAACGACCTGCACGGCAGCGCCTTCGAGTTTCTCCGCAACTCGGCCCTCGATGCCAACAACTTTTTCGCCAACCGCCTGGGCCAGCCCCTGGGCAGCTTCAAACGCAACCAGTTCGGCGCACACTTGGCCGGGCCCATCCGGCGGGACAAACTCTTTTTCCTGGCCAGCTACGAGGCCTTGCGGCAGCGGAGCTTCACCAGCACGACCACCAGCGTGCCGACGCTGCTCGAACGCCAGGGCGACTTCTCCCAAACCCTGGCCTCCAACGGCCGGCTCGTCCAGATCTTCGACCCCTTCACAACGCGTCGTAACCCCTCCGGTAGCGGCTTCATCCGCGATCCGTTCCCGGGCAACGTGATCCCTCCGCTGATGCAGGATCCCGTGGCCCGCAACGTCATTCGTTACTACCCGGAACCGAACACGCCCGGGGATCCGGTGACCAAACGGAACAATTATTTCGCCACCGGAGCACGCCGCTTCGACCAGAACCAGCTGGACGGCCGCGTGGATTATAACCTCACGGCCGCCCAGCGGCTCTTCGGCCGGTTCTCCTGGCGCGACAACATCAACGCGCCGCCGGCCTTGTTCCCGGGGGAACTGGCCATTGCCGAAGGCCGGGTCAACGAAGGCGTCCACCAGCCTTCGGCCGCACTAGATTACTCCAACACGCTGAGCCCCACCACGATTTTGACGGCGCGCCTCGGCTTTTCCCGATCGCTGTTCATGTTCGACAACCAGGGTCTCGGATTCCAGCCCTCGAGCCTCGGGCTGCCCTCCGCCGTGGATTCCGTCGTGGACCGCTGGATGTTTCCCCGCTTCGGCGCCTCCGGCTACGTCAACCTCGGCGGCAACGACCACCGCTGGAACGCCTTCATGACCTACACTGCGCTGGCCAACGTCACCAAAATCCGGGGCGACCACGCCTTGAAATTCGGCTGGGAAGGCCGCCTGATCCGCGTCAACGTCTGGGAGGCGCGCGCCGCCGGCACCTTCAATTTCAGCGCCGGCTTCACCCAGGGACCGGATCCCAACCGCGCCAGCGCCAACGCCGGCAACAGCATCGCCTCGCTGCTGCTCGGCACCGGCACGACGGGCAATACCCTGATCCGCAATTGGAAGAACGTGGCTTCGCAAAGCTTCTATCACGGCTGGTACTTCCAGGACGACTGGCGGGTCACCTCCCGGCTGACCCTGAACCTCGGCGTGCGCTACGAGATCGATTTCCCCAGAACGGAACGCTACAACCGCATGAACTGGTTCGATCCGTTCGCCCGCTCGCCCCTGGCTGGCGTCGTGCCCGGATTCCCCAACCTGAGCGGCGGCGTGCGCTTCGTCGGCGTTGACGGCAATCCGCGCCACCAGTTCCGCAAAGACTTGAACAACCTCGCGCCGCGCATCGGCCTGGCCTACCAGCTGGACCGCAAGACCGTGATCCGGGCCGGCTACGGCCATTTCTTCGGCCCTTCGCGCCAGGCGGCGCAGGGAACCGTGGGTCCCTTCGGCTTCCGCGTCGAGTACCTGTGGGTCACCACTGTGGATGGCATCACACCCTTTAACCGGCTGAGCAATCCCTATCCGGAGGGCTTCCGCGACGTTCCCGGCCACCGCGACGGCCTGCTGACCCAGGCCGGAGCGAACTTGCAGGCGTTCCTCCACGAATCGCCCTCGCCTTGGAACATGATGTGGAACTTCTCGGTGCAACGGGAATTGCCCGGCGGCATCCTGCTCGAAACCGCCTACGTGGGTAACCGCGGACTCCAGCTCCACCGCAGCACCGAGAGCGGGATGAACCTCAACCAGCTCGATCCCAGGCACATGGCTCTCGGATCCGCCTTGAACGAGCAGGTGGACAACCCCTTCTTCGGCATCGTCAACAACGGCGTGCATCTTTCGCGCCGCATCGCCCGGGCCCAGCTCCTGCGCCCGTATCCCCAGTTCACCGATATCATCCCGCTCTACGATGCCGGCGCCAGCTCCATTTACCACTCCTGGCAGAACACCATCAAACGGCGGTTCTCCGGCGGGCTCCTCTTTGAGGGTTCCTACACCTGGTCCAAACTGCTCGATACGGGCTGGAGCCACCAAAACACGTACGACGTCCGCGCCAGCCGCTCGCTTTCCCCCGACGATATCGCCCACCGCTTTGTGATGGGCTTCGTCTACCAGTTGCCGGTCGGCCGCGGCCGCCGCTTCGCGACCGATTTGCGCGGCCCAGCCCAATTTCTGCTCGGCGGCTGGGAGATCAACGGCATCGTCACGTACCAGAGCGGCGCTCCGATATCCATTTCCGCCAGCAACACCTCCGGCATCTTCGCACCGATGACCCTGCCTAACAACAACGGCCGGAGCGGCAGGAAGACCGGACGCGTTCAGGACCGCCTCAACCAGTACTTCGATACGAGCGTCTTCAGCCAGCCGGCGCCCTTCACCTTCGGCAATCACTCGCGCTACTCGCCCGACATTCGTAACGACGGCGTCAGAAACTGGGACCTTTCGCTGCTCAAAGACGTCTACGTGACCGAGCGTGTCACCACCCAGTTCCGGGCCGAGTTTTTCAACGCCTGGAACACGCCGCAGTTCGGTACGCCTAACACAAGTGTCACCTCTTCGACCTTCGGCGTGATCAGTTCCCAGGCCAACACTCCGCGCCAGATCCAGTTCGGACTCAAGGTCCTGTGGTAGGCGTGCCCTGGAAAGGAAGAAGCTGCGTCAGTCGGAAAACACGGCCGAGCCGCCGGAACCGTGAGGCGGGCGAACGGTGCCTGTGTGGAAAGCGGACGGCCGCAAGGATGTGACGAGCTCTAAGTCACTGTAGCTTCGACGGGAAGTTTGGCCCGCCCCGTGCCCTCTTACGGGTGCAATGCCGCGCCTGCCCGTGGTGGGTCTGCTGTCCGCCTTTCCGCTGCTCGCCCAGGTTGCAGCGGAGCTCCGCGGCCGGGTGCTCGATCCGAGCGGTGCTTCCGTGCCTTCCGCACTCGTCCGTCTGCGTTGCGACGGCCGGAACGAGGCAACCACGACAACGGACGCCGAGGGCCGCTTCCGCCTGCCGGCCATCTACGGCCGCCCCTGTAGGGTGGATGTCGAGCACGAACATTTCCAGCCCGTCTCCGTTCCCGCGGAGCCCGGCTCGGCGCCCGTGCGGATCGCGCTGCGCCTGGCGCCGGTGCGCCAGCAAATGACCGTGAGCGGCGAGCCGGAGCAGCTCAGCGTCAACCCGGAGGCCAACAGAGACCGCATCGCCTTCAACCCCGAACTGCTCGACGGCTTGCCATCGTTGGACCGCGACCCCCTCAACCTGGCGGCGCGCTATCTCGATCCCGCCCTCGGCGCTGCGGCGCTCGTGGTGGACGGCATGGAGACAAACCGCGTGGCAGTCACACGCTCGGCCGTCCAAGAAGTGCGCATCAACCGGAATCCGTATTCGGCCGAGTTCGGCAACCCCGGCCGGGGGCGCATCGAATTCATCACACGCCAAGGCGCGGCCCGCCTGCACGGCACGGCCGCGTTTGTCTTCCGGGACCACCGCTTGAATGCCCGCAATGCGTTTGCCTCCGAGCGTCCGCCGGAACAGCGGCGCATCTTCGAGGGCCACCTGACCGGCCCCCTGCCGCTCGGAGCCAGAACGACGTTCCTTCTGAGCGCCGAACGTTCCGAACAGGACGAGTGGGCTACCGTCTTTGCCAGAACCCCGCAGGGATTGGTCAATCTGCAAACCCCGCAGCCGGAGCGCGAGACCGAACTTTCGCTCACACTCCGAAAAGATCTGACGAGCGGCGGCGCGCTGCTCCTGCGCTATGATCTGGACCGAGAAACGGCGCTGGCAGGCGCCGGCGGCTTTGATCTGCCCGAGACCGCCTACCGGGATCAGGAGCGAGAACACGGGCTCCGCCTGAGCTGGCGCGCACTCGCCGGCCCGGCGGCCCTGCATGAGCTCCACCTGCGCTGGGAGTCGGAGAAGGTCGCCCGCAACAGCCTGCATACAGGCGTGCCGCGATTGGTCGTTCTCGACGCATTCACGGCGGGCAGCGCGCAGCAGGACTACACCCTGCGGCGGCAGCGGATCGAACTCAGCCAGGCCTACGCAGCCGCCGCGGGAAGGCACTCGATCCGCGCCGGGCTTCAGTTCCCCGAATTCGCCCGCTGGGCCGTGGCGGACCTCCGGATGCACGACGGCGTGTTCCGCTTCTCTTCGCTGGCGGATTTTCTCGAAGGCCGTCCGTTCTCCTTCAGCCGGCGCCAAGGAGACGGCCGCGCGCGTTTCTGGAAGACCGTGGTGGCCGGGTTTGTGCAAGACGACGTGCGGCTCCAAAACAACCTTTCGCTCGCAATCGGTCTGCGGTGGGAAGGCCACAGCCACCCGCGCCGGTATAAAAACCTCGCGCCCCGCCTGGCGGCAGCCTGGTCGCCGCATCCCCAGTTGCTCCTGCGCGCCGGCTCGGGGTTGTACTATTCCCGCCTGCCGGCCGGCGCCGTGCAAGACTCGCTCCTGTTGGATGGCCGCCGCCTGCGGGAAATCCTCATCCTCGATCCCTCATTTCCCCACGCCGCAGGCTCGCCCCTTGCCTTGCCCCCGAACCAGGTCCGCCTCCAAGAACGACTTCGGCTGCCCCGGCTCCTGCACTACAGTACCGGGATCGAACTCGAACTGAAGCCCAAAACCGCACTCACGCTGCACTATTCCGGCATCCGGGGCAGCGGCCTGCTCCGCTCGCGTGACCTCAACGCCCCCCTTCCGCCCTGGTACCTGCGGCCGGATCCCTCGGCGGCCGTCATCCAGCAGATCGAGGGCTCGGCGGCTCTGACGGCCCATGCCGTGGAAGTAGGCCTGCGCGGCGAACTGGCCCGCTGGTTTACGGGCGCTCTCATTTACGAACTCGGCCGCGCCGAAAATGACACGGACGGTCCGGAATCCTTCCCCGCCGACAGCCACGATTTGAGCGGCGAGTGGGGTCCGGCAAGTTTCGACCGCCGCCATCGCTTCCGCGCCTACGGCCGCTTTCGCGCAGGGCGGTGGTTCGCGCTGGGTGCGATCGTGGAAGCGGCGTCCGGGCAGCCGTACACGCTCACCACCGGACGGGACGACAACCGTGACGGCCGAGCGCTGGACCGCCCTGCCGGGGCAAGCCGGAACGGACTGCGTGGTCCCGGCGCCTTCAACCTGGACCTGCGCTGGTCCCGGGCGTTTCCTTTCCGAAGCCCCGACGGTAGCGGCGAGCCGCCCGCCGTCGAGCTGGCTGTGGACGCCTTCAACGTCCTCAACCGGGTCAATCCAACGCGCCTCATAGGTAACCAAAGTTCCCCGTTTTTCGGACGTCCGGTGGCTGCCGAGGCTCCTCGGCGCCTTCAGGTTTCCCTCGAGCTGAAATTCTGATATCCCATGAGATGAACCGGTGAAAATTCTTTGGCTCGGTTGGATCGTGGCCGCCCTGGCGGCCGTGAGCTGCGACATCACCGCCGCGCAGCAGGACCGCAAGCGCGAGCGGAGGCAGGAAGAAAAACTCGAGGAAATGTCGCGCAGACTCAACCGGCGTCTGGCGCGGTCCGGCGCGGCGCCGGAACACGATTTCCTGCATGCGCGCGCCGCCGCCATCCTGGAACGAGCCCGTGGCGCACGGGCCGACGACTACGTCTTTGATCGCCTGCTCCGCGCCGCCGACGATCTGCTCGAGGCGAGCGAAGAGCTCTTCGAGAGCCGCACGCCGCAACGACAGCCGGCAGAGGCCTCCCAGCGCGAAGCCGCCCTGGACCTGCAGCGCTACTATTTCCGTGTCCGCCAGGCCGAATACTTCGCGCAACTGAGCCGGGAGCCGGATGCGCCCCTCTACGTCCAGCATGCCCGGAGCCTGTACCAGCAGGCCCGCCGGGCCTACGACGCGCGGCAGTACCGCCGGGCGCAGAAACTCGGCGAGGCGGCCGGCGAAATTGTCAGCGCCCTGGAGAAACTCGCCCAGGCGGCGGTCCGCATTCCCGAACCGCCGAGGCTGGAGTGACCCCGCCGTGCCCTGGCCCGTTCCCGCGAGCTTTCGCGTTCAGGTCTCCATCATCACGCTGGCCTCCGCAGCCACGCTCGCACTGGCCTTCCTGCTCGTGCGCGAAGTCGTTCGCGGCACCGAAAGCAAGCTGCTGGAGGAGGCGCGCCTTCAGGCCATCGCCGCCTGCCGCGAACTGAGCGAGCAGTTCCGCGACCGCCTGGCCTACGGCGGCGAGGCGCTGGCCGAACTTCCCTTCGAGGCCCAGGACATCTCGCTGCGCGGACTCGGCGCAGCCGTTCTCCGCCCCTACGAAGGAATGCAAGGCGGCTTCTACCTCGCGCCCGGTCGCTTGGCCGGATATGTCTTTCCCACCGGGGCCGCCGGAAAGGCACTCCACCCGCAGGAAAAGGCCCTCATCGCGGAAACGGTGGCGCAGGCCCGCGCCCGCAACAGGCTCGTCACCCGGAGCGCATCCTGGAACGGAGAGCGGGCCGTGGCCGCGGCCGAACCGGCTGGCGACCGCGAGGCGACCGCCTGGACCCTCAAGCACATCTCATGGACGGACGAACCCGGAACGGGCCGGCGCACCGCCTGGACCGCCGCACTGGCGCTGTCGGCCGCCTTGGGCATCGCCGGCACCTTGTCCGTCTGGCTGTTCCTCCGCTCCGGAGTGCAGACCATCCGCGGCGGCCTGCGCCGCCTGGAGCAGGATTTCTCTTACCGCCTGCCCGCCATCCCCGGCGAGCTCGGAGAAATCGCACAAGCGGTGAATCAGATGGCCGGCCGCCGCGCCGCACTCGAAAGCGAACTACGGCGCCAGGACCGGCTGGCCGTGCTCGGCAAGCTCGTGGCCGTGGTGGCCCACGAGATCCGCAACCCGCTCAACTCTCTCCGCCTCACCCTGGAGCTGCACCGGCGCCGCATGGAAAAGGGCGCCGCGCGCCCGGAGGACGTGGAGGCGGCCCTCGGACAAGTGGATCGCCTGGACGCCATCTTGACGCGCCTGCTCGCCTTCGGCAAGGCCGCACCGGCGGACCGGCGCCTCCAGGACCTGCTGCCCGTCATCGAGCAGGCCGTGCGCATGGCCGCCGAGTCTGCACGCCCCAAAGGCGTGGACGTCAGACTCCGCCCTCCTCCCCAAAACGTGCTGCCGGCCGAAGTGGATGCCGCCCAGATCCAGCAGGTGCTGCTCAACCTGCTGTTGAATGCTGTCGAAGCCTCGCCGTCAGGTCAGGCCGTCGAAGTGCGGTGCACGGCGCAGCATGAGGCGATCCTGATCACCGTCACGGACCAGGGACCCGGCATCCCGGAAGAAGTCCGGCCCTACGTCTTTGACGCGTTTTTCACCACCAAACCGGACGGTACGGGTCTGGGCCTCGCCGTGTCGCGGGAAATCGTTGGCCGGCACGGCGGCGAACTGGATTTCGAGACCGGCCCGGCAGGCACCACCTTCCGGCTGCGCCTCCCCGTGCGGAGTGTGTACGCATGAGACCCAGGGGATCCGTACTCGTCGCCGAAGACGAAGCGCAGGCCCGGGAATCGCTGCGCGCGCTGCTCGAGGACGAAGGCTACGAGGTCCTCACGGCGGCCGACGGTGAGGAAACGTTACGGTTGCTTGCCGAACGAACGTTCGACGCCGTCCTGCTCGACATCCGGCTGCCCGGCAAAGACGGCCTGGACGTACTGCGGCAGCTGCAGGCGCAACCCTCGCCTCCCGTGGTCCTGGTGATGACCGCCTACGGCTCAAGCGCCGTAGCCATTGAAGCCATGGCGCTCGGCGCCTTCGACTACCTCATCAAGCCCGTGCACTTCGACGAACTCCGCATCCAGCTGGCCCGCGCGGTCGAAAACCGGCGCCGCATGGAGGAGCTGGAAGCCTACCGGCTCGAGGCCGCCTCCCACCCCGCCGAGATGGTGGGACGTTCCCCGGCCATGCAGCGCCTCTACAAGCTCATCGGCCAAGTGGCCCCCGCCGAATCCACGGTGCTCATTCTCGGAGAATCCGGCGCCGGCAAGGAACTCGTGGCCGAAGCCATTCACGCCCACAGCCGCCGCGCCGGCCGCAGGCTCGTCAAAGTCAATTGCGCCGGCATCCCGGAAACACTCCTCGAGGCAGAGCTGTTCGGCTACGAGCGGGGAGCGTTCACCGGCGCCCTGCAGCGGCGCATCGGCAAGTTCGAATTCGCCAACGGCGGAACCATCTTCCTCGACGAGATCGGCGAACTCAGCCCCGCCACGCAGGCCAAGCTCCTGAGGGTGCTACAGGATCACACGATTGAGCGGCTCGGATCGAACACCCCCATTCCTCTGGATGTGCGGGTGCTGGCGGCCACCCATCAGGACCTGGAACGGGCCGTCGGCGAGGGGCGCTTCCGCGAAGACCTCTATTACCGGCTCAAGGTGGTCATCCTCCGGGTCCCGCCGCTGCGCGAACGCATGGAAGACCTGCCGGAGCTGGCCGAGTTCCTCCTGCGGCGCTGTGCCGCCCGCTTGAAGCTGCCCCTTCCGGCCCTCGCCCCCGAGGCTTTGACCGCCTTGCGCGCCCGTTCCTGGCCCGGCAATGTCCGGGAACTCGAGCACTGCCTGGAACGGGCGCTCGTGTTGAGCCGCGGCGGTTTGATCCTCCCCGAGCACGTCGAAGAAGGGGCAGGCCTGCGCTCCGCCGATCCGTTTTCGACCATTCCTCTCGACGAAGGCATGCACGAAGCCGTACGGAAACTGGAGCGCTCGATGATCGTGCGCGCGCTCCAGGCGAGCGGCGGCAACCGGACACGGGCGGCGGAGCTCCTCAAGATCAACCGCCGCTTGCTCTATGACAAACTGCGCGAGTTCGGCCTTGAGTAAAAACGGGTTTCCGACTGAACCCATGGTTGGTGTGAACGAGGCCCCACCCCGGGCCGGGACCCCACCTTCCGGCTGAGGAGCCAACCGCGACAGGCTCATCCAGTGAGCCACTCAGCTGAGCATACTGGTGTGGACAACCCTGGGAGCATCCCTATGGCTGTGACGGCTCAACATTCTCCGGCACTCGAACAGGCCCGCCAGCTCGCCGCCGGTCTTTTCCCCCACCAAGTGGAAGGCATCGCCTTCCTCCTCGGCCGGCGCCGCGCGATTCTGGCTGATGATATGGGCCTCGGCAAGACGCGGCAGTCAATCCTGGCGGCACGCCATGTGGCGTCGCGCGGCCCGTGGCTGGTCGTCTGCCCCGCCTCGGTGAAGCTCAACTGGGCGCGTGAGATCCGCACGGTCGAGCCCGGGGCACGCGTCGAGATCCTTCAGGGAGGTCAGCCGCTGCGCGCGGCCGAAGGCATCTGGACGGTGATCAACTACGACCTGCTGTCCCGCTACGTCCACGAACTCGCCCGCGTCCCCTGGCAGGCGCTCATCTTCGACGAGGCGCATTATCTGAAGAACCACACGAGCATCCGCAGTCGCATGGCGCGGCTGCTGGTCGAGGCTGCCCCGCCTGACGCGGCCGTGTACGCGCTTACCGGCACACCGCTCACCAACCGCCCACGCGACCTGTTCCCGCTGCTGCAACTGGTCGGCCACCCGCTGGGCCGGAGCTTCCTCGCCTTCGCCAAGCGCTACTGCGACGCCCGCCACAACGGCTACGGCTGGGTCACCGACGGGGCCTCCAACCTCGATGAGCTGGCCGTACAGCTGCACGGCGTCATGCTCAGGCGGAGCAAAGACCAGGTGCTGGCGCTGCCGCCGAAGCTGCGGCAGTGGCTGCCGGTGGAGGTGCGGCCCGGCATCGGAGCCGCCGAAATGGCGCGCGTGGTGGGGCTCCTGCTGGCCAACCTGCGCGGTGAGGCCTCGGCCGCGCACCAGAGCAAGGACCGGCTGCGCCTCCTCGCCCAACTCAGCCGGGCTCGCCGTCAGCTGGCCGTGGCCAAGACCGCCAGCACGCTGGACTTCGTGCAAGGTGCTGTGCAGCAGGGCGAGAAGGTGCTGGTGTTCTCCTGTTTCGACGAGCCCATACGCACGATCGCCGGCAAACTGGGCCCGCAGGCCGTGGTGCTCACCGGCGCCACGCCGGCGCGGCGGCGGCAGCAGCTGGTGGATCGCTTCCAAAACGAGGACCGCGTCCGGGTCTGCGTCGCCAACATCCTGGCCGGCGGCGTGGGGCTGAACCTCACGGCCGCCCGCCAGGTCGTTTTCAACGATCTCGACTGGGTGCCCGCCAACCACTGGCAGGCCGAGGATCGCGCCTACCGCATCGGCCAGACAGCCACACTGAATGTGACCTACGTGACGGCGCCGGGCACCTTGGACGACTTCGTGGCGCAGGTGCTGCGCGTCAAAATGGCGCTCGTCCAGGCCGTCGTGGAAGGCGAGGCGCTGGAAGCGGCCACGCGGGATGTCCTGACCGAGTTGGAACAGGCCCTGGCGCGTATTTCCCCAAATCTCGCCGACCTGACGCACCGCGAGCTGACCCCGGAAGACGCGGCCCGCCTGCTGCGCGAGGCGGCGGACACGTTCACGGCCGACACGGCGTTCTCCGACCGCCCCCACACAGAGCTGCCCGCCGAGGGGCTGGAGCAAGCGATCCGCCTGCTGGCGCAGGTCCTGGCGGGCCGGCACGCCCGCCGCTGGCGTATCGCCAGCAACTCGCGGCCGGACGTTTCGTATCTGCTCGAGTGCGACGCCACGGGCGATGTCACTTGCAGCTGCCCGGGCTTCCAGTACCGCGGACAGTGCTCGCACGCCCGCGAACTGAAAGCCCGGCTGGTCGAGGGCGGCCCGCTGCCGGCCGAATACCGCCCGGATTGAGGCGGGTCCGCGACGTGGCGCCGCCGGCGACTCCCCCGCGCCTCAGCCCCGGGCGCGCCCCTTCTTGGCCGGGCGGACCGGTTTCAGCGCCCGCTCGATGGCTTCCAGAACGATCGGCGCCATGACCCGGTACCCTTTGGCGTTCGGGTGCAAACCGTCATCGGAAAGGCTGGCTTCCAGCATCCCCGCCGCATCCGCCATCTTCGAGTGATAGTCCACATAGACGAAATTCCGCTCCCGGCAAAAGCGCTCCAGCCACTGGTTGAGAGCTCGGATCGTCTCCGGCGGGCGGCGCCGGGTCTGTTCATACTGCGGATTGGCGTCCTTGTGGTAATCGCTCACCGGCAGCAGGGAGGCAAACAGCGGCTTGATCCCGTGGGCTTGCGCCAGATCGGCGATCATCGTCAGGTTGTTCTGAATCACCGGCAGTGGAACGCCGCGGGCGATGTCATTGGTGCCGGCCAGCACCACCACCGCCTCCGGCTTGAGGTCAATCACGTCCGCCTTCATGCGCCCCAGCATCTCCCCGGTGATCTGGCCGCTGATGCCGCGATTGACGAAGTCGCGATCCGGGAAGTATTCCTGCAGCCGCCAGCCGTCGGTGATGGAGTCGCCCAGAAACACCACCCGCGGCCTGCCCGGCGCCGGCGGCCCCAGCTTCGCGTTCGCCTCGGCATATCGCCGCAGGTTATCGCGATCCGGGTTCCGCAACTGGGCCTCCTTGCGCGCGAGCAGCGCCTGGAAATGGGCTTCCAGACGCTCGGCCGCCTCGCGAAGCTCCACAAACTGCCGGCGCGCCTCTTCCGGCAGGGGAAACGGCTTCGGTGCGACCTCGGCCACCGCCAGATAGGCGCGCAGGTTGTGCAGAAAGCGATAGGTCAGCACCGCATCTTGCACGGCCCCCGGGGTCTCCCGCATCGTCGCCAGAACCTGGCGGGCATTCTCGGCGAGCGGCGCGCCGGCCCGGCCCAGCTCCGGAGCCGCCACCCGCGTGGAATCCATCAGCGCCACGGCGCGGTCCAGCAGCGCGAAGACCTCGCGGTTGGAAAGCCAGGCATCCTGCTGCGCGCCCGCCGGCGCGAGCACCCAACACACCACGAGCAGGAACCCTGACCCGACAGTGACCGGCCGTGTCATGGTTTTCAGTCTAGCAGCCCGGCGCCTTCCCGTTCACCGCCCGAGGGGCGCCGTCCGGCCTCCGGCGGCAGCCGTTCGCCGCTGAACCGGCGGATCTTAAAAGACTTTGGGGTATGATATTCCCGGAATCGCCCGCACCCGCCGCCATGGCGATCAACATCGGCCTGGATATCGGCGCCATCAGCCTGAAGCTGGCTGCTTTGGGCGGCCCCGAGGACCGTGTCACGCTCGGCAGCCTCGCCGGCGAAGGCGCTCCCTTCCGCCTGCTGGAATGGAACGGCCTCCCCTTGGTCATCTCCGCTTACCGGCGCATTACCGGCAGCCCCATCGAGGCCGCCTTTAACCTCCTCCAGCAGTTCTACGACAAGATCCCCGAACGGCAGATCGAAGGCATTCGCGTGACCGGCTCGGGGAGCCGCACCATCGCCCGCATCCTCGGCATTTACTTCGAAAACGAGTTCAAGGCCGTCGCCCGGATGTTCTCCGCCTTTTATCCCCAGGTGCGAACCATCTTTGAAATCGGCGGCGAAAGCTCCAAGTACATCCGCCTGGAGCCGCAATCCGAAACCGGAGAGTGCGGCATCGTGGACTACGACCGTAGCGGTGAGTGCGCGGCAGGCACCGGCTCCTTCCTCGACCAGCAGGCGCTCCGGATGGACTACGCCGTCGAGGAGGTGGGCGCCGTGGTGGCCACCGCCCGCTGCGCCGCCCGCATCGCAGGACGCTGCTCGGTGTTCGCCAAGTCCGACATGATCCACGCCCAGCAAAAGGGCTACACGCCCGCCGAGATCCTCCGCGGCCTCTGCGACGCCGTGGCGCGTAATTACAAGGCGAGCATCGTCAAGGGCCGGCCCGTGGTCCCGCCCGTGGCCCTGATCGGCGCCGTCTCGCAGAACCGCGGCGTCGTCCAGGCCTTGCGCGAGGCCTTCGGGCTCTCCGCCGGCCAGTTGTTCGTTCCCGATCTTTACGCCTGGTGCGGGGCCATCGGCACCGCCATGCTCGAAGCCGCCGAGCGCCGCAAGCGCTCCTTCCGCGATATCCACCGCCTCAACCAGCATGAAGCCGAGGCCCGGCCCCGCGACACCGTCCCGCTGTCGATGGACAACGTGGTGCTGCTGCGCGATCGCGTGCTGCCCTACACCGCCCCGCCCGGCGAGAGTCCCATTCCCGCCTTCCTCGGCCTCGACATCGGCTCCGTCTCGACCAACGTGGTCGCCATGGACGAATTCGGCCGCGTCATCCACGACGTCTATCTGCGCACGGCAGGCCGGCCCGTGGAGGCCGTGCGGCAGGGCCTCCGCGAGGTGGAGCAGCGCTGGGGCCGGCGGCTCGACATCCGCGGCGTGGGCACCACCGGTTCCGGACGCGAGCTCATCGCCGAACTGGTCGGCGCCGACGTGGTCAACGACGAAATCACCGCCCACAAGACCGGCGCCATGCACGTCAGCACCACGCTCGGCACCGAGATGGTGGATACTATCTTCGAAATCGGCGGCCAGGACTCCAAGTTCATCGCCATCGAAAACGGCGTCGTCGTGGATTTCGCCATGAACGAGGCCTGCGCCGCCGGCACCGGCTCTTTCCTCGAAGAGCAGGCCGAGAAACTCGGCGTCAGCATCAAAGGCGAATTCGCCCGGCTGGCCCTCGCAGCCCCGGCGCCCACCCGCCTCGGCGAACGCTGCACCGTCTTCATGGAACGCGATGTGACCGGCTGGCTGCACAAAGGCGAGACCGTGCCCAACCTGCTGGCGGGTCTGGCCTACTCCATCGCCCTCAACTACCTCAACCGCGTCGTCCGCGGGCGGCGCATCGGCAACGTGATCTACTTCCAGGGCGGCACGGCCTATAACGACGCCGTCGCCGCCGCCTTCGCCGGCCTGCTGGGGAAAAAGATCATCGTGCCCCCCTACAACGGCGTGATGGGAGCCCTCGGTATGGCCCTCATCGCCCGCCAGTGGTGGCTCGCCACCGGCGCACCCACCCGGTTCCGCGGCTACGATCTGTCGCGCCTGAAGATCACCACCCGCGACTTCGTCTGCAAGGCCTGCTCCAACTACTGCGACATCAAAGAGTTCAACGTCGAAGGCCGGAAAAGCTACTGGGGCGACAAATGCTCGGACCGCTTCCGCAAGCCCTCGGCCACCGGCCGCAAGCCGGTCATCGAAGACCTCCTCGACTTCCGCGAAAAGCTCCTCGCCGCCTTGACTGCGGAGCGGGCCGCCGCCGGGCCGCGCATCGGAATCCCGCGCGCCATGTCCACTTTCGACCGGTATCCCTTCTGGCACCGCTACTTCACCGAGCTCGGCTGCGAGGTCGTGCTTTCGCCTCCCACGGACCCGACCATCGCCGCCCGCGGCGTCGAGCTGGCGCTGGCGCAGCCTTGTTACCCCGTCCAGATCGCCCACGGCCACGTGGCCGCACTGGCCGAGGCGGGCGTGGACTATATCCTGGTGCCGAACATGCTCGATGCCGAATCCGAGGACGACCGGATCGCCCACTTCTGCCCCTGGAATCAGACACTGCCGTTCGTGCTGCGAAGCGCACCCGGGCTGGAGACCCACGCGCACAGGTTCCTGATCCCGACGCTGCACTTCCAGCTCGGGCGCGAACACGTCAAAAAGAGCCTCGCCGAGACCGTGCGGCGGCTGGGCGTCTCGCGCCGCGCCAGCGACCGTGCGGCGGATGCGGCCTACGCCGTGCAGCGCGAGTTTCAGCAACGGCTGCTCGAAGCCGGCCGGCGCGCCCTCGCCGAGCTCGAACGCTGGGGCGAGCCGGGGCTGATCCTCGTGGGCCGGGGCTACAACATTTACGATCGCAACGTCAACTGCGACGTTCCCCGCAAACTGCGCCACCGCTACGGGGCCAACGTGATCCCCATAGACTTCCTGGTCACGGGCCGGGAGCCGGTAAGCGACCTGCATCCGAACATGTACTGGACCTCGGGCCGCAAGATCCTGGCCGCGGCGCGCCTGGCCGCCTCGCATCCCAACCTGCATCTGATCTACATCTCCAACTTCAAGTGCGGGCCCGACTCCTATATCAAACACTTCACGCGCGAAGCCGCAGGTTCACCCTATCTGGTCCTGCAATTCGACGGACACGGCAACGATGCCGGCTACATGACGCGTTGTGAGGCTTACCTGGACAGCAAGGGGATCCTGCGCTGCTACCGGGCCGCCGCCGCGGCTCATATGGCAGGGAGGCCGCAGTGAGCACGGCGCGCCCCGCCGCAGGCAACCCTTGGCGCGGCAAGACGGTCTATATCCCCCCAATGGCCTACGGCAGCGCGCGGGCGTTCGCTTCCGCCTTCCGGGCCGTCGGCATTGACGCCGACATCCTGCCGCCCTCCGACGAGCGCACCCGCGAACTCGGAGCTCGTTACACCTCGGGCGACGAATGCTATCCGGCCAAGGTGACCGTGGGCGATTTCATGAAGCTGCTCGAAACGCCCGGCACGGATCCTGCGCGCGTGGTGCTGTTCATGCCCACGGCCGACGGACCGTGCCGCTTCGGCCAGTACGCCCCCTACCTCCGCCGTGTGCTCGCCCTCGGCGGATACTCCGCAACGGAAGTGATCTCCCCCTCGAGCGACAACGCCTACGAAGGGCTGGGCGAGCTGGCACGGCCCTTCGTGCGTACCGGCTGGCGCGCCCTCGTGGCGGCCGACATCCTGCAAAAACTCCTCCTCCGGTACCGTCCCTATGAGCGGAACAAGGGCGAAACCGAGGCCGTGTACGAGGAATGCCTCGACCATCTCTGCGCGGCCATCGAAGCCGGCCCGCTGGATCCGTCCCCGCAGCTCCGCGCCATCCGCTCGGCCCTGATCCGCTGCCGCGACCGCTTCCGCGCCATTCCCGTCAGTCGCGATCCTTCCACGCCCCTGATCGGCGTCGTCGGCGAGATCTTCTGCCGCCTCCACACGTTCTCCAACGAGGACCTGGTGCGGCGGCTGGAGGGCTACGGCGCCGAAGCGTGGCTCTCCGACATCAGTGAATGGATCTGGTACACGAGCGCCGAGCGCTTCCGCAAACTGAAGCTCGCCGGAAGGCGCTTCTCTCGGGAGGCCCTCGCAGCCTGGATTCGCTGGAAGATCCAGCACCGGGACGAGCGCGCCCTGCTCGAACCGTTTCGCGAAGATTTTGCCGGCTATGAGGAGCCGGATATCTACGAGATCCTCGAGTGCGCGCGGCCGTACCTGCCCTCCGACGGAGCCATGGGCGAGATGGTGCTGAACGTCGGCAAGGTCGTCTACCTGGCCAGAAAAGGTGTGGACGGCATCATAGACATCAGCCCGTTCACTTGCATGAACGGCATCGTCTCGGAGGCCATCTACCCGCGCTTGAGCCGCGACCTGGGCGGGATCCCGATCCGCAATTTTTACTTCGACGGCACCCAGTCCGACCTGGATCGCGACCTGGGCGTCTATCTGGAACTGGCGCGCAGCTACCGGAAGCGGAAGCCTTACCGCGCCGCCCCGTCCCCCGGACTGTGTTCGGGAGCGGCTTGAGCGCCGCAGGCCCGAAATTCGGCCCAGCGCTTCAGATGCGCGTCTTCGTCTCGGGAACTTCCCGCGGCTCGGTGTGCGTCACGGCTTCGATCAACATCGCCAGCTGCGCCGCCAGGTCCGCGTCGAGCTTCTCGAGAATCTTCTGCTCTTCGACGGCGTCCGAGCGGCGGTTCGCCAGGGCATAGACCACTCCCAGACTGTAGTGCGCCTCGGCGAAGTCCGGCTTCACCGCGATGGCTTGCCGGTAGGCATTCACACGTTCTTCAGGCCGCCCCAGCTTGGCGAACGTAAAGCCGAGATGGAACCAGGCCGGCGCACAATGAGGATCCGAGCCGGTGGCCCCCTCGAAGTAACGGCGCGCCTCGTCGAACTGCTGGGCGACGAGCTGCTCCACGCCCTCGCGGTACAGTTGCTCGGCCTGCGTTCCGCAGGCCTTCGCTGGCTGCCCCGCAGCGTCCGGGCGCGGGTGAAGCGACTGCACAAGATCGGCCGCCGCGGCGATGTAGGTGTCCGGCCGGCTCCGGGATCGCCACAGCACCATCCCCGCAATGCGCCCTTCGGCGTCCGTAACCGGCGCCCCGGCCGGCTCTCCCTCGGCTCGCGCGCTCAGTTGCAGCACCGTTCCCAGGCCCGAAATGTTGCGAGCCGTCTGTACGACCGCCTCGATCCGCCGCCCCGGAGTCAACAGGAAAAGGCGCTGGCCCGAACCGGGAATCTGATCGCTCAACGCAGCATGGGCAAAGGAGCCCGCGGCTTCCACGGCCAGCCGCACCAGCTCCGCCGGGACCGACTCCGCCAGTGCAGCCTTTACCGGAAACGTCGCGCCGGCTGCCGTTCTGACCTCCAGTCCCGCGGCGCCGTGCAGCGGATGCGTGCTCGTGAGGATGTGCCCGTCCGGTGCCACCGCCACTCCGATGCTCCTGCCTCGCACCGCACCGGAGCGGTCTCGTCCCACAACGGTGACCAGCGCACGTTCCGCTGTGGAAAGACCCTTCGTGTCAACCGCCTGCGGCGCGGCTGCGGCCGCGAGCGCCGCCGTCAAAATGTGAGCAATCATGGGCCCGCCGCGCCTGTCGTGTACGATGTTAGTATAACAACCTCCCATGAGTCTCAAGAGCGTAGACCTCAAGAAGACTGTCAATCTGCCTCGAACGGACTTCCCGATGAAGGCCAATCTTCCCGAGCGGGAGCCGCAGATTCTGGCCCGGTGGGAGGAGATCAGGCTCTACGACAAGATCCGTGAGGCTCGCAGAGGGCGCCCCATGTACGTCCTCCATGACGGCCCTCCCTACGCCAACGGCCATATCCATCTGGGTACCGCCTTCAACAAGATCCTCAAGGATTTCATCGTCAAGTCGAAGACGATGGCCGGCTACGACTCGCCTTACATCCCCGGATGGGACTGCCACGGGCTGCCCATCGAGATCAAAGTGGACAGCGAGCTCGGCGCGCGCAAAGCGCAAATGTCTCCGGTAGAAATCCGGTCCGAATGCCGCAAGTACGCCGAGCACTGGGTCAACGTTCAGCGCGAGGAGTTCAAGCGCCTGGGTGTGCTCGGCCGCTGGGATGCGCCCTACCTGACCATGAGCCCGCACTATCAGTCCGTCATCGCCGGCGCCTTCGTCGAATTCCTGGACCGTGGCTACGTCTACAAGGGCCTCAAGCCGGTGCATTGGTGCCTGCACTGCCTCACGGCGCTGGCCGAGGCCGAAGTCGAGTATGAAGACCACACCAGCCCCTCCATCTGGGTCCGCTTCGCCCTGCTTTCGGATCCGGCCATCGTGGAGGAATCCCTTGCCGGCCGGCGCCTCTGGGGGCTCATCTGGACCACCACACCCTGGACCATCCCCGCCAACATGGCCATCGCCTTCCATCCGCGGTACGAATACGCCGCCGTGGCCGTAGGCGAGGACGTCTATCTCGTCGCAGCCGATCTGGTGAAAACTACCGCGGAAAAGTGCGGCTGGCCCGATCCGTACATACTCGCCCGTTTCCCGGGAAGCCGGCTGGAAGGCACGCGCTTCCGCCATCCGTTCCTCGAACGGGAATCAGCCGGCATTCTGGCTGAGCACGTTACGCTCGAGCAAGGTACCGGCGCGGTCCACACCGCCCCGGGACACGGCCTGGAGGACTACCTGGTCGCCCAGCAATACGGCATCCCCACCTACTGCCCGGTCAACGCCGAGGGCCGTTTTTTTCACGCCGAGGGAGCCGCAGGCCGCCTTCCTGACGAACTGATCGGCAAAACCGTCTGGGAAGCCAACCCCATCGTCATCGGCATCCTGCGCGAGCACGGCGCCCTGCTCCAGGAAGGCGTCGTCTCCCACAGCTACCCGCACTGCTGGCGCTGCCACAACCCGACCATCTTTCGCGCCACCGAACAGTGGTTCATCGGCATGGAGCGCAACAACCTCCGCCGGCGGGCCCTCGAGGCCATCCGCACGGTCCGCTGGCTCCCCGCCTGGGGAGAAGAACGCATCGCGAACATGATCGCCGGCCGTCCCGACTGGTGCATCTCCCGCCAGCGCATCTGGGGCGTGCCGATCATCGTGTTCTACTGCGCCCACTGCGGCGAGCCGCTCACCGAGCGCCGCATCCTGGATGGCGTCGTCAACCTGTTCGCCGAACACGGCGCCGACGTCTGGTATGAGCGCACCGCAGCCGAGCTGCTGCCGCCCGGCACACGTTGCCCGAAATGCGGCCGCACGGAATTCACCAAAGAGTCCGACATCCTGGACGTGTGGTTCGACTCCGGCTCGAGCCACCTGGCCGTGCTCACACAGGACAATGGCCTGCCCTGGCCCTCCGACCTCTATCTGGAAGGCGGCGACCAGTACCGCGGCTGGTTCCACAGCTCGCTGCTGGTGGGGGTCGGCCTGCGCGGAGCCTCTCCTTACCGCGAATGCGCCTGCAACGGCTGGGCCCTCGACGGCGAGGGACGCGCCATGTCCAAGTCCCTCGGCAACGTCATCGCTCCGGAAGAAGTCATCAGCCGTTACGGAGCCGACGTGCTGCGGCTCTGGGCCGCCTCCGTGGAATTCTACGAAGACGTCCGCATGTCGGAGACCATTCTCAGCCGCCTGTCGGAAGCCTACCGCAAGCTGCGCAACACCTTCCGTTTCGCGCTGGGCAACCTGAGCGATTTCGACCCTGCCCGGGATGCCGTGCCGGCCGCCGAGCTCCTCGAAATGGATCAGTGGATCCTGTTCCGGGCCGAAGATCTGGTGCGCCGCTGCCGGGCTTGGTACGGCGAGTTCGAGTTCCACCGGGTCTATCACGCCATCTACGACTTCGCGGTCACGGACCTGAGCGCCGTCTATTTCGACATCCTCAAGGACCGCCTGTACACGGCGCCGCCGCGCTCACAGGCGCGCCGCAGCGCCCAGACCGCCATCTGGCGCGTCGCACACGCCCTGGTGCGCCTGCTTGCACCTGTGCTGAGCTTTACGGCGGAAGAGGTCTGGGGCTACCTGCCGCATCTTCCCGGGGCCCCCCAAAGTGTCCACTTGGCTCTGTTCCCCGAGCCGGAAGAGCTCACGGCCGGGCTCGGAGAGGCCGAGCGGCGCCGCGCCGCCAACTGGGACCGCCTCATGGAGGTCCGCGAAAGCGTGCTCCGCAGCCTGGAAGCCGCGCGCCAGGAAAAGTTCATCGGCGCCCCCTTGGAGGCGCACGTCCATCTGAAAGCCGACAGCGATCTGTATCCGCTGCTCGAAGAATATTCGAGCCAGCTGCCCGCCCTGTTCATCGTTTCTCAGGTCTCGCTCGAGAGCCACTCCGACACCACGCTCGCGGTTCATGTCGAGCGCGCTTCCGGCGTCAAATGCGAGCGCTGCTGGAAATACACGCTCGACGTCGGCGCCGATCCGGAATTGCCCACGGTCTGCGCCGCCTGCGCGGCCGCCGTCCGGGAGATCGCCCTTGCCTGAAATCTCCCCGCGCTTGGCCGCCTTGGTCTTCGCCGCAGGCGTCTTCAGTCTGGATCTGGCCACCAAGACCCTGATCCGCGCCCGGGTCAGTCCCTGGGACACCTACGTGGTCCTCCCCGGATTGCTCAACATCGTCCATACCGAGAATCGGGGCATTGCCTTCGGCCTCTTCGGCGACGGCGGCGGGGAATGGCGCTCCCTGGTTCTCATCGCCGTCTCGGCGGCTGTGCTCGCCTTCGTAGCCTCGCTGCTCTGGCAGCGCGGCCCGCAGCCGGGCGCCGTGCGTGTCGCACTCGCTCTCGTGCTGGGCGGAGCCTGCGGCAACCTCTACGACCGCCTGGTGCACGGCGCCGTGACCGACTTCATAGACGTCCACCTCGGCCCCTACCACTGGCCTGCATTCAACGTCGCCGACAGCGCCATCACCATCGGGGCCATCCTGCTCCTGATCACGCTCTGGCGGACCCCGCATCCCCCGGAGAAACGCTGATGCTCCCCCACCTGGTCCGGTTCGGCGATTTCTTCCTCCCCACCTACGGCCTCCTGGTCGCGCTCGGCTTCCTGCTGGGCTTGGGAATCGCCTCGCGGCTGGCGCGCGTGCGCGGCGCCGACCCCGAGCGCATCGTCAGCCTCGGCGTCTACTGCGCACTGGCCGGCATCGTGGGCGCCAAGCTGCTCATGATTGCCCTCGATTGGGACTACTACCGCGCGCGTCCCGGTGAGATCCTCTCTCTTTCCACTCTTCAGGCTGGCGGCGTGTTTCAGGGCGGCCTGCTGCTGGCGTTGCTCGTGGGCTGGCTGTACCTGCGCCGCCACCGCATGCCCTTCCTTCAAACGGCCGATATCCTCGCCCCGGGAATCGCCGCCGGACACGCCCTCGGGCGACTCGGCTGCTTTGCCGCCGGCTGCTGCTGGGGAACCTCCTGCACGCTCCCTTGGGCCGTCACCTTCACCAATCCGGAAGCCGGCCGCCTGTTCGGCACGCCCCTGAATGTGCCTCTGCATCCCGCCCAGCTCTATGAAGCGGCGGCCGAAGCCGGTATCTTTGTAATCCTCTGGCGCCGCTTCCGGCGCACCACCCGCCCCGGCTCCGTGATCGGACTCTACCTGCTGCTTTACTCGACCGCGCGCTTCCTGATCGAGTTTGTGCGCGCCCACGACCAGCCGAATCCCTTCGGCGGGCCGCTGTCGGCCGCGCAGTGGATCGCCGTGGCCTTGGCTGGAACCGGACTGTGGCTGCTGGCTCGCGCCCCGGCCCGCGCTTCTTGACCCAACACGAAGATGCAAGAGAATCCTTTACTCCAGATCGAATTCCGCGTCCCTTTCGACCGCATCCGCCCGGAGCACGTCGAACCCGGCATCCGGGAACTGCTCGCACAGGCCGCCTCGCGAAAAGCGGCTCTGGTTCACTCCGCCGGCGCCACCTTTGAGGCAGTCCTCGGCGCTCTGGATGCGCTCACCGAGCCTCTCGATGACGCTTTCGCCGTCGTCCGCCACCTGGAAGCCGTCGCTACCTCCCCCGAGCTGCGCGCTGCGTACAACGCCGTGCAGCCCGAGGTCAGCGCCTTCTATGCGGCCATTCCCCTCGACGAGGACCTCTGGCGCCGTATCAAAGACTACGCCGCCACCCCCGAAGCCGCACAGCTGGAGGGTGTGCGCCGGCGCTTCCTGAAGAAGACCCTGGACGACTTCCGCCGCCACGGTGCCGAGCTGGGGCCTGCCGGCAAGCAGCGACTCCAGGAAATCGAGGTCGAGCTGGCCCGCCTCACTACCCGTTTTTCCGAAAACGTCCTCGACGCCACCAACGCTTTCGAACTGCGGATCACCGATCCGGACCGGCTCCGCGGCCTGCCTCCGTCCGCTGTGGAGATGGCGCGTCAGGCCGCCGCAGCCCGGGGATGGGATGGCTGGCGCTTCACGCTCCAGGCCCCGAGCTACACCGCCCTGATGACCTATCTGGACGATGCCGCCCTGCGCGAGCAGGTCTGGCGCGCCTACCACACCCGCGCCGCCGGAGGAACGTTCGACAACCTCGCCGTGATCGAACGGATTCTCGAGCTGCGCAACGAGAAAGCCCGCTTGCTCGGCTATCGCCACTTCGCCGATTACGCCCTCGAGAACCGCATGGCCGGCTCCGCTGACCGCGCCCGCGAGTTTCTCCTCGATCTGCGGCGAAGAACCGAGCCTCATTTCCAGCGGGAAACCGTTGCGCTCGAAGCCTTCCGCCGCGAACTGGAAGGTGACGGCGCACCTCCCTTGGCGCCCTGGGATATCGCCTACTACGCCGAAAAACAGCGTAAGGCGCTGTTCGATTTCGACGAAGAAGCCCTGCGGCCTTATTTCCCGCTCGACAAGGTCGTGGCCGGGCTCTTTGAGATCGCCTCGCGCCTGTTCGGAATCCGCATCGAAGAGCGCTGCGGCGTGCCCTCCTGGGACCCGGAGACGCGCTATTACGAAGTCTACGAAGACGGCGGCGAACTGCTGGGCGGATTTCACACGGACTGGCGCCCGCGCGAAAACAAGCGCGGGGGCGCCTGGATGGATGCCTTATTGACCGGCGGCCCGCGTCCGGACGGCTTCCGGCCCCACCTGGCGGTCTTGTGCGGCAACCTCACGCCGCCGCTGGAAGACCGGCCCGCATTGCTCACCCATCGCGAGGTCGAGACCGTCTTCCACGAATTCGGTCACCTGCTCCATCACTGCCTCAGCCGCGTCGAGATTCGCACCCTCGCCGGCACCAACGTCGCCTGGGACTTCGTCGAGCTGCCCTCGCAGATCATGGAGAACTGGTGCTGGGAACGCCAGGCGCTCGACCTGTTTGCCCGGCACTGGCAGAGCGGTGAGCCCCTTCCGGAAGAACTGTTCCAGAAAATGAAACGGGCGCGCACCTTCCGCGCCGCCAGCGCCCAGATGCGGCAGCTCGGCTTCGGCCTCCTCGATCTGAGCCTGCACATGGACTGGGAGCCGGGCCGGGATCTGCTCTCATGGAGCCGGCGCCTGCTCGAGGAATTCTCGCCCGCGCCCCTGCCGGAAGACTACGCGATGATCGCCTCTTTCACCCACCTGTTCGGCAACCCCGTGGGCTACGCCGCCGGCTACTACTCCTACAAATGGTCCGAGGTGCTGGACGCGGACGCCTTTTCCCGCTTTCAGGAGCGCGGCATCTTCGACCGTGCCACCGGCCGCGCCTTCCGCGACGCCATCCTGGCGCGCGGCGACAGCGACGACCCCGCCGCCTTGTTCCGCGCCTTTATGGGCCGCGACCCCGACCCCACCGCCCTCCTCACCCGCCTCGGCCTCTAGCCCCCCGGAAATTCCGTCAGCCTGGTGTGTCCCCTTTTTTCCGTTACTTCCTCGCCGGCAGCTTCTTCATCATGATGTCCTTGTAATACACCACGCTCTGCGGGTCGTGCTGCTGCAGCGCCAGGTACCCCTTGGTGTAACGGTTCTGCTCGTCCACGTAGTCCACGACCACCTTGTCGTTGACCTTGATGACGATATGGTTGCCGTCGGCAATGATGTGCTGCGTCCACCAGGTGTCGTCGGGAATCAGCTGCTCTTTGATGTCCACGATCCCGTACAGGCTCCCGGTGCGCCGCCAGTCCTTGCTGCTGTTGTTGACCTGGGCCTCATAGCCCTTCGGCCATCCCGGACCGAACTGCGCCCGAAAATACATCCCCGAGTTGCCGCCCTTGTTGATCTTGACCGTGGCCTTGAACTCGCAGTTCTCGCATTCTTCTTCCATATAGAACAGGTGGCTGCGCTGGCCCCGGCCCACAATGGCGCCGTCCTCCACGCTCCAGCTCTCCGGATTCTCGCTGGCCTTCCATCCCTTGAGCGTCTTCCCGTCGAAAATGCGCTTCCAGCCCTCTTCCTGGGACCACCCCGCGTTGACGGCCGCCCCAACAATCAGCACCGCGATCATCCATGCACTTGGTTTCATTCGTCGCTTCCTCCTCGTTCGAATCCTATTAGAACACGACCGCGTAACGAAGCCCTCTGCCCGCAGGCCGCCGGCTCGACCGTGTTGCAGGATTGCCCGCGGGCCGCCACCGGCCCGACCGCGCTTCTGAGTTGCCCGGAGGAACCGCGCGGCATAGCATGAGAGGGGAGTGCCCCATGAACCGGCGCCAATGGCTTCAGGCCGCCGTCGCGGCCCCCTATGTCGCCCGCCCCACCCTGTTCGGCGCCAACGACCGCATCCGCATCGCCTTCATCGGCGTCGGCGGCCGCGCCCGCTGGCTCATCGAGCATGAGGAATTCCCGGGCGCAGAGATCGCCGCCCTCGCCGACTGCTACCTGCCCAGTTGCTACGCAGCCGCCAAACTCAAGCCGAGCGGCGAGCGCTGGGCCAAGTACCACGACTACCGCCGCATGCTCGAAAAAGAAAAGCTCGACGCGGTCTTCGTCGAAACCACCACCCACGCCCGCGTCCTCATCTGCATCCACGCCTTAGAGGCCGGCCTCGACGTCTACGCCGAAAAACCCCTCACCCTGACCGTTACCGAAGGCCGCGCACTCGTCAACGCCGTGCGCCGCTACAACCGGATCCTGCAAACCGGCACGCAGCAGCGTTCCATCCCGGTCAACGTCTACGCCAGCAGGCTGATCCGTGAAGGTGCCCTCGGCAAAATCCACACCGTGCTGGCCTGCAACTTCGAAGGGCCTCAGGGCTGGTATCCGAAACCCCCGCAGCCCGTTCCCGAAGGCATGGACTGGGATCAGTGGTGCAATCAGACCGAACTGCGTCCCTACCATCCCCAACTCCACCGCCGCTGGGCCTGGTGGTGGGACTACGACGGCGGCGGGCAGTCCTGGGGCGTCACCGGTTGGGGAACGCACGCCCTCGATCAAGTGCAATGCGCTTTGGGAACCGACGACACCGGACCCGTAGAAATCTGGCCCGAATCCGACGCCTGGAACGCTCCCGTCACCCTGCGCTACGCCGGCGGAACGCTGCTCAAGCTCCACGGCGCCCGCCGTCCCGACCATTCCGACCTCGGCGCGATCTTTATCGGCGACAAGGGCCGCATTGAGATCAAACGCGGCACCTGCATCGCCGATCCGCCCGAGCTGCTCAAAGACGCGCCCCCGGACACCCCGGAAGGCCCGGGGGAGAACCGCTACCACATCGAAAATTTCCTGGACTGTATCCGCACGCGCCGCAAGCCCAACGCGCATGAAGAAATCGGCCACCGCTCCACCACCGTTTGCCACCTCGTCAACATCTGCCGCGATCTGGGCCGCAGGCTAAGATGGGATCCCGCCGCCGAACGCTTTATCGGAGACGAACAGGCCAACTCCCTGCTGTCGCGGCCGCGCCGCAAGGGCTATGAATTGCCTGCCCTGTAAGCGCAGCCGGCAGCGTCCTACCGCGGCGTGATCAGCCCCCCGAGCTTGTCGTACTCGCTTTCCGCCCAGCGCGGGAAACGCGTCGCATAGGCCTCCAGGTACTTCAAACCGGAGCCCGTATTGTAAATGACCACGCGGTCCGAAGCCGTCACAAACCCGCCCGCCACAAGTTTCTCGAGCGCCGCCACGCAGGCGGCGCCTTCCGGACAGGCGAACATCCCCTCTTCCGATGCCAGCCGCAGGCCCGCTTCCAGGATCTCTGCGTCCGTGACCGCCACGGCCGTACCCCCGCTGGCGCGGAGAATCTCCAGCATCAGGAAATCACCGAGAGGCTTGGGAACCCGCAAGCCGGCCGCCACGGTCCAGGCGTCCTGCCAGTACCGGCAGGCCGGCTCGCCCCGCTCGAAGGCCTCCACAACCGGCTTGCAGCCCTCCGCCTGCACCGCGATCATCTTCGGGCGCCGCGGCCCGACCCAGCCGAGTTCCTCCATCTCCGCAAACGCCTTCCACATCCCGATCAGGCCCACGCCGCCCCCCGTCGGGTAGAGCACGGCATCCGGTAGCTCCCAGCGGAGTTGCTCGGCCAGCTCGTAACCCATCGTCTTCTTGCCCTCCACACGGTAGGGCTCTTTGAGCGTGCTCACGTCGAACCAGCGGCCCTCGGCGGCGCCCTCAGCTACCAGCCGCGCGCAATCGCTGATCAGCCCGTCAACCAGCGTGACCCGGGCGCCGTACGCCTTGCACTCGATGAAGTTCGCCTGCGGCACATCCTGCGGCATGAAGACGTGCGCCTCCAGCCCGGCAGCCGCCGCATACGCCGCCAGAGCGCCGCCGGCGTTGCCCGCCGAGGGGATCGCCAGGCTCCGGATGCCCAGCTCCACCGCCATGGACACGGCGCACGACAAGCCCCGCGCCTTGAAGGAACCGGTCGGATTCAAACCCTCGTCCTTGACCCAGAGCTCCCGCAGCCCGAGCCGCGCCCCGAGCCGCCGCAGCGCCACGAGCGGCGTCATCCCCTCCCCCAGCGTGACCAGCGCAGACGGCCGGCTCACCGGCAGCACCGGCGCGTACCGCCACAGGTTCGGCGGCGCATTCGCCAGCCACTCCCGGCTCCAGCTACCCCGCACTTTGGCCAGATCGTAGCGCGCCAGCAGCGGACCCCCGCAACCGCACAGATTGTGCACCTTGCCGGCCTCGTAGGTTGTCCGGCAGCGGCTGCACTCCAGATGACTCAGCGAGGTCACGGACTCTTCGTCCAGGCGGTCTTTAGCGATCGTAGGGAATCCACACCGCCATCGCCGTCGGCTCGCGATTGGCGAAGGCGTAATACGGAATCAGCACCAGCTCGCGCGGGCGCCCGCGCACTTTCTCGCCCGCTCGAAACGGCTCGTAGAGCGGACGCGTGGCGGAGGGCGGCTCGGCTTCCAGCCCGGCATGCCGCAGCTCCACGATGCCGCCGAGCTTGTCCGCCGCGTAGGCTTCCTGGAACCCCGACCGGCCTCCCTGAAGATCCAGGTACAGATCGAAGAGCGAGCCGGCGCCCTTCTGGTCAATTTCCTCCATGGCGTACACGAGCGGACCTCGCTCGACCGCCACCCGCCCAAAGCTGTCCCGCACCCGCGGATTGGGCGCGGTCAGACGCGGCGTCACCTCGAAGTCGAGCGTCACGGCATCACCCGGCTTCCAGGTCCGCCGCAACGCCAGATACGTTCCCGGTTGCGCCGGCCCCACCGCTGCGCCGTTCACCGTCACCGGCGTCCGCCGGCTCCAGGACGGAATCCGCACAAACAGCGTGAACTCGGTTGCGGAGGCAGGTTCAACCTCGATGCGCACCTTGCCGTCCCACGGATAGCGCGTCGTCTGGCGCAGGCGCAGGGCGACGCCGTTCTCCAGCCGCCAGTCCAGTTCATTGTTGTCGTACAGGTGGACGTAAAGCCCCTCCCGGCTCGTGCTGTAAAAGTAACCCGAAAGGGACGCCAGAATCCGCTCCAGATTCGGCGGGCAGCAGGTGGTCGAATACCACGGATTGCGGATCCTGTCCTCGCGATTGCCCACCAGTTCCAGCGGATTGCGGTAGCAATACAGCGTCCCGTCGAGCGACATGCCCGAGTTAACGCCGTTATACAAAGCCCGCTCCAGCACGTCCGCAAACCGGGCCTCCCCCGTGGCGGCCAGCATGCGCCAGTTCCACATCAGATTGCCGATGGCCGCGCAGCTTTCCGTATACGCCAGCTGATTGGGCAGCTCGTACGGCTCGCCGAACGCCTCCCCCACCGCCCGCGAGCCCACGCCGCCCGTGATGTACATCTTCCGCCGCGTCATGTCCTCCCAGAGCCGTTCGAGCGTCTTCCAGTAGGCCTCCTCACCGGTCTCCAGGTAGTAGTCTGTCGCTCCGCTCGAGGCGTACATGGCCCGCACGGCATGGCCCTCCAGTTTGGTGCGCTCGGTAAACGGCTTGCCGCTGAACAAATAGACGATGTCGCGCGGTGTGAGCTTCAAGCGTTCGCCGTCGCCTTCGAGAAAATACGCCGCAAACTCCAGATACCGCCGCTCGCCGGTGGTGCGGTACAGTTCCACCAGCGCCAGCTCGATCTCCGGGTGATCGGAAGACAGCGGCCGTTTGGTGCGGCCGAAATTGTCCATCAGGTAGTTGACGAACCGGATGCCGGCATCCAGAAGCCGCCGGTCGCCGCTGCCGCGGTAGAGCGCGATGGCGGCTTGAAGCAGGTGCCCGAGGCAGTAGGTTTCGTGGCCCCGCGTCACCTCGGTGAAGCGCAGCGCCTTGCGCTCGTCCACGTAGTAGGTGTTCAGATAGCCGCTCGGCTCCTGCGCCGCCAGGATCTCCTCCACGACGCGGTCCACTTTCGCCCGCAGCTCCGGACGGTCTCCGGACTGAAGCACGAAGGCGGCCGCCTCCAGCCATTTGTAAATGTCCGAGTCGGTGTACAGCGGGCCCCGCCGCGGCGCCGCTTTGCGCCCGCTCAGGCGCCGGAAGTTGTCGAGCACCCCGTGCTCTTCCAGTAGATCGAGCAGCGTGGGGATGCTCCGCTCCGCATTCACCCTTTGCCGCGCCGACCAGAACCCGTCGCGAATCGTCACCGCCCGCACGGGCACGTTGCGCAGCCTGGCGTGCGGAGACTGGCGCAGATCAAGCACCCCCGCCTCCCGCGGATCGCCTTGCTGCCCGCTCGCGCTCAGCGCGACCAAGAAGACACAACTCCAAAGCCTAGCGCTCCGCATCCGATTCCTCCGTGGTTAGCTCGCAGTCATCTGCCGCGGATCCCACCGGCAGATGCGCTGCTCGAAGAAACTCACCAGGCACAACAGTGCAGGTCCCGCCGCCCGGAAGCCGAAGGCCGCATCTTCCACCACCGGTTTGCGGCTGCGCACTGCAGCGATGAAGTTCTTGTGATGCTCCACGTGCGCGTTGTAGCCGCGCGGCGGCGTAAAGACCTGCTCTTCGTCCGGGCGCAACCCGTCCGCGGTCACGGGGCGCTCCGGGTACTTCTGCCGGTACTGGCGCAGAAACTCTTGCTGCACGGCCTGCGGAAACGTGTCAATCATGTACCCCGGCTCGGCCTCGGGCGGCGTCTTGGAAAGCACCACCGAGGCCCCGGCGCGGATCGTCCCCTCGCTGCCCACAAAGCGGAACCCGAACTGCTCGCCGGAAACGCCGCTCTTGAAATTGACCCGCAGCGCCAGCGTGAACTCCGGATGCGCCTCCGTCGCCGGATAGTCGAGCAGGGCCAGCATCACGTCCGGCACGTCCCGCCCGTCCTTCCAGTACCGGAGCCCGCCCGTGGCGAACACGCGCGTCGGTCCCGGCGAATCGAGGGCCACGTGCAGGCCGCTCAGCAGATGCACGAACAGATCGCCCGCAACCCCCGTTCCGTAATCCCGGTAGTTGCGCCAGCGGAAGAAGCGCACCGGATCGAACGGCCGTCTCGGCGCCGGGCCCAGGAACCGCTCCCAGTCCACCGTCTCCGGCGACGCATCCGGCGGGATCGAGTACTGCCAGGCGCCGATCGCCGTGTTGCGGTCCAGCCACGCCTCCACCATGTTCACCTGCCCGATGGCCCCCGCCCGGATCAGCTCGCGCGTCTTGTGATAGATGACCGAGCTCACGTACTGGCTGCCCACTTGAAGGATCCGCCCGCTGCGCGCCGCGGCGTCAATCAGCGGCTTGCCCTGCTCGATCTTCTGCACCATCGGCTTTTCCAGATACACGTCTTTGCCCGCCGCCAGCGCATCGGCGGCGATCTGGAAGTGCCAGTGGTCCGGCGTGGCGATGATCACCGCATCCACATCGCGCCGCGCCAGCACCTCCCGGTAGTCCCGGGTCACGGCGATGTCGCTGCCGAAAACCTCGCGGGCCCGCTTGAGCCGGCCGTCGTACAGATCGCACGCCGCCACCAGCTTCACACCTGGAAGCGAACCCGCCATGCGCGCGTCGCCGAAACCCATCCCGCCCGCACCGATCAGCGCTACCTGTATGGTGTCGTTGGCCGCGATTTTCGAAGCCGCCTCCGGACCTTGCGCCGCCGCCAGCCCGGCGCCGGCTGACTGCAAAAACTGTCGTCGTGTCGCTTTCATCGTCTGCTCGCAACCGCCGCTCGGACGGACAAACCGGCCGCCCCGCGGCTTTCATGGTATTTTGGGTTCTCCTTTACTCTACCCCAATGCGCCTGCTGCGCTTTTCGGAAGCCGTCCTGGTCGTTTACTTCCTTTACGCCATCGCCGTCTCCCAGTTGCTCCCTGTGCGGGCGTCCGTGCCCCGGACCGTGTTCGTCGTCAACGTCACCGTCCTCGCCGGCATCTTCCTGCTGGCCTATGCCGACGCACTGCGCCGCCGGAAGTTCCTCTCCATCGTCCGGGACTGGTTTCCCCTGCCTTTGGTCCTGCTGGCCTACCGCGAGATGGGATGGTTTGCGCCCAGCCGCCACACCTACGAACTGGAGCGTGCCTGGGTCGTCTGGGACCGCGTGTTCCTCTACGACCTGAAGGTGCGCGCCGCCGTCGAGATCCTGGGACCCGTGGTGCCGTCCTTGCTCGAGATCGCTTACTCCCTCGTCTACGTCATCCCCCACTTTTCGCTTGCGGTCTTGTATCTCTACCGCTGGCGCGGCCGCGCCGCCGGATTTCTCTCCGTCTTCGTGCTGGCCGTGGTCGGAGCCTACGCCCTGTTTCCTTACTTTCCTTCCGAACCCCCACGAACCGTTTTCCCCAACGAAGACCTGCCCAGTTTCACGACCCCGTTCCGCAGCTTCAATCTCTGGCTGCTGGGCGGCTGGGGCATCCACACCAGCGTGTTCCCGAGCGCTCACGTCTCAGGCGCGTTCTCTGCAGCGCTGGCCATGCGGCGCCTGCTGCCGGAGAAGCCCTGGGCCTGGCGCTTTCTGATGGTGTTGGCGCTCTTGATCGCACTAGCGACGGTCTACGGGCGCTACCACTATCTCGTAGACGCCCTCGCCGGGGTCGCGGTGGCGCTCGCGGCGCTCGCCGCAACACGCCCGCGCGTGGCCGGCTGAGCGGCGTTCACACCCGCCTCACCTCCTCCCGGGCCCCGACCGCGGCACCGGCCCCGGCGGGAGCCCAAAGCCCGGTGCCGGCTGTGTGCCTGGGGGTTGCGCTTGCTGGCCCGGCCCCGGTTGCACCCCCGGCGGAACCGCCTGCCCGGGACTCCCCGCCTGTCCCGGAGCTCCCGGCTGACCCGGCGCGCCCTGGGTCAGCTGCCGGACTATGGCTGCGTCCTGACTGAAGTCGTAAATGAACTCCCACTCGTTGTATTTGGTCCGCTCGTTGTACACCTTGATCCCTTCCGCCTCGGCCTTGGTGGCCACGCCGGCGATGCCGGGCTGAAGAGTGAATCCGGCCTGCGGCTGCGCCGCCGGTTGTTGCAACCCGGCCAACCCGCGAGGGTTCGGAGAGGTCAGAATACGGCGCAGCAGCTCCGCCGCAGGATTCTGGCCCGGCGGCACCGCTCCCACGCCCGGCACCGGACTTGTGGCAGGCTGCGTCACAACCCCTCCGGGCGCTGGCACGGGACTCACCCCCGGCGCCACAACCTGACCCCCGGGTGAGATCGGCTGCGTGTACGGCGCGGGAAGCCCCGGTACAGGCACCGGAGGCTGCACGGCGCCGGGCTCCCGTTCCGGCCGCGGCTGCGGGAAAGGCGTCACCGGAGGCGCCACCGGGATCGGACCACCCACACCCGGCTGCCCCGGCGCGACCTGCCCGGGCTGCGTTCCCGGCGGCAATGGAATGAAGGGCACCGGCCCGGGCGCGCCCGTTTGTTCGGGACCCGGAGGCGCTTCCGGGCCCGGTGGCGGCATCGCTCCCGCCCCTGCCGGCTGCGGCTCCTCCGCGCCGCTCTCCCCCTCGCTCGCCGGCGTTTCTCCCTGCGTCGTCCCGCCCGTGCCGGAGGCGGCTTCGGCAGCGCGGCGCACGGCGATCGCCGCCAGGGGCGCCGGAGTCGAGCCTTGCCCTGCGCCCGTCGCTCCGATGGACTGCAGCTCCGTGATGAACTGATTCGTGCTCGCCAGCTTTTCGGTCTGCAAACTCTTCCGTACGAGCGAGTCCGTCAGTACGCCTCCCGGACCGACGCGGATCAGCCGCCACTCGCTTTCTCCCGTCATCGGATCCTTGTAGCGCCGGCGCAGGAAGCGCATGTTGTTGGTGTTCTCCAATGCCTCCAGGTTCGGCGGATAGCGCCGGAACTGCCGGAAGTACAGCTGGATCGCCCGCCGGTACTGCTCGCCGCGATCAATCAGTTCCTGCTCCAGCTCCCGCTGCCGTTCGAAGGCCACCCGCGGCATTTCCGTGTACAGCGTGATCGCCACCAGGGCGGCCAGCAGAAACACGAACAGCAGCGCGTAGCCTTTTTCCTCCTCGCGGCGCGTTTCCATCTGCCTTCCTCGATTGTCCTCCCCCGGCCGCCGGTCGCGCGAGTGGGACCGACCCCCCGCCTCAGCCCGCCTCCGCCACCAGCGGCAGCGTCTGCTGACTCTTGCTCTCCATGTCCTCCACCACCGCAGCCGTAATGCCGATACGCACGATCCTGTAGCGCTTCTTGACGATCTCTCCCTCGGAGGCCACGTAAATGTCTTCGCCGTCCAGGAAAAACGCCCGCCGCGGGCCCTGCCGCCCCGACATCGTGAAACCGTAATACCGCAGCGGGATGGGCGGCGGAGGCGGCGTGCGTGCTTCCTCCCGCGGCCGCGCCTCTGCCGGCGGAGCTTCGGCAACCGGCTCCTTCGGAAGAATCTTCGGCTCGGGCTTCTTTGGCAGCGGCGCAGCGCCGAAATCAAACAGGCTGCGATCGCCGCCCTCCAGCTGAACCTGCTGGAGCCGGGCCAGCAGATCCAGCCGCAGCCGCGGATCAATCGCGCTCAGGTCCCGCGCCTCCCCAGTGCGCCGCAGGCGCAGCGAGGGCCGGAACTCTTCGAGCGACCGCCGGCTCGCCCGGTCCGCCTCCCGCTCCGGCGGCGCCGGCAGCCCGCTCTCCGCCAGGCGCGTCACCGCGGGCGGAGCCGTAGTCGCGCGCGGCGGCGTCACCGCCGCAGTCCCCGCTCCGGAGAACAGATTCCTCGAGACCAGATAAGCCGCCACCACCCCGAGTCCGATCAGGATCGCAACCTTCCTGGGCTCCGCACCGACCTTCACTGCGAGGCCTCCCCTTTGCGCACAAACGCGTTCAGCTTCAGGCTGATATTCAGCGTCCCGGTGGCCTGCTGGGGCGCCGCCTGCAGCGAATCAATCGTCAAAAAACGCGGCGAACGATCAATCAGGTTGACAAAGTGAACCAGATCGGCGTACGTGCCTTCGTAATGCGCCGTGATCACCAGCATCTCCAGCGTCTGGCTGCCTTCCACCGGCTCGCTGACGTAGGAATCTCCTTTCGGCCGCACCCCCGCCTTCTGCGCCAGCGAGGTCAATTCCTCCACGATGGTGGAATAGGCCGTGCGGCGGTCCAGAAAATAATCCCGCAGGAAGCGGTCGGTCTCGCTGCGCGCCTTCTCCACCGTGGCCGCGAGCGCCCGCAGCCGGGAAAGCCTCTCCTCCTTCTGGTGCACCTCGGCCTGAAGGCGCGCCAGGCGCTGCTCGAGCACCTCCGGGGAGCCGCCGATCGGCCGGAATACCGCCACCGCCGCCGCCAGGTTGGCGGCCAGCAACGCGCCGACAACCAGGCGCATCGCCAGGCGCGGATCCTTCGCGATCCGGTTCCGCATGCCCGCCAGCCCGCCGGCTCGTTTCATCGCCTCCTCTCGCCGCTGTGCGGCCCCGGGCTCGCGCCCCTCGCCTGCCGGAATCGCCGGCGCCCGGTATCACTACAGTTTCTGTGCATAGTTCACACTGATCCGGTAGCGGAACAGCGGCTCCGTTTGCGCCGGCGGCAGCGAGCTGTGCACCGCCGTCGCGCCGAACACCGGAGAGCTTTCCAGCCGCTTCAGCATCTCGATCACCGGCCCTTGCGACGCCGCGCCCACCACCATGTCCAGCACGATCTCGTTTTGCCCGCTCACCTGCGGCCGCACCGAGATCAGGCGCACGTTGTGCGGTACCACTTCCTCCAGATCGGCGAAAATCTTCGTCCAGCTGATCCCCTTGCGGTACAGCAGCGTGTTGAGGAAGACCACCTTGTCAATCACCTCGGCGTTTTCCGGCCGCCTGAGCGTCGCCTCCAGGCGCGCCTGCTCGGCGTTCAGCCGGGCCAGGTGCGCCTCCAGCCGTGCAATGGCCTCCCGTGTCTCGGCCGCCGCGCCCCGCTCCCACCATGCCAGCCACACCATCGCCGCCAGCAACGCACTCAGCAGCACGGCCGCCGCGGCCGAGGCAAACAGCATCGGGCGGTCGCGCCGGAACGGTTCGCTCGCCAGATTGATGGGCACCCTCATGCCGCCTCCAGCGACTCCAGATACCCCAGCAGGCCGGCGTTGGATTCCCCCGGGCTCCCGAAACGCGACCGCAGCGGCTCGACCGGAATTCCCAGTTCCGCCTCAAACTGGACCGACGCCGGCGGCGAAAATCCGCACACGTGCAGCCTCTCGGGCCGCGCTCCCATCTGATCCTCCACGAACGCCACCGTGGGATACAGGTGCGAAAGCGCCTCCGCCGCCTCTGCGGAGGCCAGCTCGATGGTGCGCAGCAGCCGCACCGTCCCCCCTTCCGCCGCCGCCAGGCTCAGCACCGCCCCGCTGCGTTTCGCCAGCAGGCGGATCCCCGTCGCCGGCACCAGCTCCAGCGCCGCCAGCACCGACGTCGTCACCCAGCCCACCTGGAACCCCAGCGAGCGAAACGGCGCCTCATAGCGCGCCACGATCTCCAGCGGCGCCACAGCCACCACCACGTCGGCGCCCTTGCGCCCCGCCGGCGGCTGCACGTGGAAGCTCGACGCGGCGGCGTCCACATCGAAGGGCAGGCTCTTGCGCAGGCGGAAGCGGATCAGCGACGCCTGCTCCTTCGGATCCGAAGGAAACGCGTCGAAATCCAGCACCAGCACCCGCACGCTGTAGTCCGGCAGAATCAGCGCCGCGCGCCGCCGCTTGCGGCTGCCGTTGCCCGGCACGAGCTCCCGCACCTGCGCCGCCAGCACGTCCGGGCGCACCACATTGTCCCGCACCGGCGACACCACCAGCACATCCGGATCGAGCGCGCGCCAGGAAGTCTCCACGCGCTTGCCCGTGCGCCCCAGCGCGATCCCGGCCGGCGACAGCTCGAAGACGAATTCCGGCGGAGGATCCTTGAGCAGCCGGCTCAGCCCTTGCCAAAGCCCCATCGCCTCATCCTTCGATGAACGTCACCTTGTTCAGCTCGCGCAGCGTCGTGATCCCCTGGCGCACCTTTTCGAGACCCGATTCCCGCAGAAACGTCATCCCCTCCTCCCGCGCCACCCGCCGGATCTCGGAGCTCGGCCGCTTGGCCAGGATCATCTCCCGGATCCGCTCGCTCAGATCCAGCAGCTCGCAGATGGCCGTCCGGCCCCGGAAGCCCGTCCCGCCGCACTCAAAGCAGCCCTTGCCCTCGTAAAAGGTCACGCGCCCCCACTCCTCCGGATCCAGACCGCTCTCCCGCAGGTAGCTCTCCGGATACCGCACCGGCTGCTTGCAGTGCGTGCAGATGACGCGCACCAGCCGCTGGGCCAGGATGCAGTTCAGCGCCGAAACGAAGTTGTACGGCTCCACCCCCATGTTCAGAAAGCGCCCCAGCACGTCGAACACGTTGTTGGCATGCACCGTGGTGAAGACCAGATGCCCGGTGAGGGCTGCGTTGATGGCGATCTGAGCCGTCTCCTGGTCCCGGATCTCGCCCACCATGATCTTGTCCGGATCGTGACGCAGAATCGAACGCAGACCCCGCGCAAAGGTCAGCCCTTTTTTCTCGTTCACCGGAATCTGCGTGATGCCTTTGATCTGGTACTCCACCGGATCCTCGATCGTGATGATCTTGTCCTCGTCGTTTTTGATCTCCATCAGGGCCGCATACAACGTCGTGGTCTTGCCCGAACCGGTCGGCCCCGTCACCAGCACCATGCCGTAGGGCTCCTTGATGTACCGGCGGAACTTGGCCAGATCCTGCTCGCCGAAGCCCACCACGTCCAGATTCAGCCGCGCAAACTTTTCACTCAGAGACTCCTTGTCCAGCACCCGCAGCACCGCGTCCTCGCCGTGGATGGTGGGCATGATCGAGACCCGGAAGTCAATCAGCCGGTTCTTGTAACGCACCCGAAAGCGCCCGTCCTGGGGAATGCGCCGCTCGGCGATGTCCAGCTCGCTCATCACCTTGATGCGGCTGATGATCGTGGAGTGCCACTCCTTGGCGATGGGCGGCATGGCGTAGTGCAGCACGCCGTCAATGCGGTACTTGATGGCCACTTCGTTGTCGCGCGTCTCGATGTGGATGTCGCTGGCCCGCCGTTCCAGGGCATTGAAAATCGTCGTGTCCACCAGCTTGATCACCGGCGCGATGTCGCTGTCGGCCGTGAGCCGGTCGATCGAAAGCGTCTCCTCGGCGCTCTCCTCCTCGGCCACCACGTCCAGCGTGAAGCCCTCAGTGACTTCTTCGAGCACCCGCTGGGACTGCTCGGTCTTCTTGAGCAGCTCCGAGATCTGCGACAGCGTCGCCACCTTGACCCGCAGCTTCTTGTTCAGCAGCACCGCCAGTTCGTCAATCAGGTTCAGGTTGCGCGGGTCGGCCAGAGCGATCTCCAGCGTCCCGTTTTCGGCCCGCATGGGCACGAAGTTGTAACGGAACATCAGGTCCACCGGGATGGACCGGAACAGGTCGTGATCAATCCGCGCCGTCTTCAAATCCACGAACTCGCAGCGATACCGGGCCGCCAGGGCGCGGGCCTGCGCCGCCTCCTGCTCCGGATCCTGCGCCGCAACACGCTCGCTCGCCATCGAATCCCTCCCGCTTACCTCAGGGTGTCTGCCAGGGAAAAGATCGGCAGATACAGCGCCACCAGCACAAAGGCCACAAACAGGCCCATGAAGATCATGATCGCGGGCTCGATCAGCGACAGCGCCGCGGTCATCCGGATGGTGACGTCGTCTTCGTAGAATTCCGCCACGCTGGCCAGCATGCTCGGCAAGGCCCCGGTGGACTCGCCGACTTCCATCATGTCAATGGACAGACTCGGGAACACACCCGTGGACGCCAGCCCCGCCGAAAGCGGCTGGCCTTCTTTCACCATTTTCTTCGCCTTCTCGAGCGCCTTCCGCAGCAGCCCGCTGCCGAGGGAATCGGCCGCCGTCTCCAGCGCCTGCACCAGCGGAATCCCGCCCAAAAGCAGCGTGCTCAGCACGCGGGCAAACTGCGCCACCTGATACTTCACCCAGATGTCGCCCGCCAGCGGTAGAGCCAGCTTGAGGCGGTCCAGCTTCTCCTGCGCCGCCGCGCTCCGCGACCACAGGCGGAACACCACCAGGGCCGCCGCCAGCAAGGCTGCGAACGCAATCACGTAGCTGCGCGCCGTCGTCCCCACCGCAATCAGATAGCGCGTCACCAGCGGAAGCTCCGCCGCCATCGTGCTGTACAACTGGGCGAAGTTCGGCACCACGTAGGTCACCAGGAACACCACCAGGCCGATCACCAGCAGCACCAGCACCGCCGGATACAGCAGCGAGACCATCAGCTTCTTGCGCACCGCCAGCGCCAGCTTCTGATACGAAATGTAACGCTCCAGAACCTCGGCCAGACTGCCGCTCTTTTCTCCCGCCAGCACCGAGGTGACGTACACCGGCGGAAACACCCCCTGGCGGCGGAACGCCTCCGAAAGCAGCGCCCCGTTGCGCACATCGTCCCGCACCGCCTTCACGTAGGCGCCCAGCCGGGCGTCCGTCAGCCGCTCCCCCAGCAGATCCAGCGCCTTGAGGATCGGCAGCCCCGCGCGAATCAGCGTCAGGAACTGCTGGTTGAAGATCAGAAACTTTTCCAGGTTGAGCCGGCGCCGCCGTGGCAGCATCTGCCGCCCGAGCGCCGCCACCGCCGGCCGCGGCCGCACCGAGTACACCAGAAACCCCTGCTGCGTGAACCGCTCCCGCAGCTCCTGTTCCGAAGCCGCCTCGGCCACCGCCTGGTGGATCTCCCCGCGGCTGTCGGCGTACTTGAGAACGTACTCCCCCATAACCGTCACCGGCTGTCGCCCGCCACCGTCTCCACCAGTTCCGCCCCCGGCGGCGCCGTGAAACGGAACAACGCGGGATCGAGCGGCACGTTCACCTTCTCCCCCGCAAAACGGAATTCCATCACCGAGCGATCCTGTCCCAGGATCCGCAGATACCGGATTTCATGCTGCGCCGTCACCACGAATTCCACCTGAGTGTAGGGATACCGGTCCGACTTCGGCTCGGCCACCACGCGCAAACCGCTCCCTTCCGGCCGCGACACAAACCGCCCGAAATCCCGGCGAAAATCCAGCCGGCCCAGCAGAAACCCCAAAGGAGCGCGCAGGTCTTCGGTCTCCTTGAGCGGCATCTTCTCGACGCGGTTTGTATCGGGACTATAGAGGTACACGAACTTGCCGTCCGAGACGAACAGCTTGCCCGCCGGAACCCGGTACTCCCACCGCATCCGGCCGGGCTTGAGCAGAAACAACTCCCCGCTCTCGGTGCGCGGCGGCCTCCCCCGCACCGTGTAGGTCTGCTCGAAATGCACCTGAATCGTCCGGGCCCGGTTGTAACGCCGCTCGATCCCTTCGAGCACGCGCCCCACATCCTGCCCCGCCGCCACTCCGGCTGCCAGAACAAGACACACCCTTGGCGCCCACAGGCCCACACTTGTTTTGACGCCGCCGGAGGCCGAACTGTGGAAAAACCCGCCCCTTCGAACCCAACGCCGCCGCGTCACGGGCTCAGCACAAAGTGGATCCTCACGAAGGCGCCGTCTTTGACCTCGATCTCCTGCTCGGCCTTCCGCCCCTCCTTGACTACGGTGACCGTGTGCCGTCCGGCCGGAAGCTCGATCGTCGCCGGCGTCGTTTCGCGCCGGGGATTGCCGTTCAACAGGATCGCCGCCCCGGGCGGCTCGGAAATGATCTGCACCTGCCCGGTCATCGCAGCCAGGTACAAAAACAGGTCCGTTTCCCCCGGCACCTCGAAAATACGCATCGCAGGCCGGTGGCCCGCAAGCGAGGCCGAAGCCGTGTGCCGCCCCGGAGCCAGGGAGATCGAGCAGGGCGTCTTGCAGGAAAGCGCCGGGTTCCGATCGAACATCACCACCGCCCCCGGAGGGCTCGTGCGCACCAGCACCACCGAGGCCTCCGCGCCGCCGCTCGCCCCAGGCGTGGACGCCGCCTCTTTCGCCCGCGCCTGAGGCCGGGATTCCTCCGTCGCGCGCGCGGCGACCTCCCCGGCAGGCTCCCCCACGGCAACCTCCGGTGGAACCGGAGAAGCCGGCGCCTCCCGCCTCGGACCCGCCGGGCTCGGCCGCCGGGACGACTCCGGAACCTCCACCGCCGGCGCAGGCGCCTCGGGAGCGCGCGCCGCGGACTGAAACCACACGCCCCGCCACCAGATCCCGCCCGCTGCCGCCGCCACCGCCAGCACGGCAAACACCGCAGGCCAAACTCGTTTCCTCCGCTTCGGCGCACGAGCAGGCGCCGGCCTTGCCGCAACGGCCTTCACTTCCGCCGTCGGCAGGCTCTGTCCCGCACCTCGGGCGAGCGGCCTCCAGCCCGGCGACGCGCCGCAGGCTCCCTCGAGCGCCCGCACGAAGGCCGTGCACGTTTCATAGCGATCCTCCGGCCGCTTGGCCAGCGCCTTCCGCAGCACCACCTCCACCTGCCGGCCGAGCGTCGGATTGATGCGCTGCGGCGGCGCCGGCTCTTCGTGCGCGATCTGATACAACAGAGCGGGCAGCGGCTCCCGCGCGAACGGCTTCTCTCCGGTGAGCATCTCGTATGCGATCACCGCCAGCGAAAACTGGTCCGAACGGCCGTCCACGCTCCGCCCCTCCACCTGCTCCGGCGACATGTAGCTCGGCGTGCCCACTACCGTGCCGGCATGGGTCAGATCGCGCGAAGCCGCATCCCGCGCGATGCCGAAATCCGTGATCTTCACCGTGCCGTCTTCCTGAATCACGATGTTGGCGGGCTTCACATCGCGGTGGACAATGCCTTTGCCGTGAGCGTAATCGAGCGCGGCCGCCGTCTGCCCCAAAATCCGGAGTACCGCCTCCGGCTCGAGAGGCTCTTGCCGGGAGAGCAGCTCCTCCAGAGTCGAGCCGCTGGCGAACTCCATCGCGATCCAGGCCAGCCCCTGTTCCTCGCCCACGTCGTAAACCGTGACAATGTTGGGGTGCGAGAGAACCCCGGCCGCACGCGCCTCCCGGAGCAGCCGCTCCCGCAGGCGGGCAAGCTCGGCAGCGTCCGCAAAGTCGGCAAGGCGGATGGTCTTGATCGCAACCGTGCGCCCGATCGCCGGATCGAGGGCGCGATAAACCACCCCCATCGCTCCGCGCCCCAGTTCGGCCATAACCCGGTACCGGCCGATCTGCTCCATGCCGCGCCGCCATTGTAGCGCAGATCACACCCCGGCCCCGCCTGCGCGGCACGATCCCCCCGCCCGTGCCCGCGCCGCGGCGGCGATCCACGCCCTGCCGCCTCCGCCGAGGCTTGCACCCGACCGTTCGTCCGTGGTCTGATATCCCTTTCTCTCGATGATCTCCGAACCAGCCGCTGTGGCCGCCGGCACGCCCACCCGGGCTCGCTACTGGGTGATCGTCTTCGCCGTCACCCTGGCCATCCTGGCCTACATTGATCGCGTTTGCATCTCCATGGCCGCTCCCGATATCCGCCGGGACCTCGGCCTCAGCCACGTCGAGATGGGCTACGTGTTTTCCGCCTTCGCACTCGCCTACGCCCTCTTCGAAATCCCCGGCGGCTGGATGGGCGACTGGCTCGGTCCCAAACGCGTCCTCATCCGCATCGTGCTGTGGTGGTCGTTCTTCACCGCCGCCACGGGCTGGGCCTGGAGCCTGACCTCCCTGTGGGTCATCCGGTTCCTGTTCGGCGCCGGCGAAGCAGGCTGCTTCCCGAACCTCACCAAAGCTTTCACCACCTGGCTGCCCGCCGCCGAACGTGTCCGCGCTCAGGGAATCATGTGGACTTTCGCCCGCTGGGGCGGCGCCTTCACTCCTCCGCTCGTGATCTTCGTCTTCCAGTTCATGCACTGGCGCCGCGCCTTCGAGCTCTTCGGAGCCCTGGGCCTGATCTGGTGCGGGTTCTTCTGGCGCTGGTACAAGGACAACCCTCGCCACCACCCGAGCGTCAATGCCGCCGAACTGGCCTTGCTCGCCGGCGCCGAGTCAACCGCCTCCGGCCACGGCGACGTCCCCTGGGGCAAGCTGGTCGCCTCCCGGACCGTGTGGCTGCTGTGGCTGCAGTATTTCTTCCTGGCCTATCCCTGGTACTTCTACATCACCTGGCTTCCGACCTATCTGCAGGAGTTTCGCGGGCTCGATCCGGAAAGCAGCTCGCGCGCGGCGATCTTCCCCCTGCTGTTCGGCGGATTCGGCTCCCTGTTCTGCGGACTGATCTCCGCCCGGGTGGCGCGCTGGATGGGCAGCGTGGCCACGGCGCGCCGCTTCCTGGCCATCCTCGGTTTCTTCGGCGCCGGAGTCCTGATCGTTGTTTCCATCCACATCAAGGATCCCTACCTGGCCATGATCGTCATGGGACTGGCGAGCTTCTTCAACGATCTGGTCATGCCCGGCTCCTGGGGCGCCTGCATGGACGTCGGCGGAAAATACGCCGGAACCCTCTCCGGGTCCATGAACATGATGGGCAACATGGCCGGCTTTGTCGCGCCCCCCGTGGCGGGCTACATTCTCCGCTATACCGGCGACTGGAACGTGGTCCTTTACGTCATGGCCGGGGTCTACTTCCTCGGCACGCTCTGCTGGCCCTTCATTGACCCCGTCACGCCGCTTGACAAAGACGGCGAGCCTCGGCAGGACCGCAGAACTTAGCGGAACCGCCTCAGCCGCCCTTCCACATCCGCCCGGAACTTCTCGATGAACCCCGCCACATAATCCGCCACGTCGCGCGAGGGGTCCTCGACGAGCGGCGTCAGGTCCATCGCAAACGTCAGCGCCGTCTCCACATCCGTGGCATGCGAAGCAAAATACGTGGCGTTGGCCGCCCTCCGGCCGAGCGTCGCCAGATCGTAGCGTTTGCCCCCGCTGATCTGCGAGTCGAACACGCCCACCAGCGCCGCCGCCAGATTCGGCCGGGCCGAAACCGGAAGCGCTTGCTTGTCCTCGTCCGGCAGCCAGTCCAGATCCCGCCAGACCTCGCAGCCGTAGACCTTCTCCGGCCGGAACTCCGCCGCCACCGCGCGCAGCGCCGCCAGCGCCCGCAGGCTCACGGCCACGTGCGTGTCGTGCTTGTCCGCCAGGTTATGCAGGTACACGACCCGGGGCCGTGCCACTCTGAGAATCGCCGTCATATCTTCCTCAACGGCCTTCAGGCCCGGATCCTTCACCTGCGCGCTCGTATAGTCGAGCTGGATCTGGCAGCCGTATTCGCCCAGGTAGGCCGCCTTGCGCTGCTCCCGCCGCCGCACCTGCTGCATCTCCGCGTCGGTGAACTTCTCATAAATCCCCGCGCGCGGGCTCCCCGCCCCGTTGGTCACCACCACGCCCGCAAACCAGCGGTCCTGCCGACCGTAGCATTCGGCGATGCCGTGATAGGCCATGATCTCGATGTCGTCCTGGTGCGCGCAAAAGCACAGATGCGTGGTGCGCTCGAGCGCCGCCGGCAACTCCAGGCCGTCCGGCACAAACACATCCGCCGTCGGATGATGAAACTGCATCAGTCCTCCCTCCGCGCCGGAATCTCAGGCAGGCTGGCGGCCGCCACGGCCTGCCCGTGGCGCTTCTCCTTCTCTCCCGGCACGTGCAGCCGGATCCGCTCGGCAAGCTCCGGAAACTCCTTCTTGAGCACTTCCGAAGCGGCCGAGACAATGTGCTCGCCCGCCGCTCCGGAAAGCACGCGCCCCAGCACCAGCACGTGCCGCAGCTCGTAAAAATCCGCGTAGTGCGCGATCGCGTAGCCGAAATACGTCCCGATGGTCCGGAACACGCGGCAGGCGCGCTCGTCGCCGCCGTCGGCCAGCTTCTGCACCGCAGCCAGCCGCTCGGCCGGCGGCATTTCGGAGGCCGGCGCGATGCCCGCCGCGGGCGCCAGCCGCGCCACAGCCTGCTGGGAGAAATACTGCACGCCCACGCCCCGGTCGCCCGACCATTCATCCGCCGGAGCCTCCGCCCGGTAGTCCACCGGCGCAAACGCCAGCTCGTTGAGCCACGTCGTGATGCCGCCCTGCGGCGTCACCCAGCCGCCCGCCTGGCTGGTGCCCATGGACACCCCCAGCACCGCGTTGTCTCCCAGCGCCATCGAGCCCGCCAGCGCCGTCACCTCTCCGTCGTTGGCCACCACGAACGGCACCCCGCCCCAGGCCTGCCGGAGCTCGAAGAAAATCCGCCGCACCCGCTTTTCAAACAGCTCCGGCGGCACGCCCCGGAACAGCGAAGCCACGCGCACCTCGTTGTTCACATAGATCCCGGCCGCGCTGCCCCCGATGGCGTCCACGCGCGGCAGGTGCGCCGCCGCCCGCCTCAGCGTGTCGTGGATGTGCTCGTAGTGGTATTGCGGATCCGGCTGGAAATAGGGATCCCAGACCACTTCTTCGGTATGCACCACCTCGCCGTCAATCACCGCGGCGCACTTGCGATCGCTGCCCCCCAGGTCGAACCCGATGCGACACCCCTCGAAATGTCCCCCCAGATGCAACGCCGATTCCCGCGCCCCGGGCGCCTGCTCGAAGGGAACATTCTCGATCGCCATGGGCCTGCCGTAAACGCGCTCCCCCATGAACTCGTAGTCAAAAGCCCGCGCGCCCGCCGGGGAGTAGACGGCGCGTAAGTAGGCGGCGATGGCCGGATCGCCCGCCACCGTCACGCGCCACGCCCCCCGCTGCCAGAGCAGAAACTTCAACAGCCGTTCGGCGTACCGCTGGTTCAGTTCGATCCACGGGCTCTCATGCGGCAACACCTCGGTCGTGTACACCGAAACGGCCCCGTCTCCTCGCTCGAGCGCCAGCGCCAGCGGACGCGCCCGCCCGCTCGAGCGCACCAGATCCCGGTAGCGGCGGTTCCACAGCGCGGCGGGCACGAAGCCCGGATCCAGAGGCGGCCTGCATTGCACAGCGACGTCCAGCATCGCTCCTCAATCCAATCTCTGAGCATACCGGAGGCGCACCTCCGAAAGTGCGGGCCGCAGCCGGCGGGGCTACACTGGAGTTTCCGGCCGCCTATGAAGAAATTCGCGCTCCTTGCTCTCTCCGCCGCCTGCCTGGCGCAGATCCAGGAAATTTCCGGCGACCGCATCCGCGCCCACGTGCGCTTCCTGTCAAGCGATCTTCTCGAAGGCCGCGGCGTCGCCACGCGCGGCGGCCTGCTCGCCACCGAATACATCGCCACCCAGTTCGCCCTGGCGGGCCTGAAACCCGGGGGCGACAACGGCACCTACCTTCAGAAAGTCCCGCTCGTCGGCATCCAGACCCAGCCCGACGCCCGCCTGAGCGCCGGGCGCGGCGGCAAGCGGGCCGATTTCCGCTGGCTCGAAGATTTCGTCGGCGTCAGCCGCCGGCAGAAGCCGCTGGAGGAATTCACCGCCGAGGCCGTCTTTGTCGGCCACGGCATCGTGGCGCCGGAATTTCAGTGGAACGATTACGCGGGCGCCGACGTGCGCGGCAAAATCGTCGTGCTGTTCACCAACGAGCCGCCCTCGGCCGACGAAACATTCTTCGCCGGCCGCGCCCTGACCTACTACGGGCGCTGGAGCTACAAGTACGAGGAAGCCCTCCGGCAGGGCGCACTCGGCGCCGTCATCATCCACACCGATGAAACCGCGGGCTACGGCTGGGAAGTGGTGCGCAACTCCTGGGGCGGTGAGGAACCCTACGTCAAACTCGCCCCCGGCGAGCCCGCCCTGGCCTTCGCCGGATGGGTCACCCGGCAGGCCGGTGACAAGCTTCTGGGACTGGCGGGCCGCTCCGTGGACGAACTGCTCAAGCTCGCCGATACACGTGGTTTCCGCCCCATCCCGCTCGGCGTCCGGATTGAGGCGCGCATTCCCTCGAAAGTCCGCGAGCTCGAAACGCACAACGTCATCGGAATCGTACCCGGAAGCGATTCCGCGCTGGCTTCCGAGGCGGTCGTCTTCAGCGCCCACTGGGATCATCTGGGCATCGGCACGCCCGTGGCGGGCGACTCCATTTACAACGGCGCCGTGGACAACGCCACGGGTTGCGGAATCCTTCTCGAACTGGCCCGCTTCTGGGCTGCTCTGGAGCAGAAGCCGCGGCGTTCCGCCGTGTTTGTGGCCGTGACGGCCGAAGAGGGAGGCCTGCGCGGCTCCGAGTACTACGCGGCACATCCCGCCTTCCCCGCAGGCAAAACCGCCGTGGCCCTAAACTTTGACGGCTTTTATCCCTTCGGCCGCACCCGGGACGTCATCGTCACCGGCGCCGAGCGCACCACCCTCTGGCCGGTGGTCGAGCAGGCCGCCCGGCGCATCGGCTTTGAGATCAAGCCCGAACCCCGTCCGGAGCAGGGTTTCTATTACCGCTCCGATCATTTCTCTTTCGCCCGTGCTGGCATTCCGGCTTTTTCCATCAAGATGGGCGATGAGTTCTTCGGCAAGCCGCCCGATTACGGCCGCCGGCTGTTTGAGGACTACAACGCCCGGCACTATCACCGCCCCTCGGACGAGTACCGCGAGGACTGGGATTTTTCCGGCATCGAGCAGATCGCCCGCTTCGGCTTCCTCATTGGCCTGGACGCCGCCAACCTCGCCACGCTGCCCACCTGGAAGCCCGGCGACGAATTCCTCCCCGCCCGTCAGAAAAGCTTGAGCCGCTAGCGCCCCGCCGCCACCTCACCCGCAGCCGACCGCGCTTAGCAAGCTGTCACCACCCCGCGAGCCCGCCCTTCACCGCACGCCGCCGCCCGCCAGTCGAAGCACTGACCCGACCCCGCACAGCCGGTCACACACATACCCCTCCGACTTCCCCCCGCCCTGCCAACAACTTCCAGCAAATCGCCCGATCGGAGCCGCGCGCTCGCCGCTACACTCGCCCCGGGAGCTTTGGGTGCTCCCGGG
>JBBIJF010000017.1:0-99094 GCA_037446115.1 Acidobacteriota bacterium | reverse complement strand
CTTTGTCCCGGCCCGCCGGAGTCCAGTCAATTGACGGCCATGCATAGTTCCCAAAGCCGGTCGGATTGAACGGCGGCGGCTCATTGGACGTGTCACCCCAGGCAATCGGTTTTGTTTTGAAAGATACTGTGGCCGCTTGCGTCCCGCACGTGACGCGGACCCAGTGAACGGTATCGGCGGCAAGAGCGCGCGAATACAGCCGTCCGTCGCCGGCCGTGTCGCTGGTTCGCTTTCCAATAACAACAATGCGTTGCTGGCCAGTCGTGAAACTCCTAGTATCCAGATGGGCGTTAGGAAATAGTCCGGGATCAACGTCCGGCACTAGCCGAATAAAGTCCTCAGTCTCACTTACCTCGATGATGCAAGGGTTGGCGTCAGGAGCGATATACGAGATTATGGCTTGAGTGTTTGTGACATCCTGAACTCTGAGGCTAATTGGATTCGGCGCCTCGACCGGAGGCTGCTGTTCAACAGCCATGATCGTTCCTGTTCTTGTTAGCGTCAGACTTCCGTTGGTTACCGTAAAGGTTCCCAGGACCTGCTCCGGGGCCGAGATCGGTCCGTCATAGGTGACTCTGTAGGTGCCGTTTGGAAGTCCGGAGATGGTAAAGTTGCCGGCAGCGGCGGTTTTCACAATCACCGCAATTCGACCGTCGGGAAACTGATAGGCTAACGGGTCGAAGTTTCCGTCGGTTGTCGTTGCTTCGATACGCCATGATCGCGGCTTGATGTGCCGGAAGTACTGCATCAGCTTGGGCGTTTCCGACCAATAGTCCACGCTTCCCGTGGACGTGTTGACTTCAATATATCCGTTGCCGCTTCCGGCATTTGCCGCCAGAACGAACTTCTGCCAGGAACCGGCCCGGGCATCCTTCAGGTCTGAGTGCAGGTGACTGGGAAACGCGCTGAGAAACTCCAGCATCGCCGAAGGAATCCCATACTGTTGAACGCGGGAAGCGATTAGCGGTCGCGATACGGCACCGTTACCGCCGTAGATGTGGTATGAAATCTCGGCGATATCGGCCGGCTGGACGCCGGCGGCCAGAATGGCGTCGAAATACGGAACGGCATTGTCGATATTCGTCACGCTCGGCACGATAATTTTTGTGGCAAATCCGTTCGCTCGCAGCTTGTTAACGGCCGCCAGCGCTCGTTGTCCCACCAGCGTTCCGCTGTTCCATGGCCACGTGCCGCCGATGTTGTCGGGTTCGAGGATGACCTCAAGATAGTCCGGCACGATACCGTACTTTTCCCTGAGATGCAGAAACGCCGCTAGGATAAACTCCGCGTATTCGTCTGGGTTTGTGTGTACGTATGTAAGGCCAGCCGGACATCCGGTTCCCGTTATCTGTCCGGTGAAGGCAACGTAGTTTAGATTGATCTCAAGCTTTTTTCCGGCCAGTTCGAACCGCCGCATCAGCGGCAGGATTATGTCCTCTATTTTTTCGTCCAGCTCCGTCCAGAAAAACCCGGCTCTGTTGATGCTGTTGGGATCAGCGTTGTCATTCACGGTGGCATAACGGTAACAGCGCCAGGTTGCGCTGTCGATGGATCCGGTCTTGAACAGCCGGTAATAGTCGATATTGTTCTCTGCTCCGGACCGCACTTCCAGTCTGATGCGGCGCAGACCGAGGTCCACCGCCTTCTCGATCACGGCGTTTCTCCAGTTCGGCCATCCGGAAACGTCCTGTAGCATGTAGCTTGTCGCTTCCCAGGCTCCGGGAACGGGGTGAACACGATTGCTCGGATTCACCGTTATTTGTGCCGATGCTGGAAAAATCAACAGAGAAATGAGGACGCCCCGCAGTTTCCGCATCAGAAATCCTTCTCCAGGTAGATCCCGCCGATGTCCAGCGTCTTGGCAACCGCCTCCAGCGTCCTCAGGCGAACTACGGGACCGTAGCCCTGATCTACCCCCGGCAGTGTGGTGGTGTTCGTGCACACGGCCGTCCCGTCAATCTTGAACTGAAACGCACTTCCTGTCCAGGAAACCTCGAACAGGTGGCGGTTGGTGTCGGCCGCCACGCCGGAATCGGTCGCCGTACATCCGCCGCCGCTCGTGGTGGCGCAGGTCACGCACATGAAATTCGCGTCGCTCGCCGAGGTGGAGTACCGAAACCCGGCCAGATGCATATTCGGGCTATCGGAGCCAACCTCTGCCCCTGCAAGACCGCTCAGCGCGATCCACCACCGCACGTTCACCGTAGAGCCGATTCCTGCATAAACCCGCAACAGCTCCCCCCTCCGGAAGATCCCGTGGTTCGTGGTTGCGGTCAGCCCCGCGTCGTTCCCCGCCGTGGCTCCGGAGGTGTACCGAATGGCGCGATGCGGAACGGAGGCGGAAACCCCCAGACCGCTCTGCGTGCCATCCACGTTCATGGAGAGCCCCAGCAAGCCCATGGACGTGTTGCCGGGGAGCGCATATCCCATCACCTTCTGGGTGAACAGCGCTGGCATCCCGCCGCCTCCGCCGCCGGAGGGCGTCTGCGGCTCCCACTGCGTCCCGCTCCAGGTCAGGACCTGCCCGCTCGAGGGTGCCGTCGCAGCCACCGCCCGACCTTGCAGCCTTGTCACCGTGGCATTTGCCAGCGTGCCGGACAGGTCACCTCCGGCCGTGTTGGGAATCGCACATGTGGTGCGGCTGTTGGCTGCATCATCCGAGCAGCTCACCCCTCCGCCGGTGAAGTTCAGCGTCGAACGCTGCGTCAGAGAGGTTCCCTTGTCCTGCACCACCGAGTAGCCGCCGCCGCCTCCGCCTCCGCCGGTCGCGCTGATGGTCACCGTGTTGCCCGACTCAGAGACCACGATGCCCGGGCCGGAGGCAAACCGCCGGCCGGCGCTCAGGATCGAGCGGCGGTCCGTCCCCGTCGTTGCCCACTGCGCCGAGGACGCCGCCCACTCGTAGACCGGGATGGAGTCCGCCGGGAACGAGGTGACGCCTGCCACCGTGGTGCAGCCGTTGCAGGTGACGGTCATGCCGCTTGCGGGTATCCCCACCGTCAGGGCCCCGTCTCCGGCCACGTAGATGAATGCCGTGCCGCCTCCGGAAGTCACCGTGGCGGTAGCCGCAGCCGTGAAGCTGTAAACCACAGATCCCACCCGGACGCGGCACGGCGAGGTCAGCGAACAGTTCGATCCCACCGAAAGGTCCGTGGCCGTGGAGCGGGTCACATCGAGCGGCGTGTTGGCCGTGCCTCCCCCGCCACCTCCGCCGCTGACGGTAGCCGGAACCCACTCCGACGTTGCCGCACTCCAGGCCAGGACCTGCCCGTCGCTCGGAGCCACGGATGACACAGACCTACCCCGGATCTTGGCCACCGTGGTGCTTCCCAAATCCCCTGTGACATCCCCCGCGGCCGTGTGACTGTGACTTGCGGCCGCCTTGCCGTTCAACTGCGCCTGGATCGGCGAGGTCACCCCGTCCAGGTAGCCGAACTCCGTGTTATCCACCACTCCGGTGCCGATTTTGAGAGCGTCCACACCTGCGGCGATCTGCGGGTTCGCCACCGTTCCCGAGATCTGCGAGAAGGAGTAATCGCCCGTCTGGGCCGTTACCGCCCCAGTGCGCCCGAAGACACTTGTGACCGCTCCTCCGGAGGAAACCGTCGCCGGCCGCCATTCCGAACCGGCTGCGTTCCAGATCAATGCCTGCCCGTCCGACGGAGCGACCGCAGATACGTTCCTCCCCTGAATCCGCACGACAGTCGTGCCGGCCAGATCCCCGGCGACATCCCCCGCGGCCGTGTGACTGTGACTTGCGGCCGCCTTGCCGTTCAACTGCGCCTGGATCGGCGAGGTCACCCCGTCCAGGTAGCCGAACTCCGTGTTATCCACCGTCCCGGAGGCGATTTTTGCGGCATCCACACCGGCGCCGATCTGCGTATTGCTCACCAGTCCCAGAATCTGCGAAAAGGAGTAATCCCCCGCCTGCGCCGTCACGTGGCCCGTGCGGCCGAACACGCTCAGTACCGGGCCGCCGCCTCCGCCCGTCCCCTGTTGCACCCAGCTCCCCGCCACGCATCCATACAGATTGCCCCCGGCGGGAGCATCCGTCTTGAAGAACATCTCCCCGTCGGCACAACTGGCCGGTAGCGTCGTCCCGGTTCGAAACGGCCGCACCGAAGCGAATCCGGAAAAGTCGGCATCCTTGGCCTGATCCTTCAGGCTCACCCGCGTCTGCCCGATCACCGTCTGGGCCGCGAGCAGGCACACACTCAACACGCCCCGCGAGCGCATAGGAACCACGCATCTTCAGCGTAGCTCCCACCGCCCGCTCGTCCCGATCGGGCTTCGCCCGCAGCCGCCTGACAGCTCAAGGCTTTCGGTGCGCCCTACCCTTGTGACCGAACCTTGAGCCGCGCCGGGTTCCCGGCACTCTGACGCCCTCGAGCCCCGCGCTGCGCCCCCCGCCGGCCGGACGTCTGGGCTTTGATAAAGATTTAGAGACCTTTATCCATTCGAGGGCACACACCGATTCAGAAGGACACGCCCAACCTGCAGTAATACCGCCCCCCGCCGGCCCCCCAGCCGCCCGACAAACCTCAGTTGCGCGCGTGCCGCAGTTCCCGCTCCACACGGCGCGTGGCGCGCTCGCTGATCAACTCGGCCACCTTGCTGAGCAGCTCCGGAAGATCCTCCGACTTGATCAGTACCGCTTGATTGCCTTTGGCGTTTCGCTTGCCCGCCCTGGGCGTCCGCCGGTAGGTCGTGATCAAAGCCGTCGCGGGCTTGTAGTCCATCATGCGGGCATGTGCCAGCACCTTCAGGCCGGCCTTCGGGGATTCCATGCGCAGGTCCGTCAGCACCAGCTCGTACTCGCCCGCCTCCATCAGAGTGATCGCCTCCGCCGCCGAGGCCGCAGCATCAACGTGATAGCCGCCCGCCTCCAGCACCGTCTGCAGCGTCAGCCTCGAGGTGGGATCATCGTCTACGAGCAACACGCGGGCGAGTTCCAGTGCGCCCCGCCCGCTCGCTTGAGGGGACTTCACCATGAAACACAGTGTCCTTTCTCGACACCCCCAATATAACCCGAAACCGCCCGTTTCCATCCCGTGATGTTTTCAAAAGGATTTCTACTACGGTCGTAGATAAATTGCCCGCTCCCCCGCCGGCACAGTCAACGATCACCGCTGCAAAGAGATGGCAGCCCCCGCGGCTTGCTCGCCCGCCCCGGCCTCCCCCTCGCGCCCGAACACCCGCCTGAAAATCCGGTCCACGTTGCGCAGCTGCCGCTCGAGCGAAAACGCCGCCGCAATCTGCTCCGCCGTCAGCACCGCCCGGATCTCCGGGTCATTCTCCACCGCCGCGCGAAAATCTCCGTCTTCCTCCCAGGCCTTCATCGCATGGTGCTGCACGATGCGGTACGCCTCCTCCCGCAGCATCCCCGCTGCCGCCAGATCCAGCAGCAGCTGGCCCGAGAAGATCAGCCCGCGTGTCAACTCCACGTTCCGGCGCATCCGCTCCGGATAGACGCGCATGCCGTCCACAAGCCATGTCGTCTTCGCCAGCAGGTAGTCGCACAGAATGCACGAGTCCGCCAGGATCACCCTCTCCACCGAGGAGTGGGAAATGTCCCGCTCATGCCACAGCGCAATGTTCTCAAACGCCGCCTGAACATTGGAGCGCACCACGCGTGCCAGCCCGCAAATCTGCTCGCTCGTCACCGGATTGCGCTTGTGCGGCATCGCCGAGCTCCCCTTCTGCCCCTCCGTGAACGGCTCCTCCGCCTCCCGCACCTCGGTGCGCTGCAGGTGCCGCACCTCCAGAGCGATCTTCTCGCACGTGGCCCCGATCAGGGCCAGCACCGACAGGAAATACGCATGGCGATCCCGGGAAATCACCTGCGAGGAGACCGGCGCGGCCCGCAGCCCCAGGCGCGCGCAAATCGCCTCCTCAGCCTCCGGACTCAGGTGCGCCAGCGTCCCCACCGCCCCCGACAGCTTCCCCACCGCCATCTCCTCGGCGGCGGCCCGCAGCCGCACCTGCTGCCGCCTCACCTCGTCATACCACAGGGCCAGCTTGAGCCCGAACGTGATCGGCTCGGCGTGCATCCCGTGCGTCCGCCCCACCTGCACGGCGTGCCGGAACTCAAAGGCGCGCCGCCGCAGCACCGCCCGCAACCCCTCCAGACCTTCCAGTAAAAGCTGCGCCGCCTGCCTCACTTGCAGCGCCTGCGCCGTATCCACTACATCGTTGGAGGTCAGCCCGTAATGCAGCCAACGCGATGCCTCCGCATGCCCCGCCGCAGCCATACTCTCAGCTACAGCTGTAGTAAAGGCGACAACGTCGTGCTTCACCTCCCGCTCGATCGCTTGGATCCGTCCCACGTCCACCCGCGCGTGTTCCCGCAGCAGCCGCGCCGCTTCCGGCGGGATCTCGCCTCGCTCGGCCAGCACCTCCGCCGCCGTCAGCTCCACCTCCAGCCACGTGCGGAACTTGTTCTCCTCGCTCCAGATACGGCCCATCTCCGGCCGCGTGTAACGCGCAATCATCTCAGAATGCCCCGGATCATAGCGTGAATACTTCCGTCTGGTGCCGCGGCGCGGCGACGACCAGGCGCGCACAAAGCGCTCTGCGGGCCAACGCCTGCATCGCACCGATGCGCACCAGTTCCGGATGATTGTTGTTCTCGCTCAGATGCCCGAGCACCAGCACCGAAACCGACCGGTCCAGATCGTCGCGGATGAACTCGCAAACCAGGTCATTGGACAAGTGCCCCTTGCGGCTCATCACCCGCTGCTTGACCGACCACGGGTACGGCCCCACCTTCAGCATCTCCAGATCGTGATTCGATTCCAGCACCAGCAGATCCGTCCCCCGCAGGTGATGCTTCACCGACTCCGGGATATAGCCCAGGTCCGTAACCACTCCGATCTTGACGCCGCCGGCTGAAAACGTGAAACCCACCGGATCGGCGGCGTCATGCGGCAGCGTGAAACTCCGCACCTCGATGTCTCCGATCGCAAACCGGCTCCCCGCCTGAAACGTCACAATCGACGGCTCCGCCTCCCCCCATTCGATCGCCGGAGCCGTCAGCCTCGACAAATACACCGGGGCCTTCACTGCCCGCAGCAGCACCGGCAGACCCGACACATGATCGCTGTGCTCATGGCTGATCAGAATCGCGTCCAGCGCCTCCGGCCTTTCCCCGATCGCCCCCAGCCGGCTCGCGATCTCGCGGCGGCTCAGCCCGGCGTCCACCAGAATCCGCGTACTCCCCGTGGCGATGAAGGTGCAGTTGCCGGAACTCCCGCTGGCCAGAACGCAAAGCTTGACGATGAGCGCCTCCCGAAGTCCCGTTGTAACACACGAGCCGCGCCCGAAGAAGACGAGCTCATTGCTTCGCCGTGGGGTGCCTCTTGCTCCGCCCGCTCGCGAAACCCGCTCCCTCAGAGCGGGATGTTTCCGTGCTTCTTTCGCGGCATGGTGTCCACCTTGTTTTCCAGCATGCGCAGCGCGCGGATCACCTTCGGGCGCGTCTCGTGAGGTTCGATCACATCGTCCACGAAACCGCGCTCGGCCGCGATGAACGGATTCGCGAAACGTTCCCGGAATTCGGCGATCTTCTGCCGCCGCACCGCCTCCCGGTCTTCGGCCGCCGCCAGTTCCCGGCGGTAGACGATCTCCACCGCTCCCTCCGGGCCCATCACCGCGATCTCCGCCGTCGGCCAGGCGTAGTTGATGTCGGTGCGCAGGTGCTTGGACCCCATGACGCAATACGCCCCGCCGTACGCCTTGCGGGTGATCACGGTGATCTTGGGCACCGTCGCCTCCGCGTACGCATACAACAGCTTGGCCCCGTGGCGGATGATGCCCCCGTACTCCTGATCCGTGCCGGGCAAAAAGCCTGGAACGTCTTCAAAGGTCAGAATCGGGATGTTGAAAGCGTCGCAGAAGCGCACAAAGCGCGCCCCTTTTACCGAAGAGTTGATGTCCAGGCATCCGGCCAGATGCGCGGGCTGATTGGCCACCACGCCCACCGGCCGCCCGTCCAGCCGCGCAAAGCCCACCACCAGGTTGCGCGCAAAGTGCTCGTGCACTTCGAAGAATTCTCCGTCGTCCACCACCAGCCGGATGACCTCCTTCATGTCGTAAGGCAGCGTCGGGTCCTCGGGCACGATCGCATCCAATCGCGCCTCCTGCCGGTCGGCGGGATCCGAGCACTGCCGTCGTGGCGGGTCCTCCCGGTTGTTCTGCGGCAGATACTCCAGCAGCTGGCGAATCATGCGCAGGCACTCCGCATCGTCCGGCGCGATGAAATGCCCCACTCCGCTGATGGTGTTGTGCGTTATCGGCCCGCCCAGTTTCTCCTTCGTCACATCCTCATGCGTTACGGTCTTGATGACGTCGGGGCCTGTGACGAACATGTAGCTCGTGCGGTCCACCATGAAGATGAAATCCGTGATCGCCGGCGAGTAAACGGCGCCGCCCGCGCAAGGACCCATGATCGCAGAAATCTGCGGGATCACGCCGCTTGCCAGCGTGTTGCGCAGAAAGATGTCCGCGTAGCCGCCCAGAGACAGCACGCCCTCCTGGATCCGTGCGCCCCCGGAATCGTTCAGCCCGATCACCGGCGCTCCGTTCTTCAAGGCCAGATCCATGATCTTGCAGATCTTCTGCGCGTTGGCCTCCGACAGCGATCCTCCAAAGACGGTGAAATCCTGAGCGAAGACGTAAACGAGGCGGCCGTGAATTTCCCCGTAGCCGGTCACGAAACCGTCCCCGTCAATCACCTGCTCGTCCATGCCGAAGTCCCGGCAGCGGTGGCGCACCAGCTTGTCCAGTTCCTCGAACGTGCCTTCGTCCAGCAGCAGATCAATCCGCTCCCGGGCGGAGAGCTTTCCCGCTTTGTGCTGTCGTTCGCGGCGCTCCGGCCCGCCGCCGGCTTCGGCGGCGGCATGGCGTCGGCGCAGTTCTTCCACTCGGTTCATGGACATCACAGTAGCATTACGGCGCCGTGTAGTAACCCCGCCGCGCCACCACCACCGCGCCCGGGTGTCGGCGGCGCGCCTCCGCCGCCAGATCCACTGTGATCCTGCGCAAGGAGCCCGGCGCCGCTTCCGGCGCCCGGTACTGCAGGCTGTAGCGCGCCCGCAGGCCCTCCATCAGACGGGCGAATGCCTCGCCGGCCGCCTCCGCCCGCAGCGCCTCTCCCCCTGTCTCCGCCGCCAGGCGGAATACGTCGGAGGGCGTAAAATCCGGATTCAGCGCCACCCCGGCCGGCGGCGCCTGCGGAGGCGCCGCATTTAGGGTGACGGCGGCGCTCAGCACGCAGTCCGCACCCCAGAGCGCCCGCACGACCTCCTCATCCGGCCTCTGGTAATTCAGCCCCTCGTTGTCGGTCACGATCAGAATGGCGCGTCTTCCGCGCCCGCCGTGCGCGCGCACGTACGCGACGGCAGCGAGGATGGAGGCGTTGATCGCCGTGCCGCTTCCCAGATCCGGCGGCCGCGCGGCCCCCTGCAGCACCCGCTCGAGCGCCCCGCGGTCTTCAGTGAACTCCAGCGCCGTCGCCGTGCGCCGGCTGAAAAACATCACTCCCACCCGGTCGCCCGGTCGGAGCGGCCTCACCGCGCGCCGCACCGCCCGCGCCAGCCGTCCCAGGTGCCGCCGCATGCTCCCGCTGGCGTCGAGGAGCAGGAGCACGTCCAGGGGCTCCGCCTCATGGGCGAAATGAAGAATCCGCTGCGGCACGCCCTCGTCGCGCACGACGAAATCACCCTCGGTGAGCCCCGTCACCGCTCGCCCGTTCTCGGTGACCTGCACGTCCAGGCGCACCACCGCCACTTCAGCCCGGAACACCGTTTGCTGGAGTGCGGCACTCCACCCCGCTGCCAGCAGGCCGGCCAGCACAAGGCCCACTCGCTGATTATCCGCCTGCGTCGGGGACGCCTTACCCCGGCGAAGCCGGCGCGGCCTCCCTGCCGGCGTCCCGCGCCTGTTCCGCCATCCGGCATTCGGCGTGCACCGCCCGCACGGCCTTCTCCAGCCCGTCACGGTGCACCACGATGGCGATCGTCAGCTCGCTCGATCCCTGCGCGATGGCGATGATGTTCACCCGCTCCCGCGAAATCGCCGTAAAGATGCGGCCTGCGATGCCGGGCGTGCCGCGCATGCCCTCGCCCACCACCGCCAGCAATCCGACGTCCTCATCCACTTCGAGCGGATGCACGTAGCCGTGGGCCAGCTCCAGAGCCAGAGCCGCCTCCAGTTCTTTCAATGCCGCCCGCAGCTCTTCCTTGCGGATCAGAAAGCAGAAGCTCTGCCGGTAGCTGGAACTGGACAGCGCCAGTACCTCCGCATTCGCCCTCGCCAGCGCCTCCAGCGCTCGCGCCATCACCTGGGCTCCGTTCACCGAAGCCCGCGCCGGCTCGATCGCAATCAGGGCCACGTTCGCCATGGACGTCACCGCCCGCGGCCCTCCGGGAACGTGGATCTTCGGCACGATGCGCGTCCCCGGCTTTTCGGGCGCAAAACTGTTCTTGCTCCACACCGGGATCTGCTTTTCGATCAGAGGCGCCAGCGTCCGCGGATGCAGCACCTTGGCGCCGTTGTAGGCCAGCTCCGCCGCCTCGTTGTACGTCACTTCCCCGAGCACCGCCGCCTCCGGCACCAGGCGCGGGTCCGCGGTCAGAATGCCGTCAACATCCGTCCAGATCCACAGTTCCGCGGCGTCCAGCACGGCCGCCAGAATGGAAGCGGAAAAGTCCGAACCTCCGCGCCCCAGCGTCGTGGGTCGCCCGTCGGTCGTGGCGCCGTTGAATCCGGTGACCACCGGCAGCACGCCGCTTTCGATCCAGGGCAGCACGTTGCGCCGTGCCTTCTCCCGCGTCGGCTCCAGGAGCGGCGCGGCGTTGCCGAACACCGCGTCGGTGACGATCACGTCGGCGCCGTTGATCGCCACCGCCCGCACTCCCTGGCTCTCCAGATACGCAGCCATCAGCAGCGCCGACAGTCGCTCGCCCACCGCCAGCGCCTCATCCACGGAACGCGGCGGCCGCTCGCCCAGCATCAGAATCCCGCTGGCAATCCGCTGAAACTCTCCCGTCAGCGAGCGGATGCCCGCCAGCACGGCTTCCCGCTTCTCCGCCGGAAGCAGCTCGTGGCAGGTCTCCACGTGGCGGTCCTGGAGCTTCTGCAAATTCGCCTCCATGCCCGCCGTGTCCCCGGCCTCGGCGCGCCGGAGGGTTTCAAGCAGCAGGTCCGTCACCCGGGCCATGGCCGACACGACCACCAGCACCGGGCGTCTCTGTTTTTCTTCTACGGCAATGCGCGCCGCCACACGGATCCGCTCGGCCGAGCCCACGCTCGTGCCGCCGAATTTCATCACCAGCAAGTCCTTCACGGCTGCTCTCTCCTGATGGCGCCTTCCCGGCCCGCGCTGGCCGCCGCGCGCCGGGACGCCGCCTACGCTTTCCCGTTGGACGTCCGCTCGCGCACCAGCTTGAGGATCGCCTCCTCCACCTGCTCGATGCTCATCCGGCTCGAATCAATGTAGACCGCATCCGGCGCCTGGACCAGGGGCGCCTCCGGCCGGCTCCGGTCGCGCTGGTCGCGCTCGCCGATCTCCCGCAGCACTTCCTCGGCCGCCGGCGACTGGCCTGCCTGTTGCAGATCGCGCAGCCGCCGCTCGGCCCGCACCGCCGGGTCGGCATCCAGAAAAATCTTGATGTCCGCCTCCGGAAACACCACCGAGCCGATATCCCGTCCTTCCATGACCACGCTCGCGGCGGCCCCGAAAGCCCGCTGCTTGTCGAGCAGCGCCCGGCGCACTCCCGGAACCGCCGAAACCTTGGAAGCCGCCTGCGCCACTTCCGCCGTGCGGATGGCCTCCGTGACGTCCTCGCCGTTGAGCCGGACGCGCGAGCCTCCGGGAAACAGCTCGATGCGCGCCTCCCGGGCCAGCTGCTCCAGCCGGTGCGCGTCTCCCAAGTCCACCCCCGCCCGCAGCGCCCACAGCGCCACCGCCCGGTACATGGCCCCCGTGTCAATGTAGAGAAACCCGAGCCGGTCGGCCACACGCCGGGCCACCGTGCTCTTGCCCGCACCCGCCGGACCGTCAATCGCAATGATGATGCGCTTGTTGGCCGCCATGCGCCGTTACAATGGGAACGCGGAAATGAACGCGCGTGAATTCGACCGCCTCGTCGAGGAGGCCCTCCGCAGGATCCCCGCGCGCTTTCGACGCAGGCTCCACAATGTGGCCTTCGTGGTCGAGCCCGAGCCTCCCACCCCGGGGCTGCTCGGGCTCTACGAGGGCCGGCCGCTCACCCACCGCAGCGTGAGCGATTCCTTCACCCTGCCCGACCGCATCACCATCTTCCAGGGTCCCCACGAGCGCTTGGCCCGTGACCGCGCCCACCTCGCAAAGCTGGTCGAAGATACAGTATGGCACGAAGTGGCCCACTACTTCGGTCTGGACGAACGCCGCGTCCGCCGCGCCGAGCGCCGCCGCGCCGCCGCCCGCCGCCGGCCACCGACCTGAGCCCCCCGATCGCCGGAGCGCCCGCCTTCACAACCCGTGTGAGGGCGCCTTTATATGGCTCCGGCCGGCGACGGCGGCACGATCACGCCCTGACCCTTACTGGGGGAATCGGCGAGACGAGACTTTAGCGTCCAAGCGGGAGGCTGACTCTCTCCTCTACGCCACTACCGGCTCCGGGATGCCCAGCTTGGCGTACCAGGGCTTGGCCGCGCGGATGGCGTCGTTGACCGCGCTGATGTTGCGCACCCCGTCCTTGGCCAGCCAGTCCTCCAGCGCCTTGACGCCCTTCTGCGCATACACCGGAATGCCGTCCTTCCAGGTCGCCCGGCCGCACAGCACCCCGGAGAAATCCACGCCCGCCTCCGCCGCCAGATGCAGCGACTCCACAAACTGCTGGTTGCTCACACCCGCACTCAAATAAATGAACGGCTTCGATGCGGCCGCCGCCGCCCGGCGGTAGTGTTCGAGCGCTTCCGCCTTCGAGTACGCCTTCTGCCCTTTGTACACGGCCGTGCCTTCGACGTATTCCGTGTTCACCGGAATCTCCACCTTCAGCACATCCACGTGGTAGTGCGGCTTGGAAAATTCTTCCATGCTGCGCGCCACCACCTCCGGCTTGATCTTCGCGTACTCGAAACTCTTCTCATCGCCGCCCTTGGGGTCGTAGCCGACAAATTCCAGGAAGAATGGGATCTCGTAGGCCAGGCACTCCGCCCCGACGCGCTCGACAAAGGCGTGCTTGATGTCGTTGATCCGCGAGTCTTCAAACGGGGTGTAGTACATCAGGATCTTGACGGCATTGGCGCCCCAGTCCGCGATGCGCTTCACGGAGACGTGCGGCAGCAGATCCGGCAGCCGCCCCGGCTGCGTGTTGTCATAGCCGCTCTTCTCGTAGGCCAGCAGCAGGCCGCAGTTCTTCGCCCGGACCTTGGCTGCCTCCAGCCCGAACTCCGGGTCGAGCAGAATGGCGCTGGCATAGGGCGTCAGCACCTTCGCCACCGCCGTCTTGAATTCCGCCATCATCTCGGGCGTGACTTCCTTCTTGTCAATGCCCTTGGCGGCGGCGATGGACTTCTGCAGGCTGCCGCGCTGATCCATGGCCGCGGCGGCAATGATCCCGTTGCCGGTCGCCAGGGCCTTCATGTGCCGGATTTTACCTTCGGAGAGTTTCATGCGGGACTCCTTATAAGTTCAGTGGATTTTTAACCTTCAGTATAGCGCGCGCTTGCCAGCCTACCGCCGCAGTTCCACCGCCGCCGGCACCAGCCCGCGGCCGATCCACTTCTCCGCCCTCCGGTGCCAGGCACGGGCCCGCGCCGCATCGCGCAGAATCTGCGCGCGCAAAGCGTCGGCGCTTTCGAATTTGCGCTCTTCGCGCAGGCGCCGGAGGAACTCCACCCGGACCCGCCGCGGCGGATCCCCCTCCAGTCCGTCCAGCAGAAAGCTCTCCACCGTCAGATCCGTGCCCCCAAACGTGGGGCGGTAGCCGACGTTCGTCACCGACGGCCGGCTTACGCCGGTTTCCACATCCGCCGTGCGCGTCACATACACGCCCGTGGCGGGCAACACCTCGCCTTCCGGTCGCATGTTCAGCGTCGGCACCGTCTTGGCCGCCCCGATGCCGCGCCCGGCAACCACCGGACCGTCCAGAAAATGCGGCCGCTCCAGCAGGCGCGCCGCCAGCCCCACCTGTCCCGCTTCGATCAGGCGGCGGATCTCGCTGCTCGAAATCAGCCGCCCCCGCAGCTCGACGGGCGGAACGATCTCCGTCTCAAAGCCGTACCGCTCGCCGAGAGCCCGCAGCACCTCCACATTGCCCGCCTGCCGGTGGCCGAAGCGGAAATTGCTTCCCACCAGAACGGCCCGCGCATCCAGGCGCCCGCGCAGGATGCGGCACGCAAACTCCTCCGGAGACAGGCGCGCCAACTCCGGCCCGAAGGGCAGCACCAGCACTTCCTCGATGCCCTCCTCCGCCATCAGATGGCAACGCTGTTCGGGAGTAGTGAGCAGCCGCGGCGCGCGCTCCGGGGCGACGACGGTGGCCGGGTGCGGGTCAAAAGTCAGCGCCGCCGCCTTCCAGCCCCGTGTCCGCGCCCGCTCCGCCACGCGCCGCAGAATCCGCCGGTGCCCCGCGTGCACGCCGTCGAAGTTTCCGATGCTCAGCGCACAGGGACCGAAGGGCTCCGTGAGTTCCTCCAGGCTCCGCCAGATGCGCAACTCCGGCAACGCTCACTCCTCCTCGATCGCAATCTCCAGTCCGTCGTAGGCCAGATACACGCCGGGCGGCAGTTCCCGCTGGGTGGCCTCGTGCGGAAGATCGTGACAGATGTGCGTGAAGTACGCCCGCGCCGGCCGCAGCCGCTCGACATAGCCGAGCGAACGCTCGAGCGTCGAGTGCGTCGGATGCGGCCGGCGCCGCAACGCGTCCAGAAACAGCACCTCCAGACCGTAGAGCTTCTCGAGCGATTCCTCGGGGATCTCGCTGTGATCGGTGAGATACGCGGCCCGCCCGAATCGGAAGCCGTACACCGTCGCGCGGCCGTGCAACACCGGCACCGGCACGAACTGACGCCCGAACAACTCGAAGGGAGAGCCGTCGAGCGGGCGCAACTCCAGCCGGGGCACCTGAGACTCGCGCTCGCCTCCGTCGAAGATGTAATCAAACCGCCGGCGGATCGCCGCGATCGTCTCCTCGGATCCGTAAGCCGGAATGCTGCCCTTCTGGCGGAAGTTGAACGGGCGCACATCGTCCAACCCCATGATGTGATCCGCATGGGCGTGGGTGAACAGGATCGCGTCCAGCCGCTCCAGGCCGGCCCGCAGCGCCTGCAGGCGAAAGTCCGGCGTCGTGTCAATCAGCACGCACCACCCGGCGTAGCGCAGCAGGACCGAGGGCCGGAGGCGCTTGTCGCGGGGATCATCAGAGCGACATACCGGGCAGGCGCACCCCACCGTGGGAACGCCGACGCTCGTCCCGGACCCGAGCACCGTGATGCGCAGCAACCCCATCCCGGACGGCACTCAGCCTTGCTGCTTGCGGCTCGCCTCCAGAGCCTGCACGTAACGGAAGCGCAGCTCCGTCACCGAGTTGTCCAGCAGCCGCTGCTCTTCCAGCGTCAGGTTGCCCCGGGTCTTCTCCTGCAGCATCGCCATCAGGTCAATGGTGTGGCGCGCCGCCTGAAAGTTCGGCTTCGGGCGGTCCTTTTCGTCGCCGGCCGCCAGCAAACCCAGGTGCATCTCCGCCTGCAGGCGCAGCGACAGCGTGAGCCATTCAAAGGTAGCGGGAGGCAGCGGGGTGGCCGGTTCGGACCCCTCTTCCTGAACCTTCTCCTCGGCGTCGCTCATCCTGCACACTCATTGTAGCGCGCCCGGCGCCGCAGCTTGACGCGGGCTCCGGCAGTGTGTAATTATTCATTTCAATGAATAAAGATTCGGCCGCGGCGCGCCGCGCCCACTCCCTCCCGGCGCGCACCGCCGTGTGGAAACTGCCCGGTCGCGACCTGACGGGCGACCTCGACCTCAACACCCGCGAGCTGGCCTACCTGCTCGACCTGGCCGCCCGCGTCAAGCGCGATCCGGCCCCGTTCGCCGCCGCGCTCACCGGCCGGTATCTGAGTCTTCTGTTTGAAAAACCTTCGCTCCGCACGCGCCTGACCTTCGAGCTGGCCATCAAACAGCTGGGCGGCGATGCCGTGCTCACCACCGGGCCGATCGGCGACCGTGAGCCGCTCAAGGACGTGGCGCGCAACCTGGACCGCTGGACCAACGCCATCGTGGCGCGCACCTTCTCGCAGACCACCATTGAAGAGCTGGCCCGGTGGGCCCGGGTGCCGGTCATCAACGCCTTGAGCGATCTCTATCACCCCTGCCAGGCTCTGGCCGACATGCTGACCCTCAAGGAGCACTTCGGCGAGCTCGAAGGGCTCCGGCTGGCCTTCGTCGGCGACGGCAACAACGTCGCCCATTCGCTGCTGCTCACCGGCGCGCGCCTCGGCGTGCACGTGGCGGTGGCCACGCCGCCCGGCTACGAGCCGTCCCCGGCGATCGTCGAGCAGGCCCGCCGGCACGCCGCTCCCGGAGTCCGCATCGCCATCACCCATGATGCGGCGGAAGCGGTCCGCGACGCCGATGCCGTCTACACCGACGTTTGGACCAGCATGGGCCAGGAGGCCCAGGCCGAAGCGCGGCGGCGCCACTTCCGTCCCTATCAGGTGGACGAGGCTCTGTTTTCCCGCGCCAAGCCTTCGGCGGTGTTCATGCACTGCCTGCCCTCCAAGCGCGGCGAGGAGGTGACCGATGGGGTCATCGAATCGGAACGCTCCGTCGTCTTCGACCAGGCCGAAAACCGGTTGCATGCTCAGAAAGCGCTCCTGCTTATGCTTCTCTAAGAAGGCGCGCCGTGCGCGCTACAATGCGGACTTATGATCAAACCCAAGAAAGTTGCGCTCGCTTATTCCGGCGGGCTGGATACTTCCATAATTATTCCGTGGCTCAAAGAAAACTACGGCTGCGAGGTCGTGGCCGTGTGCGGCAACATCGGTCAGGGAGACGAAGAGCTGGCCGGCCTGGAGGAAAAGGCGCGCAAGACCGGCGCTTCGGAAGTCTACGTCGAGGATCTGCGCGAGGAATTCGTCTCGGAATACCTCTGGCGGCTGGTTCGCGCCGGCGCGGTCTACGAGCACAAGTATCTGCTCGGCACCTCCATCGCCCGCCCGCTGCTGGCCAAGAAACAGGTGGAGGTGGCCCGGCGCACGGGCTGTGACGCGCTGGCTCACGGGTGCACCGGCAAGGGCAATGATCAGGTGCGCTTCGAGCTGACCTACAAGGCACTGGCTCCCGAGCTCCCTGTGATCGCGCCGTGGCGCCAGTGGGAGATCCGCTCCCGCGAAGATGCTCTGGAATACGCCGCCCGGCACGAGGTGCCCGTGGCGGCCACGGCCGCGAAAATCTACAGCCGCGACCGCAATCTCTGGCACATCTCGCACGAGGGCGGGGCGCTCGAGGATCCGCGAAATCCGGCCCCTGAGGACGTGTGGATGCTCACGCGGAGCCCAAAGGACGCTCCCAACAGCCCCGCCGAGGTGACCATCGGCTTCCGGCAGGGCATGCCGGTTTCCGTCAACGGGCAGCACTATGTATCGGGCGTGGCGCTGCTCGAAACGCTCAACCGCCTCGGCGGCGAGCACGGCGTGGGGCGGGTGGATCTGGTCGAGAACCGCTTCGTGGGCATGAAGTCGCGCGGCTGCTACGAAACTCCCGGCGGGACGCTGATTCTGGCGGCGCACCGCGAACTTGAAGCGCTGACGCTCGACCGCACGACGCTCCACTATAAACAGAAGCTCGCCCTCGACTACGCCGAGCTGGTGTACAACGGCTTCTGGTTTACTCCGCTGCGCGAGGCGCTCGACGCGTTCTTTGAAACCGTCAGCCGCCCGGCGACGGGCGAAGTGACGTTGCGGCTGTACAAGGGTAACGTGGAGCCGGTTTCCCGTTCCTCGCCTCATTCGCTGTATTCCCTCGACATCGCCAGCTTCACCATGGGCGCGGGATACGACCAGAAGGACGCCGAGGGGTTCATCAACCTCATCGGATTGCCGATCCGCCTCCGGGCGGCTCTCGAGCGGCGGAATTCATGAAGCTCTGGGGCGGACGGTTCGAGCGCGGGCCTTCGGAGACGTTCGAGCGGTTCTCCGAATCGCTCCGCTTTGACCGGCGCCTGCTCGAGGCGGACGTTCAGGGATCGAAGGCGTGGGCCCAGGCGCTGGAGCGGGCCGGGATTCTCACCGCCGCCGAGCGCGACATGCTCCTGCGTGCCCTGGACGAGATCGCCCAGGAAGCCCGCGACCCGGCGTTTTTCCAGGGAGCCGCCGACGAAGACGTACACACCCTGGTGATCCGCAAGCTCAAAGAGAAAGTCGGAGAGCTTGCCGCCAAAATGCACACGGGCCGCAGCCGCAACGAGCAGGTCTCCCTCGATACGCGCCTGTGGCTGCGGGAGCAGATCCGCGCGCATCAGGGCCGGCTGGCCGATCTGATGGAGAGCCTGCTCGAGCTGGCGCAGCGGTATCCGGATGCGGTGCTGCCGGGCTTCACCCACCTGCGCCGCGCCCAGCCGGTGCTGTGGCCGCACTACCTGCTGGCGTATTTCGAGATGTTCGATCGCGACTGGCGGCGTCTGGAAGCGGCGCGCCGGGCGACAAACGTGCTGCCGCTCGGTTCCGGGGCCCTGGCGGGGAGCGGCCTGGCCATTGACCGCGCCCAGATCGCTTTGGACCTGGGATTCGACGAGCTCACGCGCAACAGCATGGACGCCGCGGCGGACCGCGACTTCGTCCTGGACTTTCTGCACGCCGCCTCGCTTCTGATGCTGCACCTGAGCCGGCTGGCCGAGGACTGGATCTTGTACTCGAGCGAAGAATTCGGCTGGCTCGAGCTGACCGACGAAGTAACCAGCGGGTCCAGTTTGATGCCGCATAAAAAAAATCCCGATGCACTGGAATTGATCCGAGGAAAGTGCGGTCGCGTTTTCGGGAGTTACACCTCACTATTTGTTACCATGAAAGGTCTTCCGATGACTTACAATCGGGATATGCAGGAGGACAAAGAACGTTTGTTCGACGCCTCCGATACGGTGGGCGATTGTCTGGAGATGGCGCGCGCGGTCACGGGGTGCGCCCGGCTGAATCCCGAAAAGACGGCGCAGGCCGCTGCCGCAAGCTGGGTGGTGGCCACGGATCTGGCCGAAGCTCTGGCGCGCTCCGGCGTCCCGTTCGAGCATGCCCACCAGTTAGTCGGTAAGCTGGTTCTGGAGAGCGTGCGCAGCGGCAAACAACCGGCGGACTGGACGCCGGAGGCGCTGGCGGCCTTCGCCCCGGAGTTTACGCCCGACATGGCCCGCTGGCTGCGCCCGGAGGAAGGCATGAAGACGCGCGAGATTCCGGGAGGGACGGGGCCGAAGGCCGTGGCCGCGGCCTTGGAAGAGGCCGCGCGCCGGCTGGCGGAGCTACGCCCATGACCAAGAGTTACCGGCACGGCCAGATCCTGAAATTGATCCGCTCCAAGAATATCCACACGCAGGAGGAGCTTGCGCGGGAGCTCAACCGCCTGGGCATCCGCACCACGCAGGTGACCCTGTCGCGGGACATCCGCGAGCTCGGCCTGGCCAAGACACCCGACGGCTACCGGCAGATCGCGCTCGAGCCCGGCCGGCCGTCGCTGGCGACCATTGCGTCCGAGTTTCTTCAGGACGTGCGGATCGCGCAAAATCTGGTGGTGCTGAAGACGTCGCCCGCCAACGCGGCGCCGCTGGCCGCCGCCATCGACCAGGAAAACTGGCCCGAAGTGGTGGGGACCATCGCCGGAGACGACACGGTGCTGGTGGTCAGCCCCGACAACCATGCAGCGGAAGCGGTGCGCAAGAAAATGATGCGCTACCTGGCGGTGCTGGGTTAGCCGGAACAAGGAGAGATCATGTCGTACAGCCGTAGAAGGTGGTTGAAACGGGCGGCGCTCGCCGCGGCGCCCGTCCTGCTGCGCTCGCAGGCGCCCTCCGACGAGCTGCGGGTGGCCTTTGTGGGAGTGGGCAACCGAGGATCGTATCTGCTGGCGAACATGCTGAAGCTGGCCGGGGTGCGCGTGGTGGCGGTCTGCGATCTGGACGAGGAGCGGGCCCGCCGCGCCGCCGCGCGCGTCGCCGAGGCCGGCGGTTCGGTGCGGGTGTGGACGGATTTCCGCAAGATGCTCGATGAGCAGAAGGAGATCGACGCGGTGGTGCAGGCGGTGCCCGACTGGGCGCATAAGGACGTCAATCTCGCCATTCTGGAGGTCGGCAAGCACCTGTACGCGGAAAAGCCGCTGGCGCTCACCGTGGAAGACTGCAAGCTGACGGTGGCGGCGGCGCGGAACGCCAAGGGGATCATGCAGGTGGGCTTCCAGCTGCGGCACGACCCCAACCGCAACGCCGCGGTGAAGTTCATCCACAGCGGCGGCCTGGGGCGCGTGCTGATGTGCCACGGCATGCGCCACGGCGGGGACCTGCCGCGCGACATCCCCTGGTATTTCGACAAAACCAAAAGTGGGGACATTCTGATTGACCAGGGCATTCATATCCTCGACCTGTTCACCTGGGCGATCGGAGCCCATCCCGTGCGGGCCATGGGCTCGGGCGGAACGAATCTGTTCGTCAATGAGCCCGCCGGGCGTACGGTGATGGACAACTACAGCCTGATCTTCGAATACCCGGGAGGGCAGCGCGTGAATTTCAGCCATCATTACTTTGACCCTCCGGGCTTCACAGGCATTCAGGAACGGGTGTTCGGCTCCGAAGGGGCGATCGACCTGATCCGGGCCAGCTGGCAGAGGCGCGGCAAGCGCCAGCCCCCGGTCGAGCTCGAGGTTCCGGAGGCGGGCCGCGACGCCACCTACATGGCGCTGGCGGCCTTCGTAGACGCGGTCAAGAACCGCCGCGCGCCGCTCACGAACGTGGATGCGGCGTTTGTGGCGACGGTGCAGGCAATTCTGGGCACGCGTGCGATTCATGAGAAGCGCATCGTGAACTGGGAGGAAGTCGCGGGGACGGCCTAGCCCGTCCGGCCCTTTGCGTGACTCCCTCAACGCGGCAAAGAGTTCGCAGCGGGCCCGGTCAGGTCGTGGGTTTCCGGATCGTAGCGGCCCCGCAGTTCGTCAAGGTGCGTGCCTTCCCAAGGCCGGTTGCCCACAAAATACGCGGCCCGGGCAAGAACATGCGCGGCGACGGGCGCGGTGGCGTACAGGAAGGCCACGATGGCAACCGCGCGGGCCCAGGCACCGGGAGTCTCAAGGTGAACGGCCACAGCGCTCACAATCAGACCAAGTCCGAGCGTAGTGGCCTTGGTGGTGGCTTGCATCCGGGTGTAGCAATCCGGCATACGCACCACGCCGACGGCGGACAAAAACGTAAAGACGGCGCCGGCAGTAAGTAAAGCAGCGGCGAGATAGTCGTTCATCGTCTTCCTCCTCGTTCCAGATAGTGGGCAAAGGCCACGGTTCCGAGAAACGCGACCAGGGCGACGACAATGCCGGCATCCAAGGTCGCCATCTGCCGGGACAACAAACTCTCCACGGCCATCATGGCCACCCCGGTGGTGGCCATAAGGTCCAGCGCCACGACACGGTCGGGGAGACTCGGCCCCCGAATCAGCCGCCCCAAAGCCAGCAGCATGGCCCCGGCCAGCAGGGCGAGTACAGCCTCGGCCAGCGTGACGGTCATGCGAACAGCCTCCGGATCCGGCGCTCAAACCCGGACCGGATCTCCTCCCGGAAGGCCGCAACATCTTCGACGTGCATGACGTGGACGTAGAGGAACTTCCGGTCCGAAGACACATCCAGGCTCAGCGTGCCTGGGGTCAAGGTAATCAGGTTCGCCAGGAGAACGATTTGCCTGTCGTCTACAAGCGACAGCGGTACGGCCACGATCGCCGGCCGCAGGCGGGACACCGGGCGGATCACGTCCCGCGCCAGACGCACGTTGGCCACAACCAGCTCCCAGAGAAAATAGACGAGGAGTCCGATTCCGTAAGATAACTTAGTAACTATTCGGATCACAGTTGGCCTCCAAGTACTGCACGGATATAGGCTTCCGGAAACATCAGCTGGTCCGCAGCACGCCGGGCCAGATCGAAGACCGGTCCCACCGCTACTCCGATGACGATGGTGACCAGCGCCAAGACAATGACCGGCAGCCATAATGCCGCGCGGCCCGCGGGCGCTGCGCCTGGGACCGCCGCCGGCGCCGGCTTCCAAAAGACTTCGCCCCAGATCTTCATCATGGAAAACAGCGTGAGCAAACTGACGACCAGCGCCACCGCCACAATGAGCGTGGATCCCGCCTCCAGCCCGGCCTGGACCAGAAACAACTTGGCAAAGAAGCCGGAAAGGGGAGGCAGGCCCGCCAGAGAAAGGGCGGGAATGAGAAACAGCACCCCGAGCAGCGGTCGAGTGCTATAGAGGCCGCCCAGTCTGGAAAGGTCGTAGGATCCGCTGAGTCGGTGGACCAAGCCGCTGATGAGGAACAGGTTCGTCTTGACGATGATGTGGTGCACCACATAGAACACCGACGCCGCCAACGCCAGCGGGGTGAACAAGCCGAGCCCCATAATCATGTAGCCGATCTGGCTGATGATGTGGAACGACAGGATCCTGCGGAAGTCATTTTGAGCCACGGCCCCGAGAACCCCCGTGAGCATCGTGAGGCCGGCCAGAATCAGGATGAGCGTGTGGGTGAACGCCGGATCCCGAACAAAGATGAGCGTAAAAACCCGGATGAGGGCGTAGACGCCGACCTTGGTCAACAGGCCCGCAAACAGCGCGGAAACTGCCGCCGGGGGAGTGTGATACGAGGCGGGTAACCAGAAGAACAGAGGAAAGACGGCGGCCTTGATGCCGAAGGCGGAAAGCAGCAACATGGCCAAGACCGTGGAAAGCCTGGAGTCCGCCTGCCGGAGGCCGACCGCCAAGTGGGCCATGTTCAGGGTGCCGGTGCTTCCGTAGAGCAGACCGACGGCAGCCAGGAACAGAGCTGAGGAGAGCAGATTGATGGTCACGTACTTGAACGCACCTTCGATCTGCCCGCGCTCTCCGCCGAGCGCCATGAGCACAAAAGAGGCGATGAGCATGACCTCGAACCAGACGTAGAGGTTGAACAAATCTCCGGTCAGAAAGCTGCCGCTGACACCGGCGAGCAGGACGTGGAGGAGAGGATAGTAACCGAAGGCTTCGCGCCGGGCATCGACCGTGGCCGGCGAATAGATGGCCACGGCCAGGCCGATCAGACCTGTCACCACCACCATCATCGCGGCCAGCAGATCCGCCACGAGACTGATGCCGAAAGGCGCGGGCCAGTTGCCGGCCTGAACCACTTGAATTCCGCGATCGGACACCACGTCGAGCAGCCGCAGCGCAGCGACCAGATGGGCGGCAGCGCCGAGCCCGGCGAGGGCGTGCTGCAGACGCCGCCAGCGCCACCCAAGCAAGCACGCCGCTGCGATAGAGAGCGGGATGAGGACGGGTAACAGGACCAGCATGATCATTCCTCCGTGGTCCGTAACTGGTCCACGTCTTCTTCGCCGGTGATCCGGAAGGCGCGGCTGAGCAAAGCCAGGCTGAAGGCGAGGACGCCGAAGCTGATTACGATGGCGGTGAGGATGAGCGCCTGCGGCAGCGGGTCCGCCATGGCCTGGGGATGCGGCACCGCTGCGTCACATACGAGCGGCGGCGCCGCGCGCCGGGCGCCACCGGCGCTGAAAATGAGCAGATTCGCGGCGTGGCTGAGAAGGGCCAGACCGACGATCAGCTTTACGAGACTGCGCCGCGTGATCATGTAGAGCGCTCCAGCGTACAGCGCACCGACGAGGAGGGCCAGCAGGAACGCCATCTCACTCCTCCGCCAAAGTAAACACGATCAGCAACACGGCGCCCGTCACCACCAGGTAGACGCCCACGTCGAAACCGAGCACGGTGCCGACCTTCCAGGAGGCCTCTCCGGCGACGGGTATGCGGATCCAGCGTCCGGTGAAAAAGGGGAGCCCGGCGAGCAGGGCGGGAAGTCCGCTGGCAAGCGCGGTGAGCAATCCGGCGCCGAGCAGGAAGTGCGGGTTCACGCGCAAGGCGCGGCGGGCGGCGGCCACTCCTGCGCCGACCACTTTCAGGGCGAAGGCTGCGGCCGCCAGCAGGCCGCCGACAAACCCGCCGCCGGGCTCGTTGTGGCCGCGGAGCAGAATCCAAAGCGAAGCGCCGAGCAGCAGCGGCGCCAGATAGCGCGAAGCGGTCAGAAGGATCAGGGATCTCATCGCTTCTGTTCCCCCGTCATGCGCAGCCGGACAAGCGCATAGACGCCCACCGCCGCCACGGCCAGCACGGTGATCTCGCCCAGCGTGTCCAGGGCGCGGAAATCGGTCAGAATCACGTTGACGACGTTGCAGCCATGAGCCAGCGGCTGGGCGTGTTCCAGGAAATACCGGGCGAGGCTCGAGTCGGAGTTCGTGGTGTGCACGCTCAGCACCAGAAGCGTCATGAAGCTGCCCGCGGCGAGGGCAACGGCGGCATCGCGGAGTCTGCCCCTCCGCGGGGTCAGTTGCGAAAAATCGGGCAGTTGGTGGAGGACCAACACGAGCAAGATCACCGTGAGGGTTTCCACGGCGAGCTGCGTCATGGCTAAGTCAGGGGCGCCGAGCCAGGCAAACAGCAGGGCCATCCCCAAGCCTACGAGGCCCAAGGCGGCGACGGCCGTCAGGCGAGAGGCGGTACGCACCGCCGTGAGGATTCCCGCCAGGATCGCCGCAGCCAGCAAGAGTTCGTGCCAGCGCGGATTGAGGGCCGCGGAAACCGCAGGAAGATTGCGGTGGAGCGCCAAGGGAGCGGCGGAAAACGCCAGAACCGCCATCATGGTGATGAGCAGATAGCTGCGCAGGTAGCCGCTCTGCAGGCGTCGCGTCTGCCACTTTGCCAGGCGGTTCAACCCGGAAAGCAGGGCATCATACGCATGCGAGGGTCCGAAGCGGACCAGCGCCAGCCGCGATCTCATGGAGCCGAGGTGTCTTCCGTGGACGCGGTAGAGCAGCAAGCCGGCAACCACCGAGAGCGCGCTCAAAATCAGAGCGGGGGTGAGGCCGTGAACCAAGCTCAGGTGTACGTCCACAGCCTGATGGGGCGCCATGGAGGTGACGGCAGCCTCCACGGCCTTTTCCAGGCGGGGCGGCGTGAGGCCCAGCCACAGTCCGCCGGAGGCCAGCAGCACCGGAGGGAGCCACAACGCCGCGGGAGCCTCGTGGATCTGCCGTGCCAGCCCCGAGGGAGGACCGAAAAACGGCCGCACACCCACAGCGCCCGCCACGGCAAACAGGACCACCGCCGTGACCACGAGCAGTTTGGTAAGAACCGCAGCGTACTGGGGCGCGTTGAGTCCGGCCTGATAAAGCATCTCCTTGCTGACGAATCCCAGCAAGGGGGGCAAACCGGCCATGGACAGCGCGGCCAGCAAGCCGGCCGCAGCGGTCAGAGGCATGCACCGGCGCAGGCCGCCGAGCTGCGTAATGTCTCGTGTTCCCGTTTCGTGGTCAATCGTGCCTGCGGTCAGGAACAAAGCACCCTTGTAGAGGCCATGCGCGAGCAAGTAGACGGCCAGCGCTTCCAAAGCGGTAACGGTGCCTATGCCGGTCAGCAAGGTCAGGATCCCAAGGACGCTCACGGTCGAGTAAGCCAGAATCTGCTTGAGGTCGGTTTTCGACAGCGCGGCCACGGCGCCGAGCAGCATCGTGACCGCGCCGGTGGCCGTCAGGGACCAAAACCACGTCCCCGTGTCTGCGAGCAGCGGGGAAAGTCGCGCCAGCAGGTATACACCGGCCTTGACCATCGTGGCGGCGTGCAGATAGGCGCTGACGGGCGTCGGGGCTTCCATGGCGGCGGGCAGCCAGAAGTGAAAGGGGAATTGTGCAGACTTGGTGAAGGCTCCGAGCAGGATGAGGAGCAGGAGCGGAGTGTAGGAAGGATGGCTACGCACCGCGGCCGCCTGGGGAAAGAGGGCCGCAAGCTCGAAGGCGCCCCCGATTTGTCTGAGCAGCACGAAGCCGGCCAGCAAAGCCAGACCTCCGCCGGTGGTCACGAACAACGCCTGCAGAGCGGCGCGGCGGGCGTCCGCGCGCTCCTGATCGAAGCCGATGAGCAGGTAAGAGCTGATGCTCGTCAACTCCCAGAACACGAAGAGCAGGAGCAGATTGTCGGCGAGCACAAGGCCGAGCATGGAGGCCGTAAAGAACAGCAGGGTGGCGTAGAAGCGACCGAGCCGCGGATGGGATTCAAGATAGGCTCCGGCGTAAAGTGTCACCAAGGCCCCGATGCCAGTGATCAGCAGTGCGAACAGCCAGCTCAAGCCGTCGAGGCGGAACGAGAGAGACAGTCCCACGGAGGGCGCCCAGAGGATTTGAGAGAGGCTCGCCCCGTTGTGCCAGATCTCGGGCCCGCGCGCGGCAAACCACACGGCGAGCCCGGCCACGGGTCCTGCCAGAACCCAGCCCGCCCGCCGGCCCGTGAGACGGCAGAGGGCGGGAGCGGCGGCCGCGACGCAGAAGACGAGCAGCAACGCGATCGAGACGCTCATGGTTTGCAAGCCAGCCTCCGGATCAGATCGTGGCGTGTGACGATGCCCACCAGCCGTCCGCCTTCGACGACCGGAACCCGTTTGATCCGGTGATGCATCATCCATTCGGCGATCTGACAGACTTCCGTATCCGGAGTCGCTGTAATCACGCTCTGCGTCATGATGTCGGCGGCCGTATATTTGCGGGCATTGGCGTAGAGTTGTTGCAGTCGCTCCGGCTTGACCCATTCGTTGAACAGAGACGGCAGCTTCACCATGGAAAACGGCACGCCTTTCTCCTTGAGAAACAGGTCGGTTTCCGTGACGATTCCGATCAACACGCCTTCGTCCGACACGACGGGCAGGCCGCTGATGCGCCGCTCGACGAGCAAGCGTGCGACTTCGTCGACGGGAGTATCGGGTTTCACAGTTACTGGGTCTGTGATCATCACATCTCTGGCTTTCATCGCTCCACTCCTTGCAGCCAGTTCGAGGGAGTACGAACCTGCGCCGCCGGCAGAAGCCAGATGCCCAGGCGACGCCACGATTGCCTGAACGTCGGGTATCCGGAAGTCAGGACGACAGCGGAGAAGATTTCAGGATCTCCACGCGGAGAAAGTTCGGTCAGGCCGACTCAAGGGGATGGACTTTCCGTGGGTGGTCAGGAGCCACTCGGTGATGATACGGGCCATCACAGGTTGGGACGGCCCGGTGCGGCTTACGGTTACTAAACTGCTGCGGCGGGAACTGTGCGGGTCAAGCGCGCGAAGAGAGTCGTTCCAGGAACGGCACAGGAATCCACGTCTGCTTCGGAGTGCGGTATGCGACAGATCTCTGGAGGGCCGGCGTCCGCACACGGTCCGATTTGCCGGCGGTACCCGTTTTCCCGAAGGGCTGCGCGTGCCGGGCTCCAGGGGGAGATCCACCGTGATGGGATGGTGGTCTGAGATGCCGCCGGGCACGGCGCCATTGAGCTCCTCCATGGTTACGGGGAAATGGGGAGCCAGGTGATAGCCGCCCGCGGGGTCGCGCGGGTTGTGGAGCGCCGGCGGCTTGATGAGGAACCAGTCGAGCTTGAAACGACCGACCAGGCCGCCGTAGTCGCGCTTGAGGGTGAAGGTCGGCCGGAATCCCTTTGCGCCGCGCTGATTGGAATTGGCCAAGGTGCCGCTTCGCCCTTCGAGGGTTCGTCCGGCGTCGCCGCGGAAGTCGAAAGACCCGCCGTCGTCAAAGCGGAAGTTCTCCACCGTGCGGAACAGCCCGGCTTCGCGGTTGGCCGCCATCAACGGCACGCTGCGGGCCGTGGGGTCAAGATAGTTCTTGAAGTAATTGGCGGGGAAAAGGACCGTGCGCGGGACCGCGACGGGGTTGAACCAGTTCAGGGCCTGCGCGGCCCAGAACCGGGGCTTTCTGACGCGCCTGGAGATCTCGCGGCGGACGGAGGTCGGAGCGGCGTCCGTACCTGTGGTGTTGAGATCGCCGCCGAGAATGAGCAGTCCCTTCGCGGACCGGACAGCCGCCAGCAGGTCCTTCATCTGCTCATTCCGGCACAGCGGCTCGCACTTGTTTTCCAGATGCGGCGCCACAACTGTGGCGACGCCGCCCGGCGCCTCCGGGACGTCGAGCTCGACGATGAGCGCCATGCGGCCGCCGTGGCGCAGTTCGCGGGAGATGCGTTCCAGAAAGATGCGCTCGGCCGACCACCGCCGTGCGGCCTCGATTCTGGCAATTTCCTCCTTCTCCTTGCCGTACCAGTCGTAGCAGACGGGGAGCCTGTGGATGCGGGCGCTTCGTATCGGATAACGGGACAACACCGCCGTTCCGTGCAAGCCCCGGTAACGGGAGGGATCCACCTCGAAGGCGCGCTCGAGTTCTTCCCTTGGGGCGTTCTCGGGAGCCGCCAGCCGCTCGAGCCCCAGCTCCAGCCTGTCGACCTCGACGAATTCGACGCCGAAGGCATAATTCATCTGGAGGGCCTGGGCCAGTTCGCGGGCCACGTCGCGGTACTCCGTGCGTGTCATGCCCAGATCCACCTCGTTCAGGATCAGGACGTCGGAGGCATGCAAAAGACGGGCCTGCCACTGAAGCGGCTCCGGGACCGGCACACCGGTGCGCTCGGAGACGGCGTCGAGGAAGCCCCTGGGGTCCGAAAGAGCCAGCCGGATCAGATCGAACTCGGCGCCCCGTTCGATGTTCCACACGGAGGCGCGGAGCACGGGTCCGAGCCCCTCCCGGACAGGACGGTGCGGGCGAGCTCCCGCCTGCCAGGCTTCATTGCTGAGGAACGGCGTATAAAGGAGGCGGCGCAGGCGTTCGTCGAGCTCGCCCTCGGGTTTTGCCGTCCGGCTCAGGGCGACGAGTTCGTCGAAAGCGAGCAGCTCGGGAGCCGCGTAACGAATCCGCGTCTCAGCGGCAAAGCCGGAGACGACCAGGAACACCGCGACGAGGCCGGTGGTTCGCATAGCCCCTCCCGACAGGGTAGCGTGTTTGGGGACGGGATTGGATCCTGAGCGGGCCGGCGGGGGCTGTGTTACGCTGGAGCGTTTGGCATCCGGACGGTGATGGCGTCCACCCGTGTAAAGACCCAACTGATGAGCGCCTCGGAGATGGACCGCACGCTGGTGCGGCTGGCGCACGAGATTCTGGAGAAGACGGGCGATCTGGAGCGGCTGGCGTTTGTGGGCATCCGGCGCCGCGGCGTGCCGCTGGCGGAGCGTCTGGCGGCCAAGATCGAGGCGATCGAAGGGCGCAAGATCCCGGTAGGGACGCTGGACATCACGCTGTACCGGGACGATCTGTCCACGGTGGCCGACCGGCCGGTGGTGAGCGGCACCCAGATCCCGTTTCCGGTGACGGGCAAAGACATCGTTCTGATGGACGATGTGCTGTACACGGGGCGCACGGTGCGGGCGGCGCTGGACGCGCTGTTCGATCAGGGGCGGCCGGCGCGGGTGCAGCTGCTGGTTCTCATTGACCGGGGGCACCGGGAGCTTCCCATCGAAGCGCGGTATGTGGGCCGTTACGTGCAGACGACCGACAACGAAATCATCGAGGTCAAGTTTCAAGAGGTGGACGGCACGGAGAAGGTGCTTCTGGTCGAGCGCGTGGAGGAATGAGCCATGGCCGCGGGGCTGCTGGGCATCGAGGAGCTGAGCCGGGAGGAGATCGAAGCCATTCTGGAGCGGGCCAAGGATTTTCAGCCGGTGCAGAACCAGACGTTCAAGCGGCTGGACATTCTGCGCGGCAAGATGATCGTGAACCTGTTTTACGAGGCTTCCACGCGGACGCGCACCAGTTTTGAGATCGCGGCCAAACGGCTGGGGGCGGACGCGATCTCGATCACGGCGGCGGGTTCGAGCGTGGCCAAGGGCGAGTCGCTGGTGGACACGCTGAACACGCTGGCGGCGATGCGGCCGAGCGCGATCGTGATGCGGCACTGGGCCTCGGGGGCGCCGCACTTTCTGGCACGCCATCTTCCGATCCCGATCATCAACGCCGGCGACGGCACGCACGAGCACCCGACGCAGGCCCTGCTGGACGCGCGCACGATTCTGGATTGCCGGGGGACGCTGGAGGGCCTGCGGGTGGCGATCATCGGCGACATCGCGCACAGCCGGGTGGCGCGTTCCAACATTCACCTGCTGTCGAAATTCGGGGCGCGGATCGTGCTGTGCGGGCCGGCGTCGCTGGCGCCGCCGGAGCTGGCCCGGATCGCGCCGGGCGTGGAGATCACCTACGACATGAGCGAGGCCATCCGCGACGCGGACGTGATCATGATGCTGCGGGTGCAGCTGGAGCGGCAACACGAAGCGGCGTTCCCGGCAGGGGAATACTTTCAGTTCTACGGGCTGCGGCTGGAGCATCTGGAGCTGGCGCGCCCGAACGTGATCGTGATGCATCCGGGGCCGATCAACCGCGGCCGGGAGATCTCCTCGGAGGTGGCCGACTCGCAACGTTCCGTGATCCTCAATCAGGTGGAAAACGGCGTGGCGGTGCGGATGGCGGTGCTGGAGCGGATTCTGTGCCAGTGAGGCGGCTGCTGATCCGCAACGGGCGGGTGGTGGATCCGGCCTCGGGCCGGGACGAGATCGCGGACGTACTGGTCGAGGAGGGCCGCATCGCAGGGGTCGGGCGGAACCTGGAGGTCGCGGGGGCGGAGGTGTTCGACGCCACCGGGTGGGTGGTGGCGCCCGGGTTCATTGACCTGCACGTGCACCTGAGGGAGCCGGGGTTCGAGCACGCCGAAACGATCGAGACAGGCTCCCGGGCGGCGGCGGCGGGAGGTTTCACCTCCATCTGCGCCATGCCGAACACGGCGCCGGTGAACGACAATCCCACCGTGACGCGGTACATCATCGAGCGGGCGCGCCGGTTCGCCGTGACCCACGTGTTTCCCATCGGGGCGATCACCAAGGACAGCGCAGGGGAGGAGCTGGCGGCGATCGGTTCGATGAAGGCGGCCGGAGCCGTGGCGATTTCCGACGACGGCCGGCCGGTGATGAACGCGCGGGTGATGCGCCGGGCCATGGAGACGGCGCGCTCGTTCGGGCTGCCGGTGATTGACCACTGCGAGGATCTACATCTGAGTGCCGGGGGCGACATGCACGAAGGCGTGGTTTCGGCACGGCTGGGGTTGCGCGGGATCCCGTCCTGCTCGGAGGACGTGATGGTGGCGCGGGACATCCTGCTGGCCGAAGTGACGGGAGCGCAGTTCCATGTGGCGCACATCTCCTCGCGGCGGTCCGTGGAGCTGGTGGCGGAGGCCCGGCGACGAGGATTGCCGGTGACGTGCGAAGCGACGCCGCACCACATCGCGCTCACGGATGCGGACATGGCTCCCTACGACAGCAATTACAAGATGAAGCCGCCGCTGCGGACGGCCTGCGACGTGGCGGCACTGGTCGGAGGGCTGGCCGAGGGGGTCATTGATGCGATTGCCACCGACCACGCGCCACATCCGGGGAGCGAAAAGATGCAGGAGTTCGAGCAGTGCCCGTTCGGGATCATCGGGCTGGAGACGGCGCTCGCGGTCGCGCTCGAAGTGCTCTACCATACGGGCAAGGTCTCGCTGCTGCGTCTGGTGGAGCTGTTCACGCTGGGGCCGGCACGGATCCTGCACCTCGACCGGGGGAGGCTGGCTGCCGGCGCGCCGGCGGACGTGACGATTTTCGATCCGGAGCGGGTGTGGACCTATGACGTTTCGCGGTCGTTCTCCAAGAGCAGCAACACTCCTTTTCACGGGCGCAGTTTCCGCGGGGGGCCGGTGGCGACGATCGTCGGCGGGCAACTGGTCTGGCACTTCGAGGAGGGGCTGAAGGTCGCCCGCTGAAGCGGGCTCCGGCACCGGGTGCGGGGCTTGAGGGTCGAGCATGACGGGTTGCGGGTCTGGGATCGCGTGATCCCGGCGGCCGGGGGCGCGGACTGAGGAGACCGGATCGCTGATCGGAGCCGGGCCGAGAGTTGGGGGATCTTCGCGGCTGACGAGGTGCGGAGCACCCCCGCATGAGGGGGAGGGGGAATCCCCGCCTTTTTGGCTTTGTTTTGTAATTTTTCTTTTTTGGCGCGGCGGGGAAGGGCGTGGGTCGGGAGTCGTGTTTTCAATAGGTTGGGGGCAGTCCGGGTTCGGCGGGCGGTGCCGGAGCTGCTCGTAGGCGCGATACCAGGAGCGCTCCAGCGCGTTCTGATGGCGCATGAGCTTGCTCAAGGTGTTCGGGCCGTTGGAATCGCCACGCAGGGCCAGGACCAGGGGGTCCTGGCGGTCGGGGGCAGACGAGGAGCGGTCCTGGCTTCCGGCCATCTGGTGGAGCAACTCCATCAAGGAGGCGTTGGAGGCCACCTCGGATAGCAGGAGGCGGACCTCCAGGGAGGCCAAGCGGCGCAGGCGCCAGTCGGCCAAAAGCAGGCGGCCGACGAGGAATTCCTCCTCGGGGCCAGCGGGCCGGAAGCGGTCCACGTAGCGGAGGGAGAGGTCGGCAAACAGCCGGGGGTCTTCGCCGGGGAGCAGGAAAGTGCGGGAGGTGGCCCCGTGGCGGAGGGCGTTGAGGCGCACGGCGGCCTTGCCTTCCGGGGTGCGGGGGCCCGTGGATTTGCGGGCGTTACGGCGATTGGCTTCGGCAGAGGGCATGGGTTAGCTTTTTCACCTCATGGTTTGGGAATTGGGGCGCGGGTGGCGCTCCGGAGCCGCGAGCGGGGCTCCGCGGACAGGGTAAGGGGTGCGGGGGCGGACCGAAGGGAGGGCTATTGACTAAGTGAAGCGAATGGAGGAAGTTAGCGGAAGGCGAGGTGCGGTGAATGGGGGAAGAATCGCCGGCTTGTAAGGTGGCTGACAAGAGGTAGTCTGGGAGCTATGGGATAGAGGGGGCCAGCGGTGTCACTTGGTGGTGTAAATGGCCCTATACAATGGACGCCGATACCGGTGCAGGCAACTGTGAGGCCCCGAGGCGCCACATCTGGGACAAGGTTAGGTGGACTATACGTTCAAAGCTCTGAGGGAACTCTGGACGGCGATCGGAAGGTACGAGCCCGGTTTTTGCGAGCACGACTCGGAGGGCACCCGAGGCGGTTGCGCCTGAGGCCAGCGGGGCGGGATTCGCGTGCGCTCTTCCGCGCCAGAATCGGGTTTGACAATGCCGACGGCGTTTCCCGAGAATACGGTTAGCAGCCTGCTATGACGCCGCAGGATCTCCAACAGATACGAGAAGTCGTTCGCGAAGAAATTGTACTGGCGGAACAGCGCTTGCGTGCAGAGATCGCTGCCGGAGACGCCAGCGTGCGCGAGGAGATCGCCGCTGCCGAAAAGCGCTTGCGGGAGGAGATCGCCGCCACCGAGGAGCGCCTGCGCGGGGAGATCGCCGCCACCGAAGGGCGCCTGCGCGAGGAGATCGCCGCCACCGAAGAGCGCCTGCGCGGGGAGATCGCCGCCACCGAAGGGCGCCTGCGCGAGGAGATGACGGTGAGGGAAGAGCGCTTGCGCGCGGAGATCGCCGCCGGGGACGCCGGCCTGCGCGAGGAGATGGCGGCGATGGAGCAGCGGCTGACGGCGGCCACTGCGGCGAACCTGTCGGATCTGCGCACGGAGCTGCTGCAGCAGATCCACCAGGTGCGCAGAGAAGTCGAAAGCAATACGCTGCACCTGGATCGCATTGACACGCGCCTGGCGGCCCTGACGCTGGAGATTTCCGGCATCAGCAAGGCGCGGGATGCCTCCGAGAAACTCGATCGCGAGATGCTGGCGACACAGTCGTCCCAGCAACGCACGATTGACGAACTCTTGCGCTCGGTGCGGGATCTTGCGGCCCGCGTGGCCCGGCTGGAAGAGGCCATCCAACACTAGCGACGGCCGCGTCGCTCCGCCAAACAAACATAGCTCCCAGCCAGCCCGGCGACCGTGCATGCTCGCCTCTCTCGCGGCGGCGGGGCGCTCTGAATCAGCGGGCTCAGGCCAAAATCTCGTGCACCACGCGGCCGGCGACGTCGGTGAGGCGAAAGTCGCGGCCGGCGTGACGGTAAGTCAGCCGCGTGTGATCGAGGCCGAGCAGGTGCAGGATGGTGGCGTGGAAGTCGTGAATGTGCATCTGGTTGGAGGCCACCTCGATGCCGTACTCGTCGCTTTCGCCGTACACGATGCCGCCTTTGACGCCGCCGCCGGCCAGCCAGGAACTGTAGGCGCGGGCGTGATGCTCGCGACCCTTTGCGTCCGGCTTTTCGTTGAAGGGCGTGCGGCCGAACTCGGTCGTCCAGACCACGAGCGTCTCCTCCAGCATGCCGCGCTGCTTCAGATCTTTGAGTAACGCAGCGATGGGCTTGTCCACGTTGCGGGCCAGGGGAATGTGGGTCGCGATATCGCCGTGCGCGTCCCAGTTGTTGGAGGCGCCGGAATCAATCAGTTCGATGAAACGGACGCCGCGCTCGGCCAGACGGCGGGCGACCAGACACTGCCAGGCGAAACCTTGCGTGCTGCCGCGCTCGAGGCCGTACATTTCGAGCGTGGCGTCGGATTCCTTGGAGAGGTCGAAAGCCTCGGGCGCTTCCTTCTGCATTCCGAAAGCGACTTCAAACGATTTGATCCGAGCGGCCAGAGCCGCGTCGCTTTCCCGCCCTGCCAGATGGCGGCGGTTGAAGAACTCGATGAGGCCGAGCTCCATCTCCTGGAGTTCGGAAGAAGGCGTGCGGGGCGTCATGTGGGGAATCGGCTCGGGTCCGGGTACGATGCGCACGCCCTGGTGGCAGGCCGGAAGAAAATCCGAGCTCCAGACCTGCCCGCCGGCATAGGGCAGATGCGGCGCCAGCACTACAAAGGAGGGCAAGTTGCGGTTCTCGGTGCCCAGGCCGTAGCTGATCCAGGAGCCGATGCTGGGGCGCGTGAAGGTGACCGAACCGGTGTGGATGCCGAGCGTGGCTTCGAAGTGATCGCCGTGATCGTTTTTCATGGAGCGGATCACGCAGATGTCGTCCACGCACTCGCCCACGTGGGGGAACAATTCGCTGACTTCGATGCCGGACTTGCCGTAGCGCCTGAACTGGAAGTGGGGGCGGATGAGGTAGCGGCCGTTGCGGTATTTCTTGCCATGGTCGGCGATGAGCTTGGGTTTGGGGTCGAAGGTGTCCACGTGGGAGGCGCCGCCGGTCATGAACAGGAAAATGACGCGTTTGGCCCGCGCGGGGAAATGGGGCGGCCTGGGGGCCAGAGGATCGGCTTCGGCTGCGGCCAGCAGTTCCGCCAGGATTCCGGGCAGCAGCATGGATCCGCCCACCAGGGAGCGGACGGCATGGCGCCGGGTGCAGGAGCAGGTGGATTCGTTCATCGCCTTCGACCTCCTTTCAATCTACAAATAGAAACTCGTTGGTGGCGACCAGCGCGCGCAGATAACTGGCGAGCGCCAGCCGCTGCCGGTCCTGTTCGGAGAAACCGGCGGAGGCCAGTTTGCGCGCGGCCTCGTCCAAATAGGCGGCGGCCTTGCGCAGTTCGTCCTGCGCCGCCGGGCGGGCCAGCACGATGCGGTGCGCGCGGTCCACGAGGCGGGCAGGCCCGGCGCCGGTTTCGAGCAGGCGGGCGGCAAAGCGTTCGGTCTGTTCGTGCACGAACCGGCTGTTCATCAGGAACAGGGCCTGCAGGGGCGTGGTGGTGGCGCTCCGGAGGGGTGTGCTCAGATTCGGATCGGGGCCGTCAAACAAAGCCAGATAGGGATGTTTCTGGATGCGCTGAGTCATCAGGTAGACGCTGCGGTAGTTGCCGTCGTAGACCGCGGTGAACGGTTTGTGCTGGGTGAAATTCCAGGAGGAGGGCGGCGGGAAGGGGTGAGGGCCGGGTGCGCCCAGCTCGAGAGCGCCGCTGAAGGAAAGCAGGGAGTCGCGGATCTCTTCGGCTTCGAGGCGGCGCCGGCTGAAGCGCGACAGGAACTCGTTGTTGGGATCTTTCTCGGCGTAGCCGGGGGCGGCGGTTGCGGCCAGCTGATAGGTGCGGGACAGCATGATGAGGCGGTGCATGGCCTTGACCGACCAGCCCTCGCGCCGGAAGCGCAGGGCGAGGTAGTCGAGCAGTTCGGGATGCGTGGGCGGGCTGCCGCGCTTTCCGAAGTCATTCGGCGTCGCCACGAGTCCCCGGCCGAAGTGGTGCTGCCAGATGCGATTGACCATGACCCGCGGGGTAAGGGGGTTGTCGGGGCTGGTCAACCACTGAGCGAGCTCGAGGCGGCCGCTGCCCGTACATTCCGGAGGAAGCGGGCCGCCGTTGAGGACGCGGAGGAAGCCGCGGGGGACTTCTTCGCCGAGCGTACGCGGGTCGCCGCGCAGCTGGACGCGGACGTTCTGGGGCTTGCCTTCCGTGACGGCGAAGGCGGTTTCGAGCGGCGGCATGGAGGCGATGACAGCGGCGCGGCGTTTGGAGGCCCGGCGGATATCGGCGGTGATGTCCTGAGCGGTGCGGCCGGGCGTGCCGTTGGTTCCGGCCTGTCCGAGCGCCTTGCGCTCCTCTTCCAGCCGGGCGATTTCCGCATCAATGGCGGCCAGCTGCTCGCGGTAGGGTTTCAGGATCTCGTCCACTTTTTCCCGGGGCAGGCGGTAGACGAGGTCCTTCTGGTACTGGTCGTTTTCCGAGCCGGCGAAGGGGTAGCGCGTGCTGGCGAAGATGCCGTAGAGGGCGTAGTATTCCTTGGCGGAGATGGGATCGTACTTATGGTCGTGGCAGCGGGCGCAGGCGATGGAGAGGCCGAGCACGACTTTGCCGAGGTTGTCAATGGTGTCTTCGATGGTGAGGTGCATGTTGCGCTCGGGCCGGACGCTGAAGCGCCGCGCGATGGCCAGGTAGCCGGTGGCGACGATGTTCTCCCAGCGGTCCTCTTCGTCGCGCCAGGGGAGCAGGTCGCCTGCGATCTGTTCGCGAAGGAACTGATCGTAAGGCTTGTCGCGGTTGAAGGAAGCGATGACGTAGTCGCGGTAGAGACGCGCCTGGGGGATGGGATAGTCGGCGCTGTCGCCGGCCGAGTCGGCGTAGCGGACCAGATCGAGCCAGCGGCGGCCCCAGCGCTCGCCGTAGCGGGGCGAGGACAGGAGGCGGTCCACAACTTTTTCAAACGCGCGGGGGGAGGGATCCCGGAGGAAGGCATCCACCTCTTCGGGCGTCGGGGGCAGGCCGGTCAGATCGTAGGTGGCGCGGCGGATGAGGGTGCGCTTGTCGGCAAGGGGCGCCGGTTTCAAACCCTTTTCCCGGAGGCGGGCGAAGATGAAACGGTCCACCGGGTTGCGGGACCATTCCCTGGGGACGCCGCGGGGCAAAGGCGGCTCGACAGGGGGCTGGAACGACCAGAAGGAGGCGGCCTTGGCGGCGATTTCGTCCGGGCCCGGGGCGGTTTCGGCGCCCCAGACGGCCCCGTCCTGAACCCAGCGGATCAGATCGGCGATTTCGCCCTCTTCGAGCTTCTTGACGGGGGGCATTTTGATCCGCTCGTCCTGGTAGCGGACGGCGCGGATGAGCAGACTTTCCTCAGGATTTCCCGGCACGACGGCCGGGCCGCGGCTGCCGCCCTTGAGGATGGCGGCGCGCGAGTCCAGGCGCAGTCCGCCGCTGGCCAGGGCGGTATGGCAGGTGTAGCAGTGGCGGGAAAGCAGGGGGCGGATGCGCGATTCGAAAAACTCCTCGGAGGCGCCCGCTGCGAGGGAAGTGCACAGGAAAACTACACTAGAAAGCTTGATCGCCGCCTGTTGGCCCGGCACGGTCGGTTCCAGCTCCTCTGCGTTTTCCGGTATTGTACTCCGGCTCTCACTGCTCCGGAGGGGACGGTGAGGAGCCCGGAGCGGGCGGCTCCTGGAGGATAAACGTCGTTTCGTTTTTCTTCAGGAGCTTCTGCCGGCGGCGGATCTCGAGTTCGAGCTCAGCGCGGTCGCTCCGGAGTTTGCGGATGCGGTCCCGCTTGCGCTCGATTTCCTGGCGCAGGGCGGCATTCTCCTCTTCGAGTTTGCGGATCTGGCGCCGCTTTTCGAGCACCATGGGCAAGCCGTGAGAACCGCTCAGGAGGGCGTAGGCGCACCAGCCGAGGAACGCCACACCGGCCAGCAGCAGCACGCTGCGCAGCGTCCAACCGCCCGGAGAGTGAGTCAACTTGGAACTCCTCTTTGTTGTCTTACCTTTTATAATCCAGTTTTGTCAATTCTCGATGCCTGAAAACGCGGAGGGTGCCCGGCGTTTTTGCGGCACGCAGGAGGCGGGCGATGACGGACAAGATCGTGGTGCTGAGCACGTGCGGGAGTCCCGAGGAAGCGGAACGGATTGCCCGGCGCCTGGTGGAGAAGCGCTTGGCGGCGTGCGTGAACGTGGTGGCGCCGTTGCGGAGCGTCTATCGGTGGCGGGGACAGGTGGAAGAGGCGGGTGAAACGCTGCTGCTCATCAAGTCGCGGCGGGAGCTTTTCGACGCCGTGCGGGTGGAGATCGAGAAGGCCCACTCCTATGAGCTTCCGGAGGTGATTGCGCTTTCGATCGTGGACGGCTCGCGGGGCTATTTGAGCTGGCTGGAGTCGGAATTGGCAGGCGGTGAAGGATGAGGGGGGCGTTACTTGCCCCCGAGGGTGCGTTTGAGGCGCTCGACCAAGCGCCGAGCGGTGCGGTCCATTTCTTCGGGGGCGCTCGTGCGGGGCCGTTCGTATGCCGACCACAGCACGGCGCGGGTGCGGCGATCGACGAGGAACAGATTGCCGCGGCTGCGCCCGAAGCTGGAGAACCGGGTGCGGGGTTCGCCTTTGAGCTCTCCGGCGGCGCCTTCGGGTGCGGAACCGGATGGCTTTGCGGGGGGCTGGGTCTGCTCCTTCGGTTCCGGCGGGTAGAGCTCCTCAAGGAGCAGCTCAAATTCCTTGCCGAGGCGGTCGGTGAAGACGGCTTCGGCGAGTTTCGGGTCCGTGACCACCTGGAAGACGCCTGCGGCGGTGAGGTGCTGGGCGAGGTAATGATCGAGACCGGCGTTCATGGGCAACAGATACACGGAGCGAATCTCATTGAGCCCGGCGGGCGCGGCTGCAAAGAGCGCCGCGGTAACGCACAATAGAAAGGCTGGCGGCTTCATGCCATCTCTCATCATAGCCGACGGGCGGCGCGGGCCGGACGCGCGGGATGTATAAGGGCCACACGATCACCGTCATCATTCCTTGTCTGAACGAAGAACAGGGCATCGAGCAGGTGTTGCGGCGCATGCCCGAGTTCGTTGACGAAGTGATCGTGGTGGACAACGGCTCAACGGACCGCACCTCGGAAGTGGCGCGCTCGTACGGGGCGAGGGTGATCCGGGAGGAGGTGCGGGGCTACGGGCGGAGCTACAAAAAGGGATTCGCGTACGCCACGGGGGATCTCATCGTAACGTTAGACGGCGATCACAGCTACCCGGTAGATGCGATCTCCTATCTGCTGGAGGCGTTTCTGCACCTGGAGGTGGATTTTCTGAATGCGTCGCGATTTCCGGTGCGGGATCCGAAGGCGATGAGCTTCAAACACAAGGTCGGCAATCTGATCCTGTCGCTGGTGATGTCGGTGCTGTTTTTGCGGTGGGTGCGGGATTCGCAGTCGGGCATGTGGGTGTTCCGGCGGTCCATTTTGGAGGGGATGGTGCTCGAGAGCGACGGGATGGCGTTTTCCGAGGAGATCAAAGCCGAAGCGCTGCGGCGGGGGGTCCGTTTCGGGGAGATTTCGATCCTGTACAGTTCGCGGCTCGGGGAAGTGAAGTTGAATCCGTGGCGGGACGGCCTGTACAATCTCTACTTCCTTTTCAAGAAGCGGTTTGCACCGATGCGGACGAAGTGATATGATGGCGCCTGACCCGCCCGCCTCCCCGTTCCTGCCCTGGCAAGGGTGAGCCCCGTGAAAGCCGTGGAGGGCGTTAGTGCGATCATTCCGAACTGGAACAGCCGGCCGCTACTGGTGCGGCTGCTGGAAAGCCTGGCGCGGCAGACGGTTCCGTTCGGGGAGATCGTGGTGGTGGACAACGGCTCGGCGGACGGCTCCCAGGAGGAAGCCGCCAGCCGGGGCGCGCGGGTGATCGAACTTGGGCGCAACCGGGGCTTCAGCCGCGCCGTCAACGTCGGGGTGCAGGAGTCGGCCGGAAGCTGGGTCGCCGTGCTCAATAACGACGTGGAACTGGCGGAGGACTGGCTGGAGCGCATGCTGGAGGCCGCAGGGGAACAGGAGGCGTGGTTTCTGACGGGGAAACTGCTCGAGTGGAGCCGCAGGGATGCGCTGGACGGCACTTTCGACGCGCTGTGCCGGGGAGGCTGCGCCTGGCGGGTGGGGCAGCGCCGCAAGGACGGGCCGGAGTGGAACGCAAAGCGGCCGATCGCGTTTGCGCCGCTGACGGCGGCCCTGCTGCGGCGCGAGCTCTTCGAACGGGTGGGGGGGTTGGATGAGGCGTTCGAGTCGTTCATGGAGGATGTCGAGTTTAGTTTGCGCTGCGCCCTGGCCGGCTACCGGGGGCTGTACGTGCCGGAGGCGGTGGCCTATCACGTAGGAGGGGCGACGCGCGGGCAATGGCATCCGGAGACGGTGCGGCGCGTGGCCCGCAATCAGTTGCTGCTGGTGGCCAAGCATTATCCTTCGGAGTTTTTGCGCCGGCAGGCGTGGCGCGTGCTGGTGGCGCAGCTGCTCTGGGGTCTGGTGGCGCTGCGGCACGGAGCGGCAGGGGCCTATCTGCGGGGCAAGCTGGAAGGGCTGCGCAAGTTCGGTTCGCTCCGGGCGCAGGCGGCGCGCAACGACGGGAGGCTGCTTGGGGCGATCCTGGCAGAGAGCGAAGGGCAGCTGCGGGCCGCACAGCAGCGGGCCGGAGCGGATCTGTACTGGCGGCTGTATTTCGCACTGACATGAGCAGGCTCGGCGCGGTGGTGGTGACGTGGAACGCGGAGGCGGAGATCGGGCCGTGTCTGGATGCGCTGCTGCCGTGGGCGGACGACATCGTGGTGGTGGACAACGCCTCGGCGGACGGCACGGAGGGCGAGGTGCGGAGGCGCGAGGGCGTGGGCTGGATCGGCAACCGGGCGAACCGGGGATTTGCGGGAGCCGCCAACCAAGGGATCCGGGCGCTGGAGACGCCGTTGGTCCTGTTGCTGAATCCGGACACGGTGCTCCTGGATTCGCCCGCTCCGCTCATTGCGGCGTGCGAGGCACCGGAGGTGGGGGCGGCGGCGGGCCAGCTGGTGGGAGCGGACGGGGAGCCGCAAAGAGGGTTCGCGATCCGGCAATTCCCGAGTGCGGCGGCGCTGGCGTTCGAGGTTCTGGCTCTCAACCGGCTCTGGCCGGGCAATCCCGTCAACCGCCGCTACCGCTGTCTGGATTTCGACTGGAGCCGGCCCGCCGAGATCGAGCAACCGGCGGGGGCGTTCCTGCTGATCCGGCGAGCGGCCTGGGAGAAGGTGGGCGGCTTTGATGAGGGGTTCTATCCGATCTGGTTCGAGGACGTGGATTTTTTGAAGCGGCTGCACGAGGGCGGATGGCGGGTGGTGTACCGGCCGGAGTGCCGGGCCCGGCACGCGGGGGCGGCGTCGGTGCGGAGGATTTCACAAGAAGACCGCGAAGTTTGCTGGTATAGTAGCCTTCTGAGGTATGCGGCGAAGCATTACGGGCCCGGCGCCTTCCGGGTGGTGTGCGCCTCGGTGGTTGCAGGCGCGGTGCTTCGCATGGTAGCGGGGATCGCGCGGGAGCGCAGCAGCGGTCCCGTGCGGGTGTTTGGCCGTGTGGCCGGGCTCGCGCGGCGTCAGTTTTCGTATCGGAGGCAGCCGCATGCGGCTGATTCGGCTGACCGGTTGCGGCAACGAGCGGAGCAAGAAAAAGTTCAGGCACCTGTTTCGTAGGCGGATTCACGCGCATGGCACACAATGATCTGGTTTCGGTCACGATCGTCACCTACAACAGCGAGCGGTTCATCCGGAAGTGTCTGGAGTCAGTTCTGGCTCAGAAGTATCCCCACAAGGAAGTCATCGTCGTGGACAACGCTTCGGCGGACGGCACGGCGGAGATCCTGCGGGAATTCGAGGACCGCTGCATGGTGGTGTACAACCGGGAGAACATCGGGTTTGCGGCGGCGCAGAATCAGGCGATCGGGCTGTCGTCGGGGCAGTGGGTGCTGACGCTGAACCCGGACGTGCTGCTCAATCCCGGCTTCATTCAGGCGATGGTGGCGGCGGGGCACATCCATCCGCGCATCGGCTCGGTATGCGGCAAGCTGTTGACGATGAGCGCCAGCTTCGAAGTGCCGGAGCGCCCGCTGGTGGACTCGACGGGGATTTACTTTACGCCCATGCTGCGCCATCTGGACCGCGGCAGCCAGCAGGTGGACAACGGGCATTTCCTGCACTACGAATACGTGTTCGGCGCCTCGGCGGCGGCGGCGCTGTACCGCCGGCAGATGATCGAGGATGTATCGGTCAACGGGGAGTTTTTCGATCCGGACTTTTTCGTGTACCGCGAGGATGCGGACGTAGCCTGGCGGGCGCAGTTGCTGGGCTGGCGGTGCATTTACACGCCGCACGCGCGGGGCTATCACGTGCGCAAGGTGCTGCCGGGCAACCGCCGGGCGCTGCCGCCGGTGATCAACATGCATTCGGTGAAGAACCGGTTCCTGATGCGGATCAAGAACATGACTCCGGACCTGTACCGGAGGAACTTTTTCTCGATCACGGCGCGGGATCTGTTAGTGATCGGCTGCTGCCTGTTGCGGGAGCACACCTCGCTGAAGGCGTTCTGGTATCTGGCGAAGAACTGGAAGCGCGTGTGGGCCAAGCGGCGGGAGATCATGAAGCGGCGGCGCGTGAACGATGAGTATCTGGCCAGCTGGTTCCGGTACCTGCCGGTGAGCCGGCCGGCTCCCAATGCCCGGCCGCGGGTGATGGCCCACTCGCGCGCGGCGCGCGGCTAGATGAAGCTGGCCATTCTGGGCACGCGCGGGGTTCCGGGGCGTTACGGCGGCTTTGAAACCTTCGCAGAGGAATTGTCGGCCCGGCTGGCATCGCGCGGACACGAGGTGACGGTCTACTGCCGGGGCCGGAGGGGGCCCGCGGAGTGGCGCGGAGCCCGGCTGGTCCACCTGCCGACGATCCGCCACAAGTACCTGGACACGGTGGTCCACACCTTTCTGTCCACGCTGGATCTGCCGCGGCGCGGGGCGGACGCGGCCCTGTACTGCAACGCCGCCAATGCGGTCTTCACGCTGTTGCCACGCCTGGCGGGCATTCCCGTCGTGCTGAACGTGGACGGCATCGAGCGGCAGCGGCGCAAGTGGAACGCGCTGGCCAAGGCGTGGTATCTGGTTTCCGAGCGCCTGGCGACGTGGTTTCCGTCAGCAGTGGTGGCGGACGCGCGGACCATCAGCAATTACTACTTTCACCGCTACGCCAAAGAGACGACCTACATTCCTTACGGCGCCGAGACCGGCAAGCTCGAGACGACGGAAGCGCTGGACCGTCTGGGCCTGCGGCCGGGATGTTATTTCCTCTATGTGAGCCGCATGGAGCCGGAGAACAACGCGCTGATGGTGCGGGAAGCCTTCGAGCAGGTCGCCGGCAACCACCGGCTGGTGATGGTGGGCGATGCCCCTTACGCGGCCGGTTATGTGCGGCAGGTGCGCCAGACGCGCGATCCGCGGATTTTGTTTCCGGGAGCGATTTACGGGCGGGGCTATCACGAACTGCTGTCGCACTGTTTCGCCTACATCCACGCGACGGAAGTAGGCGGGACGCATCCGGCGCTGATCGAGGCCATGGGGCGGGGCGCGCTCGTGCTGTATCTGGACACGCCGGAAAATGCAGAGGTGGCCTCCGGCGCGGCGATTCCGTTCCGCGAGGACCTGGCGGAGAAGATCGGGGCGGTTTTAACGATGGAGGAGAGCGAGCGGGAGGAGTGGCGGCGGAAGGCGCAGGAGCGGGTGCGGGAGCGCTACCGCTGGGAGGCGGTGACGGAGGCCTACGAACGGCTCTTCGAGCGGCTGGCCCGGCGATGAACGCCGCGCAGTGGTCCGGACGGCGGTGCTGGGTAGAGGTCTCCCTGGACCAGATTGTGGCGAATTTCCGCGCCGTGCAGCGGCTGGTGGGCGAGCAGGCGGAGGTGATGCCGGTGGTCAAGGCGGATGCCTACGGGCACGGGGCCGCGGCGGTGTCGCGGGCGCTGGAGGCGGCCGGTGCGCGGTGGTTCGCGGTAAGCCATGCGGCCGAAGGAGCGGCGCTGCGGGAGGCCGGCATCCGGGCGCGGATTCTGGTGATGGCGGACCTGCTCGCGTGGGAACGGGAGCTGATCTTCCGGCACGAACTGACACCGGTCGTGCATACGCTCGAGCAGATGCGGGAGCTGGATGCGGCGGCCGAGGCCGCCGGGCGGAGGATCGCCTTCCACCTCAAAGTGGACACAGGGATGCACCGGCTGGGTGTGGCGCCGGATGCCGGAGCGATCCTTGCGGCGCTGGCCACGGCGCGGCGGCTCGAGATGGAAGGCATCATGACGCATCTGGCGTCGTCGGCGGATTACACGCGGGATCAGACCGAGCGGCAGCTGGCGATCTTCGGCGAGCTGGTGACGCAACTTAGCCGTGCGGGCGTGGCGCCGCGCTGGGTGCACGTTTCCAGCAGCAATCCGCTGGCCTTCGGGCGGCGGGAGGCGTGGCGGAACATGGTCCGTCCGGGCCATGTACTGTACGGCTACGTGTCTCCGGCGCGGGGCCCGGCACCGGCGCGGGTCCTGGAGGTGCGTCCGGCGCTGAGCTGGAAGGCGGTGATTGTCGCGGTCAAGGACGTTCCGGCGGGGGCGGAGATCGGTTACGGGGCGATGTACCGCGCGCCGCGCCCGATGCGGATCGCGGTGCTGGCGGCGGGCTATGCAGACGGCTACCCGCACCGGCTTTCGAACCGGGGCAAAGTGATTGCCGGGGGGCGGCTGGCTCCGGTGCTGGGTGCGGTTTCCATGGATCTGACCACGATTGACATCAGTCATGCGCCGCACTTGCGGCCGGGGGATACGGTGACCCTGCTCGGGCGCGAAGGGGACGTGGCGGTGGACGCCCAGCAGATCGCCCGCTGGGCGGGAACCATCTCCTACAGCGTGCTGTGCGGAATCAGCGCGCGGGTACCGCGCCTGTACGTCTGAGCCGATATACTACCGGGGGTGGCGTGAGCCGTGGCGCAGCGATTCGACGGTCGAAGCGTGCTAATCACCGGGGCGGGCAGAGGAATCGGCAAGCGGCTGGCCCTGGGCTTTGCGGCGGCCGGAGCAGGGGTCGGACTGCTGGCGCGGAGCCGGGCGGAACTAGAACTGGTCCACCTGGAGATTGCGCACGCGGGCGGCCGGTCGCTGCCCCTGGCGGCCGACGTGAGGGACTACGCCGCGGTCTGCGGTGCGGTGACGCGCATGCGCGAGGTGTTCGGCGGCACGGACATTCTGGTGGCGGCGGCGGCGATTCAGGGGCCGATCGGGCCGCTGTGGGATACGGATCCGGCGGCGTGGGCGGCGACCGTGGGCGTGAACCTGGTGGGGGTGATGCACGCCTGCCGCGCGGTGCTGCCCGAGATGATCGGGCGGCGTTCGGGCAAGATCATCGTTCTGACGGGAGGGGGCGCGGCGCACCCGCGGCCGAACTTTTCCGCCTATGCGACGGCCAAGGCCGCCCTGGCGCGCTTCGTGGAGACCGTGGCCGAAGAAGTGCGGGACGCCAACGTGCAGGTCAACTGTTTTTCTCCCGGCGGGGCGTACACGCACATGACGGACGAAATCCTGCGGGCCGGGGAACGAGCGGGACAAAAGGAACTGGAGCGGGCGCGGGCGGTCCAGCTCACGGGGGGCTGCCCGCCGGAGGAACAGATCGAGCTGGCGTTTTTTCTGGCTTCGGAACGCTCCAATCACATCACGGGCAAGATGCTGCACGTCGCGGACGACTGGCGGCGGCTGGAGCATACCAACAGCCAGCCGGAACTGTTCACGCTGCGCCGGGTACAGAAGCTGTAGCGGAAGGCGCTCGCAAGAGCGACGAGTGTGAGATGATTGTTGCGAACTGGAGGTTGCCGATGAAGCGAACTGCCGTATTGGGTTTCGTCTTATTGTTCGTCACGACGGTGCTGGCGGCGCCGCTCGGGGCGCAGACCAAGAAGAAGAAGAAGCTTCTGGCGATCGGTGCGGTCAAGGGGTTTCAGCACGACTCGGTTTCGCACGCCCTGGGCACGGTGTGGAAGATCGGGCAGGAATCCGGGCTCTATGACACCTATATCCGCACAGACACGCAGTTGCTCACCAAGAAAAAGCTGGGGGGCAACGCCAAGAATCTGGACTATTTCGACGCGGTGTTTTTCTTCACGACGGGCGAGCTGGACATGGACGAGGAACAGAAAGCCGCATTGCTGTCGTTCGTGCACGACGACGGCAAAGGCTTTCTGGGGGCGCACAGCGCCACCGACACCTTCTACAAATGGCCGGAGTACGGCGAGATGATCGGCGGCTACTTCGACCTGCATCCGTGGAACCAGTTCGAGGCTCCGATCATTGTCGAGGATCCGAACTTTCCGGCCATGAAGCCTTTTCCGGCACGCTTTACGATCTACGACGAGATCTACCAGATCAAGGATTTTTCCCGGGAGAAGGTGCGGGTGCTGATGCGGCTGGATGCGGACAAGATTGACCTGACGCGCAAGGGGGTGCACCGCACGGACAAGGATTTCGCCGTGGCGTGGGTGCGGACGTACGGCAAGGGACGGGTCTTTTACACGAGTCTGGGGCACCGGGAGGACGTCTGGGACCGTCCGGACGTGCAGAAGATGTGGCTGGAGGCCATCCGCTGGGCGATGGGGCTGATTCCGGGGGATGCGACGCCTCGGCCCCGGCCCACCGACTAGCGGAGGCAGGTTTTCCGGCAACTCAGGGGCGCGCTCCGGGCCCGCGGTCCAGAAGCCGGCGCACGCGGCGTTCGATTTCGTCGCGGACGCGGCGATACACGTCCAGGCTTTGGCCGATGGGATCGGGGATGTCCCACTCGAGGACGGGCGCGGTGACGCGGCCCGGCAGCGGCTCGCCGCTCATGTTGACGATGAGGTCGTAGGCAGCCAGGGGGAGTTCGTCCACGCTCTTGGGGTAGTGCCCCTCGAGCGTGATCCCTTTTTCGCGCATGACCTCGCGCGCCAGGTGCGCGACGTCACGGGCGGGGTGGAGTCCTGCGCTGTCGGCCTCCCAGATTCCGCGGGCAAGAGCTTTGGCGAAGCCTTCGGCCATCTGACTACGGCAGGAATTCCCGAAACACACAAACAGGATGCGCATGGGAATCAGAGTCGGGAGAGAAACAGGCGGTGGATCCGGTCGTCGGCAGTGAGTTCCGGGTGGAAGGTGGCGGCAAGGTGTATTCCCTCCTCGACAAGGATGGGATCGCCGCGATAACGTGCGAGCACCTGCACGGCCGGTCCGGTCCGGCGGATGATGGGAGCGCGGATGAACACCGTTTCCAATTCCCCGCCTCCGGCGCGGCGCAAGAATTCCTCTTCCGGCCGGATGCGGGCGACGTGGCTGTCGAGCTGGCGGCCGTAGGCGTTGCGCTCGACCGCGATATCCATCAACGCGAGGCTTTCCTGCTCGGGGCGTGAGACTTCCCGCGCCAGCAGGATGGCGCCGGCGCAGGTGCCGAAGATGGGACGGCGGAGACCGAACTGACGCAGAGGTTCCAGCAGGGCCTCATCGCGGAGCAGTTTCAGCATGGTGGTGCTTTCGCCGCCGGGGATGATGAGGCCGTCGACGGCGGCCAGTTCGGTGGCGGTGCGCACCAGCACGGCTTCGGCGCCCGCCCGGCGCACGGCACGGCAGTGGGCGTCAAAGTCACCCTGCAAAGCGAGCACGCCGACACGTTTGGTCATGGATGCTTCCTGCCTTGCGGCGGCGGGCCTCACCAGCCGCGGGTCTGGAGCAGTTCGGATTCCGGAAGCCGGGAGACGTCCAGGCCGGGCATGGCCATGCCGAGCTCCTCGCTGGCTTCGAGCAGTTTTTGGGGGTCGTTGTAATAGGTGACGGCCTTGACGATCGCGCGGGCCCGGGCCTCGGGGTCCTCGGACTTGAAGATGCCCGAGCCGACGAAGACGGCTTCGGCACCCAGCTGCATGACGAGGGCGGCGTCGGCGGGGGTGGCGATGCCGCCGGCCGAGAAGTTGGGCACGGGGAGCTTGCCGTGTTCGGCCACGTACTCGACCAGCTCCAGGGGGGCCTGGAGGCGTTTCGCTTCGGCGGCGCGCTCCTCTTTGCCGAGCACGGTGAGCTGCCGGATTTCGCGCTGGATGGCGCGCATGTGGCGCACCGCCTCCACGACGTTGCCGGAGCCGGCTTCGCCTTTGGTGCGGATCATGGCGGCGCCTTCGGCGATGCGGCGGAGGGCTTCGCCGAGGTTGCGGGCGCCGCAGACGAAGGGGACGCGGAAGGCGCGCTTGTCCACGTGGTGCTCTTCGTCGGCAGGGGTGAGGACTTCGCTTTCGTCAATGTAGTCCACCTGCAGAGCCTCGAGGATGCGGGCCTCGACGAAGTGGCCGATGCGGCACTTGGCCATGACGGGGATGCTGACGGCCTCCATGATTTCGCGGATCTTGCGGATGGGGGCCATGCGCGCGACGCCGCCCTGCTTGCGGATGTCGGCGGGGACGCGCTCGAGGGCCATGACGGCGGCGGCGCCGGCCTTTTCGGCGATGACGGCCTGCTCGGCATTGGTGACGTCCATGATGACGCCGCCTTTGAGCATTTCGGCGAGGCCGACTTTGACGCGGAAATCGTCGTCGAGATAGAGCATAGTTCCTCCCTGTTTCAGACCAGCGCCGGGGCCGGGCTGAGGCGGCCGGCGGCGCGGGCTCGGTCCATTTCCTCCTTGAAAATTCTTCCCAGGATGCTGAGGCCGGTGCGGATCTGAGCCGGAGGCACGCCGGCAAAGCAGATGCGCAGGCCGGCTCCCTGGGGCAGTGAGACTTCGAAGAACTTGCCGGGCAGATAGGTGACCTTCTGCTGGCGGGCGCGGGGCAGCAGTTCGGCGGTGTCGAGCGGCTCGGGCAAGCGGATCCAGAGGTTCATGCCTCCCTGAGGCTGCGTCCAGGAAGCGCCTTTGGGGAGGTGGCGGCGGCAGGCCGTCAAAGCGGCGGCGAGCCGTTCGGCGCCAGCGCGCCGGACGCGCTCGCGGTGCCGGGCCAGACGGCCGGAAAGGGCGAAGCGCAACAGGACGGCCTGGGAAAGCTGGTCGGTGTGCAGGTCGGTCCACTGTTTGGCCTCGGCCAGGCGGGCCACCAGAGGCCGTGGCCCGATGAGCCATCCGACACGCAGGCCCGGGAACGCGACCTTGGAGAAGCTGCGCAGCAGGACGGTGTCGCCGGTTTCATCCATCTGTTTGAGGGTGGGCAGCGGGGCTCCGTTATAGCGCAGATCGCCGTAGATGTCATTTTCGACGACGACGGCGCCGGAGGCGCCGGCCAGCTCCAGCACGGTGCGGCGCGCCTCGCGCGACAGGCTCAATCCGGTGGGGTTCTGGAAGCTGGGGGTGAGCACGAGCAGGCGGGGGCGCTCGCGGGCGAGCACCTGCTCAAGTTGCGCCAGATCCAGGCCGGTGGGGCGGATGGGCACGCCGACCAGCCGCGCGCCGGCGCGCAGCAACAGGCTGCGCAGACCCGGGGAGGCGGGCTCTTCGATGGCCACGACGTCGCCCGGGCGCACGAGCACGCGGTGGAGGAGATCGAGCGCCTGCTGGCAGCCGCTGGTAATCAGGACGTCGTCGCTGGGACGGAGAAGGCCTTCTCGCCGGGCCTCATCGAGCAGATACTCCCGCAGCGGGGCGTATCCGGCCGGGGAGCCGAGCTGGAGCAGGGTGCGAGCTTGCGCACTTTCGATCACTTCGCGGCAGCTGGCGCGGAATTCTTCGAGGGGAAAGAGGCTCTCGTCCGGGCGGGAAGTGGCGAAGCTGATGAAATCCTGCGGCTCGCCAGCGGTGGCGAACGAGAGGGCGCTGAAGCGGCTTACGGACTCGAGGAGGCGGCTCCAGTCGCGGCTGCGGCCGGGGAGGCGGGTGGAGACGAAACTGCCCCGGCCCACGTGGCCCTGGATCAGGCCCTCCGCATGGAGGAGGGCGTAGGCGGCGTTGACGGTGGAGCGGTTCAGGCCAAGTTTACCAGCCAATTCACGGGTGGCGGGGAGGCGATCTCCGGCGGTGAGGCGCCCGGAGCGAATGAACTCGCGGATTTGCTCGGCCAGCTGGAGGTAGAGCGGTGTCTGGGCGCCGGGATCGAGCTGGAGTGCACCCAACATGCCGGTGAGCCAAGCGTACCATATTGGCCTGGACAAGTCAACGGCGCGGCGTCGCGGAAGGTCGTGGGGGAGCGGCCGGGGTGAAGCGTTTCCGGGCGCGAGGTCCGGCTGCGCGCGAAGCCTTGCAGCGGGCGCGAGCGCGCTATATGCTACCGATGAGGCATGGAGGCGATGGCTGAAGCGACGCAAAACAACTACCCGAGACTGCACAACGCCATGTGGCCCGGACTGGTGGGCAAAGGCCCGGGGTCGGAGCCACCGATTGATCTGGACACGATGCTGGATCTGACGGCGGCGGCCCAGGCCGACGGGGTTCGCTTCGAGGGCGTGGATCTGTTTTTGTACGATCCGCACATTTCGATTGATTCGAGCCCGGATGAACTGAAGCGGCTGGCCGCCAAGCTGCGGGCGCGGAACTTTGTGGCCGGCTCGCTGGTGGCTCCGGTGTGGCCGCCCACGGGAGGGGGGTCCGCCATGGGCAGCCAGGAGGAGCGCCGGCGTTTTCTCACACAGGTGCGCAAGGCCTGCCGGATCGGTGCGGCGCTGCGGGAGCTGGGCGTGCGTCCTTACGGCGTTATCCGGATTGATTCGGCGGCGAGTCCTGCGGAATGGCTTCAGGATCCGGAAGGCAACACGCAGCGGCTGGTGGGCACGTTTCGGGAAGCCTGCGCGATCGCCGAGGATCACGGCGAGCGGCTGGCGGCCGAAGGGGAAATCTGCTGGGGCGGGATGCACAGCTGGCGGAAAGTGGTGGAGTTGCTCGAGCGGGTGGACCGGCCGAAGACGCTGGGCTTTCAGGCCGACATGGCCCACACGCTGCTGTTCACGCTGGGCTACAACGCGCCGGAGGACCGAATCCTGCCGGAGGATTTTGAGTGGAGTCAGACCGAGCGGCTGCAGGAGGCGCTGCGGCAGCTGACGCGGGCCCTGCGGCCCTGGACGATTGACTTCCATGTGGCGCAGAACGACGCCACGGTGAAAGGAGCGGGCTCGCACGACAAGACCGGGCGGCACTGCCTGCCGGACGATCCCAACGGCAAGCTGGACATCGTGCGGGATGCGGGCCACTGGCTGCGGGACGAGAGCGGTGCGCCCACCCGGGCCTTCCGGCACATCTGCTGGGACGGCTGCATGTTCCCCAACGAGGTGATGCTCCGGCAGGAGACCTGGAACAAGATTCTGGCCACGATGGCGGCCGTCCGCCAGGCGCACGGCTGGCGGGAATAGGTTTCCCTGACAACACTGGCACGACAAGGAGCGGAATCGGGAGATGGAGCTACCGAAGGAACTTCGCATCGGTTTGATCGGCTACGGTTTCATGGGCCGGGCGCATTCGAACGCTTACGCCAAGGCGGGGCATTTCTTTTCGCTGCCTTGCCGGCTGGTTCTGAAGGCGGTGTGCGGGCGCAACGCAGACAACGCGCGCGCGTTTGCGGAACGGTGGGGCTACGAAACGTTTGAAACGGACTGGCGCTCGCTCGTGGCGCGTCCGGACGTGGATCTGGTGGACATCGCCAGCCCCAACGACACCCACGCCGAGATTGCGGTGGCGGCGGCGCAGGCGGGCAAGATGGTGCTGTGCGAAAAGCCGCTGGCGCGCAATGTGGCGGAGGCCGAGCGGATGGTCGAGGCGGTGGAAAAGGCGGGTGTGGCCAACATGGTCTGGTACAACTACCGGCGCGTTCCAGCCGTTACGCTGGCCAAGCAACTGATTGACGAGGGACGGCTCGGCAAGGTGTTCCACTACCGCGCCAAATTTCTACAGGACTGGACGATTTCCAAAGATCTGCCGCAGGGCGGGGCGGCGTTGTGGCGGCTGGACGTGCAGGTGGCCGGCAGCGGGGTTACGGGAGACCTGCTGGCGCACTGCATTGACACGGCGATGTGGCTCAACGGGCCGATCCGGGAGGTGACGGCCATGACGGAGACGTTCGTCAAGGAGCGGAAACACACTCTGACGGGGCGCGTCGAGCCGGTGGGCATTGACGATGCGTGCGCGTTTCTGGCGCGGTTTTCCAACGGCTCGCTGGCGACGTTTGAAGCCACGCGCTATGCGCGCGGGCACAAGGCGCTGTACACGCTGGAGATCAACGGCGAGCACGCCTCGATTTTCTGGGACCTGCACGATCTGCACCGGCTGCAATACTTTGACCACCGGGATGCCGGCCTCGTGCGGGGCTGGCGGTCCATTCACGTAACCGACGGGGATCACCCTTACATGAAGTGCTGGTGGGTGCCGGGCCTGCAAATCGGCTACGAGCATACCTTCGTGCATCAGATCGCGGACTTTCTCGGGGCGCTGGCCCGGGGTGAGCAGGCTTCGCCCACCTTCCGCGAGGCGCTGGCCACAGAATACGTGACGGATGCGGTGCTGCGCTCGGCCTCAAGCGGGCGCTGGGAGACGGTTCGCCAGTACACCCCCTGAGGCGGCCGTGGCGGGCGGCCGTGTCAAGGGGCCACAGCAGGGCTGCCAAGGAGGGGGTATCCGGGGAGGTTTCACAACGGGTTAGCAGACCCCTGAGTGGCACGGGGCGTGCAGGAGTCCAGAGGGACGCCATGCGTGCCGCCCGCATTACGCTCGTAATTCTGGCCGCGTTCCGGCTTGGGGAAGCTGCAACGCTCGAGCGGCTGTCGCTTGAGGAGCTGATCGAAAAATCTACAGCTGTAGTTCGAGGGCGGGTGTATTCTCCGCGGGCGTACGTTCACGGCCCGGTGATCTATACGCGCTGGACGGTCCAGGTGATGGAGCGCTGGAAGGGTCCGGAAGCGCAACAACTGGAGGTCGTGGTGCCGGGCGGGGTGGCCATGGGGCTGCGGCAGACGTTTTCCGGGGCCCCGAAGCTGCAGGAAGGCGGGGAGTACGTGCTGTTTCTGTGGACGGGCCGCAACGGCCTGACGCATGTCGTGGGGCTTTCCCAAGGCGTGTTTGCCGTCAGCAAAGAGGGGTCGGGCAGCGAGATGGTCTGGCGGGCGGCGAGCACGGCAGCCATGGTGGACCCCAAGTCCGGCAGGGTGATTTCCGACGAGGCAATGCGCCTGCGGCTGGCCGATCTGCGGGCGCGCGTGGCGGCGATCTCGCGAGGCGGACAAGAAGGGCGGTGATGATCCGGGCAAAGGCGTTGCTGGCAGCCGGGCTGGCGATGAGCGGCACGCTGTGGGCCCACTATCACTTTCTGCATTACCGCAGTCACACGGGGCCATTTGCTCCGGTCCCCGAGAAGTTCGACCTCAAGTCCCTGCCCAACCATACGTTACACTTCTTCGTCTCCAGCCGGGGACCGGAGCAAATGGCGCCCGGGGACAGCCTCGAGTCGCTGCTGAGTCAGATCCGCCTGGCGGCTCGCACCTGGAGCGAGGTGCCGACTTCGGAGCTGCGGCTGGCTTTCGGCGGGTTTGCCGACCGCGGCCTCGCGCAGAGCACGCCCGGAATTGACGTGATCTTCGATGAAGTTCCCCCAGGGCTCGTGGCCCTCGGCGGCCCCACGGTGCGGGCCGAGGTGACAGGGGAGGGAGAAGGGGCCTTCGTGCCGATTCTGCGTTCCGTTCTGGTGCTACCGAAGGACCTGTCGAACCGTCCGAGCTACAGTGATGCCTTCTTTCTGACTCTGGTTCATGAGATGGGCCACGCCCTGGGGTTGCAGCACACCCAGGCCTCGAGCGTGATGTCCACCCAGGTGACGCGGGCCACCACGCGTGCGCGGCCTCTGGCCGATGACGATATTGCGGGCATTTCACTGCTGTACCCGAAGCCGGAGTTCGCGTCGCAGACCGGCGGCATCAAGGGGCGGGTTACGGCCAGCGGGGCGGGCGTTCATCTGGCTTCCGTGGTGGCTCTGTCGCCGAGCGGCGCCGCGGTCGCGGCCTTGAGCGACCCGGACGGCTATTACCACATCGGAGGCATTCCGCCGGGCCGCTACTATCTTTACGTCCACGCGCTGCCGCCCTCGCTGCAGCCGGAACTGGGGCCGGACGACATCGTGCTGCCGCTGGGACCGGACGGGCAGCGATTCGCGGCCGGGCCGCTGTTTGAGACCCAGTTTTTCCCGGGTACGCGGGACGTGCTGCAAGCTGCGGTGCTGGATGTAACGCCGGGCGCGGCGCTGGAAGGCTATGACTTCCAAGTCACGCCGCGGGGACCGCTGACGCTTTACGGAGTGACGACGTACAGCTTTCCCGGCAACATTGCCGTCAAGCCTGCTTTTCTCAACACGAATGGTCCGCGGAATTTTCTGGTCGCCTCGGGCGTGGGCCTGATCGAGAATGGGGCGGTGGCTCCGGGATTGCAGGCGAGCGTGATCGGGGGCTCCGCATCGGTGTTGCCCGACGGCATCCAAGCCTACCCGCCCGCTCCGAATTTCCTGCAACTGAGTTTTCACTTTACGCCCTTTTCGGGGGTAGGGCCGCGGCATCTGGTGTTCAGTCGGGGCGGCGATCTGTACGTGCTGCCCGCGGGCCTCAATTTGGTAGCGTCCGCACCACCGTCCATTCAGTCGGTGAGCCCGGCTATAGATTCGAGCGGCCGCAAAGTGGTTGTTATCAGCGGAACGGGCTTCAGCGAGGAGACGCGGATTCTTTTTGACGGGGCGGCGGCAGACGTCGTGCAGTTTGACAAAGAGGCAAGCGTGCTGGTGGTGGAGCCTCCGGCGGGAGCGTCCGAACACCGCGCCACGGTGACCGCCCTGAACCCTGACGGGCAGACGTCGCTGTTTCTGGACGGTCAAGCGCCGCCCGCGTACGTTTATGAACCATCGGCGCTCCCGGAGGTGTCCGTCACCCCCGCGTCCTTGCCGGCCGGTTCTGAGGCGATGGTGGAGGTGCGCGGCGTAAACACGCATTTCCGCCAGGGGCGAACGGTGGTGGGCTTCGGCAGCAGCGATGTGGTGGTGCGCCGGGTGTGGGTTCTGGGTCCGGACCGGTTGTTGGCCAACGTCCACGTAGCGCAGGGTGCGGCGGCGGCAACGCTTTCACCGGCGGTTGTCACCGGCCTCGAAGTAGTGAAGCAATCCAATCCGATCCAGATCGAGCCGGGCAGGCCGGGCGCGCCCGTGCCCGACCCTTCGCCGTTGAACCCGGATACGGGATTGCCGAGCATTTACTCCGGAGGGCAAGCGCTGCTGAAAATCTCGGGGCTTGCTGCGGGCTTGCGTCCTGAGGACGTACGTGTAAGTTTGAACGACCAGCCGGCGCGCGTGCTGGGCGTTTCCGGAGAAGGAATCCTGTTCGAGGTGCCGGGAGGCCTGGGGGTGGGCCCGGCGATTCTCAGGCTGGAGCTCGGAGGGCAGGTGTTGCCTCCGTTTGTGGTTGCAATTGATCTTGCGCCTCCGGTCATCGTTGCGGTATCGCGGGCCAGCGGAACGCCCGTCAGTCTGGCCGAGCCTGCAGTAGTAGGTGAGACCTTGTTGCTGTCGGTATTGCGGCTGGATGAGCCCGGCGTCACGATGCCCGCCGAGCCCGTCACCGTCAGCGTCGGAGGGGTGCCTCACCGGCCAGTGAGCCTGGGGCTTTCGGAAACGAATGCTTCCGTGCATCTGGTTGAGATCCGATTGAGCGAGAAAGTGGCAGAGGGGCAGTTGATTCCGGTAACGGTTCGCGTTGGCGACCGGCTGAGCCAGCCTTTCCTGATCCCGGTGCGATCCCCGTAGATCGGCCAATACGGGTATTACTATTTTTAATGCAATTCTAGTCTTGCATTTTGATTTTTTGTGCCGTAAAGTAGAAATGAGCATGGCAGTCTCCGGCGAAAAAGCGAACTGTTGCAGCGCCGGGAGACTGCCCCATCCGGCTCTGAATCCTCAGGTTTCCACGGTTGTAAGCATTATTATTCTCATCGGGGTCACCGTATCTGACCCCGCCTGATCGGCCAAGAGTTTGGGAGGCCATCGGCGGGGTCGGATCCAGCCGGTGGCCTTTTTTCATATGGAGAGAGGCTTAGAATTCGCGACAGAGCGGGCGGGCCGCAGAAGGCCGGCGGGGCGGAGGACAGGTGTGGTGTACCCGGAGACGTGCAAAGGAGAGAAGGAACCATGCCAGCGTTGATGAGCGGCGCTCGGATGCTACTGGAGTGTCTGGTTCGGGAGGGCGTGGAGTGCCTGTTCGGGTATCCGGGAGGCGTCACGCTACCGTTTTATGACGCGATGTACGACCACCCGATCCGCCACGTACTGGTGCGTCACGAACAGAATGCCGCGTTTGCGGCCGAGGGTTACGCGCGCGCGACGGGGCGAGTGGGCGTTTGCTGCGCGACTTCGGGTCCGGGTGCGACCAACCTGGTGACGGGCCTGGTGGACGCCATGATGGACTCGATTCCGATCGTGGCGATCACGGGCCAGGTTTCCACGAAGCTGATCGGCAGCGACGCGTTCCAGGAAGCGGACACGTTCGGCATCACACGGTCGTGCACGAAGCACAACTATCTGGTCAAGAATCTGGCGGAGTTGCCGCAGGTGATTCACGAGGCGTTTTATGTGGCCTCGACGGGCAGGCCGGGTCCGGTGCTGGTGGATATACCCAAGGACGTCTTCCAGGGCCAGGGCCACTACCATCCGGTTTCTTCGATTCATCTGCCCGGCTACAAGGTGTACACGGAGGGGCACATGGGCCAGATCCGGCGGGCGGCCCAGATGATTTGGGAAGCCGAACGTCCGTTCGTGTATGCGGGCGGGGGCATTGTTGCCGCCGGGGCGGCGGCGGAGCTGCGGGAGCTGGTTGAGATCATTGACGCGCCGGCCGTATGCACGCTGATGGGCCTGGGGGCGCTTCCCGGGGGCCATCCGAACTTTATCAGCATGCCGGGCATGCACGGCAGCTATGCGGCCAACATGGGGATGTACTCGACGGACCTGCTGATTGCGCTGGGGGTGCGCTTCGACGACCGGGTTACGGGGCGGCTGTCGTCGTTTGCGCCGCATGCCAAAGTCATCCATGTGGACATTGACCCGGCGGAGATCGGCAAGAACCGGAAGGCGGATCTGCCGATTGTGGGAGATGTGAAACGCGTGCTCGAGAAGCTCAACCCGCTTTTGCGCGAACTCCAGCCGGAGCTGGGGGAGCGGAAGGCGGCGGCGCGGCGGGCCTGGTGGCGGCAGATCCGGGCCTGGCAGCAGGAGCATCCGCTGGCGCCGGTGTTCTCGGACACGGAAATCAAGCCGCAGCATGTGATGGTGGAGATTGACCGCCTTTCGGCCGGGAAAGCGATCGTGACCGCGGATGTGGGGCAGCATCAGATGTGGGCGGCGCAGTTCATCCGGTTCAGCGAGCCGCGGCAGTGGATCTGCTCGGGGGGCCTGGGTTCGATGGGATTCGGTCTTCCGGCGGCCATCGGGGCTCAGTTTGCGCGCCCGGACAAGCTGGTTTTCGCGGTGCTGGGCGACGGAGGCTTTCAGATGTCGGTTCCGGAGCTGTCCACGATTGCCAGCTACGGGCTGCCGATCAAGATTGTGGTGGTGAACAACGGGTATCTGGGCATGGTGCGGCAGTGGCAGGAGCTGTTCTACAACAACCGCCTGTGCGCGGTGGAACTGGACTGTTTCCCGGACGCCGAGAAGCTGGCGGCGGCCTACGGGTTCAAGGGGCGGACGATCGAGCGCCCGCAGGAGCTGGCGCCCGCCCTGGAGGAGGCCGTGGAAGAGCCGGGGCCGTATTTGCTTAACGTGCGGGTTTCGCCGTATGAGAACGTGTATCCGATGGTGCCTGCGGGAGGGGCCATCAACGAGATGGTCCTGGGGCCGCCGCAGCCGGTTGCGGTGCCGAAATAGGGGAGCAGACCATGCTGCAAGTGATTTCGCTGCTCGTGGAGAACAAGCCCGGCGCGCTGATGCGCATCACGGGCGTGCTGACGGCGCGGGGCTACAACATCGAAAGCCTGACGGTGGCGCGGACGCTGGATCCGACGCTGTCGCGCATGACCATCGTGGTGGACGTGGATCCGAACCTGCGGGCGCTCGTGATCAAGCAGATGAACAAGCTCATCAACGTGCTGCAGGCTGCGGATCTGACCGACGACCACCGGGCGGTCACGCGCGAGATGGTGCTGATGCGGGTGCGGGCGCCGCTTGAGAAGCGTACGGCGGTCCTGAAAGAGGCAGAGATCTTCGGAGCGCGGGTGATTGACTCCTCGGTGGAAGGCTTCGCCCTGGAGGCGAGCGGCGATCCGGAGAAGCTGGACGAGTTCATTGACATCATGCGCAGCTACGGCGAATTCGACGTGGCGCGCTCGGGAGTCGTGGCGCTGTCACTGAAGCCGCGCCGACCGCGTCTTTCTCCGCCGGTCCCGGCGCCGGGAGAGGCGGAGGGGACAGAAGAGACCAAGGGAGTGAGGAATGGCCAGGAGATTTTACGAAGCAGACGGTGATTTGCGATTGCTGGACGGCAAGACGGTAGCCATTGTGGGCTACGGCAGTCAGGGGCACGCGCACGCGCTGAACCTTCGGGATTCGGGCGTGCGGGTCATCGTGGGGCTGTATGCGGGAAGCCGGAGCCGGCCCAAGGCGGAGGCGGCGGGCCTGACGGTGAAGACCACGGCAGAAGCGGCGGCGGAAGCCGACGTGGTGATGCTGCTGGTGGCGGACCATCTGCAGCCGGAACTGTACCGTTCCGAAATCGCACCGCACATGAAGGCGGGCAAGACGCTCATGTTCGCGCACGGTTTCAACATCCACTACGGGCAGATCGTACCGCCGCCGGAGGTGGACGTTTCGATGATTGCTCCGAAGGCTCCCGGGCACCGGGTGCGCGAGCTGTTTGTGGAAGGCGTGGGGGTGCCGGCGCTGGTGGCGGTGCACCAGAATGCCTCCGGGAGGGCTCTGGAGCAGGCGTTGGCGTACGCGCGGGCGCTCGGGTGCCTGAAGGCGGGCGTGATCGAGACCACGTTCCGGGAAGAGACCGAGAGCGATCTGTTCGGCGAACAGGCGGTGCTCTGCGGCGGGGTCTCGGAGCTGATTCGCGCCGGCTTCGAGACGCTGGTAGAGGCGGGCTACGCGCCGGAGATCGCCTACTTCGAGTGCCTGCACGAACTGAAACTGATCGTAGACCTGATCCAGGAGGGCGGTCTGAGCTACATGCGTTATTCCGTTTCGGACACGGCGGAATACGGCGACTACACGCGAGGGCCCCGCGTCATTGACGCGCACGTGCGGCAGACGATGCGCCAGATTCTGGCCGAGGTGCAGTCCGGGCAGTTCGCGCGGGAGTGGATCGAGGAGAACCGGAACGGGAGGAAGAATTTCCTGGCGATGCGGGAGGCGGCCCGGCAGCAGCCCCTGGAGGCGGTCGGGCGCGAGCTGCGGCAGATGATGAAGTTTCTCAAGAAAGCCAAGGAGGCCGGGGTGCCGGAGGACCAGCCGGCGGCGGCCGGGCGATAGGCGCAGGAGATTGCGATGCGCATCTACATCCTGGACACGACCCTGAGGGACGGCACCCAAGGGGAGGCCGTCTCCTTCAGCGTGGAAGACAAACTGATGATCGCCCAGAAGCTGGACGAGCTGGGCATTGATTACATCGAGGGGGGCTGGCCGGGGTCAAACCCCCGCGACAAGGAGTTTTTCGCGCGGGCGCGGGAGCTTCGACTCCGCCACGCGCGCCTGACGGCGTTCGGTTCGACGCGGTTTGCGCGGAACCCGGTGGATCGGGACCCGAATGTGCGGGCGCTGCTGGAGGCCGGAACGCCGACCGTGTCGATCTTCGGCAAGAGCTGGGATCTGCACACGCAGCGGGCGCTGGGGGTGACGGAAGAAGAAAACCTCCGGATGATCTCGGAGACGGTCCGGTATCTGAAAGAGCACGGGCGCGAGGTGATCTACGACGCCGAGCATTTCTTCGACGGCTACAACTCGAATCCGTCGTTTGCCCTGCGCACGCTGGAAGCGGCCAAGGAGGCGGGTGCGGACGTTTTGTGCCTGTGCGACACCAACGGAGGCACGCTGACGGGACGCGTCGCAGAGATCTTCGCCGAGGTGCGGAAGCGCTTTGACGGTACGCTCGGCATTCACACGCACAACGATTCCGATGTGGCGGTGGCCAACGCGCTGGCGGCGGTGGAGCTGGGCGCCACGCACGTGCAGGGCACCATCAACGGCTACGGCGAGCGCTGCGGCAACTCGAACCTGTGCTCGATCATCGCCAACCTGGAACTGAAGATGGGGCACACGACGATCGGGCGCGAGCGTCTGGCCAATCTCACCTCGGTCGCCCGCTATGTGGCGGAGCTGGCCAACCTGCCGCTGCGGAACGACCAGCCCTACGTGGGCCGCAGCGCTTTCGCGCACAAAGGGGGTGTGCACGTCAGCGCGGTGCTCAAGGATCCGGCCACCTACGAGCACGTGCCGCCCGAGGCGGTGGGCAACCGTCAGCGCGTGCTGCTCAGCGACCTGTCCGGGCGCGGCAACATCCTGTACAAGCTCAAACAGCACGGCATCGCGGACCGCCTGGACGAGCGCGCGCGCAAGGAACTGCTGGAGCGCATCAAGCATCTGGAGTATCTGGGCTACGAGCTGGAGGCGGCCGAGGGTACGTTCGAGCTGCTGGTGCGGGAGGCACTGCATCCGGGCCTGCACTTTTTCGACGTGATTAACGTCGAGGTCACGACGCGGTTGCTTGCGGGCAAGACCTCCCGGACCACGGCGGCGGTCACCATCAAGACGCAGGACGGGATCCATTCGGCGACGGCGTCGGGCCACGGCCCGGTGCATGCGCTGGACGTGTGCCTGCGGCAGTGCCTGTCCCCCCTGTACCCGAGTCTGGCGGAGGTGCGGCTGACCGACTACAAGGTGCGGGTGCTGGAGCCCAAGAAGGGGACGGCGGCGCGGGTGCGCGTGCTGATCGAGTGGTCGGATCACCGGCGCAGCTGGGCGACGGTGGGGGTTTCCGACAACGTCATCGAGGCCAGCTGGCAGGCGCTGGTGGATGCGCTGCGTCTGGAGCTGATGCGGCTGATGGAGGAGGATGAGACCATCGAGAAGGCCGTGGAGGACTACTGCTGGGGCGTGTAGTCACGGGGTAACGTCCCAGCCCTCGCCGCCGCGCAGCGGAACGAACCGGCAGTAGGTCACCGTACGGGTCTGGATCTTGCCGTCCTGCTTGATGACCAGCCGGAGCTCCTGATCCCACAGCGAGCCCACAGGGATGACGAGCCTGCCGGGATCCTTCAACTGTTCCAGGAGCTTCGGCGGAACGTCCGGGGCGGCGGCCGCGACGGAGATGGCGTCGTAAGGGGCGTGGTCCGGATAGCCGGCGGAGCCGTCGCCGCAAACCACGGTGATGTTGTGATCCCGGCCGGCGCGCCGCAGGTTCTTGCGAGCCTGCTCGACCAGCTCCGGGATGATCTCAATGGAGTAGACCCAGCGGGCGATGGCACCGAGCACGGCGGCATGGTAGCCGGAACCGGAGCCCACATCCAGGACGAGCTCGTCTCCGCGAAGCTCGAGGCATTCCACCATGAGGGCCGTCATGTAGGGCTGCGAGATGGTTTGTCCGAAACCGATCGGCACGGGGTCATCAATGTAGGCCAGGTGGCGGAGGTGGGCGGGGACAAACTCCTCGCGGGGGATTTCGAGCATGGCGGCCAGAACGCGCGGGTCGCGGATGCCGCGTGCTTTCAGTTGGCGCTCGACCATCTCCTTGCGGAGAGCGGCATAGTCCGGCTCCAGGCGGGCGGGCTCACTTGAACTGTTTCCGGTAAAGAACATCGACTCCGAACAGACCATTCTCGTCGCGCACCGCCAGGATGGACCATTCGCGGGTGACGTTCCACTCCACGCGGACGGCCTGCTGCTGGCTCTTGGCGAGGTTGGTGATGTAGGTAAAGGTGATGTCCTTGGAGATCTGCTGCTCGAGGGTGAGCTGCGCCTGGGGGTTGTTCTCGACGCCGGTGAGCTTGGGGTCTATTTTGATGCGGCTGACTCCGAAGAAGCGTTGCAGGCGGCCGGCCACCTGGGACTGCAAAGCCTGCCCGACGAGGGTGCTGGCGCCCACCTGCGCCCAGCTTTGATCGAGCTCGGCCTGGCGGGCAGCCAGGGTGGGGTCGGAGCTGGGGGCGCGGCCCACGGCCAGAAGGGCGATGATCTCGTTGGTCTGGAGGGGCGGGTCGGAGCGGTAGGTGACGCTGAGCCGGGTGGGGGCGCCCGACAAGGTCAGCGTGACGTCCACGCCGCGGATGCGCGTTTCCAGGTCGAGGTTGACCACGGGCTCCAGCCGCACGGGGTTGACGAAGGAGATCTCTCCGCGGTTGATGAAGTAGCGGTTGCCCAGAAAGCTGATCTCGCCCTGGGTCACGGCGAGGCGACCCAACAGCACGGGGCGGTAGGGCGTGCCGCGCAGTCGCAGATCGGCCTCGGCCTGGATGTCGCGCGTCAGGGTGGTTTCAAAGGTGGCGCCGGGGGCCGTGACGATGCGCACGTCGAACTGCATGTTGCGCAGCAATTCGTTCTGTGAAGCGGGCGTGGCCAAGGGGCGGGAGGAACCGGCCAGCAACTGCGCAAAGTCCAGGCGCGGATTGAGGGCAGAACGGAGCACGGTGACGGTACCCGCCAGGGTGCTTCCCCTGGCGGTGCCGGTCCAGTTCAGAGCGGCATCAAGGGAGGTGCTCAGGCCCTCCGGGTAGCGGACGCGGACGCCGGAGGCTTTGGCGCGAAGCTGGTAGGTCGCATCGGCACCCAGTCCGATGAATCCGCTGAGCTGCAACTTGCCGCCGCCTGTTTCCGCGGTGAGGTTTTCGATCGTGATGCGGCGGCCGGAGAAGGCGAGGGTGCCGGCGGCCTTGTCCAGTCCGTTCGGAACGCCGCGCAAGTAGAACGAGGCGTTGCGGAATTGCAGGCGCCCGAAGATCTCGGGGTCGGCGAGCGGGCCGCGGACGGTGGTGTCCACGGTGGACGAGCCGGAGGCCGTCAAATCCGGCTGGAAGGTTTCGAGGATGGCCAGATTGGTTTCGCCGTGAATCCGGAGCCGGTAGGCCTCGCGCCTCTCGGTGAGCAGCACGGCTCCGCTAATCTCCATCAACGTGCCCGGGCCGGTGAGCCGCGCCCGTTCGACGCGAAGGGTTCCGCCCTCCCAGGCCAGAGTCAGCGGGCCGTCGTTGCGGAAGCGGACTTTATCGCCGGCGGCGGCCGTGTTTGCGGGAGCGGCTTCGAGCGCAGCCAGTTCGAGGCGGCCTTTCCAGTTGCGCGGGTCGAGGCCCGCGCCTTCGAACCGGAGCATTCCGGTGGCGAAGCCTGTCAGGGGTGCGGCCGCCTTGGCACTCCCGGGGCGCAGCGCGGCCAGAGCGTCAAGGGCGAGTTTCTCGAAGCGGAGTTCGCCGCGTGCCGCATAAGGCGGCGTCATGGCCCAGGAGGCTTGCCCGTTCCAGGCTGCGCTCAGGAGGTTCCCACGGGCACGGATGTGCACGATGCCACTCGTGGTTTCGGCCCGGAGCTCGAGGGTTCCGGCCCTGCCGCCGTTCAGTTGAACTCCCGTCAAGCGGAGGTCGCCGCGCAGGTCTGTCAACTGCGGGCGGAGAGCCGCCACATTGAGCTCGGCCGCGACGTCGAGCGCAGCCGCGGCGTCCAGGGTCTGCGGCAAGCCGGTCAGGGCAGACCAGCGGGCGATGGAGGCATCTTTCAGCGCCGCCTCGAGACGCACCGTTCCGCTGCGGTAGTCGTCCTTAAAGACCCAGGCGCCGCGGGCCCGGATCTGCGCCTCCTCGGAGGCGATCTCCGCCGCCAGCAGTTCCAGGGTCCGTCCGGCGTAGCGGAGTTCGGCGCGCGCGTGGCTGAACTGGCGGCCTCCGATTGCGGGCCGCGCGATCCGGAGGCGCGCGGAGGCCTGCGGTTCCGCCAGCGAACCGCCCAGGGTGAGGTGTCCGGAGGCGATGCCGGAAAGGCCGAGCTGCCTGGCCTGCGGCGTGATCCATTGCTCCAGCGACTCACCTGTGATGGAGAATTCCCCGGCGACGGGCCCCGTTTCCGCAGGCCTCCAGTTGGCCAGGCGAAGGCGAAAGCGGCCCTGATAGCGCGCCGAGCCGCGCTCAACGAGCAGGTTCTCGACTGAGAGCTCACCCGCAGAGGCGCGGAGCTCGGCCGCGACACGCGGGAATTCGCGGTCCTGCCAGCGCACGCGCGCGGCGGTGAGGCGGCCCGAAATGGCAGGCGCGGTCCAATCGCCGCGGATCAGGCCGTCGAAGCGGGCGTGGCCGTCCGCGCCGAGGCCGACGGGGAGCGCCGGGAGTTTCTTGCCGGAGGTCCAGGAGGCCAAGGCGGCCAGTTCCTCGAGGCTGGCGGTGTGGAGCGCCACGCGCACGGCGCTGCCGAAGACGCCGTTGAACTCGAGTCGCGAGGAGGGCGTGGCCAGCCAGGCGCGGTGCATTTCCACGCGCCGGGCGCGCTGATCATAGACGGCTTCGACGGAACCCTGCACGGGAAGCTCTCCTGCTTCGGCGCTCACCGACAAGCGTGCCACGGCGCGAGTGTTGGCGAGGCTACCGTTCCGTAGTTCCGCCGCGACTTCCAGCGGACCGGAGATACGCCCGCTGAGGGAGGGCCCGACGGCGCCGCGAAGGCGCGCGAGCTCGGCCAGAGAGAGGCCGCGCACCTCTCCGGCAACGCGCAGGTCACGCCGCGCCGTGAGCGCGAGGCGTCCGGCGCAGCTTCCGCCAAGCGCTGCGACGTTGAGAGGGGAAATCTCCAGGCGGTCGCCGTGCAGGCGCACATCGCCCGCCGCGCGGACGTCGCCGATGCGCACTCCGGCGGCGCGCAGGGCCAGGCCACCCGCAGCGGCACGCGCCTCCAGGTCGAGGCCGGAGCCGGCGGAGAAGCGGAGCACACCGGAGCGGAGGGCCAGCCGGCCGCGGGGCTCCAGCGGGCCCAGCAATGCGGGATCAAGGCGCGCAAGCTCGATCTCGCCCTCGAAGCGGAATTCGGCGCGGGGGGCGGACCAGTTGTCCAGGCGGCCGCGGATACGCATCTCGGCGTCCCCGGCAGCCAGGCGCGCGGAAGCGATTTCCACGCGGTCGCCGAACAGGGAGACGCGTACGGCGGCGTCCATTCCGCGGGCCAAAAGGGCAGGCCGGGTGAGTACGAGGTCGCCGCAGGTGAGACTTCCTTCATAGCGCGGCCCGGCGGCATGATAAAACCAGTCGGCGCGAAGGCGGCCGGCGCGCAGATCCAACGGGATCCGGCGTTCGTTGAGTTGCACGACGCCATCGCGGACGCGGAACTGGCGCACGGCCAGCTTCAGGAATTGCTCGACCGGGTTGGGGCCCCGCCGGGGGAGGCGCGGCCTGGGGACGTTGGTGCGGCCGTCGGGATAGACCGCGATGTAGAGTTCGGGGGTCTCCAGTTCGAGGAGGTCGAGGTCCACGTCGCGCCGGAACACCGAGACGATGCGCAAGCCGACGGCGACGGAGCGGGCGCGGAAGAACGGAGGCTCGCCGGGGCCCTCGGCGCCATGGATCACCAGCGAGCGGGCTTCGGCCCGGAGCGCGCGCCAGTGGAAGGAGAAGCCGCCGAGTTCGACGCGCCCGCCGGTGGCATGCTCCGCCTCCCGTATGATGCGCTCCCGCAGATGGCCGGCGAACCACTGGGAGCGCACGAGGAGCGCTGCTCCGATCAGGAGCAGGAAGATGGCGGCGGCCAGCCCGCCCAGGAGCCACGCCGCCAGTTTCCGGAAGCTTTTCATTCAAACGCCTTGGCCTTGAACTCGATTCGCGTCCGGGATCGCGCCTGCTTCAGCCACTCCTCCAGCAGACGATCCGCCTGCTCGCCGGCCAGGAGCTGCTCGATCTCGGCCTGGACTTCTTCGAACGGCGGAGGTTTGGTCCCGCTTTTATTCTGCCACTCCGGGAGCACGCGCGTTTCGTAGTAGCGGCGGAGTTCCGCTTCGGGCACGACCACAGCAGGGCGGAAACGCAGTTCGATGAAGCGCAGCGTGGCGAGCTGGCGGGCCAGGACGTCGCGAAGATCGTCTTCGGTAATGCGGCAGCGTTCCAGGGCGCGGCGGAAGTCCTCGAGTGTCTTGAAACGTTGCTTGCGGATTTCGGCCGCGAGGGCGGCGACCTCGGATGCGTCCGGGAGAGCATACCGCGCGGTTTCCATCTCGCGTCGGATCAGCGTCTGGTCCACCAGGCGCTCGGCGGCGAGCCGCCGGGAGGCCGGACTGAAGTCGGGCTCTTCTCCGTTCAGGAACGCGGTGACACGGATGGCGCGGAGCAGGGCGCTTTCGGTGATCACGTAGCGCCCGACGATGACGGCGATGCGATCTATGATCTCCGGGCGAGCGGGAGCCGCCAGCAGGCAGAGCAGGGCGGCGCAGCGGCGCAGGCGACCGGACCTTCGGCAGGCGCTCTGTGGGCTCAAAACGTCTGCCCCAGGGAGAAGTGGAACTGGAAGCGACTGATGCGCTGCTCGGTCTGAACGGGGCATCCGAAGAGCAACTGTTCGCGAGTTCCCTGGCAGCCGAAGAAACGGGGGGAGTTGGGGGCGAACGCCAAGTCAAAGCGCACGGGCCCCACCGGCGTGCGGTAGCGGATGCCGAAGCCGAGGGCGTGCACCATGTAATTAAAGTCGTCGCGGTTTTTCTGGCGAGGGCGGAGCGACACGGTTCCTGCCCGGGAGTATATGTTACCCGCATCGTGAAACACGGCGGCTCCCAGATTTTCTCCGAGGAGGGGGAAGCGCAGTTCGGTGCTGAGCAGCAGCATGGCCTTGCCGCCGAGGGGAAAGCCGGTGAGGAGGTCGCGGGGGCCGGCCTGGTTTTCCGGGAAGCCGCGATGGGTGGAGGCGCCGCCGGCGAAGAAGCGCTCCGGCAGGGGGATGTCCTGCTCTTTGAGGGGCAGCGCCGGGTTGGTGCGCACAGTGGCGAGCAGGCCCACGGAGGCGGTGCGGGCCAGCACCAGCCGCGGGGTGAGGCTGTGGTAGGTGGAATTGCGGGCCACCAGGCGGAGGAAGTCGGTTTGGGAGCCGAAGAAGCTGGAGGCGTAGCCGAGGTCCAGGGAGTTATAGGTGCCGCGGCGGGAGTCGGTGGGATCATCGCGGCGGTCGTCCACGTAGGTGGCCGCGAGCACGCCGACGCGGGTCGGCTGCGTGAGCAAGGGAATGAGTTCGGGCTGGATCTTGACGTCGCCGACCGATACGCGGCGGAAGGCGAACCGATAGAAGAGGGTGCGGGAGCGCGTCCAGCGGTGGGTGAGCTGGACGGAGCCTTCGCGGCGGCGGGCGGTGAAGGTACGGACGTCGCGGGAGTCATCGTAAAGGGCGGTGAAGGAAAGGTCCACGTTGCGGCTGCCGCGGATCTGCGGGGCCAGGTAGGTGGCCAGGGCGCGCTGCTGGAGATTGGAGACGCGGCTGCGGAACAACAAGGTGTGGCCGCGGCCCCGGAAGTTGAGCCGCCCGAAGTTGAAGGAGAGGCGGGGGCTGAAGCCGGCCTTGCCGCCGGGCGCCTCCAGACTAGCCGGATCGCCGCCGATGCGGGCGATTTCGGCGCCCACGCCGACGGCCACCGAATAACGCCGCGCTTCTTCGAGCTGGTAGAGGACGTATTTGTATTTTTCCTCTCCGTCGGGGTTCTGGATGGCGGTATCCACCTTGGCGAAGATTCCCAGGTCGGAGAGCTGACGCTGGGTTTCCAGCATTGCGGACTGCGAGATCGGTTCACCGGGATTCAGCAGGATGCGGCGGTGCACGATCTGCGGCCGGGTGTGCTCGAGGCCTCCGATGAGGACTTCGCGAACAAAGCGGCGCGGTCCTTCGTGAATGCGGAAGGTGAGTTCGACGCGCTCGGGCTCGGGCGCCTGGCGCCAGCTCCATTCAAAAGAAGCGGAGGGATAGCCGCGGTTGAAGTAGTAGGCCAGGATGTTGTCGCGGTCGGCGGCAACGTTGGCCTCGCTGAAGGGCTGGCCGGGGGCGGATTGCAGCATGGAGCGGATGGTTTCGGCGTGTTCGGGGGAGGCGCCTTCAAGGTGGAGGTCCGAGACAAACCACTGGGGTCCCTCGCGGATCCGGAGGAAGACGGCGACTTCGCCTTCTTTGCCGCGGTAGTCGTGCTCGATGGTGCTTTCCACCTGGACGTCGCGAAAGCCGTTGGCGCGGTACAGGTCCCGGATCGCCTCCAGGTCGCGCTCGAGCAGGCTCTGACTGAAGCGCCCGCGGCGGAACTGGAAGGAAGCCGGAGTGACGAGCATGCGCTCGCGGATGGTTTCCCGATCGAAGTACCGGTTCCCGTCGATGGCGACGCGGACGAGTTTGTAGCGCCGGCCGCGCTCGATGTGATAGACGATCTTCTGCCGAGCCGGGCCGTCGGCTTCCGTGGTGAAATTCACTTTGGTGTCGAAGTAGCCCTGGTTCTGGAAGTACTCGGTGAGGTTTTCGGCGCCTTCGACGATGAGATCGCGGTCGGCGGAGCGCTCCTCGAAGACGGGCACCAGCCTCCGGAGGCGGCCGCGGGAAAGCTGGGATCCCTCGGTCTCCACGGTGATGACGGGGCCCGCATGGGCGGAAAGGAAAGGCCGGGCGCGCCGGGTGTCGGTGTCGTAGTCCATCTTTTCCAGGCGCACCTCGGCCATGAGACGGTCCTGCTTCTGGTAGGCGCGGCGGATGCGTTCGAGGCCTTGCTGCAGGCGCGTTTCGGTGACGGGCCTCCAGCCGAGCAAGCCTTTCCACCTGGTGGCGCGGATGAGGCGGTCCGGGGGCCACACCGGATTGCCTTGGATCTGGGGGCGGGTGAACCGCGCGCGGGGCCCGGGCTCGACGCGAAAGCGGATCATGGCCTGTTGCGTGCGCGAATCGTATTCGACGGAAGGCTCGACCCGGCTTTCGAAGAAACCGTTGCGTTCCAGGGTCTGGCGGAGCCCTTCGATGGCCCTGCGGAGGTCTTCTTCATGGAAGGGCGCGCCGAGGCTGAGTCCGGTGGCGTTGACGAGCTGGCCGACGCTGGGCGGCTGGGGCACCCGCTGGACGGCCACGGGGCCGACAAACCAGTTGTTCTGCGTGAGGAAGCGGAGGACGACCTCTCCGTTGTGCAGCTCGGCGTCCACGACGATATCGGCGTAGCGCCCGGTGGCGTAGAGCCGCTCGATGGCGGTTTCGACGTCCTTCATCCGGAGAGGCTGTTTGCGCTTGAGGGGAAGGATTTCGGCCAGTTCGGCGGGGGCGAGGGCCTGCTCCTTGGGCTCGAAGACGATGAGGCCGATGGGCTTGCCTTCGTAATCCTGCGTGGCAGCGCTGAGGCGCGGGGGCGCCCCGCACAGGCACGCCAACCCGATCGCGATCCAAGCGTCGCCAAGCCGCACTACCCGCATGATACTTCACGGCGGCGGCCATTCCGCCGCTGCTAGGATGGAGTCGGAATGAGGCAGGGGCGCAAGGAGCGCTATTCCCGTCAGGTGGTGTTTGCAGAACTGGGCGAAGAAGGCCAGCGGCACCTGTCGGAGGCCTGCGCCGTGATTGTAGGCTGCGGGGCGCTGGGCAGCTTTCAGGCCGACGCGCTGGCGCGCGCCGGGACAGGGAGGATCGTGCTGATTGACCGCGATTACGTGGAGTGGAGCAACCTGCAGCGGCAGTGCCTGTTCGAGGAAGCCGACGCCGAGGAAGGGCTGCCCAAGGCGGTGGCGGCGGCGCGGCGTCTGGGCCGCGTGAACTCGGAGATCGAAATCGTTCCGGTGGTGGCGGACCTGACGCCGGAGAATGTGGAAGAGCTGCTGGGCGGCGCTCAGGTGGTGCTGGACGGAACGGACAACTTTGAAACGCGATACCTCATCAATGATTTTTGCGTGAGCCGGGGCATTGCCTGGATCTACGGCGCGGCGGTGGGCTCCTACGGCGTGGCCATGCCGGTGCTGCCGGGCGAGACGGCGTGTCTGGCGTGCGTGTATCCGGAGCCCCCGGCCGGAGACCAGCCGACCTGCGAGACGGCCGGAGTTCTGAATGCGGCGCCGCAGTTCGTTGCGGCGTTCCAGGCGGCGGAGGCCTTGAAGATTCTGGCGGGGCGCAGGGAGAGCGTCACGCGGGGGATCCTGACGGCGGATCTGTGGCGGGGCGAAGTGCGGCAGGTGGCCATGCCGGCGCGCGATCCGGAGTGTACGGCCTGCGGGCGCCGGGAGTTCGTGCACCTGGAAGGGAGCGGGCGGGCGCCGGTGAGTCTGTGCGGGCGCAACGCGGTGCAGATTCACGAGCGGCGGCGGCCGATTGATCTGGAGGCGCTGGCGGGGCGGCTGGCGCGTCTGGGGGAAGTGCGGAGCAACGAGTTCGCGGTGCGGTTTGTGACGCCGCCTTACGAGCTGACGATTTTCCCGGACGGGCGGGCGATCATCAAGGGCACCAGTGATCCGGCGCTGGCGCGCAGCCTGTATGCGCGGTATGTGGGGAGTTGAGGGCGCCCTGGGCGGCAGCTTTAGCGGGCCGGCAGCAGCGTGAGGATCCGGCGCGGCTGGGTGTGGTGGAAGCGGAGGGGCAGGCCGCGGCCTTCGGAGAAGGGGCGCCACTGGTCTTTGTAGTGGCGGGAGAGGAACTGGCCGGACTGGCCTGTCATGAGGTGCGCCAAGGAGTTATCCCAGTCGGCGAGATCAAAGACCAGCCGCAGGGAGGGTCCGAGCTCTGCGGTGATTTGCATCACGGTGGTCTCGGAGCCGTCCAGGGGCACGGCGCCGATTCCCGTATACCGGCCCACCAAGGGGAGCCGGCTCAGCACAGGGTGTACGAAGGCGAGCGTATTGTAGCGACCATATTGCCACCGCTCCATCCGGCGCCCCTGGAGGCGCTGACCTTCCTCGAGGGCGTCGGCCAGTCTGTCGAGCAGCACCTGATCGTAGTCGTCAAACCAGCCGGCAGGGCGCCGGCGCAGCAGTGTCTCCAGCGCCGCCGGCGCCATCAGGTCTTCGTAGATCAGACCCTTGCCCGGCGAGGCCCGCTCGGCGAAGGCGGTGCGCAGATGGCGGTAGGCGAGCTCGGCGATCATGGGCTCGGGCGCCTGGCGCCGCATCCGGCCGTCCCAGCGGGAAAGCAGGGCCACAGCCTGGACGACGAGCGGGTTGCCACTTTTTTTTCGGGCCTGCGCGGCGACTAACTGGCGCGCCAGAAAGTGCGAGAAGGAGGAGTAAATGTCGGTCTGGATGCGGAGCATATCTTCGGCACGCCAGCGCCGGCCCCGCTCGAGCAGTTCGCGGATGCGCCGGGCGCGATAAGGAGGCGCGAAGCGGCCGTTGACGGGGTAAGGGTAATCCTCCGGGAAAGGGTTTTGATTGGCGCTCACCAGAATCCCTGAAGGCGGGTTGAAGATCGAGGGCAGGGCTTCGAAGGGAATGGAGCCGTCCCATGCCGCCGTGGCCGGGTCGGCCGGGACGTCGCCGCGGTAATTGCGGCGGATGGGGAGCTTGCCGGCCACCTGATAGCCGATATTGCCGTCTACGTCGGCGTAGATGAAGTTGAGGGGCGGACCGGCCAGGCGGGCAAGGGCCGCGCGGAACTGTTGCCAGTCACCGGCGCGGTTGATCTCCAGGAAGGGATAAGAAAAGGAACCTGGCTGAGCCGCGATCCAGGCCATCGAGAGGAAACGTCCTTGCTCGGCGACGAAGACAGGGCCGCGCCGGGTGATCCAGTTGAACAAGGTGACGCGCCGGCCGCCGCGCACGAGGATGATTTCCCGCTCCAGGCGCGCCTGTTCCATCTGCCCGCCCTCGGCGTAGCGACCCGTTTGCGGGTCGAAGCGTTCGACGAACAGATCCTGGACATCGAAGCCGAGATTGGTGATGCCCCAGGCGATGCGCTGGTTGTGGCCGAGGATGATGCCGGGCAGGCCGGGGAGGGAGGCTCCGGCGGCGTTGAGTCCGGGCGCTTTCAGGTGCACCAGATACCAGATGGAGGGAAACGTCCATTCCAGATGCGGGTCATTGGCGAGGATGGGCCGGCCGCTTGCGGTGTGGCGACCGGCGATGGCCCAGGCGTTGGAACCCGGAGGGGAGAATCCGCCCGCGCCGATGGAGAACAGGAAATCCACCTTGGCCGGGTCTCCGCCCTCGAGCAAGGCCTGCTTGCGGAGTTCCGTGCGCCAGGAGCGGGTGAGGCTGCGAAACATTTGCAGGCTGATGACGATGGAGTCGGCGATGGTCCAGGGGCGGGGGTCGTAGCGGAGGACGGTGAACTCGAGCGGAAGCCGCCCGCGGTGGGTCTCGATGAAGTGGTTGACCCCGCGGGCATAGGCGGCCAGCGCGGCGCGGTCTTCGCCATTGACGGCGCGGGCGTGTTCTTCGGCGACGCGGCGGAGGCGCATGCGGCGGGCTTCCTGATCCGAGGCGAGGGCTGCCGGTCCGACCACTTCGGCCAGCTCTCCGGAGGCGGCCCGGCGCATGGCGTCCATCTGCCAGAGGCGGTCCTGCGCCGTGGCGAAGCCCTGGGCGAACAAAGCGTCTTCGAGGGAGGCGGCTTCGATATGCGGCACGCCGAGCGCGTCGCGGGCAATGGTGACCGGCCGGCGGACGGGGGCCGAGACTGAGCCGGAGGTCTGCGGGAGCGGCCGCCAGGCCCACCAGTAGCCGAGAAAAAGAACCACGGCCAGCGCCGCGCCGGCCGCCACGTTAAGATATCTGAGGACTCGACGGGACAGCACTTGGAAATTGTAGCGGAAGGCTGTGCTGCCGCCGTCCGCCTCCATGGACGAGGTTTATTACGGTTACCGCTTCCTGCTGCTCGTGCTGATTCTGGGAGCCAACGCCTTCTTCGCCGGCGCGGAGGTGGCGCTGGTTTCCGTGCGGCCCTCCAGGCTGCGGGAGATGGCCAGACAAGGGCACACCGGGGCGCAGGCAGCTCTGAGCCTGCTCGGGAATCCGGAGCGGCTGCTTTCGGTGGTGCAGGTGGGGGTGACCGCCGCCAGCCTGGGACTGGGATGGGCGGGAGAAGATACTCTGTTTCGCTTCTTTACAGGGTTGTTCGAGCCGCGGCTGTCTGCGGGGGGCGAGCGCGCGCTGCACTGGGTGAGTTTTCTGACGGCGTTTCTGCTGATGAGCTACCTGCACGTGGTTTTGGGGGAGGTGGCGCCGAAGAATCTGGCCATCGAGAAGGCGGACCGGCTGGCGGTGCTGGTGGCGCCGCCGCTGCTCGTGTTCTACCGCCTGACGGAACCCTTCGTGTACGTGATCGAGCGCTCGGCGGCGGCGGTGGCGCGGCTGCTCGGCCTGCGCGGAGAGCCACTGGGAGGCGGACACTCGGCCGAGGAGCTGAAGCTGATCATCAGCCGGGAACAGGCCCGCTTCCCGGCCTTCGAGCGGGAGGCGATTCAGCGGCTGCTGGATCTGAGCGGTGTGGCGGTGCGGGAGATCATGGTGCCGCGCCACGATGTGGCGGCGGTGCCGGCGGATGGTTCCCTGGAGGAAATCGTTGCCGCGATGCTCGAACACCAATACTCGCGAGTACCGGTCTACGAAGGGCAGCCGGAGCGGATTTTAGGCATTCTGCACTTCAAGGACGTGATGCGGCTGCGGGAGGAATTCCGCGGCGCCGAGGCGTCGCGCCGGGCGATGTTCCGGTTCCGGCTGCGCTCGGTGTTGCGCAAGCCGGTGGTGGTGCCCGAGTCGAAGCCTGTGAGTCAGATGCTGGACGAATTTCGGCGCTCGCGCTGTCACATGGCGCTGGTGGTGGACGAGTTCGGGACGATTTCCGGGATTGTGACGCTCGAAGACGTGCTGGAGCAGATTTTCGGGGAGATCGAGGACGAACACGACGCGGTGCGGCAGGCGCCGGCGGCGGGCACGGCGGCGCTGGAGGTGGAAGGTACGACGAGCATCCGCGATCTGGCGGCGCAGTACGGCATCACGCTTCCGAGCGGGGCGGGATTCGAGACGCTGGCGGGGTTTCTGCTGTACCGGCTGGGCTATATTCCGAAGTCCGGCGACAGCGTGGAGTACGAGGGGCGTCGTTACACGGTCGTGGAGATGGAACGCAACCGGATCGCGCGGGTGCGGATCGAGCCGGCCGTCCCGGAGGCGGCGCCTAGCGGTCCCGGCGCATCTTCCTGAGACGCTCGAACTCGGCGAGGGCGGCGGCGGCTGCGGCCGCGTCGCCCTGGCGGCGGTAAAGGCGGGCCAGGGCGTAGTGGGGCTCCGGGGAGCGGGGATCGAGTTGGGCCGCACGGCGGAGTTCCTCGATGGCTTCCTCGACGGCGCCGCGCTTTTCGAGCAGCGTCCCGAGGCGCAAGCGGGCCTGGGCGAGCCCCGGGCCGAGCTGGACAGCTTCGCGCAAGTACGGCTCGGCCTCCGCGATCCGGCCGAGCTTGAGCAGCAGCGTGCCGAGATTCAAGGCAGGCCACGGCGAGGGGGAGGGCTGTTCGCGGTTCAGACGCACAGCCTGCCGGTAGCTGGCGACCGCCTCCTCGAAGCGTCCCAGGGCTTCCAGGCACAAGCCCAGGTTGTCGTGGGCGCGCACGAAATCGGGCCGCAGCCCGAGGACGCGGCGGAAGCCGACGGCGGCCGCTTCGAACTTCTGGTCGTCGTAGTCCAGGCGGGCGAGCCAGTAGAGATAGAGCGGGTTTTGCGGATGCGCCTGGCGGAGCCCTTCGAGTTCGCCGCGCGCCAGATCGCGGCGCTTGACGGCAACGTAGGCCATCGCCAGCGAAAAGCGGCTGGAGGGATCCAGCGGGCCAAGCTCGCCGGCGCGCTGAAAGGCCCGCACCGCGTTCCAGTATTTGCCGCCGAGAAAGCAGACTCCCGCCAGCAGCTTCAGCAGTTCCTGGGAGGTGGGATTTGCGCTGACGGCTTCGTTCAGGAGCGCTTCGGCGCGCTCGAACTGCCGCGCCGCCAGTGCCTGTTCCACGGCCGCGCGGCGCTGCGGGCTCAGCGGCGCAGAGGCGAAAGGCAAGGGCGGCGGTGTTTCGAGCTGCGCGCGAAGCAGGGAAGCCGCAAGGACGGTGAGGAGCACGGGGCGCGTCATTTCTGTCGGGCTTCCAGCTTGCTGCGCAGTGTGCGCGCGGCGAGACTCTCGGGAACCAGCGCCAGCTCGCGATCCAAAGCCTGGCGCGCTTCGGCGGTTTTGCCCTGGGCCAGATAGACGGTTGCCAGGGCGAAGTGGATCTCCGGGAGCTCGGGATCGCGGCGCACAGCTTCCTGGTAGGCGCGGGCGGCCAGCTCGAGCCGGCCCTGCGCCTGGAAGGCCTCGCCGAGGGCCTGATACAGGCGCGGGGAGTGATCCGCCGCACGGCGCAACTGGTCCAGACACCAGGCGGACAGCCGCATGTAGGCGCGTCCGAGCTGGTAAAGGTATTCGGGCTCGCCGGGTGCGAGCCGGACCAAGGTTTCCCACTGCTCGATCGCAGCCAGAAGATCGCCGCGCCTTTCGTAAGCTCTCGCCAGATGCAGGCGGGCGAGCGGTTCGCGGGGGGCGAGGCGCACGGCGGCTTCCAGTTCGGCGGCAGCGTCGCCGGCGCGTCCGAGCGCGAGCAAACTGGCGCCCAGCGCGATGCGGGGCGCGGCGTAGTCGGGATCGAGGCGGACGGCTTCGCGGAACTCGGTGGCGGCGCGCTGGTGGTCACCGCGGTGCTGATAGACCAGTCCGAGGTTGTTGTGGACGAAGGCGGTCTTGCCTCCGCGGGCCAGCACTTCGAGAAACGCCTTTTCGGCGGCTTCGAGGCGCCCGGCTTTGTAGTGGGCCACACCCTGCCGGAAGAGGGCTTCCTCGGCTGGACCGAGCTGCGCCGGAGCCGCCGGCGTTGCCAGAGCGGCCAAAACCAACCACAGAGCCGAGCGCCGGATCATGGCCGGTCTCCGGAAGGCACGCGAGGAATCAACTCATCCGCCGAGAAGATGGCTTGCTCGGCTTCCATCTGCCGGGCGGCGAGTTGCCGAGCCTTTTCGAAAGCCTGGCGGGCCTGCTCGGTTTGGCCGAGCTTTTGGAGTGCGCGTCCGAGAAGCACGTAGGCCTGGCGCATCTGGGGCTCGAGTTCCGCAGCGCGCCGGAGTTCGCGGGCAGCGGAAGTGGCATCACCTTGGCGCAGCAGCGCATCCCCGAGTGCGAGGCGGGCGGCCGGGGCCTCGGGATCGGCGGCGAGCGCCCGGCGGAACCAGCGGGCTGCTTCGGCGGGTCGGCCCTGAAACAGGCGGCACGCTCCGAGTCCGTAGGCCGCCTCGTAGCTGGAAGGCTGCAGCAGAAGTGCCCGGGCGTAGGGGGCGGCGGCCTCGTCGTAGCGGCCTTGCCGGCGGAGCAAGTCCCCCAGGGCGGTGAGGATCTCCACGGATTGCGGATCCGCTTTGAGAGCGGCGCGATACTCTCTTTCGGCGGCGGCCAAGTCTTCGCGCGCGGCGTGGGATTCGGCCAGGAGCTGATGCACGCGGGCGGAGTCGGGCGCCAGCGCCTCTAAGCGCTCGTAGGCCCGGTGGGAGAGGACCGAAGAAAGCTTCGAGAGAAAATACAGGGCGTCGGCGTGGTGCGGGGCGCGGCGCAACACTTCCCGGAGGCGGCCGTAGGCTTGTTCGAGTTTGCCCTGGGCCATTTCGGCGCGCGCCAGCACGACTCCGGCTTCCGGCGGCCCGGCGCCGTCCTGCCAAGCGGCCCGGGCCAGTTGCTCAGCCCGGAGGTAGTCGCCGGCAAGGAGAGCGCGAGCTGCGGCAAGGCGGCCCGCATCCTGCTGCGCCGACAGAGCCGCAGGCAGAGTCGAAGCCAAGACGAGTGTCGCGATCCGTTTCAATAGGGCCTCACTTCGATGGTCCTAAGCAGCAGTTTCTCTTTTTCGGAACGCTTCTGCTGCACTTGCTCGAAACGCCGGGCCTGGGTCTCAGCTCGCGGATCGCGCGTGCGCTGGTACAACATCAAAAGATTCTGGTTGGCCAGGTAGTTGTCCGGGTCGAGGCTGAGCGCTTTGGCCAGCACCTGCGCGGCGTGCTCATGTTGTTTGCGCCGGATGTAGAGGAGCCCGAGCTCGGCCCAGGCGTCGGCAAACTTTGGTTCGGCCTCGACAGCCGCCTTAAGAGCGGCTTCGGCCTCATCGAGGCGGCTCTGCTGCCGGGCCAAGCGGCCGAGGAAATAGCGGGCACGCGCGGCGGTCGTGGGATCAGCCGAAGCGGTTTCGAGCTCGCGGCGGGCCTCGTCGTACTGTCCGCTGTAAAAGCGAGCCACCCCGAGTAAAAAGCGCGCCCGGGGATCGTGCGGATGCCGCTCCAGGTACTTACTCAGATGCGGCACTGCCAGGCTGGTGTCGCGTTCGTAGAGCAACACGGCGCCCAAAGCGTAGTGATAGTAGACATTGTCCGGGGCGAGTTTGACCGCCTCTTCCAGAGACCGTCTGGCTTCGAGCGGGAGCTCCAGTTCCGCGCAGACGACCCCGAAGAAGAAGTGAATCCCCGCGTTGTCCGGCTGGAGATCGCGTGCATGGGCCAGGTATCCGAGGGCACCTTCGAGGTCCCGCTGTTTGTAGGCGACGCGGGCCAAGTCGAGGAGCGGCTGGAGCCGGCCGTGCGCGGCCCGGGCGGCAGCTTCGTAACGCCTGCGGGCTTCCGCAAGGTTGCCCGCCTCCTCGTATAAGGCCGCCAGGCGGTCCAGCGTGGCGGACGAGGCCAAGCCGCGCCGTTCGAGCCCCTCAATGAGCTCGATGGCAAGCGCGTGGAGATGATACTGGGCAAGCAGGGGCAGGATCTGGAGGACGTCCGCTTCGCTGAGGTCCGGGCTGGCGAGCAATTCTTTCGCCGCCGCGCCGGTGCGGGCCGCATCGAGGAGGGCGGCATAGTTGCCGAGGGCCACGGCGAGGGCTTGCGCCCGTCCTTGCGCCTCCGGCGGGAGTTTGGTCAAATGCTCCAGCGAATCCCGGTAGCGCCCGAGTAGCTGGGAGATCACAGCGGACTGATAGCGCGCTTCCAGGTGGTCCGGCTGGAGGGCGAGGACGCGGCCGTAGGCGGCCAGGGCCTTTTCCAGACCCGCTTCGAAGCTCTCCGGGTGCTGGTGATACAACCGAGCCAGGTTTTCCCATGCCGCGCTGAAGTTGGGAGCGAGCCGGGCGGCGGTCCGAAAACTCGCCTCGGCGCCCTTGAGGTCGCCAGTCTGGGCGCGCAGCACACCTTGGAAGTTGTGCAGGCGCGGATCGGAGGGGAACCCGGCCAAGGCGCGCGCCACGCGCCGGGTTGCGGCTTCCCTGTCGCCCCGTTCGATGAGGGCTGCAATCTCACGCAGGAGGTGCGAGGGCGGTTCCTGGGCCGGCGCGGAAGCCCGGGTCCCCACTGTGACGGCCAGCAAGGAGGCTGCAAGTGCCTTCCGGCCAAGGTGTTGAAAAATTTTGTATTGACAATTAACTAATGTCAATGTACAATCCGTTGCGAGCTGAGTACAGTCTAGCAGGACTTTACAGCGGGAGGAGGTGTCTATGGTTCCGGCAAGAGGATGCCGTCCGGGCACCCTGGGGTTTGCGCTGACGGCCGTGGTGCTGTGCGCCAACATTGCGCTCGGCCAGTTCCGGAGCACCATCAGCGGGACGGTGCTCGACCCGGCGAACGCGCCGGTCCCGAACGCCGAGGTGACGGTGACCAACACGGCCACGGGGCAGGAAATGAAAACGACGACCGGATCCGACGGGTTGTATTCGTTCCCGAATCTTGTGACCGGTACGTATGAGCTGCGGGCGACGGCGGCGGGTTTCAAGCCTTACGTGCAGCGGGGCATCACGCTGACGCTGAACCAGTTGGTGCGGGTGGATGTGAGACTCGAGCTGGGCACCGTGGAGCAATCCATCGAGGTGGTGGCCAACGCGTCTCCGCTCAACTTCGACAACGCCACGCGGGCCGAAGGGGTGGCGCCCGAGACGATCAACGACCTTCCTTTGATCGTGAGCGGGGCGCCGCGGAACTCGGCCCAGTTTGCGGTGCTGCTGCCGGGTGTGACCACGGGAGCCGGAAGCAGCGCCTTCGATGCGCGGATCAACGGCGGATTGCAGTCGGGAGACGAAGCGATCATGGACGGGGTGAGCATGCAGCAGGGCACGATGAACCAGAGCGGGATGATTTCGTTCTGGGACTTTCGCATGACGCCGGACATGATCAGCGAGTTCAAGGTGCTGACCTCGAGCTACGAACCGCAATATGGGTCCACGACGTCGGCGCAGATCATGGTAACCACCAAGTCCGGGACGAACGAGTTTCACGGAGCCGTCTACGAGTACTTCCGGAACACGGTTCTGAACGCGCGGCAGTTCGGCGCCGACCGGCGGCCCAAGGACATCGAGCACGACTTCGGAGGTTCGATCGGCGGGCCGGTGAAGCTGCCGGGGTTGTGGTCGTCGAAGTTCAAGACCTATTTCTTCACCAACATTGAGAAGTTCTACATCCGCGGCGGCGTGAACCGGCCGACGATTTCCATTCCTTCGCTCAAGCAGCGGAACGGCGACTTTACGGACTGGGTGGATGCAGACGGCCGGTTGATCTCCATCTACGATCCGGCCACGACGGCTCGGGTGGACGGGCGGATCGTACGGCAGCCGTTCTCCGGCAACGTCATTCCCCGGGCGCGGTTTGCCAACTCGCTGGCCTTGCAATGGTTCAAGTACCTGCCGGAGCCGAACAAACCGGGGCCTTTGAACAACTACCTGGTGCCCACGCCAGTGCCGGACACGATTCTGGGAGACGCGCTGCACTGGCTGGTGAAGATTGACGAGTACGTGGGAGACAAGCATCACTTTGCGGGGACCGTGTGGCGCCAGAAGGCGCCGCCGAAGTTCGCCACGACGCTGCCGATTCAGATTGCAAATGAGACGTTCTCGGACCCACAGAACTCCTGGGTCAACCGGCTGAACTGGGACTATACGATTTCCCCCACGCTGCTCAATCACCTTGCGGCCGGATATCTGAATCGGAACGAAGGCTACGGATCGGTGAACGGCAAGTACGCGGATGAGCTGCCGAAGATCCCCGGAGTGGCGGGCCACCGCTATCCGCCGGTGATTTCCTTTAGCGACGGTTTTGCGCAGTTCGGCAACAGCTCCGGGCTGAACACGGGCAACGTGACGACGCGGCCGGCATACGTGGTCAACGATCTGCTGACCTGGGTCAAGGGCAAGCATACGCTGAAGTTCGGCGGCGAATATCGCAATCTGGGCCAGAATTTTCACGATACGGGCAACGAGTCCGGCTCCTTTGGTTTCGACCGTGGGCCGACGGGGCTGCTGGGTGTGGTGAGCGGCAGCCCGATCGCGTCGTTTCTGCTGGAGCAGGTTTCCTGGGGCAGTGCGACGTTCCGTACGGTAGATGCCTGGTATGCGCGCTCGGACGCCGTCATCTGGCATGCCGGCGACACGTGGAAGATTACACCGAAGCTGACGCTGAATTACGGCATCCGCTGGGACATGTTCCGGCCGACGGCGGAGAAATACGACCGGCTTTCGTTTTTCGATCCGAGCGGAACGAATCCTGCGGCAGGCGGGCGCCCGGGCCGGCTTGCGTTTGCCGGAACGCGCTGGGGCGCCGCCAGCTTTGGGCGGCGGCATCCCGAATTTGTCTGGAAGCGGGGATTTGCTCCGCGGGTGGGCATCGCGTACGCGGTTGACAACCGCACGGTGGTGCGGACCGGTTACGGGATCTTCTACAACCAGGCGTTTTATCCCGGCTGGGGCGGCGGGATGAACCTGGACGGCTTCAATGCGGATGTATCGTTCGGCGCGACGGAGGGGGGTCTGGTTCCGGCCTTCGTCCTGAGCGCGGGTTTTCCGCAGAATTTCGCCCGTCCGCCGTTCGTTGATGCAGGCTACCGGAATGGCCGCAGCACGCTGTACCGTCCCTTTGACGCCAACCGCCTGTCTTACGCCCAGCAATGGAACCTCACCATCGAGCGGCAGGTCGGGACGGATCTTCTGGTGAGCGTGGCGTACGTGGCCAATAAGGGGACGCGCCTGCCGTCGGCGATCAGCCCCGTGAACGCGCTCGATCCCAGGTACCTGAGCCTGCGGGAGAAACTCTATGACGAGTTTCAGCCCGGGCAGACGGAGCTGCACGGCGTGCGGGCGCCCTATCCGGGATGGGCGCAACAGTTGCTCGACGCCGGTTGCTCACCTTCGGTGGCGCAGGCCCTGGTGCCTTATCCGCAATTCTGCAGCTCGCTGCAGGGTCTGAACGAGAACCTGGGCAATTCCACCTACCATTCTTTCCAGGCCAAAGTGGAGAAGCGTTTCTCGCGAGGTGTGTACCTGTTAGGCGCCTACACGGTCTCCAAGCTGCTGACGAGCACGGGGCACATCAACGATCCGGTGATCGCCGACTGGAGCGGCGTGGGCGGCGTGATCTCGCCCTACGAGCAGAGGCGCAACAAGTCGCTGGCGGCGGACGATGTGCCCCAGGTGTTCAGTTTCACGCTGGTGTACGAGCTTCCGTTCGGCCGCGGTAAACGGTTCCTTTCCACCAGCCGGGCGGCGGACCTGCTGCTGGGAGGCTGGTCGGTGGCCAGCATCACGCGGCTGTCCTCGGGCACGCCGCTGTTTTTCCGTTCGAGCTTTTGCAATGTCCCCGGGCAGTTCCGCGCGGGCTGCATTCCGGCGATTCTGCCCGGAAAGAACGTGTTTGTGAAAGACAAGGGCGATTTCGACCCGGGGCTGGGGCAACCGTTATTTAACAAAGACGCCTTCGAGCCGTTGGAAGCCTTCAACTTTTATTGGGGTGCGGGCCCACGGGTGTCAAACGTGCGCGGCTACGGTTACAAAAACGAAGACCTGGCGATTTACAAAAACATACGCATCAACGAGCGGCTGAAGTTTCAATTGCGCGGGGAGTTCTTCAATCTGTTCAACTTCCATAACTTCACCGGTTACACTTCCGGCGGGGCCAACTGGTACTGGGCCTCGGCCTTCACGACCGACCTGGCCAGTCCGGATTTCGGCAAGTGGAACGGGAGCGTGACGCCTCCGCGGAACATCCAACTCGGGGCGCGGTTTGAGTTTTAGGCGGTCGCGGGCCGGAGAAGACGGCCCCAGAGCCGGGCCTCGCCGCTAGCGCAGCCAGATCCGAAAGCCGTGGTGGAGTGCAGCGGCGCCGGCGACCCCGGAAATCGCGGCGCCGAAGGCCGTGAGCGGGCCCCGGCGCCTCCACTCGCTGTGGACGGCGTGCCAGCCCAGGAAAAGAAAGCTTCCTCCGGCAAGGGCGAGCGGCAAGGGCATCCAGGCTCCGCCCGGGGCGGGGTGGACTGCGGCAGCCGCCAGGCCGCCCACCAGAGTCGGCAGCTGCGCGGCGGCGCTCCAGGCCAGGGCGGACCACCTTGCACCGAGCGCGGACACCAGGATTGTGCCGTAGGCCAGCCCTTCCGGAATTTTGTGGAGCGCGACGGCGAGCAACACCGCCGTACCGAGCCGGCTGGACTCCATCTCTGAGGCGACCACTCCCCAGCCATCCAAAAAACTATGCAGCACGCCGGCGATGACGAGCGGCGGTGCGAAGCCGTGAAGTCCGGCGGCACACTGCTCGTGGTCGTGCGTGTGAGAGCAGGCCGGGCAGACGGGATAGAGATAGCGGTTGACGGCCCAAAGCATCGCCACCCCGGCTGCCAGCAGCGCGGCGGCGCTCAGGATGCCCCGGCGCCCGGCAAGTTCCGGCCAGATGCCGAAGCCCGTGATCCCGACCAGGATGCCGGCGCTGAAGGGCACCAGACCGCGCACCAGGGCAGGAACGCCGCTCAGCCGGATTGCGGCTCCGGCGCTCGCGATGCCCAGCAACGCGGCCAGCGCCAGCGGCGCCACGCCAACCGGGGAAAGCAATCCGAGAGCCAACACAACCATTGTAGTTGCCGGGAGGTGCCCGCCGAAGTGTGATTGTCGTGCGGCGTTGAGTCCCTGCGGGCACGGCTGTCAAAGTCGAGCGCGGGGGCACGGTTGCGGCTGCGGCTTCCGTGGGCGAGGACGCGCTGGTCGTTCACAACGATGAGTTCCGGCACACGGGTGCGGAAAGGCACATTCGTAACGCAGACAACGAGCCGACGACAAGCTCCCGCCCGACGCGGTGCACGTGCGGCCAGGTTGTAACTGCTTGGCAGCCAAGATTATATGTTTTGAGAATAGTCTTGACAAAAAAATGGTCTTAGAATGGGGCCAGGGAGGTCGGGAGGATGCAAAGCAGGCTGGGAGCCGGCCATCATTCTCGCTGCTACAGCCGGGGCTCTGACGGCAGGGCAGGAGATACCTCCCCCTGAATGTCAGTACGTGACTTATGCCGAGCAGGTTAGCGGAGGTTGCATCATGGTCGTATACCAGCAATACTGCGAAGCAGGTGTGTACTGCGACGGTTGGTGGCAGTTCTGTGTGTCAGAGTTGGGAGAGACCTATCGAGGTTCCTCGAGTTGCTATTAGGAGGAAACCATGGGGTTCAGAGGTGTCATACGCCCAGCACCGGGGGGTTGCTTTGGCGGTCGCCGGTTCGCTGGCTGTGGTCGCATTCGGGATGCCTGCCCAGACGGCCCAGCGCCGCGAATGGACGTGGAAGTACCGGAAGATTCAGGTGCCGCTTCTCGAGCGAACTCTAACCGTGGAGCTCGCTGCGGCAGACCCAGGGAGAGAGTACGTGGTCGGGCTCGCCGCCGACGATGCGCCGGAGGCGGTTTTTGCGATCGGCGAGGCGGTGATCGCCAAGGGACCGGCTGCTCCGCTGCGCCTGATCGAAGGGATCGAGAACGTACCTGAACACTTCGTGGAGGTCTCCAAGCGCCGGATTCGGGTAACGGGGACGAGCCGCCCGGATACCGCCCTGGTCGTGCGGGGTACAGTGCCTGCGGGCACCGCCGTCAAAATCGAGCGACGGGGGACCATGGTGGCTGCGGCAACGGTGAGCGGGGACGCGCTGGTCGTTCACAACGATAAGCTGCGGCACCCGGGTGCGGCAGGAAAAAACTGGAGCCCGATCTCGGTGCTGATGAGGTCCGAGCCGGTTGCAAAAGTAACCGAACCGCTTCCCCTGCGAAACGGCCGCTATCTTGTGACCCCTGCGGCGATGGCGCGAAATCTGCTCCAATTCGCTCTACCGGACCTTGGCGGGAGGCCCGTGACGTCGGAGACGCGGGCGCATGTCAGGCTCATCGTGAACACGCAAGGACGGGTGGAGCACGTGGAAAAGATCAGCGGGAATCCGGAAGCAGTGGCAGCGGTGGAGGCGGCGGTGCGCCGATGGAGGTTCCGTCCTTTTGTGGTCGGCGGTCAGGCCGTGGTGGCGGAGGGCACATTGTTTTTCTTCTTTGCCACCGACGGGCGAGTGTCTTCTCCGATTCTCGCCGAATTAGGCCAGTAGAGGGGTGGACGACGACGGTCGAGAATTTGTTGACGCGCGCCGCCTTTGTTTGGGCTAGCGCTCTCGTAGCCGCAGTAGAACTGGTAGGCCTCATAGCTGCAATTTCCGCCAGAGCCGCTGTGATACGCTATCTCTTGGCACTGCGGGTCCACCAAGCACTGGCCGCTGGCGGTTATAGCCGTCCGTACTGCGACGTTTTGATAACGGAATGCGACAACGGAACGCAGTTCAGTTGGTCTTTTGATTGCCAGTGTTACTGATGTTTGGGTGCGGCGCTGACGGCACAACAAGCCGCCGATAAGTCCCGCGCGAGGCCTCCTCGCCGCTCATTGCTTGATGATGGTGCCGTCGCGGCGGCGGATCTCGCCCCAGCCGCCGTTGAGCCGCCGGCGCTCGCCCTGCTCGAAGCTGCCGAAGGGATATTTGGCTGCGGCTTTTTCATCCACTTCGATGCCCCAGCCGGGCGCTTCGTTGGCCCAGAGGTAGCCGTTCTTCATCACGGGGCAGCCGCGGAAGACCTCCTGGGTGCGCTCGTTGAAGGGCGTGTATTCCTGAATGCCGAAATTCCAGCAGGCCAGATCGAGAGCGATGTTGCAGGCGTGGCCGATGGGCGAGACGTCGCCGGGGCCGTGCCAGGCGGTCTTAACGCCGAAGATTTCCGCAAAGGCGGCGACTTTGCGCGCGGGCGTCAGGCCTCCCATTTGCGAGACATGCATGCGGATGTAATCAATGAGCCGTTCGGCGATCAGGGGCGTCCACTCGTGAGGGCTGTTGAACAGCTCGCCCATCGCAATCGGAGTGGAGCACTGGCGGCGCAGGATGCGGTACCAGCCGATGTCCTCCGGCGAGAAGGGGTCTTCGAAGAAAAAGAGACGGAACCGCTCGACGTCTTTACAGAACTGGAGGGCCTGGGTGGGCGTGACGCGCTCGTGGACGTCGTGGAGGAGCTCGATCTCCTCGCCGAGCTGCTTGCGGGCCTCTTCGAGCAGGCGCAGGGTGCGCCGGATGTAGGCGGCGGGTTCGAAGACGGGCCCATCGTGGAGCGCCTCGACTTTGGCCTGGCCGCGCGCGGCCCCGTAGCCGGCCATCCCGGGCACGCCCACCTGAAGGCGCACGTGGCGGAAGCCCTGAGCCATCCAGCGGCGGGCGTTGTCGAGGACTTCGGGAATTTCGGCGCCGCCGGCGTGAGCGTAGCAGTCGGCGGCCTCGCGGCACTTGCCGCCCAGGAGTTGATAGACAGGCATCCCCGACTGGCGCCCCTTGATGTCCCACAGGGCCATGTCCACGCCGCTAATGGCGTTGTTCAGGACCGGACCGTTGCGCCAGTAGGAGCTGTTGTAACAGGCCTGCCAGATGTCTTCGATGCGGTCGGCGGGCTTACCGAGCAGCAGCGGCTTGAGGTAGCGTTCGACGGCCGGGCCGACCAGATCGGCGCGCTGGGTGAAGGTGGCGCAGCCGTAGCCGTAGAGGCCGTCCTGATCGGTGATGACCTTGACGACGGTGAGGCGCAGCCCGGCCGGGGCGGTGTTAATCACCTGGATGTCGCGGATCTTGGGGGAAGGCAAGCCGCGCACGGCGCGCTCGGCGCGTTCCTGCGCCTGGAGCGCGCGGGCTGCGCTGAGCCCGGCCACGGCGCCGCCCGCGGTCTTGCGCAACAGTTCTCTGCGGCTCATGGTTTTTTCTCCTGATGTTCCAGCATATGCCGGAGCCGGTCCAGTTGCCGGCGCAGGCCTTTTTCCCGGCGGACCAGCGCGATGACGTACAACACCACGATGAGCCAGGCAGCGGCAAAACCGTAAAACATGTACAGAAAATTTCGTTCGTCCACGGAACTCCTTTCCCCCAGGGTTATAAGGCGTGCGCGTGCCGGCGCAGGGCTTCGATCTCGCGCGCCGTCTCCTCCTGCCGCAGCCGTACCATCACGAGGGCGCCGGCCAGAAGCAGCAGCGGGATCCAGTTGAAGAACAGCATCTGGTACATGGCCGGATCCATCGAGCCGCCGCCCCAGACCACGGGCCCGGGATGCTGGGTGCGCCACCACTTGATGGAGAACCACACGATCGGGACATCCACGAACGCGAAGATGGAAAACACGGCGGCGAAGCGGGCGCGCTGCGTGGGGTCGTCCACCGCGCGGCGCAGCATCAGGTAGCCGGCGTACAGCAGCCAGCAGATCAGCATGGAGGTGAGCCGCGCATCCCAGGTCCACCAGATGCCCCAGATGATGCGCCCCCAGATCATGCCCGTCACCAGATTGACCGCGCCGAAGGCCAGACCCACTTCGGTGGCGGAGACCGCCAGGGCGTCGTAGCGCAGGTTGTGTCGGATCAGATAGAGGACGCTGCTCACCAGGGCGACAAAGAAGCCCGCAAAGGCGGTCCAGGCCGCCGGGACGTGGAAAAAGATGATGCGGTAAATGGCACCCTGGGCGGCTTCGTCGGGAAGCTCGAGCAGCATCACATAAAGGTTGCGCGCCAACAGCAAACCCGCCAGGGCCGCCAGTGCGATCAGGACTTTTTCACGCATGCTCACCCCACCAGGATGGTTTCGACCAGCGCCAGAGACAGCGCTGTGAAGATGATGTCAAATCCGGCCAGCAGCTTCAACCAGTCGTAGAGTTCGGGGCCCAGGGGCTGGCCGGCCACCAGCGGCGTGGTCAACTGAATGGCCGCCATCAGGCCGGGCACCAGCAGGGGATAGACCAGCGCCGGCAACATCAGTTCCCGCAGCCGGAGATTCACGGTGAGGGCGCTGAAGATCGTGCCGATGACGGTCAGCGCCCAGGTGCCGAGCGCCAGCACGGCCAGAAGGGGCCAGAGTTGCGCGGTCCAGCGCACGTTGTAGAAGACGCCGAACACCGGGAGCGCGACCAGCTCCACGGCGGCCAGCAGCAGGAAACTGGCCAGCGCCTTTCCAAAGTAGAGCGCGGCGGCGGAGACCGGAGAGGCCACCAGGGCGTCCAGGCAGTCGTTGGGCAACTCGCGCACGAAGCTGCGGTTCAAGATCAGGGCTCCGGCAAAGGCGAAGACGAGCCACAGCAGCCCGCCGGCGATCTCGCGGGTCTGCTCGGCGGTCGGTTCGAAGGCGAAGCTGAACAGCAGCAGGATCACCAGGGCGAAGGCCAGGGAGGCGTTGAGGGCCTCTTTGGTGCGCATTTCCGCGCGCAGGTCTTTGACGGCGATCGAGAGGGCCTCGCGGAAAAAGCGCATCAACCTTCTCCGTAGCGGCGATAGAGCCAGCCGGGGTCGGCAGCCATCTCGGGGGTGCGCTCCCCGAAGAAGGCAGTGCGGCCGCGCACCAGCAGCAGCGCGTGCGTGGCCAGTTCCAGAGCTTCGCGCAACTGATGGGTGGAGAGGACGATGGTGGCGCCGCGCGCGCGAGCCTCCGCAAGCAGGCCCTGGAGGACGCCGATGGCGCGGTCATCGAGGGCGGTGAACGGCTCGTCCAGCAGCAGCACCGCCGGTTCGTGAAGGAAGGCGCGGGCCACGGCCAGGCGCTGGCGCATGCCGCGGGAAAACTCGCGGACCAAGCCGTCCTTCACGGGATCGAGGCCCGTGCGTTCGAGCCAGCTCAGCGCGGTGCGGGCCGGGTCGGCCATTCCGTAAAGGCGGGCAAAGAGGCGAAGGTTTTCCAACGCGGAGAGCTCTTCGTAGACGCCGATGCCGTGGCCGAGAACGCCGATGCGCTGCCGGGTGGCTTGCCGGCGAACGTCCGCGCCGAGGATGGACACGCGGCCGCGAGCGGGCCGGGAGAGTCCGGCGAGGATGCGCAGCAGCGTGGTCTTGCCGGCGCCGTTGCGCCCGAGCAGCGCCAGGCAGGCTCCGGGCTCGAGCTCGAAGGCGATGTCGCGGAGGGCCGGGAAATCGCCGTAGAACTTCCAGACGCCTTCGCAAGAAACCGCGCTCATCCGCGCCGTGGGCCCTTGCCCGCCGCAGAAGCGGAGGCGGCCGCGGCGGCGCTGCGGCGGTACAGGAGAACCAGGCCGGCCATCAGGGCGGCCAGTGCCAGTCCGACGATCCAGGCGGCGCGATCGTAGATGCGGGGAAGAATCTGCTGGAGACCCGGGCCGGAGTCTTCACTGTCCTCCGCCGCTGCACGCAGAGTGCCGCTGCCCTCGATGCGGACGGCGTACTCGTTGCCCTCGATGGAGTAAATGGCGGCCTGGGTTCGCGGCTCACGGCCCAGCAGCTCGATGCCGTCCCCGGCCAGGGTCACGCCGGCAGGCGCCACCAGGCGAACTGTCCCGCGGTGCAGAATCTTTCCGCGGAATTCGGCCGCGTTGGCCAGCGGCACGCTGTAGGTGATGTCAAAGCGGGTCTCGCCGGGCTTGATCGGAAAGTCCACTTTGTAGACCTGCGGCGGGCCGGCGGGCTCGGCGGCGCGTTCGATGGGCATGCCCGCCGGTGCGGTGGCCATCACGCGAGGTCTGGCGCCGGGCGGGATCCACAGGCGGAGCGTACCGCGTTCGGGATCGTTGTAGGCCAGCTTGCCGGTGTTTTCGAAGATCAGCGTTTCGGTCACCGCGAGCTGATCGCCCGAGGGTTCGAGCAGCACCATGTGTTGGGTCACGCGCGCCGCGCCCGGTCTCGAAGAGGAGTTGTACACCTCGAGTTCCAGTCCGGTGGCCGGCGAGCCCGGAGGCAGCATGTGGTTGTAGGTGACGCCGTCGAAGGCGGTCTGGATCAGATGGGGACCCTCGGGGGTACGGTCCATGCGGAAGCGGCCGTCTGCCCCGGATTTGACGCTTTCGACCGCCTCCATGCCGGCGCCGCCGAGTTTGTAGAGCGTCACCGTGGCGCCGGGCTGGGGCTTGCCGGTGGTGCGGTTGACCACGACGCCCTCGACGGCTCCGAAGGCGGCTCCGGCGAGGAACAAGGCAGCCGCGATCTGTTTCATGTGGTGACTCCCGTCAGGGGCGCGCCGCACTCGCCGCAGAATTTCATGGGCCGGTCAAAACGAGCCCCGCACCGGGCGCAGGTGCTTCCGGCAGGCGGCTTCGCCGGCGGAGGCGGGGGGGCCTTGGGTTTGGCGGGGGCCGGCTGGAGTCGTTCGATTTCGGCGAGCACGGCGGCCAGTTCGCGTTGCAAATCGAGCTTGGTCTGCTGGTAGTCCTCGTCGGAGAGCTTGCCGGTGCGGTATTCGAACTGCAGGTCGCGCAGGTTTTCGTAGATGGCGGCCTTGCGCTCCTCCAGGTGCGCGACGGGGGAGACCGGCTCGGGCTCCGGGATGTCCTGCGGGCGTACGGCGAGGGCGTAGAGGATGACGCCCGCGGTCAGCAGCAAGGCAGCGATCAGCATCAGTCCAGTCGGGCCAGATCCTTTTCGATCTCGTCGCGGTAGCGCGACAGCGTCTCATCCGGAACGGCGGAGGGCGCCGTCGGCGGTTTGCGGAAGCGCTGGATGAAGACCCAGATCAGCATCAGGCCGGCGGCGATGGCCACAAACGGCATCGTCCAGGCCAGCAGGTTGAATCCCTCGGCCGGAGGCACGGCCAGGACCTGCTTGCCGTACTCTTTGACGAAGATCTCGATGATTTCGGTGTCGGATTTGCCCTGAGCCAGCAGCGAGGCAATCCGCACGCGCGCCGGTTTGGCAAAGTGGCATTCGAGCATGGGGCAGTCGGCCACCGTGTTTTTGCAGGTGCCGCACAGACAGGCCAGGTGCACGCCCACGCGCCGCACGGCGTCGCTTTGGAGCTGCGAGGCGGTCTGCGACAGTGCGGCCGCGGCCAGCAGGACGACGAGCGCGCTAGTTTTTAACCGCCGCATAGCGCTCCGCGACGCCGACCACCTGAGTGCGCGGATACTCCCGCCGCACTTTGCTCGGGATCAGGCAGATCAGGGATCCGAAGATGAGCGTGGCGGATCCGATCCAGATCCAGGAGACCAGGGGAAACACATAGGCCTGAATCACGGCTTTGGAGGGGTCCTCGTTGGAGAGGCCGGCGTAATTGAGATACAGGTCCTCGTTGAGGCGCCGGCGAATGGCGACTTCGGAGGTGGCCTGTTCGCTGGATTTGTAGAAGCGTCGCTCCGGCTCGAGCGTACCTGCCGGCCGGCCGTTGTGCCGCACTTCGATGACGGCATGCTGCCAGGTGTAGTTCTCGTTGTCGCCCTCGCGCAGATCGAGCACGCGCAGATCGTAGCGGCCGATGCGGAAGGTGTCGCCCATGCGGACTTCGACGGTGGAGTGCTTGTTGAAGGCCGCGCCGGCAAAGCCGAGGAACATGAAGACGATGCCCATGTGCACGACGTAGCCGCCGTAGCGGCGGGTGTTGCGGTGCGTGAGCTCGACCGTGGCCGCAATCCAGTTCTGCCCGGTGCGCGCCCGGATGGCCCGGGCGCCTTTGTAAAATTCGGCGACGATCGTCCAGGCCACGAACAGGCACAAGCCGAAGCAGACCAGCGCGTAGAAGTGGCGCACGCCCAGGACAAGCAGGACCGCAATCAACGCCAGGCCTGCCACCGAAGGCCAGAGGAAGTTGCGCCGGAGGCCCTCGAGCGAAGTCCGGCGCCAGGCAAACAGGGGACCCACTCCGGTGAGAAAGAGCAGGAACAGCCCGATCGGGACGTTGACGCGGTTGAAGAAGGGAGCGTCCACGCTGATCTTTTCGCCGGTGACCGCCTCCGAGATCACGGGGAACAGTGTGCCCCAGAGCACGGCAAAGCAGCTTGCCACCAGGATCAGATTATTGAACAGGAAACTGGATTCGCGGGAGATGACGCTTTCCAGGCGCGCTTCCGATTTGAGGTAATCCAGGCGGTCCAGGATGAGGTAGGCGGCGACGGCGAAGATGATTCCGAGAAACACGACGAAGTACTTGCCGATGGGCGACTGGGCGAAGGCGTGAACGGAGCTCACCACACCGGAGCGGGTCAGGAAGGTGCCGAAGATGCACAGCCAGAACGTGGCCGAGACCAGCACCATGTTCCAGACCTTCATCATGCCCTTCTTTTCCTGCATCATCACCGAGTGCAGGAAGGCGGTGGCCGTCAGCCACGGCAGCAGTGAAGCATTCTCGACGGGATCCCAGGCCCAGTAACCGCCCCAGCCGAGCACGGCATAGGCCCAGCCGGCGCCGAGCAGGATGCCGCAGCTCTGGAACAGCCAGGTAACGATCGTCCAGCGGCGGGTGGTGTGGATCCAGGCATCGCCGGGCTCCCGCGTGATCAGCGAACCCATGGCGAAGGCGAAGGGAACGGCGAAGCCCACGTAGCCGAGATAGAGCGTGGGCGGGTGCATGGCCATGGCCCAGTACTGAAGCAGCGGATTCAGGCCGCGGCCGTCGGGAACGGCGGTCACCTCGCGCCCCACCGCCAGGACCTGGAACGGGCTGGCGACGAAGGCGTTCAGGATCAGGAAGAACACCTGTGTGGCCATCAGGGTGGCGGTGACGAAGGGCATGATGCGGCGGTGCTTGCGGCGGTTCGTCAGCACGACTACGGCGGCGTAGCAGGAAAGCAGCCAGCTCCAGAACAGCAGCGAGCCTTCCTGCCCGCCCCACCAGGCGGCAAACTTGTAAAGCGCCGGCATGGCGCGGTTGCTGTGAGCCGCCACATACGCCAGCCGGAAGTCGCCCGTAAGCAGGGCCGTGACGAGGATGGCGGAGGGCAGGGTGAGCAGGAACCAGATGGCGAGCACGGAGCGTTCGGCGCTGGCCACCAGAAACGGTCTGTTTTTCCACCCGCCGAGGAGGGAGGCCAGGAAGGCGTAGACGCCGAGGCAGAAGGCCAGAAGAACAGCGAGCGATCCCAGGTTTTCCATGCGGCCACCTCAGAGTCCGGCGCGGCGGTCCGGGGTTTTTGCTCCGGGAGCGGCTTCGTATTTGGAAGCGCACTTGGCCTGGATCCGGCTGGCCCGAAAGACGCCGTCCGGACCGAGCCTGCCATCGGCCAGGGCCTGGGCCCCGTCACGGAAGGTGTCCGGCAGCGGGTCCACGCCGTCATAGACCACGGGCAGCTTGCGATCGTTCTGCACGAGCAGGAAGCGGACCTGGCGTCCGCTGCGGACGATGGAGCCGGAGGCGACGTCGCCGGCGACGCGGAGCCGCTTGCCGAGCGCGTTTTCCCCCATCTGGTTGAGTTCTTCGATGGTCTTATAGTATGTCTTGGTTTCGTTGATTCCGCCCGCCGCCAGCCACACCAGCGTGCCGACAATCAGTGCAATGAGGGCTGCGAACTTGCCGTATTGCTTCATAGGGAACCGCCTTGTCACCAGTATAGCCTCCGCGGAGCTCGCCCCGGCGCGCGGGGCTCGCGGCAGAGGGGCTTGATTGTCTCCTATGGATTCTGCTGGCACGCCGGCTGCCAAACCGATGGAGGAGCTGTACCGCCGGCGGTTGTCTCCGGGCTGGCGGGCGCGGCTGTGGCGCGCGCTGCAGCCGCCGGAGCCGTTGCTCCGGGATCCCCGGGAACTGCGCATCGAGGCGCCGCTCGGCCGCTGGAACCTGTACATCGGGGGTGCGGGCGCGCGCGTGCCGGGCTACGTGAACGTGGACCTGTTGGCGCTGCCGGGCGTGGATGTGGCGGCCTCGGCGGAGGCGCTGCCGTTTCCGGACGACTTGTTTCAGCGTGTGGAATGTGACGCGGTACTGGAACACGTGCGGCATCCCGAGAAGGTGATGCGGGAAATCACCCGGGTGCTGGCGCCGGGCGGGTTTGCTCACATCGTGGTTCCGTTCTGCCACCCGTTCCACGAGTATCCCCGGGACTATCGCCGCTACACGCTGGACGGGCTGCGCGAGTTGGCGGGACCGCTCGAGGTGGTGGCCGCGGGATGGCGCACGGGGCCGACCGCCACGCTGCTGGTATTCTTTCTGGAATACGTCAAGCTCTGGCTGCCCTGGAGGCCGCTGCGGGTGGCGGCGCACGGCCTGCTGGGCTGGCTGCTGTGGCCGCTGCGGTATCTGGACGTGATTCTGCGGCACTCGGCGCGGGCGGGCCGGATGGGGAACCATTGTTACGTGTGGCTGCGCAAGCTCGAACGGGCGCCGGGCTGACGCCGGGCGACTCTGGCGAGAGGGTTTCGGGCTGCGGTAAGCTGGAGGGAGGGCGGGGATGCCGCCTTGTGCTCCCCGGTCGTCTAATGGTAGGACAGCGGCCTTTGGAGCCGTGAATCGAGGTTCGAATCCTTGCCGGGGAGCCAACCCACAACATATGGATTCTATTGAGTGTCCTCTTAGAGAAATCGGCTAAGTCCTTTGGAATCGAGTTCGAATCCACGCCGGGTCATCGTGGAGAATCAAGGCGTCTCAAATTGCCGCTCACCAGACATCGAGCCAACTTCCGAGCGCGCGCATCCCGGCCTTTCCGCGCTCCGTTAGTTCCTGTCCAGCGAAACGCGAAAAAGGTTACGATGGACCGCCGTCCTCACATACGCGTAGACGGTGGGACCGGGTCCCGGAGAAATGCGACTTGCCTCAATCAGGCGAGCCCCTGGGAAAACAGCAAGGACGTCCAGTCCGTCGAGTCCGGAAGGCGGCAGCCTGGGCAATGTCTCTCCTGCACGTATCGGAATCGCGGCGGTCTTGCCCTGCGGCTGCGTTACATACAAGAATTGCCCGTCCTGCGACCAGTTCACAGGAGCACATCCACCACGGCAAATCAGTTGTGCTGCACCCCCTGTCGTAGGCACAGCCACTGTGCCGGCACGTCCATCCGGTAGCGGCGAAATCGTTGTGAGCCATAGCCGATCCGGAGAAAGATGCTGCACGTTCCCGATCGGATACGCGACCGCCTTCGCGCGGCCCGAGCCATCACGGTTCATTCGCGCGAGGTAGTGACTGGCGCCCTCGTGCATTCGGAACAGAATCGAGCCGACCGGCCCAAAATGGGGCGAGTCTCCATCAACGGATGGCACCAAATGCGGAGGCCGGCTCAGGTCCACCGGCGCGAGCCAGATCTGCACGCTCTGCCCGGCCGGGTGCGTTGAGAAAATCACTTCGTCACCCGCCTCTGACAGGTCATACTCCAGGACCGAGAATCCCGTGAGAATCTTCACGCTCCTTCCCGACTCGATGTCAGCGCGCCACAACTCGAACGGCGCCCCCGAGGCTTCGCGCCTCAAATAGAACACAGACTTGCCATCCCGTGAAAACCTGGGCGCCGCCCCGAACCGGCCTGTTTCATCGAGGGTCGGGACGTGGCCTTCGAGCGAAAGCTGGCGATCACCGCGGTCATCGTGAATCCAGAGTGCGCCCTGACGCATGCCGATTGAGGTGACCAGCGAGCGGCCATCGGCGGCGATCGCGATCCCGTCCTCCTCCGTCGGGCCAAATGTGATTTGTTCAGGTTCCCCGTTCGGAAACCGCTGGCGCCACAGATGACGCTGGCCATCGACGTCTACCCCGAAATACATCCATCTGCCGTCCGGCGACCATGCCGCTGAGGTGCACTTCCCTTTGGGACCGGCTTGCCAGCCCGGCGAACTCCCGTCCAACGGAACCACGCGACAGGGCTGCCAGACGGGATTCATCTCCACCACCAGCGCCCACTTCCGGTCGGGTGACGCATAGGAAAGATGAACCATGCCACGTTCGTCGCGCGGGAAGTAGATGGGCCGGTATTCCGAGCGGTTTTCTTTCGCCGTCACCACTCCCATGTGAACGCCGGTTTTTATTTCCGAAAACAAGACGTGCTCGGTGTCAAGCCAGGTCAAGCCGCCGGCGTTCGACAGCATTTGACTCGGTTCACCGCCGATCGAAGACACCGTTATCGTCTTCCAGACGCCACCTTGGACGACGGTGTATGCGATCCGCGAGCCGTCGGGTGAAAAGGACAGGCCGTACTTTGGCCGGGGATCACGCGTCACCTGGGTCGGCGCGCCGTTGGGTAGCAGCTTCACCCAGATCTGGCCGCTCGAAAGCCACCACTCGCTGCTGCGGATGAATGCGAGCATACGGCCATCGGGTGAAAGGACTGGAGAGACCGCGGAGTCGGAAAAGTTGGTAATCTGCTGGTATGCAGCTTGGTGCTGGGGCGTAGGGCGGAGCCATAGGGCCGCCAGGGCGGCCAAAGCGCCGATCGCCAGTAACGCTATGGTCGCATGGATCCAGTTCCGGTTTCCCAGTGAAGTGGTCTGCCCCGGGGCGATCGTCCGCTGCGCCTGCGTGGGCTCTTCCCTTGGATGGAGCGCGCCCGCGACCTCTCGCGGAAACTCTATCATCGGCGTGGCGACCGGAGCGGTAAAGACATAGCCGCGCCGCGCAACTGTGCGGATCAATTGTTGCGATTCATCGTTTAAGGCTCGCCGGATTTCGCGGACGCATTGTACTAAGGAGTTGTCCGTGACAGCGGCGTCAGGCCAAACCGCCTCGATCAGCTCAGTCTTACTCACCAGTCGGCCAGGTCGCTCGACCAAATAGGCCAGAGCCGCGAATGCCTTGGGGCGGAGTGGGATCTCCTGGTCGCCACGCTGGAGTAAGCCGGCATCCAGATCCAGCGTGAACGCCCCGAAACTGAACCTCGACCGCGGTCTATCGTCGGGGACCGGACCGGGACTCCTCAAGACGCCTCCTCTGGCTGGCAGCCGGCGCGCCAACGGCCGGCTCTTCGCGTTTTCATCAATATATCACCGTTGTGTCACTACTTTCATCGGCCTCCGGTGCTAGTTTGGTCTCCGCAGTACCCATGCAAAACCCTCAGAGGAGAACCCCAATGAACCGAACAACACTGAAACTGAAAGCCGTCGGAACCGCCATTCTGGGACTGGTTGTGTTTTCGACATCGCCGTCCGCCACGGCGCAAAGCAACTGCAAAGACGCCAAGGGCCAAATGATTCAAGCCTTCAACGGCACGGCGTTCTCTGGTCCTGTGACCAACGCTGGAGACCTCACCGGATCAGCAAGCGCCGTGTTCTTGGGCGCTGGCTTCCCGACCAATGACCCGAGTACCTTTTCGTTCACAAGTGATATCACAATCACGACTCATCTGGGCGAATTGAAGGCTCGTCAGGTGAACGTGTACGATAGCGGAACCGGCTTGGCTGCGGGTCTGGCACGAATCGATCCGGCAGCCAGCAACGGCAGATTCGCCGGGGCGACTGGGTACCTGTTCCTGACTGGCCGGGCCACCAGCTTCAGTCCGTTCACTGTAGAACTGGAGTTGAGCGGGAAAGTCTGCTACGCGCGTTAGCGGCTGCTGCGCTTCACCATCGCTCGCCGGAAATCCTCCAGCGTAGCAATGCCCAGCGGCATCGCGACGGTGTCGTTCTCGTTCCAGTCCGGCGCTCTTGACGATCGCGTGAAGCGCAGTCGGGAGTGCAGAGCATCAGAGCATCAGACCTTAACGCCGAACAAAATAACGTCGTTGTGTCTTCAGACAGCCCTCTCGAAGGCGTCCAGGGCGCCGTCTTCGGGCCGACCAGCAGCCACAAGGCGACTCTCAACATGCCGCAAGCTGCTGAATCTGAATGAAGAGCCCTCGGATCGCCGACGGAGGAAAGACCACCTGAGTTCGAAACGCGTCCACGACGGGTAGCCACGTCCCAAAACCATAACTTCCCGCCGGCCCGTTTCGCTTGACGGCATCGCCGGTTGCGGTCGCCCGTTATCCCAAACATTCGCCAGCATTTGCGTTTCCGCGCGGTTCTCCGGTTGGAAACGCCCCCGGCCGGGCCACGCGCTGAACCATGATGGTTCAGTTCGTGGGCCTCTCTCAACCCTTCAAACTCTCCGTTTTCTCTGTTGAGAGGTCCGCGTTTGTTGACAGGCCGGTTGAGAGCGTAGGGCGCCCTCAACCGCTTTCGAAACCCGTCCCGATGTAAACTCGTGGTCTGGTAGCAGCTTGATCAGAAGTTGGGAAGAAGAGGAGGCGAGGAAAATGACTGAACCCGGAGGTGCCAACAAGCCCAAAACCCTCGGCCGAGCAATTGATGAAATGATTTGCGCTTTGAGTGACCTCAATGAGGCCGAGCGGCTGAACGCTATCCAAACGGTCTCGCGTCATTTCAAACTGGCTGCGGAGTCGCCAGTTTCCCCACCGTCGCGTGAGGGAGACGAAAGCGTTGCCACAGAAGGCAAGACCGTCACGACGAGAGTGACCGATATTCGAGCCCTCAAGGAAGAGAAGCGACCATCGACTGCGAATGAGATGGCCGCCGTGGTCGCGTACTATCTGCAAGAGCTGGCGCCGCCGGAAGAGCGGAAACGCGAAGTCGACGTGCAGGACGTAGTCGAGTATTTCAAGCAAGCTGGTTTTCCGTTGCCGACTGCAACGAAGCAAATCCTCCATAACGCCAAGGCTGCCGGGTACTTCAAGGCCGTTGGAGGTGGAAAGTTCACGCTAAATCCCGTCGGCTACAATCTTGTGGCACACAATCTGCCGCGCGCTGAAAGCACTCCTCGGGTTCGCCGCAACGTCAAGAAGACGGCAAGAAGGAAAACCAGCAAGCAACAAGGAAAGTAGAATGGCGAGGCCCCCATGAGCAATCGCCATGCCCCTCAGAAATCTCTGCTCGAAACGGCTGAAAGCCTTCTCTCCAAAGTGCGTTCTCTCCAAGGAAAACAGGTCAGAAGCAGACCCTTCAGACGAGATGTTAAGTCGTTCGTTGAGCAATACTTCTGCTCAGCTCGAAGTGAGATCAATCTCACCCAGTGCGCAGACCTCGCTACTTCGCTCGATGCCCGGATGCAAGATCTATTGCGCTGCACCCACAAAAACACCATCAAGTCCAAGTACATCAGCTTGTTGAAGCAGATCATCAGGGATCTTCGTGAGGTCGAGATCACATCTCTAGCCCAGCCCAGCGGTGCCTCGGCGAGGGCAGTTGCGCAGGGGAAAGAAACTAGGATTATCGAAACATTGCGGAGATTCCTGCCTACTGCTGCTGATTCTTTCCAACAGGGCTTGATGGACCTTTCTTCGGCGGACCGGGTGTCGTGGCGGGGAACCGTCGTGGAATTTCGTGAGGCCTTGCGCGAAGTGCTCGACCATCTTGCCCCGGACGAGGACGTGAAGGCGATGGCTGGGTACAAACCCGAGAAGGATACTCACAGCCCGACGATGAAGCAAAAAGTAATGTTCATCTTGAGATCCCGCGAGACTCCATCATCCAGCTCGAAATCAACCGCTGACAGTGTCGCCGTCGTTGACGAACTGGTGGGGAACATGGTGCGCAGCGTTTACCAGCGCGCTTCCACTGCGACCCATGTTGCTGCTGACAAGAAAGAAGCGAGCCGTGTTCGAGATCACGTCCTCCTCGCACTTTCCGAAATCCTCGAGGTTCACGAATAGGTTCTACTCCTTTGCCGCCTCTGCCCTGGCTCGGGCAAGTACTGGATCGGGCGCGGAGCTGGACACTTTCGGACTCCCTGAGTATGTCCCCGGTCGTCTAATGGTAGGACAGCGGCCTTTGGAGCCGTGAATCGAGGTTCGAATCCTTGCCGGGGAGCCAACCCAAATTCCATAACTTCCCGCCGCCCCGTATTGCTTGACGGCATCGCCGGTTGCGGTCGCCCGTTATCCCAAACATTCGCCAGCATTTGCGTTTCCGCGCGGTTCTCCGGTTGGAAACGCCCCCGGCCGGGGTGCGCGCTGAACCATGATGGTTCAGTTCGTGGGCCTCTCTCAACCCTTCA
>JBBIJF010000016.1:0-104574 GCA_037446115.1 Acidobacteriota bacterium | reverse complement strand
GCTACCGGCCGCAGTTTTACTTTCGGACGACGGACGTCACCGGGACGGTGAAGCTGCCGGAGGGCACCGAGATGGTGATGCCGGGAGACAACGTGAACCTGACGGTGGAGCTGATCAGCCCGGTGGCCATGGAGAAGGGGCTGCGGTTTGCCATCCGGGAAGGCGGCCGCACGGTGGGCGCCGGCACGGTGACCGAGATTCTGGAGTAGGGCACGGAGGAGCACCATGCCGCGGGAGATGATCACGTTGCAATGCACTGAGTGCAAGCGCCGGAATTACACGACCACCAAGAACCGAAAGACCGTGACGGAGCGCATCGAGTTGCGCAAGTATTGTCCTCACTGCCGCAAGCACCAGATGCATCGCGAAATCAAGTAAACTGGTGGCAAGGAACGGAAGCCCGGGTCCGCGCCCGTCCGGCAAGGACAGCAGGGGCGTAGGTTGAACGGTAGACCAGCGGTCTCCAAAACCGCGAGTGGGGGTTCGAATCCCTCCGCCCCTGCCAGACGCTTCCCCCTTTGCCCGCAAGCTGCGGACCGCGTATGAACGAAAAACAGAGTGTAGCCGAACGAGTCGCAAGCTGGCCCGTCCGCGTGAAAAATTACGTGGCGGAGGTGCAGGCGGAGATGCGGCGCGTCACCTGGCCGACCTGGAAACAGGTCAGAGCGACGACGGCCGTTGTGATTGTGGCGGTGTTCGCCTTCGCGGCCTACTTTTTCGCCGTAGATTACGTTCTCGGGCGCGCCATCACGAAGGTCTTTGACGCCTTCACGCGCTGAGAGGAACTGGCGGTCATGAGCGAACCCAACGAGCAAGACATTCCACCGGCGGTTGCGCCGGAAGGGGAGCTCTCGCCCCCGGAGCCGGAGCTGCCGGTCGCAGCGGCCTCCGCAGCCGAAGCGCCTCCCGCCGAGGCCGAAGCACCGCATGAGGAGGTCCCGCCGGCCGGCGCGGAGCCGGTGCCGGCGGAGCTCGCCGCAGCCCCTTCGAACAAGAAGTGGTACATCCTGCACACCTACTCCGGTTTTGAACAAAAGGTGGCCGATTCGTTGCGTTCGCGCGCCGAGGCCTTCGGCTACCAGGATAAGATCGGGCAGATTCTCATCCCCACCGAGGAGGTGGTCGAGCTGCGCGGCGGCAAAAAGGTCACCAGCAAGCGCCTCCTCTACCCCGGCTACGTTCTCGTGGAAATGGAGATGAGCGACGAGCTTTGGCACCTGGTTCGTAACACGCCCCGCGTGACGGGCTTCGTAGGGGGCGGCAACAACCCGGTGCCGTTAAGCCCGGACGAAGTCAATCAGATTCTGTACCGGCAGGTCTCCTCGGCGGAGCGGCCGCGACCGAAGCTCACCTTCGAGAAGGGCGAATCCGTGCGCATCATTGACGGCCCCTTCACGAGCTTCACGGGCAAAGTGGACGAGGTCAACGCCGAGCGCAACACACTGCGCGTGCTGGTGACGATCTTCGGACGGGCGACGCCGGTCGAGCTGGATTTCCTGCAGGTCGAAAAGATTTGAGTCAAGGAGGGTTCCGCCCGGTCGTCCTTGCGGACCCGCGGCGGCCTGAGGTGGTATGGCAAAGAAGGTTCAAGCTGTTGTGAAGTTACAGATCCCGGCCGGGAAGGCCACTCCGGCGCCTCCGGTCGGCACCGCTCTCGGTCCCCAGGGGGTCAATATCATGGAGTTCTGCAAGGCGTTCAACGCCAAGACCTCCTCCAAGGACCAGGAAGGGCTCATCATCCCGGTGGTGATCACGATTTATTCGGACCGCTCCTTCACGTTCGTTACGAAAACACCTCCCGTGCCGGTGCTCATCAAGCGGGCCGTGAACATCGCCAAGGGATCCTCCGAGCCTAATAAGAATAAGGTAGGCACGATCACGGAAAAGCAGGTCGAGGAGATCGCCCGGATCAAGATGCAGGATCTGAACTGCTTCGATCTGGAGGCCGCGATCCGCTGCGTCAAAGGCACAGCCCGGAGCATGGGGGTGGAGGTGGTCTGAGGGCCCCGTTGGACAGCAGGCGAGGTGTTCTGCTAGGATAGAGGATCTAGCCCCAAGCAGATTCTCACAGTGGGAGGCCAGGGGTCTTGTCTTCTCCTGGCCGTTTGGACCAGGCAAACTATGGCGCACAAACCCGGGAAAAAGTATCAGCAGGCGGCTGCGCAGGTCGAAAAACGGCCCTATGCGCTCGAGGAGGCCGTGCCGTTGGTGCAGCGGCTGAAAACAGCCAAATTCGACGAGACCGTAGAACTGCATATGCGTCTGGGTGTGGATCCCAAACACGCCGACCAGATGGTGCGGGGCACGGTCGTGCTGCCCAACGGACTGGGCAAATCCAAGCGGGTACTCGTCATTGCCTCCGGGGAGAAGATCCGCGAAGCCGAGCAGGCCGGCGCCGATTACGTCGGCGGAGAGGAGATGGTCAACAAGATCCAGTCGGAGGGCTGGCTGGACTTTGACGCCGTCATTGCCACGCCGGACATGATGCGGGCCGTCGGCAGGCTCGGCAAGATTCTCGGCCCGCGGGGGCTGATGCCGAACCCGAAGACCGGCACGGTGACGATGGATGTCGCGCGCGCCGTCAAGGAGATCAAGGCCGGAAAGGTCGAGTTCCGGGTGGACAAGACCGGAGTGATCCATGCCCCGGTGGGCAAGGTCAGCTTTGCCCAGGACAAGCTCGTGGAGAACGCACAGGCGCTGATCCAGGCTGTGTTGCGAGCCAAGCCGGCCGCTGCCAAGGGCAAGTATGTGAAGAGCGCGACCTTGTGCTCCACGATGGGTCCGGGTATCCGGCTGGACGTGACGCCGTTCAACACACGCGTGCAGTAACCCGAAAGCAGGTACCAGCATGAAAAGCCGGGAAGATAAACGGAAAGAAGTCGAGGCTTTGCGCCAAGAGCTGGAGCGCGCCGAGCACCTGTTCGTCACGGGTTTCGAGCGCCTCACGGTGGCTCAGGATTTCGAGCTGCGGAAGGTGGTGCGCTCCGTCGGCGGTCGTTACCGCGTGATCAAGAACAACCTGGCGGAAAAAGCCGCCCAGGGTACGCCCGCCGAGCCTCTGTTGAAAGGACTCACGGGCATGACTTCGCTGGCCTGGACGCATACGGATCCGGTGGCTCTGGCCAAAGCCCTCACGACCTACGCCAAGGAGAATCCGACGTTCACCTTCAAAGCCGGAATGGTGGAAGGCCGAGTGGTGGACGTGGCGGCGATCCGCGAGCTGGCGAACCTGCCGTCGAAGACCGAGCTGATCGCGCGCCTGATGTGGCTGCTGAACTCGTCGGCGCAGCGGCTGGCGGTGGCGTTGAACGGCGTGGCCCGCAATCTGGCCGTCGCACTGGATCAGGCGGTCAAGCAGGGAAAGTTTCCGGAGCAGCGGTCAGGCTAGATCGGCTGCTTTGCAAGATTTCATTGGGAGAACCTACATGGCAGACGTCAACGCGATTTTGGAACAGATCAAGGGCCTCACGCTTCTGGAAGCGGCCCAGCTGGTCAAGGGAATTGAAGAGGCCTTCGGCGTCTCCGCCGCGGCGGCCACGGTGGCCGTGGCGGCGCCCGCTGCCGGCGCCCAGGCGGCGCCCGCTGCGGAAGAGAAGACCGAGTTTACGGTGGTGCTGACCTCGGCGGGCGCCAACAAGATCAACGTCATCAAGGCGGTGCGCGAGGTGACCAACCTCGGCCTCAAGGAGGCCAAGGACTTGGTCGAAGGCGCGCCCAAGGTAATTAAAGAGGGTGTCACCAAGGAAGAGGCGGAGGCGATCAAGAAGAAGTTCGTGGACGCGGGCGCTACGGTTGAGATCAAGTAATCGGCCCGGCGCGCCTGCGGCCTGCCTTGGCCCTGAGGCGTGCAGCCGTGACGGGCGGGGTGCTTTGACAGCCGCCGCGCTGCCGGCCCTTGGGGGTTTGACGGGACAGCCGCGCTTTGCTAGACTGAAAGTGTCTTTGACCGGAGCCGAGCCGGGAACTGTCGCTTGTGTGCCCTGAAAATCCTGCCAACGGTTGGGGTGTGCCTGAAGTGAGGGGTGTGTCTGTGTCCGGTAGTCCGGTGTGGCTCCAGACGCAGCGCCGGGTGCACGCACTTTTCCGTCTGTCCGCTAACGCCATGAGATTCCGGATCCCGCGTCGTACCCGAGCGCATTTGTGCCTCCCTGGCGGGGCGGCGGTCCGGGGGTGGCACGGGCGCAGTGCGCCGGCTCCGATGCATGCGGCGCCAGGGCTGGCTCCGCGCCTCATTTTGATGGCTTCGTAAGGGGAGTAGGTAATGCAGAATCCGGCTAACGGCACGCAACGCGAACGGCTTGATTTCTCGAAAATCAAGACCGTCGTTCCCATTCCGAATCTGATCGAGGTCCAAAAGCAATCCTACGCCCGGTTCCTCCAAATGGACCTCCTGCCCGTCGAGCGGGAAGACGTCGGCTTGCAGAGCGTCTTCACTTCGGTGTTCCCGATCGAAGACTTCCGCGGTCTGAGCAAGCTGGAGTTCGTGGATTATTCGATCGGGAACTGGGAGTGCAAGTGCGGCAACCTGAAAGGCCTCAACCACCTGCGCACCACCTGCCGGAATCCCGGCTGCGGAGCCTACATCCGCACCGATCCCTATCACGTCGGCGACGTGTTGTGCCCGAAGTGCGGCACGTTCAACAAGAACGTGGTCACCTTCTGCAACAAGTGCGGCGATCCGGTGGGCCTCCAGCTCAAGTACGACCGCGCCGAATGCGAAGAGCGCGGCATGACCTATGCGGCCCCTCTGAAGGTCACCATCCGGCTCACCGTCTACGACAAGGACAGCGAGACGGGCGCCCGCACGGTGCGCGACATCAAGGAGCAGGAGGTCTTCTTCGGCGAAATCCCGTTGATGACCGAAAACGGCACCTTCATCATCAACGGCACCGAGCGGGTGATCGTCTCGCAGTTGCACCGCTCCCCGGGCGTGTTCTTCGAGCGGATTCCCTCCCAGGGCTATTATCTCGGCAAGATCATCCCCTACCGCGGCAGCTGGGTGGAGTTCGAGTACGACACCAAAAACCTTCTGTACGTCCGCATTGATCGCAAGCGAAAGTTCTACGGCACCGTCTTTTTGCGGGCCCTGGGCTACAAGACCGACGAGCAGATTCTGCGGGCGTTTTACAAGGTCTTTCCGATCACGGTCCGTCAGGGCCGCCTGTGGTGCCCGGTGACGCCGGAACTGGAAAAGCTGGGCGTGCGCCTGGCCGAGGGGTTCACCACCCGCGGCGGAGAGACGATCGGGGCCGGCAAGAAGGTCACTCCCGGAGTGATCAAGGAGCTGCAAAAGGCCCGCATTTCCGAGATCGAGATCACCCCCGGCGATCTGGAAGGCGCTTTCGCCGTGGCCGACGTGGTGGACCTGAGCACGGGCGAAGTGCTGCTCGAAGCCAACCAGGAGGTGACCGCGGCCGCGCTGCAGCGCATTCTCGAAGCGCAGATCCCCTCCTTTGAAGTGTTCTTCCCCGAGAAGGACGACGTCGGCAACGTCATCTCGGTCACCCTCAAGAAGGACCCCGTCAAGACACAAAACGACGCCCTGCTGGAAATCTACCGCAAGCTGCGGCCCGGCGATCCCCCCACGCTGGAGACGGCGACGCAGCTGTTCCAGGGAATGTTCTTCGATCCGCGCAAGTACGACTTCTCCCGGGTCGGGCGCATGAAGTTCAACATCAAGATCCACGACAACCCCGAGTGGACGCCGCCCGGCTGGGCCGAGAAGCCGGAAAATCAGGGCAAGAACCCGCTGGATCGCAAGATCCTGGATCCGGAAGATTTCGTGGACGTCATCCGCTACGTGCTCAAGCTGCGCAAAGGCATCGGGACGGTGGACGACATTGACCACCTGGGCAACCGGCGCGTGCGGGCCGTCGGGGAGCTGCTGGAGAATCAGTTCCGCATCGGCCTGGTGCGCATGGAGCGGGCCATCAAAGAAAAGATGTCCGTCTACCAGGAGATGTCCACGGCCATGCCCCATGACCTGGTGAACGCCAAGCCGGTCATGGCGGCCATCCGGGAGTTTTTCGGTTCCAGCCAGCTGTCGCAGTTCATGGATCAGACGAATCCGCTGGCGGAAATCACCCACAAGCGGCGGCTTTCGGCTTTGGGACCGGGCGGACTGTCGCGCGAGCGCGCCGGCTTCGAAGTCCGCGACGTGCACCCCACGCACTACGGCCGCATCTGCCCCATCGAGACCCCGGAAGGGCCCAACATCGGCCTGATTTCGTCTCTGTCCACCTTCGCCCGCATCAACGAGTACGGCTTCATTGAAAGCCCCTACCGCCGCGTGGTCAAGGGTCAGGTAATTGACGAAGTGCGCATCACCAACCCCGGAGACACGAAGTTCAAGGTGGGCGACGTGGCGCTGCGGGCCGAAATCGAACGGGTCAATCGCAGCCTGCCTGCCGGAAAGCAGCCGGCCGAATACGAGGCCCACTGCGAATACCTCTCGGCCTGGGAGGAAGACAAGTACGTGATCGCGCAGGCCAACGTGGAGCTGGACGCCGAAGGCCGCATCGTGCCGGAGCTGGTCAACGCGCGCGTGGCGGGCAACTTCCAACTCGTCGAGCGGGATGCCGTCCAGTACATGGACGTCAGCCCGAAACAGCTGGTCTCGGTGGCCGCCAGCCTGATCCCCTTCCTGGAAAACGACGACGCCAACCGCGCGCTCATGGGATCCAATATGCAGCGCCAGGCCGTGCCCTTGCTGCGGGCGGAAGCCCCGTATGTGGGCACGGGCATGGAGCGCGTCACGGCCCGCGATTCGGGCGCCGTGGTGCTGTGCCGCCGGTCGGGCATCGTGGACTCGGTGGACTCCGAACGGATTATCGTGCGCGTGGAGGGAGGTCACGAGGGCCAGCTGTCCCGCGAGGTCGGCGCCGATATCTACCCCCTCATCAAGTTCAAGCGGTCCAACCAGAACACGTGCATCAACCAGAAGCCGATCGTGCGGAAAGGACAGCGCGTCCGCAAAGGCGACGTGCTGGCCGACGGCCCGTGCACCGACAACGGCGAACTCGCCCTCGGCCGCAACGTGCTGGTGGCCTTCATGCCCTGGCGCGGCTACAACTTCGAGGACGCCATCATCGTCAGCGAAAAGCTGGTCAAGGAGGACTACTACACCTCGATCCACATCGAGGAATTCGAAACGGAGGCGCGCGACACCAAACTGGGCCCCGAGGAAATCACGCGCGACATCCCCAATATCTCGGAAGCCTTCCTGCGCCACCTGGATGAGAGCGGCGTGGTGCGCATCGGCGCCAACGTCAAGCCCGGCGACATTCTGGTCGGCAAGGTGACCCCGAAAGGGGAGACGCAGCTCACGCCGGAGGAGAAGCTGCTCCGCGCCATCTTCGGAGAGAAGGCGGGCGACGTCAAAGACGCCTCCCTGTACTGCCCGCCGGGCATCGAAGGCACGGTGGTGGGAGTGAAGATCTTCTCCCGCAAGGGCGTGGAACTGGACGAACGCTCCAAAGCGATTCTGGAGCACGAGATTCAGGAACTGCAGCGCGATCTGGAAGACGAAAAGCGCATCCTCAACGACGAGCGCGCCAAACGGCTGGCGGCCCTCTTTGAAGGCAAGCAACTGATCGCCGACCTGCACGATGAGAAGACCAACAAGCGACTGGTGGCCAAGGGCACGCCCCTGACGCGCGAAGTGGTGGAAAAGCTCAAGGCGCGCGACCTCAAGCGCCTGAAGATCAAGGACAAGGATCCGCGCCTGAACGAGCAGATTGACGAGATCGAGGAGATGACCTCGCGGCAGATCGCCGTCCTCGAAAAGATCACCGAGGAGAAGATCGCCAAGCTGCGCAAGGGCGACGAGCTGCCACCGGGCGTCATCAAGCTCGTCAAGGTCTACATCGCCATGAAGCGCAAGCTCAGCGTGGGCGACAAGATGGCGGGCCGCCACGGCAACAAGGGTGTGATCTCCAAGATCGTTCCCGAAGAGGACATGCCCTACCTGCCGGACGGGACCCCGGTGGAGATCATTCTCAACCCGCTCGGAGTGCCCTCCCGCATGAACGTGGGCCAGATCCTGGAGACGCACCTGGGTTGGGCCGCCCACACCCTGGGTCGCTACTATGCCACTCCGGTGTTCGACGGCGCCACCGAGCGGGACATCAAGCAGCAGCTCCAGGAAGCGGGCCTGCCCGTTTCGGGCAAGGTCACGCTGTACGACGGCATGACGGGGCTGCCCTTCGAGCAGCCCGTGACGGTGGGCTACATCTACATGATGAAGCTCTCCCACCTGGTGGACGACAAGATTCACGCGCGCTCCATCGGGCCCTACTCGCTCATCACCCAGCAGCCGCTGGGCGGCAAGGCCCAGTTCGGCGGCCAGCGCTTCGGAGAGATGGAGGTGTGGGCCCTGGAGGCCTATGGGGCCGCCTACATCCTCCAGGAGCTGCTCACTGCCAAGTCCGACGACGTCTACGGCCGCGCCAAGATCTACGAGGCCATCGTCAAGGGCGAGGCCGCGGCCGAACCCGGCGTGCCGGAATCCTTCAACGTGCTGATTCGCGAACTTCAGGCGCTGTGCCTGGATGTGGAGTTGATGAAGAAGCCGCGCGACGTCATCGAGACGGCGCTCGCGGCCGACTAGCGACCAACCGGCGGCGTCCCACTGGCGGGCGCCGCTGTCTGGCGAGGAGGCAGACTTGTACCGAACTTCTCCTTACGACCGATCGAGCTTGATCGCGGATTTCGATTCCATTCGCATCAGTCTGGCGTCTCCGGAGAAGATCCGGAGCTGGTCCCACGGTGAGGTGACCAAGCCGGAGACCATCAACTACCGGACGTTCAAACCGGAGCGCGACGGCTTGTTCTGCGCCCGGATTTTCGGCCCGGTGCAGGACTGGGAATGCTTGTGCGGCAAGTACAAACGCATGAAGCACCGGGGCGTGATCTGCGACAAGTGCGGCGTCGAGGTCACCCTGGCCCGGGTGCGCCGGGAGCGGCTGGGCCACATCGAACTGGCCAGTCCCTGCTCCCACGTCTGGTTCTTCAAAGGCCTTCCCAGCCGGATCGGCTACCTGCTGGACATCACCTTGCGCGACCTCGAGCGCGTGCTCTACTACGAAGCCCACGTCGTCGTGGACCCGGGTGAAGTTCCCGGACTGAACAAGGGCGACGTCATCACCGACGAGCGCAAGCGGCAGCTGGAGGCCGAGTACCCGGGCAAGTTCGTGGCCATGATGGGCGCCGAGGGCGTCAAGGAGCTGCTCAAGCGCGTCAACGTGGACGCCCTCAGCCAGGAGATCCGCGAAAAGATGCACACCGAGGTCTCCGCGCAGAAAAAGCTGAAGTACGCCAAGCGGCTGCGCGTGGTGGAATCCTTCCGCAAGTCGGGTAACAAGCCCGAGTGGATGATCCTCGATGTGCTCCCTGTCATCCCGCCGGAGCTGCGGCCCCTGGTTCCGCTGGACGGCGGCCGCTTCGCCACCTCGGACCTCAACGACCTGTACCGCCGCGTCATCAACCGCAACAACCGTCTCAAGAAGCTCATCGAACTCCACGCGCCGGACGTCATCGTCCGCAACGAAAAGCGGATGTTGCAGGAGGCTGTGGACGCCCTGTTCGACAACGGCCGCCGCGGCCGCGTGCTGCGCGGCGCCAACAACCGCCCCCTCAAATCCCTCTCGGACACGCTCAAAGGCAAGCAGGGACGTTTTCGCCAGAACCTGCTCGGCAAGCGCGTGGACTACTCCGGGCGCTCGGTCATCGTCGTCGGTCCGGAACTGAAGCTGCACCAGTGCGGCCTGCCCAAGAAAATGGCCCTGGAGTTGTTCAAGCCTTTCATCTACCACCGCCTGGAGCAGCGCGGGCACTGCACCACCATCAAGCAGGCCAAAGAACTGGTCGAGCAGCAGGACCCCGTGGTCTGGGACATTCTGGAAGAGGTCATTCGCGACCACCCGATCCTGCTCAACCGCGCGCCGACGCTGCACCGGCTCGGTATTCAGGCCTTCGAGCCGGTCCTGGTCGAAGGCAAGGCCATCAAGATCCATCCGCTGGTGTGCACCGCCTTCAACGCGGACTTCGACGGCGATCAGATGGCGGTCCACATCCCGCTTTCTCCGGAGGCGCAGATCGAAGCGGCCTCGCTGATGCTTTCCTCCAACAACATCCTTTCGCCGGCGCACGGGCAGCCGCTGGCCGTGCCCACGCAGGATATGGTGCTCGGCCTGTACTACCTTACTAAGGCCCGTCCCGGAACCAAAGGCGAAGGGCGCACCTTCGCCTCGACCGAGGAGGTCCTGATCGCGCTCGAAATGGGTGAGGTCGAAACGCTCACTCCGATCAAGCTCCGTTACACCGGAAAAGTCATTGACCTCACCAAGGCCTTCGACGACCAGAACATCCTCCACACCGAACCCATCGAATTCGACCGGCAGTACATGGAGACCACGGTGGGCCGCGTCATCCTCAACGACGTCCTGCCGGAGGAGATGCCGTTCATCAACGGCCTCCTCAAGAAGAAAGGGCTGACGCAGCTTGTCCAGTACTGCTACCTGCACTTCGGGTTGCAGACCACGGTCCAGATGCTGGACCGGATCAAGGACCTCGGCTTCCTCTACGCCACGCGCGCGGGCATCTCCATCGGCATTGACGATATGGTGGTGCCCTCCTCCAAGCCGCAGCTCGTGCGGGAAGCCGAACGCCAGGTGATGGCCGTGCAGGCGCAGTACCAGGAAGGCGCCATCACGTACGGCGAGCGCTACAACAAGATCATCGAGATCTGGTCCAAGGTTACCGACCGGGTCTCGGATGAGATGTTCAAGCTGATGGAGGAGGATGACCGCACCGGCCGTTACCTGAATCCCATCTACATCATGGCCGACTCCGGAGCCCGCGGCTCCAAGCAGCAGATCCGGCAACTGTCGGGCATGCGCGGCTTGATGGCCAAGCCCTCCGGCGAGATTATCGAGACGCCCATCACCGCCAACTTCCGCGAAGGCCTCAACGTGCTGCAGTACTTTATTTCCACCCACGGCGCCCGCAAAGGTCTGGCGGATACGGCGCTGAAGACCGCCGACTCCGGCTACCTCACGCGCCGGCTCGTGGACGTGGCTCAGGACGTCATCGTCACCGAGTACGACTGCGGAACCACGGACGGCATTTACGTCGAGCCGATCGTGGAAGCGGGCGACATCATCGAGCCCCTGCGGGACCGCATTGTGGGCCGCGTGGCTCTTGAGGACGTCGTGGACTACGACGGCAACGTGCTGGCTCGCGCCAACCAGGAAATCAGCGAGGAGCTGGCCGCGGCCATTCAGGCCGCCGGCATCGAGCGCGTCAAGATCCGCTCCGTGCTCACCTGCGAGTCCCGGCGCGGCGTCTGCCAGCTGTGCTACGGCCGCAACCTGGCCACGGGCAGGCTGGTAGAGCGCGGCGAGGCCGTGGGGGTCATCGCAGCCCAGTCGATCGGGGAACCGGGCACCCAGCTCACCATGCGCACCTTCCACGTGGGCGGGGCTGCGACCCGCGCCGCCGAGCAGTCCACCCAGGATGCCAAATCCGACGGCTTCGTGCGGTATCACAACATCGTCACGGTGCGGAACAAGAAGGGCGAGCTGATCGCCATGAACCGTAACGGCATCCTGGCGGTGGAGGACGAAAAGGGGCGCGAAAAAGAGCGCTACCAGGTCGTCTACGGTGCCAAAGTGCTCGTGGAAGACCGTGCTCCCGTCAAGGCGGGACAGATCCTGCTCGAATGGGATCCCTACACCTTCGCCATCCTCACCGAAGTCAGCGGAATCGTTCACTTCCGCGACCTCATTCCGGGGCAGACGCTCCAGGAGCAGGTGGATGAGGTCACCGGGTTGTCCCAATGGGTCGTAGCGGATTTCCCCGATGAAAAACGTATTCCCGCCCTGGTGATCCGCCCGAGCGGCGCTTCCCGCGGCGAGGAAAAGAAATATCTCATGCCGACCCATGCCCACTTGATGGTCAAGGACGGCGATGAGGTGCACGCCGGCGACGTGCTGGCGAAGATCCCGCGCGCCACAACCAAGACCAAGGACATCACCGGCGGTTTGCCGCGCGTCGTGGAGCTGTTTGAGGCCCGCAAGCCGCGGGAAACCGCGGTGATCGCCGAAATCAACGGCACCGTGCGCTTCGGGGAAATCACCAAAGGCGCCCGCAAGGTTTACGTCATCGGCGACGACGGCCAGCAGCGCGAGTACCTGATCCCGCGGGGCGTGCACGTCAACGTGCAGGAGGGCGAGCGGGTAAGGGCCGGCGATCCGTTGATGGATGGCCCCCGCAACCCGCATGACATTCTGCACGTGCTCGGCGAAAAAGAGCTCCAGAAGTACCTCGTCAACGAGATCCAGGAGGTCTACCGGCTCCAGGGCGTCACGATCAATGACAAGCACCTGGAGGTGATCGTGCGCCAGATGATGCGCTGGGTGAAGGTAGAAGACATCGGCGACACGGAATTCCTCCCCGAGGAGGTGGTGGACAAGTTCAAGTTCCGCGAGGAAAACCAGCGTGTCATCGAAGCCGGCGGCCGCCCGGCCGAGGGCAGGCCCGTGCTGCTCGGCATCACGAAGGCTTCGCTTTCGACCGACTCGTTCATCTCCGCAGCCTCGTTCCAGGAAACCACGCGCGTACTGACGGAGGCGGCCATCAACGGCAAGGTGGACTACCTGCGCGGGCTCAAGGAAAACGTCATCGTGGGACGCCTGATCCCCGCAGGCACCGGCATGGAGTACTACCGCCGCGTCAAGATCGCCGGCGAAGAAGCCGAGGAGGTTGTGACCGAACCCGAGGTCGAAGCCGCGTTGAGTGAAAGCCTGGCGATGTATGAAGAGGAAACCCGGCCGCACTTCGGGCGGAGTCTGGACGAAGACTTGAGCGACGCCTCCCTCAACGAGGTCGAGTGACGCCGCCCGGCGGCACGGGAGTGAACCGTGAGAATCGTGGCTCTCCTGGCCGCCGCCCTCTCCGTCTGGGGACAGACGCTGAGCGGCGTGGTGGACCTTCACGCCCACGCCGATCCCGACAGCCTGCCGCGCTCCATTGACGCGCTGGAGCTGGCGCGGCTGGCCCGAAAGCGCGGCCTCCGCGCCATCGTGCTCAAAAACCACTACGAGCCGACCGCCGGGCTGGCCTGGCTCGTCCGCAAAGAGGTGCCCGGGCTCGAAGTGTACGGCGGTATCGCGCTGAACCGCGCCGTGGGCGGCATCAACCCGGCGGCCGTCGAGCGCATGACGAGCGTGAAAGGGGGGTGGGGCCGCATCGTGTGGATGCCGACCTTCGATGCCGAGAACCACGTGCGCACCTCCGGCGAGCCCCGTCCCTTCGTAGCCGTCAGCCGCGATGGAAGGCTGCTGCCCGAGGTGCTTCAAGTACTCGACCTTATCGCCCGGCACGATCTCGTGCTGGCCACGGGCCATGCTTCACCGCCGGAAGTTTTGCTGCTCGTCCAAGAAGCCCGCCGGCGGGGTGTGCACCGGATCCTGGTTACTCATGCCTTGCTGGCACCCGTGCGGATGAACCTCGCTGAAATGAAAGCCGCAGCGGCAAACGGAGCCTTCCTCGAGTTCGTCTACAACGCCCTCGTCGGGCCGAACCGCTCCCTGACGCCGCGCCAGTATGCCGAGGCGATCCGCGCCGTGGGCCCCGAACATTGCGTCCTGTCCAGCGATCTAGGTCAGGCGGGAAGCCCCCTGCATCCGGACGGGCTGGAGGCGTTCTTCGGCGTCCTCCGCCAGGAAGGCCTTACGGCGGAGGAGATCGCTGAGATGGCCAAACGCAATCCTGCTCGCCTGCTCGGTTTGCCGTGAGCTGCCGCCTCTTGTTCGCCCTGGTTGCCGGCGTGCCCGCCCTGGCGGGCTGGATCCGCCTTGACTCGCCGCACTTTGAGCTCTACACGGACGCCGGCTCCGGCCGCGGGCGCAGCCTCCTGGAGCGGCTGGAGCTTGTGCGGCACGCCTTCGCCGGCGCTCCCGGAGCCCCTGTGCTCGGCCCGCTTCCGGTGCGCGTGCTGCTGCTGGCCTCCTCCGGCGCGTTTCGCCCTCTGCGTCCTTCAGAATCCACCGTGGGTTTCTTCCAGGGCGGTCCCGAGCGCAACTACATCGTGCTGCACTGGGCGGGAGAACAAACGGAACGGGTTGCGGCGCACGAGTACGTGCACCTGTTGCTGAACCACACGACGGTGACGCTTCCCCGCTGGCTCGAAGAAGGTACGGCGGAGTTCTACTCCACGCTCCGCGCCGAGGGCGACAGCCTCGCCGTGGGCGCCCCGATCTTGACTCACCTTCAGACCCTCCGGCGCACTCGCTGGCTGGACGCCTCCACTCTGGCGGAAGTGACGCGGGACTCGCCGTTCTATAACCAGCCCGACAAAGCTGCGCTCTTCTATGCCCAGAGCTGGGCATTGGTCCACATGCTCCATCTGTCGGAGGGCTATCGCGGCGCCCTGCCGCGCTTTGTAGAACTCCTCGACCGGGGAACTCCGGCCGCTTTCCAGCAGGCCTTCGGCAAGACCCTGGAGGCGGCTCTCGAGGATCTCGAGCGTTACGTCGCTGCAGGCCGGTTCGTGGTCATCCGGATTCCTTTGGAGCCCCTGGGCAACCGTCAGCTAACGGGTGAGCGCCCGGTTTCCGACGGCGAGTCACTCCTGGTTCGGGCCGAGCTGCTGCTGGACATGGGCAGAGAGGAGGAAGCCGCCCGTCTCTACCACCGCGTGGCCGCTGCCGATCCCGATTCGCCCGCTGTGCACACCGGACTCGGCGCACTGGCCCTAAGGCGCGGCGACTACGCGGCGGCGCGACAACACTTGGCCCGCGCCGTTGCGCTCGGCGAAGCCGGGGCGCGGACGCATTTTGAATACGCCATGCTGCTGCGGGATTCCGGGGGAGCTCCGGCGGAAGTAATTGCTTCGCTTCGAAAAGCCGTTGCATTGAATCCGCAGTTCGCTGAGGCGCACTTCATGCTCGGCGGTGCGCTGCTCAAGAACGGGCGGCGCACCGAGGCCGTCGCACACCTGCAAAAAGCAGCCTCGCTCCTGCCGCGCCAGTCCTCCCTGTGGCATGCCCTGGCCCTTGCCCTGCACGAGGCCGGGCGCACGGAAGAGGCACGCCGGGCCGCCTGGCGCGCGCTCGAAGCCGCAGCGACGAGTGCGGAGGAAGAAATGGCTCGCGCGGCTCTCCGCAAGATCGGCGAGCCTCAGGCGACTCGGGAGCCCGATCGCAGTCCGATGGTTCCGCCTTCCTGGCAGCCGGCGAAGGGACAGGCGGTTGCAGGCGAGTTGATCCAGGTGGACTGCCTGGGCCAGGTCGCACGTCTGTTCGTCCGTCTGGAACGGCGCACGATCGCCCTGCTGATCGGGCGGCCCTCCCAGGTGCGGATCCGAAACAGGCCCACAGGCCGCCTGGATCTGCGCTGCGGCCCGCAGGCTTCCGCTCGCGCCGTCCTCGAATACGTACCGCGGTCCGATCCGCGTTACGGCACCGATGGCGATCTGATCGCCATCGAGTTGCAATAACGGCGGTTCACGTCAGACGATTTTCGCGGTGCAGGCGTTCGAACAGCTCGATCGTCCGCCGCACTCCTTCTTCCAGGGGCGTCTTGGGGAGATCCGGTACGGCGGCCCGCAGCGCCGCGTCGCTCATCCGGCAGGCCACGGGGACGGGCGGGCCGGACGCGGTAATTAGGTGCCGCGCCCCGGGGCGGAGGCGCTCGAACAGCGCGATCAGCTCCTCCATCGAGATCACGTCGCCGGCGAGGTTGAACACGTGAGCCCCCTCAGGCGGCGCCAGCAGACAGCGGACGAACGCCTCGGAGACGTCCTCGACGTATTGCAGATCCATGCGCCCGCTCAGGCGGATCTGATACGGGGCTCCGAGGGCGACCGCCTTCATGGCCAGCGTGGGATCGGCGGTCAGGCCGGTGTCGCGGCCCACGCCGTAAACCGTCCAGGGACGCAAACCGACGCTCGAAATGCCGTCGGAAAGGAAAAACGCCCGGGCCGAGGCTTCGTTCGCCTGTTTGAACACCCCGTAGTGCGTGGTCGGCTTCGGGGGATCTTCTTCCGACAGCGGGCGGTCCGGGTATTCCTCCGGTGGTCCCCAGACCGCCGAAGAACTGGCGTAAACGATCTGCACCGGCCGGCCTGCATCGCGCGCCGCTTCAAAGACATTCAGCGTTCCAATCACGTTGATCAGGCCGCCTTCGACCGGGTGGCGCTGGCAGTAAGGCATGAGCACTGCCGCCAGGTGCACGATATGTGTAATTGCCCCTTCGCGGACCAGCGTCTTGACGCGGGCGGTGTCTTCGATCCGTCCGGTCTCGACTCGGACGCGCCTTCGCGCCCCGGCGGGAACAATGAGCGACAGCCGATCGAGTTCCCCCGTGAGATCGTAGGCCACGACGTCCAGGCCCCGCTCAAGCAGGCTCCGGAGGACCCAAGCGCCGATGCAACCCTCCGCCCCGGTCACCAGAACCCGCATCGCTCGCTCCGAAACTGCTACTGTAACGGATCTATGCGCATCACGCACGTCAGCACGGCCGTCATTGAGGCCAACTTCGACTGGACCATCATCCGGGTGGAGACGGACGAGAAGATTACCGGCTATGGCGAAGCGTTCCTCGGGCCGGGCCTCACGGCCGTCATCCGGGAATTCGCCGCGGTCGTAGAGGGGGAGGACGCGGTCTCGATAGACCGACTGGTACGCCGCATGAAAATGCGGTCGGTTCATTGCTCTCCGGGGCTCGCCTGGCATGCCATCTTCGGCATTGAGGCGGCCGTGCTCGACGCGATCGGCAAGAAGTATCAGCTCCCTCTATGGCAGATCCTCGGCGGCAAGTACCGCGAGACCGTCACCGTGTACGCCGACTGCCATGCCGGCGAGGCGCTGGAAAGTCTCGGCCCGCTGGTCAATCCGCGCACGCCGCAGTGGATGCGCGCCGCCGGCGAGCCCGAGCGTGCGAGTGTCGTCAGCCTGAAGCACCACGGATGGGACGCAGCCAAGCGGGAGCATCTGACGCCGGAGGCCTACGCCGCGCGGGCCGTCAAAATGGCAGCCCGAGGGTTCCGGATCCTCAAATTCGATGTGGACGTGCCCACCCCCTACGACACCGATGAATACAACCGCGACCTGAGCCGCCAAGAGATCGAATTTGCGGCCTCGCTGGTCGCGGCGGCGCGCCAGGCTCTGCCGCCCGAAGTGGCCCTGGCCGTGGACTGCCACTGGAACTACAATGTACGGTCCGCCGTAGAGCTGGCTCGCGCTCTGGAGCCCTGCCACCTGCTGTGGCTGGAGGATCCGGTGCCGCCGGACGACATCCGCGCTCTGGGCGCGGTACAGGCCGCCACGGAAACCGCCGTCACCACCGGCGAGAATCACTACCAGCGGCTGGATTTCCAGCGCCTCATCCTCGAAGCCGGACTCCGACTCCTGGCGCCCGATGTGCAAAAGATCGGCCTTTGGGAAGGACGCAAACTTGCCGACCTCGCCGATCTGCATCATGTGAATCTGACCTTGCACAACATCAGTGGACCGGTGGGCACGGTTGCGGGAGCGCACCTGTGCGCCGCCATCCCCAACTGTCTGGCGCTCGAATTCCACGCCGCCGACGTGCCCTTCTTCGATGCCCTCATCAAAGACCGGGACAAGCCGCTGATTGAGGACGGCCGCATCTGCGTGCCCGATGCTCCCGGTCTGGGCGTCCGGCTCGATGAAGATGTGGCCTGGCGCTACCGCAAGCCCGGCGAGCCGTTTTTCGAATAGTACCGCCCGCTCTTCCCCCGCCACCGTTCAGCCGCGCCAGGGCGCCGCTGAAGCCGCGCAGAAAGACGCTGGCCCGCGCAGGGTTGACAACGGCCGGAGGCAGCGCTATCTTCGAGGTATGCAGTCGCAATTCGGTTGCAAAATAAAAAAGGGCTCTCATATCCTGATATCCGCCCCCGAAGATGTAAACCGCCGTTTTCACAAGCAAATAGCGCCGTGGTCCCTCTGCGCCCTGCTCTGGCTTGCGGGCGCAGTTGCACCGGCGTTGCTGGATGCGGCTCCCGGCGCTCTGCCCGCCGCCCGCCTTTCCGGTCAGGTGCTCGACATCAGCGGCGCTGCGGTCCCGGCGGCCGCCGTCACGCTCACGCTGCGTGCCACCGGCGTCGAGTGGAAACAGATCTGCGACGGCCACGGCACCTTCCGCTTTGAGAACTTGGGCGCCGGGGATTACTGGCTACGGGTCACCGCCCCTGGCTTCGCCGACAGCCACCGCACCCTGCTATTGCGGCCCGGCGAACAGGCCGAACTCGTCGTCTCTCTTGCCCCGGCCTCCCTCCGCCAGGAAATCGTCGTTTACGGAAACCGGATTGCAGCAGCGGTACAGGAAATTCCGGGGTCGGTCCAGATTCTGGACGCAGCCGCGCTTACGCAAAGCCGGCCGTTCAACGTGGACGAAGCCTTGCGCAGAATTCCGGGCGTATTCGTGCGGCCCAACGAGGAAGGCTTCGGGCTCAGGCCCCACATCGGCATCCGCGGCCTCAACCCGACGCGATCCACCAAGGTGCTGCTGCTCGAGGACGGTATCCCGCTGACCTACGCGCCCTACGGCGACAACGCCAGCTATTACCATCCGCCCCTGGACCGCTTTGAAGGAATCGAGGTCGTCAAGGGCGCCGGCCAAATCCTTTACGGACCCTCCACGGTCGGCGGCGTGATCAATTACCTGACGCCCGCGATCCCGGACCGTCCCGCAGGTGACTTGCTTCTCACTGGAGGCAATCGCGACTTCCTGAGCGGGCATCTGCGCTACGGTCGCACCTGGGGCCGCACGGGGTTTCTGGCGGATCTGACCCGCAAGCAGGGCGAAGGCGGCCGTGACAACACGCGCATCGGCTACTCGGACTTCAACTTGAAAGCCTCCACCGCCTGGGACGCCGATCGCCTGCTGACGCTGCGATTCAACTACTACCGCGAGCGCTCCCAGGTCACATACTCCGGCCTCACCGAAGAGGAATTCCGTGCCAACCCGCGCCAGAACCCGTTCCTCAACGACCGTTTCTCGCCGGATCGCATCGGCGCCTCCCTCTCCTACGCGCAGACCCTGAGCCCCACGCTGGCCTTCACCGCCAATCTTTACGGCTCTCATTTCAACCGCGACTGGTGGCGGCAGTCGAGCAACTCCGCCCAGCGCCCCAACCGGCTCGGCGATCCCGGCTGCACGGGAATGGCGGACCTGCTGACCGCTTGCGGCAACGAAGGGCGTCTGCGCGGCTATTACAGCTGGGGTGTCGAGCCGCGGTTCCGGTCGTCGCACCGCTTGCTCGGCCTCGGCAACGAAGCCGATTTCGGCGTGCGGGCCCATTTCGAGGATCAGGACCGCCAGCAGAAGAACGGCCCGCGGCCGTGGTCTCGCGACGGGCGCCTGGTCGAGGACAACAAACGCCGCACCCAGGCCTATTCGGCCTTTTGGCAAAACCGCCTCAGCCGCGGGCGCTTCGCCTTCACTCCCGGTCTGCGCCTGGAGCACGTCCGCTACTACCGCAACAACCGGCTCAACGGCGCCGTAGGCCGCACCGAGCTGACTGAGCTCATCCCCGGCCTCGGACTCTCCTTCACACAGGGCGACCTCACCCTGTTTGCGGGCGTGCATCGCGGCTTTTCACCGCCGCGGGCCGAGGACATCATCAGCAACGCCGGCGGCACGGTGGATCTGGATCCGGAGTTGAGCTGGAACTACGAGTTCGGCGCGCGCTGGCGCCCGGCCCGCCGCCTGTCGCTAGAAGGCACTGCCTTTCGCATGGACTACGAGAACCAGATCATCCCGGCGAGTGTGGCCGGCGGCATCGGCGCCACACTGACGAGCGCCGGCCGCACGTTGCACCAAGGCCTGGAATGGTCCGGCCGCTGGGAGGTGCCGCAGTGGTTCGGCGCACGGCATAACGTCTCGCTGCGGGCTGCCTACACGTGGTTGCCGCTGGCTCGCTTCGAGGGAACGCGTTACAGCGCCGTTCCCGGTTTTGCGCGCGTTTCCGTGCGCGGCAACCGGCTGCCCTACGCTCCGCGCCACCTGTTCACCGGTTCGCTGATCTACACCCATGCGCGCGGGATGAACCTGCTCGTTGAGGGCGCCGCAGTTTCGCGACAGTTCGGCGACGACCTGAACACGGTCCAGCCCACTGCGGACGGCCAGCGCGGCCTGCTGCCCGGCCACATCCTGTGGAACGCGACCCTTAACTACCCGCTCGAGGGCCGGCGCACCACCCTGTTTGTCACCGTCAAGAACCTCTTTGACCGCCTCGTCATCGTGGACCGTACGCGCGGCATCTACCCGAGCCCTCCGCGGCTGCTCCAGTTCGGCCTCCGGTGGCGTCTCTGACGCCGCCGGCGGCCCCGCCCGGCGTTGCTTCCTCCTCGCCAGATTGCTAGCATACGTTCGCATCGCCAAGGAGGGTGCGTATGGGGCGGACGCAAATGATCCTGATCGCGGCTGGTTGGTTTCTGGCCTGCCCGCTGGCCGCGCAACGCAGCACCGGTGAGATCCGCGGAACGGTTGTGGATGCCACCGGGGGCGTGCTGGTCGGCGTGAAGGTCACAGCCGTGGATGTTGACCGGGCGGTGGTGCGCACCACCCAGACGAGCTCGGCAGGCGACTATCTGTTGGCCTCCCTGCCGTCCGGGACCTACCGGCTGCGCTTCGAGGCCCAGGGGTTCAACACCCAGGTGCTGGACGGCATTGAGCTCCGCGTGGGCGACACCGTGCTGCTCCGCACCGTCCTCGAAGTCGGCACCGTCGCTACAGAGGTGAACGTGACTGCGGAGCCGCCCGTGCTGGACCCTGGCCGTACCCAGCAGGCCGCCACCCTGGACCTGCTCCGCGTTCAGCACCTGCCGATCAACCGGCGGAATTTCCTGGATTTCGCCCTGCTGGTGCCCGGCGTGGTCGACACCGACTACCTGGTGGATGACACCGACTTTCGCGTGGCCCAGACGCCTCAGTCCGGGCTGAGCTTCGGCGGCGGCAACGGCCGCGGCAACATCGTCTCCATTGACGGCATGGAGAACTACTACAACTCCGGCGGCGTGCGACCCTCGCTCAGCCAGGAAGCGGTCCAGGAGTTCCAGATCAACCGCAACAGCTTTACCACCGAACTGGGCAGCGCCGTCGGCGGCGTCGTCAACATCGTCTCCCGGTCCGGCACCAACGACTTCGCCGGAAACCTCTTCGGGTTCCTGCGCCATCGCCGCATCCAGGCGCGCAACTATTTCGACCCTCTTAAGTCCGCCTTCACCCGCGGCCAGTACGGAGCCACCGCCGGAGGCCCGCTCCGCAAGGACAAGCTGTTCGTGTTTGCCGCCTTCGAACGGCTGGATCGCCAGGAGACGGCCTTCGTTCCGATCCTCCAGGACCGTTCGATCTTCGCCCGCCTGACGCCGTCCCAGCAGGAGCTCGTGAATTTCTTCGATGCTTCCGGATCCCCGCAGTTGCGGGCCGTGGCCGCGGCCATGCGGCAGGCGTTGATCCCCAACAACCACCCGCGCACGGTTGCGCTGTTCAACCAGAACAGCGGTAACTTTCCGTTCAGCGAGGACACCACGCAGGCGTCCGTGCGGGTGGACTACCGCCCCTCGGAACGCCACAGCTTCTTCCTGCGAAGCAATCTCACCAGCAGTTTCGCGCAAAACGCACAGTTCGGCGCTCTGATTGCGTTCAATCGCGGACGCAGCCTGGACGTCTTCGATGGCACCGTCGCGGCCAGCCACACCTGGGTGGCCAGTCCCCGCACCGTGGTCGAAACGCGCCTGAATTACGGGTACAACCAGCTCGATGTACAGCCCACGGATCCCCTGGGACCGGAGCTGAATATCGCCGGGTTCGGCTTCTTCGGCCGCGACATCTTCCTGCCCTCCACCGCCTGGGAGCGGCACTATCAGTTCCAGCAGCACTGGAACTATCACGTGGCCCGGCACGGCCTGAAACTCGGTGTGGACATCAATCCGGTGCGCGACCGCGTACGCTCCGAAACATTTTTCAGCGGCCGGTTCACCTTCGGCGGCCGCGTGCCCCTCGGCCTCGTTTTGAACAACTTCACCGGAGATCCCAACTTCACCACGCGCCTGGCCGAGTCGCTTGCAGCGGCGGGGCAGGCCCGCCTGATCCCCAACCTCTCGGCGCCGCTCACGGCGTTGCAGGCCTTCAGTCTCGGGCTGCCCGAATTCTACCAGCAGGGCTTCGGGGATCCGTATTGGACCGGCTGGAGCCGCCGGTACAACTTCTTCGCCCAGGACTCCTGGCGTATCTCGCCGGCCTTTACGCTGAATCTGGGCGCCCGCTATGAACTCGAAGACAACCCTGAACCGGTGCGCACCGACCCGAACAACCTTGCCGGCCGCATCGGTCTCGCCTGGGCTCCCGGACCCCGCACCGTGATCCGGGCAGGCTACGGGATGTATTACTCACAGATCAACATCCAGGTGGCCAACGTGGCGGACACTCTCTCGGGCCGGCAGATCGCTCAGACCTTCGTGCCGCTGACGGGCATTCCCGGGCTGCTCAATCCCCGAACCGGCCGCTTGCTCACCGCCGCGGACATCTACCAGACTCTCATCGCGCAGGATGTGATCGGGCGGCGCTCTATCCGCCTGGAGGATCTGGCTCAGTTCGGGCTGAGACCTTCACCGACTGCGCCTTTCTCCGTCGTTTTCGGTATCGTGGACGACTTCGTGAACCCCTACGCCCATCAGGCCAGCTTCGAGCTGGAGCGAGCCATCGGCGGCGTGGCGCTTTCTCTCGCCTACAACTTCAACCGCGGGGCTCACCTGGTGCGCAACCTGGACCGCAACCTGTTTTACACCGGAAGGCGCCCGGACGGCGCTCCCACCTTCGGGTTCTTCAACCCGCTCATCGCCCAGCGCAACATCTTCGAGTCCACGGCCAACTCCTTCTATCACGCCGGAATCGTACAGGTCAGCAAGCGGTTCACCGGACGCTCTCTCATCCAGGCCAGCTACACCTGGAGCAAGGCCATAGACGAGGTCACGGACTTCAACACCGACTTTCAGCCTCACGATCAGCTGAATGCGCGCGCCGAGCGCGCGCTCTCGGCGTTTCACCAGGCGCACCGGTTCATCTTCACCGCGGTGTTGCAGGCGCCTGCCGGCTCTTCGGGCGGTTGGATCCGCAGGCTCGGCTCCGGCTTCACCTTCGCTCCCATCGTGATCGCCAGCTCCTTTCGCCCTTTTAACGTGCTGGCCGGTGTGGACAACCTGGGTGACCGCCACTCCAACACGCACCGCCCTCTCGGAGCGGGCCGCAACATCGGCAAGGGACCGAATTTCTTTACGGTGGACGCGCGGCTCTCCCGGACGTTCCGTCTCGGCGCCGGCGAGCGCCCGCACGTGGAATTCATCGCAGAAGGGTTCAACCTGCTCAACCGCACCAACTTCCGGACGGTGAACAATACGGTCGGCGACGTGCCGCTGTCGAGCTTGCCCCGCCCGCTGACGGGCCGTCGCGGCATCCCGACCGAGCCGCTCGCCTTCACTTCGGCCCTGGATCCGCGCCAGTTCCAGTTCGGAGTGAAAATCAACTTCTGAACCGTTCCCGCGGCCGGGAAGCAGCGCCAAGCGACCCTACCGCGGCGGCCGCACGATATGGTCTATGCCCTCGCGCACCCCGTAGGTCGGCCCGAGCATGCGATAATCCGTGGCGCTCCGGCTGTTCCAGTCCCACACGATGCGCCCCTCCCGCAGGGTCATCTCGCAGAGCAGCCGGCGGCGCCCCGCCAGCCGGCCCTCATGCGCATCGCGGTAACCGAACTCTCCCTCGAGCAGCCGCCACACTGCGATGTCGGCCACTGCGCCCTCGCTCAGGTGTCCGAGTTCCGGCCGCTGGATCATCTGCGCCGGGTTCCAGGTCGCCCGCTGGATCACTTCTTTGAGGGGCATTCCCATGGCCAGAAACTTGGACATCGTCGTGGGCAGGTCCATCATCCCGGCGTTCATGCTCCCCGTGTGCAGGTCGGTTGAGATCGAGTCCGGATAGAAACCCTGCTCGGTGGCCGGTACCGCGTTCCGGAACGCGAAGCTGCCGCCCCCGTGGCCGACGTCGAACTTCACCCCGCGCCGGCGCGCTTCGAACAGGTACTCGTACAACCGGCCCTTCTCATCCACCCACGGCACCGGCGCCCGGAAGCAGTGCGTCGAGATGTCGCCAGGCCGCAGCCGCTCGGTCACCAGGTGCCAGTAAGGCCGCTCGGGCAGAAAGTAGCCGAAGTCCACCATTACCGGGATTCCCGCCAGCCTGCCTGCCTCCACCGCCGCGTCCACCGAGCGCCAGTCCGGGAGCCGGTAATGCGCCGACTTCACCCCCACGACCACGTCCTTGTGCTTCTTGGCCAGGCGCGCCACTTCGGTAGGATTGAAGCCGGACTGCTCCACCTCGTCGGTGATCATCCCGTAGGGGGCGATGTTGATCATCGCCAGCACGCGCGTCCGCGTCCGGTCCGCCACCGTATAGCGGAACGTCTCGAAGTTTCGCCAACCCGCCGTCCCGGCGTCCACCATCGTCGTCGTCCCGGTCCGGAAGCTGAAATCGTCGGCGCGCACGCTGTTGTCCCCCGCCCATACATCCGGCAGCCCGTAGGTCGCAAACAGGTGCGTATGGATGTCCACAAGGCCCGGCGTCACATACAGGCCGCTTATGTCCACCTGCCGGCGCGCCTGAGAAGGAGGAATTCCGGGCCTGACGGCCGCCACTTTTCCGTCGCGGATGGCCACGTCCGCCGCCGTGTCCACTCCGTTGCGCGGGTCGATCACGTGCCCGCCGCGCAGCAGCAGATCGTAGGGCTGGGCGAACATTGCGGAGGTCAGAACTGCCAGAGCAACCGGAAGCCGCTTCATGACAGCACGATCCGCTCGCGCCGTGCGTCCCACAGCGCGTACTTTCTCATTCGCCACGACTGGACCCCCATCTGGCAGGCCACCACGCCGTAGTAGCCCAGTTCGCAGTTGCAACGGAGCGGTTCGTTCACCCGGATGGCGCGCATCAGATTCCGATGGTGGAGCGCGATGTCCTCGCCGCCCGTCTTCTGGTGCACAATCTCCTTCATCTCGCCGGCATACAGCCGCTGGGGCCGGATCACGAAACCCGTTCGCGTGAACTCCAGCGTCGCTTTATGGCCGCGCAGGACGTGATCGACCGGCGTGTCATTGGCCATCGAAGACACCAGCACGACCGTCGGCCCGCCCGGGTAGTCGAGCAGCATATTGAAGGTGTCCGGCACCTCGGCCGGCGACTGCCGGAAATGCCATTTCCCTCCCGAGCCCACGCCCCGTTCGGGAAACTTGAGCCCCAGCGCTTTGATGATGCGCGTCACGCGGTGGATGAACAGGTCGCTGGCAATGCCGCTCGAATAATCCCAGTAGCGCCGCCAGTGGAAATAGCGCTCCGGATCCCAGGCTCGTTTCGGCGCCGGTCCGAGCCACGCGTTCCAGTCCAGATTGACCCCCGGCCGCGCGTCGGGATCCAGGGGCCCCGTCCAGAAGTCGTTCCGGTAGTTGCGCGAGTAATCAATTTGCGCGAGCACGACGTCGCCCAGCACCCCTTCGCGCACATAACGGTACGCCGTCTCGTAGGAATCGTCCGACATGCCCTGCACACCCACCTGCATCTTCACGCGGCCGTTCCGGATCCGGGCCACGACTTTTTTGGCCTCCTCCGCGGTGTGTGTCATCGGTTTCTCGCAGTAGATGTGCTTGCCCGCCTCGGCGGCCTCCATCGTCATGCGGAAGTGCCAGTGCTCCGGCGTCGCGATCACGACGTAGTCGATTTCCTTGTGGTCCAGGACGCGGCGGTAGTCCCGGTACGGCGCGGCGCCGGTGAGCCGGGCGGCCGCCTCCGCGCGCTTGTCGAAGACGTCGCACACCGCCAGGATCTCGACGTTGTCCGTCTCGCGCATCTTGACGAGGGTGCGGACGTGGGCCATGCCCATTCCGCCACAGCCGATCACCGCAGCGCAGATGCGCTCGCCGGCCCCCGAGACTTGCGAATAGATCCGCGCGCTCAGAACGGCGCCTCCGGCTGCGCGCGCAAGATCCCTGCGACTGACCAACGCCATGCCGCCATTGTAGCGATCCGAAGCCGGGTGAGTCAGTTGGAAGTCGTTCCTGCGGACACCGTCACGCGATAGCGCATGCGCAACGGCTTGCCTGGAACGAGGGTGTGCATTTCCAAGCCGGGGTAATTTACTCCGAGAAACCCGTAGTGACGGAGGCACCAGCCGTTCGGGAAACCAGGATTCTGCGGATCAATCTCGATCCGCAGCGTCGCGGGCCGCCCTTCATAGAGGGCTTCCAGCTGCGCCCAGCGGTGGCGGGCCATGTCCGTATCGCGCGTCTCCACTCCGCCCTCGGTCACAATCCGCGTCCCCGTCCGCGGTGCGAAGCGTACCGAGAAGCCGCCGTATCCCTTGCGGTCCAGCTGCTCGCCGGCGATCTCCACCGGCTCCCGGAGCGCCTCGAAGGCGAGTGCGAACTCGACCTGGCGGGCCGGACCGGCGGTGCGGTGGACGAGGATTTCCACTTCCTCGCGGACCACCTGTCGGTCCTCCACAAACCAGCCGTTCTCCACTGCGAGCCGCGCCGTCTCCGCTCCTGCCTCCCGTGCCTTCCAGCGCACAAACTTCTGGTGAATCCCCCGGATGGTCCACAGGTCGTACGTGCGGCCCCCGACGCGCACCACGGGCCAGCTCCAGAAGATGCCGCGGTGATGATAGTGGTCGCGCGGAAAATCATCTGTAACCACTGTGCCGTCGGGCGCCCACAGCGGATGCACGTAGCTCGACCGCCGCCGGCTCTCCGGCACGCCCTCTTTGAGGACCATGCCGTAGTTGTACACGAGGACCGGCCTGCCGCCCTCGGTGAGCTCCACCCGCTCCGCCGTTTCCCGAAACGAAAACGGGCTCGCCGCAACCAGCACGGCCGCCGGAAGCAACGTAGCCGCGCACAGCAGGAAGACTCGCCGCCTTCTTTCGAGTGCAGGTGTTGTCGAGTTCACGTTGTCAGAAATACAGCTTCGCTCCCAGTTGAACTTTGCGCGACGTGCTCACAACGCTATCGCGCACGCGCCCGAAGATCGTGGACGTTACGGTTGCGGTCGGGAAGCCGAACGACGGCGTGTTCGTCAGGTTGGTGAAGTCACCCCGCAGTTCGAGATAAAAACCCTCGCGCCCGAGTCCGATGCGCTTGAGCACTGCCAGGTCCATGTTAAACGAACCTGGACCCTCCAGAAAGTTGCGGCCCGTGTTGCCCATCTGCCCCGGTGCCGGGATCGAAAAGCGCGCACGCTCCCCTTCGTTCAGGTACCACTTCAAGCCCGAACCCGGATCGTCAAACAGGCGTCCCATGTCGCGAGTGCATCCGCTGCAATCGGCCGGCGACTGGTTGACGCTGCCGAAGGTGTTCGCCCCCGAGTAAACCGTGAACGGCCTGCCGCTCATCAGCCGCAGGAAGCCGGTCACCTGCCACCCTCCCAAAACCTTGTCCGCCGCAGAAGGCCAGCCTGAGCCCCACTTGCGGCCGCGCCCGAAAGGTAGTTCCCACACCCAGTTGGATTGGACCACGTGCGTGCGGTCAAAATCCGAGCGCGCGTAATTCAGCCTGCGGTTGTAGATATCGAAGGGCGTCGAAGACGCAGACTGCGCGTTGGCCGTCGAAACCACCGTGAACGCAGGATCGAAGGAGCGCGTGTCGAGCGACTTCGCCCAGGTATAGCTGGCCTGGTAACTGAGGCCGCCCGTCAGCCGGCGCTCCACCTGGATCTCCAGGGCGTGGTAGGTCGAAAAGTCGTTCGAGTCAATCACGCGCATCCCGTTGCTGAACTGCGGGAACGGGAGGAAGAAAAACGGCCCCATGCCCGAAAGATCGGTCACGGAGCGCGGGGGCGTCCCTTGCAGTCGGGTGGCGATGGAAGCCGCCAGGCCCGCGACCGAATTCAGCTGCAAGGTCGAAGCGAAAAGGCGCCGCACCATCTGCGATCCCGTCTCTCCCGCCCGCCGCCGTGAGTCCGCCACGAGCAGCTGGTTCATCAACTCCGATTCTCCGCCCGCCTTGACGACGTTGAACGCCTGGAGAAACCCGTTCCGGAAAATCTCAGCCTGGTTGGCGTTGTAAGCACCGAACAGATGGTAAGCCCGCCGTCCGATGTAACTGATCTCCAACACGGTGCGCGGCGCGATCTCGCGCTGGAGCGAGAGGCTCCACATGTGCGTGGTCGGCATCTTGAATTGAGGATCCACCACCGTGATGACGTTGTTGGAAAACGCCGGCGGTTGCGCCAGTTCGCTCGGCTTGACGGCGGGCGGCGCGAGTCGCGGCAGATTGGCCAGGCGCCCGCCCGCTTGCCCGAAGCTCGTGTCGTTGACCCCCTGCGTCTGGCCGGGCAGCGTCTGGAACACCGCGGAGGATAGCACGAAGGTGTTCAACCGGTCATAGGCGATGCGGTAATTGGCGCGGATCGAGGTCTTCCCCGTGCCCAGGGGATCCCAGGCCAGCCCCACCGTAGGGCCGAAATTGTCCAGGGAGTCCTCGAACAGACTTCCCCGCACCCACTGGAGTGTGTTGGTCGGCCGGGCGCCTGCCTGCACCAGCTGATCCGGTCGCGTGATCCGGTCCTCCGGGTTTCGCGGCGACAGCTTCATCTCCCAGCGCAGGCCCAGATCCACCGTCAGGTTCCGCCGCAGCTTCCAGGTGTCGTGAATGTAGAAGTCGTACTCCGGATAGCGCGCGTCGAAATTGTACAGACCTTCGACGAACTGGTCCCCTTTCGACGGAAACCCGCGCGTAATATTGCCCACACGACCCAGCAGGAAGTTGATGTGAGATTGAAACGCCGGCCGGTCGAAGGTCACGTTCAGGTCCGGCGGCAGACCGAACGTGGCCGGGTCCACCGTGTTGACGGCCGTCGAAAAATTCACGGCCTGGGTCGCATTGGCGCCCGCGATGGAGCCGCGCACGTCCAGATGTTTCTGGAACCGCAGGTTGGTTCCCAGCTTGAGTGCGTGCGAGCCCCGGAACCACGAAAAGTTCTCCACGAACTGCCAGGTGTGCAGACGCCGCTTGTTGCCGAAGCTGTATTCCGCCACGACCGCCACCGGGGCCACCAGCGTGACTTTGCTCAGGTCCGCCGTGGGGATCTGGAAATCAAACGTGAACCGATTGAAGCCGAACACCATCTCATTGGTGATGTCCGGCCGCGGGTTCCAGCGCCAGTTCACGGCCAGATTGCGGGGGGAGCGCCGCGTGTCGACCACGCAAGGGGCGCCCGGGAAGGTGGCCAGCCCGCCATTGACGCTGTCGCAAAGCGTATCCTGCCGGCCCCAGGCCATCCGCGCGTAGAACATGGTGCGGTCGTTGAGGATGTGGTCCACTTTGAGGACCGCGTCGTATTGCCTCTCCTTTTCCGGCGCCGTGAAGGTGAACAAGGCGGTGTTCAGGCCGTCGCCGCCCGTGAAGTTGTTCGGCAACGGCTGCTGATTCACCAGTGCCTGAATGGTCTGGTCCAGACCGAGCCGCTGGGGATCGCTGGCCGCCACGTTGTAGGTTCCGATCGAAACCCCGGGCAGCACGTTGCCGGCGGCGTCTACGGACGCTCCCGCCACGCCTGCGGGTTGGTTCCGCCCGCCTTTGACATATCGGAGAATGCCGCGACGCGCCTCGGCGGTGTACACGGTTCGGTTCACCACCTGCGTCTGCAGGGCACGCAGCCACTGGAGATTCGTGAAGAAGAACGTCTTGTTGCGCACGATGGGGCCGCCCAGGCTCGCGCCCCAGATGTGCTGCACAAACTGTCGCTTGCCGACCCGGTTCAGATTGTTCTCCCATTCGTTGGCGTTCAGCCGCGGCGTGCGGTAGAACCAGAAGCCGCTGCCGTGCAATTCGTTGGATCCCGATCGCGTCACCATGCTCACCTGGCCGCCGCTATTGCGCCCGTAGTCCGCGGTGAAACTCGAGGTCAGCACGCGGAACTCCGCCAGGGAATCCGGATTGGTGCGCAGCGGGGAAAAGTTCGACCCCCCGGCGCTCGTCTCGTTGATGTCGATGCCGTCCAGCGTAAAGTTCCAGGCCCGGTCGCGCGCGCCGTGCACATGCACTCCTCCGCCGGTGTTGGCCCCGGAGACCACCCCCGGCTGGAGCAGCACGAGCGTCAGCGGATTTCGGCCCCGCACCCCCACGATCGGCAGGTCCCGGATCATCTGCTCGGTGAACAGGTTCCCGATATTGCCTGAAGTGGAGGTCTGTACCAGTTCAAAGGCCGCGCTGACTTCGATCTGCTCGGTGACGGCCCCGACTTCGAGGGTCACGTTGACCGTCGCCGGCTGCCCGATGCTCACCGGCGTTCCGCGCGCCAGAAATTTCTTAAAGCCCGGCGCCTCGACCTCGACCGTGTAGCGGCCGGGCTGGACCGCCTCGAACACATAGGTCCCTGACTCGGACGTTCTGGTTGCAAAGGAAACCTGCGTGCCCTCGTTGACCAGCCGGACGGTCGCCCCCGGTACTGCGGCGCCGCTCGGATCCTGCACGACCCCGAGCACGCGCGAGGTAGTCCCCTGAGCGAACAGGCCCACTGCACCCAGCAGCATCACGGCTACGCATCGCATACGCCCACCTCCCCGACGCCACGGCTTTTGCTCGCGCCGCAGCCTCCCCGAAATATACCTCCACTCTCCGGCTGCGGCAACTCCGCGCCCGCCGCCAGGTGACGCCTGCCCGCACTGTGTCAAGCGACTTTCGGGACGGAGTCGAACGACAAGCGCCGCATATGGGTCTCCGGCGCGCGTTTTGACAAATACAGCATCTCGATGCCGGCCGCGCGACCCTGCTCGTCGTAGTCCATGATGATGCCCGGTCGAAGAGCAAAGGCCGCCGCCCCCTCGAACCGATTCAGCCTAGGTGATTCCCGCTCGCACTTTCTGCTCGTCCACCTCCACGCCCAGGCCGGGGCCGAGCGGCACCTCGATCGTCCCCTCCTTTACCACCAGCGGCTGCTTCAGACAGCTCCCCCGCAAGAACTGCGGGCCGTTGAGCGCCGCCGGGAACTTGAGCTGGTAGGCGGCGTAGAGTTGAAGGGAAGCCGCCAGCGACACGTCGGGATCCGTCAGGCCGCTGCCCAGAAACAGCAGCCCGGCATCCAGCAGGATCTCAATCTGGCGCCGCGCGTCCCACAGGCCGGCCGTGCGCGCGGGCTTCATGGCCACTCCGTCCAGCAAACCCAGCTTGATGAACTCCACAAGCTCCGCCGAAGAGACCACGCCTTCATCCATCAAAATCGGCAGCGCCCCTTGTTTGCGCAGCTCACGGTATCCGGTCAGGCGATTGGCCGGCAGCGGCTGCTCGAGGACATTCACACCCGCGTCGGCGAGTTTAGGGATGACCTGGAGCGCCGTAGCCAGATCGTAACCACCGTTGGCATCCGCCCACAGAAAGGCCTCCGGCGCCAGTTTCCTGACGCGGCGGCACAGTTCCAGATCGTAGTTCGGGTCCGGCGCCACTTTTACGTTAAAGTGCCGGTAGCCCCGTGCCCGGCCTTCTTCGACGAGCCGCTCTGTCTCATCGAGCGTCGCCGGATTGACCGTCCAGCTCAGGGTGATGCGTTCGAGCGGCTTGCGTCCCCAGCGCTCGGGAAGGCTCTCGCCGTGCAGTCTGCCTGCCAGATCGTGGAGCGCCAGGTCAATCCCCGCTTTGGCGATGGGCATCCCTGTTGAAAACGACGGCGCAATCGCCCGGTTCATGCGGGCATGCGCCCCCGCAACATCCAGTGGATCGTGTCCGACCAGCGCCGGTCCGAGGTATCTTTCAATCGCCGACAACACCGATTCCGGCGTTTCGTAACTCCAGGTCGGTATCGGCACGCTCTGACCCCAGCCGACCGCGCCGTCATCGCAAGTAATTTTGACGAAGACCGAAGGTCGCTCCGGCTTGGTGAAGAATTTGAAGTGGGCCGCCACCGGGTAATTGACCGGGAAGGCCTCCACCCGGACGATCCGGCATCCTGCAGCACGTGCCACCCCCGCCGTGGCCGCCAGTTCCAAAAACCTGCGCCGCGTCATCGAATGCCTCCATTCTACCGGAGCCGGGACGCCGCGACCCATGCATTGGCCAGGATGGCGAGCGCCGCGATGGCTGCCGTCTCCGCCCGCAGCACCAGCGGCCCAAGCGAAACCCCCTGCCAGCCCGCCTCGCGGCTCGCCGCGCGCTCCGCTTCCGTCCAGCCCCCCTCCGGTCCCACCAGCAGCGCCACGATGTCGGCCGGGGCGCGCGTCCCGGGCTCCGGCAGCACGGCCAGCAGCGGAGGCGAGCCGGGGGCTTCATCCAGCAGATAGCGGAACCTTGCTTCCCAGACCAGCGCTTCCTCCAGCGGCCGCGGCTCATAAACCGCCGGCTTGCGCAGACGCCGTGCCTGTTGGCTGCTCTCCAGCACGATCCGCCGCCACCGCTCCAGGCGTTTTTCCGCGGCCCGCTCGAGGCCCTTTTCGCTGCGCTCGGTCCGGACTGGAATCACCGAGTCCACGCCCAGCTCCGTGGCCTTTTCCAGCATCCACTCGAAGCGGTCGAACTTCACCAGCGCCGCCAGCAGAACCGTGCGCACGGGAAGCGGTGCCTCCTCCAGCCGCTCCACCACGCGGAAACGGACGCGGGCCGGCCCGAAGTCGGCGATCTCTGCAAGGTAGGCGTCCTGATTGTCGGAAATCTCATAGCGCTGGCCCCGCTCGGCCCGCAGCACGCGGCGCAGGTGTTCGGCCGCCTGCCCGCGCAGCTCCGCCCAGCCGTTCCGTACGTCTTCCACGAAGAAGCGCCGCCTCGCCATGTACAATAACTACGCCCACTATGATCGCATCGCTGCGCGGAACCCTGCTTGAAAAGCATCCCAACCAAGTCATTGTGGAAACCGGCGGAGTGGGCTATGACGTCACCATTCCGGTTTCGACCTATTCGGCTCTTCCCGCTCCCGGATCGCAAGTCCAGCTGCGCATCCACACGCACGTCCGGGAAAACGAAATTGCGCTGTACGGCTTCCTGTCGGTCGAAGAGAAAGCGTTGTTCGAGAGGCTGATCGCGGTAAGCGGCATCGGGCCCCGGCTGGCGGTCACCGTGCTTTCGGGACTTCCCACCGCGGAGCTCGTCGCCGCGATTCGAAGCGGACAGGTCGAACAGTTGGTGCGCATTCCCGGTGTGGGGAAAAAGACGGCCGAGCGGATCGTGCTCGAACTCAAGGACAAGCTGGACTGGCCCGGGGCGCGAGGGGAACTGCCGCCTCCAGCCGCGGCCGCTGCCTTCACCGCTCTCGATCAGGACGTGCTTTCTGCGCTGGTCAATCTGGGCTGTACCCGGGCGGCGGCCGAAGCTGCGGTGCGCAAAGCCAAGGCCGCCGGGACTCCCGCCGGGTTTGAGCCCCTCTTCCGCAAGGCGCTGGAGCTGCTGCGCTAGGGCGCGCGGAGCGAGACGAGGATTTCTTGCTCCCGGGGCCGGACGTATTTGCCGGGCACCGATTTCAGCCGCAGCGGCACCGAAAGCTGGGCCACGGCATGCTCGAGGCTGGTCTCGGGAGCGTCCGTGTACGGGTTGTGGGGAAAGACGGGCCACAGCAGGGAGGCCGCTTCGTCCACTCTGATCTCCCAGCCGCGATGACGGAGCAGGCCGCCCAGATCTTCAGGGCCGAGCTGGAGCGGCTCCGGCCCCACGACGAAGCTCCGGCCGGCTCCGGTCTCCAGAGTCTCGCCTGACTTCAGGCACAATTGCAGGGCGAGCTGCGCCTGCTCGGGCGGCCGGCCCTTGCCGTAAATCACGAAACGCAAGTCGGCCCGGCGTGCCTGAGGCGGCGGTACGAAAAGGTCGGCCCAAAAGGTGTTGTACGAAAGCGAGAGGCGGTCCCCGGCGTCGCTCATGAGCAGGCGGCTGCTCATGGGCAAATGAAGAACCCGATCGCCGATTCTTTCGGAAAGCGTCGCCAGCTCGGGCTGGCGCTTGGAATTCGCTCCGGTAATGATCTGGCCGAGGCGGGTGTGGAACACGCTGAGGTGGGCCTGACGGTCCAGGTAGAACCGGCTGGTGACGGCCTGGGTGCTGATGATGCCGGAAAGCGCGACGACCCAAGGCCCGGTTTTGCGGATTCCGCCCGGCACTTGCATGCGGTAGGAGTAGCGATCCTGTTCCTGCGGGATGGGCGCGGTCGCACCCTCGTGATAGTAAAGTGCGTTTTGCGCGAGTCTTCCCAACTGGTCCATGGTGAGGGCATCCGGGCGGAAGAAGCTTGTCAGGAACTCGGCGTAGCGGCGCCCGTCCGGAAAGTGAGAAAAGGCGAAGTGACCCCAGGCGGAGACGCCCCAGTGGCGGTTTCGGTCGTTGAGCACCTCAACCGGCGTACCGTCGGGCCACGTGAAGTGCTTGTGAAACTCGGTGGCACGGCGCAGGGCACCGCGCGCGTCCGGATCGCGGGTGAGCTCCCAGTAAAGCCCCGCCGCGCTCAGGGTGAGATAGTTATAGCCCGGGGTGGGACCGTCGCGGCTATGCTCACCCCAGTACCCATCCGGGGTCTGCTCTTCCACCGCGAAACGGCGCAGGATGGTGCGGCCGAGCTTTTCCCAGTTCCGGTTCCCAAATACTTGCCCCGCCAGAAGCAAGTTGGCAGCCCACAGCGCGTAGTGATTGGGCGAAGTGCCGATAAAGGGAGAGTTGTACCAGGGGAAGTCGAGCCGGTCGGCGGCGTCCTCGACCAGCAACGCCACATTGTCCTCGATGGCTTTCTTCCAGCGGGAGCGGCGCTGCGCTCCCAGCCGGTTCTCGAGCAGGCGCCAGGCCTCCAACCACATGTACGTGTCCCAGTCGCTGTCCAGCCGCGGTTCAAAAAGCCCTTTTTCGTGCTCGGCGGCGAGCAGGTCACCGATGCGGATCGCCAATGCGATCATCGCGGGATCGCCATACCAGCGGTTTTGCGGATGCGGCTTTGTATAAAGCACCGCCGGCGCCAGAATAGCGTAGGGAAAGTGCCTCCAACCCGGTCTGGCTTCAATTGCTTTGAGGTCCGCGGCAGGTTCGGCCCGGAGCCGCGCCTCCACCTTTTCCGCTCCGGCCTTGAGCAAAGGAAAATAGCCGCCCGGCAGGGACACCGCTCCGGCGGCCGACAACGCGGTCAGCACCGCCCAGGCTGCGCACATGATTGTTCAGGAGCGCGGGATTTCCCCCGTGGAGAACAGGGAGGAAAACGGTAGTGTCGCCGCCCCGACGATGGCGGCTTCGCCCCCAAGAGACGATGGCCGCAGCATGAGGTTGCGGAAATTGAGCACGTCCTCGGGGAACTGCTCCCGGATGGCGGCTGCAAGCACAGGCCACGCCTCCGTAATCGGCCCGTCAATCACCACCGCTTCGGCATCCAGAGCCCAGACGGCGTTGGTGATGCCGATGCCGAGGTACCGGCCCGTCTCCTCAACCGCCTTGCGGGCGGCCGGATCCCCTTGCAAGGCGAGATGGCAGATGCGCTTGACCTGCTCGGAGGTGTTTCCGGAGTTCGGCTTGACTTTGCCGCCCGAAAGCTCGGCGTAGCGGCGCACTGTGGCGCTGTCGAAGGCCAGCGACTCCAGGGTCCCGGGACGGGGATGCAGCTCGGGCGGCGCGGCGTCGGAAATCTTCATCTCTCCGAATTCGCCTGCCGCCATGCGGGGGCCTCGGTAGAGCCGGCCGTCCAGGATGATCGCTCCCCCCACGCCCTCGCTCACCATGAGGAACAAGACGCAGTGGCAGCCTTGAATATCGGGAGCCCCGTAATGGTACTCGGCCAGGGCTGCGATCCGGACGTCGTTGTCCACGTAGACCGGGCGGTGGAGGCGCTCTTCGAGGTACTGCTTGACGGGGACGTTGATCCAAGCCGGATCGCTACCGAGGATGACCACGCCGGTCTCGCTATTAATGAGTCCGCGGGCGCTGACGCCCACCGGGTGAGGACCGAAGCGCTCGAGCTGCTCGGCGATCAAATTCAGGGCCTTCTCGGGAGTCGGGGGAGTACGGAAGCGGTGCGATTCCAGAATCCTGCCCGAGATCGTACCGAGCGAAATCCGGGTTTCCCAGTTGAGAATGTCCACCCCGAAGGCCTGGAAGCGGTTTTCGTTTAGCTGAAGCCGGATCGCGGGGCGGCCGCCCGTTGCGTCTTCCCCGCCCTCCTCCACCACGATCTCGGAGGCGATCAGTTGGGCCACAATACGGGAGATCGCTGCTTCCGACAGCCCCGTGCGGCGCGCGATCTCCGCCCGCGATAGCGTGCGATGCCGCCGCAACAGTTGCAGAATCGCGGCGCGGTTCGTGGCCCGCACATGCGGGATCCGCAATACACGGCGGCGGCCAGGAGCGAGCGTCTCCATGATCTTTTTCCTTGCGTCACGCAAGGAATCAAACCCTTCATTCTACCCGGGGTCGTCTTTGAGGGCAAGAGGGAATTTCGCCGATTTAGACCGCTGTCAGGCTCCGCCGCCGTGGGTCGTGATTTTACTTGACGCTTTGGCGATGTTGGAATACCATGGCAGCAAGTCAGCATTCCGCCCCGGGGAGGTGGACGATGCGGTCAACCAGTTTCTTGCCGGTGGCCATAAATGTCGTTTGTTTGGGCGCACTGGCTTCCACTCCCGTCTTGGCGCAGACAGGGCTGGGCGTCGTCCAGGGTACCGTGCTGGACGCCACGCGCGCGGCTGTCCCTAACGCCAAAGTCACCCTGGTTCATACCCGGACCGGCGTGGCACGCAGCGCGCAGAGCACGGCGCTGGGCGTGTATTACTTTGCGAGCGTGCCCATCGGCCCGTATGCGCTCTCGGTAGAGGCCACGGGATTCAAACGCTGGAGCGGGACCTTAGAGGTGGCGGCCGGCCAGACGGTGGTGGTGGATCCCGTGCTCGACCTAGGCAGCGTGGAGTCCGTCGTGGAAGTAACCGGTGTAGCGCCGGTTGTCACCACCGTCGGCATGGAGGTCAACGACGTCAAAGATGCGCTGCGGATTCAACAGCTCCCGTTGAACGGGCGCGCCATCACAAACCTGTTCGATCTGACGCCCGGCGTGGAGGGCGGCGGCAGCCCCCGCGTCAACGGATTGAAGGTGGGCGCTGCGGAGATGCTGCTCGATGGCGTCTCGCTGGTGGACCGGTTCGGAGGAGGCATTGCACGAGTCCAGCCGGGGCTGGACACGATCCAGGAGTTTCGCATCGAAACCGCCGGATCGAGCGCCCAGTATTCGCGCCCGGCCACAATCTCGCTGGTGACCAAGAGCGGGACCAACGAGTTCCACGGCAGTGTGTTTGAGACGCATCGCAACAACTTCGGCGGTTTGCGCGCACGGCAGCGCCAGGATCTGCCCGCAGCGGGGCAGAGCTTCCGGCCGCCGCAGCTCATTCGCAATGAGTTCGGGGCCACAGCGGGCGGGCCCATCCTCCGCAACAAGACCTTCTGGTTTGCGGCCTACGAAGGCCTGCGGCAGCGGGAGGCGCGCTTTGCGCAGGCGCGCGTGCCGACGCCAGAGATGTGGGCCGGCGACCTGAGCAACGCCATTACGGCCGCCAGCGAACGCATCACGATCTACGATCCGTTTTCGACGCGCGCTGACGGGACCCGGCTTCCCTTTCCAGGCAACCGCATCCCCGCGAACCGGATCTCGAAGTTCGCCGAAACCATGCGCGGAGTCTCTCCGGATCCTGCTGGCCCGAACGCGGCCGTGAATCCCTTCCTCGCGACCAACTTCGTCGCTTTCTACCCTAATCAGAACGATCGAGACACACTGACCGTCAAAGGCGATCACGTCTTCTCCGCTCAGGACAGCCTCTCCGGCCGTTTCACGCGTTCCTGGGCGCTCAACAAGGTCTTCGGCGGCGTTTTTGGCTTCCCCCGACCCGGTTCCACTGACGCCGGAGGCAGCAGCTTGTCGGACGCGAAAGTGTATTCGAGCTTCGTGCGGTGGAATCATGTTTTCACCCCGACGTTTCTGAACGAGCTGCAGGTCTCCAGCCACCGGGCGCCCAAAAGTTCCGGGACTCTGGCCAACGACGTGAACTGGCCGGACCGCCTGGGTCTGCCGAATCCGTTCGGCGCAACGGGATGGCCTACCATCTGCGCCAGCGGCAACAGTCCCTTCTTTTACGGAGGCTGCTGGGACGGCGACAACCGGAAGGATGAGATGCTCACCGCACACCAGCTCGACAACAACGTGACCTGGATTCGCGGAAAGCACTCCATCAAATTCGGTGGCAAGGTCCGTTACGAGTACAACAACATCCGGGAGTTGCAGCAATCGCAAGGCTCTCACACGTTCGGATCGGCCTGGACGGCGCAATACGATCCGCGCAACGACCAGGCGGTTTCCTTCACAGGAGTGGGCTTCGCCAGCCTGCTGATGGGGCTGCCGACGTTCCTTTCCAACCAGTTCAACCGGGGCTTTTTCTACTTCGAACAGCAGGAGGTCGGGCTGTATTTCCACGACAGCTGGAAGGTTCATCCGAGGGTCACGCTCGAGCTGGGAGTGCGGTGGGACAAATGGACGGCGTACGAAGAAAAGTTCAACCGGATGGTAAACGTGAACCTGAACACGTTCGCGGACCGCTTTGAGGTCGTCACGCCTAAGAACGTCCGGATGGAGGATCTGCCCGGCATCCCGCCTTCGGTGCTGGCCTCCTGGAAGGTGCGGGGCCTGACCTGGAAGACGGCTCGGGAGGCCGGGATGCCGGATAATCTCATTCCGGCCGACAACAACAACTTCGGGCCCCGCATCGGCGCGGCCATCCGGCTGACAGACCGCTGGATCCTGAGGGCGGGTTACGGGGAGTACTTCTGGACCATGCCGCTGTCGCAGATCCTGCAGACTTCGCGCACAAACCCGCCGCTCAATCTGCGGTTCAGCAACAGCATCGGGGACCGGAACGGGCAGGTTCCGAATTACGCGCTCAAGAGCACGCCGGCCGCCGAGGACTTTGTCGGCAAAGCCGTCGTCCCCACGGAAGGGATTTTCCCGATCAGCATCAACGCCCAGGGCATGATGCCGTGGGACCACAGGCGCTGGAGCGACAATCGGGCTCAGGAATGGACCTTCACGATCGAGCGGGAACTGATGAAAGACACGGCGCTCCGGCTCAGCTACATCGGCAACCACGGACGCGACCTGGAGCAGCGCTTTGCCCTCAATTCGGTCGAGTCGGAATGGAACTATCAGGCGCGCACCGGTCTGGCGCGGCCCAGCCGCGCCGATCTCCGGCGCGTGAATCCGAACTGGAACTTTAACGCCGCCAACCACACCGGTTTCTCCAACGCCACCTCCTTTCAAGCCGAGTTGGAGCGGCGGTACTCCAACGGCCTCGGCTTCCAGTGGTTTTACACGTTCACCCACGCCCTCACCACCACGGACGCGGGAGGGTTTACCTCGGGCAACGGGAGCATTAACGCGACCGACGGAGGCGCCTTCCAGGTTCCGGAGCGGATCCAGATCCTGGGCGCTCCGGAGATGAGCTATGACCAGCTGTTACGGCTCGGCTATTACAACACTGCCAACGTGCCGGCGCACCGCATCCGCTACAACGGCATCTACACGCTCCCCTTCGGCCGCGGGCAGCGGTACCTGAGCGGTGTCTCCCGGGGGCTGGATGCTCTGCTAGGCGGCTGGGAACTGGCATTCATCGGAGACTGGCGAAGCGGGTTCTGGCGCAGCGTGAGCAGCGGCCTGTACCTGTTCGGGGATCCCACTTTGAAGCCTGACGAGCGGCTCGAAATGGTCATTTTCGGCCGGCGCCAGCGGCTGTGGTTCCGGGGGGATTTTGACCCGCGCCAGGCCACGAATGTTGACCAGAACCGGCTCCGGCAGCTTGTTCCCGTGGACCGCTCCCAGCGGGTACTCAGGCCGGTTGGAAGCGGTTTTGACAATCGCATCCCGCAGCGGCTTGCGGACGGAACCGTGCGGCTGACGCCCATTACGGACAACGCGAACTGGAACGCCCGCAATTTCTTCCGCGGCCCGGGAGCATGGAACCTGGACTTCTCCGTGTTCAAGCACTTCCGGCCCGCCGAGCGCGTGGACATCCGGCTGACGGCGGACTTTTTCAACTTCCTCAACCACCCGAACGACGTGAACCCGAGTTCCAGCACGGGGTTGCAGGATCTGAGCGTGCAGGCAAACGCGCCCCGCATCATTCAGTTTTCGCTGCGTGTGAGCTGGTAAGCCATTCAGGTTCAACGTGTTTCCTTGCGTGACGCAAGGAAACCTGCGGCCGGTTAAGCCTGGCTTCCGACCGGTGGCCGTGCACAGATCCCCTTAGTTTTCCCTTGACAAGGCCCCGGAGTTGCCGTAGCCTATGGGGGAGGTTAGACCCGAACAGAGGAGCATGGCGGCAATGAGTAGCTCGAATTTCTTGCCGTATGTCAGAAATAGCGTCGCGCTGGTTGCCCTGGCAGCCGGGCCGCTTGCCGCTCAAACCGGGCTGGGCGTGGTGCAGGGAACCGTACTGGATCCCACCCGCGCGGCGGTTCCTAACGCCAAGGTCACGCTGGCCAACACAGCCACCGGCGTTGTGCGGACTACGCACAGTACCGCCGTCGGAATCTACTATTTCGGCAGCGTCCCCATCGGTCCTTACACGCTGAGTGTGGAAGCGGCGGGGTTCAAGCGGTGGTCCGGCACGCTGCGAGTGGAAGCCGGGCAGACCGTGGTGGTTGACCCGGCGCTTGAAGTGGGCAGCGTGGAAGCGGTGGTGGAAGTGACGGGCGCCGCCCCGGTGGTCACAACGGTCGGCATGGAGGTCAGCGACGTCAAAGACGCGCTCCGCATCCAGCAGTTGCCCTTGGACGGGAGGTTGGTCACCAATCTGTTCAACCTCACGCCGGGTGTCGAGGGAGGGGGCAATCCCCGCGTGCATGGCCTCAAGGTGGGCTCCGTGGACATGCTCCTGGACGGTATCTCGCTCACGGACCGGTTCGGAGGCGGCATCTCGCGCGTGCTCCCCGGTTTGGACACGATTCAGGAATTCCGCATTGAGACCGCGGGCTCAGCCGCCTACTACTCCCGCCCGGCCACCGTGACGCTGGTGACCAAGAGCGGTACCAACGAGTTTCACGGCAGCGTCTTTGAAACGCACCGCAATAACTACGGCGGACTCCGGGCGCGGCGCCGCGAGGATTTCGCCGCGGCTTCCAAGTACATCCGCAATGAGTTCGGCGCTTCGGCGGGCGGACCCGTGATCAAGAACAAGACTTTCTGGTTCGCCGCCTATGAAGGTTTCCGCGAGCGCCTGAACCGCTATGCCCGGACCGTGGCGCCGAGCACCGCCATGTGGAACGGGGATCTGAGCCTGGCGGTGGATCCGGACAACGTACCCATCACGATTTACGATCCGCTGACCAGCCGCGCTGACGGAACGCGCACGCCCTTTCCGGGCAACCGCATCCCGGCGGGTAGAATCTCCCAGTTCGCCAAGACCATGCAAAGTGTAAGCCCGGAGCCGAACATCAATCTGGACCAGAACCCGTTTCTGCTCGTGCCCAACTTTGAAACCTACTACCCGGATGTCCGCAATACGGATACTCTGACGCTCAAAGGCGATCACGTTTTTTCCGAGAAGGACAACATCTCCGGGCGGTTCACGCGTTCCCCGCGGACGGCGAAGCTCTTCGGCGGGCGCTTCGGCTTTCCGCGGCCCGGCAGCAGCGACGCCGGCGGGACTGGCCGCGCCATCAGCAAGGTCTACTCGACCTACCTGCGGTGGAACCACGTCTTTTCGCCCACGCTGCTCAATGAGTTACAGCTTTCCGGCCACCGTTCGCCGCACACTTCGGGCACGCTCGCCGACGACACGGACTGGCCGGCAAAGCTCGGCCTGCCGAACCCGTTCGGCGGCAAGGGCTGGCCCACAATCTGCGTCAGCGAATACTTCTTCTATTACGGCTGCTGGGACGCGGACAACCGCCACGATCAGAACCTGACCGCCTATCAGGTGGAGAACGGCGTGACCTGGATCAAGGGCAAGCACACGGTGAAATTCGGGTTCAAGGGCCGCCAGGAGTATAACAACGTGCGCGAGCTGCAGCAGACGCACGGTTCCCATTCTTTCTACTCCGACTGGACGGCGCTTTACGACGTGCAGAACGACGACTTTGCGCCGTACACGGGCTCCGGTTTCGCAGGGATGCTTCTTGGCCTTCCGACGTTTCTCTCCAACCAGTACAACCGCGGCTATTTCTATTTCCAGCAAAAGGAACTCGGCCTGTACGTTCACGACAGCTGGAAGATCCATCCGCGCGTGACGCTCGAGCTTGGCGTGCGATGGGACAAGTGGACGGTGTACAAGGAGAAATTCAACCGTCTGGTGAACCTCGATCTGGAAAAAGCCCTCTCGGATCCGCGATCCATGGAGGTTGTAACGCCCAAGAACATCCGCATGGAGGACCTGCCCGGCGTTCCGCCTGCGGTGCTGGCCTCCTGGAAGGCGCGGGGGTTGACGTGGAAAACGGCGCGGGAGGCCGGCCTGCCGGACGGCCTGCTGCCTGCAGATAACAACAATTTTGCTCCGCGGCTCGGAGCAGCCATTCGCCTGAGCAACCGCTGGGTGCTGCGCAGCGGTTACGGCATCTATTACTGGACCATGCCGCTGTCGCAGATCCTGCAAAGCGCTCGCACGAACCCGCCGTTGAATCTGCGTTTCAGCAACAACATCAGCAACAAAAACGGCCGCATCTTCTTTTACGCGCTCAAGAGCGTCCCGGCGGCGGACGACTTCGTCGGCGGAGCCATCGTAGACACCACCAGCCTGGCGGGAATTTCCTCGACGGCGCGTTCCTTCATGCCCTGGGACTTCCGCAACTGGCGCGACAACATGGCGCAGGAGTGGAACTTCACGATCGAGCGCGAGCTGATGAAAGACACCGCACTGCGACTGAGCTACATCGGCAACCACGGCAGCAATCTGGAGCAGCGCTTCTGGGTGAACACGCCCGAGTCCGAGTGGAACTACCAGGCTCGCACCGGGGTGGCCCGGCCCAGCAATCCCGACCTGCGGCGCATCAATCCCAACTGGACCTTTCAGGGTTCCACGGCGCCGTTAAATCACACCGGCTTTTCCAATGCCCATTCGCTCCAAGCCGAGATCGAGCGGCGGTACTCGAACGGGCTCGGCTTCCAGTGGTTCTACACCTGGACTCACGCCATGACCACCAACGACACCGGCGGATTCTCCTTCGGCCCGAGCAGCTTCAACGCCGTGGGTTCCACAGGTTTCGGGGTGCCGGAGAACTGGAATCTTCTCGGCGCCCCCAATCTCACCTATGACCAGAGGTTGCGGCTGGGCTACATGAACTCTTCCGAGGTGCCCGCCCACCGGATCCGCTACAACGGCATTTACACCTTGCCCTTCGGGCGGGGCCAGAAATATGGCGGCGGCGTGTCCCGCGCCCTGGATGCCGTGGTGGGCGGATGGGAACTTGCCTTTATCGGCGACTGGCGCAGCGGCAACTGGAGATGGGTGAACGCCGGCCGGTACCTGTTCGGCGATCCCACCCTCAGCGCCGAGGAACGCCTCGAGATGACCATCTTCGGCCGCCGCCAGCGGCTCTGGTTCCGGGGTGACTTCCCGGTGGAACTGGCGACGAACGTGGACCAGACCCAGCTCCAGCAACTGATCCCGCTCGACCGTTCGCAGCGCGTTCTGAAGCCGGTCGGCGACCGGTTCAACAATCAGATTCCGCAACTGCTCCAGGCCACCGGCACCGTGCGGTACACCACGATCACGGACATGGTGAACTGGAACGCGCGGAATTTCTATCGCGGCCCGGGCGCCTGGAACCTGGACTTTTCCGTGTTCAAGCACTTCAGCCTGACGGAGCGCTTCAAGCTCCGCTTCACGGCCGACTTCTTCAACGTGTTCAATCACCCGAACGACGTCAATCCTAACGACACCACCGGGCTGCAGGACCTCAGCGTGCAAGCCAACGAGCCGCGAATCATTCAGTTTTCTCTTCGCGTCAACTGGTAGCCCGGACGGGTTGCGCCCGAGGCGACAGGCTGCGTGGCTGTGCCCTCTGCGACGGCGGAAACCGCGTTCGTGTTTCCCGTGACCGCGGCTCACAATGCCGGGCTGGCCGCGGAACCGCAGGCGGGCGTTCACGGGACCCCCAGCCGGAAGGCCGCCCCGACTCGGGGGAAAATGTAAGGCAGCATGCTGCGGCTTTGCCCACCTTTCGCTGCCGCCGTCGCCATCGCCCTGGCGCTGACCGGCTGCCGGAAGGAGGCTCCCGCGCCCCAGCCCGAAGCGGAAATGACTCTTTACCGCTTCGATGACAACCTGAAGGCGGCGGTGGTGCGCGCTCCGGAACAGCCCTCCTCGGCGCGCGTGGCGGATCCCATGGTCTGGAAAGATTTCTATACCGAGAAAGACGCCAACTGGATTCTGCTTCGCGGGCGCATGGGACTGCGTGACGGCGATCTGATTCTGAAAGGCGAAGGCGGCACGCCCGTCATCCTCTCGCCGAAAGACGTGTCCATTGACTGGAGCCTTTACGAAGCCGTTCGGATCCGGATGATGGCCGAAGGAGGGCAAGAGGTCAAGATCAAGATCGGCCCGGACGAATTTCGCCAGAAACTGGGGCCGCCGCGGCAATATCAGGTCTACCGTTTCCCGGTGAAGATCCAGGCGCCTAAGGGGAGCCGGCCGCTGGCGATCATGCCCACCGATAGTTTGACGGCCTTGGTGGCGATTGACTTCATCGAGCTTGTGCCCCGGCGGACCTATTTTCCGGAGGCCGTGGGACGGCAGTTCCTCGGCAAGCGGGATGATTTTCGCAACGTCCTTTACGCGCACGCGCCGTCGTCTCTCACTTGGGAGATACGCGTTCCAGAGCGGGCGAAAATTCGCTTCGCCGCCGGCGTGGCCGAGCGGAAACCTGTGGCCTTCCGAGTGCTCGTCAACGGGACCGAACTCTACCAAACGACGCTGGAGGACCCGTTCGTCTGGCAGGAGGCGGAGGCCGACTTGAGCGGGTTCGCTCGCCGGAGCGTAAAGTTGGTCTTCGAGGCCGGCGCCGCTGAGCCGGGGGCGGTCGCACTGTGGGCCAACCCGGTGATGGTGGCGCCGGGCGCGCGCAAGCGCCCGAACGTGCTCCTGTATCTGGTTTGTACGATGCGGCCTGACCACATGAGTGTCTACGGCTACGGCCGCGAAACGACGCCGTTTTTGAAGCGGCTGGGCGCCGAAGGCGTGGTATTTGACGACGCGCAGGCGCAGGCGCCCTGGACCAAAGCTTCCGTGCCTTCGCTGATGACCTCTCTTTCGCCCTACGCCACGGGGATCGTGCGCGACAATGACCTGATTCCTCCGGGCGCCACGACACTGGCCGCTGAGTTGCGCCGGGCCGGCTACGTCACCGCGAGCTTCGTCACGAATCCGTTTGCCGGACGCGCCAGCGGCCTGGAGCGCGGATTGGATTACTTGGCCGAATATCCGTTGATTCACCGCATGCGGACCGAGGAGGCCGACCGCGGGACGGATTCCGCCGCCCTCCATCAGGCGTTGACCTCGTGGCTTGAGCGCCATCGCGATGAGCCGTTTTTCCTTTACGCGCACTCGAGCGATCCGCACGCCCCCTACCGGCCGCCCGCGGAATTCGAAGCCCGGTTTGCGAACCCCTCCGAGACGGGGCAGTTTAACCGCGACTACGCCCGGCTGCGGGACCAGCGCATGTACGGAGGGGGCGCTACCGTCAGCCGCGCCGACTGCCGCAACAAAGGTATTGAGCCGGACCGGTTTTTGCGGCAGGCGCTCGAACGCTATGACGCCGAGATCGCACACAATGACGCAAGCATCAAGCGGCTGGCCGCCAAATTGAAGCAACTGGGGATCTGGGAGGACACGCTCTTGATTGTGATCTCCGACCATGGGGAGGAGTTTTTCGAGCACGGATGGACGGCCCATGGCCACTCCCTGTATCAGGAACTCACGCACGTTGCATGGCTCATGTGGAACCCAAAGCTGCTTCCCGCCAGACGAATCGCCGTGCCGGTCCAGTTGATGGATCTGGTGCCCACCGTGCTGGACCTGCTCGGCCTTCGGCCTTCCGGGCTCGTGCAGGGTCAAAGCCTCGTTCCTTTGATTCGCGGCGCAGACTTCGTACGCAAGGTTCCGGTGGCGGCGTGGCGCTTTGCCCACCCGAATGCCAAGTCTTCAGGTTTTGTGCCCGAATACCGCACCGCTACGGCGGCGCTGATCACCGCGGAGTGGAAGCTGATCTGGCGGGACCGGGCCCGGCAGGCGGGCTTGCCGGAGGTCGAGTTATATGACCGACGGGCGGACCGGAGCGAAACACGGAACGTGGCGGTGCAGCATCCCGATGTCGTGCGCCGTCTGAAGGCGGAGTTGGACGGCTGGATCGAAGCGCAGAAGCAGGTGCGCGAGCTGGTGGGCCAGGGCGGGCAAGCCCCGCTCGATCCCCGGCAGATCGAGCGGCTGAGGAGCCTGGGTTATATCGGGAAGTAGAGGGATGCTCTGCCGGCTTTGCGGGGAAGCAAGGCGAAAAAAGGTGCCACACCACGCTGACGGGTTTTTCCGACGGGTTTTTCCTAGAACTCGATCCGGAGGTTGAACTGAATTAGCCGGCTCAGGCCGTTCTGGGCCGTGACCCGCCCGAAGTTGCTGCTGGTCGGGTCCGTGTTCGGTGCCGCAAAGTTCGTGTGGTTCGTAGCGTTGAGCATGTCCACATCGAAACTTGCCCGCCAGCGCTCCGTGATGCGGAACACGCGCTTGACCTTCACATCCCAGTTCCGGATGCCGTCCTGGCGCAGGGCGTCCAACCGGGTCGGGAACACGCGCACATGATAGCTGCCGGGCTGCATGGCAGAGCGACCCTCGAAGCCCACGAACCCCTGCGGAACCGCACCGGCGCCCGTATAGCGGATGCCTGGATCGAACCACATGTGGATGTCCTTGGCGTGAACCGCTTTGTGCCGGAAGAGCTCCTTGATTTTGCTTAGGTCCCCATAGAAGAAGCGGTTGCCCCAGTCCGTCACGCGGCCGTTTTGATACTGGTACACCCAGCTCAACTGCCAGCCGCCGACCACGTGCTCGAGCGGGCCGCCCGTTACCCAACGCCGCCCTTTGCCGAACGGTAGTTCGTAGATGGCGCTCCAGACGAAGCGGTGAGGCCGGATGGAATCCTGCGGCCGCCAGGAGGGCTTCGTGTCAAACTCGTTGGCGTAGAAATCGGACTCTTCACCGTAAGCGTAGGTATACATCACGGTCGTTTGGAAGCCGCGGGCGAATCTCCGGTTGAACTGCACTTGGAGATCGTGGTAACGGTTAGCCCCCCGCGACGCCTTGAAGTCCACGCCGGGGCGCAGCCCGGACATCGTACCGGAGAGATTGGGGAACAGGCGGAGCAGCTGGTTCTTGCGGATCGTGGTGCCGGTGAAGAAGCCCCGCGTGGCCAGAAAATTGTACAGCGTGGGATCGGTGGACTGAAGGGGAGCGAGGTTCCGGATATTGAATGGGTTCGGAAGGCTCCGGTTCATGTCGTCGTCCACAGCCTGTACGCGCACGTTGCCGGTAGCCCAGTACTGCTGTGGAAGGTAGTTGATGCGCTGGAGTACGGGGATCTTCGAGTAGGCGCCGTTATAAGACACGTCGACGACCATATCTCGCGTAATCTCCCGCTGAACCCCGATACGCCACCGCTGCTGCCAAGCGGGCGAGTACTCCCGGGGCAGGACCGTCATGGCTGAACCCTGGATGATATAGCCGCCCAGACGGTTGCCGTAGGGCCGGTCAAACCGGGTTCCGTCAGCCCGCACCGGGAAGGGATCCAACATCGGGTTGTTGGCGGGCGAGAGGTTGGAAATCGAGCCGACCCCGCAGCAAAGCGTCAGTCCTCGATCGGTGGTCACGACGGTGGAAGTGGGTTGACTGTAGCCCGCCTGGCTCGGACGGTCGTTGTTGCTGTTGAGGGTGTCATACCACCAGCCGTAGCCGCCGCGGAGCACGGTGTTGTCGTTGATCTGGTAGACCACGCCGATACGCGGCAGAAAATGGTGTGTGCCGTTGCTGTACGTCTTGAAGCGTGTTCCGAGGTATTCCACGCCGCCCCGCACCTTGAACTGAGCGGCTGGCAGCTCCGGCAGCGGACTGGCGGCGTAGGCAGCCTCAACCAGGTCGGCGAAAACCGGCTTGAAGTCGGCCAGGAAGCCGCCCCCGATGCCCCGGTGGAAGCGCTCGGTGACCCCGCCTTCGCGCTCATAGCGCAAGCCCAGATTGAGCCGCAACCTGCGTGTCAGGCGCCAGTCGTCCTGGAGGTAGAGGGCCCGGTATCGCGTGGACCAGATCGCGCTGTCGTTGGTATCGATCGAGATGCTGTACGGCAAGCCCATCATGAACGCCGCCCAGTCGTGGGCGTGGTTGGCCGCCGTCGTGGTGTCGTCTCGGGCCCGAGTGAAGGTGTTGTTGAACTGAAACCGTCCGGACGTGTAGCCGGGACCCGCACTGGTGGTCCAGTAACGCCGCTCTTCCCAGCCGTACTTGAGGGAATGGCTGCCCTTGACCGTGTTCATCTGGACGCGCCCGAGCCCTGTGGTGCCACGAATCGTGATAGCCGGATAATCTCCACTGAAATCTTCGATCGTGTCGAAGTCCAGTCGCGGCAGCACGTGTAAATCTCCTGCCTTTTCGTCCAGGTACTTGGGCAGACCGACGTCGCTCGGCTTGAACTGGGCCTGCACCGGCCTTTCGGAGCCCTCGTTGAACCTCGTCCAACTCACACCGAGATCCAACACATTGGTGCTATTGAGGGTCCACACGTAGTTTCCGCCGCCGCCCTTGTTGATCCGCACCAAGCCGTTGGTGTGAAGGCCGCGCTTGGTGGGATAGGTCCAATCGTACTCGTCCGCCAGACGGTGGTTCCAATACCAGCGGCCGAACAATTTTTTGTTTTCGGAAAGGTTGTAGTCCCAGCGATTCACGAGCGAGTTAAACCGCTCGTCCTTCGGCATGGCGGCGGCGTACCAGTTGTTGACCCCCTCGGCCGATACAAGCCCGGGGACGTTGTTAGGCTTCGGATAGAGCGGCTCGTAGAACTTGTACAGCGGATTCAAGACCGGGATGCCTTTGTTGCCAGGGAACGGAGTGCGCACGACGCGGTTTCCTTCGAGGCGGGCCGAGCGGGGATCGTAGATTGTGTACTTGACCGCGTCAACCGCCAGCAGGTCGGAAAAATCGCCCTGGCGCCAGGCTTCCTTCGGTACGGTGCGGTTGATCGCGGCTGTATCCTCGGCTTTCTTCTGGTATATGCCGTTGTAGCTGCCAAAGAAAAAGAGCTTGTCGCGGATAATCCGCCCGCCCAGTGTCGCGCCGAAGTTATTCGACCGCCCGGAAGCCTGCTTGGGAGTATCCTTGCTGATCTTGCCCTGGCGCACTTGATCTTCCCAGGCCAGGCGTGTGAAATGCCGCGTGGCGTTCCATCGCTGCTGCCAGTGCTGATCATAAAGGGTCCCGTGGAACGCATTGGTTCCGGCTTTGGTCATGACGTTGATTAGTGCGCCGGAGGTGTGGCCGACGGCTGCGTCAAAACTGGCGGTCTCCAGCCGGAATTCCTCCACCGCGTCGGCAGGCGGCACGAAGCCTACACGCCGGCCCGTGCCGGTGACCGGGGCGTTGTCAATAGTGTACTCGTTCTGGCCTACACCGCCCATGGTGTTAAATGACGACGTGCCCGCGTTGTCGAAAGGCCGGCGGTAGGCCGGCTGACCTGTCCAGTGCATGCCGGGAGCCAGCGTGGCCAAGGCGAACGGGTTCAGGTCGTTGAACGGCAATTGCATGATCTGCTTGTTGTCGAGGACGCGACCGCCGCTGGCTGTGGTGGTGTCGAGCAGAGGCGCCTCGGCGGTGACTTGCACCGTCTCGGTGACGGCTCCGACTTCCAGCGTGATTTCGATGTTGAGGCGTCCTGCCACGTTCAGTTCGAGGCCGGTGCGCACGAAACGTTTGAAGCCCGGTGCTTCTGCCGCCACGCTGTATCTGCCCGGATTGAGAAGACCGACTTCAAAATAGCCGGTTTCGTTGGTGGCCGTCCGGCTGACCGCGTTGGTGTCCACATTGGTTACCACGATCACGGCGCCGGGAACGACAGCCCCCTGGGGATCGGTTACTTTGCCGGTGATGCTGCCGCGCCATTCCTGCGACCAGCCGAGGATGGCGACGGAGAGGAGGAGGATGCATCGTCGCCGCATGCTGCGTGAAACCCCCTACAAGACATTAGGGCCCGAAATACTCCCATTTGCGGGTCACCCCGAATATAGCGCCGTCTCAGGAGGCTGTCAAGCCGGTTTCCAGCAGTTGCACCGTAACCTTCACGAGCGGTTCAGACGGCCGCTGGCTTCCAGCCACCGGCAGAGCATGGCCGTGATTGCCTTTCCTTGGGGACTGCTCCGCAATTCCTCGACGCTGAGCCGCATCTTCCGCCGCCAGTTGGGGTATTCCGCCGTGGTTCCAGGCAGGTTCTGCTGTTCGGTTTCCCCGGTCAGGTCTTCCTGGTTGAGTAGCGCCAACATGCAAGGCGTGGCGCAGAGAAAGCCGATGACGGCACTTTGTAGCTCGGCCGTGAACTCGCCGGTGTCCGCCGCCCGGCGCGCGTCCCCTTCGGCAAGCAGACCGGCTTTGGACAGCGCCTCCACAAGCCTTTGTTTATCGCGGGCTCTGACCTGGAGAGCCTCCTGGTAGTGGCGCTCCGACAGTCGCCCTGCCGCCCGGCGCGCCTCGATGTCGCAACCCAGCCAGAAGCCCGCCAGCGTCGGAAGGTCGTGCGTCGTGGCGGCAACCAGCGCTTGGCGCGGGTATTCCTCCGGCCCCCGAAAGCTGCCTTCTTGCGTCTTTTCGAAGTAGAGCACCCGGTAGCCGAGCACGCCGAATCGCTCCAGTTCCGTACGGATCCAGGGCTCGACGGTCCCCAGGTCCTCCCCGATGATCACCACACGGTTGCGGGCGCTCTCGAGAGCGAGGATGCCCAGCAGGTCTTCGAAAAAGTCGCGGACGTAGGCGCCACGTGAGGCCTCCATGCCGTCGGGAATCCAGAACAGGCGGAAAAACCGCATGACGTGATCAATCCGCAGGGCGCCCCCGTGGGCGCAGTTGCGGCGGATGGATTCGATGAACAGGCGATAGCCATCCTGGCGGTGGCGGCGGGCGTTGGGCGGCGGGAAGCCCCAGTCCTGTCCGCCAGGCGAGAAGTCGTCCGGCGGAGCGCCCACGCGGCAGCCGTTCGCAAAGAACGGCCGGTGGGCCCAGAGATCGGAACCGCAGCGGTCGGTGGCGAGGGCCAGGTCATGATAGAGGCCGATCCGCATGCCCTTCTGCCGCGCGTGTTCCTGCGCGCGGGCCAGCTGCAGCTCGATTTGCCATTGGACGTATTTGTGAAACAGAACCTCGCGCTGGTGCTCGCGCGCAAAGTAGTGCACCGCGTCCGAATCCGGATCCCGGTACGGCTCCGGCCAGTCCGGCCAGACCCAGATCTCCGGCGTCCGGCTGTGGATCCACTCATCCAGAGCACAGTACACGGCGAAACGCTCGAGCAGGTCGCCCTCGCGGGCGCAGTAAGCATGGAACGCCTCCTGGCGAAGCGAGCCGCCTTCCTCGACGAAGGTCTCGTACGCCATGCCGAGCAGGAGCCGCTTCAGCGCCCAGACCCGCTCGTATTCGACCAGCGGCGCGGCGCGCAGTGCGCGGATTTCCTGCTGCATCTGGGGGCTCTCCAACAAGGCCCGGGCGCGCCGTGAGCGCTGGAAATCTTCGATGCGTTCCACATCCAGGTAAATGGGATTGCGGTAGAAGATCGAGTTCGGCAGATATGGGCTGGTGTTGAACGGCTGGCGGTTGTGAATGGCATGGAGGGGATTGAGGGCGATGAACGATACACCCGCCTCCTCGGCAGCCCAGTCAATGAACTGCTCGAGGTCCGTGAAATCACCGCAACCCCAGTTGCGGGCCGAGCGCAGCCCGAACAAGCTGATCGCGATGCCCGCCATGCGCCCGCCCGAAGCCAGCTCGGGCGGGATCCAGGCGCGCTCGGGGTAGACGATGAGGGAGGCGGAGGCCGACGTGCCGCCGATTTCCGCCCGGAGGGAATGGTAGCCCGGGCGCAGCGGGGGCAGCGGGGCGAGCTTGCGCCGAAAGCTACGGCCGCGCAGGCAAGCTTCTCCGGACTCCGGCACTTCGCCGAGCGCCACCGCGTAGTGCTCGCGGCCTCCTTCCTCCCAGCGGATCGCGATCCGCGCCTCCAGCGCATCCGGGGGCACGTAGAGCGGCAGTTCGCGGGCGGTCTCGGAGAGCACCACCACCGGAGGAAGCGGTTGCGACCACTCTTGCCAGAGTGCGTCCTCCAGGGCGCCATCCAGGGTCTCCCGGCATGAGCAATTCACGCCCATGGCCGTCAGGATCGCGCGCACGACGTCAGGTCCGGCGGCGTGCCGCACGCCCCAAACGTCCCAGTACTCAGGCTCGATTCCGAAAAACGCCGCAGCGCGCGCGAGAGCTTCTTGCTCGGTGGCAGAGGGAACGAATGTGATTGGAGCGGCCACTACTGATTCTAACCGGATTCGTGTCACAATGATGGTATGCTGCTTGACCGCTCAGCGCGGTTCAACATGACGGGGCTCTCAGACGTGCCCGAGGACTTTTTTGCGCGTGTGGACCGGGAAGGCGCGGGCGTGCCGGTGGAGGGCGTGCTCACGACCACGCTCGACAAAGCCATTAATTGGGCGCGCAAGAACTCCATCTGGCCGATGACCTTCGGGCTCGCCTGCTGCGCCATCGAGATGATGGCCATGGGCGCCTCCCGATTTGACATTGCGCGATTCGGGGCCGAGGTCTTTCGCGGATCGCCGCGGCAGTCGGATCTCATGATCATTGCGGGCCGTGTGTCCAACAAGATGGCGCCCGTGATCCGCCAGCTTTATCAGCAGATGCCCGAACCGAAATGGGTCATCTCCATGGGAGCCTGCGCTACCTCGACGGGGGTCTTCAGCAACTACGCGCTGATTCCGGTGAACCAGATCATCCCGGTGGACGTCTACGTGCCCGGTTGCCCGCCGCGCCCGGAACAGCTCATTTACGCCATCATGCTGCTCCAAAAGAAGATCGAGCAGCAGAAAGGCGCCGCACTCGAAGTCCTGAATCTTGCCTGAGCAAGGGAGGCGGCAACAGTCGGACCGCCTCCGGCACGCGACAGGCCCAACCGGCAGACGCCTTAACGGCTCCGTTCCAGGCAGTCGCGCTGCGTGCGCGGCAAGCCCATCTCGGTTTAAAGCTCCTGCTGCTGGCCCACGCGCTCGATGCGCGGACGCTCCGGTCGCGGCGCGGCTTCCGCCAGGGACACCGTGACCGTCATTTCTTTACGATTGCGCACGAGCGTCAGCGTGACCGTTTTCTGATCCCGGCGAGCTTCCCGGAGGCGGCGCGACAGTTCCTGGGGCGAAGCGACCCGGTCCTCGCCCACTTTGGTAATCACATCCCCCGCCTTGATGCCCGCTTTCTCTGCCGGCGAATCCTTAAAGACCGTACGAACCAGAACGCCTTCTTTGACGCCAAAATATTCCGCCAGCTGCTCGCCAAGAGATTCCGCCTCGATTCCGAGGACCGTCGTGCGCCAGGACATCATCGGGCTCGGAAGATCCGGCATGCGGAACACGCGCAGTTCCTCGGCTTCGCGGCGGACGCGGTCCATTTCACGCTCCAGGCGTTCCATGTCCAGTGAGAACGTGCCGCGCCCCCGCGCCGTGCCGATCGTGGCCGTGATGGTTTGCGTTTGCCCGTCGCGGCTGATCAGCAGCGTCACTTTCCGCCCGGGAGGGGTTTCCCGGACCAGGCGGACGAATTGCTCGGTGCCCTCCACCCGCTGGCCGTTGTACTCGAGCACCACGTCCCCCTTCTTGAGACCGGCCTTGTCGGCGGGACTGTCGGGCTCGACGCGGGTGATTTCGACTCCGCGCTCTTCTTTGAGCTTGAGCGCTTTGGCACGGTCGGCGTCAATCTCGGCCACGCCAACGCCCAAGAAGCTGCGGCCGCCGGAACGGATGACGACACTTCGCTCTACCGCTTTTGTTTGCGGATCCGGATCGGGATCCGGTTGCAGCCAGGCGAAATCCTGCCCGGCAAGGCCCGCTGCGAGCCACAGGTACGCTCCCGCGGCCACGGCCATGGACCGAAGAAACTGGTTCATAAGACCTCCTTATCCTCTGGGCGGCGAGACCGCCCTCTACTTTCGCCGGAGGTAGATCGTGCCGCCGGCTGCCGAGATTTCCAGCAGCGGGCCCCCGCCGTTGAGGGCGCCCTCTGCGATCACCAGTGGAACGCCGGGGGATCCGGCGGGTTTGACCGCCAGCTCGCGGAAGTCGGAGACGATCTGCTTGAGCCTCCAGGGCGATTCATTCAGTGCCCGTATGGTCACCGCTAAGTTAGACGGAATAAAGACCGTAACGTCTCCAGCCCGGGTCTTCAGGTATGACTCCTTGAAATCTGCCCGGCTGAGCTCCGCGATGATGCTGCCGGCCAGCGTGGAGACCCGGAGCGGCCCGCTGACTCCGCGGACCTCGATGGGTCCGCCCGCCGACTCGGCCCGCACCCCCGCGGCCGGTCCCACCCTGATCGCCCCGGCGCCGGTGCTGCCAGTCACCACTCCGCCGGCCTGGCGGATCGTGATCAGTCCTCCGGCTGTGTTGGCGGTCACGGCCGAGGCGGCGCGCTCGACAAGGATGTTGCCGCCCGCCGTGACTGCCTCGAGTTTCCCTCCAATTTCTGCGACGATAATCTCCCCGCCGGCGGTTTCCAGACGGGCGTCCCGGCCAATCCGGCGGGCGCGAATGGATCCCCCGCCCGACCGGCAGCGGAAAACCCCCTCCACGACTCCGACTTCAATGTCGCCCCCGCCAGTCCGGGCGCTCACATCCCCGTCAATGCGGTCCAGCCAGATCCGGCCCCCGACGGTAGCGACCTCCACGTCGGCGCGCAATCCGCTGACACGCACAGAGCCCGTCTCCGCTGCGAGAGCAGCCCGGCCGATGGACGCCGGCACTTCAACCGCAAGTTCACACGAGGTCCTGTAGCCTGCCGGCCGCCTGACCCAGACGGCGGTGCCGTTCGGCGTGGCGGTGCTGTGGAAGGTGATCTGCCGCAGAAGCCGCTGAGCCTCGCCCACATCCGCCGTTCGCGCCCGGCGCGTGAGCATGTAGCGAATTGCCGCCAATCCTTCCACGCCCTGAACGCTCAGCGGACCCGGGCAGGAGATCCGCAGGCTGGCGGGGTCGGCTGCGATTTCGCCCCGAACTGTCTGAACCCAGAAGGCCCCTTGCCGAGTGATCGGGGATTCGGTCTGTGCCGCTGCAACTAGGGAGACGCCGAGAAAAATCCCGCCGACTCGCATCAGAACGTCTCCAGGGAGGCGTTCATGTCTCGCAGCGCCTTCTGGCAGCGATCCCGTACATAAACGTTTTGCTCTTTGTGCAGCAACTCCTGGAACACGCCCGCCAACTCCAGTTCTTTGTGCTGGGTCAGCAGGTCAATCGCTTCGATTCGGACGCCGGCGTTCTCGTCGGAGAGCAGAACCTCAGCCAGAACGGCACGGACGCGCCTGTCGGAGGCGTAAGGGCGCAGCGCGTCAAGCGCTTTGAGGCGGACGCCCGGGTTAGGGTCCGAGCGCAAAGCCTGAAGCAAGGCCTCGCGGACCTCGGGCGATTCCGTTCGCGCCCGCAGCACGTCCATGGAGATCGCACGGAGCCCCGGGTCCGGGGAGGCGCTGGCTGCGGTGAGCAGGAGCCGCCGGATCGGTTCATCTTCCAGACTTCCTGTTACGACGCGCTGCCGGGTCTCGTCCAGGAGAATACGCACCTTGCCGGAGGGGTCGGGCTGCAGGTAGCGGACCTGGGCTGCCACGGGCTCGGCCGGCGACCCCAGAGGCACGCGGGTGGGCCCGAAAGGAACCAAACGTGCCAAAACGAAGCCAGTTGCCATGAGGGCAAAAGCGGAGGCGGGTTTCCAGTTCCAGGGCGGCACCAGCCGGGTGAGCCACGGCCGGCGCCGGAGCTTTTGCCTGTCCAAATTCGCAAAGAGAGCTCCTCGGCATTGCGCCAGCAGCCCGGACGGAGGGGCGGCCGCGGCGCGGTCCAAAGCCGAGTGCCAGGCTCGTTCGCGCTCCAGGGCCTCTCGGCAGCTGCGGCAGGCAACGAGATGCTGCTCCAGTCGCTCTTCCTCTTCAAAGGACAGTTCCCCGTAAACAAAAAGGGGCAACTGCTCGCGGACTTGCTGGCACGTCATAGAAAATCTCCCAGTGCCTGACGCATCTTGCGTGTGGCGCGAAACAGGCAGTTTTTGGCGGCCTCCTCACTAGCGCCAAGCATTTCGCCAATCGCCTTGAGCCGCAGTCCTTGATAGTGGCGCAGTTCAAACACGAGGCGTTCCCTGGGCGTCAGAGTGGCCAGGACTTCCTCAATTCGCTCCTGGAGCTGGAGGCTGAGGAGCCGCCGTTCCGGGTTCGCCGTGGCCTGGCTCTCGGCCACAGCTTCGGTGCGATCGCGGGGGCCGTCCTCGGTTTCTACGGCGGCCGGCTCTTCCCGGCGCACTTTTTTCTTGCGGAGCCAGTCCAGGCACACGTTGGTCGCGATCCGGTACAGCCAGGTGTGAAAGCTGCAGTCGAACCGGAACGCGTGGAGGTTCTTGTACACACGCAAGAAGGTCTCCTGATAGATATCCCGGGCGTCCTCGGCGCTGCGCACCAGGTTGAATGCCAGGCGCAGCACACTCTGGTCGTACGAGCGCACCAGACGCTCGAAGGCTTCCCGGTCGCCTCGCTGAGCGGCGCGAATCCAGGCGGCTTCGTCCGCCTCCGAGGCCGCGCTCCACTCAGTGCTCAAGGCGGCTTCCCGTAAGACCGACAACACGCACCAATACTGTAGACGAATGGAGCGCGGAAAAGTGAGGTGATCCGGGGCCCCCGAGGCCGGCGATTCCACCCCGGGGCCCGCAACTCAACGCAAGGTCAGACCGATACCTTCCCGTCGGGAAGCAGCTTGGCCTGCCGCCCCTTGAGGAAGGCGATGTTGGCCAGGTGCGGGCCGGCCACGGCGTCGGCCGCAACCTCGACCGGGCAGTTCGGCTTTTCCCGCGTCCGGATGCAGTCCAGAAAGTTCTGGCAGTGATCTTCGGCGCGGACCGGAACTTTGGCATAGAACACCGGCTCCCGGTTGGCTTTCTCCCGCCACGGTTCCTGATAAATCCGGTAGCCATCCTCGTCGAGGATGAGTGTTCCCTTGTCGCCCTGGAACGTGATAGACCAGCCGTTCTCGTAGGAGTTGCAGTAGTTCAGCGTCCAGGTGGCGATAAAGCTCGGATATTCGAAGACGGCGCAAAACACCTCCGGATGTTCCGCGCCCGTCATCTTGTTGACCTGCCCGTAACAGATGGCGGACAACGGGGGGCCCGAATTCGTAAACCATTGCACGACGTCCATCAGGTGCGTCCCCTGATCGGTCATGTTTCCCCCGGCGTAGTCCCAGAAGTAACGCCACCGCCGGAAGCGGATGGGTTCCAAAGGCCGTTTCGGCGCGTCTCCCAAGAAGCGGTCCCAATCGAGTTTGCCCGGCAAAGGTGAGTTGTCGAGGGGTCCGGCGATGTTCCAGTTCCACATGGGCTTGACCATGGAGATCTTCCCCAGGACGCCGTCGTCCACAATCTTCTTGGCCGAGCGGATGACCGCAGCGCTGCGGCGTTGCATGCCGATCTGGACCACTTGTTTGCTGGCCCGGACCGCCTTGACCATCTTCGTGCTCTCCTCGAGCGTCCGGGAGAGCGGCTTTTCCGCGTAGATATCCTTGCCGGCCTCCAGAGCCGCCAGGAGCATGGGGCAGTGATGGTGGTCGGGGCCCGCCAGAACCACGAAGTCTATCCCCTTTTCCTTTTCGAGCAACTCGCGGTAGTCCACGTACGTTTTGGCCTCCGGAGAATCCTTGAGCGCCAGCTCGAGGTGGGGTTCGTAGACATCGCACAGCGCCACACAGCGGCAGCCGAGCTTCTGGAACACGCGGTTGAGATAGCGTCCCCGTCCCCCGGTGGCGATCACGGCGTAGCTGAGCTGCTCATTGGCGCCCCACGCCTTGCGCGGAACGAACAGGGGGGCCGCCAAAGCCAGGCCCGTACCCAACGAATCCTTGAGGAAACGCCTGCGATCCGAATCCATAGACCAAACCTCCGCCCAATCATACAACAGGTCGGCAGGTTCGGCGTTATTTTTGCGCGACCAAGATGCGGGACGGGTACAGGCCTTGACGCACATGCTCCTCGGCCAAGATGAGGAAGCCGGCCGCCTGGAGAGAGGCGCTCAAGCGCCCATCCACCTGGCGGCCCCAGAAGGACGGCACGGCACGGCCGAGGAAACGGTAGACGCGGTTGAACAGTTCGGTGTTCTGCCCGATGGCCACCAAGGTCAGACGCCCGTTGCGCCGCAGGACACGGTGGAACTCGCCGAGCGCCGCCAGAATGTCGGCGGCGGGCAACAGTTCGAGCAAATAGCAGCACACCACTACGTCAAAGGCCTCGTCGCGGAACGGAATGAAACGCGCGTCGCCCGCCGGACACAGCGTGCGCGCCGCGGGAAACTCGCGCCGCACCCTGCGCTGCGTGCGGGACGCCATGTTGGGCGAAAGGTCAAAGCCCATGGTCGCCCCGCCGGGGTTGGCCCGCACCAGCCGCCGGAACATCTCCCCGGATCCGGTTGCCACCTCGAGCACGCGCATCCCGTCTCGGATCCCGGACAGCGCCACGGCACGGCGGTGCGCGGCGGTGTGAAACAGTAGCGTCGAAAGCGGATAGACGACGGCGAGGCGGTCGTACATGCGGCGAATCCGGTCGAAACGCAGCACCGGATCCGCATCTGCTTTGCGCGGCAGGATGACGAGTTCCAGATCTCCCAAAAGACGCTCCTAATGTTTGACGTTCTCACGAGGCAGCAGCCAGGCTGGCCTGCAGTTCGGGAATCTCGATTTCGATACGCGTCCCCTGGCCGGGCTTGCTGTCTACGTACATCCGATAGTCATTACCGAAAAGGACCTTGAGCCGTTCGTTCACATTGCTCACGCCGATTCCTTGCTCGAGCAGCGTAGCCAGCTTCGCTTCCGGGATTCCCACTCCGTCGTCTTCTACGGCCAGATGCAGGCGCCCCTGTTCCAGGCGGCTGCGCACGCGCACGGTACCGCCTTCCAGCTTCCCGCTCAAGCCATGCCGGATGCAATTTTCCACGAGGGGCTGCAGCAGCATGCTGGGCACCATCCGGTCCAAGGTCTCCGGCCGAATGTCCTTTTCAAACCGCAACTTTTCTCCAAAACGAACCATTTCGATCGAAAGGTAATCTTCAATGAAGTTGAGCTCTTCGCGCAAGGGGGTAAAGTTTTCGTGCTTTCGCAGGAGCCGGCGCAGGATATTGGAGAGTTTGTAAACCACGGCGCGGGCCTGCTCGGGATCGGAGCGGATCAGAGACGAAACCGAGTTCAGTGTATTGAACAGAAAATGAGGGTTAATCTGGCTGGAGAGCGCATCCAGCCGGGCCTGCATCAGCAGGCGGCGCTGTTCTTCGAGTTTCGTCTCGTTTCGCGTGTTGTTCCAGATCTTCAGCGGCAACGTCACCGCGAACAGCGTGGTGAGATAGACGGCGACCACAGTGAGGGGGTGGGCTCCGGGCCAGTCGGGGTAAAGATGGAAGACGGACCGCGGAAACAGTTGGGCCAGGCTCTGGCGCAGGAACTCGGCCAGCAAGACGGCCAGAAGGAAAAACAGGTGAAAGGCGCTGCGCCGATGATCATGCCCCGGCCGGAAGACCCGGTAGATACTCAGGTCGAAGAAGGGCGAGAACCGCCAGATTTCTTCGGTATCCGGAGCGCAGTCGCGAAGGAGTCCCGCCAGCACCCCGACGCCGGCGAACAAGGGCATGGAGAGAAGCTCGCCGTTGAACATGGCGGGCAGGGAGATCAACACTCCTGAGACCAGTCCCGTCACGTAACCGCCGAGAATGCCTGCCAAAAAGCTGCCTTCCAGCCCAAGATCCACCGCCTGGTAGGAACGCGTGACCACACGGACCGCCACCCCGGTGGCAAAGACGCTGGCGAGGCTGAGGGCGAGCAGCAGCCGCTGATTCAGCGTCCGCTCCTCGCGCATGAGCATACGTTTGAAGGCGTTCGAGCGGACGAAGATGCTGGCTAGCGCGGCGACGACGCCGATTTTCACGAGCAGCCGAATCAGGTGCTGTTCCACCATGCCTTGTCGCCGTTTCTGAAAGCTTCGGGTTCATTATAATGGAGGAAGTTCCCCGCGATCAGGATGTTATGATGGAGGTCGAGCCCGCCGAGAGTCTCCGCAAAGTGGCCGAGGCGGAGTTCCCTACGCGTTTCGGACGGTTCCGGATCTACGGCTTCGAGCTCGCCGGCACGGAGCCGGAGCAAGCTGTCGTCCTGCGCATGGGAGAGGTCGAGGGCGAGCCCCCGCCGTTGGTACGGATCCACTCCCAGTGCTTGACAGGTGACGTCTTTCACAGCCTCCGCTGCGACTGCCGGGCCCAACTGGAGCTGTCCCTGGAGCGCATTGCGGTCGAGGGTCGCGGGCTGCTGATTTACGAGAACCAGGAGGGGCGCGGCATCGGCCTGCTCAACAAACTGCGAGCCTACGAACTCCAGGACCGGGGAGCCGACACGGTTGAGGCCAACGAAGCGCTGGGCTTCGCGCCGGATCTGCGCAATTACCAGCTTCCGGCGGCCATTCTGCGGTACTTTGGCGTGGAACGTGTGCGCCTGCTGTCCAACAACCCGCGCAAGATCGAGGCGCTCGAGCGTGCCGGGATCCGCGTCGCCGAGCGCGTGCCTTGCCAGGCTGCGGCAGCCACGGCCGAGCATTACCTCCGCACCAAGAAGGAGAAACTCGGACACTGGATCGAGGGTTTCTGAACGAGTTCCCTCTGATCTTCCGAGGGATCTCAGCGGGCGACTTCCAGCACCACGACGGTGTCGGCCGGGTCGCGCCCGTCAACCGGCAGGTGCAAGACCATCCCGCCCGCAACGTCGGTGATTCGAACCGGGGCTCCTGAAGCCATGAGTCTTGCGCTCTTGATGCCCGAGATCCTGGGAATGGCGAGCGCTTCGTCCGGCCAGTCGAGTACATGCACGTACACAAAGCCGGGTTTCTGCGTCGTCACGCCCCAGGGTCTTGGGGGCACCGGTCCGCCTCGTGTCCCGTAAATGGACTCCCCATAGCGGCGCAGCCACGTGCCCATCTCTTTGAGGCGCTCGACGAACTCCGGCTGGATTTTGCCGTTGGGCATCGGCCCTACGTTCAGAAGGAAGTTAGCGTTGTAGCCGGCCGCGCGGACCAGGTACTGGATGAGTTCTCGGGTGCTCTTGAAGCGGCGGTCGCTCGAATTGTAGCCCCAGGAACGGTTGATCGTGTCGCAGGTCTCAAGGGGCAGCGCACCGATTTCTGCCTCGGCGTTAAAGCCGGCCGTGTTGTGGCCCGGCAGATCTTTCTCGAACATCTGGAAATCCTCGCCCTCGAACGGCCGCCGGTGGTGATTGTTGCCGATCAGTGCTGCGGGCTGGAGGCTGTGGATCAACCCGTAGGTCTTCTCCAGGCGCCAGTCTGCATCCGGTTTGTCCCACCAGCCATCGAACCAGATTCCGGCAATAGGACCGTAGCCCGTCAGCAGCTCGCGAAGCTGCGCGTCCACGTAGTCCAGGTAGCGATGCCAGTCGCCCGTCTCCGGCCGCCCGCTAGCGTGACCGGTGCGGCCACGAGGGTAGTAATCGGGATGGTGCCAGTCAAGATGCGAGTAATAGAAGAACAGTTTCATCCCCTTCCGGTGGCATTCCTCGGCCAGCATCTTCAGGACATCTTTCTTGTAGGGCGTGGCGTCTACGATATTCCACTTGCTCTGGCGCGTGCCCCACATGGCGAAGCCGTCGTGGTGCTTGCTCGTGATGGTGATGTAACGCATGCCCGCCTCACGGGCCAAAGCCACCCACTCGGCGGGATCGAACTCCGTTGGATTGAAGCGCGGGGCCAGCTTCTCGTATTCCGCGATGGAGAGCTTGCGGTTGTTCATGACCCACTCGCCGTCGCCCAGGACGCTGTAGACACCCCAGTGGATGAACATGCCGAACTTAGCGTCCTGGAACCAGCGGCGGGCTTCCAGGTTCTCCGGCGCCGGCCGGTAGGTTTGCGCGGTGGCCGCAACGGCCAGCAGCAAATTCAGTAGAGTTTTCATCGGCCTCAGCCCCCTTTAGTAGCCTCGCTTCTTGTCTACCACATTCAGCAGCGGCTCACCCCGCAGGAAACGGGCGAAGTTATCGAGAAAAAGGTCCATGGCCCGATCCAGCCACCCGGGCGTGTGGTCGGCACAATGGGGAGACAGTAGAACGTTGGGCAGGCCGTAAAAGGGGTGGCCGGCAGGAAGGGGCTCCCGCTCGAAAACGTCCAGGGCTGCACCTCGAATCCAGCCCTCTTCGAGGGCTCGGATCAGAGCCCTTTGGTCCACCACGGGACCGCGGCCTACGTTGATCAGCACCGCGGACGATTTCATCCTCCTCAGCTCCGCTGCGCCGATCAGGCCCCGCGTTTCTTCCGTCAGGGGCGCAGCGACCACGACGTAGTCCGATGCGGAAAGCACCTCGGAGCGCCGCTCGGGCGGAACGACCCGCTGTGCAAACGGATCGGCCCCCGCATCGGGCTGCCGCCGGACTGCCTGGACCAGCATCCCGAGCGCCCGCGCCTGGGCGGCGCATGCTCTCCCGATATCACCGTAGCCGACAATGCCCATCACTTTGCCGTGGACTTCCTCGACGTCAAAGGGATCCCACCGCCCGGCCTGCTGGCTGGTTAACATGCGGCGCAGGTCCTTGGCGAAAAACAAAACCGCCGCCGTGACGAACTCCGCCAGGGACCGGCTGAACACTCCCCGGCTGTTGGTGACGATGACCGGGCTTTCGATCAGTTCCGGGAACAGCACGTCGTCCAGCCCGGCGGCGCGCGAGTGAATCCATTTCAGCCGAGGCGCCATCGGCCAGACGGCCTCGAGCAGCTCCCGCGTCGCCGACCAGTTCAGGAGCACCTCGGCCTCAGCGGCCCGGGTGCGGAACGCCTCCGGCACGGCGCCGCAGACGACCTCTACGTCCTGAGGTAGGCAGCCGAGCCTGCGCAGCGAGGGATCCTGCGGATCCGCCAGGACGAGTAGCGTCACGGCCGGCATAGAGACCACGAATCTACCACGCGCTCCCTGCCGGCCGCCGGGCTGAGCCCCGTCAAGCCGCCCCGCCCTCTGAGAGCTCCAGCAGCTCCTCGACGGCGCCGAGAACCTGGGGTAACGTGACGGATTCTACCGGCAGGCCGGGCGCCGGGGGGCTGACCACGCGAATGTGCGGACCGCGCGGGGCCCAGACCCGCGGGTCGGTAGGGCCGAAGATGGCCACCACCGGGGCGCCGGCGGCCGCCGCCAGATGCGTGATGCCCGAGTCATTGCCGATGTAGATCCGGGCCGTTGCCAGCCAGCAGGCGAGGTCATAGAGATTCTCCAGGTGAACCGTCTCTGCGCGCCAGGCGCCTTCGGAGACCGTCCAGTTTTCGTTGGGTCCGGCGCACCAGCGAACCGGCATGCGGTCCTGGAGCCGACGCGCCAGCTCGCGAAACCGTGCCAGGGGCCAGTTCTTCTTCGGGCTCCCGGAAAACGGATGGATCACCGCGAAGTCCCGCAGGGTCCGCGGACAGTCAAGACGCGGTATGGCCTCCACCTGGCATTCCGAGAGCGTCCGGGCCTGCGCGAGAAAGAAGTCCGCGGCGTGTGTTGTACCGCCGGGGGGCAAGGCCGGGAAGAATACAAAGGGGAGCTTGGCCACCGCCTCGCGAAACTCCGGCCGCCCCGTGCCGTACCAGGAAACGATCGAGTCGAAACGGCAGAGGCGCTCCCAGACCCGCTGCGGCGGTTCGACCCCCGGTATGCCCACCAGATCCAGTCCCGTGGCGGCGATCGAGGAGACGCGGTCCGCGCAGCGGATGAGCGGAAGCACTTCAGAGGCAGCCCAGACCTCCGTGTAAGCGGCTCGCAGGCACTCCAGCGCCGGCAGAGACAGAATCACATCTCCGATCGCTCCCGGACGGATGATCAGGCGGCGCACCGTCGTTGCGGCGGCCCGGGGGCCTTCTCGGGTAGCACGATTCGCCCCGTTCCGGTCGCTCCCCGGCTCACGGGTGCACCGTGAAGGGGACTCGGATCTCGGCGGTATTGGGAGGCAGGCACGCCGTGTCGTTGCAGGCCTGATAGCGCAGTCTTCCGGTCATCTGGCCCGGGCCGAGAGGCGCCGAAGCGGGCACGCGAAAACGCACCGTGATGGCAAAGCTGCCCTGGAACACGGACAACGGCTTCGGCGAGAAGGCGAATTTTTCCCATTTCGGTTTCGGGTACAGGGTCTCGAGGGGTTCGAGAGGCCCCGACTTCCAGGACAGGCGCAGCGGAATCAGGTACGGCTCTGCGGGGGTGTGGCTGTTGACGTGATAACCTTGACGAACTTCCACCGTGATCGTGGCAGCGGCGAGCTCGCCCCGCCCGGCGCGGACCGCCGCCGGAGAACGGACTTTGAGTACGGCATCATTCTGCGCGGAACCGAGCAGCGGCCACAGCAGGAGCAGCAGGCCGGCGGCCCGATTGGTTGTCCTGCGCCAGAAGTTCTTCGATCTCGCGTTCGTAAACACTCTTGCTCACCAATCCCACGTGGACGGAAGCGATTTTCCCCTGGCGGTCAATCAGGAAACTTGTCGGCAGCGAACTGACGCCTCCGTAAAGATCGGCCACTGTTTCGTCCCCGAGCAGGATCCGGTAGTTCACCTTCAACGCTGCGACAAAGGGCTTGATGACGTCCCAGCCTTCCTCGTCCATGGAGATGCCCAGCACCACCAGGCCGCGGTCGCGGTGTTGCTGCTGGAATTCGTTGAACCAGGGAATCTCGAACTTGCACGGCCCGCACCAGGTGGCCCAGAAGTTCAACAGCACGACCTTGCCGCGGTAGTCCGACAGGCGCACCATCTTGCCGTCGCCGTCGCGCAGTGCAAAATTCGGTGCGGGCTTTCGCTCCGCCGGCGGCTTGAGGGAACTCGACGAAGCCGTGGCCTTGTTTTCTGCGGACGCGCAACCCGCCAGAAGCAGCGAGGCCACGGCAAGGGCTCCAACCGCGTAACTCACCAGGGATGCCAAGCAGCTCTCCTTTTCGAACATTATACCGGGATGGAGTCCTCCAACCCCGCCTCGCGCAGCCATCTGCGCCGCCGGGCGCGGCTCACCGCGTCCAGGGTGAATTCTGCGTGAGCTCGCACGCCGGCGAAGCGCCACGCGCCGGTGTCGCAAAAACTCTCACAAATGTATTCGCGCCAGTGGCGGGTGCGGTCACGCACGTCGGGCGGCCGGAGCCGGTTTTTACGCAGCTGGGCCGACCACCCCAGCTCGCCGCGGGCGCCCCGGCGGATCTCGTGGGCGACGAGCTCCTCAAAAGAACGCCTCCGGGTGTTGCCAAGGCGAACCCACGCAAAGTGGAAGATTTCGTGAATCAAAATCCGTGCCAGCTCCGAAGGCCGGCTGATAAGGCCGGAGTCGAGGACCAGCCGGCGCTTTCGAAGGAACGCGCCGGCGTGCACCGCCACTCCCTGTTTCCGCCCGGAAAGAAGTCGCCCCCGAAATGCAGTGAGACTGGGGCAGAAGCGGAGGCGAATCGAGTCACCTACGGGCGGGGGCAGACGGCGGAAAACACTCCCCAGAACCGCTTGCGGTATGGCGTCACCCGGGCAGCGGAGCAGAGTAGCCCAGGCGCGCGCAGGATCTACTGCGGCGCAACGGACTGGAAGAACCCCTCGTTCTCGATCTTGATTTCGATGCTTTTTTGGGTCGCTTGCACCCATTCGGCAAACTTCTGCTGGCGTAGCTGATCCGTGATCTGCTGGCGGACCTCCTCGAACGGCTGCTCGCGCAGTTCTTCCAAACGGAACAGGTAATAGCCATTGGGTTGCCGCACCGGGTCGCTGACCTGCCCGGGCTTTAGGGCGAAGACGGCGGATTTGACCTCTTCCGGCAGGTTGTCCGAGCGCCGGATCACGCCAAAGTCACCGCCCTTTTCCCGCGAAACCGCGTCGCCGGAGTGCTGCTTGACCAGTTCCACAAAGTCTGCACCGGAGCGGATCTGCTTGAGCAGGTCCTCCGCCTTAGCTCGGGCCTGGCTCTCCGTAGGCGTTTGGGCCTGGGCCTCGCCCTCCGGAGCCGGCTGAGGGCTGAAGGGCAGGTACAGCACCTTGACCCGAGCCTGGGTGTAGGCGTCTTTGTGCGTCTCGTAATACTTGCGCGCTTCCTCCAAAGATACCGTGATCTGGTTCTGCGCCTCGGTCAGCTGCGCTTGCGCCATGGCGAGCATGCGGTTGTATTCCAGCTGTTCCCGGAGCGGGCTCCGCTCGTGCAGCCGGTTTTTTTCCGCCATTTCCGCCAGGCGGCGGAGCAAGCCGTACTGCTGCAGGAATTGTGCCGAACTGCGCAAGGCCTGCTGCCGCGTTGCCGGGGAAACGGCGCGAAACACCACCTCCAGATCGGAAACGGTAACCTTGCGGCCGTCTACAATCGCCACCACGGCGTCCGGCTGGAGGGGCTTGCCGGCAGGAGCCTGAGGCCCGGGCTGGGCAAAGCCGATCAACGCCGTCATGACTGCCGGCACGAGCCGCCATCGCATAAGGTTGAGGATCCTTTCTCGGAGAGTTTCTCTGATTCTAGCATCCGCGCGCTCACCTCCGAAGCTTCGGATTGGCGTATACTACTGCCTTTGGAACCAAGGCCGTCCGATGCGGAGGTCCGCCATGGCTGCGCCACGACCGGTCGAACTCTCTTCCGCCGTCCTGGAGCTGGCTGAGCGCTCGGATCCGAACGCGGAACTGGGGCTGCGCTTCTTCTACTACATGTCGCTGATGCGGGAAGTGGAGGAGCGCATCGAGCGTAAGCTCTACCGTCAAGGCAAGATCGTCGGCGGCGTATATGTGGGCCGGGGCCAGGAGGCCATCCCGGTCGGCGTCGGCTTGACCGCCGAACCCGAAGACGTGTTCTTCCCCAGCCACCGGGACCTGGCCCTGTTCTTCATCCGCGGCATTCATCCCCGGCACATCTTTGCGCAGTATATGGGGCGCGTCGGAGGCCTGACCCGGGGCAAGGACGGCAACATGCACATGGGCGACTTGAGCCGCAACATCGTGGCGATCATCAGCGCCATGGCGGCCTCCGTCCCCGTGGCTGCCGGCGCCGCCTTGGCTCTCAAATACAAAGGCACGCGGAACGTGGCATATGTCTTCTTCGGCGATGGAGCCACCAGCCGCGGCGACTGGCACGAAGGCATCAACCTGGCGGCCGTGCAGAAGGTTCCCCTGGTGCTGGTGTGCAACAACAACCAGTACGCGTACTCGACTCCTCTGGAAAAGCAGATGGCTTGCGCCCATGTGGCGGACCGGGCGCCCGGTTACGGCATTCCTGCGGAGATCGTGGACGGCAACGACGTGTTTGCCATCTACGAAGCCGCGCAGCGCGCCGTGGCTCACGCCCGCGCCGGGCTCGGCCCGTACATGATCGAGTGCAAGACCTTCCGCATGACGGGACACTCGGCCCACGATGCGGCCGACTATGTGCCCAAGCACCTGTGGGAGGAGTGGGCCAAGAAAGATCCGATTCTACGCCTCGAGCGGACGCTGCTCGAGCGGGGGTGGGCGGACACCCGGACCCTGGAGCAGCTGCGCGCCCGGATTCGAAGCGAAGTGGACGAGGCCGTGGAGTGGGCTGAGAAGAGCCCCTACCCCGACCCATCCGAACTGCTCGACAACGTATACGAGACGCCTGCCGGCTCCTCCGGAAAGTGAGGGCGCATGGAAGCGACGTATCTGGAAGCCATCCGCCAGGGCATTTGGGAGGAGATGGAGCGGGATCCCAACGTGTTCCTGCTCGGAGAAGATATCGGCGTTTACGGCGGCGCGTTCAAGATCACTGCAGGCATGCTGGAACATTTCGGCGAGCGCCGGGTGATCGATACCCCCATTTGCGAGTCTGCGATTGTGGGCGCCGCCATCGGCGCCTCGCTGATGGGTCTGCGCCCGATCGCGGAGATGCAGTTTGCCGACTTTATCACCTGCGCCTACGATCAGATCGTGAATTTCGCCGCCAAGTGCCGCTATCGCTGGGGCGCCTCCGTACCCATCGTGATCCGCGCCCCCTCGGGCGGAGGGATTCACGGCGGGCCGTTTCACTCCCAGAACCCCGAGGCGTGGTTCGCCCATGTGCCGGGGCTGAAAGTGGTCTGCCCGGCCACTGCCTACGACGCCAAAGGCCTGATCAAGGCCGCGATCCGCGACAACGATCCGGTGATCTTTTTTGAACACAAAGCGCTCTACCGCCGGATCAAGGAAGACATTCCCGAGGGGGACTACACCGTGCCGATCGGCAGAGCGCGCGTCTACCGCGAGGGGCGTGATCTGTCCGTGATCACTTACGGAGCCATGGTGTATGTGGCGCGCGAGGCAGCCGAGCAACTCGAACGCGAGGGGATCTCGGTCGAGATCGTGGACCTGCGCACCGTGTTTCCCCTGGATGAGGAAACGATCCTGGCGAGCGTGCGCAAAACCTCCAAAGCGATCCTCCTCCACGAGGACATCCTGAGCGGGGGCATCGGCGGCGAGATCGCGGCCCGCATCGCCGAGAAGGCCTTCGAGTACCTGGACGGGCCGATTGTGCGCATCGCAGCTCCGGATACGCCGGTCCCGTTCAGCCCACCGCTGGAGGAGGCCTTCCTGCCGAACGCCGCTAAAGTGGTCGAGAAAGCCCGCTGGCTGGCGCGCTATTAAGCATCCCCGCGGCGCCCGCGGATCACTTGACGGTGAAGGGCACCCACGCGATCGTGTTCTCCCACTCCAGTTGCAGTTTCCCGGTCCGGGGACCTGTGCTGGAGAGAGTGATCTTGTAAGTCTCAATCGGAGTGGCGGAGCGCTCCAGGTTCATCTTGACGCGACCCAGATCCATGTTCTCGTTGTAAACGGTGCCCCACTGGCCGGTCTGCTTGTTGACGATCAAAGTCCACTGATTCTCTTCAGGCAGCACGTAGAGGGTGTAGTCGCCTTTCGGTACGGCCAGTCCGCCCAGATCCAGATCGGCGTCGGTGTGAAACGCCGTTGCTTCATTAGCGCCGGCGCGCCAGACCTTGCCGAACGGTACTAGGCCTCCGAAAATCTTGCGGCCGCGCATGGAAGGAGCAGAGTACTTCACGGTGAGCGTGTTGCCGGCAATCGTTACCGACGTTTCCGCCGGCGGGCTGAGCCGCGGCCGCTGACCCTGCGCCCACACCAGCGTGCCCAGAAAAACGGTCGCAAAAAACACTAACTGTTTCCTCATCCGCCTCACCTCCGGTTAGAAGAATCAACTCAAGTATACCCGGAATGGCGGGGCCCCATAGTCGGCTGAAAACAATCAACGCTCCATTCGCACAGGCCCGGGTCGGATCAAACTCAGTGGGGGAGTGGACGCTTCAGGGCCCGTTTGGCGGCCCGGAGCACAAGGCGGCGAGGATCGAGCAGATGGCGGGGCCGGTACTGCTTCGGAGACCACTTGCAGTCGGGCTCCAGCTGAATGCCCAGGAAATATCCTGTCTCCCGGAACAGGCAATAGCGCACGTTGCCCTGGAGTTGCGCTTTGGCGTGACGGACGGTCACACGGGTGTTTACGGGGATCGGATCGTCCAGTTGGATGCACACGCCGGAGTGGGAGATGTCCTCCAGGTTCGCAATCCCTTTGCGGGTGTGTCCGGTTTTGTCCTTCCAACGGACCTCAACCAGATCCGCGCAAAGCAGTCGGACTTCGGCGCGGCGTTCGACCATACACCCTCTCTATCGTCTCGATCATAACGAAGAATTAGGAACTTTTTGCCCTACGGTCTGAGATCCCGCGTTCACCCGATACCGCCGCTCATACTCCTCCCGCGTCGCCAGACTGTTCCGGTCGAGCGCCCGGTCCACGGCGAGCACTCCGTCGAGATGGTCCATTTCGTGCTGCAGTAACTCGGACAGATCCCATCGGGCTTCCAAGGTGTTCCACTGGCCGCTCAAATCCTGATATCGCAGCCGCACGGCGAGATGGCGCTCGAGGAGGACAAGCAGGTCCGGGAAGGAAAAACAATCATCCCAGAGCCGAAATGTTTCCGCGCTTTGCCACTCCCATGCCGGGTTGATGAGCGGCGCTGTGAACTGCGCGGTCTCGATGTAGATCACACGCACCGGCTCGCCGATCTGCACGGCGCTGATGCCGCGGCCGAAACCGCGCCGGCGGCGGAAGTCATGCAGGGTGTCGCGCAGATCACGCACCAGATGTTGCACCTCCTGCGGATCCGCCACCGGTTCGGACACCGCGCGGAGCAGGGGATCGCCGAGTTGCAGAATCCTCCGGGCGGGCATGGCCTCTATCGTAGGTCTCCGGGGGCGGGGCCGCAACCCCGGACAACGGCGCCCCTAAAAGGCCATGGCACAATGGGAGGGCCATGGAGGCAGGCGCGCGCCAGGACTGGACCGGCGTGATTCTCCGCGTTGCCGTCTACGCCGCCCTGGCGCTGGCCGGCATGGTGATTTTCGGGCTGGCGACCTCCTTGTGGGGCTATGTGGCGGCGGGCGCCCTCGGCACCTTTCTGGCGGCGACGGTGGCCAACACCCTGATGATGAACATCTTCGAGCGCGCGCCGCTGGCCCACATCGGCTTGCTCTGGAACGAGGCGTCCGCCCGGAACCTCCTGCTGGGGCTGGCGGGTGGCATCGGCGCAGCTTGTTCGGTGCTCGTACCGTGCCTGATTGCCGGAGTGGCCGTCTGGAAGCCTGCGCCGGAAGACGCTTCCGGGGCTGACGCCATTTTGTTTTTGACCGTTCTGCTGTTGTTCGGCGCCGCCGGCGAGGAGATGCTGTTCCGCGGCTACGGCTTCCAGGTCTTGCTCGCACGTCTCGGTCCTTACGCCACCATTTTGCCCGTCAGTGTCCTGTTCGCCTTGGCCCATGTGGGCAATCTGAACATTACGGCGCTGGCGCTCTGCAACACCGCCCTTTGGGGAGTCCTGTTGGGTTACGCCTTCCTCAAGAGCCGGGATCTCTGGCTGCCGATCGGCCTCCACTTCGGCTGGAATTTTACGCTGCCGCTGTTCGGTGTCAACCTGAGCGGGTTTACAATGAGGGTGACGGGCTACGCCATGGAGTGGAACGTCGGGCCGCTGTGGAGTGGTGGAGCCTACGGGCCGGAGGGCGGTTTGTTGACGTGTCTGGCTCTGGCGGTGTTGTTTGCCTATCTGCGCCGCGCTCCCGTGCGGCGCCAGACCGCTTTTCTCCTCGAAAGCCGGGAGAGACCGTGATGCGCTGGTGGTCCGCGCCGGTGGTCTTGGTTGTGGCGGCATCTGTGGCCGCGCGCGATCGGGCACTCACCGTGGAAGAGCGTATCGAGTTGATTCGCGGTCTCACGGCGGAGTTCGCCACGGCGAAGACCTTCCTGCCTCGCTCCAAAAAGCCTCTTGTCGTGGATAGCAAGGGAGGCTATGACGCCAAGCAATGGCAGGAGATCGGGCGCGAGTTCGGTCCGGCGGCCCGCACCGGCGATCTGGTGCAGATCACGAAGGTGAAACTCGAGGACGACCGCGTGGTGCTCGAAATCAACGGCGGGATGAAAGGCGGCCGCAAGTGGTATGAGCGCATCGAAGTCGGCACGGGCACGCGCACCGCTCCCATCAGCTCCCGCAACTACAACATGGCGCCCAGCGGCACCACGCTCGCCGTCGTGTTCCCCGGCCGCGTGCCGCCGCTCAAGGCGGCCGAGTTCAAGAAGCTGCTCGAGCCGGTCCTGGACTTCAACCTTCGCAGTGCCACCGAACAATACGTGGAGAAGCTTCCCGCGCCCATCCAGCAGGCCATCAAGGAACAGCGCGCCGTCGAGGGAATGGATCGCGACCAGGTGTTGTTGGCCCTCGGCCGGCCCAGGCACAAAGTGCGAGAAACTCGCGACGGGTTGGACTACGAGGACTGGATTTACGGCGAGCCCCCGGGTAAGATCACCTTCGTCACCTTTCAGGGCGACAAAGTGGTGCGCGTGAAAGAAACTTACGCCGGCTTGGGCGGGTCCGTGATGCCGCCGCTCAAGCCGCCGCGCTGAGCCTCATTTCAGATAATCAACTCCGAATTGAATTGCGGACCTCCTCCACGCGTTGCTATGATGGGAAGTCAGCATCTTTCTTCAGGAGAGCATCATGGCCATTAAAGTCGGAATCAACGGTTTTGGGCGGATCGGGCGTAACGTTGTGCGCGCGGGGCTGGCGAACCCCAACGTGGAATTCGTGGCGGTGAACGATCTGACCGACACCAAGACACTCGCTCACCTGCTCAAGTACGATTCCGTGCTCGGACCGCTGACCCAGGAGGTCCGGGCGGCGGGAGATTGTATCATCGTGGACGGCAAGCAGATCCGGGTGTTTTCCAGTAAGGACCCTGCCGCGCTCGACTGGAGTTCGCTCGGCGTGGAGGTCGTCGTCGAGTCCACCGGCAAATTCACCGACGCCAACCAGGCCAGGGCGCATCTGCGCGGAACCGTCAAGAAAGTGATCATTTCGGCGCCGGCGAAAAACGAGGACGTCACGCTCGTGCTCGGGGTGAACGATCACATGTACGATCCGGCGCATCACCATGTCATTTCCAACGCCTCCTGCACCACCAACTGCCTGGCGCCGCTGGTCAAGGTGCTGCACGACAGCTTCGGCGTGCTGAAGGGTTCCATGACGACGGTCCACAGCTACACCAACGACCAGAACGTCCTGGATTTCCCCCATAAGGATCTGCGCCGGGCGCGGGCGGCGGCGATCAACATCATTCCGACGACGACGGGTGCGGCCAAAGCCATCGGCCTGGTGATTCCGGAACTCAAGGGCAAGCTGGACGGCTATGCGCTGCGGGTGCCGACACCGAATGTCTCCGTGGTGGACCTGGTGGCTGTCGTTTCCAGAAACACCACCACCGAGGAAGTCAACGCCGCGCTCAAAGCTGCCGCGGAGGGCCGGTTGAAGGGGATTCTGGCTTACACGGAAGACCCGGTGGTGTCGAGCGACCTCATGCACAATCCCCACAGTTCGATCGTGGACGCCCAGCTTACCAGGGTGCTCGATGGCAACCTGGTGAAAGCAGTATCTTGGTACGACAACGAATGGGGTTACTCCTGCCGGATCGTGGATTTGATCGAGTTTCTGGCTGCCAAAGGGCTGTAGCTTAGTTGAGGGCGTGCACGACCGCGTCCGTGAATTCCGCCGTGGTGGCCGTGCCTCCCACGTCGGGCGTGAGGTGCCGCCCTTCCTGGTAGACGGCCTCTACGGCTGCCCGCAGCTTTTCCGCAGCGGTCCGCTCGCCCAGGTAGGCCAGCATCAGCACGGCGGAGAGCATCAACGCTGTGGGATTGGCGATGCCTTTTCCCGCAATGTCCGGCGCGCTGCCGTGCACGGCTTCGAAGACCGCGCAATCGTCGCCCATGTTGGCCCCGGGCACCACTCCCAGTCCCCCCACCAGGCCGGCGGCGAGATCCGAGATGATGTCGCCGTAAAGGTTGGGCATCAGGAGCACGTCGAAGGTCTCCGGCCGCAGCACCAGTTGCATGGCGGCATTGTCCACGATCAGCTCGCTGTAGGCGATGTCCGGATAGCGGGCCGCGACCTCGCGACAACAGCGCAGAAACAGCCCGTCGCCCAGTTTCATGATGTTCGCTTTGTGAACGGCGGTGACCTTCCTGCGTCCCATGCGCCGGGCCTGCTCGAAGGTGTAGCGGGCGATGCGTTCGGAGGCGGCCCGGGTGATCACCTTCAGGCTGGTGACCACGTCTTTGATCACCTCGTGTTCGAGGCCCGCATAAAGATCCTCGGTGTTCTCGCGGAAAATGATCAGGTCAACGGGCGTGTCCGCGAAGCGTGTCCGCAGGCCGGGCAGCCTCCGCACGGGACGCACGTTGGCGAACAGGTCGAGTTTTTTGCGCAGCGCCACGTTGACGCTCTGAAACCCGCCGGCCACGGGCGTCGTGACGGGGCCCTTGAGCCCGACCCGCGTCCTCAGCAACGATTCCAGAACCGGCGCCGGTACGTCCTGGCCGCACTGCTCGATCAATGCTCCGGTAAGTTCCAGGCGCTCCCACCGGATCGGCACCCCGGTGGCCTCCACGGCGCGCACCGTCGCCTCGGCGACTTCCGGACCAATACCGTCTCCGGGCAGCAGCGTGACCGCGTAACTCACTTTCGAATTATAGCCGGAGTGCTGTGCGAGAATGAGTAATCCATGCCGAAGTTGCAGCGTGCTCTCATCAGCGTGACCGACAAAACGGGGATTACGGACTTTGCTTTAGGACTTCAAGCCTTGGGAGTAGAGATTCTCTCCACGGGCGGCACGGCCAAACTGCTGCGCGAGGCGGGACTGGCGGTGCGCGAAGTTTCCGACGTAACCGGATTCCCGGAAATGCTCGACGGCCGCGTGAAAACCCTCCATCCGCGGATCGCGGCAGGCATTCTTGCGGTGCGCTCCAAACCGGAACACCTGCGCGCCCTCGAAAAGCACGACATCCCAACCATAGACCTGGTCGTCGTCAACCTCTACGCCTTCGAACAGACTGCGGCGCGCTCCGATGTTCCGGTATGCGAACTGATCGAGCAGATTGATATCGGGGGGCCGACCCTCATCCGCGCGGCGGCGAAAAATTACGCCGATGTGGCCGTCATCGTCTCACCGGAGGACTACGGCCCCGTGCTGGAGGAACTGCGCTCTTCCGGAGAACTGTCACTGGCCACGCGGTGGCGCCTGGCGCAGAAAGCGTTTCGGCGCACGGCCGACTACGACCGGGCCATCAGTGCGCGTCTGGAACGGATCACCGTCGAAAGCGGCAGCTTCATCGAACGGCCGCACTCCCTGCCGGAGGTGCTGGACGTGCGCGTGCCCCGGGCGCTCAGCCTCCGCTACGGCGAAAATCCCCACCAGCAGGCGGCCCTTTACTCGGACCGCCGGACCGGCGTCGCAGGCGCCTGGCAGCTACACGGAAAGGAACTCTCTTACAACAATCTGGCGGATCTGGACGCGGCCTGGCAGCTTGCGATGGAATTCGACGGCCCGGCCACCGCCATCATCAAACACACCAATCCTTGCGGTTGCGCCGAGTCGGCGTCCTTGGCCGAAAGCTATCGCCAGGCGTTGGCCTGCGATCCCGTCTCCGCCTTCGGCGGCGTGGTGGGATTCAACCGGACGGTAGACAAGGAAACGGCCTCCGAGCTGGTCAAGACGTTTCTGGAAGCGATCGCCGCCCCCGACTATGCTCCGGGCGCTCTCACGATCCTCTCCGCAAAGAAAAACCTGCGCTTGCTCAAGGTGATCGAGGCCGGCGGGGATGCGTTGCTGATCAAATCCATCAGCGGCGGCCTGCTCGTGCAGACCCCCGACACCGCCCGCCTGAATCGCAACGAGGCACGCGTGGTGACCGAGCGCGTTCCGACGCCCGAGGAGTGGGCGGCTCTCGAGTTTGCCTGGAAGGTGGTCAAGCACGTGAAGTCGAACGCCGTGGTCTTCGCGCGCCCGGGCCAGACCGTGGGGATCGGAGCGGGCCAGATGAGCCGTGTGGATGCCGTCAAGGTGGCGGCCATGAAGGCCGTGCTGCCGCTGGCCGGAACCGTGCTGGCTTCGGACGCCTTCTTTCCGTTCCCGGACGGGGTGGAAGAAGCAGCCCGCCGCGGGGCCACAGCCGTGATCCAGCCGGGCGGCTCCGTCAAGGACGCCGAGGTGATCGCGGCCGCCAACCGCCTCGGTCTGGCAATGGTGTTTACCGGAATCCGGCATTTCCGGCACTGAAACCGGAGGCCCGGTCACTCGCTGGCTACGGATCCTGTGAGGCGGCCGGTGGGCCGGTCTGCGTGACTTGACACCATCGGCTTACAGCGCTACAGTGAAGGCCGAAAGCTTGGAAGGGAGGGCTTTGTGATGCTTGACCTGAGCAATCGCCAAAAGCCCGACTTCGACGAACGCAAGGTGATCTTCCTGGAGTTCCTGGCCGCGGCGGCGATCCTTTCCATTGTGGCCCTGGTCTTGTACATGGTCTTCACTTACAAGCCGGCCTGAGAGCTTCCCGGAGGACCGAACCGGTTGCGAATCAGCGCCAGCGCCTCCTCACGCGTCGTAACGGCGCCCTCTAACTGGGCGTCCTCCACAGTCTCGAGCATCTTCCGAAAGGCCGGACCGGGGCGGTAGCCCTCACGGATCAAGTCGTGCCCCGTGAGCAGGCGCGGAGGTCTGAGCTTCTCCTCGGAGAGCTCGCGCAGCTTGGTGAGCACGAAGTGATAATGATCGAGGCACCCGTGGCTGGCCAGGCAGTCCAGCCGGTGCAACTCGAGGTGTTCGTCGAAGTGCTCCATTCGCAGAAAGCGCTTGAGCGTGCTTTCGCGCATATGCTCGACGTCCCGAAACCGCAGATGATTCGCCACCAGCGCCTCGACCCGGCGAATCTCCTCATTCGAAAAACGCAAGCGCGTCAAAATCTCGACCGCCATGCGTGCACCCGTGGTGGCGTGGCTGTCGAAGCGGATGCGCTCCGCGATCCGAAATGTGGGCGGCTTACCGACGTCGTGCAGCAGGACTCCCAGGGCCAGCGTGACGGTCGGGGAACGCATGGCCTCCAGCATGAGCAGCGTGTGCGTCCACACGTCGCCTTCCGGATGGAACTCCGGCGGCTGCGGCACGCCTTTCATAGCGGCCACCTCCGGAAGGATCTCAACCAGCAGGCCGATCTCCTCGAGCAACTCGAAGCCCTTCCGCGCGGCGCCCTCCGTCAGAATGCGTACCAGTTCGTCCCGCACACGCTCGGCGGCGACGTTTCGGATCAGGTGCCGGTTGCGCCGGATCGAAGCCGCCGTCGCCGCCTCGATCTCGAACCCCAATCCCGCAGCCAGGCGGATGGCTCGGAGCATTCGCAGGTGATCCTCGCGGAAGCGGAGGTCCGGATCCCCGATGGCACGGATCCGGCGCGCTTCCAGATCCCGGCGGCCTTCGACAAAATCAAGCACCTCGCCCGTTTCCGGATCCAGCATCAACGCGTTGATCGTAAAGTCCCGGCGCAAGGCGTCCTGTTGCGGCTCGGCCTGGAATTCCACCCGGGAGGGATGGCGGCCGTCCGCATAGGCGTGATCGGTCCGGAAGGTGGCTACTTCCACCTGGCTGTCCCTGTCCGTGACCAGCAGCACACCGAAATGGGCGCCGACGCGGCGCGCCTCCGGGAACAGTTCCAGCACCTGGTCAGGACGCGCATCCGTAGCCACATCGTAGTCCTTCGGTTCGCGCCCGAGCAGCAGATCCCGCACGCAGCCCCCCACCAGATACGCCCGGAAACCCCGTGTGCGCAACGCGGCGGCAATCCGCCTTGCCAGATGACCGGCACGGGCGTCGCGGTCTGCCATAATCGTAGGGTAACCCCTCGGATGTCGAGGCACTCCGCCTATGTCCGCTGAAGGCAGTCGGGGCGTCCCGGCTGCAAAGATCGTCGTCGCGACGACGGTCGCGCTGACCTTCATCTCCTTCTGGCGCGCGGCCGCCATCGTGCTCAGCGATCTGGCCTCGACCATGTTTTATGTCGGGGGGATCGCCGAGCAGGCCGTGGGCAAGTCCGCTCCCTGGCTGGTCCTGCTCGTAATGCTGTTCAGCTTTGCCGTGCGCTCCGTGTACCTGGAGAGCTGCTCGATGTTCGTGCGCGGCGGTGTCTACGTCGTAGTGCGCGACAGCATGGGCGGGTTTCTGGCCAAGCTCTCCGTCTCGGCGCTGGTGGTGGATTACGTGCTCACCGGCCCGATCAGTTCCGTCAGCGCCGGTCAATATCTGGCGGGTCTGATCAATGAAATCGCCGAGATGATGCGGTGGGGCTACCACCTCGACCCGCACAGCTTCGCGGTGTTTTTCGGCGTGCTGGTGACTTTGTACTTCTGGTGGGCCAACGTGCGCGGCATTCGGGAGTCGAGCACCAAGGCGCTGCGCATCATGCAGACCACCACCGTGATGGTGGTTTTGCTCCTGATCTGGTGCCCGATCACGCTGCTCGTGCGAGGCGGCGCGGAGCTGCCTCCGGCGCCCACCCCGTCCAATTTCCGCTTCAGAGAAGAGTCGCTCGGCTGGTTTCGCGGAACCTTCTGGCCCAACCTCTCGCTGGTCGCCTTCTTGATCGCCTTCGGCCACTCCTTGCTGGCGATGAGCGGTTTTGAAACCCTGGCGCAGGTGTACCGCGAAATCGCCTACCCGAAACTGAAGAATCTCAAGACCACGGCCAATATCGTTTGCACGTATGCGCTGATCGCCACCGGGATGACCACGCTGTTTGCAGTCATGATCATCCCTGACGCGGTGCGGCCCCGCTATTACGACAACCTCCTCGGCGGCCTCTCCATGGAACTGGCGGGCCCGTTGCCGCTCCGGCTGGGCCTCCACATCTTCGTCGTGCTGGTCGGAGTTTTGATCCTGTCCGGCGCGGTCAACACCGCCATCATCGGCGCTAACGGCGTGCTGAACCGCGTGGCCGAAGACGGAGTGCTGCTCGACTGGTTCCGCCAACCCCACAAACGCTTCGGGACTTCCCATCACATCATCAATGCCGTAACCTTGCTCCAGATCCTGACGATTCTGGGCAGCCGCGGAGATGTGTACTTGCTCGGCGAAGCATACGCCTTCGGTGTGGTGTGGAGCTTCGCCTTCAAGGCCCTGGGCGTGCTCGTGTTGCGGTTCCAGCGGACGGATCAAGAATACAAGATGCCGTTAAATCTGCATCTCGGCGGCCGGGAACTTCCCGTCGGTCTCGGTCTTGTAACGCTGGTGCTGTTCGCTGTGGCTGTGACGAATCTGTTTTCCAAGCGCATCGCCACGATCTTCGGCGTCTCGCTGACGACGCTGCTTTTTATCGTCTTCCTGGTCTCGGAACGCTGGAACGCCCGAAAGTTGCTTGAGAAAAAGAAGGGTCTGGAGGAGTTCAACCTCGAGCTCCAACCTCAGGTTTCCACGGAATCCGTGCGAGCGCGGCCGGGCTGCGTGCTGGTGGCCGTCCGGGATTACAACCGCATGCATCACCTCCAGCGGGTGCTGGATAAAACCAATGTGCGGCGTCACGACATTGTGGTCATGACCGTGCGTCCGGTCACCGGAACCGGTGAGTACGACCTAGCCGAGCATCAACTCTTCAGCGACTACGAACGGGAGTTGTTTACGCGCGTCGTGGCTATGGCGGAGAAGGAGGGCAAGCCCGTCGAGCTTCTGGTGGTCCCGGCGGTCAATCCGTTCGACGCCATGGTCCAGACGGCGGCGAATCTCCAGGCCTCGCGGCTGGTCACGGGAGTTTCGGCGCGCATGAGTTCGGAGGAACTGGCTCGTCTGATCGGGCTGGCCTGGGAACGCCTGCCGGAGCCGCGCCACGCTTTCTCGCTGGAAATCATCAGCCCGGACCGGCCCTCCGTGTATGTGAATCTGGGGCCGCATCCGCCGCGGCTGTGGCCGGAAGACGTGGACCGACTGCACGAACTGTGGCTCGAGCTTACGGCGGACCCCAGCATCGGAGCCCGCTTGCATCACCGCGATATCGTCGGAGTGGCCCTGCGCCGGCTCCAGCGCGATCTGGCCGACGAGAAGCGTCACGAGGTGCTCGAGGAAATCCGGCGGGAGTTGGCGAAGAGCTGAGATCGGTTAGTGGCGCTCTTTGCGCCGGGACTTTTCTTCCTCCGTTACCGCAGCCGAAGGGTCAATCGAAGCGAGCACGGCTTTGAACAATTCTTTTTTCTGTTTATCTTTCTTCGGGGGTTCTTTGGCATGGCGGTAGTCATGATCGTTGTAACAGGTGCGGCAGCGCACCTTGGCCGGCACTTGATTCACAAGGGAGACAACCGAGTGGTTGGTGATTCCCTTGCATTTCACGCAGTAGTCGTCAATGATGTCGCCTAATCGCAGCTCCGCCATGGTAGGGCGCCTCCGATGGCCGCCTCCGCAAGTATAGCGGATTGCCGCCCGCGGCTTCAGCCCGCCAGCCCTGCCACCAGGCCGACCGCGGCGGCACCCAGGATGACCCACGCGGCATCCACGCGAGTGAATGCAAGAGCCGCGAAGCTCGCTGCTGCCAGCGCCGCAGAAAGGCGGCCCGTCACAGCGTGCCGGGCCAGCGGCAGCGTCGTAGAAAGTAGCAGGCCGGCTGCGGCGAACATCACACCCTGGATGGCGCCGCGCAGTTCCGGCCGGCTGCCTGCACGCCGGAGACACAAGAGCGCCGGAATGATCAGGAAGGCGGGCGTCACCAGGGCGAGCAGGCCTGCAGCGGCGCCCGGCAGGCCGCCGGCGAAATAGCCCACGCTGACGACATAGAGGCCGATCGGCCCCGGCCCGGCGCGTCCGATGGCCACCGCCATGCTGAGCTGTGCGTCGGTGAGCACCCGATGGTGTTCCACCAAATCTGCGCGCAGCACCGGCAGGGAGGCAAGTCCGCTGAAGGAAGTCGCCACGGCCTTGAGCAGGAGCAGGTAGAGGAGTACGAGGTTCATTCCGCCTCCTGCCGGCGCCACAGGATGCCGGCGACCGCTGCAAGGCCAAGCACTTGCACCGGAGAGAGCCAGGCTCCCAGGCTCAATGCAATCGCGCCCCCGGCCAGCGCCAGCGGGCGCACTGCATTGGGTCCCTTCAGGTGTGGTTTGAGCAAGAGCCATGCAGCGGCGGCCGTCATCCCTACGGCAGCCGCCGCCAGCGACCCAAAGACGCCGGAGATCACGCCCTTGTTCCCCCAGGCGGCCGCCGTGTGCGTAAGCAGCACGGCCAGCACGGCCGACGGCACGGTCGGGGCCAGCACCATGGCCAGAGCGCCCCGCCAACCGAGCAATTGCCATCCCACACCCGCGCAGAACGCAAGCAGGTTGGTCCCGGGCGTCACCCGCGCCAGCGCGAACGCCAGCGTGTACTGGTCGGGATCGAGCCAGCCGCGCCGTACGACCAGTTCGCGGTGGAAGGCGGCCATCGTCGGGTCGCCGCCGCCGAAGGTCATGTTGCCCACACGCAGGGCGATCGCCAGCAGACGCCCCAGCGTCAGTTTCGCCATCATACTCCTCGATTGCACCGCAGCCGGACCGTGAACGCAAAACCCGGCGCCGGATAGGATGGGAGTAGTGCGAAAACTCTGGCCGGCGGGCGTCATCGTCGCCTTCGTTCTGATCCTGGTGGGGGGCTCGCTCTGGCTCAGCCGGAGCCGGGCGCCGGCGCTCCCTTCCCCCGCTCCGGCGGTGGCCCCCCCGCTCGTCGAACTCACGGGCAGCGGCACCGTCCGGGCGCGGCAGGTGGTCAAGGTCCCCATCCCGGTTGAGGGAGTGATCCACAACCTCTTCGCCGACGTGGGCGCAGAAGTGTACGAAGGGGAACTGCTGGCCGAGATCCGCAGCAGCGCCCTGGAAGCGGCGCGTGAGTCTCTCCAGAGCGAGCTCGAGCGCGCGCGGTCCCAGGCCGAGAGCTTGCAGAGCCGCTTGATTGCAGCGCGTCTGGAAGCCGCGCGGGCCCGCGGGGACGCCAACCGTGCCCGCGCCGATATGGAGCGTGCCGAGAAGGCCTACCTGCGGCAGCAACTCCTGTTCCGCGAAGGCGCCACGCCGCGCCTGACGTTCGAAAAGGCCGAGCGCGAGTTCGAGACCGCCAAGAGCACCTTCGCCAGCCTGGACGAGATTGCTCGCAACGCTGAAGAACAGGCTGCGGCGCTTCAGAAGAGCCTGGATGAAGTACGCAAGCTGGTCAGCGAGAAGACCGCAGAACTCGAGGAGACAACGGCGCATCTCGGCGAGGGAGAAGTCCGCTCTCCTGTGGCGGGCATCATCGTCGCACGGCGCGGGCAGACAGGGGAGACCGTGCGGCCCGAACTGGGCGATCTGTTTGAGATCGCCGTCAACCTTTCACAGCTCGAGGTCGCAGTGGACTTGCCGCCGCCGGAGCTTGCACACGTCCGTCCGGGTCAGGAGGCGCTCGTTCAAGTGGCGGAGATGGCCGGCGAGGCGCTCAGCGGCAAAGTGCGCGAGATCCGGGACGGCCAGGTCATCGTCGAGTTCGTCAATCCCAATCCCGCCGTCAAACCGGGTGTCACGGCCCAAGTCCGCATCAGGCTACGATAAGCAGCAGGAGCGTTCTCATGCAATTTCTCTTCAACAGCTTGCTGGAACTCATCACGCAGACTTCCACCAATCTCCCTCCCGACGTCCGCGCCGCCATGAAACGGGCGCTGGAGGTGGAAACGCCCGGCACCCAGTCCTACCAGGCTCTCCACATCATGGCCGCTAACACCGACATGGCGTACCACGATGAGGCGCCCATCTGCCAGGACACGGGAATGCCGACATTTGTCGTGCACACGCCGCCCGGCGTCAACCAGATCGAAATCCGAAAGCAAATCCGGGAAGCGATCGCCGAGGCCACGCGCCGCGGCAAGCTGCGGCCCAACTCGGTGGACTCGATCACCGGCAAAAACAGCGGCGACAACCTCGGGATCGAAACCCCCGTCATGCATTTCGAGCAGTGGGAGGAGGACGAAATCGAAATCAGGCTGATTCTCAAGGGCGGGGGCTGCGAGAACATGAACATACAGTACTCGCTTCCCTGCGAGCTCGACCATCTGGGGCGTGCGGACCGCAACCTGGAAGGCGTGCGCAAGTGCATCCTTCACGCGGTCTGGAAGGCTCAGGGACACGGCTGCGCGCCCGGGGTGCTGGGAGTCTGCATCGGCAGCGATCGGGCTCACGGCTACACGCTCGCCAAATATCAGCTCTTCCGCCCGCTGGATGACGTAAACCCGGATCCCACGCTGGCGCGGCTGGAGTCCGAGATCCTGGAGGAGGCCAACCGCATCGGTGTGGGCGCCATGGGCTTCGGCGGCAGAGCCTCGCTGATCGGTTGTAAGATCACGGCCGCCCACCGGCTCCCGGCGAGCTTTTTTGTCTCTGTGGCGTACGAGTGCTGGGCGTTCCGCCGCCTCGGCGTGCGGCTGGATCCGTCAAGCGGCGCCATCACCCGCTGGCTGTACCGGGATCCGGACCGGCCGGTGGAACGCCTGGTGGCACAGGAAGCATTCCCGCTGACCGGAAGGGAGGTCGTCCTGGAGACGCCCTTGACGGAAGCCGCCGTACGTGCCCTGCGCGTGGGAGACGTCGTGTTGATCAACGGCGAGGTCTTCACGGGACGCGACAACGTGCATGCCTATCTCGTCAAGAACCCGCCGCCCGTGGATCTGAACGGCGCCGTGATTTACCACTGCGGGCCTGTGATGCTGCAACAGAACGGCGAATGGGTGGCTAAAGCGGCGGGGCCCACGACCAGCATCCGTGAGGAACCCTACCAGGCTGACGTCATCCGCAAATACGGCGTACGCGCGGTAATCGGCAAGGGCGGTATGGGGGCCAAGACCTCCGCTGCACTGAAAGAGTGCGGTGCCGTATATCTGAATGCCATCGGCGGCGCAGCTCAATTCTACGCCCGGGCTATCGAGAAGGTCCTGGGCGTTTACTTGATGGAGTTCGGCATCCCGGAGGCCATGTGGCGCCTTCGCGTGAAGCATTTCCTCGCCATCGTGACCATGGACGCGCACGGCAACAGCCTGCACGCTCAGGTCCGGCAGGAAACCGGAGAAAGGCTGGCGGCGCTTCAGGCCGGAAAGGCCTGAGAGCGCAATCGCGGTTCCGGAGAAAGTTCCACGACGGGCGCAGAAGAGTGCAGAAACGCTCGTCAGGGCGGCTCACGCCACGGCGGCCGCTGCCTTGCGCGCCAGCATGGGCCGCAGGATCAGGTTCACCACAATCATCACGACGGAGAAGGCCGGTAACACGAGCAGGGCCGTCTTCAGGCGCAGGTCATCACCCCCGGCGATGCCGCCGATGATTTTCGAGCTGACCGCAAGACCGATCCACCCCGATGTGATCACGATGCCCATCGCGGTCGCCGTAGCTTTCGGAAACGCGTCGCCGGTCATGGCGAGCGTCGTGGGAAAGACCGGCGCCATGGCCAGCCCGGCGCAGAAGACCGCGATCCAGGCGATCGTCGGATCCACGGTCTGGAGGGCCAGATACGTGGTGATTGCCATGAGCGCCGATGCCGCCAGAGTTACGTTCACGGCACGCACGTTGATGAGGATGCGCGCCACGACCACGCGGCCGATGAGCAGGCCCAGGGCGAAACCCAGCGAGAGGATATTGAGCGCCCGGCTCTCGGGCACGCCCTGGGCTACCAGATGTTTGGCCAGCCAGTTCCAGACGCCCACTTCGCAGGCCACATAAAGGAACAGCATCAGGGAAAGCAGATACAGGGCGGGACGGCCCAGCACTTCGTTGATCTCCGAAAGCCGGAAACCTCGCTCTCCGGTCGGGGGCGGCATCGGTGTTCCCGCGTTGACCAGCAGGGTCACCGTAGTGAGCCCGGCCACCAGATAGCAAAGCGCCACGGCGTTTCCGGCCAGCAGGTTGGCCGCGATGAACGGCGTCAGCAGACCGCCCAGGCCGAAGAACAGGTTCAGCAGATTCAGCGTGCTGGCCCGGCGTTCTTCGCTGATGTCGCTCACCAGGGCATTGGCCGCCGTCACCAGTGTGCCGCCGCCCAGCCCCAGCAGAAAAAGAAAGGCGATGAGCTGCCCGTAGCCGCGCGCGTTGGGCAGCGGGAACAGGGCCACCGCGATCAGCAGAAGTGCCAGCAGGATACCCGTCTTTTTGCCCTTGTTGTCGCACAGCGGTCCGGCGGCCACCGAAGCAAGGATGAGTCCGAGGGCTTGGGCAAAAGCGATGTTGCCGCTCTGCTCCGGTGTCAGCCCGAACTTGGCCGACAGGTTCGGCAGCAGCGTGCCGAGCATGGCCGCAATCATCCCGTATACGAGAATTCCGAGAATCGCCGCGAGGATCAGCCGTCCGGTCTTCACGTTCGCCATGAGTTCCCTCCGCCAGCGCACCTGAAGCCTTCCGGCTCCAGGGCGCGGTCACCGATCTTATCAAAAACGGCGCCCGGGGGAGGGATCAGGCGAAGCGATACTTTTCCGTCTTCTCGTCCCAGTAGACTTTCTTGTTGTTGCGGTAGGACAGCGTGGCCATGTGTCCGCTGATGGCCGCCTCCTGGCCGACGCGTGCCGGAGCGATCGGGCGGGCCTTCCCCAGGACGGATTCGATGAAATTCCTCACGTGGGCCTGAACCGCGTTGTTGTCATTGCCGGGGATTTCCAGGTGCATCTCCTTGCGCCCCGCCACGTGCGCGGGAGCCTTGCCCCGGAATGTTTCCGGCCAGAAGTGGAAGATCTGGCGGTTGAGCACCTGGATGGTGCCTTCGTTGCCCAGGAACTCCTCGCCGTAGCCGAAGTGTTCGTTGCCGAAGTAACAGCTGTAGTTGATGTGGAAGCGGTCCGGATATTCGTAAATGGCGCTGAAGGTGTCGGGCACCTCGCGGTCATCATCCGGCTCCGTCCATCGGTAGATCCCCCCGGATGCGACGCAGGAGAGGGGAACACGTTTGTTGCAAACGAAGTTCGTGATGTCGGTTTGGTGCACGAGCAGGTCGGTCGAGATGCCTCCGGAGTAGTCCCAGTAGAGGCGCCACTGATAGTAGCGGCGTTTATCGAACGGTCTTTTGGGAGCCGGCCCCAGGAAACGCTGCCAGTCCGTGTTCTGTTCGCTGGCATCCGCCGGGATGGCATACCGCCACGCAGGGTTGTCGGAAAGCGAATTGCGGTACCAATAGGCCCGCACGTAGTGCACCTCGCCGATCATTCCCTGCGCCACGAGCTCCTTGGCCAGAATGTACAGGGAATTGCTGCGATTCTGCGTACCGACCTGAACCACCTTGCCGCTTTTCTCCGCCAGAGCCACAATCTCGGCGCCTTCCTCGATGGTGTGGGCGAGCGGCTTCTCGATGTAGATGTGCTTGCCGGCCTGAAGCGCCGCAATCGCCATCTCGTGATGCAGATGTTCCGGCGTGGCGATAAACACCACGTCCAGCGCGGGTTCTCGCAGGAGCTCCCGGTAGTCCACAAACGTCTTGGGGGCTTTTCCGGAGACCGACTGCACGCGATCTTTCGCCCGGGCCAGATGGCCTTGATAGGTGTCGCAAACCGCCGTCACCTCCACCAGATGCGGCACCGCCTGGTACATCATGTTCATCAGATAATTGCCCCGGCTGCCGGTGCCGATATAGCCGACCCGCAGCCGGTTATTGGCCCCCAGGGCGGGCAGGACCGCAGGACCTGCCGCAACAGCGGCCGCCGACTGACCGATGAACTTCCGGCGCGACAGTGTTTCGGACATGGGACGCTCCTCCGGGACTGCAATCTAAGCCATCAGCATACCAGAGCAGGGCCTCGAGCCGGATCCGGGCGCCCCGGATGCCCGGGCCGCACTTCACTACAATCAGTCTCAGGGGGCGATGCAAACCATTCTGGTGATTGACGACGACGAGGCCTTGCGGGAAACCATCGTCGTCATGCTGGAGCAGGCCGGCTTCCGCGCCGTGGCCGCCGCCGATGGAAAGGAAGGCTTCGAGAAGGTCCTGTTGCTGAAGCCCGATCTGGTCCTCGTGGACCTCCGCCTGCCGGGAATGAACGGAATCGAAATTTGCAAGCAGTTGCGCGCCGCCCGCATCCAGACGCCGATCATCGTACTGAGCGCCATCGGCGACGAAGTGGACAAGGTGTTACTGCTGGAGATCGGAGCCGACGACTATATCGTAAAGCCCTTCGGAACGCGCGAGCTGCTGGCGCGCATTCGTGCCGTGCTCCGGCGGAGCTCGCCGGACGCCAAAAAAGTCATTCATTTCGGGGACGTGGAGGTGGACCTGGAACGGCGCGTGGTGCTTCGCAAAGGGGAACCCGTGAAACTGACGCCTGCCGAGTACAACCTCCTGGTGTATTTCCTGCACAATCCGGACAAACCGCTCACCCGCGACATGATTTTGAACTCCGTCTGGGGTTACGACGCGTTTCCCAACACGCGCACCGTTGACGCCCACGTGGTCAAACTCCGGCAGAAACTGGAAGCGGATTCCAGCGCCCCCCGGCATTTTATTACCGTTCACGGAGTCGGGTACCGGTTTCTTCCGTGATGTGGTTTTAACAACGAGTTAACACCCGGAGCCAGGAGCTTCCGGCGACAATTTTGGGCGATGCGGCGCACCATCCTGATCGTCGAAGATGCACATCAACTCACCTCGGCCCTGGAAATCGCCCTTCTGGAGATCCCGGAGGCTTGCGTGATGCATGCCTGCTCAGGTGCCCGGGCCCTGGAGCTGCTCGAGACGGGCTACGGGGACGCGATCGCCGTGCTCGTCACCGACCTGCACATGCCCGCCATGGACGGTTTCGAGCTGATCGAGCGGGTGCGGGCGCGCTCGGGCCGCCTGCCGATCGTGGTGGTCAGCGGAGACACCGACCCTGCCACGCCGGAGCGCCTGCGACGCCTGGGTGTGGATGCCTATTTCCCCAAACCGTACTCGCCTCTCCAGGTGAGAAAGAAAGTGGAGGAACTCCTCAATGCCGCAACCAGCTAAGCTGACAGTGCGACTGCTTTGGGCTGCGACCGCGGTCCTGATCCCCCGCGCACTGGCGCAAGCGCCGGAACTGCAAGCGCTGGTCGAAAGGCTGGAGCGCTTGGAGCGCGACAATGAACGCCTCCGCGCCGAAATCGCAGAACTCCGCCGCCAGCTGGAAGCCGTGCGCGCTTCAGCCGTTTCCGAACTCGAAGAACGGGTCGAGATTCACGAGCGGCGCATCGCCGAGCAGGCCCAGAGCAAAGTGGAATCCTCGCAGCGGCTGCCCCTGCGCGTGACGGGCATGGCTCTGTTCAACGTCTTTCTCAACTCCCGCGGCGCCGGCGGCGCGGACAACCCTCCCCTGGCGGCGCGCACGCCAGGCGCCCGTTCCGGTGGGGCCACGCTGCGCCAGTCCGTGATCGGCCTTCAGTACCAGGGGCCGGCCACCCTCTGGGGTGGCAAAGTGCGCGGTTCGCTGTTTGCCGACTTCTTTGCCGCCGGCGGCGATACCCTGAATCAGCAGGCGCGTATCCGCACGGCCTCCATCGAAATCGAGTGGCCGACGCGCAGCCTGCTGGTGGGCCAAGAGAAGGCCATCTTCAACCCGCGCGAGCCGAATTCGCTTGCCCAAGTCGGCGTTTCGCCGCTGACGGGCGCCGGCAACTTGTGGCGCTGGCAGCCGCAGGTGCGCTTCGAACAGAGGCTCCGCCTCGGGGAGGCGACCCGCCTGGCCGCTCAGCTGGGACTCTTGCAAACGAGCGAGGATGTTACCGCTGTGCCCGGCGAGTATGCCTCCGCCGTGAGCCGGCGCCGGCCGGGTCTGGAAGGCCGCTTTCTCATCTCCCATTCCCTCGGCGAAGAGCGCCGCGTTGAGATCGCTCCGGGTTTCCATGCCAGCCGGTCGCATGTGGCCGGCTTCTCCATCCCGTCCAATCTGTTCTCGCTGGACTGGTTCGCCAACCCCTGGCGCAGGCTCGAGTTCACCGGGGCATTCTTCACCGGCCAAAACGTGGGCCATTTCGGCGCGCCGCGGCAAGGGCTGGTCGTGCGCCCAGAGGGCCTCGCGCCGGTCCACAGTCGCGGTGGCTGGGGGCAGTTTACGTTCCTGGCCGGCTCGCGACTCTCTTTTAATGTGATGGCCGGGCGGCACGACGACCGTAACGCGGATCTGCTGGCCGGCATGGTCGGCAAGAACACCGCCTGGGGCGGCAACGCCATGTACCGCATCGCTCCGAACGTGATCGTGGGACTGGAGGCGCTGCAGGTTCGTACCGACTATCTCGGCACCGGGCTCCGCATCAACAACCACTATGACCTGGCCGTGGCGTACCTTTTCTAGCTTGGCCTGCGCGGTCGGCCTTTACGGCGGATCCATCGTGGGGCGCGTGGAGCTGGTGGATTCGCGCGACCCGGCCGTGCGCAAGCACCGGGACTACTCCGGAGTGGTCGTCTGGCTCGAGCCTGTCGGGCGGGAGCCGCCCGCCGCCCCGCCGCGCACCGTTGAGATGATTCAGAAGGGGAAGCGCTTCATCCCCCACGTGCTGGCGGTTCCGGTAGGCACAACGGTCGAGTTCCCGAACCTGGACCCCATCTTCCATAACGCCTTCTCCAACTTCAGCGGACAGCCCTTTGACACCGGCCTCTATCCCCCGGGCACCAGCCAGAAGGTGCGCTTCCGCCGCGAAGGCATCGTGCGCGTATTCTGCAATATCCACTCCACGATGAGCGCCGTGATCGTGGTGACCCGCACCCCGTTCGTCGCCGTGACGGGCCGCGAGGGCGTCTTTCGGATTCAGGACGTTCCTGCCGGTGAATACCGGATGCGCCTCTGGCATGAGCGCGCCACCGAAGCGACGCTCAAGGCCCTGGAGCGCAAAATCGCTGTCGGCGAAAACGGCGGTGAAATCCACCTGCCCGCTCTGCGCATATCCGAGTCCGGGTTCCTCGAGGTGCCCCACAAAAACAAGTACGGCCAGGATTACCCGCCGGTGCCGGAAGAGCACGTCGTCTATCCGGGGGTGCGGCGATGAAGTGGTACCGCCGCTTGTCGCTATTGTGGAAAATCTGGCTGTCCACTTCCGTGGCATTGACGGCCCTGTTTGCGCTCACCGGGTGGATCGTCCAGCGCCACGCGCTCGAAACGACGTCGCGCAGCGTGCAGGAAGAAGTCCAGACGAGTTTTCAGGCTTACGTTTCTCTCTGGCGGGCGCGGGCCGAGATGCTCCGCTCCGTGGCCGCCGTCATCTCGAGCATGCCCAACGTTCGGGCGGCCTTTGGCACGCGCGATCCGCTCACGATCCGCGATGCCGCTCAGGAGGTGTGGTCCCGGGTGGCGCACGATCTGGAGGAATCCGCCTTCTTCCTCGTCACGGATCCGGAAGGCAATTTGGTGGCGGTGCTCGGAGAGCCGCCGGCAGCCCGCCTGCCGCGGAGCTGGGAGCTGGTCGGCGAATCCCGCGCGCGCTTCCCCGCCCAGGTGGCGGGGTTTGCCGTACTGGACGGCTCCTTGGTGCAACTCGTGCTTACGCCCGTCTACGTGGATACCCCCCGCGGTCCCGCGCTGCTCAGCGTCCTGGTGACAGGATACGAGGTCAACCACGCCGTGGTCCGCAAGCTGCGTGAGGCCACGGGCGGCAGCGAATTCGTGTTTCTGTCCAGGGGGCGGGTCTTTGCCTCCACGCTCAGCCCGGGTGCGGCCCGGCGGTTGGCCGAAGCCGCGATCCGCGGTGGCTCCGAACTCCGGGTCAGCGACGGAGAGCGCGAATACGTGCCGCTGCTGCGGGATCTGGTGGACACGCAGGGCCGTCCCATCGGGCGGCTGGCCATCTTCCGCTCCTTCGAGGCAGCGCGGCAGCGCGTCGCGGCGTTGCGGCGCGACATCATCCTCATGTGGCTCATCGCGGTGCTCGGGGGCCTGGGCCTTACCTGGCTGCTCGCCAGACGCATCATCGAGCCGGTCAAGCGCCTGGACCAAGCCGCGGCGGAGGTCGCCCGCCAGAACTACGACTACCGTGTGCGCGTGGACAGCGAAGACGAGCTCGGACGCCTGGCGGCCACCTTCAACGCCATGTGCCAGTCCTTGCAGGAGGCCCGCCGCGAGCTGATCCGCCAGGAGCGCATTTCCACCATCGGCCGGCTTGCGGGCTCCATCGTGCACGACCTGCGCAACCCGCTGGCGGCCATCTACGGAGCTGCCGAGATTCTGGTGGACGCCGAGCTTCCGCCGCCCCAGGTCAAGCGGCTCGCCGCAAGCCTGTACAAAGCTTCGCGGCGGATCCAGGAACTGTTGCAGGATCTCGTCAATGTCTCCCGCGGCCGCTCCGCCGAGCGCGAGATGTGCCGCCTCACCGAAGTGATTGAGGGCGCCGCCGAAGCACTGGCTCCTGCCATGGAGGCCCAGGGGATCGAACTGCGCATCGAGGTTCCGGAGAGTCTGGAGGCGCCTCTGGCGCGCCCGCGCATGGAGCGGGTTTTCTTCAACCTCCTCAGCAACGCGGTCGAAGCGATGCCGGAGGGTGGCGGGGTCCGTATCAGCGCCGAAGCCGACAACGGCGCGGTCACCGTTTGTGTGGAAGACACCGGGCCGGGCATTTCGCCGGAGGTGCGCGACCAGCTGTTTCAGCCCTTCGCGAGCTTTGGCAAGAAGGGCGGTCTGGGCCTCGGCTTGGCGCTGGCGCGACAAACCGTCCTGGACCACGGCGGCGAGATGTGGGCCGAGTCGGAACCAGGCCGCGGAGCGCGTTTCTACGTCCGTCTTCCTCTGGAAACCGCTCCTGCTCCCCGGATGAGCCCCGACTCCGGTGGCGCCGGGAACTAAACCGCGCTCATGCCGATCCGAACCTCGTCACCGGGACGCTAGCATCTCGAGCCGTTTCTGAATTTCCGCCTCCGGGATCCAGCGTCCCCCCACCATCACGCCCGCCCGGCGGGCAAGGTTGGCCGGATCGGCCAGCGGATTGGCTTCTAACAGGATCAAGTCCGCGCGCTTGCCCTTCTCCACGGTCCCCGTCTCCGCCAGCGTACCGAAGTATTCCGCCACGTTGCGGGTGCCCGAGGCCAGCACTTCGTAAGGCGTCATCCCCGCAGCCAACAGGATCGGAATTTCGCGATACGTCGAGAACCCGGGCACGCTGAACACCTGCGGAGAGTCGGTCCCGAATATGATGCGCGCACCTCGATCCCGCAACGCCTTGAGTACCTTCTTGCGAACCCCGATGACGCGACGGCCCGCCTCGGCGTTCAGGTTGGCCAGCATGGCCGTCTTCTGCTTCACCCAGGCGTCCACCCATTGCCGGGGGACATACTTCAGCTCCTCCCGCTGGGCCATGGCCTCCGCGCTTTCGGTGGAGAAAAACGTTTCCCACAGAGCCATTGTCGGCACCACCCACGCTCCGGCCTTGCGCGTGGCTTCGGCCAGAGCCGGAATCTTGCGCTCGTCTAAATGCAAGCCCAGATCGCGGCGGCGGATTTTGGGGTCGGCCTGGCGGAGCGGGGAATCATCGGCCTCGAGCGCTTCGAGGTAGCCGTCCAAATGGTCAATACTCTTCTGCCCGGCTTCCAGTGCCCGCAGCAGACCCACATCATCGGGCACGTGGCCCGCAAACGGAATGCCGAGCGATTTGGCTTCCGCCGCCATGGCCTCGTAGGTTTCCGGACGGAGCCCCTCCTGGACTTTCAGATGGTCGTAGCCGGCCTGCTTTTGTTCCCGGACGCGTTGGCGCGCCTCCTCGGGCGTCAGCTTCGGCCCGGCAAAAGCCGGCCCGGCCACGTAAAACCTGGGCCCCAGGAGCTTGCCCTCGTTTACCTCGCGCCGCAGTTCGAGGTGGCTGGGATGGCCCAGCATGCCTCGCACTGTGGTCACGCCGTTGGCGACGTACAGAAACAAGACGGTTTCAACGACTTCTCGGGGCGTGTCCGGGCCCGGCAGGTGCCCGTGCATCTCCGCAAAACCCGGCATCAGATACTTTCCCCGCCCGTCCACGCGCAGGGCGCCCTCCGGGGCGCGCACTTGGGCGGCCGGCCCGATTTCCGCGATCCGGCCGTCTCTGACGATCACCGTCTGCCGCTCGAGTACGCGTTCGCGGTCCATGGGAAGGACGTTGACGTTTTCGAAGACCACCACCTGAGCGCCTGCCACCCCCGCAAGCACGAAGACAAGAGTTGCATGTTTCATCGCTCCCTCCCCCGCACTACGATTTGCCTTCCCTCTGGCCCAGCTTCTTGCGGATCTCGGCCGCCCGCTTGCTGTCCGGCGCCAGTTCCAGATACTTCTGGAACGCTTTCTGCGCCCCGGCCGTGTCTTTCAGTTTCTCGCGCGCCTCGCCGAGCCGCAGATAGGCTTCGGCATAGCCCGGGTTCCACCGTATGGCTTCCTCAAAGCGGGCCGCCGCCGCCCGGTAGTTGCCTTTCTTGAAATAGAAATTGCCGACCTTGAGCTCCTTTTCCGCCTGGAGCGGGTTGAAGGCATACTCCTTCGGAGCCAGGCTTTCGTCTTCTTCGGGAGGTTCGGCCGGTTTGGGCGGCTCCTGTGCCCAGAGCCAGAAGGCCGCCACCAGCCACGGCACGGCAATCCGGCGCACGCTACAAGTATAGCCGCGCGTCCGCCGCCTGCGCCTGATGGGTGGCACAATGGAAACGGTAGTCCCTCCGATGGATCTCCGCGAAAAGGCCGCGCAGCTGCCTGCCGCCCCGGGTGTGTATCTGTACAAGGACGCTGCCGGAGAGGTGCTGTACGTGGGCAAAGCCAAGAACCTGCGGGCCCGCGTGCGCAGCTATTTCTCCGACGAGCGGCTTGCCGACGCCAAAACCGGCACCCTGATCGCCGAAGCGCGCGACATCGACTTCATTCTCGTGGACAACGAGAAGGAAGCCATGGCGCTCGAGAACAATCTCATCAAGCAGTGGAAACCGCGCTTCAATGTCCTGCTGCGGGACGACAAGACGTATCCTTACATCCGGCTCACCGCCGAACGGTACCCGCGCGTTTATGTGACCCGGCGGCTCAAGAAAGACGGCTCCATCTACTACGGCCCCTATTTCCCCGGCAACCTGGCGCACCGGCTGGTGAACTTCATCCACCGACGCTTCCAGGTGCCCTCGTGCAAGGTGGATTTGACGCGGCCGCACGCGCAGCCGTGCCTGGAATACCACATTCACCGTTGCCTGGGGCCATGTGTTCCCGGGCTGACCACGGAGGAAGCCTACGCCCGAGCCGTGCAGAACGTCCGATTGTTTCTGGAAGGGCGCCTCAAGGATCTGGCGGCGCAACTGCGAGCCTCCATCCAAGAAGCTTCCGAGGCCCTGCGCTACGAGGAAGCGGCATCGCTGCGCGACCTGCTGGTCACGGTCGAGGAACTGCAGGAACGGCAGAAGATGGCCGCCGCCGGGGGCGAGGACGCCGACATCTTCGGCTACTATGCCGAGCCGCCCCTGGTTGCGGTCAACGTCTTTCATCTCCGCAACGGCCGGGTGGTGGATCGCCGCGAATTTTTCTGGGAGGATCAGCACGAGTTCGAGCCTCAGGAGTTTTTCTCGGCTCTGATCAAGCAGTGTTATCTGGACCAGCAGCATATCCCCGCGGCCATTCATGTCCCGGTCTCTTTCGAGGATGAGGAGCTGCTCGAAGAAGTGCTGACGGAAAAACGCGGGCGGAAAGTCGAGATCCTGACCCCGCAGCGGGGCCCGAAGAAGGCCTTGCTGGAGCTGGCGGCCACGAATGCGCGCCACAGCTTCGACCAGCGCTTCCGCGTGCTGAAGCCCTCCGCCCAAGCCATCCGCGAGGCGCTCCAGGAGATCGTCGGCCTGGACGAGCCCCCGCGTCGCATCGAGTGTTTCGACATCTCCCACCTCCAGGGCACGGACACGGTGGCCAGCATGGTGGTCTGGGAAGACGGCCGCATGAAAAAGTCCGACTACCGCAAGTTCATCCTCCGTACCGTAGAAGGAAATGACGATTTCGCCGCCATGCGCGAGGTCGTGACGCGGCGCTACCAGCGGGTGAAGAACGAAGGCGGCCGGATGCCGGATCTCGTGCTCGTGGACGGCGGAATCGGCCAGTTACACGCGGCCGCCGGCGCGCTGGAAGGCCTCGGCATCATCAACCAGCCCGTGGCGGCCATCGCCAAGCGCGAGGAGTGGATTTACGTGTTGGGGCAGGAGGAAGAGCCCGTGATCCTGGACCGCTTCTCGCCCGTGCTGCATCTCATCCAGCAGATCCGTGACGAAGCACACCGCTTCGCCCTCACATTCCACCGCAGCCGCCGCGAGGCGCGCCGCCTCACCTCGGAACTGGACCAGATCCCGGGCGTGGGCCCGAAGACCGCGGAGCGGTTGCTGCGCGACTTCGGCAGCCTCGAGCGCGTGCGGGCGGCGCCCGAAGAAGAGCTGGCGCGCTCGGTGGGCCCCGCCATGGCGCGCAGGCTGCGGATCCATTTTTCGACCGCAACGCCCGCCGCTCGCTGAACCGAACCCGCTACCTCCGGGCGGGCTCGATCAGGAGCCGCACCGTCTGGCCCGACTCCAGCCGCAGCGGCAGGCCCTCTTTCAACTCGCTCCCCAGGCGTACTGCGTCAGTCGTGCGGCTCCGGTCTTTGACCCGATAGACCGTGTTCTCATCCACCGTGTACCATTCCGGCCACTCGTTGAGGCGGACGTAGTTTCGTGCCAGCTGCAACACCCGCCGGTGGCGTGCGAAGTCGAAGACCAGGCGGCCGGACCACTTCCCGGAGGCGTGCACGGTCACGTACAGCCGTTCTCCTTCCCGAACGGCTCCCAGCTCCATGCCCGGCGCCCAGTCCTTCAAGTAACACCCCTGGGTCTTCATCAGGGCGTAAAGCAGGAGCGTGCGATTCCAGTTCCCGTCTCCGTACCAGCGTTCGATCGTCCCGTCTTCCTGCTGCCGGGCAAGCAGCACGTTCATCTCCGATTCGATCCAGTCCAGAGCCTCAGGCAGCGGCTCGCGCGCCACCAGATACAGCGCCCCCTCGATCGAATCGGCGTAGCCATCCATGCCGCCGTTCTCCCAGTCGTAATTCCGGTACTTGGGCAGGTTGCGGAGCACGCGCCTCACTGCAGCGCGGTATTTCTCTTCGCCGGTGGCCTGATAAAAAGCGTACCCGGCGCCGTACACGTAGCCCCAGTTGTCGGAAAGGCGCGTGTCGCGCGGCTTCAGGTCGCGGTTGCGGATCTCGTTGTACAGCATGCCGTCCGGATTGGCGGACTCCAGCACGCGATCGAGCATCGTGCGAATTGCCGGACGCCAGCGCTCGGCTCTCGCGTCACCGAGGTCGGAGAGCACGGCGTGCGCCAGCACCAGCCCCACGATCATCTCGTTGCCGTGGTCCCGCAGGCGGGTGTAGCCGGTGTCGGACTTTTTGTCGAAGTCCCAGCGGTATCCCGGCAACCCGTCGTTGGCGGGCAAGATCTCTTCGGCGTAGGCGCGGCCGATCGCCACCGCCCACTCGCGGAAGTCCGCCTCGGCCGTCATCGGAATCAGTCTGGCGAGCACCTGCAGGACGTCGCCGTTGAGTTCGGCGCCGGTGTCCGGGAGCCTCCCAAAGCGGGTCGCCACCGGGGCGCGCCGGGAAAACTCCCGTATCATGTCCACCATGCGGAAGTACCAGGGAGTTCGCCCCAGCAGCTCCGTAACCGCGAGCAGTCCGTCCTTGGCGTACTCGCCGGCGCCGAAGAAGCTCGGCGAACCGAGCCGCCGCGTTCGCAAATCGAAATCCGCAGGAAGCAGCGTACCTGGCGCGCAGGTGTAACGCACCTCATTGCGGAGCATCTCCATCATGCGGCCATGGTAGAGCGCCGGTTCTGTGAAGTACGCCGTGAGGATGAGATAGGGGTAGTTGTCCGCTCCGGAGTTGTGAGGCGTGTAGATGAGCTCGGTGTTGAGCTTGCCACGGATCAGACCCGGCAGCCGATCCGGAAGTAGCAGCGTCTCCCGGTCTGCATGACGGAGCCAGGCGTGGAGCATTCGCCGCGTGCGCAACAGGATCTCGTTGACGCGGATTCCGTTGCGGCGCGCCGCCTCCCAGGTCTCCTCGGCCGAAGTCGCCCGCGGCGGCAGCATTGCCAGGCAAAGCAGAACGGCCAGAACATGTCTCATCTGCGTGGCTTCGTACAATGAAAGGTATCAGCCGCCATGCATCATAGTATGCACGCCGCGGCCTTCGCTCTGGCACTTGCGGTCTGGACGCCTCCGGCGGCTCCGGGCCCCGAGCTGGCCGAAGTGCGTCTGATCTGGGGTCGCGCGCCGCACAACGCCTTCACCGACCTGATTCGATTCAAGGAGCGGTGGTATTGCGCCTTTCGCGAAGGTACCCGGCACGTCTCCGACGACGGCGTGATCCGCGTGCTGAGTTCCGCGGACGGCGAGGTCTGGACCCCCGCCGTCGTGCTGGCCCGCCCGGGCGCCGACTTGCGCGATCCCAAGCTGAGCGTCACAGCCGACGGCCGGCTGATGCTGACCGCCGCCGCGGCCATGAACCAACCCTCGCCCGTCCGCCATCAGACGCTGGCCTGGTTCTCGATGGACGGGCGCGACTGGGCAGAACCTGTCGCCATCGGGGAGCCGGATGTGTGGCTGTGGCGCGTTACCTGGCACCTGGGGAGGGCCTACGGCGTCGGCTACAGCACCACGGGTGCTTCTTTCGTCCGTCTGTACGCCGGCGGTCCCGGGGGCCGCTTTTCCCCTCTGGTGGAAAATCTGTTTGACGTCGGCCGTCCTACCGAATGTTCCTTGCTGTTCCTGCCTGACCACCGGGCGCTGGCTCTGCTACGCCGCGATGGCGAACACCCCACCGCTCAACTCGGTGTGGCGCGGCCTCCCTACCGCGGCTGGGACTGGAAGGACCTGGGCGTGCGGATCGGAGGGCCCAACCTGATCCTGCTTCCCGACGACCGTATTGTGGCCGCAGGACGCCTCTACGACGGGGGCGAGCGTACGGCGCTCGGCTGGATTGACCCGGACAAGCCCGCCTTCACCGAGTTCCTCCGCCTGCCTTCCGGCGGCGACACCAGCTACCCCGGCCTGGTCTGGCACGGGGGCCTGCTGTGGGTGAGCTATTATTCCTCGCACGAAGGCAAGGCCATGATCTATCTGGCCAAGATCCGGATCCCCCCGCACGGGCAGACCGGCAAGCCCCGCCCGGCTATACCCGTGGCGGGAAAGCCGTTCTAGGCGGGTGAGCTGAACCGGTAGCGGAAAGCATTTTCGGCCACGCGCCGGAGCTCTTCCCGGCTGAAGCCGAGTCTCTCGGCCAACTCGTACTCTCGCACCAGCGAGGTGTGAAACATGGCAGGGTCGTCCGTGTTCAGGACCACGGGCACGCCGGCCTCGAACAGGCGCCGCACGGGATGCTCCTCCAGGGATGCCACGACTCCCGTGGCGAGGTTGCTCGAAATGCAGACCTCCAATGCAATGTCGTGCTCGCGAAGATACGCGAGCAGTTCCGGATCTCGTACGCTGGCGATACCGTGGCCGATGCGCTCGGCGCCGATGCGCAAGGCCGCCCAGACCGACTGCGGCCCCGCAGTCTCCCCCGCATGTGCGGCGAGCCGCAATCCCTGGCTCCTGGCCCATGCGTAGACCTCGCCGAACCACTCCGCCGGGCCCTGTCCTTCATCCCCTCCGATTCCGAAAGCGACCACCCCGCAGGAGCGGTACACGGCTGCCCGCTCCGCCACCGCACGCGCGTGTTCGGCGCCGAACTGGCGCACCGCATCGAAGATCCACCTCACTTGGATGGCCGCGCGCTCGGCCTCCCGCCGCAGGGCCTCGAAGATTACCTCCAGATTCTGCTTCCTCCACAAAATCACCCCCGCCGAAAGCGTGACCTCCGCATAGCGGACGTTGTCCGCTGCCAGTCGTTCGAACAGGCGGCGGGCCGCCAGCGCATAGTGTTCCGGGGTGCGCAGGTGTTCGACAACCCACTTGAAGCTTTCCAGAAAGCCGGAGAAGCCGTCATAACGGTAGCGGTTGCGGATCTCTTCTTCGGAAAGTGCAGGGTCGAGTTCTCGCAGCGTGGCGGGCTCGATGGAACCCTCCAGGTGCAGGTGCAGTTCCGCCTTGGGCCATTCGCGGTACGGCGAAACCATCTTTGCCATCATACCGGTCACAAACTCCGGAACCGGGCGTGGCGGCGGCGTCCGTCCTGGAAGGCGTATCCTGGCGCCGCGCCGGGCCGGGGCCGTCTCTGGCGCAGTCGCTTGCCATAATAACGGTGATGCAAAACTCCGAAATCGAGGCCATCGCGGGGGGCTACCACGCGGATCCGTTTCGCATCCTGGGCCCTCACCCGGCCCCGGATGGCGCCCGGGGCTGGGAAGTGCGTGCCTTTCTGCCTCAGGCCGCCGCCGCAGAGGTGGTGACCGCAGGCGGCTCGTTTCCCATGCGCCGGCAGCACGAAGCGGGGTTCTTCGTTGCCGCCCTGGACGGCGAGCTGCGCCCCTACCTTCTGCGGCTGCGCCTCTGGAACGGCGATGCAATCGAAATGGAGGATCCATATCGCTTCCCGCCGCTGCTCACCGGGTTCGAACTGCATCTGCACGCCGAAGGAACGCACTATGAGAGCTACAACACGCTCGGGGCTCATCTCGCGGAGTGTGACGGTGTGGCGGGAACCCGGTTCGCCGTCTGGGCGCCGAATGCCGAAGTCGTTTCCGTGGTCGGTGATTTCAACGAGTGGGATTCGCGCCGCCACCCGATGCGCCTCCGGGAGGGCGGAGTGTGGGAAATCTTTCTGCCTGGCGTCGGTGAAGGCGCGCGGTACAAATACCACGTCCGCTCCCGCTACCACGGCTACCGGCAGATGAAGGCCGACCCCTATGCGTTCGCTTCGGAAACACCTCCGCATTCGGCCTCCGTCGTGGCTAACCTGGCCTCGTACGAATGGAACGACGCCCAGTGGATGGAGAACCGCGGCCGCCGAGACTGGCTCCGCGCGCCGATGGCCATCTATGAAGTCCACCTCGAATCCTGGCTGCGGGGGCCGCACGGAGAACTGCTGAGCTACCGCGAGCTGGCGGACAAACTCATCGCCTACGTCACGCGCCTCGGCTACACTCACATTGAACTGCTGCCCATCATGGAGCATCCCTTCTCGGGCTCCTGGGGCTATCAGGTCACCGGCTACTTTGCTCCCACCGCCCGGTTCGGCCCGCCGCAGGACTTCATGTATTTTGTGGACCGCTGTCACCAGGCCGGCATCGGCGTGCTGGTGGACTGGGTGCCGGCCCACTTCCCTCGCGACGCGCACGGGCTGGCGTGGTTTGACGGGACCGCACTGTACGAGCACGCCGATCCCCGCAAAGGGGAACACCGCGACTGGGGTACCCTGATCTTCAACTACGGGCGGAACGAAGTTCGCTGCTTCCTCATCTCCAGCGCCTTGTTCTGGCTCAAGAAGTACCACATTGACGGATTGCGTGTGGATGCCGTCGCGTCCATGCTTTATCTGGACTATTCCCGCGGCCCGGGCGAGTGGGTTCCAAACCAGTACGGGGGCAATGAGAATCTGGAGGCCATTGATTTTCTGCGCAAGTTCAATGAACTGACGCATCAGGTCCCCGGCGCCATTACGGTCGCTGAAGAATCCACGGCTTTTTACGGGGTTTCCCGGCCGGTCTACCTCGGCGGCTTGGGATTCACCATGAAGTGGAACATGGGCTGGATGCACGACATGCTCGAGTATTTTGCCAAGGACCCGGTTTACCGCAAATACCACCACAACAACATCACCTTCAGCATGCTCTACGCCTTCACGGAGAACTTCGTCCTGCCCGTCTCCCACGATGAGGTTGTCCACGGTAAGCGTTCTTTAATCAGCAAGATGCCCGGGGATGAGTGGCAGCGCTTCGCCAACGTCCGCGCCTTTCTCGCTTATATGTACACACATCCGGGCAAGAAACTGCTCTTCATGGGTCAGGAGATCGGCCAGTATGAGGAATGGAACTACGCTTCCTCCATCCGCTGGGAGCTGTTGGAGTTCGATTTCCACCGCAAGCTTCAGGAGTTCGTCCGGGAACTGAACCGTTTCTACGCCTCCGAGCCGGCGCTTTACGAAGTGGATTACGACTGGACCGGGTTTGAGTGGGTGGACTTTCATGACGTGGACCACTCGATCATTGCCTTCCTGCGCCGCGCGTGCGATCCGGGCGACTTCCTGCTGGTGTGCTGCAACTTCACGCCCGTGCCTCACCACGGCTACCGTTTCGGCGTGCCGGAACCGGGCTTCTACGAAGAAGTGTTCAACAGCGACTGGGAGCGCTTTGGGGGCAGCAACGTCCACAACAGCGGCTGGGCCGGCTCCAGTCCGATCCCCTGGCACGGCCGGCCGCACAGCATCGCGGTGACTTTGCCGCCGCTCGGAGTGGTCGTCTTCAAGAGACGCTAGCGTAAGGCATCTGGACGGTCTGGCGGGCGGATGGTTTCTCGCCAAGGCCCGCTTCGGGTTCACTCGAAAAAGAACGCCTGAGTTTTCGTGGCGGCGGTTCGGTAGCGGGGCTGCAACTGCCGTGCGAGCTTCGGAAGGACCACTGGGTCGTCTTCGCGGTGGTAGATGCACAGCACCATCCGCGGGGCGAAGCGCTCGAGGATCTGGCGGGCGCCCGCCAGGGCCAGCCGTTCCGCTCCTTCAATGTCCATCTTGATGAAATCCACGCGCTCGACACCCAGATGTGCAATCATGCTGTCGAGCGTCCGGGCCGGCACCGGGATCGAACGCGGCTCCGCCCCGAGCTTCTTCCACGGCCGGAACACCCGCGTCTCCCAATCCCGGAGGTTCCGCTCCACGATGCGGCTCATCGAAGAATCCGGATGTTGAAACAGCGTGATCGTGCCTTCGGAATCGGACGCCGCAGCCTCCACCAGCCGGAACTTACCCTGCCGGATTTCTTCGTGGAACGTTTGCTTCAGACAGGCCACATTTCGGGGATCGGGCTCCACGCCGACCACAATACTGGCGCCCTTCTGGAAGGCATACCGCGCGAACGTGCCCAGATGGGCGCCGACGTCCAGCACCACGTCTCCCGGCCTCACTCGCCCCTGGGGATGCTCATAGATGTGCTGTTGCAGCATTTCCTTCAGAATCCCTTCGACCAGCTCCACGTCGGGTGAACCGCGCGTGGATATCCCCCACAGGCGTGTCCAGCACGTAGGGGCAGGCTGGAATGTCGCTGCGATATTTCAAACGCACATCTCCGGTTATGAACTCCCGTGCAAAATAAGGCCACTGGGGCCAGCCGATGAAGTTGCGCACGATATCCACCCAAGTGATCTCCGGCACGGTGCCGCTAACTTTAAGAGAAGCCAGTTGCCACGCGATCAGCGGGCTCGGACCGTACGGCTCCGGAAGAACGGCTTTGGCAAGGAAAGCACACGCCACCAGCGCAATCACGCTGAGCCACAGCTTCTTTACATTCCGCATTGGCGCCTCTCCAAGTGCCCTCCAAGATACTGGAATCCTCAGGTTGCGTCAAGGACTGGTTTTTCGCGACTCCGGATACGGTTATACAGGTGCTGACGGTGTGTGGCGTCACATTCGCCTGCTCATGCCCGCTAGGCGAGATGCAGCAGCCGCGCGGCGTTCTCGAAGTAAACCTTGCGCAGGATGGCCTCGGGCAGGCCGAGCCCGTAAATCTTCCACCGCCCCTGCGGAGGAACCGGCGCCGGCGCATAGTCAAAATACTCGTCCTCCGTCTCCAGGAAACGGTAGTAAATCTTGTACAGTTCGTCTCCAAAGACCTGTTGAGGGTATTCATAGCCCCGGGGCACGGCGTCGGTGCCGAACAGAATCCGGTCCTGGTACTTTTCGAAGAATCGCCGCGCCGTCCGCGGCTGGCGCCCCAGTTCACCGATCCGTGCTCCGATCTCCACGTGCATGTTGGGAAAGCGATCCATGGATTCGGAAACGTGCGCCAGGTTCTCGGCAAAGTTGCCGACGTGGAGGACGATGAACTGCGTCTTCGGATGGCGGGCCAGCACCCGGTTGCGCGCTTCCAGCAACTCCGCGTTGGAAGGGAAATCCCCGCCGTAAAAGGACCAGTCCGGGTGGTTGTTGAGCTCTTCGAAACGCTCATTGAACCGGTCAATCGGCAGAAAGAAAGCCGCGGGATCCGAAACGTGAATGGCCACCGGGATCTGAAGCGCGCCGCAGACCTCCCACATCGGATCGAAGCGCCGGTCGTCCACCTTGACGAGCGGTCCCGTGGTAATGTTCTCGCGAAGGTACAGCCCCAGCGTCTTGAGCACTTTCAGTCCCCGCGCTCCGTCCCGAACCGCCTGCTCGATCAGATCGGCCTGAAGTGTCGGGTAGCCGGGTTCGTCGGCGCGGCTCCAGCACGGTTCGGTGAACGTATAAAAGCGGCCCGGGTATTTGCGATCGAACTTTTCGACCGCTTCCCGTAAGCCTTTCCCGTAACCGCCCGTCAGGTTGACCATGGCCCGGATGTTGCGCCGGTCCATGACCGGGAGCAACTCTTCGGGTTCGGCCGGGTAACGCCGCTCTTCGCTGAGCGGGACGCCTTTTTCCGACTTTGCCGCCCAGCTCAGGTGCGTGTGGATGTCAATGACCGGAAACCGCGCCCGTTCGATGATGTGCTCCGCAACCTGGAGCATGCTCCGCGGCTGGTATTCGCTCAAGTCGAGCGGCTGTCCCTTGCGCGGTGCCTGAGCCCTTGCGAGCCGGGACGGCAGAGCCGCACCGCAGGCCGCTACAAGCCAGCTTCTGCGTGTCATTGCTGGTCGCCTCCTTCGGATGCGCGGCGCCGGTCTTCGGGTACTTCATGACGGAGCAGCAGATCCACGGCCCGGCGCTGTCCTGCGCGCTCGGCTTGCCGCGCATGGCGCCAGGCAGCCGCATAATCGCCCGCCACGGCATACATCTCCGCCAACGCAGCATGCGCGGCGCCGAAACCCGGATCCAGCCGGATCGCCTCCAGCAACAAGCCGAGGGCTTCCTCCCTGCGGCCCTGGGTGCGCCTCCATTGCGCGAGCTGATAGTACGGCCGGGCGTTGCCGGGCTCCCGCGCGATCCACTCCAGAATCTCCTCAATCTGCCGCCGCGTTTCGTAGTCCAGCGCGAACTCGATGACCTCTCTGCGCCAAAAGCCCATCCGTCAGCCTCCGATCAGCAGCAAGCGGATGTCCATCACGTTGGTCTTCGTCGGCCCGGTCTTCACCAGGTCTCCCAGCGGTTCGAAGAAGTGATAGGAATCATTTTCCGCCAGGAAGCGCCCCGCCTCGAGCCCCAGCCGCCTCCCGCGCGCCACCGTCCGTCCGTCTGCCACCGCACCCGCCGCATCCGTCGGCCCGTCCGTGCCGTCGGTTCCTCCGCTGAGTACGACCACGCGATCATAGCCGCTGAGTGCGATCGCTGCCGCCAGCACGAACTCCTGGTTTCGCCCGCCCAAGCCGTTTCCGCGCAGGGTCACCGTGGTTTCGCCGCCGGAGATGAGGCACGCCGGGGGGCGCAAGGGGCGCCCGGAGGTGAGAATTTCCTTGGCGATCGCCGCATGCACCAGCGCCACATCCCTTGTCTCGCCCTCGACGAAGGTCGACAGCACTGCGGTACGGTAGCCTAGCTTTCGGGCTTCCCGTGCTGCTTCGTCTGCCGCCAGGCGGTTGCTTCCCACGATGAGATTCTGCACCCGCCGGAAAAGCGCGTCGCCCGATTTGGGAGTCTCTTCAAGCTCTCCACGCACGCCCCGCTCGATACGCTCCGCGACGGACCTGGGCACGCGTTCGAGCAACCCGTATTTGTCGAGCACTGCGCGTGCCGAGGCGAAGGTCGAGCTGTCAGGCGCCGTCGGTCCTGAGCCGATCACGTCGAGGTCGTCACCGATCACGTCCGAGAGCAGCAACGCCAGCACCGTCGCCGGGGCCGCCAGACGCGCCAGCTGCCCTCCCTTCAGCTCCGACAGATGCTTGCGCACGGCGTTGA
>JBBIJF010000015.1:0-105092 GCA_037446115.1 Acidobacteriota bacterium | reverse complement strand
GGACGTGCTGCGGGAGGGCATTCCGCTGCCTCCGCCCGACCCGGATGGCCGCCTGCGTCACGCCGGTATCCCGCTACCTCCCCCTGACCCAGATGCGCTCCGGGCGGGCATTCCGCTGCCTCCGCCGGACCCGGACAGCCGTCTGAGACACGCTGGTATCCCGCTGCCGCCTCCTGATCCGGATGTGCTCCGGGCGGGCATTCCGCTGCCTCCGCCGGACCCGGACAGCCGTCTCAGACACGCTGGTATCCCCCTGCCGCCTCCTGATCCGGACGTGCGCCGGGCCTAGCTCTCACGCTCGTATCCTCTCAACCGTCTCGTATAGTCTTTGAGCGGCTTCGCGGCAGGCCGCGCTCACCACGGTCACTGCTGTCGGTGCTGGTTCGCTGCGATCTGGTAGAATCACAGCGAACCTCATGCCATGGCTGTGGGTCTTCTCCTTCCTAGTGGGCTTGGTTCTACAAGCTCTGGTGATTCACTCGCTGTTTCGCGGGCCGTGGCGCGAGTTCCTGACTGTCTTCGTGTATTGCATCGGAATGTTTTTTGGCACCGTAGTATCAGGTGCAAGTTTTTTCCCGGTGAAGGAGATTTCAAGGTCGCCCCTGTATTACGCCGGATACTATTGGATTACGGACGGGATTTTGCAGTTTCTCGTGCTGGGCGTGGTCTTGAGCCTTGTGCGAAGTGCCGCGCAAGAAGCACAGGCGGGCGCGATGTTCGCTCGGATTCTGGGTGCCTCGGCGGTCATGATCGCGCTGCTGTCCTTCGTCATCTATGCCGACAAAGGCCTCAACACGCGAATGACTTTGGTGGCGCGGAACGTCGGGTTTCTCGCTGTAGTGGCGAATCTCGTTCTGTGGGCATTCTTGATCCGACGGCGCCACCCTGACCGCACACTGCTGCTGCTCAGCGGCGGTCTGGGAGTCGAAATGGCCGGCAAGGCCATCGGGCATTCGCTGCGGACCCTCGCACCCGCTCTCGTAGAGTTCGGCAACCTCATCATCGTCCTCTCCTACCTGTTCGGCCTGTACGTGTGGTGGCAGGCCTTCCGCCACTGGCGGCCCAACCCCGCACCGCTCGGAGGGGTAGAATAGAGGCTTCGTTTCCGCCGGGCGGAAAACCGACCACAACATACCGGAGAGCAAACCAGCATGTCTTCCAATTCCGACTTCCTCAATCGCCGTGATTTTGTGCGCGGCGCCGCCGGGGCGAGCGCTGCCGTCGCCGCGGCGCGAGCCTTCGCCGCGGGGAAATCCTCCCCGGGCCGCATCATCGGCGCCAATGACCGCATCAACGTCGGGGTCATCGGCGTCGGCGGGCGCGGCAGCTACCTGGCCCGCCAGTTCGCCATGATCGGCGAGAAAACCAACGCCTGCCAGGTGGTCGCAGTCTGCGATGTCTACCAGAGGCGCGTCAACCTTGCCAAGGAACGGCTCAAGTGCGACGGCTATCTGGACTATCGCGAAGTGCTTGCCCGCAGCGACGTGGACGCGGTGGTCATCGCGACACCCGACCACTGGCACGCGCGCATGGCCCTGGAGGCCATGGACAAGGGCAAAGACGTGTATCTGGAAAAACCCATGTGCCACACCATCGAGGAGGTGCGGCACCTGGTCAATACCGTCAGGGAGACCAAACGCGTCCTCCAGGTAGGCTCCCAGACCACCTCGGCCGACCAATGGCACAAAGCCAAGAAAGTGATCGCCGACGGCATGATCGGGCGCATGATCATGAGTCAGGGCTCCTATCACCGCAATTCACGCGAAGGGGAGTGGAACTGGAAGATTGATCCGGACGCCGGACCCGACCGCAAGGGCGACGGCTACATTGATTGGAAGATGTGGCTCGGTCCGGCGCCCAAGCGCCCCTGGGACCCGGACCGCTTCTTCCGTTTCCGCAAGTACTGGGATTACTCAGGCGGTATCGCCACCGACCTGTTTTTCCACGTGGCCGCGCCCATGAATATCTGCTGGGGCGAGCCGCAGTTTCCGTATAAGGTCGTCGCAGGCGGCACGACCTCGGTGTTCCGCGACGAGCGCGAGGTGCCCGACACCTTCCACCTCATCGCCGAATACGCCAAGGGACACAGCGTCGTGCTCACCTCCTCGATGGCGAATTCCCAGCACATCCCGGGTCTCATCCGGGGTCACGAAGGGACGCTGATCATGGTCGAGCACGGCATGTTCGAGCGGCCTACGCCCCATATCATCGTGCGCCCGGAACGGCGCGTCATCAGCGACGAGTACAAGGCCAAGTTCGGGGAAGAAGAGATCAAAATTCCGGTGGAGCAGACCAGTGACATCGTGGCGCACATCACCAATTTCCTGGATTGCATGCGGACGCGCCAGAAGCCGACCCTGGACGTGGAGACGGCCGCCCGCGCACAGGTGCTGATCACGATGTCGGTGCTTTCCTACCGGGAAGGCAAGGTGCTGTACTTCGACGAAGACAAATGGAAGGTCACCACCAAGCCGCCCAGGGCCTGACCGGGACTGCGCCCGAGCCGGGTTTCAGTTCGAGCCCCGCTCGCCCGCTTCGCGTTCGAGCAACGCTCGCGCCTCTTCGTCGGTGAGCTGTTCGAGCTCGGCCAGCAGCGCGGCGTACTCCTCCTCGCCCACGCCGGCAATCTGCGCCAGCTCGACGGCCTTGGCCAGCTCTTCGATCGTGAACGGGCCGCCGTAGACGACTTCGAGCGAAAGGTCTACGCCGTAACGGCGGCGCACCCGGGCCAGCAGCTCCACCGCCATCAGGGAGTGGCCGCCCAGATCAAAAAAGCTGTCGCGGATGCCCGGACGTACGCCCAGAAGCTCTTCCCACATCCGGGCCAGCTCGGCTTCCAGAACGGTGCGCGGCTCGCCGCCCCCGGCGGGGTGGACAACGGACCTGCGGGCCGCCGCGCGAGCTCGTTCCAGCACCACTCGAGGATCCCGGAGTTCGCGTGCAATCTTGACGTAATCCGGGCGAGAAGCGACGCGCGGGCTTTGCGGGCGCAGCTCGACTGCGCGGGGCGCGGGCGCCTCCTGATCCGGCCGGTACTGGAGGGCGGCCGCATCCGCCGCCCGGAAACGGAAGACCACGCCGCCGTCTCGCTCCTGCCGATACGCCGCTCCTGCCGACTCGAGAAAGTGCCGCGCCGGACGGTTGCGCGCCGTCGGCTGAAAGGGCACATCCACCCACGGGAGCCCCCGCTCCGCGGCGATGTGTCCCAGACGCGCCAGCAGCCGGTGCTCGACTCCCCGGCCGAGCACGCGGCAGCTGAGCAGGAAGGTGTCCACCTCGAGAGCGTCCGTGCGGGCGCGGAAGATCGCCACGCCGGTGAGGCCGTAGCTGCCGAAGCGGTCACTGACCTCGACGGCCAGAATCTCGGCTTCGCCCGACTCCATCAGCGCACGGATTTCGCCTTCCGTGCGCCGCCGCGTGGTCGCGTTCATCTGGTTGGTGCGCTGCGTCAGCTGGGCCACGCGGGGCAGCTGTGCCGGAACGGGAGGGGCGATGCGCACCTGAAGATCGAGGGAGGCGATGAAGTCAGCCAGACTCGCCGCCTGCCGCGCCAGCTTGTCCCGCTGTGCCTGCTCAGCGTACATGGCGGCACGGCGCCGGTCTTCCTCCGTGACGGTGGTGTGGTCGAAGGCCCAGATATGGGCGAGGAATTCCGGGATCTCGGCCGGATCCGGCGGCAGCGCCAGGGTGAGCACTTCCGGACACTGCGCCTCCACTTCGGCGCATTCCTTGGGCAGATCGTCCACGAAGATAAAGCTGTCCAGGCCTAGTCCCAACTCTTCGGCAAGCGAGCGCAGCCCGACGGATTTCGGCTGCCAGTTGATGCGCCACGACACGAAGTGCTCCAGCTGCAGGGGCATCTCCGGATTGCGGCGGAAGGTCTCGAGCACGTCTTCTTCGTTGTTCTTGCTCGACAGGGCAAGCAGCATGCCCGCCTGGCGCTGCCGCAGCATGAACTCCTGAAGTGCCCGCCGCGGCGCGTCGAGGACGATACCGTCCGGTCCGTCTTCTCCGCAAATGCCCCGCCACAGCGTTTCGTCGCAGTCGAGCACGATCACCTTGTACGGTTCCGCCGTCAGGGCATGAACTTTGCGGGCCAGCGCCGTCCCCAGTGCGGCAAAATAGTCCGGCGTGTAGGGAACGTGTCCGAGTTCGTCGGCATGCGGGTCGTGGACCTCGTCCACCGGATAGAGCCGCGCAATCTCCTCGGCCGTGAGAAGGTGCACTCCCGCCGTCCCCTGTAATTCCCAGCGCAGCACGGACTCGACTTCGGAAAATTCCCCCGGCGACGGGCACAGGCACACGATCAGCGGCGCAGCACACCGCACGGTGAACGCCCGGACGGACTGGACCAGGCGCTGCGCCGTTTCCTCCGGCTGCGCCGCCTGCGGGCTGGCGAAGCGTTTCCAGTCCTCGACACGGATCAACAGGGCGTTCACCCCTCTGGAGTTCTGCGAAAGCAGGCTGCCGGGATCCAACAACTGTTGAAAGACCTGGTTGTAGGGCGCAAATTGGACGCCGTATCCGAGTCCCAGTTCCGACAGCCAAAATCCGAGAATCTCGGCGAGCGGCTCGGCGGTGAACGTGGCGCTGATGGTGAGCTGGCTCGGTTGCGGCGCAGAAGACGACATCGGAAAAACGGCCTTTCTCTTTCATTATGGCCTCAGCCCCGGAGGCGCCGCCGGATCCGCAGCGAGATCAGGGTGATCGCAGCAAAGGCTGCGGGCAGCACGCTGAGACCCCAGCGCAAGCCGCCCGCCTCGGCCGCCCGCCCGGCCAGCCAGGGGGCGAGCATCCCTCCGGTCAGGGCGGCAGTGAACAGAAGTCCGAATACGGTCCCGGAGGCTTCTTGAAACCGTGCCCCTGCGAGGCCGAGCACGGTCGGGAAAATCCCGGAAATCGAAAAGCCCAGCGCGATCACGGCGGCGCCCGCCGGCGGCAGCGTTTGCGACGCGATCAAGCCTGCCGTGGCCAGAAGCGATCCGGCGGCGCACAGCGGCACGAGCGACTCGCCCGGAATATGCAGCAGCAGCCGGCTCAACAGCACCCGCGCCGCCATCAGCGCCGCCCAGTAACCGGCAAACAGATAGGAGGCCGCCGGGACAGCGGCGCCGATCTCCCTGGTGAGAAAGGTTGGGACGTAGCCTCCAATGACAAACTCGGCTCCCGACTGAAAAAACAGCAGCGCCGCAAACAGCGCCACCAAGGGAAGGCGCTCCCGCGTCAGAACCTGTTGGAAGGGCAGGGCGCGGGTCTGTTTTGGTCCGGGGAAGCGGAGCACTGCCGCAGCCAGGGAAGGAATGAGAACCAATGCGGCTGCGCCCAGCAGGATCGGGCGCAGCCCGGCGGTCTCGATCAGCCTGCCGATGGCCAGGGGCAGACCGAGCGCTCCGAACCCGAAGAACACGCCGAGGCGGTTCAGGGCGGCGTTCTTGGGCCTGGACTGCGGATAAAGGTCGGCGATGAGGGCGTTCGTGGCGGTGTTGAGCACGGCTCCGCCGGCGCCGAGCAGCGGGGCGGCCAGCAGGAGCTCACTGTACGCACGGGCGCGGGCGATCTGGGCCAGGCCGGAAGCGGCAAGCAGCGGTCCCAGAACGAGCGGCAGGCGGAAGCCGAAGCGGTCCAGGGCGGGGCCGATGGCCAGGCTGGCCAGCAGCATGGCGAGGTTCATCAGGGCGAGCAGATCCCCTGCCCGCGCCAGCCCGAAGCCGAGCTCCGCCGACACCACTGGCAACACAGAGCCCAACAGGGCCATGACGATGCCGAAGACAAACATCCCTCCGCAGGCGGTGGCCTCCAGCCCGCGGATACCGGCGGGGCTCACTTGGTCTCCGCCACGTCGGGGGAGCGGCGGTACCAACGGCGCGTGTATTCTTCAAAAACGCGGGCGTTGTGATCGGGCTCGACGCCCGGTGTGTTCGGAGAAACAAACGTCGGCGGATGGATTCCGCGGGCCGCCAGCCGCGCTCCGACTTCGGCAACGAGCGACATGGCAACCGCGATGGCGGCGGCCGTGGAGCCTGCAGCGATTTTCTCCGGCCATCCCACGTTCACCAGCGCGTCTTCGGGCGGAACGCAGTTGTCAATGGCGATGTCGGCCAGTTCCGCCAGCCGCGGAAGGGCGCAGGCGCGAGAGGACAGCGAGGTCACCGCGATCACGCTCAGACCGCGGCGGCGCGCTTCCTCGGCGACTTCGACGGGGGCGGCGTTTCGGCCGCCGTGCGAAAACACCACCATACAGTCGCCGGGCTCCAGGGAGTAGCTCTGGAGGAACACGCGGGCGTAGCCCGGCTGCCGCTCCAGCCATAACAGCTCGCGGGCTCCGCCCGGGCCGATCACGTTGAACCACATCAGCCGGGGATCATACAGAGGGAAAAAGCCCACAAAGCTTCCGTAGCGCGGAAAGACGTCCATGACGGGAAGCACCGAGTGTCCGCTGCCGAACAGATAGACGCGCCGGCCGGCGGCGATGGCCTCCGCCATTTTCTCTGCCGCCAGATGAATCTTTTCCAGTTGTGACGTACGGATCTGTGCGATGACTGCTTCAATCGAGTTCAGGTATTGTTCTGCCGACATAATTCCGCTTCGAGGGCTAGCCGGGCGGCGCCCAGCAAGGCTGCGTCCGCGCCCAGTTCACTGAGGGCCACACGCACCGCCTGCGCGGCCACGGGCTGGGCCCAAACCATCATTTCACGCCGGGCCGGTTCCAGGAGCCACTCCGCCCCGGCCATCAGGCCTCCGCCCAGCACGATCATCTGGGGGTTGAGGAGGCTGACGAGGTTCGCCAGACCCAGCCCCAGGTAGCGCCCCGTTTCGGCCAGGACCTCCTGCGCCGCCGCATCGCCGCGCCGGGCGGCTTCAACCACGGTTTCGGGCGTGATCAACTCGAGGCATCCGCCCGCCAGTTCCAGCATCCGCGTAGGCCGCTTTGCGGCGATCGCCGCGGCGCGTCGCGCCACGGCGGGTCCGGCTACCTCGGCTTCCAGACAGCCGACCTGGCGATACAGGTCGCAGGACTGGGGCGTCAGTGCAAGCCAGCCGGCCGCGCCCGCAATACCCTGCGCGCCCCGGCAGAGCCGCCCGCCGCTGATGATTCCAGCGCCGATGCCGGTGCCGACGGTGACAAAGACCACGTCGGTCAGGCCGCGCGCCGCCCCGCGCCACTGCTCTCCCAGCACGCATGCGGTCCGGTCGCTGTCCATGACGACAGGGCAGGGGAGGGCCGCTTCCAGCATCGTCCGCAGGGGAATGCGGTCCCAACCCGGGAGGTTGGGCGCCCAGACTTCACCTGTGCCGGCAAAATAAATGCCGGGCACGTCCACGCCCACCGCGGCAATGGCGTCCCAGGCGAGGGCCACTTGCTCAACGGCCTGGCGGGCCAGTTCCGCAATTTGCACGGCTACGGCTTCTCCGCCGCGCCGGTCCGTGGGTTGGCGGATGCGCGAGACGATGTCGCCGCCGGAATCCACCACCGCGGCAGCGATCTTGGTGCCCCCCACGTCTACGGCGATGGCATGCCGTGCTGGGCCCATGGGACGCCTGGGTTGATCCTGCCTGCCTCAGAATAGCAGTTTCAGCGCGAACTGGAGCTGCCGCATGTCACCGGCCAGAGAACTGATCCTTCCGAAGGAGCTGGAGCCGAGTGTTCCGTCCGGGAGGCCGAACTGGGGTGTGTTGAAGGCGTTGAAGAATTCCGCGCGAAATTGTAGCGCCCGGTGCTCCCGGAAGCGGAAGCTGCGGAAAAGCGAGAGGTCGAAATTCACCAGTCCGGGCCCGTAAAGAATGTTCCGGCCGGCGTTGCCGAACTGAAAGGGCGGCGGTGTCCGGAAGGCGGTGGTGTCGAAAAATCGCTCCAGGGTCCGCTGGGATTGCCCGAGATTGCCGTCCGCAATCCGATCGGCGCGGTTGGCTGTCCCCGTGTTGGTCACAGGCGTGGCGAGCACCACGGTGAACGGAAGCCCGCTTTGCAAGGTGGTGATGCCGTTGATCTGCCAGCCGCCGACAATAGCGGAAGCCGCACCGGCCCCGGAGGCCCAGCGCTTGCCGCGGCCGAAGGGCAGCTCGTAGATCCAGCTGGCCACCAGCCGATGGCGGATGTCGGCCGGATCGTTGCCGCGCTCGAGCCGTCGGTTGCGGAGGTCCTGCGGGTTGGGACCCAAGCTGCCGTAGCCTGCCTCTGAGATCGCATTGTCAATCCAGTGGGACCAGGTATAGCTGACTTGAAATGCCAGCCCGGCCGACAGTCGCTTCTCCGTCATGGCCTGGAGGGAGTGATACGTGGATGAAGCCTCGGCATGGTTCACCCGCAACCCCACAACGTTCGGCACGTAGGGATAAAAGGGCCGTCGGGGCTGAAGCGCTCCCGGTCCTGGTTCCGGTACGTTTTCGTCGTACACCCAGCGCAGCTTCCGGCCGAGCGTTCCTACATAGCCGACCGTCAGGCCCAGCGTCGGGCTAAGAGCGCGCTGGACATTCAGATTGAACTGTTGTACGTACCCGAGCGGATTGTCAAAGGGAACGGCGTCGATGGTGCCGAAGGGGTTGGCGGCGTTCCTCCGGATATCGAAATCCGCCGGGGGAAACCCCTCGCTCATTCGGTTTTCCGGGAAAAACGCCCCGGCCACGCGACTCCAGCTGATCAGAAACGGAAAGGGCCGCAGCTGGGCAAACAGCGGCACCGAGTCGTAGAAGATCCCGTAGCCTCCTCGCAAAACGGTCTTGGGATTGAGCGTAAAGGCAAATCCGAACCGCGGTGCGAAATTGTTTTTGTCCGTGCGAATCCCGGCCGTGCGAGAGCTGTCCACGGCCGCCAGGACGACCTTTTTCTTGTCAAAGTCAAAGTTGCTCAGGTGATTTCGGATGCTTACCGCCGGCGTGATGAGCTCGTACCGCAAGCCGAGGTTTAACGTGAGTCGCGGATGCACTTTCCAGTCGTCCTGAATGTAGGATGCGTGTTCGATGCTCCGGTGATAGTTGGGCGCAAGTTGCGCCGTGCGTGAGCTGCTCGCCGGGTAGCCGAGCAGGAAACTGGCCATGGAGTTGCCAGTGCCCGCCGGGGCCGCAGGATTGTTGGTGAAGTTTGCATTGAAAGCAAACAGGCCCGCCGGATTGGCGCTCTGAAAGTGAGCCGTTTGCGGACGAATCCAGTGGACTCCCAGTTTGATAATGTGGCGGCCGGACGTTACACTCAGATTCTCCGTGATCTGATAGGTGTTGATGACCTTAGCGATCGGTTGAAAGCTCGAGTTACCCAGGCCGCGGAAGCCCGCGATGGAGATAGTCGTCAGGCCGGAGGAGAACCGGTCGAGGTTGGCGCCCGGTATGCCGACCTGCTCGGAGATGTTTTCTCCGAAGAAGAACGGAAAGACGTGCGAGGCGATGCGGGTGTAGCCGAGACGCATCTCGTTCACCAGACTGGGGCGCAGCGTATGCACGTAGCCCACCGCCACTCCCTGGGTCCGGAGCATGTTGGGCCCGGAGAACCCGGCGCCTCCCTGGGCTTTTCCGGGCAGAAACGCCGGAACGATCGTCGTCGTGTCCCCGATCGAGTAACGGCCAAACAGGCTGGCGCCCCCGAACAGCTGCTGGTCCACACGCAGGTCCGCCTGGTCCGTATTCTGCTCGCGGACCGGGCTGTGAACGAAATTGCTGCTCAGCCCGGGTGCGTTGGGTTCGGGGTACAGCGCGATCAACCGCGCCGCAGGAGCGTCGAAGCGCGAGCTCGGGATCACGTTGCCCGGAAACGGATTCCTGCGGTAGGTGCCCTCCTGGAGCGTCGTCGTGAGGGGATCATAGACCGTCGCAATCCCGGAAAAATTGCCCGCCCGCATGGGGAGAGTAGGCACGGTGCTCACCAAGGTCTGACCCTTGCGCTCCCGGTACCCTTCGAAGCTGCCGAAGAAAAAGGTCCTGTCGCGAACGATCGGCCCGCCCAGGGTTCCGCCGAATTGATTGAGGACATAGTGCGGTTTCGGCTGCTGGCGCGGAGCAAAGAAGTGACGTGCGTCGAGCTTTTCGTTGCGCAGGAACTCGTACACCGTGCCCCGGAACTGGTTGGTGCCGGACTTGACGGACACGTTGATGACGCCACCGGCATTGCGGCCGAACTCCGCCGAGTAAAGGCTCGTCTGGACCTTGAACTCCTGGACGGCATCCACGGAGGGTTTGATGGCCACGGTCGTGTGGATCCGGTCGTAGTTGTCTATGCCGTCGATCAGATACGTGTTGCTGGAATCGCGCACTCCGTTGACAAACAGTGACGAGCGCGGCCTGGGGTCGTCCGGACGATCGCCGCCGCCGATCGTGCCCGGGGCTCCGAAATTCGCACCCGGCAGCAGGACAGCCAGCTGCGCAAAGTTCCTCTTGTTCAGCGGCAACTCCACGACCTCCCGGTTGGAGACCACCCGCCCCAGGGTCGAGCTTTCTTGTTCGACGACGGCCGCGGGCGCTTCCACGAGAATCTGCTCTGTCAAGGGGCCGACTTCGAGCACGAAATCCAAGCGCGCCGTTTGGTTCACTTGCAATTCGATCCCCCTGCGGACGGACTTTTTGAAGCCGCTCGCCTCCGCCGTAACGCTGTAGCGCCCCAGCCGCAGGACCGGAAAAGCGTAAATCCCTTCCTCGTTGCTCACCGTGGACAGCGACACTCCGGTCGCTTCCTCGGTAACGGTCACGGTTGCGCCCACCACCACGGCTCCGGAGCTGTCGCTCACCGTGCCACGCAAAGAAGCGGTGTTGACTTGGGTAAGCGCCACAGCTCCCGCGGCCAAAACGACTCCCAGCACTCTCGCACACCGTGCCGGATACGTACGCCTGTGGACGACCATACTCCCTTACCTCCCTTCCTGGATCTCCAATACCCATGCCCCCTGCCGGGGTAATGTTTTCTCGAGCGCCAGGCGGCCTGCCTCCCACCGGAACGGCACCGTCTGCCCCGTCTCGATATCCCGGACCACAGCCGGGCGGGCCGCAGTTTGCCAGCGAATCCGGGCTCCGACCGGGCGGTCCGCGTCGTTCAGCGCAAACAGCAGCGTGTAGCCCGGGCCTTCCAGCCAGCGCACTTCGACGCCGCTTGAAGCCTCCGCCGGCCGCCGGACGCCTGCCCACTCCAGTAGACCCGTGAAGAAGCGCTCCAGCTCCGCGTTGCGTGTGCGCTCGTAGGCCAGACTCAAATAGGAGCCCACCACCAACGTCTGCCCTTTTCCGTGCCGCGACGCCACCAGCGCCGGAGTCCCGTCTTCGAAAACGGCCAGGACCTGACCGCCTTCCAGTGGCTCCAGCACCTCCTGGTACATCCACCCGGGCAGGCGCGTGCCGGCCGGGAGCCGCGCCAGGGCGGGGTGGGAGCCGCGAATCGTCAGCGTGGTGTTTTCGACCGGGCGCACCGCCTCCTCGCGTGCGCCAAACACGCGGTCGAGCCCGAAGCCCGGGATCGTCGGTGTGGCGTAGCCGCGGTCATCGTTCCACGCCGCCCGCGCCTCGATGACCGCGAAGCCGCCCTCGGCCACAAACCGGGCGATCGCCCGCGCCGTGCCTTCCCGCATCATAATCGGGTAAGGCACGTACAGCAGCTTGTAACTTCCGACACCCTTTTCTGCTATATCATCAGCGTGGACATAGTCCACTGGAATGTTGGCCGCAAACAACGCTCTGTAAATCCCCAGCCATGAGTCCCGCTCCACTCCTTCGTATTCATCCTGGGCGCCCGGCATCGGCAACCGCCGGGGACCGCCCACCATATAGGCCAGCGGGTTGTACACGATCGCCGCCTCGGCCCGGGGCGGACGCGCCTGGAGAAATAGTGCCGCGTTCTTCGATACCGTCTTGCCGATCTGCCCGAGCACTTTGGCGCGTTCCGTAAGCCGCCCGTCCAGGTGGATAAGACCGAAGCCTCCTGCCTCATAGCCCGAACTCATGGGGTAGAATGCGTAGTAATTCAAACCTTTCGCTCCTCTGGCGATGGCGCTCCATGTCCAGTGGGTAAGGTCGGCGGGCGTCACCGGCGCACTGACACGCAGGCCCACCGTGCCGAAGCCGGTTTGGAACTCTCCCAGATAGAACCCGTCAGAGAAGCGATAGCCGGCGGACCTGGCGAAATCCAGCCGTGCGGCCCGCATCACGGTATCGATGCCCACCGGCGCGGAGTGTTTGGGATACAACGACAGGCCCCAGTACTGGATCGCGCGCGCCATCTTCCAGTCGTCCGGGTTGCCATGGCCCGCAAGCGGGTTAGTAACCAGCGCAGGCGATGCCGAGTGGCTGGTCACGACCCCTCGCGGGGCCTCCCGGAGCACCGCCTCCGCTTTTGCGCGCAGATCTTCGGAAAGTTTGTCCAAAATAAAGTAGCGCCAGTCTATGTAGTCGGTGTAAGAAAGAATCGTGCTGAAGCGGGGCGGCTCAATCTGGTCCCAGCCGGTAAACCTGCGGTACCAGGCCCGGTTGACGGCGTCGAGCGTGCCGTACTTCTGCTCGAGCCACCTCCGGAAACGCGCACAGGTATGCCGGCAGAAGCAGAACTCCGGATTGGTCAGGAAGCGCATCGTGGCCCAGTTGATGATGTGCGGTTCGCTCCACAGATCCCAGCCGTAAAACGAGCGGTGCCGGGCGGCTTCGCGCGCTGCGGCGGCGTAGAAGTCCAGCACGCGCCGGCGAACCCCGGGATGATCGAAGCAGAAACCGGGCGCGGCCTGCGATTCCACCACGTAGCCGCTGTTGGCGACAAACTTCGAATCCGGGTACTCGGCTCCCACCCAGTCCGGCGCCGAATCAATGTACACCTGCACCAGAACCTTGAGCCCGGTTTCTTCGGCCAGGTCGAGCAGTTGCCGCAGGTGCCGGAAATCGTACTGTCCGGGCCGCGGTTCCGCACTGCTCCAGTCCACCCAGCACTTGATCGAGTTGAATCCCAGGTCGCGGATGGTTTCCAGATCGCGGCGCCACGCATCCCGCTGGCGTTCCGGATCGGCTTCGAGCATCGGCGCCCGCGCCTTGCCGCCGCCATACCAGACGGCGAAGGGGAAAAAGGACTCCTCACCGCGGCTGCGGGCTTGATCGGGCGGGAAGTCCGAAGCCCAAAGCAGGCCGGAGAGACACAACGCCGCAACACTTCGCATCAGACGCTCCCAATCGCAGGTGTGGGATACGGTTCGGCCCGGCCGGCCGCCAGCTCGAGAACAATTTTGTAGCGGTCCGCCCGCATGGCCGACTCGACGAACTCCAGAATCCGCCCGTCCGCCAAGAAGGTAAGCCTCTCGGCAGCGAGCAATGGGGACCCGGCCGGCACTTTCAACAGCGAGGCGAGTTCGGCGCCCGCGCTCACGGCGTAGTGGCACTCCGTGGCCCGGGCCGGGCGGAGTCCGTAGTGATCGCGCAAGATCTCGTAGAGGGACCGCGCCTCGAAGCATTCCGAAACCAGGCCCGGGGCCAGGTAAAGCGGAATGTGGGCTTTCTGAAACCCCATGGGCTCACCATCGGCCAGCCTCAGCCGCTCCAGCCGGAAAACCTCGGCTCCGGCCGGGACCTTGAGCCGCTCCGCCAGTTCGGCGCCGGCGGCGACAACGCCTTGAAAAAGCACCTGTGAGGACGCCACGCGCCCGTGGCGGCGCATCTCTTCGGTGAAGCTGGTCAACTCACGCGGGCCTTGCGCCAGCCGCGGCGGGTTGACGAACGTGCCCCGACCCTGCTCTCGCCGCAGGTAACCGGCGCGTGCAAGATCGGACAATGCCCGGCGCACCGTGATGCGGCTGACTCCGTAGCGCTGCGCCAGCAAGTCCTCCGGCTCGAGCTTTTGGTCGGGCTTGAGCTCTCCGGCTTGGATCTTCCGCAGAAGGTCAAGGTGGAGCTGGTAGTGAAGCGGCACAGGTGCCGCCCTCGTCAGCATATCGATATAACTATATACTCTATTGAACGGTCTGTCAAGCGGTGATTGACTGTGATTGACCTGTACCGGACCCAGCCAAGAGTTCCAGCGGCGCCTCAGGCTGCGCAGGGGCATCACCCGCAACGGGATTTACGCCTCTCACAGTCGGCGCCGCAGTAAACTGTTTAGGTCATGCGCATGTGGAAGGACGTCGCGGTGGCGCTGTCGCTGGCCAATCTCTGCTTTTTCGGAGTCTGGTCTTCGCTGCTCGGAGATTTCCGGGATCCGTTTGCACGGTTGCGTCTGTCGCCGCCGGCTGAGTACGCCGGAGCCATCCTCAACGTATTGTCTCTGGCGGCCGCTTTTTACCTGGCGATCTTCTCGCTGCGGCGGAGATTTCGCGGGTGGAGGCTCCTAGCGGTACTGGGGACCATTGCCGCTCTCACGTGGGCGCCGGCGGCTGCCTGTTATACGGTCTTGACACGATACCGGCCGCGCCCGTCGCTGGCGGCACTGCCGCTGCCGGCTAACACGGTTGTAGTCATCGCCGCCACAGCCGTGCTGTTGCTGCTGTTACTGCTCCCGCGCCATTACCGCCGCATCGCCGCGCTGCTTTACGGCGTGCTTCTGGTGCTCTCGCCCTTCGTCGGGGTGACGTTCGCCCGGGCGGGCTGGCGGATGTACGCCGCCAAACAAGGCCCCGCGCTCCCGCCCCCTTCCGCGCCTGCCGTCACGGAAACTCCCCGGGCTCAGCCCGCCTCCCGCGTGGTGTGGATCGTGTTTGATGAGTGGGACCAGCGACTCACCTTCGAGCAGCGCCCCGAGGCCCTGGCTCTGCCGGAGCTGGACCGGCTGCAGCGCGAGGCACTGTACGCCTCCGCAGCCTACGCTCCCGCCGAGCAGACACAGTATTCCATGCTCTCGACGATCTCCGGCGGCGTGCTCCTGCGACTGGAGCCGGAACGCGGCCGCCAGCTCCGGCTCCTCTTCCGCGATCGTCCCGAAGCGGTTCTCTGGAGCGAGCACGCCAACCTGTTCCGGCGCGCGCGCCAGCAAGGCTTCCGCACCGCCGTCGTGGGATGGTACATCCCCTACTGTGCGCTGCTCAACGACTCGCTCGACTCCTGCTGGCAGAGCGATCCGCTGGGCTCCTCGGGCGAATCCTCGCTGTCTCGCGTGCTCGCCGGGCAGTGGCAGATTGTGGTCAAAAAGGCCGTCTTCTCGGTCTCTCCGGAATCCCTCGACGCGCTGCATCACAGCCAGCTTTTCGATCAAATGCTCCGCGAAGCCTCCAAATGCCTCACGGATGCTTCTCTGGACCTGGTGCTCCTGCACCTGCCCGTTCCTCACGGCCCCTACTTCTATGACCGGCAGACCGGAACCTACCGGTTCGACATGGATCCCGTACTGGGATACTTCGACGCCTTAGCGCTGGTGGACCGCACGGTGGGGCAGTTCCGCCGCGATCTGGAGGCCGCCGGGCTGTGGGACCAGACCGCGCTTTTACTCACTTCCGATCACTGGCTGCGGACCTCGGAGTTGATTGACGGCATCAAGGAGCATCGCGTACCGTTCTTGCTCAAGCTGGCCGGCAAGAACAGGCCCGCCGTCTACGAGCACGCCTTCAACACGGTGTTGAGCCACGAGCTGATGCTCGAGTTGTTGCGCGGCCGGCTCCGTACTCCTCGCGGCGTTACGCGCTGGCTCGACCAGCACCGCGAGTCGGTCAGTATCGAGCCGGTCTACACGGGTACCGGTGCGCCGGGAACGTAGCGGCGCGGCTCACGGCAGCTCCGCCAGCAACCGGTCCACTTCCTCTTCGCTGATGTAAAAGTGCGGCGAAGCCCGGATCCAGCCCTGGCGCGCCGCCAACACGATCCCTTTGCGGCGCAGCGCGTGCACCACCGCTTCGCTCCCCACATCCTCCCGCCGGAAACTGACAATGCCTGATCCGTTTTCCGGACAGCCGCGATGGAGCACTTCGTAGCCCTTCTGCTCCACGCCGGCGGCAATGCGCTCGGTCAGACGCAACAGCGTCTCGCCGATGCGCTCCACACCCACGCCCAGCAGGAACTCGATGGATGCCCGCAGCCCGAAGCAACCTACGGTGTTCAGCGTGCCGCATTCGTAACGTCCCGCGTCGGCGCGCAGCGTCGTATCCCGGGAAGCATAATCGGTGTAGCCGGAGAAATTGGTCCAGCCGATCTCCTTCGGCCGGACCATCTCCTGCACCGCTCGGCGCACGTAGAGCACACCGCAGCCCTCCGGCCCGAGCAGCCATTTATGTCCGTCCGCTGCCAGGGCGTCAATGCTCGCCCGCTCGACGTCCAGAGGGAAAGCCCCCAGCCCCTGGATCGCATCCACGAAGAACAGGCAGCCGTGCATGCGGCAGATCTTGCCGATCGCCTCGAGGTCGGCACGGTACCCGCTCAAGTATTGGACGAAACTGAGGGCCAGCAGCCGTGCGCCCCGGCAGGCTTGCTCGATTCGTTCGAGCGGGTCGTACACGGACAACCATTCGACGCGGATGCCCTCTGTTTCGAGCAGCTTCCAGGGAAAGTAATTCGCCGGGAACTCCTCGGCGAATGCCACGAGCCGGTCTCCTGCTCTCCAGTCCAACCCCATGGCCACGGTGGCAATCCCCTCCGAGGTGTTTTTTACGATGGCAATTTCCTCCGGACGCGCTCCGATGAGCCGTGCCGCAGCGGCTCGCAGTCCTGCATAAGCCGCCAGCCAGTCGTCGTAGTGGAGCGCACCGAACTCGAGCGCGTCTTCGGTGAAATCTCGGATGGCGTCCGCGGCCGGCTTCGACAACGGCGCCACCCCGGCATGATTCATATACACGAGGCGGGCAGTGACCGGAAAGTAGGCGCGGTAGTGTCTCCAGAGTGCGGTGTCTGTGCCGGCCGGTTGCGCACCGTAACCCATGTCCCCAAGTTTACGTTAAACCCAATAGGGACTCTGGCCCGTCGGGAGTATAATGTGGGCAGGGCCTGTGGACCCGGGAGGAAGCCAAATGAATCTCACCGCTCGCCGTACCCTGGGCATCCTGGCCGCGCTGGCGCTTCTGGCAGCAGCGCCCTCCGTGACGGCCAAGGACAAAAAGAAGGATCCCGACGAAATCGGAAACCGCGATGTCGGCAAGGGGATCAACTTATATTCCCTCGAGAAGGAGATCGCGCTCGGCAAGCAGCTGGCGCAGGAAGTCGAACACCAGGCCAAAATCATTGACGATCCGGTCATTGCCGAGTACGTGAACCGCATCGGTCAGAATCTGGTGCGCAACTCCGACGCCAAGGTGCCGTTCACCATCAAGGTGCTCGACGCCGAGGAGGTCAATGCCTTCGCCCTGCCGGGCGGGTTCTTCTTTGTCAACTCCGGTTTGATTCTGAGGGCCGACACCGAAGCGGAGCTGGCAGGCGTGATGGCGCACGAGATCGCTCACGTGGCGGCGCGGCACGGCACGCGGCAGGCCAGCCGGGCGCAGATCGCCAACATCGCCAGCATCCCCCTCATCTTCATGGGGGGCTGGACCGGATACCTTATCCGCCAGGGGGCGGGGCTGGCCATCCCGATGACGTTCCTCAAATTCTCCCGGGGCTTTGAGGAGGAAGCCGACCTGCTGGGGCTGCAGTATCTTTATAAGACGGGCTACGATCCGACGGCGTTCGTGGATTTCTTCGAAAAGATCCAGGCGCTCGAGAAGAAGAAGCCGGGGACGATGTCTTCGGTGTTCTCGACGCATCCGCCCACCGACGACCGCATCCAGAAGGCGCAGAAGAACATTCAGGAGATCCTAGAGGCGAAGCCCGAGTACGTGGTCAACACCTCGGAATTCAACCTCGTCAAGGCGCGCCTGGCGGCGATGCACAACCGCCGCAAGGTGGACGACAAGGACGTCAACCGTCCCACACTCCGCCGCAGCCCGGGCAGCACGTCACCGGTTGAAGGCGAAAGCAAGGACGAAAAGAAGAAATCCGACGAAGACGAGCGCCCGACACTCAAGCGCAGGAACTGAGCGCCAGGCAAGCCGGTATCGGTCCGGACCCCGCTAGCGCACGAAGCCCAGCTTTCTCAGCGCAGCTTCGAGTTCCGGTCCCTCGAAGTTGGTAAAGGCCGCGCGCTGGTAGCCGTTCTCGACGGCCACCCCGTAAGGGACATCCGTGAACGGAAATGTCTTCCGCAGCAGCTCAGCGTCGCTTGTCAGCACGCCCTTCAAGCCGGTGGACTGCAAGAATTCAGGGCCGAATTGCGGTAGCTGTGTCGGTACGGCCACCACGCGCGTCTGGCCCCAGTTCAATCGGGCCAGCTCCCGCGCCGCGCGGTCGCAATGCAGGCACTCGGGGTTGAAAAAAAACAAAAAGAACCGTCCCTGTTCCAGCGACAAGGGCCGCCCCTCGACCTGGATGGAGTCCGGCGCCTTGATGCCTGTTTGCCGGGCCAGTGACACTCCCAGGGAGACGAGCGCAAACACGGCCACGGCCCCCAGCACCAGCACCGCATTGCGCCGCCCCCAGGAGGGACGCGCCGCCCAGCCCGCCAGCCAAGCCAGGGCCAGCATCACGGCGTCGCTCACGAAAAATGCCGGGCCCACGGCGCGCTGGATCCAGGGAAAACAGTTGCACTCCTCGCCACGCAGCACCTCGTAGTACGCTGCGATATAGGCCATGAAGGCCACCAGCAGCGCCCCGGACAGCCACGCTCCCCACCGGCGGAAGCGAGGTACGAGGAGCAGCGTGCCGGCGAACGTTTCCAGAATTCCCAGCACCACGGCGGCAGGCAGACTCAGCAAGTGCGGGACCTGCGCCTGATGGAGGCGGACGGCCGCGCCCAGCGGATCGGAGATCTTCCACACGCCCGCCACGATGAACGCCAGTCCGAGCAGTGTGCCGGCCACGCCTCCCGCCCAAGCGCGCCAGCGCGGCAATTCCGCAAGGCCGGGCGCTTCTCCGGCGTGTGCCATACTGTCGTTCATGTTACTCATTCTAGCCATGTTGCCGGTGGCTGCGGCACAGCAACATGCAGACCTGGTGGTCACCAACGCCCGCATCTACACCGTAGACCCGGAGCGCCCGCAAGCCTCCGCGATCGCGGTTCGAGGCGCCCGGATCGTGGCGGTGGGTGAGGAGGTCTCGGCTTGGATCGGCCCCCGCACGCGCCGCGTGGATGCCGGCGGAGCGATGCTCATGCCCGGCTTCATTGACTGTCACGTGCACATGCAGAGCCTCGGGGAGACGCTCGAATCGCTCGATTTTCGCTACGTGCGCTCCATTGAGGAAATTGCCGCCGCCGTCGGCCGCCGCGCCGCGCAGCTCAAGCCGGGCGAGTGGATCCGCGGCGCCAACTGGGATCAGACCCACTGGGGCGGGCGGTTCCCCACTGCCGAGCTCCTGACCCGCGCAGCTCCCGAGAATCCTGTCTTTCTCACCCGCGTGGACGGCCACGCCGCCTGGGTCAACCGCAAGGCGCTGGATCTCGCCGGGGTAACTGCGGCCACGCCGGATCCCCCCGGCGGCAAGATCCTTCGCGACGCTTCCGGCGCGCCCACGGGCGTGCTCATCGATCGCGCCCAGCAGCTTGTGGCTTCCAAGATCCCTCGCCCCACGGACGAACAGGTGCGCCGGCGCCTGGAGCTGGCGGCGCGCGAATGCGCGCGCCTGGGCATTACGACCGTTCACGATGCCGGCGTCAACGCCCAGGAGCTGGAAGCCTACCGCTCCCTCATCGCGGCGGGAAAACTTCCCGTCCGCGTCTACGCCATGATCGGCGGCGCCGGCGAGCTTTGGCAGGACTACCTCCGGCGCGGGCCCGAGATCGGCGAGCGCCTCACGGTGCGCAGCATCAAGCTCATGGCGGACGGGGCCATGGGTTCTCGCGGCGCAGCCTTCTTCGAACCGTACTCCGACGATCCGGGCAATTCAGGCCTGCTGCTGCTTTCCCGCGAGCAGATCGAGGCCGTGGCTCGCGAGGCGATCCGCAGCGGTTTTCAGGTCAACACCCACGCCATCGGGGATCGCGCCAACCGCATGGTCCTCGAGGCGTACGCTTCGGTGCTCGGGGGCAAAAATGACCGCCGTTTCCGGATCGAGCATGCCCAAGCCGTGGCGCCGGGCGACTTCGAGCTGTTCGCACGCTACTCCATCATCGCCTCCATGCAGCCTGCGCACGCCACCAGCGACATGCGCTGGGCCGAGGCCCGTATCGGGCCGGAGCGCGTCAAAGGCGCCTACGCCTGGCGCCGCTTCCTCTCTCTCGGCGTGCCCGTCGCAAGCGGCTCGGATTTCCCCGTCGAGGAGCCCAACCCGCTCTGGGGATTCTATGCCGCCATCACACGGCAGGACCGGCAGGGCCGGCCGCCCGGCGGCTGGTACCCCGAGCAGCGCATGACCCGCGAAGAAGCGCTCCGAAGCTGGACCCTCACCGGAGCCTACGCCGCCTTCGAGGAACACGACAAAGGTTCCCTCCGCCCGGGAAAACTCGCGGATTTCATTCTCGTCTCCGAGGACATCCTGCGCGCCGAACCGAAGCGCATTCTCGAAGCGCGCGTCCTCATGACGGTGCTGGGCGGCGAGATCGTCCACTCCGCGCTCCCATGAGACGGCTGCTGCTGGTGGCCGTACTGTCTGCCTGTGCACGCGGCGCCGTCCTGCTGGACGAAGCGGTCCAGGTTCCGCCGGGCGACTGGCGTCCGTTTCGGATTCTGCTCCAGCAGCGTCCCGCCGAAGTCAGTTGCTCGTTTGCCGTGCTCGAAGGCCGCGCGGGAGTCCGCGTGGCGATCTTGCCGGCAAGCGAGTACCGGCGTCTGCGAGCGGGCCGCCGCGCCCGCCTGCTGGTCTCCACCGTCTTTCAGCGCGCGGGCGGCTTCCGGTATGCACTCTCCGAGGCCGGCGAATATGTCCTCATCGTGGACAACCGGCGCCAGATGCAAGCCCCGGCCCTCGTGCGCCTTCGCGTCTCCGTGGAGTTCCTCCCGCATCCCAGGGCGCGCACCTTGCCTCCCGAACGGCGCATGGCGGTCGTAGCTCTGAGTCTGGCGCTTTTCTTCGCGATCGTGTTGTGGTCGGGCCGGCGCCTGCTGCGCGCTATGCGCGAGCAAAGAAATCGCGGATGGCCTCCGCCGTATACCTGATGTCCTCGTCGCTGTGTGCGGCCGAGACAAACGCCGCTTCGAACTGCGAGGGCGGAAAGTAAATCCCCCGCTCGAGCATGGCGTGAAAGAATGCGGCGAACTGCCGGGTGTCCGCGCGCCGCGCCGAGGCGTAATCGGTCACAGGCTCGCTCGTGAAGAACAGGGTGAACATCGAGCCGGCGCGGTTCACCGTCACGCCGGCGGGGGCGGCAGCCGCAAGTTCCGCCGTGCGGCGCTCGAGATCGCCGTATACTTCCGGATGCGCTTTCAGATAGCGCAGCATCGCCAGACCCGCTGCCACGGCCAGCGGATTTCCGGACAGCGTGCCCGCCTGATACACCGGCCCGGAGGGCGCCACCAGGGACATCACGTCCGCGCGCCCGCCGTAAGCGCCCACCGGCAGCCCGCCGCCGATCACCTTGCCGAGAGTGGTCAAGTCCGGGCGCACGCCGTAGACCTGCTGCGCTCCGCCGTAGGAGAGACGGAATCCGGTCATCACTTCGTCGAAAATCAGCAGCGCGCCGTATTGGGCCGTGAGCGCCCGCAGTCCCTGCAGGAAGCCGCGCACCGGCGGGACGCATCCCATATTTCCGGCCACAGGCTCCACGATCACCGCCGCAATCCGGTCTCCGTGCTTGCGGAAGGCGTGCTCGGCCGCCTCGAGCGAGTTGTAAGGGACCGTGATCGTCGTTTCCGCGAAACTCGCCGGCACACCCGCCGTGTCCGGAATGCCGAGCGTCGCCACGCCGGAGCCGGCTTGCACCAGCAGAGAATCCACGTGGCCGTGATAGCAGCCCTCAAACTTGACCACCATGTTCCGCCCCGTGTAGGCCCGCGCCAGCCGGATGGCGCTCATGGTGGCCTCCGTACCCGAGTTCACGAGCCGAACCATTTCGATCGAGGGAACCGCTTCCCGGATCGCCTCGGCCAGTTCGACCTCGCGCTCGGTGGGTGCGCCGAAGCTCGTGCCGCACCTGAGAGCCTCCTCCAGGGCTTCCATGAGCGCCGGATGGCGGTGCCCGAGCAGGAGCGGACCCCAGGAGCAGACGTAATCAATGTAGGCGTTCCCGTCGGCGTCGAAGATGCGGGCTCCCTCGCCCCGCAGGATAAAGGGCGGCGTTCCTCCCACGCTCCGGAACGCCCGCACCGGCGAGTTGACGCCGCCCGGAATGACTTGCTGCGCGCGTTCGAACAGCTGCTCGGATCGGATCCGTTTCATGGCGTGTTCGCGGGGCCGGCTATGCTTCGCCCGGAGCTGCCCGGCTCAGCAGAAAATTCGTCACTGTCTCGAGCAGCGTCCCGTGCAGATTGCGCACCAGGCGCGACTTCAGATCCATGTAGGGCTGCGTGCCGGCGAACAGATCTTGCATGATATCGCGGAAGCGGCCGCTGCGGCGCATGAACTGGATCATGCGCTTCGGCACGCCGCCCATCAGGAAGGTTCCGAGGAAGATTTTTTTGGCCAGCGACGCCGCAAAGGCCAGGTCTGCGGCGAAATCGCGATCCAGCAACGCGCGGTAGGCGGCGGGCTTGTCCTCGGGCGCCTGGGCGTCGTCCAGCACCACCCCGGCCGCAAGATCCGCGGAGCGGAGCGCATAGTACAGTCCCTCGCCCGTGATGGGATCCACAAGTCCTGCCGCGTCGCCGGCCGCCAGCCAGCCGGGACCCGCCACCCGGTTGCGGTTCCAGGAGCCTCGCGCCAGCGACGGAAGCACGTGACTGTAGAAGACGCCGTCCTTCCAGCCGAGGCCTTTCTCCCTGAGGTAAGCCTCCAGGCGACCGCGCAAAACCTGGGCGGGCTCTCCCTTGCCGCAGATGCCCACCGACAGATGCCCGCAGCGCGGGAAGATCCAGATGTAGCCCTGCAAGCCCGGCAGAAACTGGATATCAATGTGTTCCTGCTCGGCGGGCAAATAATAGCCCAAGGCAATCATCGTGTCCGCGGCGGTCCAGGCCGTTCCCACTTCGCGCAGCGGATTGCGCGCTCCCGTGGCGACGACACAGAAAGAGGCCTCCGCGCTGCCGTGCGTCGTCTCGATGCGCCAGCCGCAGCCGCGCGGGGTGAGGCGCAGCACCCGCGTCTTTTCAATCCGGGCCCCGGCGCGCGCCGCCCGTTCCAGCAACATCTCGTTAAGGTCCAGGCGGGAGTAAACAACCAGGGGTTCCCGCAGGCTGATGTCCACGGCGCCCGCACCGGGAGCCGCAAGCCGCAGCCGGCGGATCAGCTTCTTGGGCTTGCCGTTGTCCAACAGGAAGGGATAGCGGTGATACGCCTTGAAGGTGAGCCCGCCGCCGCAAGGCTTTTCCCAGGCGAGGCGGTCGTCGAAGACCATCACCGGCGCCCCGGCAGTCGCCAGTCGTTCGGCCGCGAACGCTCCGGCCGGCCCGCCGCCCAGTACGGCAACGGGATTCATTTCGGCGCCGCGCTGCCGGTTCCGCCCACCGGCGGATGGCCGGGCGGAAGGCCCCCCGGCATCTCTCCCGTCTCTCCGTGAGGCACGCCCCCCGCTTCGGAGCGGCTCTTGACGACCCAGCGCCGGCCCCGCTTCTCCAGCGTGTAATTCATTGTCATGCCCGGGCCGCCCTGGGCGCCTTTGGCGCGGAAATGTACGGTTGCGTCCGCCTCGTTGTTGCGGAAGGTTACCGAAGTCACCTCCACCTGCATGGAGGCGACGTTGAGGTTGGCGCGCGTCGCCAGATGGTCAATCACTCCCTGGCGCACGGCCTCTTTGGTTTCCATGCCGCGGTTGCACGCCCCCAGCATGAGCAGCGTCGCCACGGCCGTGATGCCGCCGGATTTCACACTCCGATTATACTGAGGCCACACCGCATCCTGAGGCGGCCGCGCCCTCCACTGAGGGGCGCACCGGCCCGCCCCGGTCGCCGGCCAACAATTGCGAGCTTGAACCTTATAGTCGCTGTAAGGTTCATCATGAAAGTATGGCCGCGATGCGGTCGGGAACTCACGTGATGAAGATTGGTGAAGTGGCTGCACGGACGGGCCTGACCGCGCAGGCCATCCGCTACTACGAGCGCGAAGGGCTGCTGCCGCGCGCAAGTCGCACGCACACCGGATACCGCCTCTACGGCCCGGAGGCCCTCAACCGGCTGGCGTTTATCAAACAGGCGCGGCAGCTGGGCCTGTCACTCGAAGAGATCAAGCGCGTTCTGGACATGAGCGATTCGGGCAGAGCGCCCTGTTGCCAGGTCCGCACCTTGCTTGCCGGGAAGTTGGAACACCTTGATCGCACCATTGCGGAGCTCGTGACGCTTCGAGACCAACTCCGGCGATTCCTGTCGAAAATCGCCGGAATGCCGGATCAGGCCGACGCCTCCGACCACATCTGCCGGCTGATCCAGGTGGCCGCGGCGGTGCCTCCCGACGCCGCGCGAACCAGACAAAGCCGGTGAACTCATGGTCCGGCAGCTCACGGTGGTCACGCTCGTCATGGATTTGAGCACCCGTTGTGCGCTTGGGGCGGGCCACGGACCGGTTTTCGGACTCGCCACGCCCACCAACAGTCGAGGCGGCTGGAGCGTGGATCTCGGCCTGATGGGGCGCGCAGGCCCGCGGCGCCCCGGCGCCATGCTCCGTGCCATGCTCAGCTACGGGATCACCGCAGACTTCCAGCTTTCCCTTTCCGCCCCCGTGGTGGTTTCCTCCACCCCGCTTGCTCCGGCTCGCATCACGGGCATGATGCCGGCGAGCGGCGACTTCGAAACCATCGCGGCATGGCGCTTCCATCGCCGCGCCACTGGCGTCGGCAGGCGCTTTGAGACCACGGCCTACGGCGGGCTGATTGTTCCGGGGCCTCAACGGCCGGCGGGGATGCTGGGGGGTCTTCGCAAAGCGCCCGGATTCTATGCGGCCCTCGCTACCGGCATGGCCTCGCGGAGCCACTACTTGTGGGGCGGACTCGGCAGTTCCCGCTTCGTTGAAGCGCGTGGCGATCGCAGGCCGAATGTTTTTCTCTACAGCCTGGTCTGGGGCTACCGGCCTCAGGCTTGGCGCAAAGAATACCCGCAGTGGGATTGGCGGTTCTTCGTGGAAATGATGGGCGAGAAGACGGGCCGCCTCCGTCACGCCGGCGCCGTTGTCGGGGGAACCGACGGCCATCAGATTTTTCTCGGCCCGGCGCTGTTGGGGATCTACAAGAACTACGCCGTGGAGGCTGGAGTCCAGTTCCCGGTCTTCCGCCACGCCGGTTCGCTGTATTCGCAGGAGCGCTTCCGAGTGGCCGTAAACCTCAGTTACTTCTTCTGAACCAGGAGGATCAGTTGCGCAGAGCGGGCGTATTCGCAGTTGCATGGGTACTGGCCGGCACCGCAGTTCGGGCGGAGTTCCGGCAGGTGGACTTGACCATCTTCGGAATGGATTGAGCGGTCTGCGCGCACGCCGTGAGCGTGGCCATGAAGAAGATTCCCGGGGTGGAGTCCGTGGAGACCAGCCTCAGCCGGGGCCGGGTGCTCATCAGGTTAAAGCCGGGCAACACGGTAAAGTTTCAGGACCTCCTCGGAAAGGTGCGCGATAACGGCTTCACCACGAAAGAGGCAACAGTGATCGTGGAGGGGGAAGTGGCGTCTCAGGCCAGTCAGTGGGCGCTCAAGATCCCCGAAACCGGTGAGACCTACCCACTGGTCTTCGCCTCTGCCGGGGCGGCGAAACTACCTCCTCCCGGCGGGCGAATTGTCGTTACAGGCGTCGTCGCCGACATCGGGGCACGGAACGCTGCCAACTCGATCCGGGTGAGGGCCTGGGAGGCGGCGCGCTAACGGTTTGCGCGGTTTTACCAAACGAAGCCAAAACCTCGGGGATTTCGGACCGGCGCCAGGCGCGGCCCTTACAGGGCCCGCGAAGGAGCGGTGATTCGCTCCGGTCACAAGGGTGCCGCGGTAATTTCCCCCTCTGTTCCGGTAACTTAGACCTCCGCGTGGGCGATCGTGCGGCCGGGGCCGCTAGGCTCGAAACGGGAGGCCTTTTTGCCCGAGCGGATCTACAAGCTCCAGCCCGACCGGACCATACACCTTCGCGGATTCGACGCTCTCGGCGCGGCGGCCGCCATCCATTCGGCCACTCCGACCGGCTTCAAAGTGAGCGGCGTGTTCCGCGATCCGGCAGATTTTGCCGTGCTCGTGCTTTATGACGCCGACAATTTCTTCGAGCACCCGCGCCTCAAGTATCTTCCTGACACGAACTTCTCAGGCCTCACTCTCACCTTCGACGTCCATTATTCCGGGCTGATGCCGCTCGATTCCCCCAAGTTTCCCACGATTGACTGGCCTTATCTCGACGTGATTCGGCCGGACGGAACCAGTGCGCGAATCCGCCTGTTCGATCACGCCCAGCTTGTCGGAGGCACCTACACCGCGGCTGCCGGAAGCTTCGTCATCGAGGATAACGGGCTCCAGCCTTATGACCGCATTACGCTGTGGTACTTGAATTTCGCCTTCGACTACATCGTGCCGGACGCGCAGCCGCTGCCCACGGCCTCCGACGTGGCGGCCACCCTGGCCGCGCAGATCAACAGCGTGGACTGGGAAGCCTTCGGCGTGGCGATCGGGCTCCAGGCCCAGGCGACGGGGAACGTGCTCCGGATCAAGGCGGAGCGCCCGGGTGCGGACGGCAACATGATCACCATTTACGCCGTGAGCAAGAACGACCGCCTGCGCACCGACCAAGCGCGCATCAAACTCCAGGGCGGCAGTTCCGACGCCGTCTGGCGCATCACGCTCGACTTTGACGCTCTCGGCATCCCCCAGATCCGGCAGATGTGGCTGACGTTCGCTCCCCCGCTGGCCGACGGCGCGCCGTTTACGGACACCGAGTGGGAGGCCGTATTCACCAACTGGACTGTGGCGGGCCCCGAATCGGTCCGTGCGCTTCAGGTCGCCGGGCCGGAGAGCCTCCGCATCGAGGAAAACGATTCCTGGTGTTCCTATACGGGCCAGTGGGCCGTTGAAGAGGGTTTTTATTCGGGAGGGTTCGCGCGGCGTGCGTCCGCCGTCGGAGACGCCGTGACGGTGCATTACTACTGCCCCGCGGTCCACGACCTTTACGTCGGGACCTCGCTCTACACGGATCGCGGCGTGGCGGGAATCCGCCTCGACGGTGATGCGGAAACCGACCTGGACTGCCATCTGAACACCGAGCCTGCCGTCAACACGCGCCGCCTGGTTCGCTCCGCCGTGCCCCCTGGAGAGCATACCGTCACCATCCGCCTCAAGTCCGGCCCCTACTTCTATTTCGATTTCCTGGAAGCCGCCGTGCCCGCCGATGTGCCCGATCCCCCGCCGGCGGTCGCCAACCTCTCACCGGCTCTGGACTACAGCACGGATCACACCTACAAACTCCCTCCCGCACGCCTGCTGTGGAATTTTGACAAGCTCGGCTTCCACGGCCCGATGAACGAGTACATCGGAGTGTTTTGGTGGAATCAGCGGCGCCGGGTTGGAGCCTTCATCCCAAGCGTCCAGGTCACGTTCTCAGGGCAGTTTCAACCCGGGGACCAGATTTTTCTGGAAATCGGCGGACAGGTCATCGGCAAAACGGTTTTCCCAAACGAACCCAACTCGGTTCTGGCGTCACACTTTGAGTACTTCATTAATGCCACTTTCGTCGGCGTGTGGGCCTCCGCCTCCGGGGACGTGCTCACCGTAGCCGCCCGCTCGCCGCAGCCGGCCTACTCTTTTAGTTTCAATGCATGGACGGAAAATCCTTCGGGTTCTACAGGAACTGTGGCGGTGGCTGGGTCTTTGCAGGGTGGGCAGCCGGGCCAGTGGGTGATTGATCCCGCGCAGGCGCCGACGCTCAACCGCGCTGCCCGCGACTGGCACGCCGATTTCTACCGGGAGTGCCAGAACCGGGGCAGGGAAGTCGTCACCGCAGTCTCAATGGAGCTGGTCAATCCCCCGGCCGAGTTTGCGGCCCGGTTCCCGGACGGAACGCCGGTCGAAACCTCGGTGGGCTTCGGCAATCTCGTCTCCACACACTGCGCCTTCAACGCCGCAATGCTCAGCTACCAGCAGGGCGTATTTACGTCTCTGGCGGACCTGATGCAGGCCGCCGGGCTGTCGCCCAACCTCCAGTTCGGCGAGTTCTGCTGGTGGTACTTTTCCAACTTCTCCCCCCAGAATCCGGGCGGCGGCATGGCCTACTACGATGCCGACACTCAGTCTGCGGCGCTTGCGGCGCTCGGGCGTCCGCTCCACGTCTTCACCTCGCCGGACGACGATCCCGGAATCAACGGCGGCGCGGATGCCGGCTTTCTCCGCGACCGGCTGCGGGATCACGTAGCCGCCATCGTCTCCTATGTTCGAGCCTTTCACCCCGGCGCCGCTTTCGAGGTGCTGTTCCCCTACGACGTCAATCACCCGCGGCCTGCCGGCATGCATCAGCTCGGAGGCCGATTGAACCGTTTCGTGAACCTGCCGGCCGAGTGGGAGGACAAAACCACGAGCGGGCTGGATCGCTTCAAGCTCGAAGCTCTCGACTTCGGCGCGTGGTCGCGGGACCTGGATCTGGTTCGCGCGGCTCTGGCGTTCGCGCTGCATCAGCTGAACTGGCCCAGAGACCTCCTGCGGCATTTGGTTCCGGTCTTCCGGCCTGCCAGCGCCTGGGAACGAGAGGCGCTGATGGCCCTGGGCGAAGGCTTCCCCGCCGTCAACCTTTGGGCCTTTGACCATCTGTCCATCTACGGCCTGGCTTTGCGCCCGGCCATCGGTATCGGCTCGGCCAAGCGTTTCGGCTAGGGAACGCGTCGCCGATTACATTTCCGTTACAATCGGGGATTGAGTTCTCGCAGGCTTCCAACCTCCCTGTTGGTGAGTTTGCTCGCGCTCTCGCTCCGAGCTCCGATGTCGGGCGAAGGCCTCGAGTTCTGGAATACGACGAAGGTGACCGCCCTTGAATCCGGACGCCTCGGCTGGAGCCTGTTCGGCGCGGTCCGCACCCGCAGCCGTTTCACCCACGCCTACGACTTCCGGGCCGGTTCCGAGCTCGCCGTAAGGTTGGGTTCGCGGTTTTCGTTGGCGGGCGGCTATCTGCGCCGCAGACTCGATCCCACCGGGCGCAGCGCCCACTGGGAGCATCGCGTCTACGGCAGCCCTGCTGTCCTGCTTGCTTCCCGTCCGCTACAGATCCAATGGACCACGATTCTCGAGCGGAACTTCGGAATCCCAAACGCCCCCGCCTACAGCCGCTACCGGCCCCGCCTGGAGTTCGAAAAACGCCGCAAGGGGTTCTCGCCTTTTCTGGCAGAAGAATTCACCTTCCGCCGGGAGGGCTTCGTGCGGTCGCGTAGCGCCGCCGGGATCCGCTGGCATTCCGAGTCCGGCGTCACGGTGGAAATCGCCTATCAGTTCGACACGGCAAAATCCGGGAACGCCTGGGTTCCTCGCCATGCGATTCGCACGGCTTTGAGTTTCGGCTTGCCCTTCCACCACCACTGAGCGTTCGTCACCAGATATATTCCTTGGCGATCTCCCGCCGCGCGTGACTGTCCAGGACGTGCACGACGCGGATCTTCTTGAGCTTGTCGGGCGAGAGCTGGCCGATGGGAATGTAAATGATGTTCCGTCCGAAGCGGGACGCAATGGAGCGAAAAATCGAACGGGGCGGGCGCGCCGCCACGTAAACGACGTGCCGCTGAAGCGAATAGTCCAGCGCCGCCAGCAGCAGCCGCTCGGGCTTGGTCTCGGCAAAGTCGTAGTCCGGATCCGTCCAGACGTCCACCATGCGTCGCGGCGGCAGACTCATGAGAAATCCGCCGTATTCCGCGCGGCCGATGCCGGGCCCCACCAAATGCTCGAACGGGTCGGTCGAGTAAAAGGCCATATCGGACTCGTTCTGGTGCTCGCCCAGCCACGTCGTCAGCCACGGGTAGCGGTTGTCCCGGTCCTCGTCGAAGATGACCACGACCGAACCCACGTCGCCCGGGATCTTCTCGAATTGGCGCACGTAAATCTTGTGCTCGTGCCAGTTGCGGATCGTCTCGCGCAAATCAATCCCGTCCAGCAAGGAGGTGGTGAAGGGTTCGGTGCGCACGCGCTCCTCCGAGAGAATGCTTTTGGCTTTCTTCTTGAGGAAGCGTCCGAAGTCCTCGACCACGATGTCCTCCGGCGGGTAGGAGCAGATGGCGTTGCCGTCCAGCTGCATGGCCCACTCGCCCGGGAACCGCTCCTTTTTGCGCGGCTTGAGACCCAAGGGACGCAGCCGCTGCTTGGGGCGGGGAAGACGGCGCCGCAGGCGGATCTTTCGCGTCTCAAGCCATACCTCCTCGCCGGACAACGTCACCGTGGCCAGGTCGCTCGAGGTTCGTTGCAGCGGATAGCGGTTGGCCGTCTCCCACACCTCCCAGGCGTAGTTGTCGTCCACGACGGCGCGGGCGGCCACGGTGAGATCAAAGAGGCTGGCGGCGAGGTCCCCTGAGCTGAGGGCCAGATTGCGCGTGTAGCGCGCCAGGAGCAGGCGCTGCCAGTGGCTGAGGCGCTCTCCCGTGTTCTTTTCGTAGCTTCGCTCCGCCTCGCGCAGCAACTCCAGTTGCACGCGCCGCCGGTCCAGGGAGTTCCGGTCCTCAAAGCCGATCCGGTAGCCCTCGTAGCGGTGCTGCAGATACGGGTATTCGGTGGTGATTTCGGCCAGGCAGTCGGGATGCGGATTCAGCAGCCGTACGCCGTCGCGTCGCGTCCGCGCCATGGGCTGCGCCTGCGGCTCCTCCATGGCATCGAGCAGCGCATCGAGCAGGTTCAGCGACACGACCACGAAGACCCGGGCCGTCGGATCCGTGCCCTGAAGCTTCCAAGCCATGCCGGCGGCGTGCGCGGCGATAGCCTCCGAGCGCGGCTGCGGCCAGAGGCGGTAGGCCTCGACGTACTTTTCCAGGCCGATGTGGCGGATGGCGTAAGGATCCGGGTAGCGGTCCGGCAGGTGCGGCCTGTCGCCGAAATCCGGCTCCATGAAGACCACCTCGGCGCCGAGCGCCAGGCCGGTGCGCACGGCTTCCACGAACGGGTCCGCCGGCTCGACCGGAACGTACACGGCGCGGTCCTGCTCGCCGGTTTCTTCGGGGTAGAGAATGACGGAGATCTCGGGCAGCCGCTCCACAGCGCGCCGGTAAGCGGCCTCCAGAGTGCCCGGCAGTTCGACCGCGACCACCTCTGGGCGCTCGGCAAGGAGCCGGTCGAGTACTTCCACAGCGAACTCCAGGCGGCCCGGAGCCACCGGGAAGTACGTAAAACGGCCGCGCCGCAAACTGGCCGCTTCCCGCACGAGCCCTTCCGGCTCAGGCACGGACCCGGGGGACATACCTCATCGCTTCCTCGCCGAGCGTTTCGAGGATGGCCGTCTCAATGGCGCGCGCCTCCGCAAATCCGGCCGACTCGATCAGCTTCATGGCGAAACGCGCGATGTTGATTCCGTCACGCACCGTGTAGCGCTCTTCGGCGGCGTGCGCCTGCTGGAGAAACTCCGTCACGTACTGGAGAATGCGTTCCTCGCCGAACGGCAGGTTCTCCCGGAGGATCTGGTATTCCTCATCGCGCTCCGGGAAGTCGATCAGAATCTGCGGCTGCAGGCGCGAGTGAATGTATTCGGGCAGGTCGAAGGTGGAGGCGTCGTCGTTGAGGGTGGCCACGAAGCGGAAGTTCGGATGAGCCTGGATCTTGATGCCCGCCACGATGGATTCCACATAGCGGCGGCTGTCGAGCAGCGGCGCCAGGCTGGCCCAGCTCTTCTCGCTCATGCGGTTGCCTTCGTCCAGGATCGCCACCCCGCCGCGGATCATGGCGGTCACCAGCGGCGAGGCGACGTAGCGGAGACGTCCTTCACCTTCGATGACCGGCGTCACCAGCAGGTCTTCCGGACGCGTGTCCACGGTTGCTTGCATGATGTAGACCTCGCGGCCCAGCCGCCTGGCGGCGGCGTAGGCAAGCGTGGTTTTGCCCACGCCCGGCTTGCCCACCAGACGAGGGTTCATGGGCTGGTCCTGAGGGTCCACCACCAGCCACGCTGCCAGCAGCTGGCGCATGGCCTCTTCCTGCCCCACCCACCGCACCGGGATTTCGTCCGGATGCGCCAGGTGCAGCGTGACCCCCTCGATTTCCACCGTCATACCGACTATTTTCCTACAGCGGCCCGGCGGCGACGGCTGAGCTCAGCGTGGTATGCGAACTACGGGTTCTGCCGGCCCGCGCGCGCCAGTTCGCTGTCAATGAGGCGTGTGAAAGCTTCCAGCGGTTGCGCGCCGCCGAGCAGGATGCCGTTGATCAGGAACGCCGGTGTTCCGCTGATGCCCAGCTCCTCGGCTTGCCGCGCATCTGCCTCGACTCCGGGCCGGTGCCGCCCGGAGGCGAGGCACTCCTGGAACCGCGGCGCATCCAGTCCGATGGAACGGGCCAGTTCCCCAAACACAGCCTCGTGGAGCGCCGGTGCGGCAAACAGTGCGTCGTGGTAATCCCAGTAGCGCCCCTGCTCGCCCGCGCAGCGGGCCGCCTCGGCCGCCTTCCGGGCCTGCGGATGGATGGACAGAGGCAGGTCTTTGAACACCAGGCTCACCTGATCGCCGTAACGGTTGAGCACGTCGCGAAGTGTCGGCGCCACGCGTTTGCAGTACGGACACTGGTAGTCGGAAAACTCGACGATCGTAATGGGTGCGCCGGCAGGCCCGCGGCGCGGCGCGTTGCCGATCTCCACGGCCATGCGCGGGGGTTCGATCAGGATCGTCACCGCGCTTTTGGCGCGCAACAATTGGATGAACTTTTGCCGCGCCTCGGCCGTGCGCACGGATTTCAGGTTTCGTGCCAGCTGGTCGCGCACGGCCTCCAGCGGCTGCCGCAACCGGTCGCGCTGGCCAAGGTAGAACGCCTCCACCTCCGCCGGAGTGGGTTCCGCCACTCGGGAGTCAACTTCCTGCCGCAGCAGCTCTTCGACACTTAGCTTTTTTGCTGCGGCCGCCTTTTCGAGCAGCCTGCGGGAGACGGCCTCCTCGAGGGCCCGCAGGCGCAATTGATAAGCCTGCTGCTCGAGCTGGCGGAGCTGCGACTCTAAGCCGAGCTCGTTTTCGAAAATGGGTTCCCCGTCTACGGTTGCGACTTTGCGATCGGCGCACGAAAGGATTTCCGCCGCCGCCAGAGCCACGACCCAGCCCGCCGCCCTCGTCTTCCTCACCCGCATGCCACTGCCCCCTTCTAAGCCGTGTTTTGATCCTCGGCGGCGCGCCGTTGCCGCCATCGCAGTGCGGCGGCTCCGGTCAGTCCCGCCAGCGTCATCAGAGCCCCGAACTGGACGGAAACAGGCCGGTACTTCATTTCGATCCAGTGCCGCCCGCGCTCCACCACGACGCCGCGCAGCGCGGCGTAGGCCGCATAGAGCTTTACCGGCCGCCCGTCCACGGCTGCAATCCAACCCGGAAAGAACGTCTCGCTCACCACCACCATGCCGCGGCAGCCCATGCGCGCTTCGAGCACGACACGGTTCGGTTCTCGCCGCACAAATCGAACTTCGTCGGTTTCGCCGCAAGTCTCCAGTGCAGGAGCCTCGCCGAGCAGAAACGCACTCCGGCGCAAATCGAACCCGGAATCATCCAACACCGCAGCAATCTCGCGCTCGTGTGCCAAGGCACGCACATGATGGACCGTCCACACGCGCGGGAACGCATTCGGGTTGCGAAACACTTTCAACCCGCTCGCGCTGCGGTAGATTTCCTCTTCGCCCGGCCCGGCCTCGCGCGCCACCGAGTAGTTTACTGCGAACAGCGGCCAGGCTCGCGGATGGTGGTAGGGAAGCCGGAGCAAATTCTCCGACAGGCTGGCCAAATAGCCGCCCATCTGATCAATTCCGTACCAATCTCCGAAGTTGTAGGGGATGTCCTGGTCGGCGACGCGCACCCGGAGCGGGAACGGCTGTGACTGAAGAAAAGACGCAATGTCAGCATGTTCCGCCAGTTTTTTCACGTAGGTGTTTCGGTTACTGTCTTCGCGGTGCGGCCAGTAGAAACCGGTGGAATTCCCCAGCTCGAGCAACAGCAGGCCGACTGTGGACGCGATGACTGCTCTGCGGGTGAGTCGCCGGCGATTCCAAGCCGCCAAGAGCGCAGCCAGTAGCAGAGCCACCAGAGCGGTGACACCGGCACGATCATCTCCCGGCCATCGCTGGATGAGGGCCAGCACGAACAGGACCGCCAACACGGCGGCGCCGAACCATGCTGCCACAGCGGCCAGCCGCCGGACGAAGGCACTTGCAGCAGTGTCGAGCAACCAGTCGAATCCCCAGGCGATTAGCACGGCAATCCCGAAGTGAAAGATGAAGATTGCCATCGAGGGATTCCGCGCTTTCTCGACCATGGGAACCACGCTGTAAAGCACGCCGTGAAGGAGGCTGTTGCCGCCGAGGGAGAACAGGAGCCCCCCGGCGGCAATCGCCGTGAACAGACGCACCGGCGGATGGCTCCAGGCCAGGACAACCGCAAGGGCGGCCAGCGCCAGAGCCGTGACCCCGCTGAATGGGTCCGCGTGGCGGTGCATGCCCGGAATCACGATGCCGAGCAGGGAAACGGGCTTGAGCGAAAATGTCGCGTGGACACTGTACGGGACCGGCTCATTCCACGCCTTGGGCTCCGCGGCGCCCACCCAGCGCTTGGCCAGCCGGCCGTACTCGTAGGCGGGCAGCGTCTGTAAGCCGCTGGTCAGCAGCGCGAAAACCACAAACAGCAGCGCGCGGCGCACCATCGCCGACTCGGGCCGCCGGCTGCGAAAGATAAAAAAGATAAAGTAGAGCCAGACGGCCGCAGCAGCCAGTGAAGTAAAGATCGGGATCTGATGGTGTCCGCTGAGCCAGGAGATCCCGAGAAAACACCCCGACAGCGCTGCGCTCGCCGCCGGGCGCACACCGCGGGCCGCGCGCAGCAGGAACAGGAATACCAAGGGCGCCCACACGGCGCCGTTCAACATCTGCGGCCAATCGGTGGTTCCGATGTAGCCCCCGAGGCCGAACGACACCCCGGCCGCAATCGAAGCCGGGCGCGAGCGCCCCAGATCGCGGCACAGCCAGTAGCAAAACAAGGCCGCCATGTAGTGGACGAACACGAAGTACCAGTTCAGCCACAGGCCTTGCATCCAGCCGTTCCGGAGAGGGAGCAGAAACAGGATCCAGTTGGGCGGATAGGCCGCACCGGGCTGCGCCTGCCCGATCAGCGGCTGGCCCGCCCATAGATGGGGATCCCACAGGGGCACGCGCCCCTGATGCCACTCACCGGCTTGGAACTGCAGCCAGGGCAAGACCTGGTTGGTCAGGTCGGGACTGTCCAGCCACGTGTACTGGTCGGTCAGCACCAGCTTCCAAAAAAACCCGACAGTGAGCAGCAGGAGAACGGCAGGTCCGGCCCACCACCGCCCGGGGCGTGCCGCCGGTGGCTGTTTTAGAACAGAGTGGTGGTTTTCAGCCAGAGCCATCGCCAGCCATGATAACCGGAATTTTAGAAAAATCAAAGAGTTAGAGCTCTGGTCCCTGGAATGCCCTAGAAAGGGCGGCCGGCAGGTGAAGCCATGAGAGCCGTCAAATCACCATCCGGGAGGCGGGCAATGCGTTGGGCAGCATCGGCGACGTTACTGGCCTTGGTTTTCGCTCCCGCGGCAAGGGCGGAAGATGACGATGCTCCGGGCCGCGGCGTGGCGCGCATCAGCCTGATCAGCGGCGACGTCTCCGTCCGTCGTGGAGACTCGGGCGACTGGGTGGCCGCCGCGGTGAATGCGCCGCTGGTTGTCGAAGACCGCGTGCTCACCGGGCCGGGTTCGCGGGCGGAGGTCCAGTTTGACTGGGCCAACATGATCCGTTTGGCGGGCGACACTGAGATCCGCCTGGCGGAACTGGAACACCATCGCTACCTGATTCAGATCGCGCGCGGAACGGTGATGTTTCGCATCCTGCGCGACTCGGAAGCCGAGGTGGAACTGAACACGCCGAGCGTCTCGGTGCGGCCGCTGCGCAAGGGGGCTTATCGCATTACGGTGCGCGAGGACGAGTCTGAGATCACCGTCCGTTCCGGCGAAGCCGAGGTGTTTACGCCGCGCGGCACCGAACGGCTGCGCGCGGGCCGCACCATGCTCGCCCGCGGCACGCGCGCCGACCCGGAATACCGCATCGTGGACGCTGTGGCTTACGACAGCTTCGACCGTTGGAACGAGCAGCGGGACCGCTACCTGTCGCGCTCCCGCAGCTACCGCTACCTGCACCGCTCCATTTACGGAGCCGAAGATCTGGACGATTACGGCGACTGGCATTACGTGGCGCCTTACGGCTGGGTGTGGACGCCGCGCGTGGTGGCCGGCTGGTATCCCTACCATTACGGCCGCTGGATCTGGGTGGATTGGTACGGCTGGACGTGGTTGAGCTACGATCCGTGGGGCTGGGCGCCTTTCCATTACGGGCGCTGGTTCTATCACCGCCCTTACGGCTGGTGCTGGTGGCCCGGGGGCCTGTACGTCCGACATTACTGGCGTCCGGCCCTGGTGGCCTTTTTCGGGTGGGGTCACAAGGGCTTCGGCTTCAGCGTGGGCTTCGGCTTCGGCCGGGTTTTCTGGGTGCCTCTGGCTCCGTATGAGCCGTTCTACCCCTGGTACGGCCCCCGCTACTACCGGCGCTTCCGTCACGGCTTCGTGGACAACAGCATCACGGTGGTCAACAACATCAACATCGTCAACGTCTACCGCAATGCGCGGATTCATGGGGCGGTGGCGGGCCTCGACGCTTCGGATTTCTCAAGAGGCCACACGCGCAATCTGATCCGCATCGGACCGGAAGAGGCTCGCCGGGCGAGTCTGATCCGCGGCATTTTGCCCGTGGCGCCCGAGCGCGACAGCCTGCGTCCGGTCAACCGGGAGGTGACGGTTGCCAACCTGGCACGCGAAGTTCCCGAGGGACGTTTCTTCAGCCGCCGGCAGCCCGCTCCCGTAGAACGGATTCCTTTCGAGGAGCAGCGGCGGAGCCTGGAACAGCTTGTGCGGCGCGCAGACCCGGTCCGCCGGGCTGAGGGCTTTGCGGGCGCCGCGCCGCAGGGGGACAATCCCGCCGGCGCGATCCCTCGGACTGCCGGAGCGGAGAGTTTCAGGCGTGAGACGGCCCGCGAGACGGCGGCGCCGGGCGCCGGAGGGGGCTTGGTGCGCGCGCCCGTGGAACGCAGAGAGGGCTGGCGCGTCGTGGGTCGGCCCCAGGCTGAGGAAGTCGAACAACCCGCCCGCGGCTGGAGGCGTTTCGGCGAACGCATCGAAAACCCGGCGGCGGCATCTGCGGGACCCTCCGTCCGCGAGGGCACCGAGGGGAGGGAACTCACACCGCTCCGCCGGACTGAGGGCGAAGCGCGCTCCGAGGACCGCGGCTGGCGGCGCTTCGGCCAGGCACTGCGGCGGCCGGAGCCCGCTCCGGAAGCGGATTCCAGCGGCTGGCGGCGCTTCGGCGAGCCGGTCGAACGCCCGGGCGCGATTCTTCGCCGTGAAGCCCGAGAGGACCGGATCAGGACGCGAGAGGATGAACTGCCCGCCGTGCGAAGTCCGGAGCCCCTGCGGCGCGAAACCCCGTCGGAAGGCTGGCGGCGTTTTGAAAACCGGCGCCAATCCATCGAAACGCCTGTCGAACGGCCTCGTGAACCATTGCTGAGGCAATCGGGGCCGCGCGGCGAGGCCCGCGAACAAGAGCGCGGCCTCTGGCCCCGCGAGACTCCGCGCTATGAGCCGCCGCGCTGGGCCAGCCCGCGCATCGAGCGTCGGGGATTCGAGGATTCAATCCGAGTGAGTCCGCCCATCGTCCGGGATCGTTCGATGCCACGGCTCGAATCGCCGCGAATGGGCGGCCCCCGCGAGGGCGGGCGCATCGAGATGCCGCGCGGCGGCGGTGGTGAGATTCGCGGCGTGCCGCGGGGTGATGGCGGCGGTCGTGCCGGCCGCGGGCAGGGAGGCTCAGGGCGCAACCGCTAGGGCCTGAGGATCAATTTCTTCTTCCCTCAAACCTCCCAGGGCCTGCAAGAGGCAGGCCCTGATTTTTTGCCACGGACTTTAGTTTACATAATATGTGTTATCGGAACCGCAGTCTCAGAGGACAGTTTCCGCCGCCCGCGAGCCACCGAACCCCTGTTACTCCATATCTTCGAAGCAAGACTCCATTTCGGGGGGCAGCTTGGATTCAAATCGCAGCGGCCGGCCCGTTTCCGGGTGCCGGAACGCCAGCGCGGCGGCATGAAGGCATAGCCGCGGCGCAGGCGGCCCGCCGTAGAGCGCATCACCAACGATCGGATGGCCGATGTGCGCGCAGTGGATGCGCAACTGGTGGGTCCGTCCGGTAAGCGGCTCGAGCTCGACGAGGCTCACTCCGCCATGACGTTTCACAACGCGCATGCGCGTGGTTGCGGGCTTGCCATGCTCGGCCACCCGCCAGTGAGGTTTTTCCTCAGGCACACGGCCGATCCGGGCATTCACCTCGAACTGGTCCGGGCCCACACAGCCTGCGACGATGGCCGCATATCGCTTTTCCACTTGCCGCAGGCTGAACACCTGCGAGAGGTGACGCAACGCGGCCGGGTGCTTGGCCACGACCAGCAATCCCGACGTCTCGCGGTCCAGGCGATGCGGGAACCCCGGTCGGATTACCGGACCGGCGTTCCGCTCCTTTTCCGAGTCGCGGAGTTGCGGATTCCACAGCCAGGCCAGCGCATTGGCGAGCGTCCCGGTCTTCACGTTCCGTGTGGGGTGCATCAGCATGCCTGCGGGCTTGACCACCACGGCCAGCCACGCGTCTTCATAGAGCACCTCGATCGGTAACGGCTCCGGCCACATCCCGGTGGGCACGGCGGTGTTGAGCCACACACGGACGGAATCTCCGACCCGCAGCCTCCGGCCGCGGTCGGCGCGCTCCCCGTTCACGAAGCAGCGGCCGCGAGCGACCGCTGCCCGGAGACGCATGCGGCTCAGCCACGGGAAGCGCAACTCCAGAAACTCGTCGAGGCGTCTTCCTGCGTCCTCGGGCTCTACGATGAAGCTGTATTCGCCGGCCGGCGGCTCAGTGGCCCGTACCAAAGCCCTCAATATAGATCTCCACGCGGCGGTTCTTCTGGCGCCCCGCGGCGGTCCGGTTGGAGGCCACGGGACGATCGGCCCCGAGTCCGCGCGCCTCGATGCGCGCCGGGTCCAGATGCGCCTGAATCAGGTACTCGCGCACGCCGGCGGCCCGTTGCTCCGAGAAGCGCTGGTTGCGGGCCGGGCTGCCGGCGCTGTCGCTGTGCCCCTCGATCGTGATGCGAAACTCCGGCGCCACCAGCAGCACGCCCGCAATCCGGCTGAGCAGCTCGCGCGCGCCGGGCCGCAACTCGGCACTTCTGCGGGCGAAGGCATCGTCCGGGAGCGTGATCCGCCATCCGCGCTCGGTACGCTCCGCTTCGACGGCACGGGCGAGGGCGGTTTCAAGGCGCGCGACCATGGCGACGGCATCGCGCCGGGCGGCCTCGGCCTGTTTTTCCGCTTCAAGTTTCTGGCGCGCGTACCGGTCGGCCTGTTCCCCCAGAGCCAGCAACTGCCGCTCCGCGTTCTGGAGTTCCCTCTTCGTTTGTTCGAGCGCCTCCCTGGCCCGTCGCGCCTCGTCCCGCGCCGCCGCCAACGCGTCTGCCGCCCCGTCGCGCTCGCGCCGGAGGCGGGCGAGCGTTTCTTCCCATTGGCGCTGTTCCGCGGCGCGCGCTTGCTCCTGCGCCCGCAGGCGCGCCGTGCGGGCCGCCGCCACCGCCAGGCGCACGGTGCGCTCGGCGAGCCGGGCCACCGCGGCTTCGCCCGCCAATTGGGCAAAGGCCTGTTCGGTCTCGCGCAGCGCCGTCTCGGCTTGTGCGAACTCCTCCGGAGCCTGCTCGCGCGCACCGGCCTCCTCGGCGAGCCTGACAGCGACGAGAGCCTGAAAGCGGTCCGTGCGCAGCCTACCTTTCACAGCGGCCGCATCCGCCAGTGTGGCCAGCTTGGACTTGTATCCGGCCCGCAACCTATCGAGGCGGAAGGCCGCCGGAGTGGTCTCGGGCCGGCGCTCGAGTCCGGCGGCGGAGTTCTTCAACACCACGAACTCGCTGGGTTGCTCGACCAGGAAGTGCGGCTCTGCAGTGACGACCAGCGCAAAGGTCCCGAGCGGAGTGGTGGCCTTCAGGCGGGCGCGGTCGCCTTCGGTGATGACTTCGCCGGCGTTGCTCGCCCAGCCCTCCGGCGCGATCGCCCACGCCACATACGTATTGAGATCCCCGCCAAAGGAAATGGCGGGCTTGAGCCCCCGCAGCTCGACCTCGAACTCGGTGACTCCCGAACGGCGTCGCACCTGCGCCTGGCCGGAGGCTCCGGGCAGCCGCTCCGTGGCTTCGAGCATAAGGCGAACGGTCGCGCCCTCCGGGAAACTCACCGCCACGCATTCGACACCGGCGGCGCATGCGGCTCCACAGGCCACCACTGCAAGGCCGAGGGTTCGAGGGGAGAACATTCGCATCGAGATTCCCCGCTTACGATGATACAGAAGCTGCGCCGGAGGCCCGATCAGAGTGCCGCGCCGAGAATCGCGATGAGCTCGTCCCCGGCGAGCGGGATCGGATTTCCGCGCATGCTGCTGGCGCGGGCCGCGCGGGCCACGATTTCCGCAAAGTGGGTCTCGCCGACGCCGTAACGACGAAGCCCGGGAATGGCAAGCTCGGAGGTGACACGGCGCACCCAGTCAATTCCGTCCCCGGCCTGCGCCACCTCATCGCCGGTCAGCAACCGGGCCACCTCATCATAGCGGGCCAGCGCCGGATGACCGAGCCGACGCGCGCGCAACGCCTCGAGGTTTGCCTTCATGACGGGCGCCAGCAGCACCGCGCAGACCGCCCCGTGGGGCGCGGGAAACATTCCTCCAATCGCTGCGGCGAAGCCGTGAACCGCGCCCAGTCCGGCGTTGGCCAGTGCGAGCCCGCTGAGCAGGCTCGCCAGAGCCATGTCCGTGCGCGCCTCCAGATCGTGGCCGTGGCGGAACGCCTGCACGAGTGAGCGTGCCGCGCGCGGGATGCCTTCGCGGCAAAAGCCGTCGCTCAAAGGGTTGGCACGGACCGAAACGAATGCTTCGATGAGCTGGGTGAGCGCATCGAGTCCGGTCGCTGCGGTGACGGCGGGAGGCAGATCCAGGGTGAGCTCCGGATCCACGAGCGCCAGACGCGGCAGCAGGAACCGGCTCCGGAGACTGGCTTTGACGCGATGCTCCGGTGAGAACAGGACGGCGTTGCGCGTCACTTCGGCGCCCGTACCTGCGGTAGTGGGGACGGCGATGAACGGGGCGGCGGGGCGCTCGAGCTGCTTCCCTGCCCCGATCACTTCCAGATAGTCGAGCACATCGCCGGGATTGGTCAGGAGCGCCGCCATGGCTTTCCCAGCGTCCAGCGCGCTGCCGCCTCCGAAGGCCACGACGACGTCGCAGCCGGCCCGGCGCGCCTGCTCCACTCCCTCACGCACCGTAGCCAGGGACGGCTCGCCCGCCACGCGGAATTCCTCGACGGCCAGCCCGCAGGTTATCAGCTTTTCCCGTAAGGGCGCGGCACGTTCCCCGCTGCGGCCCGTGACGAGCAGGACGCGGCTGCCGGCGCTCCGCGCCGCAGAAGCCGCCTCCGGGAGCGTTCCGGGGCCGAAGATGATCTGCGCGGCGGAGGCGAACTCGAACCGCATCACCATCCCTCGTCCGGCGGGAAGATGTTGACGTAGCGCACGCTGGTGCGGGGCTCGGCCATCATCTCGGCGACGCGGTCACGCCAGACCTGATAGTGAACCGTCTCCTTGTGCCTGGCGGGCGCCGCCTCGTCGCGGTAGACCTCGACGAGGATGAAGCGCGTGGGATCGTCCGTTTGTTGGATCAGGTCGAAACGCGCCACTCCGGGCTCCCGGACGCTCTGGCGGGCGTTGTCCACCGTCGCCTGTTTGAACGCTTCGACGAACTCCGGTTTGACACGGGCATGAACGTGAACGACGATCATCTGCGTACTCCTTGTAGTTGGCCGGCGTGGCTCAGGGCCCTACCGCGAGGAACACGTTGCCGGGGGAGCGCACGCCCTCGACGGCAGCCACCACGGGCAACTCCCCTGGGGGAGCGTCCGCGGGAACATGGACTGCGATCTGGTAAAGACCCGCAGCGCCGGGCGTCAATACGCCTCCCGCAAAGTCCGCGCGCAGGCCGCCGATGGTCACCTCCGGCTCGTAAACGAGCCAGTGCTCTCCGTCGACGGGCCGGTCCGACGGGGCGGGGGGACTCACAGGCCCGAAGCCGGTCCCCCAAAGAACGATCGTCTCACCAGGCCGGGCCGGTCTTGTGTTGAGGCCGCCGAACAAACCTTCCGGCGCCAGGAGGGTTTTGAAATCAAGTGAGGTCGCCACCACGTACCGCCCGGCCCACAGAAAGAAGGCCGGATCCACCGTCCGGGCCTCCGCCGCCGCCGGATCGCTTTCCACTCCGTCACGCACGACCTTGACGGCCACCGGACCCGGTGCAACCTCGGGCGCCAGCACGTTGATCTGCCCGGGACTGATGTAGGCTACAAAGCCGGGCTTTCCGTCAAACAGGACCGCCGTGCCGTCAAGCTGCTCGGGAAGTCTTCCTCCGGCGAAATCTTCGGCCCTCCATTGGCGCGTCACGCCGGCCAGTTCGTCGCCGACAACCGTCACCCAGGAGCCCGGAGCGAACCCGGGGCGGAAACTGGCCGCGTTCACCACACCGTTTGCGGCTTGAATCGCGGGCTTTCCGGCACGGGCGTACACGCGCACATATTCGACCAGCATCACCTGAGGGAAGACCGTAGTGTCGTCCGGATAACCAGGCCAGTTTCCTCCCACGGCGACGTTCAGCAACAAGTGAAACGGATGGTCAAAGACCCAGCGGGCGCCGGGCGGGAGATCTTTCGGCGTGCGAGTTTGATAGAGAACGTCGTCCACGTACCAGCGGATCGCGTCCGGCTCCCACTCGACGGCAAAGAGATGAAAATCGTCGGCGAAACGCCTTCCTTCCGGCAGCGAGTAGGCCGCCCCGATGCCGCGACTGCCCGAGTAACCGGGCCCGTGGATCGTCCCGTGGACGGTGGACGGTTCGCGCCCGATGTTCTCCATGATGTCGATTTCTCCGCAGGCGGGCCAACCGACGGTGACGATATCATCGCCGAGCATCCAAAAAGCGGGCCAGATGCCCTGGCCGTAAGGTAGCCGGATCAGGGCCTCGAAGCGGCCGTAAGCGCGGGAGAACTTGCCGCGGGTGACCAGGCGCGCCGAGGTATAGGGCCGCGTGATGCCATCGGGGCCGGTGTAGGTTTCCCGCAGGGCGCGGATCACGAGCCGGCCGTTTTCAACAGAGGCGTTTTCCGGACGCCGCGTGTAGTACTGGGATTCGTTGTTGCCCCAGCCGTGCCCGCCGACGTCGAAGTCCCACTTGGCCGGGTCCAGCGCGCTTCCTTCGAACTCGTCACTCCAGACCAGCGTCCAGCCGGGGCGGTGTTGCGGGAATGCGGCCGGCCCGAGCAGCAGGCATGCCACCAGGAACACCCACGTCACGCAACGGATTCTAGCGCAATCGCCGGGCCCACGAGCGGCGCCGGTGCGGAACCGAGGCCCCCAGCCGGGGTTGTACGAATTAAAGGGTTGAAGTGGGCGAAAAATCTCGACAAAAAAATCGTGCCAACAATACCTCCGGTTTGCCCCGGGCTCGTTTACGATCCGCGCCAATCTCGCCAGCGGGCTGGCAGGTAACCGCGGACGGCCCAATTGACTCCGACTACCGCCCGCAAGGCCCGGAGCAGATGTCTCCTGTGCGGAGAACCGTCACCCTGACTCGGTCAACAGAGCGCGGCGTTTACGGCGCCAAGAGGGCGAGCCGGATGGCTTCCGCCAGCTCCTTGTTCCTTGGAGGTGGCTGCAAGTGAGAGAAATTTTGGATCGCCGGAGGCGAGTGCGCGCAAGCACGGGACGGCCCCCCGGGACGGTACATAGCGCACGCAACGGACGGGGGCCTTGCATCCTCCCCGGTGCCGCACTATAATCGCGCTTTTCCGCGTCCCCCGAGATGAAGCTGACAACCACGAGAGGAGCAGGGATGAGGCGGCAGCAGATCAGAGAGCGGCTCGAGAGCGGAGTGCGGATATTGGAGGCGATTGACCGGCGCCGCGCGGCCGGCTTTCCCGGCGCCGGCTGGGCCATCGAGCGGCGCATCGTGGATCGCGAGCTCCGTGACCTGGAACGGGAATGGCGGGCCCATCCGCCGGCACCGACGCCCGCGACCAGGGAAGACCAGTAGCCGCGGGCGCCGCCCTGTCAATCGTGGCGCAAGCCGCGCAACCCTCCGACAGCGGCAAGCGGGCGTTCCCCTGAGGCGAATCGCAACGGTTCCCTCCGCCCTGTCACTGCGGACTCACGGCGTTCGAGGTCCGGCTCAGTGTGGGAATCAAGGGCCGCGCCGGCCGCGTCAGGTACGCCTCCCGCCACCGCCGGTGCGCTTCGGTATCGGGGAAGCGCTCGGATTCCGGATAAGGATAGCGTGACATGCCGTGGAACGGCAGCGGCTCCACGGACTGCGAGTACGCCGTGTTGAAATCGCCGTCTTTGTTCCACCCGTCGAGCTTGAGCAGGAAGCTGCGGCGCCAGCCCTCCGGCAGGGCCGGCAGATCCGCGGAGCGGAAGCGCAGCCGCACTTCGTCGCCGGAGCCCATGATTACGTAGCGGTCGTCTTCGGCCTCCAGCAACTCGCGCACGTCGCCGTAGCGGGTGTAGGTCCCGGGCGTGGGGTTCCACATCGAAACGAGTGAAACACGGCCGTAGTCGAACATTTCCGGCTGGGCACGTTGCGGGTGGATGATGGCGCGCGAGAATCCGCGGAAGCGCAACTCCGCCTCATGCGGGTCCAGCCACGTGAGCCGCACCGGCGGCGTGGCGGTGTCTTCACTGAGGAAGATTTCATCCCAGTACAGGCAGAGGTTGGTTACGATCCGGATTTGCCGGGAATCAGAGAGGAACTTACCGGTCAGATCCACGACGATCGTCTTCGGCTGACCGGCGGGAATCCCCATGTCCTCGACCACGGTCTGCCACCGCCCGCGCGCGTCTTTGACCTGCAGGTAGGGCAGGAATAGCGCGCCGCGCCCCTGCTGCGCCAGGCGGAAGAACGTGCTGCCGTCCGCCCAGTCCACCCAGCCGCGGAGCACCAGGATGGCGCGGTTGCCGCGCGCCGCTTCGCGGCCGAAATCGAGCTCGAGCGAGTGCGGCTCGGCGACTCCCGTAAAATCGCGGCGGAAACCGGCCGCGTAGAGCCGGTCCGCACGGCTGAGATGCCGGAGCACATCCCTGCCCCGGCCGTCCCGGGCTGCGACGGGATACATGCGGCGCCGCACACCGAACAGCCGGAACTCAGGAAACGGCGGCGCCTTGAATTTCTCATTGGTAAAGATTTCGACCTGCGCGGGGTGGTCCAACGCAACCAGCCGGACCTGATCCAGATACGTCACCTCCCGCAACTCCTCGGTGACCCGCACGTCAAAGTAACCCTGGTTTTCCACCAGCGCGCCGTCCGGAATTTGCACGTACTCGTCGTGGTCCACCGGGAAATAGGCGTCATCGCCGGCGCGCGCGCCCAGGGGCGCCACACCCAAAGCATCGGCGATGAACTGGAACTCACGGCCGTTCCACGTGAAGACCATCGGGCAGGAGCCGGAGAGGCGTTGAGCTTCCTCGAAGGCCAGCGCCCGGCCGGCCACCTGTTTGGGTTCGTTTTGTATTAACCCGTTCGGCCACGTGATGCGGACGGTGTCCACGTCTTTCGCCGTGCGCAGACCGAAGAGCAGAGGGAGGCCGTGGTAAATCCTTTTTTGATAGAGTCTTCCGGCTTTGACTTCAACTTCTGCTCCAGGGGCCAGGAGCAGGTTTTTGACTCCCTTGAGCTTTACACGAAGCCACATGTTTTGGAGCGGCGTACGGTTCAACAGCCGGTAGGCCGCGCCATCCGTCCCCACCGCGGCCAGATCCACGCGGGCGTCCAAATCGAAGTCCGCCGCGGCGAGGGCAGCTGCATCGGGTAGTGGCGGACTCGTCCTGGCGGAGGCGAAGCGGCCGGCACCCTGGTTACGGTGGATGGCGGCGCTGAAGACCACGTCTCGAAGACCGCGGTTTTCCAAATCGGCAGCCGCGAGGCCGCCACCGCCGGAGGGTCCGGCTTGAGCTCGAAACCGTCCGTGATCGTTCCACAGCCACACCAGGCCGGCGGCGGAGGCCGCGGCGACGTCAATCCAGCCATCGTTGTTGAAGTCTTCGGCCACCACATTGCGCGCACCCGCAGGCAACCCGTCCAGGTTGGCCGCCTCGAATTTGCCGGCCAGACGGTCCCGATAGAGCACGCCGGAGCGGTCCCGATAGGAGACCACAAGATCCATCCCTTTGCCGTCCGCGATCAGGCGGAAGGCGGCGCCGTCCAGGGCGCGGCCGCGGGCGAACGGAAATTCCGAACTGCGGTCCGCGAATCCGGCTTCACCCTGATTGCGAAGCAGCACGGAACGATCCCCGAGCAGGAACAGATCGAGGTCATAGTCGTGGTCGTAGTCGAGCCAGACGGCTTTTTCGAAGCGCCCTGCAGGAAGGCCGGTGACGGCCGCTTTCTGAAACCGGCCTTTGCGATTCACGTACAGCACCGGCCCCGCAGGCAACAGGATGCACAGGTCCTGCAGGCCGTCGTTATTGAAGTCGGCAGCAGCCGCGGAGATCACGCCGCTCACACCCTCAAGACCGGAACGAGCGACGGGCGTAAATCCGCCGGAGTAAACCGCGACCCCTTTTGCGCTCCACACCAGAAGGTCGGGCCGGCCGTCCCCGTCGGCATCCAGCACGAGAATTCCCGCCGTTTTGGGGTCGGCGGCACCGGCGAGTTTCTGTAGCTGAAAGCGCAACACGGGAGCGGGCGTCTCATCGGCCGACGAGCGGGGATCCACGACATCGTACAGCTCGGCGTAAAAACTCCAGTCCACGTCCTCGGGAGTCGGCGAGCCTTCCTGGCGTTTCTTGATCTCCTGGAAGATCTGGAGCTCGCGGGCCGCTTCCTGGTTGCGGCCCAGCCGCCGGTAAGCGTTATACAGCTGAAAGCGTGCTGCCGCGAGGTTCGGATCCAGGTCGCGGGCTTTCTCAAAGGCGCGAAGCGCATCGTCCGGCCGGTTCAGCAACCGGTAAAGCACGCCGAGGTTGTAGTGGGAGATCGGCTCGTCGGGCACCAGCTGGACCATACGTTCGAATTGCCGGAGGGCGCGCGCATAATCGCCCTCTTTCTTGAACGCGATGCCCAGGTTGAACCAAGTGTGGGGGAGCTTCGGATCCTGTTTTTGAACCTTTTCGAGCTCGGCGATGCCCTCTTTGGTCTTCCCTGCCCTGAGCAACGCCAAACCGTAGTTCAGCCGGTCGCGGGCCGAGTCGGGCGCCAGCTCGAGCGCTTTGCGCAGTTCCTCGACGGCTTCCATCTGTGTGGTCGGGTTCTCGTAGTAAGCCTTGCCGAGGTTTCGGTGGCGCGCCAGCTGTTCTTCGCGTACAGCCGAAGTGTCAGCCCCGCGCAGCAGCAGGAACGCCGCACCGGACACCGCGCAACCTGAAACGAAGATCCGGAGCTTCATAGTGAAATCGGGACGTACGAGGACGATTGTACCCCGGGGGCGCAGGCCCCGTTGCAGAGCGTGATTTAAGATGTGTGTGTGCCGGAGGCGAAGATTGAACGGCTGCCCGCGCCCTTACGCGACACCGTCAGAGAGGTCGTGCAGCGAATCGTCACCGGTTACGGACCGGTCGAGAAGATCCTGCTTTTTGGATCGGCGGCCCGGGGCGAGCAGGACGAGGCAAGCGACCTCGACTTGATTATTATCAAGCACACTACCGACCGCTTTGTGCAGAGACTGCTTTCGGTTCCGGCTCTGCCGGTGGCGGCTGACGTCTTTGTCTACACGCCTGAGGAGTTCGCCACGATGCAGGAGCACGAAAATCCGTTCGTTCTCAGCGCGCTGCGGGACGCGATTGTGCTGTACGACGCCGGAGAGGAACGATGAAGGATCCGGAGCGGCAGGCAGCGCGATGGTTGCGCCAGGCCCGCTATGACCTGACACAGGCCGAACGGTTGCTCGAGCTGGCAAACTATGCCTACGCAGCTTTTTTCGCAGAGCAGGCGGCGCAAAAGGCGCTGAAGACGTATTTGATCTCCCGGGGTCGCCGCCATGTGATGATCCATTCCGTGGGCGAGCTAGCCCGTGAAGCTACGGGTTTCGATCCGGAGTTCGAGGGGCTCGTGGAGCATGGTCGCCGCCTCGACCGCCATGATTTGACGACCCGTTATCCAGACGCACTGCCGGACCCCATCATTGCCGCCGAGGCCTACGGACGGGAAGATGCCGAACAGGCGGTGGCGGACGCTCAGGCAGTTATGGATCAGATCGTGCAACGCCTCGGCGGCGATCCTCATAGCAAGACCCCGTAACTTTGAAGTCCGTAACGGGCGCCTTTGATTTATATTTGAAGCAAGGAGTGCCGGACGACGATGAACCGCCGTTACTTTCTGATGAGTTCTGCTGCCGCCGCCGCCTCGGCCGCCAAATCGCTGGCAAGCCCGAACGACACGGTGCGCGTGGCTTGTGTCGGCGTGCGCGGCCAAGGCCGGGCGCACATCCAGGTCTATTCGAAGATGCCGAATGTGGAGGTCGCCGCGCTGTGCGACGTAGACGAAAACGTGCTCAACGAGCGGCTCCAACTGGCGGAGAAGCTGACGGGCAAGCGGCCGAAAGCTTACGTAGATTACCGAAAGCTGCTCGAGGACAAGTCCATTGACGCGGTCTCGATTGCGACGCCCAACCACTGGCACACGCTCCAGACCATCTGGGCCTGCCAGGCGGGCAAGGACGTATACGTCGAAAAGCCGCTTTCGCACAACATTTTCGAGTCGCGCCAGATCGTGGCGGCGGCCAAGAAGTACAACCGTATCGTGCAGCACGGCACCAACAGCCGCTCCGGGGTGGCGCTCCGCGAAGCCATGGAGAAGCTCCGCGAAGGGGTGATCGGCGAAGTGTACATGGCCCGCGGTCTTTGTTTCAAATGGCGTGACACGATCGGACGGACGCCGCCGGAGCCGGTACCGGCGGGCGTGCACTACGACCTGTGGCTCGGGCCGGCGCCCCAGCGCCCGTTCACCCGGAATCGGTTCCACTACAACTGGCACTGGTTCTGGGACTACGGAAACGGTGACTTCGGCAATCAGGGCATCCACGAACTGGACATCTGCCGCTGGGGACTGGGAGTGACCTATCCGACCAAGGTCAGTGCCATGGGCGGTCACTTCATGTTCGACGACGACCAGGAAACGCCCAACACCCTGGTGGTCACCTACGAGTTCGACGGCATGGGTAAGAAAAAGTTGCTCGTCTTCGAGGTGCGCCACTGGGTCAGCAATCACGAGGCGGGAATCGGAGGCGACAAGCCGGGCAACACGGTCGGAAACATTTTCTACGGCTCCAACGGCTACATGGCCATTGACGGCTACGACAAGTACTGGACGTATCTTGGCAAGGAACAGCAGCCTGGTCCGGCACGGCGCGAAGGCGGCAACAACTGGGCAAACTTCATCGAGGCCGTGCGGAGCCGCAAGACGTCGGACTTGAACGCGCCGGTGGAGGAAGGGGCGATCTCCTGCGACCTGATGCACCTGGGCAATATTTCCTACCGGCTTGGCCGCTCGCTGCGTGTGGACCCGCACACCGGGCAGGTGCTCGGCGACGAAGAAGCCAACCGGATGTTCCGGCGCGATTACCGCAAGCCGTTCGTGGTTCCGGAAAAGGTGTAGTTTCGCGGCCGAACCGGCTCTCCGGACGCGCTACGCGGTGGCTCCTTTTCCTTGATACGCCGGGACAAACACTTCCTGCGCCCACTGCTCTAGTGTGGTGGGCGCGGTGTTTTGCGCAGAGCGCGGCTCCAGGGTCGCAACACGGCCCTCGTTGAAAGCGGCAGTCATCTCACGGAAAAGGGCCGCAGTAGTTCTCGGGAAGCCCATGCGCACGAGGCCTTCCTCGAACGCGTCGTACGGCAGCTGGCGATAGCCCAGGCCGTCATGGCCGATTGCATCGCCAAGGATCCGTGCTACTTCGCTAAATGTGTAGTCCCGGGGCGCGCGCAGTTCGCGCGTGGAGTGCCCCCTGAATTCGAGCTTGAGTAATTCTTCGGCGGCGCGTGCGCCGATATCCCGCGTTGCCACCATCGGGACGGGCAGATCAGGCCGAAAGGCCGCCGCCAGCGTTCCCGTCTGCCGGATAGACGGGATCATCATGAGAAAGTTCTCGAAGAAGTAGCCCGGCCGCAGGTGCAGGGTGTTCAACCCGGCGACGGCGTCGAGTTTGTTTTCGAACTCGTGGAGCCCGGCGATCGGCCCGGTACCACCGGGTTTGTCCGCGCCGATGCTGGACAGACTCACGGCGTAGCCCACGCCCGCCTCGGCGACAGCCGCTGCGAGCGCTTCTGCGGCCCTGGCCTGGAAGGCACGCAGGTCGCCGCCATAGTCGGGAGGGATCATGGCATAGACCGCGCGGACGCCGTCAAAGGCGCGCACCAGGGCGGCTTTGTCGGTGAGTTCGGCCACAAAGCCCTCGGCGCCCTGCGCCACCAAGGGCTGCAAGCGATCCCTGTGGCGCCCGATCGCACGCACCTTCTGCCCGGCGGCGAGCAGTCTTCGCGCTACGACGCTTCCCGTGTTTCCTGTCGCTCCACATACGGCGTACATCGTCTCCTCCCGATAGCGTGATTGTCCCACCGTCGGTTGTTGAAAATCCACAGGCGGAACACCGGCGGAGGGTGGGATGCCTTGTGGCGTTGCTCACCGTACCCGGGGCGGGCGTTCCGCCGGCGGCAGCTCGCCCGAGTGGACACGATAGATGCGCCGGTGGGTCCGGCGTGCGAACTCGACCAGCTCCCTGTAGGGGAGATCCACCACATTGACGAAACCCAGATTGTAGTTTTCCCCGTCGAAGCGGCCCGTCGCCGGCTGATCACAAAGCTGAAAGTAGTGGGCGCCCACGACGGGCGCCTGCGCCGCAGCGCGCTCTACGTAATACTGATACGCCACGCCTCTCTCGGTCTGGTCCTTGACCATCACCAGCGACGGCGCAAGCCCCCGTTCTGGCGCGCCGAAATGGAATTCGCCGATCAGCACGGGTCGTCCGGTGAGCTCATAAATGCGGCGGATTTGCTCGGGCGGGGGCTCGAAGCGGTACATGTTGATGCTGAACACGTCAAAGACGTCGTTGGCGCGCAAGACCGGGTCCGGCGCATTGCCTGCCCAGCGGATGCCGAGCACCATGTGGTTGGGATCCGCTTTGCGGATGGCCTCGGTCACGGTGCGGAAATACTTGCGGCTCAGCTCCTCGAGCAGGGCCGCGCGGGCGATCTCGGTGTCGCCCCGATCTCGCAGGAAGTTCCGTACGAACTGCCCGGTGGCCGAGGGTTCCGGATCTTGCAGGATCAGGTCAATCAAGTTGCGCTGCGGCCAGCGAGGCTCGTTGCCGATAAAATAGCCGATCAGCCGCCGTTCCTCCCGGTAGCGCCCGGACTGCTCGGCGGCGTCCTGCTCTGCGGTACGGGCGAATTCTTCCGACCAGGCGTCGGGATAGCCTTGCCACGACTTCCGGCTCCTCCCCACGCGGACGTTCGTCACAAAGGGCAGCGGCGGATCCTGATACATCGCCGGATCCGACCAGTTGGCCACCGTATTGAATCCCCAGGAACGCAGGCGGCGAGCGGCGGTTTCCTTCCACCGCGCTACAAACTCGGCTTCGGAATACCGCAAGCGGGCGTTGGCGTGATAGAAGTCCACAGTCTTCCCTGCCCCGGGCGGCAACTTCGCAAACAGCTTCTCGCGGCCCGGCAGCAAGGGGCTGGGATCGCGGTAGCGGACGCAGTCCACGCCAACGGAAAAGAATAGATGGCCGTCGGGATCGACGAGCCACCAGCGGCCTTCGATTGGGGCTGCGTAAAAGTAGCCCGTCGCCCGGTGCTTGCGACCCTTCCAGCCTCCGTACTCGCAGAATCCGAAATCCTCCGTGCGGGCCAGTTCCGCGTCCTCCCGCCTCCAGGCCTCGCGCAGTTGCTCCAGCGAATGGATCTTGCCCGGCCAGTCCAGCAGCGCCCACTGGCCGAACTCATCCACGACCGGGCGGTCCAGGTAGATCTCATCCGGTTCCGGTTGGGCGGTGAGCGCAAGCGGACCCAGACGCAGGGTCACCGGGCGGTTGGGGTGCATCCGAATCGCGATCGCAACCACTTCCCTGAGGTCAATATGGTTGCCCCAGTTGGAGATCCAATATCCCTTGAAGGCGCGGTTGTTCATGTAGTCGCGCAACAGGAAGGAGGCGGGGATGGAGGCTTTGACCGGCACACCCTGGTAGGGCTGGACCCGATAGGTGAAGACTTCGCCGCGACGGTTACGGATTTCAAGCTGCCAGCGGATGGTGGAGTCCGAGACAAACTCGAAGGTGAGGCCGCCCCACCGCGTCCAATCCCGCGCGGCTTCAGGGACCGGCAGGACGAGGCTTCCCGGCTGCTCGGCGGGCGGGAACCGCAGTATCACAGTGTCGGGGCGCTCGCCGCGTTCCACCGAGACGCCGGAGACCTCCGCGCGTCTCAGATTGTCAGGCTCGAGCAGGCCCGCCAGAGGATTTCCCGCCAGCGCCGCCAGCACGAGGTACGCAAGAGCAATCACCGCTCCCTCCAGCTCGCGCGGTACCACTCGAGCGTGCGCCGCAAACCTTCCTCCAGGCTGAAGCGCGGCGCGTAACCCAAGTCCCGCACCGCCGCGGAGATATCGGCCTGGGAATGGCGCACATCGCCGGGCCGCGGGGGACCATAGACGGGCGGGAGCCGGACGCCTTCGATCTGCTGGAGCGTGCGCCACACGGCATTCAAGGTGTGCCGGCCCCCGGCGCCCGCATTGTACATGCGCCCGCTGACGCCCGGCGTGCGAGCCGCGCGCAGCGTGATGTCCACGATATCCTCGACGAAGGTGAAGTCGCGCGACTGCTCGCCGTCTCCGTAGATGGTGGGCGGACGCCGCTCCAGCAGCGATCGCATGAATACGGAGATGACGCCGGAGTAGGGGCTGGAGGGATCCTGGCGCGGTCCGTAGACATTGAAGTAGCGCAGCGAGACGGTCTCCAGCCCGAAGCAGGAGGAAAAGACCGCAGCGTAGTATTCTCCGGTAAGCTTTTGGACGGCATAGGGCGACTGAGGCTCCGGACGCATGCTTTCCACTTTCGGAAGAACCTCGCTGCCGCCGTAGGCCGACGAAGAGGCGGCATACACCACGCGCCGCACGCCGCAGGCCGCCGCCGCCCGCAGCACGTTGAACGTACCGTCTATGTTGGTGGCATGGGAGGGCACAGGATCCTCGATGGAGCGAGGAACGGAGGGAATCGCCGCCAGGTGAAAGACGATCTCGGCGCCTCGCAACCACGGTTCGATTTCTTCGTAGCGGCGGATATCGGCGCAGCGGATCTCCACCCCCGCGCCGAGACCCTCGAGGTTCGCGGCCCGGCCCGTCGAGAAGTTGTCCAGCACCGTGACCGGTCTCTGATCCTCAGCGAGCAGGGCCCGCACGAGCGCGGAGCCGATGAAGCCTGCGCCTCCGGTGACGACGTACCGGCTCACAGGCGTGCAATCTCCGCTTCGAGGTACCGGAGCGAGTCGGCGGCGATTTTCTCGGCGCCGAAGCTGAAGTCAAAGCACTCGAGCGAAATCCAACCGGTGTAGCCGCGGCGTTTCAACACGCGCAGCACCGGCTTGAAATCGTAGTCGCCGGTGCCGGGATGGCGTCCGTCCATCTCGTTGACGTGTACGTGGCGGATCAGATCAAAGTACCGGTCCACGAGGACGTCGTGGCGTTCCACCTCCTCGACGGCGTTATGCGTGTCGAACATGGTGCGCACGGCGGGGCTGTTGATCTGCCGTACGATCCGGGCCGCCTCATCGAGCGAGGTGACCACGTCGCAGTCGCGCTTGGGGAGCGCTTCGACCAGGATCGTCACGCCTCGTTCGGCGGCGTGCGGGGCGACGCTTTCCAGTCCTGCGATGAAACGCTGGGTGGCCTCGGCCGGTGTGGCGCCGCCGGTGGTGCTGCGCTGCTTGGGCGAGCCGAAGACCATCACGCCGTCCGGCCCCAGATCCGCGCACAGATCCACGAGGCGCCGCACGTGCTCCCAGCTTCGGCGGCGCACAGCTTCATCCGGAGTCGTCACATGGAGGCCTTTCGGGGCCATCAGCAGCCAGTGGAGCCCCACGAAGGTGAGTCCCTCTCCTTCCATGGCGCGCCGGTACTCGCGGCGCTGGTCGGCGCTGAGGCTGTTGGGATCTTCGGAAAGCGTGAACGGGGCGATCTCGACACCGCCATAGCCCGCCTTGCGGATGGCCCGGCAGGCGTCGGCGAAAGACCACTTGTCGAACACCTCGTTGCAGATCGAATGACGGAATACGAACGCCATCGCCGTCATAGTGTATCAACCTCACCGCGACCGCGGGATGCAACAGGCGGGCGCCCGCAGGTGCCGCTCCCGGCTTGCCGGATCGCGCACTCCGGCGCGGAAGCAGAGGGACGCGCCCTCATTCGGCCACGACGTGGACGGCCTTGGGCGCCGCCTCGACCGGCCCCAAAATGGTCAGCGCGTAGTCGTCGAAGCGGCAGCGCCGGAGCATCCGCTCCAGCAGACGGCGATCGAAGCGGCGCAGGTCCTCCGCTGCCCGCCGGAACGAGTCCGGGCTCGCGTTCACGCTGCCAAAGAGGCGCTGGTTGCCGAGCAAGAGGCCGCGAAATGGGAACTCTCCGGCCGCGTCGGAGGCGGTTCCCAGGATGCCGCAGACTCCAAGCGGCGCCAGAGCACGGACGGCGGCGAAGGCTGCGGAGGCGGGTCCGGCCGCCTCGAGGACAATGTCGGCGGTGCGGCGGGGCGGAACGGGTGTGTACTCGAAGCCTGATTCGCGAAGCCACTGAGCGCGCGGGTGGTCCTCCGGTTCGAGCGAGCAAACCGTTACCTCCAGGGACCGCTCGCGCAGGGTGAGGGCGGCCAGCATCCCGATCGTGCCCGCGCCGAGCACCAGCGCCGAGCGCGGTGCGCCCTCATGGAGCCGCAGCGCCGTCTCGACGGCCTTTTCCACCACGCTGAGAGGCTCCACGAGCACGGCCACCGGAGCGAGCTCCGCGGGAATGCGGACAAGATCTTCGACCCGGTCAACGGCGTAGTCGGCGAAGTAGCCGTCGGCGCCGACAATGCCGCGTTCCGTGTAGCGCCCGCTCAGGCAAAGGTCGCGGCGGCCCCGCGCGCAGGAGGGGCACGGAGGCCGGCAGGGGCGGCGCACGATGGGCACTACCAGATCTCCGCGCCCCAGAGCGGTCACACCCGGCCCGGTCTCGGCCACTTCACAGAGCGCTTCGTGGCCGAGGATCAGGAAATCCGAACCCTGGGGCGGCGAGCCGAATTCCCAGGACGCCAGGAACCGGTCCGTGCCGCAGACTCCGACCTCCCTGACCCGGAGCAGCACTTCGCCGTCCCCTATTGAGGGTGGGTCGGGCACGGCACGGCGGCACAGCCGGCGGTTTGCGTAGTCCAGGCCCACTGCGCGCATGGCTACTTCCGCGCCACCGCCACAAGGGACAGCCCTTTCCAGGGCAGCACCCAGTCCACGCGCCGCCACAACCAGACGGTTTTGTCGAACAGTTTCAGCGTCAGCTTGCTGATGGCCTTGCGGTGCATGACCTTGCCGTACAACCACCAGGCCGGCGCGCCGATCTTGTTCAGCTCCCGCAGCGCCTCCAGCCGGAACCCGGCGCTTTCCAGCAGAGCGCGCAACTGGCGGGCGTCGAACCGCCGTTTGTGCCCGAGCGTGCGGTCCAGATCCGAGTACAGAGCCGGGGTCTGGGGCACGAGCACCAGCAGGCATCCGCCCGGGCGCAGGGCTTTCCAGAGCGCGGCGAGTGTCGCTTGCGGTTCGTCGAGATGCTCCAGCACGTTCAGGCACAGGGCCGTGTCGAACTCTTCGTGGAAGCCGCAGAGATCCTCGGGCCGTGACGGGTCAAGCCGTCTCACTTCGACGTTCGGCGTGCGGAGGAAGCGGTTGCGCAGCGTGTGCAGATACAGCGGATCGTGCTCGCAGGCCACGTAGCGCACCGAGCGGCCCATCAGCCGGGCGGTGATGTTGCCGATTCCGGCGCCGATCTCCAGGATCGAATCCCCCACGTAAGGGCGGAGGAGGCGCGCCATCCAGCTCAAATACTGCGGCGTGCCGGTGAGATTGTTGAGGTGCCCGCGCCCGTAGGCTTCGTTGTAGAGGTCGTCAATCAGCCAGAAATGCAGAATGACGCCCAAGGCCTTGATGCCGTCTTTCCATCCGATCTTCTTACCCTCCTCATAGGTACGGCCGTGGTAGCTGATGGGGACCTCGTAGATCCGCAGGTTGCGCTTGGCGCACTTCATGACGATCTCCGGCTCAAAGCCGAAGCGGTTCGAGCGGATGGGGATGCTCTTGAGGATGTCAGTGCGGAAGGCCTTGTAGCAGGTCTCCATGTCCGTCAGATTCAGATTGGAGAACACGTTGGAGACCAGTGTCAGCGCCCGGTTGATCATGGAATGGCGAAAGGCCAATACGCGAGTCTGCTCCCCCGCCAGGAAGCGGGAGCCGAAGACTGCGTCGGCCCGGCCGTCCAGCAGCGGGCGCAGCAGGCGGGGATATTCGGTGGGGTCGTACTCCAGATCGGCATCCTGCACGATGCAGAAGTCGCCGGTCGCCTGGGAGATGGCGGTACGGATGGCCGCACCTTTGCCGCGGTTGACGGGATGCCGGAGCAGCCGGATCCGGGGTTCGGAAGCGGCGAACCGTTCCAGGATCGCCGAGGTGCCGTCGGTGGAGCAATCGTCCACCACGATCAGCTCCCGCTCCATTTGCTCCGGCAGGGGCGCCTCCAGAGCCTGCCGCAGGCTGCGCTCCACCACGGCACGCTCGTTATAGACGGGTACGAGGATGGAAAGCTTCACGCGGACTTCCTCAGTATAATGGGCCTGAAGTGTCCGATCGAAAGGCCGGTTCTATGCCCGAGAATCACCGACGAGAGTTTCTCCGCATCGCCACCGGCGGCGTGCTGTTGGTGGCGCCCCGGACGGCGCGCGGTTTCCAGGCAGGTTCCGCCATAACGGTGGGCGTGATCGGTTGCGGCAACCGCGGCATGTACGTGAGCGGGCTGTTCGCCAAGAATGAGTTCGCCCGCATTGCTGCGGTCTGCGACATCTACGATGACAAGCTGCAGGCGGCAGCGCAAAAATACTCCGGGGCCAGGACGTTCAAAAACTACAAGGAGCTGCTTGCCACGGACGTGGACGCGGTCCTGATTACGACGCCCGCTTATCTACACCCGGAGCACTTCGAGGCGGCAGTGGCCGCCCGCAAGCATATCTTCATGGAGAAGCCCGCCGCCGTGAACGCCGCCGGCTGCCGCCGCGTGATCGAAGCTGCCAGGCGGGCGGACCCGTCCAAACGCATCAGCGTGGACTACCAGCAGCGCTACGGGAAGGACTACCGCAAAGCCTATGAGATCGTCAAATCCGGCGAGCTTGGGACCATCAAGATGGTCCGCGCAGCCTGGCTCGGAGGCGGCCCTCCCATCGCCACCGGCCACCCGCCTGAGCAGGAACGGATCCGGAACTGGTTTTTCTACCGCGAACTTTCCGGGGATATCCTCGTCGAGCAGGACTGCCACAACATTGACGTGGTCAACTGGTTCACGGGCTCGCATCCTGTGCGCGTGACGGGATACGGGAGCCGGCAGGTCCGGCGCTACGGCGACATCTTCGACAACGTGGCCTGCACGTTCCAATTCGCCGACGGCATGATCTTCAGCTACAGCGCCAACCAGTTCCGCACGCCGGGATTCCAGGACGTCTCGGAGACGTTCATCTGCGAGAAGGGTGCGGTCAATACTTCCCGGCGCGGTTACACGGTCTGGCGCGAAAAGGGGCCGCCGGAGCGGGTGGAAACTAACTACGACATCACGCTCGATGCCGTGAACGAGTTTATCGAAGGGGTGCGGACCGGCAAGATCGAAAACGCGGCCTTTTCCGCGGCCGAAAGCACGCTGACGGCGGTGATGGCGCTCGAGGCGTGCGTGCGCGGCCGGGAGATGACCTGGGAAGCGATTACCCGCGCATAAGCACCGAACCTGGAGAGCAATCTTTTCGTGATGACGTTACAGCTCAACAACGTGGTGCTTGAGACGCACCTTCCGGGATTGCGGTTGCTGGCGCGAGGGAAGGTTCGCGACGTTTACGATCTCGGAGACCGGCTGCTGATCGTGGCGACGGACCGGATCTCGGCCTTCGACTATGTGCTGCCCACGGGCATCCCCGGCAAGGGAACGGTGCTCACCCAGTTGTCGGTGTTCTGGTTCGATTTCCTGCGCGATGTGACGCCGACCCACTTTATCAGTGCCGATCCGGAGACGTATCCTGCCGCCTTGCAACCGCACCGCGCTGTGCTCGAGGGGCGCTCGATGCTGGTGCGGCGGGCGGAGATGATCCCGGTGGAGTGTGTGGCCCGCGGCTACCTTTCGGGTTCCGGCTGGAAGGAGTACCGGGAGACCGGCAAGGTGTGCGGCATTCCCCTGCCCCCGGGCCTCCGCGAGAGCGACCGCCTGCCGGAGCCGATCTTCACACCGGCGACCAAGGCCCAGACGGGCCACGATGAGAACATCTCTTTTGATCAGGTGGCGGCCCTGGTGGGCGGGGAGCTCGCCGAGCGGCTGCGTGCGCTCACGCTGGAAATCTACTCGCGCGCGGCGCGCTACGCCGAAACCAGGGGCATCCTGATTGCAGACACCAAGTTCGAGTTCGGCTTCGTGGGTCCGGAACTGGTGCTGGCCGACGAAGTCCTGACGCCGGACTCTTCCCGCTTCTGGCCGGCGGACGGCTACCGGCCGGGCGGGCCGCAGCCCTCCTATGACAAACAGTACGTGCGTGACTACCTGGAATCCATCGGATGGGACAAGCGGCCTCCGGCGCCGGCCCTGCCGCCGGACGTGGCCGCGCGCACGAGCGAGAAGTATCGGGAAGCTTACCGGGCGCTGACCGGAAGAGTGTTGTGAACTGGCTCGATATCGCACTGGCCGCAATCCTGTTGCTTTGCGTGGTTGAGGGTTTCGCCAAGGGCTTCGCGAAAGTCGGCATCGGGTTCATGGCGGCGATTGCGGGCCTGCTCGGCGGGTTGTGGTTCTACGGCGTGGCCGGCGGTTTCCTGCGTCCGTACGTAAGTCACCGCGGTTTCGCCAATTTCATTGGTTTCCTGATCATCTTCTCCCTGATCACGGCCTTCGGCGGTCTGGTGGGCTTCCTGCTCGGCATGCTGTTCAAGTGGACGGGGCTGAGCTGGTTGGACCGCGGGCTCGGGGGAATCTTCGGCCTGCTGCGGGCGGGCGTCATCGCCATCGCCCTGGTTCTGGCTCTGATGGCTTTTGCGCCCAAGCCACCTCCCCGGGCCGTCGTCAACTCCCGTATTGCCCCGTACGTCATTGACGCGGCGAATGTCTGTGCGGCGCTGGCGCCCTACGAAGTAAAGGAGGCCGTGCGGGAGAACTATATCAAGGTGCGGGAAGCCTGGGAGAACGCCATCCGCAAGCACCGCCGCCTCCGGCCCGAGACGATCTGACGCGCAGGCGGATGCTACCATGGAAGCTGGTTGGTCCGCCGCCGCCGGATTTCATGGATCTGGTAATCTTCGACCTGGATGGCACGCTCATTGACTCGAAGCTCGACCTGGCGCAGTCCGTCAATGCCACGCGAGCCTGGCTGGGCCTCGGACCGCTGGACAACGAGTTGGTCTACTCTTACGTGGGCAACGGGGCGCCCGTGTTGATCCGCCGGGCCCTCGGCCCCGAATTCAGCGATGCGGACGTCGAACGCGCGCTCGACTACTTTCTCAATTATTACCGCGAGCACATGCTGGATCACACTACGTTATATCCCGGAGTGCGCGAGTGCCTGGAACGCCTTCGGGACGAAGGTGTCGAGCTTGCCGTGCTCACCAACAAGCCGGTGCGGTTCAGCAGCGCAATTCTGGAGGGGCTGGGCGTCCGCGACCTGTTCTTCCGCGTCTACGGCGGCAACAGCTTCGAGCAGAAAAAGCCGCATCCGGCGGGAGTGGAAAAGCTGCTCGAGGAGTCCGGAGCATCCCGCGAGCGAACGCTCCTGGTGGGCGACAGCGCTGTGGACGTCCGCACGGCTCGCAATGCCGGCGTGCGCTCCTGCGGCGTCACTTACGGCTTTCAACCGGAGACGTTCGTCGAAGATCCGCCTGATTTTCTGGTGGACCGCCCGGAGGAGCTGGCCGAACTGGTGATAGCCGAGCGGCGGGGAGCGCGGCGGTGACCTACAAGCCCGGCGATCGAGTGCCTGAGACTGCGATTTACTGGTGCAGCGTGTGCAAGCGGCCGGAGCGCTTTCTGGCGGGGCAGCAGTTTCCGCCGTGTCCCAACCTTTGCGGCCGCGGTCGCTGGGAACTGGTGCGACGGGAGCCGCCGGCCTCCCAGAAGCACTGAGCTCCCGAGAACGTCTTGGGCGCCAGAGCGCTCGTGGGGATACACTGGAAACGTAAGGAGCAAATCATGGCCTCGAAGGATTCTTTTGCCGCCGCGGGAGCGCTGCGCGTCGGCGGCATCTCCTACCGGATCTTCAGACTTGAGGCGCTCGAAAAGGCCGGCCTCACCCGTCTTTCCCGCATTCCTTTTTCGATCAAAGTCCTGCTCGAAAATCTGCTCCGCCACGAAGACGGGCGCGTGGTGAAAGCGGAGGATATCGAGGCGGCTGCGCGCTGGGACGGCAAACCGGCGACCCGCGAGATCAGCTTCATGCCCGCGCGCGTACTGCTCCAGGACTTCACCGGCGTGCCTGCGGTGGTGGATCTGGCGGCGATGCGCGATGCCTTGAAAGCCGCAGGGGCGGACCCGGCGCGCGCCAATCCCCTGCTCCCGGCGGACCTTGTCGTTGACCACTCCGTCCAGGTGGACCAATTCGGCACGCCGGATGCGTTCCAGATCAACGCGCAACTGGAGTTCGAGCGCAACCGCGAGCGTTACGCCCTGCTGCGCTGGGCCCAGAACGCCTTCCGGAACTTTCGCGTCGTCCCGCCCGAGACGGGCATCGTGCATCAGGTGAACCTGGAGTACCTGGCTTCGGTGGTGTTCCGCTGCGAGCGCGACGGCGAGACGCAGGCGTATCCGGACACGCTGGTGGGCACCGACTCCCACACCACCATGGTCAACGGTCTGGGGGTGGTCGGCTGGGGCGTCGGCGGCATCGAGGCCGAGGCGTGCATGCTGGGCCAGCCCATTTCGATGCTGCTGCCGCAGGTGGTCGGGTTCCGGCTGTACGGTCGCCTGCAGGAGGGCGTGACGGCCACCGACCTTGTGCTCACGGTGACCCAGATGCTCCGCAGCAAAGGCGTGGTAGGCAAGTTCGTCGAATTCTACGGCGAGGGCCTGAGCGCGCTGAGCCTCGCCGACCGGGCCACCGTGGCCAACATGGCGCCGGAGTACGGTGCGACGATCGGCTTCTTCCCCATTGACGAAGAAACTTTGCGCTACCTGCGCCTCACCAACCGCCCCGCGGATTTGATCGCGCTCGTGGAAGCGTACGCCAAAGAGCAGGGCCTTTTCCGCACGGATCAGACTCCGGAGCCGGTGTACTCGGACACCATCGAGCTGGACCTGGCGACCGTGAAACCGTCGCTTGCCGGGCCCAAACGGCCTCAGGACCGCGTCGACCTCCCCGAAGTCAAACGGAATTTCCTTAGCCTACTTGGCGCCGAACCGCGGGAGGTTCCTGTGAGCTTCAACGGAACCCGCGCCGCGGTGCGCGACGGTTCGGTGGTCATCGCCGCGATCACCAGTTGTACGAACACGTCGAATCCCTCGGTGCTGCTCGCCGCCGGCCTGCTGGCCAAGAAAGCGGTCGAGCGCGGACTGCGCGTTCCGCCGTGGGTGAAAACCAGCCTCGCGCCGGGGTCAAAGGTGGTAATGGATTACCTGCGCGAGGCGGGGTTGCTTCAGTTCCTCGAGCAGCTCCGCTTCCACCTGGTGGGATTCGGCTGCACGACATGCATCGGCAACAGCGGGCCGCTTCCGGAGCCCGTGGCCGAGGCCGTTCGCCGGGAGAAGCTCACGGTGGCTGCCGTGCTGAGCGGCAACCGGAATTTTGAAGGCCGCATCAACCCGCTGGTGAAGGCCAACTACCTGGCCTCGCCTCCCCTGGTGGTGGCCTATGCCATCGCCGGCAGGGTGGATATTGATTTGCAGAACGAACCCCTCGGCACCGGTAGCGACGGGCGCCCGGTTTTCTTGCGAGACATCTGGCCTTCGGCCGAGGAAGTGCAGGCGGCGGCGCGGGCGTTCATCCGTGCCGAGATGTTCCAGCGGGAGTACGCGGAAGTGTTCGCCGGCGACCAGCGCTGGCAGTCGCTGCCTACCCCTCGAGGCGAGCTCTATGATTGGGATCCGGCTTCGACTTACATCAAACGCCCGCCGTTCTTCGACGCGCTCCCCGATCCGCAACGCGCGCCCGAGGACCTGCACGGCCTGCGCGTGCTGGCGGTGCTGGGCGACTCGGTGACCACGGACCACATTTCACCGGCGGGTTCGATTCCCGCGGACAGTCCCGCGGGACAGTATCTGATTTCGCTCGGCGTCCAGCCCAAGGATTTCAACTCCTACGGCGCCCGCCGCGGGAATCACGAGGTCATGGTGCGCGGCACGCTGGCCAATATTCGCCTCCGCAACCTGCTCGTTCCCGGTACGGAGGGCGGCTGGACCGTGCATATGCCTTCGGGCGAAAAGATGTGGATCTACGACGCAGCCATGCGCTACCAGCGGGAGGGCGTTGGGCTTGTGATCCTGGCGGGGAAGGAGTACGGCTCCGGTTCATCGCGGGACTGGGCGGCCAAAGGAGTGGCTTTGCTGGGCGTGCGCGCGGTGATCGCGGAGAGCTTCGAGCGGATCCACCGGTCGAACCTTGTCGGCATGGGTGTGCTGCCGCTCGAGTTTCTCCCCGGCCAGAGCCGCGAAACGCTGAAGCTGACGGGGCACGAAATCTATCACGTCACGGGCCTGCGCGAGGCGCTTGCCGGCGCCCGCACAGCGACCGTTCGCGCGGTGACCGCCCAAGGGGACGAGAAGACGTTCCAGGTCGCGGTGCGCGTGGACACGCCGCAGGAGGTCGAGTACTACAGGCATGGCGGAATTCTGCCATACGTGCTGCGCCAGCTCGCCGAAGCGCCGGCGCCTGCAGGCGTATGAATTTCCTTTGCCGCCGCCGGCGGCATGGGATAGAATGTGCGTTTCACTCGGAGGGACTTAAGTGGCGTTCCTCATGTCGGGTCGCGGCTGGCTCTTCTTGCTGAGCCTCATCGTGGTGCTAGCGTCGCTGGGGGTGGCCGGATGGCTGGCCGCCACGGGCCAGGCGCTCAGCTTCGACGGTCTTTTCCTGTCACTGACGTGTCTGACGCTGGCTTTTGCGTTCGGGCTGTACGCCGGCTCTTTGCTGAAGCAGGCGATGAAGGAAGCAGAGTCCGCAGCCCGCGAGGCGGCGCCGGCTCCCGTCCAAACTGCGCGACAGACCACCCCCAAAGCAGCCGCCCCCGGCGCGGCTCGTCCGGTCCCGGCCGCAGGGAACCCGGGCCACCGCGACAAGCCGGCCGAAGCCGAAGAGGCTTAGCAGTCCTTGCAGCGGAGAGCGGCGGGTATGGCCGCATGGCTCTACCTGGCGGTTCTGAGCCTTGTAGCGCAGGACATCATCGGCTCGCTCAAAGAATACCAGCGCGCGCTCGGCCTGCCGGAGACCGGAAATTTCCGAACCACCTCCGAGACGCGCCAGGCACACTATCGCTGCTACTACACGGGCAAGCTCGAACTGCCGGACAGCTATGAGCAACTGCGCCTCAGGGAGGGAACCGCCTCAGGATGTACCGTGAACGAAGACGTCTACGACGTATTCTTCTACCCCATCGAGGCGGTGGCCGAGGGTGCCGCCCCGGTGACGAGCTCGCTCAAGCGAGCGCCCGAGGAACGGCAGGCCGTCGTGGTCGCCCACGAAGATTATCACGAGATGTTGCACCGGCTTCCGGTACATCTGGCCGAGGCCGCGGCGACGCTGGCCGGTTTTGCCACCGCGGCGCAATTCGCTCGCGACACGGCGGGATCCGATTCGGAATTGTTCCGTGCGCTCGCTCCGGAAGCCGACCTGTTTCTCGAAAAGGCGCAAATTGTGAACCGGTTTCACGCCCGGCTCCGCGAGTTGTACCAGGAAACGCGCGCAGGCCGGCTCCGGCGGGAGGAGGCTCTGGTTGCCAAGCGCGATCTCTTTCTGGGGCTCGAACGAGAGTGCACGGCGATTACTCCCAAGCCTCGAACCTTCAATCCGTGTCCCGCGGCGCTCAACAATGCCGGGCTCGCCTTCGACTATACCTACACGAAGTATTACCCACTGGTGCATGCGTGGTTCGATGGCCTGGGGCGCAGCCTCCCGGCGCTGGTGAAGGGCATCCGGGAGCTGGCCGCCGGCGAGACGCGCGAACAGGAACTGGTTCGCCGCCTCCAGGCCGTGGTCGCAGCTCGTGCAGGAGCCCCGGCGGTTGTAGGAAACTAGCAATCACTTATGTACCGGACGCAAACCTCTTTCGTTGTTGCTGCCTGGGGGCTGCTGAGCTGCCTGTTTGCCACCGCTCCGGCATGGGCACAGCCGCGGGGCCGCGTTCCACCCGCCCCGGACGATCATGCGGGATTTGTCGCCATCTTCGACGGAAAAAGCCTCGACAACTGGGAAGGCGATCCTCGCTTCTGGCGCGTGGAAGACGGAGCCATTGTGGCGGAGAGTACACCGGAGAAGGTCGTCGAGCGAAATACCTTCCTGATTTGGAAGGGCGGCCCGGTGGCGGATTTCGAACTGAAGCTCGAGTTCAAACTGAGCGAGACGGCCAACAGCGGAGTCCAGTACCGCAGCGCCAGGGCCCCGGAGCTGGGCTCGTGGGCCATGAAAGGCTACCAGGCGGACATGGACGGGCAGAACATGTTCACCGGTATGGTCTACGAAGAGCGCGGGCGCGGCTTTCTGGCCGAGAGGGGTCAGTTTGCGCGCATTGCCGGAGGCAAGGTTCGCAAACTGATCGGATCTCCGGGCGACCCCGAAACCCTCAAAAGCTTCCTGAAGCCGGGTGACTGGAACCAGCTCCACGTAATCGCCCGGGGAACGGTGCTGATTCACGTCATCAACGGACACGTCATGAGCCTGCTCGTGGACGATGACCCCGAAGGGCGGGCCATGGACGGCTTGCTGGGCCTGCAACTGCATGCCGGCAAGCCCATGCGGATTGAATTCCGCAACATCTTGTTGAAGAAGCTGTGAGCGCTGTCCTCACTGGCAGGGCCGGACGGCGGCAGCGGCTACGGTCCAGCAACCCGGCTGCTCCGCGCTGCCCAAATCATTGCCGTTCCAGTTGACGCGGGCGGGAGCCCACTGCGGCGGGACCCGCACCTTCAGTTCGCCGACGCCGCGAGTCACGATGAGGAGCTCGCGCGTATCGGGCAGAAAACGACCTTGCACGCGCGCGGTGCCGGTTTCCTCACGCCGCGGCAGCAGGATCCGCGTTTCCAGGCGCAGCCGCTCTCTGCCGCGCTCCACAATCACCGCCACGGGCTTCTCTTCGGCCTCATCCATCATCGTGAGGTAATCCTGGGCGTCTTTGACGGCCCGGCCGCCCACGGAGACGATGCGATCCTCGGGCTTAAGGGGTCCTTTATATCCGGGCGGCAGCCACACGACGCGTATGCCCGGCCCCGGCGCGGAGGGATCATAGCCGAAGCCGCCCAGGTCCAGGTAACCGCCGGCGCCCGGCCGCACCCGCGTCGAGGGCAGCACATCGTTGCGCTGCGAAGGGTCGAACCTGGTGATCTCCAGCCAGTAGCAGCGCGCGAACTCCAGGTTGCCGGTCTCGCAATCCACCTCCTCGGGAAACGGCTCGCGGCGGTGCTTTTCCAGCCATTCGAAACCGGTCTCCAGGGGAAAAGAATCGAGCGGGCGGGCGTCGAAGTTGTAGCCCGCTGCGCGCAGCCGCTTGCGCTCGCGCTCGGCCAAGGGCGACCCCGGTTCCTTGACGAGCCACAACACGGGACACAGTGCGGTGTTAACCCCGAACAGCCGGTTGGTTTCGATCGCGCGCTTCGGATCGCCACCGATCGCGAGCCCCGCCGCCACCAGGTGAGGCGCTCGCGAAGCGACGTAAAACACGTGCGAGACCAGGTTGCCCTCTGCCGCCAGGTACGTCCGTGTGGTGTCGGCCGGCAGGCGGCGTTGCACATCCTCGACGAGCGCCTCCAGAAGCTTGGTGAACAAATCTCCCCACAGGCCCGGCGTCTGGAATTCGCCCCACGGAACCACTACCAGCCAGGACCGGCCCGCCACGCGGTTCTGCCACTGCCTCCAATAAGCCGGCACGGCCGCCAGGTCCGGCACGCCCGGAAGCACGACCAGCACGGGCTGCGGTTGCGCAGTAGGCTGCGGCGCGGCGTGGAAATATACGAGGCGTCCGCCGGGGAAGGAGACGGCCGATTGCACCGGCTCCTGGGCATACAGCGAAACGGCGGCGCACAGAAGAATCACGAGGCGGCGCATGGCCGTGCCGGACGTGTCAAAACTTACGCAACCGCGAGCGAATCCTCCGGGCCAGCTTTTCGATCTCCTCGGTCTTGCGCAGAGAAGAAACCGACAGCACGTGGCGCGTGTTCTTTTCGAGCTCGGCCTTCAGCTCCTCCGCCAGCTCGACGAGGCGGGCGGCGTCCTCCAGCGTCTTTTCATACTCCGCTTTCAGGATCGCTTCGCGCTGCAACGTCCCGCTTGGCAGGCGAGGCTCGTCGGGTTCGCCGGGCCTCACCTGCGCCCACAGCAATGCCGCAAACGCCGCAACCGCCGCAAGTTGCGCGATTCCGATCAGGCGTTTCATGACCTACTGGTATCATAGCCAAGGATGCGGGAAGTCAGAGTTGGAATCGTGGGACTCGGCAACGTGGGCATGGGAGCCCTCACGATTCTGGCGGACAACGCCGAGCAGATCGCACTGAAACTAGGATTCCCACTGCGGGTCACCGTGGTGTGCAGCCGCAATGTGGACGCCAAACGGCTGCCGGAAGGTCTCCCTGAGGTGTACCGAACTTCGGACTGGCGGGAGGTGGTGTCCCATCCGTCGGTGGACATCGTGGCCGAACTCGTCGGGGGCACCACGGTGGCGGCGGAGATCATTGACGGCGCCATCGCGCACCGCAAGTCGGTGGTGACGGCCAACAAAGAACTCATGGCGCTGTGCGGCGCTGAAATCTGGGCGCGGGCCATTCAGGCCGGCATCAACCTGGCCATGGAAGCCAGCGTGGCAGGCGGGATTCCCATCCACGCCGTCCTGCGGGAAGGCATCTCGGGCGACCGCATCCTCGCGTTGTACGGCATCCTGAACGGGACTACGAACTACATCCTTACGGAGATGGAGGAGCGCGGCGGATCGTTCGATGCCGTGCTCGCCGAAGCGCAGCGGCTGGGATACGCGGAGGCGGATCCGAGCGCCGACGTGGACGGGTGGGACGCGCGCTCGAAGCTGGCGATCCTGGCCGCCCTGGCCTTCGGCGAGAAGATCACGCCTTCGGACATTTTTACGGAGGGCATCCGCCGCATCGCGCCGATTGACTTTCAGTACGCCCACCGGCTGGGACACACCATCCGGCTGGTGGCCAGTGCGCAACAGACGCCGGAAGGATTGATTCTGTCGGTGCGCCCGGCGCTGATTCCGCAGTCGGCGATCCTGGCCAGCGTGCGCGGGGCATATAACGCCATCTGGGTGAAAGGGCGTTACGGCGCCGATACGTTTTACTACGGGCGCGGCGCCGGATCGCTGCCAACCGGGGTGGCGGTGGTGAGCGACCTGATGCGGGTGGCGCGAGAGATCCGCAGCGGCAGCCCGGAGCGGGTCTCCCCATTCGCCCACGAGCGCCTGGGCGAGTATCAGCCCATCCCCGTCACGCGCCAGCGGCGGGCCTGGTATCTGCGGTTCCGCGTCGTGGACCGCCCCGGCATCATCGCTGCCCTGGCGGGGATCCTGGCCGAAAAGCGAATCAGCCTCGAGGCGGTGTTACAGTTGCCGTGTGAGAACAAGGCCGACCTGCCGTTTGTCATCACTGCCGAGCCGACCTCGGAAGCGTCGATGCGCGAAGCGGTTCGGGAGATGTCGCAACTGGATTTCCTGCTGGAGCCGCCCTTGGCCCTGCCGATGGAACCCGGCCTTTAGGCCTGCGTTTGTGGGACGCCGGGCGGCTATGGTAGCATCGTGGTGCGACATGCCCACCGCCGCGGAGAGGTGGCTGAGTGGTCGAAAGCAGCGGTTTGCTAAACCGTCGTAGGGGCTAAAACCTCTACCGGGGGTTCGAATCCCCCCCTCTCCGCCAGGTACCGAGAGTCCTGTCTTGCACGCTGCGAGACCGCTCAGGCGATGAACCGGCACATCCGCTTTATCGCGCGAGCCCTCGCCTCACCGGCCCGCTTCTGGCAGCAGTGGCTGGGCCGAATCGAGTTTCGAGGGCACGAGGACAAAATCCTTCTGCTCCTGTCCCTTGTGATCAGTGCAACCGTGGGCCTGATCGTCGTGAGCTTCGTCGTCGTGACCGAACGACTTGGCTCGAAGCTGATTACCGCAGGGGCCACCGAGCGTATGCTCAGCCCGGTACTGGGTTCACTGGTGACCGGTTGGCTGTTGTCCAGGTTCTTTCCCGACGCCCGAGGGAGCGGAATCCCTCAGACGCGCGTGGCGATGGCTCTGGGAAGAGGCTTCATCAGTCTGCGGACGGTCGTAGGCAAGTTCCTTTGCTCGGCCATATCCTTGGGCAGTGGCATCGCTCTGGGCCGCGAAGGTCCCTCGGTGCAGATCGGCGCGGGAGTGGCCTCCGTGGCCGGCCGCCGCCTGGGCCTGGGCGAAGACTATGTCCGGTCGCTCATTCCGGTCGGAACTGCGGCCGCGCTGGCAGCGGCGTTTAACACGCCCCTGGCAGCCGTGCTGTTCAGCCTGGAGGAGATCCTGGCGGATCTGCATGCCCGCGTCGTCGGCTCGGTCGTGATCGGTGCAGCCACCTCCTGGATTGTTCTGCGGTTGATTTTGGGCGACGAGCCCCTTTTTCATGTCCCGGCCTATCAGTTGGTGCACCCAATCGAATTCCCCTTCTACGCCCTTCTCGGCCTGCTCGGCGGCCTGGTTTCCACTGCGTTCGTGAAGCTGTTGCTCTGGCAAAGGGAGCGGTACTTGAAGGCGCCGCAACGATGGCGGCCCTTGGCTCCGGCCGTGGGGGGACTGACCGTTGGACTCCTGGCTCTTGCCGTGCCCGGAGTGCTGGGCGTCGGCTACACGCTGGTCGGTGACGCCCTCAACGGTCGGCTGGCGCTCCGGGCAATGTTGTTGCTGCTGTGCGTGAAGCTTATCGCCACCACCAGCTGCTACGCTTCCGGGAACGCGGGCGGCATTTTCGGCCCCAGCCTGTTCATCGGCGCCATGCTCGGCGGCGCCGTCGGAAGTGTCATCCACGCGCTGATTCCCGATTACACCGGCGACGCGGGCGCGTATGCTCTTGTGGGCATGGGTGCGGCCTTCGCCGGCATCATCCGGACGCCGATGACCAGCGTCGTCATGATCTTTGAGGTGACCCGGGACTACACCATCATCGTGCCGCTGATGATCGCCAACTTGTGCAGTTATTTTCTCGCCCAGAAACTGCAGAAGCTGCCGATCTACGAGGCGCTCTGCCGCCAAGAGGGCGTCGTGCTTCCCTCGGCAGCCCATCGGCCTGAGCCGCTGACCGTGGAGCGGGCCATGCGGCCGCTCGAACCGTCCTCCGGCTCTGTCCCCACTTACGGCGATGTCCCCACTGATCCGGAAGTGCCCTGTGTGTATCCGGATGATCCCCTGGACCTCGCCCTGCAGCGCATGGGTACGGCGGGCGTCGAGGAAATCCCGGTCATCAGTCGGGCGGGCGGCAGACAGATCGGACTGTTGAACGCTCAAGATGTCCTCAAGGCGTACCTTACGCCGCTCCGGGCGGACGTGCCGGAGAAAATCGCCGCCGCACCTTCGCAGCGCTGGCTGCTGGCGCTGGCGACGATCGCCGCGGCAGCCCTCCTGCTCACTTCGGGGTTGACGTTCTGGCAGCGCTTGCGCCGCGCCGATCTTGGAAAACGGGCCTACCAGCAGGGCACAACGTTGCTCGCCCAGGGGCGCGTCGATGAGGCCGTGCTGGCTTTCCGCTACGGCCTTGCGCACAACCCCCGGGACACGAAACTCCGCACGGCGCTGGGTTTGGCTCTGGTCCAATCGGGTCGTTTCAGTGAAGCTGCCTCTTACCTTTCCGAGGCCGCTCGCAGCGATCCCTCGAGCGGGCCTGTCTGGATGGGTCTGGCCAAGATCGCGCTGGCCGGAGGACAGAAACAGAAGGCACTGGAGTTGCTCCGCCGGGCACTGTCTAAGGACTGGAACGCCGAGCAGCAAGCGTTGCGCACGCGGACGGAATTTGATTACGCCGCCCTCCTTGCCGATCTAGGCCGCGGCGGCGAGGCTGTTTCCGTCCTAACGGCGATGATCGAGGAGCACGCCGACGATCCGCTTGTGGCCAAAAAGGCCGCCGAGGCCGTAAACTCCGTCGGGTCTGCCGAGCAGGCAGAGGCGGCCTATTTGATTCTGGCGAGACGGTTTCCCACCGACGCCCGTGTCTGGCTACGACTGGGCGATGCCCGATTCGCAGCCGGCAAAGAGCGGTCGGCGCTGGACGCCTATCGCCTCGCGGCTAAGGCGGACCCACAGAACGAGCAGGCGCGGCGCGCCGTGGCTCGCACCGAGGAGACGCTCCGCCTGGATCCGACACCGCGAGGCCTCTCCGTCCGCGAGCGCGCCCGCCGCTGGGATGAGGTCCTCCGGCGGGTCATCACCGCAGCCGCTGCATGCGGTCCATCTGACGAGATCGCTAAGGCAAGACGGCTGCTCCGCACAAAGGCGTTCACGATCGAGGCATCGGACCGAAAGATGCAGATGGCGCAGGCAATCTGGGAAGGGACGGACGCCGCCTGTAAGCAAGACGAGGTTCTGAACCATATCATGGCCAAGCTCAACCAGTGAGGAACAGACTCACGGGAAGGGCCACACGTCCACATCGCGCCACGCCGGCGGTACAAACCATCGGATTTCGGCTTCCCGCAGTAGGAGTGCAAGGAGTTCCTCGGAAAGCTTCCGACGCACGCCACGCACTACGGCGGGTTGCCGGACCGGATTTTATAAAGTAGACATATCTTGACACTGTCTTTTATGGTGTACTGGTGAATGGAATCCATGGCGAACCGCGAGTTCAGCCTGGTGCAGCTGGCTGGTCAGGCGGGGGTGGCGCCGCGCACGGTGCGGTTTTACATTGCGCGAGGGTTGCTCCCGGGGCCGGTCCGCGGCGGCCGGCGTGCCGCGTATACCGCCGAGCACCTGGAGCGGCTCGAGGCGATCCGCCGGCTCCAGCAGCGCGGACTGACTCTGAGCGAGATCGCGCGCAAACTCAGCGGCGAGCGGCCGGGCGACTCGTTGCCGACACCATCAGCATGGTGGAGCTATCCGCTCGATCGAGACGTCGTCGTTTGGGTGCGAAGCGACGCAAGCCCGTGGCGCCTGCGGAAGATTCACAGGGCACTGGCGCGGTTTGCCGCAGACTTAACGGAAAAGGAGGACTCGAATGGCGGTAGCAAGTCTGCCGAGAGGGTTTACGGCCGTAGCGGCGCGCACGGGTGAGGAACTTCAGCTGGCCATGCAGCGGCTCTGGCTCACGGGCCGGATCCTGCCTGCCGGAGCGCGGCTGATGGTGACGCATACTTTCCGCTCCAGCGAGGCTGAGCCTGTGGAAGTGGTGTATGCGTTCGCGCTCCCGCGTGACGCGGCGCTACGGCGTTTCCGGGTCCGCGGCCTGAGTTTCTCGGTCCGCTCCGAACTCGAACCGGTAAGCGAGGCAGTCAAGCGGTACGAAGAAGGCATCGAGGCCGGGAACCTTTCGGTCCTGGCCCGACAGTACGGCGACGGTTTGATGAACCTGATGCTTGGAAATCTACGGCCCCAGGAAACCGTCACGGTCGCCCTGGAGATTCTGGCCGGTGTCGAGTTGCGCGACGACGGCTTGCGCTTCCGGTTCCCCTTCACCCTGGCGCCCTCCTACCACCGGCGGGCCCGCGCGATCGAGGGTGAGCCCGGAATGGGTGAGCTGGAGCTCCCCGAGGACGAGTTCGGCGACGTGTTGCTACCGCGGTATGCGGAGCACGCGACGGCGTTGCACGAGGTGGGCTTCAGGCTTTCCGTCTGGATGGCCGGCGAGATCGCCGAAGTCCGTTCGCCTTCTCACGCCGTGCACGTGGTGTCGGAAGAAGCCCGCCGCAGCCGTGTCACGCTGGCGCCTGCACGCGACGTTCCCGACCGCGACCTGGTGCTGGACGTCCGAACTAAACAACCTTCGGCCACGGCGCTGGCCGGCACAGGCACGGACGGCAAGCGGCATTTTGCGGCCATCCTCCCTTCGAAAATTTTCGGTGAACCCCAGGACTCGCCCCGGCGCATCGTCCTGGTGCTCGACCGCTCGGGTTCCATGAGCGGCAGACGCATCCGCCAGGCGCGGCAGGCAGCAAAAGCTTGCCTTGCGGCTCTCCGGCCGCAGGATTCCTTCGGCCTCGTCGCCTTCGACGACGAGGTCGCAGTGTTCGGTAACGGACTGGTGACAGGCGGCGATGCGAGTCGTGATGCGGCGCGGGAGTTTCTCGACGGCATCGAGGCGCGCGGCGGCACGGCGCTGGCTGTTGGGATCCGGGCGGCGGCGGAGCTGCTGGCCGGCCCCGGCGACGTCCTGGTGCTGACCGATGGGCAGGTCTTCGGCACCGAGGAGATCCTGGCAGCGGCACGCCCGCTCGGGATCCGCCTGCATTGCCTGGGGATCGGTTCTGCCAGCCAGGACCGGTTTCTGGCGCTGCTGGCCCGAGAGACAGGCGGCGTCAGCCGCTTCGTCACCCCGCGCGAGCGCGTAGACGTCTCCGCCCTCGAGCTTTTCGCCTCGATCAGTGGTCCGGTGGCGGAGGGGCTCCGCGTCCGATCCGAAGGCCTCAACGCCCATCTGGAACCGGAGCCGCCGCGTGCGGTCTTCGCGGGCAATCCGGTCATCGTGTGGGGCGAAATGCAGGCCACGGGAAGCGGGCGCCTCGCCATCAGCTGGAACGGCGGAGCCACGGAGGTGGCACTCGAAATCCTCGATGACGCCCTCGGAGAAACACTCCGGCTGCTCCGCGGCGCGCGGCTGATCACGGATTACGACTCCCGCATCGGCTCCAACCGCCGTGAACAGCGGCGCCTCGCGGACAAGATCGAAACTCTCAGCCGCTGCTACGGCCTGGCCAGCCGCCAGATGGCCCTGGTCGCCGTGATCGAGCGCCCCGGCGATCGGCCGGGGCAAGTTCCCAAGACCATCGTGGTGCCGGTCGGCATGCCGCAGGACGTCCGGTTCGGATCGTACTTTGGCGGGCCCGTGCTCCCCTATGCATCCCCAGGAGCTTTACTGAGCTTCGCCCGAATCGCCATGCCGCTCTGGGAACTCGGCGAGGTACCAGCGCGCCGTGTGGCTAGGCGCGCCGGGCTCGAGGCGGAACCGCGGGAAGCTGACGCCAGCGATGAGCTGATCGAGCTAGCCGCGCGCCTTCAGGCCGACGGAGGCATGCCCGGCCGGGACGAGGAGGAGCGCCTGCGCGAATCTCTTGCGGCGCTGCTGAAACTCGTTGCCGCCGGCCATTCTCTTCTGGGAGGCGCTCTCCGCCCTCATGTGGCCCGGCTGGTAGCCTTCCTGGAGTCCTTGGCTGTGCCCGCGGCGTACCAGGCCCTGGTGGCCGCCGCCATCGCCGCCGCGAGGCAGGAACGCGCAGCGCAGTCGCCGCGGGATTCCAGCTGGGAGGCAATCGAGGCCGCGGTCGCCTGAACGAACTCCGCTCCCGGGAGGCCGTCATCGAAGTTCGCGAGCCGCCCGGGTGCGGAATCTTTCCGAATTGTGGCGAACGGCTCGCAGTGAGATCAAGATAGTGTCATGGCCCGATTACGTGTCGCCAACGCCCCTTGCTCGTGGGGCGTGCTGGAGTTCGAGCAAACCAAGCAAAGCCAGATCCCCTTCGAGCGGATGCTCGACGAGCTGGCCGAGACCGGCTACACCGGGACCGAGCTCGGCGACTGGGGCTACATGCCCACCGATCCGCACCGCCTTCGAGAGGAACTCGAGCGCCGGCGCCTGGTCATGCTCGGGGCCTTCGTCCCCATCGCCTTTGCCGATCCGGCCGCGCACGAAATGGGCCTGGCTGCGGCGCTGCGCACTGCCCGGCTGCTGGCAGCCGTGGCGGGCGATCCGCCACCCTATCTGGTTTTGGCGGACAACAACGCAACGGTTCCGGAGCGCACGCTGAAAGCGGGCCGCATTCGTCCGGCCGACGGCCTGACGGCCTCTGCCTGGCGTACGTTCGCCTCAGGCGTCGAGCGTGTCGCCTGCGCCGTGCGGGAGCAAACCGGCCTGCGCAGCGTGTTCCATCACCATTGCGCGGGTTACGTGGAAACGCCCGAGGAGATCGCCACGCTTCTCGACCTGACCCGCCCGGACCTCCTCGGCCTGGTCTTTGATACCGGACACTACGCGTACGGCGCAGGGAATGGCGACGTGCTCGCCGGGCTCGAGCGCTTCAAAGAACGAATCTGGTACGTTCACTTCAAGGACTGCGACCCTGCCGTGGCCGCACGCGCCCGCGCCGAGGAATGGGATTATTTTCGCGCCGTGCAGAGCGGCGTTTTTTGCGAACTCGGCCGCGGTTCGGTGGATTTTCCCGCGGTGCTGCGCTGGCTCAAGGTCCATAACTACGACGGCTATGTCGTCGTGGAACAGGACGTACTTCCCGGAAGGGGCACTCCCAAAGAGAGCGCGCGGCGCAATCGAGAGTATCTGCGTTCCATCGAACACTACTACGACTGAGTTCCGCAGGCCAAATTTTATGAACCATCAACGGCTCCGTCTGGGACTGATCGGATGCGGGCGCATCGGGCGCATCCACGCCGCCAATGTGGCCCGGCACACCCCGCGCGCCGTGCTGGCCGTCGTCTGCGATGCAGACCGGCAGGCAGCCGAGGCGGTCGCAGCGCCCCTGGGCGTTGCGCGGGTCACGGACCGAGCGGAGGAAGTCCTTTGCGACCGCGCTCTGGAGGCCGTCATCATCGCCTCGCCCACGGACACGCACGCCGACTATATCGCACAGGCCGCGCGCGCCGGCAAGCACATCTTTTGCGAAAAGCCCATTGATTATGATCTGGCGCGCACCGACGCTGCTCTGGAAGCCGTCCGCCAGGCGGGCGTGAAGCTCCAGATCGGTTTCAACCGGAGGTTTGATGCGAACTTCGCACGCCTGCGGCGCGCCGTCACCTCCGGAGAAATCGGCACGTTGCGCGAAATCCACATCGTCAGCCGGGACCCGGCGCCGCCCCCGGTCTCCTACATCCGCCGCTCCGGCGGTCTGTTTCTCGACATGACGATTCACGACTTCGATATGGCGCGCTTCCTCACAGGCGAGGAGGTGGCGGAAGTCTACGTGCAGGCCGGCGTTTTGGTGGATGCGGCCATCGGAGAAGCCGGCGACGTGGATACGGCCGTCACCGTGCTAAGGTTCGGCAACGGGGCGCTAGGCACGATCGCCAACAGCCGCCAGGCCGCCTACGGCTACGATCAGCGTGTCGAACTGCTCGGCAGCCGGGGGTCGGCGGCGGCGGGCAATCGCTTCCCGAACGATGTCGTCGTGAGCGACGCTCATTCCGTGCGCCGCGACCTGCCGCTGTACTTCTTCCTCGAGCGCTACCAGGAGAGCTTCGCGGCGGAGATCGCCTCCTTCGTCGACGCCGTTGTCGAGGACCGGCCGCCGGAAGTCACCGGAGGGGACGGCCGCGCCGCAGCGGTCCTGGCCCTGGCTGCGGCCAGAAGCTGCCGGGAGCGCCGTCCCGTGCGCGTCGCAGAGATCGGCTGAGCCTTAGGGCTCAAATCAGCAACGCGCGCACCACGTTACCCTTGCCGTCCTTGGTCACGTAGACGGGTCGCTGCTCGATGACGGCACCCGCCGTAGGAGGGATTCCGAGAGCGTGGTAGAGCGTGGCATGCAGGTCCGGGATGGTCACCGGGTCCCGGACGATGCTGCACGGGCGCTCGTCCGCGGTGGCGCCATAAACGAACCCCCGCTTGAAGCCGCCCCCGAAAACGACCACGCTGGACGCTTCCGTAAAATGCCGGTGCATGCCGTAGTGAATCGGTGAGGTGATCACGTCGGGCTGCTTGACCTGATCCTGAACCTCTTTGCCCGGCTTTCCCTCGGTCATCATGTCGCGGCCGAACTCGCTGGCAATCACCACAAGCGTCCGGCTGAGGAGCCCGCGTTCCTCCAGATCACGGATGAGGCGCGCCACCGGGCGGTCAATGAGCTTCTTCATGGCGACAGTGCGCTCGTGGCCGTTCTCGTGCGTATCCCAGTGCCGGAAGGGGATGTATTCGCTGGTGACTTCGACGAAGCGTGCGCCGCGCTCGATGAGCCGGCGAGCCAGCAGGCAGCCCAGCCCGAAACGTCCCGTGTTGTAGGCCTCATAGGAGGCCCGGGGCTCGAGCGTCAGGTCGAAAGCCTTGGACGCGGAGGAGGTCAGCAGCCGGTGAGCTTTGTGCATGGCCCGCAGCAGTCCCTCGCGCTGGTAGTCGCTCGCCTCGCGCCATACCGGGCTCTCCTCCACCAGCCGGCGATAGAGCTGGTAACGGCGCTCGAAACGTCCTGCGCCCATTCGCGCCGGCGGCTGGACGCTCGCGATAGCGTCGCGCGGGTCCGTAATCAGGAACGGGCCGAACTCCGTGCCGAGGAACCCCGCAGTGTGGAAGGCCTTGAGGCCGTCACTTTCGGCGCCGATCTCCATGTTCTGGCCGATGATGAAAAAGGGCGGCATGTCGGGATCGCGCGGCCCCAGCAGCTTTGCCACCCAGGCGCCCATGTGCGGCATGGCCACACTCTGCGGCGGCTCGTAGCCCGTATGCCAGTGGTACTGGTGTCGCGCGTGAAGAATGAATCCCAGATCGCCAACGCGGTGAGAGCGGATCAAGGTCGCGCGGTCCATGACTCGGGCGATCTCCTCCAAGCCTTGGGAAATGCGGAGCCCATCCACAGCCGTGGGGATCGAGGGAAACGTGCTCAGCACGCGTTTGCTTTCCAGACCCGGCTCGTAAGGCGTGTAGCGCTTCGGATCCCACGTCTCGGTTTGCGCCATGCCGCCGGCCATCCACAACAGGATCATGGCGTCCGCCGTCGCCTCCGGCTTCGGTGCTTCACTGCCGAGCAGCCTGGGCGCGGGACCGGTCAGTGCCGCCAGCGCCGCCGCGGCGGTTTGGCGCATATAGTCGCGGCGCGTGAGTCCCTGAAACAGTCGCCTGGTCGCAAACACGTCCTTCATGGCCGCACCTCTCAGTGCAAGAACTGAAACTCCGGACTCATGAGTAAGGCCCAGAGCAGATCTTCGACGCCGGCCGCAGTGGGCCGGGAGCCGCCCAGCAATTTGACAGCGACCGCCCGTTCGCGGGAGGACGGCTGCCGTGCCAGCAGATGGAGATAGAGCCGATCCACCAGCTCGCCGGAGCTCCAGGTCCTGCGGGGCGGTCCGGCCGGCGGCTCACCCTGGACCCGAACCAGCTGCTCGGGATCCGGCTTCTCTGTAAACACAAAGAACCGGACCGCGGGTGAAATATCGCTCCGCACGCAGTCGTCGTCAATCCCTGCCCGGGCTCGGAAGCGTGTGTAGCCCTTGTCGGGGAGCTTGAAGTGCAAACTCGAAGGCAACGGCGCCTTCAGGGCGGGCAACTTCCGCCCACCGACCTGGATCTCCCCGGTCGTGGCCGCCAGCGGCTCCGTGCCGTGGGGGCCCACAAGCTCCGGTTGAATCCAACCGGCCGCCACCCGGTCCGGATCGTAGGAATCTACATCCGCGAGCACCAGATAGAGGTCGCGCGCACCGCGGATATCCGTGTCCACCTCCACGGCACCCTTGCGCATCAACTTGCTGTCAAAGCGGTTGGCGGCCGGCGGCTCGAGCAACCCGAGCAAGGATTGCGCCGCGCGTTCGAGTCTGCGGGCGAGTACCGGCCCGTTGGTCAGCTCCAGTGCTTGCAGCGTGGTCGCTTCGCTGCTCCGTTCCGTGTAAACCTGATCCCGGATAGGGCGGCCGAGAGCACGACTGAGCGGATCGGATTTGAGACGCCACTCCCGCACGTAGGAAGCCCAGAGATCCGCACGCGGGTTGTTCACCCGCCAATGCCCTGTAACTACGGAGATCGTGTCCTGGAACTGCTCTGCCGTCAGCCGCCGCAGCCGGGGTCCGCGGAACACGTACGCTGCCGGCGTTGCTTTCTCCCGCACCGCCGGCATCTGATACGCCCGGGACGTCGTGATCCGCCGAATCAGATGCTGGAGATCGTAGCCGTGCTCGGCAAAATCCCACGCCAGCCAGTCCAACAGGTCTGGGTCCCACGGCTCGGCGTCCATGTCATCCACCGGCTCGACCAGGCCACGACCGAGAAGCTGTTTCCAGTAACGGTTCGCCACCGTGCGGGTGAAACGCCCGTTTTCCGGATGGGTGAACCACTCCGCCGCCGCGCGCCGGCGGGATGCCAGCGAGTCGTCGAACTCCACTTTCAGTTCTGAAAAGGGGAACCGGGGCTCGGCGAATTGTCCCGTGGCGACATCGCAGCGGACCAGCTCCAGCTTCTCGGGGGAAAACATCGCCGCCAGCCCGTAGGTGTCGCGCAGTTTCCAGCGGTTGACGAAGCTGTCATGGCAAGCCGCGCATTTCAGGTTCATTCCCAGAAACACCTGGGAAGCGTTCTGCGCCGCTTGCATGGGCGGCGACTGGCTGGCGCTGACCACCCCGCGCCAGGTGACGCCGATCAGGAATCCCTCCGCACCACTGCCCTCCGGGGGATCGAGCAGCGTCCGCACCATCTGGTTGTACGGCATATTGCGCTCGAGCGCCCCGAGCAGCCAGTTCGTGATGGAGCGGCGGTCGCCGTGATAGACCACGCCTTCATCGTTGCGGAGCAGGTCGTTCCAGAACGTGATCCAGTGTTCGGCGTAATCGCGGCGCCGCGCCAGCAGGCGGTCCACCCAGCGCTCGCGCTTGTCCGGCCGCGAGTCCGCCAGGAATTCCGCCAGTTCTTCCGGTGAGGGCGGTAGCCCGATGATGTCGTACCAGATGCGGCGGGCAAAGACTGCATCCTCGACCGGCGCCGGCGGCGCGATGCCGTGGCGCGCTAGATACGCCCCGACGAACCGGTCCACCGGGTTTGGGGCATCGCCTTGGGGAATTGCGGGCCGGCGCGGCGCAAGCGGGACCCTGCGCTCTGCCGGGAGCGCCTTGCCGTCCCAGCGCGCCCCTTGGTCAATCCAGGCGCGGATGCGTGCGATGGCATCCTCAGGCAGCGGCGGGCCCGCCGGGGGCATGCGCTGCCCTCTCCGGCCGGTGATTTTCTGTACGAGGAGACTCGCCTCACTGTTGCCCGGGACAATCGCCGGTCCGCTCACGCCTCCGCGCAGCATTTCCTCGCGCGTGTGCAACCTGAGTCCGGCCTGGGGAGTATCTCCGGAATGGCACACCAGACAGCGTGAGGTCAGCACGGGCTGGACGTCCCTGAGGAAATCCACCGGCTGCGCGTTTTGACCGAAAGCTGCGATCGCGGCTGCGAGGATGGAGAAAACGTTCCGAGCGAACATCCGCACCCAGAGCTGGTCGTCGGGCATATGCTACCACAGGCGGCGAGACCTCTGCTATCATTGACCAGGAGCGTTCCTGCAAAGCAGGTGCCGGATCTCCAATAATTGATCCAACACCAACTTGAAGCGGGGCCCGACTCGGATGTTGCGCCGGTGAGCATGCTCCTGCGGGAGAAGCCTGAAGGCGCGCGGGGGGCTCCACCCGTAGACAAACGGGGTCAATCACGCGAGGCCGGCACGGCCGAGTGGTGCGCTCCTTTTTCTGTTTCCGGCCGCAGTGTAACGCTGGATGCGTATTCTGTTCGTGGGCGACATCTTCGCCTCTCCCGGCCGCCGCATCGTGGCAGCGCACCTGCCGCGCATCGTCGCGGAGGAAAAAATTGACCTCGCCGTCGCCAACGTGGAGAACGCCGCCGGCGGATTCGGCCTGACGCCGCCGGTGGCCGAAGAGTTGTTCTCCTTCGGCCTTGCCGTCCTCACCTCAGGCAATCACATCTGGGACAAGAAAGAGATCTACGAATATCTGGCCCTCCAACCGCGACTGCTCCGGCCTGCCAACTATCCCGCCGACCTGCCCGGCAGCGGGGTGTTCGTCGCCGAGGCTCACAACGGTGCTCTCTGCGCCGTCATTAACCTGCAAGGGCGCACCTATCTGCCCCCCACGGACTGTCCCTTCCGCAAAGCCGACCACATCCTGCAGTCCCTTCCGGCGGCGGTGAAGGTGCGCTTCGTGGACTTCCATGCCGAAGTGACCAGCGAGAAGATGGCCATGGGCTGGTATCTGGACGGACGTGTCACCGCCGTGATCGGGTCCCACACCCACGTACCGACTGCGGACGCGCGCATCCTCCCCGGGGGCACCGCCTACCTGACCGACGTCGGCATGACCGGTCCGTACGACTCCGTCATCGGCGTCGAAAAGAAGCTCGTGCTGCGCCGCTTCCTGACCGGCCTTCCCGTGAGGATGGAAGCCGCCAAAGGCTCTGTGGAGCTGCACGCGGTGATCGTGGAAGCGGATGAAGCCACGGGACGAGCCCTCTCCATCCGTCCGTACGAGGTATCGGAGTAGCGGTCCCGCCGCCACGCCGCCGGTTAGAGTGTTACGTATGTCCGCCCGTTCCAAAGCAACGCTTCGCAGTGAGCAATGGTTCCGCGAGCCGGGCTACTACGGCTTTGCACGCCGCGCCTGGCTGCGCGCGGAAGGTTTTTCGAGCGCCCTGTTCGACGGCAGGCCGATCATCGGGATTTGTAATTCGTGGAGTGAGCTGAACAACTGCAACTCCCATCTCCGCCACGTGGCGGAAGCTGTCAAACGCGGCGTCTGGTGCGCCGGCGGCGTCGCGCTCGAATTCCCGACGATCTCGCTCGGGGAGATGTTTCTCAAGCCGACCAGCATGCTCTACCGCAACCTGATGGCCATGGACGTCGAAGAGTCCATCCGGGCTCATCCGCTCGACGGGGTCGTGCTGCTGTGCGGATGCGACAAGACCACGCCGGCCCAGCTTATGGGAGCCGCCAGCGCCGACGTGCCGGCGATCCTGGTCCCCGGCGGCCCTATGCTGGCAGGCGAGTGGCGCGGCCGGCGCCTCGGCTCCGGCACCGACGGCCGCAAGCTTTACGATGAGTACCGCGCCGGCCGCATCAGCGAGGAGGAGTGGTGCGAGATCGAAGGCTGCATCGCCCGCAGCGCCGGCCATTGCACGGTGATGGGCACGGCCTCCACCATGACCAGCCTGGCCGAAGCCCTCGGCATGACGCTGCCCGGATGCGCCAACATCCCGGCTCCCGACTCCCGGCGTCTGGCTGCTGCCGAAGCCAGCGGCCGGCGCATCGTCGAGATGGTGTACGAAGACCTGCGCCCCTCCCGGATTCTCACCCGGGAGGCGTTCGAAAACGCAATCACGGTGCTGATGGCCCTCGGCGGTTCCACGAACGCCCTGATCCACCTGATCGCCATCGCCGGGCGAGTCGGCATCGAACTCCGTCTTGCCGACTTCGACCGGATCTCGCGCCGCACTCCGGTGGTGGCGAATGTCAAGCCCTCCGGCGAATTCCTGATGGAGGATTTCTTCTACGCGGGCGGCCTGCCGGCCCTCATGAAGGAGATCCTGCCGCTGCTTCACCGCGACTGCCTCACGGTCACGGGCCGCAGTGTCGGGGAAAACATCGAGGCCGCACAATGTTTCAATTCCGAAGTGATCCGGCCGCTGTCACGACCGTTGCACGCTGAAGGAGGGATCGCGGTGCTCTACGGCAATCTCGCACCGGACGGGGCGGTGCTGAAGCAGACTGCCGCCTCGCCCCAGCTCCTCCGCCACCGAGGACCGGCCTACGTCTTCAAAAACTATGAGGAGATGCGCGCGCAAATCGACCGGGACGATCTGCCGGTCGAGGAGACCACGGTCCTGGTGATGAAGAACTGCGGGCCCAAGGGTGGGCCGGGCATGCCGGAGTGGGGTCACATTCCCATCCCGAAAAAACTCCTGACGCGAGGCGTGCGGGACATGGTTCGCATCTCCGACGCCCGCATGAGCGGCACCAGTTTCGGCACGGTGGTCCTGCACGTGGCTCCCGAGGCGGCGATCGGCGGCCCGCTGGCGGCGGTGCGCACCGGAGATGAGATTCTGCTGGACGTCCCCGCCCGCCGCATCGAGCTCTGCCTGCCCGAGGAGGAAATCCGGCGGCGCCTTGAGGCATTCCTTGCCCCGCCTCCGGCTTACGAGCGCGGCTACGGCAGGCTGTTTCTGGACCACGTCACACAGGCGGACCGGGGTTGCGATTTTGATTTTCTGCGGCCCGCCGTTCCACTCAAATCAGAACTTTGATCCAGGCGCGGCCTGCCGAGCCTGCGGCACCCGGAAATAGACGACCTCGGGGCGAAGACCGAATCGTTTGGGCATGCACGGCCCGCGCGTCGCAATATACCGGGGATTCTCCCGCCGGACGGCCTCCGGAATCCGATCTTCATCTCCCGGCAGGTTCTCCGTCGCGATCGCCAGAACCGGCTGGAACCGCAATAAGACCCCTCGGCCGCCGGCGATGGCCTGCTGCTCGGCGCCTTCGACGTCCATCTTCACGAAATCCACTCTCTCCAGTCTGAGTTCCTCGACGATGCGGTCTATCGTTGTTACCGGCAGACTCACTTCACCTGTCTCCGGCCCCTCCGGTCGGTCTTTCATCACAAAGGTGTCGAGGACGCTGTTTTGATGCACCCACATTTTGAGCATCTCCTCGCGATTCCAGACTCCTTTGGGGTAAACGATGACGCGTCCGGCTTGAATTTCTCCGGCGAAGTTCCGCCGGAGGCATTCGACGTTCCTCGGCGAAGGCTCGATCGCGACCACCTTGCCGGCGCCGCGACTCAAGGCAGTCCGCACAAAAACACCCACCGCCGCACCGCAATCCAGCACGACATCTCCCTTCTTGACCCGGTGCTCGGGATTCTGGTAAATGTCCCGAACCTGCTCGGCCAGCGTGAATGTCAGCCCGCTTACCGATCCCTCGGGAATCCAGTACGAGCCGTGGGGTGTTTTCCAAAGCTCGAAGCCGTCTTCGCGCCGGAGCAACTTCGAACGTGCGCCGATCTGCGCCGCCAGGCGCTCTTGAAGCTGCCGCGTCCCATAGCTCGAGCACCGGCTGGACGGACGCAGCACAGGAACGGCCAGTATGCGGATCTGGTCTCTTGCGTAATAGGCCGACAGCCCCAGGGCCGAGACAACTCCGAGGCCGATGATGAAGAAACGCAGGGTCCTGTGCCGGCCGGCGCGGCTTTTCGCAACTGACATTGGTGCAGCTTATGGTAATACCAAGGCGGCGAGCTTCGCCAGCGGCCCTTCGTCGCACTTCGCAGCGGCTCAGCCGAGCGACCGTGCGACGGTGGCTACGACGAAGGTGACCAGAAACGCCAGGGCCAACGGCATCAGGGCGCCGACGGCGGTCCAGCGCGCACTCCGCGTCTCCTTCCAGATCGTGATGATCGTGGTCGCACAGGGATTGTGCAGCAGGGAGAACAACATCAGATTCACGGCCGTCAACAGCGTCCAGCCGTTTTCCTCGACCAGGATGCGGCGGATCTGATCAAAGGTGGAGACCTCGGTCATCATCCCCGTACCCAGATACATCATCAGCATCGTCGGTACGACGATTTCGTTGGCGGGAATGGCGATGACGTAGGCCAGCAGCACCACGCCGTCGAGTCCGATAGCACGTCCCAGCGGGTCGAGCAGATGGGCGCAGTGACGCGCCAGGCTCTGTTCTCCCCAGTGAAGATTCGCCAGCAGCCAGATGACCGCGCCGGCCGGAGCCGCCGTGGCCATGGCCCGCAACAACACGAAGATGGTGCGGTCGATCAGCGAAGTGTAGAGAATGCGCAGGATGCTGGGCCTGCGGTAAGGAGGAAGCTCCAAGGTGAAGGCGGAGGCTTCGCCTTTGAGCACCGTGCGGGACAGGCCCCAGGAGACCGCCAGCGTCACCAACACGCCCAGCAGCACGACGGCCATGACCGCACCCGCCGCCGCAAAGGAGGCAAATGCCGCCGGGAATTGAGCCGCCACGAAAATCGTCGCCAGCATGATCAGCGTGGGGTAACGCCCGTTGCACGGAACAAAATTGTTCGTCAGGATGGCGATCAGCCGCTCGCGCGGGCTGTCGATGATGCGCGTGGAAATCACGCCGGCCGCGTTGCAGCCGAAGCCCATCGCCATAGTAAGCGACTGCTTGCCGTGCGCGCCGGCTTTGCGGAACAGCCAGTCCATGTTGAAGGCCACGCGCGGCAAATACCCCAGGTCTTCCAGAATGGTGAACATCGGGAAAAAGATGGCCATGGGCGGCAGCATGACGCTCACCACCCATGCCAGGCCCCGATAGACGCCGTTCCAGAGAAACCCCGTCAGCCACCACGGCGCACCTAGGCCCTGAAACGCCGCCACCGCGCGCTCTTCCACGGCAAACAGGATCCTGGCGATCAGCTCGGACGGATAGTTGGCTCCGATAATCGTGACCCAGAAAGTGGCGGCGATCAGCAACAGCATCAACGGAAGCCCGAAGACAGGAGAGGTGACGAAGCGGTCGATCCGCTGGTCCCAGCTCCAGACCGGCTCGCCTTGACGCCGTACCGCACGGCGGGCGATGCGCTCCGCCTCGACATACAAGGACTCCACCATGCGGTCGCGAAAGTCCGGCGCCAGCCGGCTGCGCAGCTGGTCCGCCCGCGCCAGGACCTCCGCGGCAGCTTTCGGTTCGGAACTCATTGCTTACCCTCGAGTGCGATGAGCGGGTTCGGCGCCTCCGGAGCTTCCCGCTGCGCGCGGACCACCGCGGCCAGCTCGCCGGAAATCAGCGCCTGGCGCAGGCGGTGGTCGCCGTCCAGGATACGGTACGCGATCCAGCGGGCATTGGGGATGCCCGGGACCGCGCGTTCGATCAGCGGGGCCAGCTCCTCGATCGCCTGCTGAAGCTGCGGGGGATAGGCGGGCCTTAACGGCCGGGTGCGAATCTCCCCCTCAATCACCGCAGCGATGGTGCGCACCAGTTCTCCGATTCCTTCCTTGGTGCGCGCCACGGTGGCGATGGCCGGCACACCCAGGTCTTTGGAAAGCGCCCGCACATCCACTTGCAGACCTTTGCGCCGCGCCTCGTCCATTAAATTGACGCACACCACGACCTTGTCGGTGATTTCCAGCACCTGGAGGATCAGATTGAGGTTGCGCTCCAGGGCCGTCGCGTCGGCCACCACAACCGTGCAATCCGGCCGCCCGAAGAGCAGGAAGTTGCGGGCGATCTCCTCATCTTGCGAAGCCGAGAGCAGCGAGTAGGTTCCCGGCAGATCCACGACTTTGTAGCGGCGCCCGTTGTATTGAAACCCTCCCTCGGCACGGGTTACGGTCTTGCCGGGCCAGTTGCCCACATGCTGCTTCAGGCCCGTCAGCGCATTGAACAGCGAAGATTTGCCGGTGTTGGGATTGCCGGCAAGAGCGACAAGGTGGTCATAGCTCGACAAAGAGATGCCCATCTGTTCGAGCTGTGACCGGGCAGGACACTGCGCGCAACCCTGATCCGCCGCTCCCGCACCACTCATGCCGTACACCTCTCCTCCGCCTGCGGTGTGGCGCATCTCTTCACCCAGACATGGCGGGCCTGTTCCTTACGCAGCGCGATGGTGGTTCCGCGGACACGAAACGCCCGGGGATCACCGAAAGCGTTGGACAGCACGGCTGTGACCCGGGCGCCGGGCGTAAGACCCAGGTCCAGAAGGCGGCGCCGCGTGAAACCGCGTAGTTCGCCGTCCAACAGCACAACCTCAGCTTCCTCTCCCATAGCCAGATCGGAGAGCCGCTCCAGGCCGGAGCGGCCTGCCGGTTCCGCAGAAGCCGCCGTGACCTGAACATGAGCCGCCGCAAGCGGCGTCAGCCGGTACTGCCTGTCGCCGTCCGTCAGGACGACGATCTCGGGAGTGCGTTCCGTTACGCGCACGAGCTGACCGGCGTGAAGACCCTGCGCGGCTACGTCACGAAACACCGCTTCCGGCTCATCCTCGACGTGGACGATTTCGGCCGCCTGGTCCGCCGGCCACTCGGTCAGCGCCCGCGACTCGACGGCGGTCACTTCCCCGGTAGCTGTGGGAATGGGATCGCCGTGAGGATCGCGCTGCGGATGTCCCAGCACCGCCTCCAGTTGCTCCACCTGGGCCGGCGTCAGGCGGTGCTCTTCCCTTTCGGCGGGCCGGTGCAGGCCCGGAGCCGGAACGCGCGCTTCATGGGCCAGGTAGGTTTCCCAGAGCCTGTGCGCCCGGACCACCTGCAGCGCGCGCCGTTCACCTTCCGGCGTCAAATGAGGCAGCCTTCCTTCAACGCGCACCAGTCCCTCGGCCTCCATGGCTTCGAGCAGCCTGCTCAGTCTGGGAGCAGAAAGGCCAAGGCGTGCCACTAAAAAATCCACGTCTGGTTCGCGCCCCTCTTGGCGCCGGTTGTAAATCTGCTTCAGCACGTCTTCAACGAGCGCGCGCGCCCGTTCGCGTCGCATCCGCTGCCAGCGCTTGTATGCCGCCGGCACAGCGCAGGCCGCCAACAACGCCGCAGCTGCAACTGCCCATGCCCAGTTGGCTTGTGCCTGGGAGACAGCGAGCATGGAGCGTTTAACTCCAGTTAAGATTGTAGCATATATCTTGGTTCAGTTCACCCGCACATCGAAATCCGGGATTGATGCGACCGGCCAGTGGCGCAACGGCCCTACTTGCCGAACACAGTCACAACACCCGCGCCGGGTACCGACGCCAGCAGAGGCTGGCCGGGACCCACGATGACGTCGGCCAGTGTTCCATTGGGCTCTTGCGCGGTGGCGTAGGTGATGCCGTACTGGCCGGCAGGAAGGCCGCTGATCGAGGCTGTTCCTTGCGAGGAAGCGTTGATGACCACCACGTACTTGCCGTCGCTGTTGATGAACGCAACGGGATCAAAGGCGGCGTTGTTCGTGCCGGCCTCAATCCGCACCGCCCCCGGGCGGATGTAGCGGAAGTATTGCCGCAGAAAAGGAGTCCTCTGACCCATCCGGACCACGGGCTGACCGGGCCTGCTCACGTCCACCACGTAGTAGGCTCCTCCGTTGTCGGCGCCCGGACTGGCGAGCGTATACTGCTGCCAGGCCACGTTATTGCCCACCTTGAGATCCTGGTGCAGGTCCTGATAGCCGCTGCCGATGTGCTCCAGCATGGCCGCTCCGATGCCGTATTGCTTAGCCCGGGCCGCGATGGTTTGCAGGTTGGAAAGCAACACGCCGCCGTAGCGGTGGTAGGACAACTCCGTCATCTCGCGCACGGCCGCGGGCACCTGGCTCACCATCGCATCGAAATAGATCCAGCCGTGGCCCATATCCGTGGTGGACGGAGCAATGAAGCGCGGCGTGAAACCGTTGGCCCGCAGCCGCGCGGCCGCTGCGACGATCGCTCGCCCGATCTCAGGCCCTCGCCAGAAGGGAGTGTTGTCGGGCTCCAGCACGACTTCCCAGTAATCGGGCACCCAGCCGTATTTCTGCTGCAGATGCAGATAGGTGGCCAGCACGAACTCGGCGTACTCTTCGGGGGAATCATCGTGGACGTAGGTCAAACCCGAAGGGCAGCCGGCGGCCGTCATCTGCCGTACGAAGGCGACGTAGTTGAGATTGATTTCCAGTTTCTCCCCGCGCGCCGCCAGCCGCTGTTTCAAGGGCAAGACCACCCTCTCGATCTTGTCGTCAAGGTCGGCGAACTGGAAGCCGGCCCAGTTGATGCTGAACGGATCGCTGTTGTCGTTCACCGTCGAGTAGCGCAGGCAGCGCCACAACTCGTTGGTGATCTGGCCGGCCTGAAACTGCGACCAGTAGTCCTGGGAGTTCTCGACGCCGCTGCGAATCTCCACCCGAAGTCGCGTGATGCCCAGTTCGGAGGCGACCCGGTCCAGAACGGTGTCGCGAAATGCAAGGAACGCGGCATGATCCTGACCTGCGTAGGCGGTCGCCTCCCAGGCGCGAATGGTTTGATAGCGCGTAGCGGGATTGAGCGTGATCTGTGCCGCGACCGGCGGCTGCGTCTGATCACAGTTTGCCCCGGGCGGTGCGATCGCCACCGTCGCCGTGTTCGAGACCACGCCGCCCGCCGTGAGCACGACTGGAACGTCACACCCCTGAGGCCCCTGCGGAATCACCACATGAATCTGATCGAGCCCCGCACAACACCCGGACCGGCCCGCGTAAAGGACCGCCGCCGGCTGGCCGCCGACGGTCACGCCGGCTCCCGCCAGGGGACCCGGCAGCGGCCCCCCTGCCTCATCACCCACCACGGGGCCTAAACCCGTTGCCCACAGAATCACCGTCTGACCGGGGTAAGCCGGGCGCTCCCGGGTAATGAGGACGTAATTTTCGTCCGTGACGGCCGCCGGACCCGTCCCCTGCTGGTTCACGGTGAACAGTCCCGGGGCCTGATCCACAATGTTGACCGGTACAGAAGTACTCGCCTGGCCGTCATAGCTGACCGTCAGCGTGCCCTGACCTACGGGCGTCCCGGAGGGCAAAACCGCGCCCACCTGGGATGCGGAGGTGTAAAGCATCAGGGCGTCCACGGACTGGCCTGCGACACTTACGCGAACGGAAGTGCCGGCAAGCCGCGCCGGCAAAGGAAAGCGGCTTACCACCTGAAGCTGCTCGGGGCCCAAGTCTTGCCCGAACACCGCAAAGATCGAGCCGCGGGCGATGCCTGGGGTGTTTGTGTAACTGGCGTTGTTCACCACGCCGGCGCCGTTCACCACCGGCACTGCCGAACACGCCGGCGACGTCAACACCAGCACCAGAATTGCGGCGATCTTCTGCGGGCTCATGGCACGCTCCCATTTCCCTCGAGGCGCGGAGGCGGCGGGCTTGCCCTTCAGTATAGCGCGGGAGGCCCGCTGCGGCCGGGTCCTCGAAGGGCTACGTTATAATCGAGGCATGCCAAAGCCCACCGAGAAGATCTGGCACAACGGCAAATTTATCGCTTGGGATGAGGCCCGCATTCATATTCTTTCCCACGTCGTCAGCTACGGATCGTCCGTCTTTGAAGGGATCCGGTGCTATGCCACGCCTTCCGGCCCGGCGATTTTTCGCCTGGATGACCATGTCCGCCGCATGCTCGACTCGGCGAAAATCTACCGCATGGATCTCGGCTTCAGTGCGGCGCAGCTTCGAGAAGCCATGATCGAGCTGGTGCGCGTCAACCGGCTGCAGGCCTGCTATCTGCGTCCCATCGCCATCCGGGGCTTCGGGGAAATGGGCGTCCACCCGGGCAAGAATCCCGTCGAGGTCTACATCGCCTGCTGGGAGTGGGGCAAGTACCTCGGCGAACAAGCCCTGAGCGAGGGCGTGGACGTTTGCGTCTCCAGCTGGACGCGCATTGCTCCCAACACGCTGCCGGCGCTGGCCAAAGCCGCGGCCAACTACATGAACTCACAGCTGATCAAAATGGAGGCTGTGGCCAACGGCTACAGCGAAGGCATCGCTCTCGATGCGAACGGCTACGTCAGTGAGGGCTCGGGCGAAAACATCTTCGTGGTGCGGGACGGCAAGATCTATACGCCGCCTCTTGGGGCCTCGGTGCTGCCGGGAATCACGCGCGATACGGTGATCCAGTTGGCGCGCGACCTGGACATCCCCCTGACGGAGACCCTCATCCCGCGGGAAATGCTCTACATCGCCGACGAAGTGTTCTTCACCGGAACCGCCGCCGAGATCACGCCCATCCGCTCCATTGATAAAATCCCGGTGGGTGCGGGGCGACGGGGACCAGTCACCGAGCGACTGCAAAAGGCTTTCTTCGACCTCGTCAACGGCGTGACGCCCGATCGCCGGGGCTGGCTGACTCCCGTGGGTCAGCCCGTCACCGTGACTTCCTGAAGCCGTATACGTCAGAAGCGCGCCCCCGGCGGCCACCTCCCCCGAGATCTTTTCCGCCGCGGGCGCGCTTCAAAACGTATCTCTTCCCTTCTAACATCAAAACGCGGCCGTCTCCAGCTTTTTCTGATGTGCGGGCAGCCGATTTCAACAACTTTATTCACTCCCCGATGTGGAGGCTTGCACCGGCGGCGCTGTGAGAAAATTGTGAAAAAAGCAGCACTGCGATGACGTGTAGCGGGTTCAATGTGGCCACGGGCGAAGCCGTGGAGGTCTCCTTTACGAACACCATCACCGCCGTAGAGCCGGTGCTCGGCAGACTCGGCGAGGAGGCGTGGCTGGCGCCGGGATTCATAGACCTTCAGGTCAACGGCTTTGCAGGCGTAGATTACAACTCGCCCGAAACACCGCAGGAGGAAATCGCTCGCTCCATCCGCGCGCTGTTTGCCTGCGGTGTGACGCGCTTTTTCCCGACGGTGATCACGGGTCCCCCGGAAGACATGCTGCGTGCGCTGGCCAATCTCGCGCAGGCCAAGGAGGCGCTGAGCGAGGGCGCCGCCATCGAAGGCTTTCACGTCGAAGGACCGCACATCTCTGCGGAGGACGGTCCCCGCGGCGCACATCCGAGAGCGTGGGTCCGCGCTCCGGATCTCGAGGAATTCCGCCGCTGGCAGGACGCCGCACGGGGACAGGTGCGACTGGTCACCGTGGCGCCGGAATGGCCGGGCGTGACGCGCTACATCGAAACGCTGGTGCGTGAGGGCGTCGTCGTGGCCATCGGCCACACCAACGCCACTGCGGCCCAGATCGCCGACGCGGTCCGTGCCGGCGCGACCCTGTCCACCCACCTCGGCAACGGCGCTCACTCCCTGCTGCCGCGCCACCCCAACTACATCTGGGAACAGCTGGCCGAGGACCGCCTGGCAGCCAGCTTCATCGTGGACGGCATCCATCTGCCTCCGTCGTTTCTCAAAGTGGCGCTGCGCGCCAAGGGCGTGGAGCGCTCCATCCTGGTCACGGACGCGACCACGCCGGCCGGATGCCGGCCCGGACGCTACCGCCTCGGGGAGCAGGAAGTCGAGCTGACCCCGGATCAGCGCGTGGTGCTGGCGGGCTCCGACCGTCTGGCCGGCTCCGCCCTGCGCATGGACCGGGGCGTGGAGAACCTGATGCGACTGGCGGGACTGTCCTTGCGCGAAGCCGTGGCCATGGCCGCCCGCAATCCGGCCCGCGTCGGCCGGGTGGAACACCGGCAGCGCGGCCTCACCCCGGGCGAGCGCGCCGACATCGTGCGGTTCCGCTATCACGAAGCGGAGCAGCGCATCGAGATCCTCGAGACGTACGTGAGCGGCGAACGGGTCTATACCTCTGCCGCGGCTCCCTGCTGAGCGCCCTACTGACTCATGCCGCGGGCCGTGATCTTCCACACGGTCTCGACACGCTCGCCTCTGAGGCAAAAGATGCGGTCGTAGAGATTGACGGAAGGGTCGCAGTGCGGCACGATGAACTCCACCCGGTCACCGAGTTGCAGCGCACGTGCCTCGCCGCTTAAGCTCAGGCGGCCGTGTTCGTCCCCCGCCCAGGAGTAGGTCGCTCCTTGGAGGTTCCTGGCTACGGGCACGAAGGGTTTGTCCGTCGAGAAGGCTTTCAGTCCGCCGTCCACGATGGCGATGTCGTCGGCCGGTCTGCTGATGACAGTGGTGAGCACGGTCAAGGCGTTGGCGAAGTCCCGGTACACGGGGCCGTCCTGACCTCCGATGCGGTTGTAATCGAGGTCCATGAAGATGAAACTGCCGGGTTGCAGCTCGGTCACTCCCTCGATTTCCGAGTCAATGTTGTACGTGCCGGTCGAGCCTCCGCTCAGCAGGGGACAGGGCAGTCCGGCCTTCTCAAACAGCCGCCGCGTCTCGACCGCCTGGCCCATAGCTTCCTCGGAGACGCGCCTGCGGTTCTGGAAGCCCACGGTGTGGGATGCCTGACCGGCGTAGGCCTGGATGCCGGCCAGCCGCACATGAGGAAGCGAGTCGATCAGCCTGGCAAGCTCGACAGCCGGCTCGCCCGGCCGAATACCCGTGCGTCCGCCGATCAGCAGGTCCACGGCCAGGTTCAACCGGACCCGGGCCGCGCCGGCGGCGTCGTTGAGATCGCGAACGTTCGCCGCATGGTCCGCCGAGAAAATCGTGTCCGGGTGCCGCGCCGCCAGACGCACGGCACGCTGGATCTTGTGCCGCCCCACCACCGGGGTCGTGATCAGAATCCCCGTTACGCCGTCCCGGGCGAACACCTCCGCCTCGCTGAGTTTGGCGGCGCAGGCGCCATTGGCCCCGGCGCGGATGAGATATTTGGCGATTTCCGAGCACTTGTGCGTTTTGCCGTGCGGCCGGAAGCCGCGCTTGCGCTCTTTGAGGTGGCGCGCCATCTTGGTCACATTGGCCTCAAAGGCGTCCAAATCCAGCAGCAGGGCGGGGGTCGGCAGATCGTCTTTGCTAAGCCGGCCGCGGATATCGCCACGCTCCAGCATGCGTTCGATCTCCGCGAAAGTGTAGCCCGTTTTCGCGCGTGCCCGCCGGAGGTAGGGAGTGGCAACAAGAGTTCCTGCCAGAAACGCTCGGCGCGATGTCATGGCCGCCTCCTTGGGCCTTAGTGTACCCCGGCGGCCTTCTCGACGGCGCGCAGGAGCCGCAACGTGTTGCCGCCGTAAATCTTCCGGATGTCGGCCTCTGAATAGCCGCGCTCCAGCAGAGCCCGCGTCAGGTTGGGGAACCGGGAAACGTCGTCCAGTCCCTCGGGAGTGCAGCTGACGCCGTCGAAATCGCTCCCGATCCCCACGGCATCCACACCGGCGAGCTTCACCACATGGTCAATGTGGGCCACGACGTCTTCGAGCCGCGCGCGCGGCATGGCTGCGGCGGCCTTGCGGGCCGCCTCGGCGCGGGCCTCGCGGTCGGCAATGGCGCGCAGCTTGCGCGCCAGCTCCCGGTTGGCCCACGGGGATGCGGAAGCGGAAGCCTGCGAAAGGAACTCGCAGCCGAAGTTGATCTGGATCACGCCTCCTTTTTTGGCCAGCGCCACGATCATCTCGTCGGACATGTTCCGCGGGATGTTCGAGAGGGCCCGGCAGGAGGAGTGCGAGGCCATCACCGGGGCGCGGCTGGTCTCGAGCACATCCCAGAAGGTCTTGTCGGAGACATGGGAGATGTCCACGATCATGCCCAGGCGGTTCATCTCGGCGACGACCTGACGCCCGAAGGCGGTCAGACCGTTGTGGCGCTTGACCTGGGGATCGTCCTCGTCGCCGGAGGAGTCGGCCCAGTTATTGGTGTTGCTGTGCGTCAGGGTCATGTAGCGCACGCCGAGCCGGTAGTAGTTGCGCAGCAGGCGCAGATTATCTTCGATGGCGTGGCCGCCTTCGATGCCGATCAGGGCGGCGATCTTGCCTTCGCGGTGGGCGCGCTCGATGTCGGCGGCCGTCAGGGCCAGCAGGAAATCCCGCGGGTAGCGCTCGACGATGTCGTAGCGGATCGTGTCGATCATCTCCAGGGCGCGGTGCGCAGCGCGCCCCTGCGCGGCGTAGCCGGCCGCCACGTAGGCGGAGAAGAACACGGCGCCGACGTTGCCGGCCCGCAGGCGCGCAAGGTCGGTGTGGCCCTTGCCGTCCGGCCTGCCGATGTCGAAGCCGGTGACGGTTCGGCTGGTGACGTCGTTGTGGGTGTCAATGATGAGCAGTGAGCGGTGCAACCGGGCCGCGCGATCCGCCGGCGCCTGCGCGCAGGCCAGCAGGCAGACAAAGAACAAGGTCGCTTTGCCTCGCATGGGAAACACAGTAGCAGATCAACGACCACTTGGCGGACAAGGACTATCCGTCCACCCCCACGCGCGTGGGGACGACATAGGATCGCGATGTCCTCAGCCTGCCCGGCGACATCGAGCGCCGAACCAGCTGCAGGTCCAGCGCCACATCGGTGGAAAAATTCTGCGAGAACGTGAACGTTCTTTCGAACATTAGATTTCCGGTGGCCTGGGTCGGTAAAGCCAGGTACACCCCCCGATGTCCATTGCGCTTCTGTAATCGCAACAGCGCGAGAAAGGCCACCTCGGTTTTGCCTTCCTTCGCCGGGCAAACTCTCATCCTGGCCGCTGCCGGGCGCCTCTACCACCTCCCAGCGTCTCGACTACCCGAAACCCTTCTCTCCGAAGCAGGTTGTTCGACGTCCGCCCAGCCCTGTCCCCCTGAGCGCTGCGTTTGCCTCCCATTGAGCTTCGGCTGTCCGGCTGGCCTGATAATGCCGGGACACCCCTTGGTTCCGGCCCCAGCATCGGCACGAGACGCCGCCGGGTGAGATGAGCGTCGGCCAACCAAGCCCAGCGGAAGCCTCCGCCTGATCAGGCCCCGGCGTTCATCCGGAGCGCAGGCTCTCCACCACCAGCGCCGCCGGGGGCAGCCACGGCTCCCATCCCTGCCCGGACTGTGACCCAACAAGTTGGCGAAATGAATGTCAGGCCGATAGAGCTCCTCCACGCTGCTCCAGTTCCGCCAGCCGACCAGGGCATGTAGAATATGCCAAAGAACAAAGGAGAGTTGTGGTGAGCCTGCCCACTGTGTTCGATCTCTGCACGCCACGTCCGGATGTGCTGAGCGGCGCCACGCCCGATGAGCAGTTCATGGCCGACCTCTCGCAGGTAGTGAAAGGAACGGCCCCTTCCATTTACTCCGACCCCGTTGTCTTCTTCCGCAACACCTTTCCCACGCGCGGCCTGCGCCACTTGCTGCAGGCCGTTTGCTTGCGCCTGTGCGGCCGCGGTGGCGAGGTCTCCCCCATCCTTCGGCTCGGAACCCAATACGGTGGCGGTAAGACTCACGCCTTGATCGCGTTGGTTCACGCGGCGCGAGGGATGCCGGGCGTTGAGAACGTGTCGGACTTCCTTGATCCCGAGCTGCTACCCCGGGGCCACGTCAAAGTAGCGGGACTGGACGGACAAGACTCGGACCCGGCCAATGGGCGCGAGCTCGAGCCCGGCCTGCGTGCCTTCAGCCTGTGGGGCGAACTCGCCTACCAAGTGGGCGGCAGGGCCGCCTATGAGCGCATCCGCAATTCCGATCAGCGTCACGTCGCTCCCGGCGCCGAGCTGCTGCGAACCTTATTCGACAATCAGCCCACGCTGATCCTGCTCGATGAAATCGGCGTGTACTTGCGCAAGGTGGAGCTTGCCTTCCCGGGTGCCGGCGGCCAGTTCACCGCTTTCGCGCAAGCGCTGTTCAAGGCTGTGGCCTCGACGCCTCGGGTGGCGCTGGTCTGCACACTGGCGATTGGACGGGAAGGCCGAGCGTTGGACGCCTATCAGGCGGAAAACGAGCGTGCGGCGGCGGCGTTCGATGAGGCGGAAAAGGTCGCCGGTCGCGCTTCCACCGTACTGAATCCCACCGAGGAGGATGAGACCGCCGACGTGCTGCGCGTTCGCCTGTTCGAACGCATCGACCGCGCTGTCGCAGCCGACGTGATCGAGACCTACGCCCAGCTTTGGGCCGCGAATCGCGACAGCCTGCCGGCGGAAGCCTGCCAGCCCGAACTCAAAGAGAATTTTCTTCGGAGCTATCCCTTCCATCCCAAGCTGCTGGAACTGCTCACCGAGAAGACTTCTTCGATCTCGACTTTCCAGCGCACGCGCGGCATGCTTCGGTTGCTGGTGCGCACCGTGCATTGGCTATGGAGCCGACAGCCGTTTGATGCTCACGCCATTCACATCCACCACATGGATCCCGGCTTCGAACCCATCCGCAACGAAATCCTGGTGAAGATGGGTCTCCAGCAATACGCCCCGGCCATCAAATCCGACGTGGCCGCCGTGGCCGGTGACGAGCCCGCACTGGCTCAGCGTTTGGACCAGCAGAAGTTCCCCGGCCTGCCTCCGGTAACTTCCTACGTTGCGCGGACCATTCTCTGGCACACGCTGGCCTTCCCGGAGACCGCCCGCGGCGTATCCGCGGAGCAGCTTCGCCTGGCGGTTTGCTCGCCTGCCCTCGAGCCCGCTTTCGTCGAGCAAGCCCGTATCGCTTTTCAGAACGAAGCTCTGTTTTTGGACGATCGCCCGGCCGCTCCGCTGCGTTTTATGGCCGAGGCCAATCTCAATCAGATCATCGCCCGCTTCATGCGCGACGTCGAGGCCGGCGAGGTGCGCGCCTATCTGCGCGATCGGATCGACAAGCTTTTCAATCTGCCCCGCGGCGAGTTCAACACCATTTTGTTTCCCGCCGGACCATGGGAAGTCCCCGACGATCTGGCCGATCCGCGTCCGCTGTTGGTCTTGCTCAACTACGAGGCCACGGCCGTGGGTTCGGAACTGCGCAAGCCGCCCGACGAGGTCGAGGATATCTTCCAGCACAAAGGTCCCGAGCGCAGGTTTCGCGAACTCAAGAACAACCTGGTTTTCGTGGTGGCCGACGAAAGCCAGATCCCGAACATGCGCAGTTTGGCCCGTCGCAAGCTCGCGCTGGAGCAGTTGCGCAAGCCGGCCAATCAACAACAATTGGCTGATTACCAGATCCAGAAGGTCAACGCCGAGTATCACGAGTTGGATCTGAGAATCTCGCAATCCATCCTTCAATGCTACCGGCATTTGTTTTATCCCTCGGCCTCGCCCATGACTGGCAGTAACCTGCCGTTGGGGCACACCACCATCGAACTAACGAACCCCGACAATCCGGGCAACGGTCAGATGCATGTGGAGCGGGTGCTCTCCGAGCAGCGCAAGCTGCTCACCGCGCGCGATGCTCCCGACTCTCCGGCTTTCGTGGCCAAGGAGACCGGCCTCGCCCTCCGCGGGGGGATGACGCTTCAGCAGTTGCGCCTGGAATATCGCAGGGCGCCCCGGCTTTCCATCCTGCTGCACGAGACCCCACTTTACGAATGCATCCGCGCCGGCATCCAGCAAGGACGCTTCATTTACCGGGAAGGTAATCAAGTCTGGGGACCGGGTGATCCCAGCCCGGCCATTCGCATCTCGGACAATACTTTCCTCCACACCATGGAGGACGCCAAAGCCAAGAAGCTTTGGCCGCGCGCCGAGCCGCTGCGCGTCGATTTCGTGGCCAAGCCCGCTACGATCCAGCCCGGTGAGTTCGCCGAACTCACGGTCAGGGTGTCCGGTGGCGTACCCCCGTATACTTACATGAGCAGCGATCCGCGCCTGAGCGCCACCGAGACCGAGGAAACCCAACGCTCAGCCCGAGTCAACCCGACCGCAACGACCACCTATCAGATCGAAGTTAGCGACAGCCGGGGTACGCGCCAACAGGCGACGGTGGTGGTGAACGTGAGCGCAGAGGGAGGGATCACAAAGCCGGAAGCACAGATCACGGCTCCACCACCCGCCGTGCTCACTTACAGTGCCGAAGGTCCTTTATTGACAGCCCTCGAGGAGTTATGGGAAAAGGCACGCAAAGACAAGTGCGCCGGCATCCAGCGACTTACCATCCGCATGTTCGATCATGTGGGGGCATGGAAGGTACATCAGGCCATGGTCACGCTCAGCGGCCCCAAGGTCAGCCTGCAAGTGGAGGCGCGGCTCGCCGCCGAGGGCGTGGACGAGCTGAGCGTAGTTTACTCGGGCGCCGTAGACAAGGCCCAAGCGGTCAAGAGCTTTCTCGACCCGCAACTGCGAGCGGCCCGCGAGAGCGACTTCACGGCCAGTTATCTTCTCGCGTTCGACCCCGTGCTCAGACTGGAAAGCGACGCTCCCGAGCGCCTGGCCAAGGAGATCACGCGCTTCGGCGGGGGTGAAGCCTTCGTCGAGGCCGAAGCCGCACCGGCCGCCTGAGGAGAGGAGCTGCGATGCGAGGTTCTGCCGCCATGGCCTACTCACCCAAGCCCGTGTACGAACTGCGCCTGAAGGTGCGCTCTTCGATGAACTGGACTCTATCAATCTACCAGTTGCCCTCGGCCGCCACGCCGCGCTTGAAACAGCCCGAGCACGTGGGCACGCTTCAGGGTGCGGCGCTGCGGCTGGTTGAGATGCGGGTCACCAAGCGATTGCTCAAGGAAAGGATTCAACTGGGGGCGCTCGAGCCAGGCAAGGTTCGCACCTGGCCGCTGGCCGAGGACACGGCGCTCCGGCTGGGCCTGCTGTTTCGCGCCCTGGCGCCCATGAAGAACACGGACCGGATTCGCGAGGTGGCTGACGGCGTGGAAGCGATGAGCAAGGAAGAAGCCAGCTATTGGATGAGCATGGCCTTGCACCGGCCGAATCCGCGGCGCGTGCTGGCGGCGTTGCGGCTGCTGCTGACCTCGCGTTGAGGTCGGGGGATGACGGACCGTCGGTTGATCGAAGAGTGGTTGCCGATTGCGGAAATCGGCGAAGAGTGCGTACGCGAGCGTCGCTCCATGACGGCGCTTCCGCCGACCTACTACCTGCACGTTTGGTGGGCGCGCCGGCCGTTGGTGGCCAGTCGGGCGGCGATTCTGGGCAGCTTGCTCCCGGCCGATGCGGACCGCAAAAAATTCCTGTGGGCGCTGGGGATTCACGGGGATCCGATCGAGGCCAAGAGGAAGATGCTTCGTGCGAACGCGCAGGGCGTCCGTCTTGCGGCCGACCCCTACGGGTACCCGAGAGCGTTCCAATTTACTCCGCCCCCCGACGTAACCCCTGCGAGACGACTGCTTCTTGATCCAACGGCTGGCGGGGGTAGTATACCATTCGAGGCCGCGCGACTTGGAATTGAATGTATCGCGAACGACCTGAACCCGGTCGCCGGCTTGCTGCTGCACGCTACCGTCGGCCTGCCCGCCACACTGGGCTGGGCACTTCACAAACGCTATGAACAGCTCTCGGTTGAGTTTCAGCGACGCGCTCGCCGTCGTTTCGAGGGGATTTTCCCAGCGGAGTCACCCGACGTTAAGACTGTTGAAGGCTACCTCTGGGCCCGCACCGTGACCTGCCCTTACTGTGGCGGGCTGGTGCCGCTGTCGCCGAACTGGCGCCTGGATGGCGAGGGCACGGGCGTGCGGCTCATCCCCGAAGGCAAACGGATACGCTTCGCAATCGTCCACAAGGCGAGCGAACACTCCCCCGGCACCGTGGACGGCGGCGTCGGTAAGTGCCCGTTCCCTGACTGTGGGCGGGAGATTCCGGCTGAGGACATCAAGCGCCAGGCGCAGGCCGGGCGCATGGGGCATCAGCTTTACTGCGTGGTCTACAAGAAAGAAGTCGTCGTCGGCAGACATAAGAATGGCAAGCCCAAGACCAAGATGATTCGCGGCTTCCGCGCCCCGCGCCCCGAGGACGATGTCGAGGAGCTGGTACAAAAACGGCTGGCCGAGAAGATGCCGCTCTGGCAAGCGCGCAACATCGTGCCGGATGAGGAATTTCCCGCAGACGCGAACGACGATCGCCCTCGGCAATACGGCGCCTCCAAGTGGCGAGACCTTTTCAACCCCCGCCAGCTTTACGGCCATTGCACCTCGGTTGAAATTTTCCAGGACATGGTGGAGGAGCTCGGAGCCCAGAACGGGGGTCGCTTGAGCGAACTGGACCGCGCCGCCATGCTCTACCTCGCGCTGGCGATTGACAAGCTGCTGAATTACAACGCAATTCAGGTACGATGGCATGCGACCCGCGAGGTAGTAGCGGGGGTGTTCGACCGCCACGACTTCAGCTTCAAGTGGTCCTACGCGGAGATGGCTCCCACCATCACGGGCCTGGGCTACGACTGGGCGCTCGAGCAAACCGGCAAGGCGCTGGTCGAACTCATCGAGCTACTCGGCTACAACTCAGAGGGATCCACTTCCGATCGGCTGTTCGCGCCATCATCGCGCCCCAAGCCGGAAGTAAAAATCCTCTGCGAATCGGCCGATGCGCTCTCACTGCCCGATGCCTCGGTGGACTGCATCGTGATTGATCCGCCCTACTACGACAATGTCATGTACGGCGAGCTGTCGGACTTTTTCTACGTCTGGCTGAAGCGCACCGCCGGGCTGCTTTATCCCGAGCTGTTCACTTCGTACCTGACGGACAAGGATCGCGAGGCCGTAGCCAATCCCATGAGGTTTGCGGGCCAGCCCGGCGCCAAACGGCTTGCCCAACTGGATTACCAGCAGCGCATGGCGCGCATCTTCGCCGAGCTGCGTCGGGTGCTCAAGCCGGGCGGCATCATGACCGTGATGTTCACGCACAAGGCGACCGGCGCTTGGGACGCGCTGGCCACGGGGTTGATCGAAGCCGGTTTCGTGATTACCGCATCCTGGCCCGTGCACACCGAGGCTGAGGGCAGCCTGCACATTCGCGAGAAATCGGCGGCGCGCTCGACGATTTTCCTGGTGTGTCGGCTGCGTGAGGATGGGGGCCGCCGTGCGGAAGAAGTGTTCTGGGAGGACGTCGAGCCGCAGGTGCGCGAGGTGGTGCGCAGCCAGGTGGCGCGGTTCCAGGAAGCCGGCCTGAGGGGCATCGATCTGTACCTGGCCTGCTTCGGGCCGGCGCTCGAGGTTTTCTCGCGCCACTGGCCCATGGTCCGGGGCAGGCCGGCTCCGCAACCCGACGACTTCTTGAGCGAGGTGTTGGGCGAGTGGGATCCCTACCGGGTCCGTCCCGAAGACGCGCTGGAGGCGGCGCGGCGGGAAGTCAAGCAGTGGCGTCTCGAGCAATTGGCCAGCATCAAGCGGCAGGCCCACTTGGATCCGCTGACCGAGTGGTACGTGCTGGCCTGGGACGCCTTCCGCGCGCCCAAGTTTCCCGCCGACGAGGCGCTCAAGCTGGCCCGCGTGGTAGGCCTGGACTTCGAGCAGGAAGTCAGGAACGTGGTGTGCGGCGTTTCAGGCGACGACGTGACGTTGTGGGATAGTCAGACGCGTTTCGCGCGCAACCGCGTCGCCGCCGACGCGCAAGCACCCATGCTGGATCGGCTGCACGAGGCCGCCTATCTGGTTCGCCGTCGGAATGTGGAGGCGGCGCGTCAGCGATTGGAGTCGTTGGATCTGCTGAATGACCCGGGCTTGCTGACGGCGCTTGAGGTCCTGCTGAACGTGCTGCCGCCCGTTTCCAGAAGCATGCCGGGGCGGGGAGGCAAGAAGGCAGATCCCATGCTGGAGGGCGCGGCGAGCGATTTCGAGGCGCTGGAAAAACTGCGGCGGCTGGCCTTTGCCGAAAAGGTTCCCGAGCCGAAGCGGCCCGAACAGATCGAGCTGGAGCTGGTAGAGCCGGATGCCCTTGCTGACTGAGAGGAAATGGCAGTTCCGCTATTCCCACGAAGACGGCGATTTGGTGGAACTGTTCTACAACCCGGCGCTGGCGTGCGCGGTGGAGTATTGCCGCACGACCGGGTATTTCACAGCCGATGCCCTGGCGCTGGCGGCGCGCGGTTTGGCGGGGCTGATCGCCCATGGCGGGCGCATGCGATTGATCGTGGGTTGTACGCTCGAGGAACCCGAGCGGGAGGCCATCCAGACGGGATACGACCTGCGGGCGGAACTGGAGCGTCGCCTGGGCGCCGTGGACCTCACCCCGCCGGACGAGGAGGCCCGCCGCGGCTTGGAGTTGCTGGCCTGGATGGTGGAACACGGCTTCCTGGATGTAAAGGTGGCCGTGCCGGTGGATGAGCAGGGCCGACCGGAACGCGTGCCGGGCATTTACCACGCCAAGTTCGGCATTATCACGGACTCCGACGGCAACATCCTGACTTTCTCGGGCAGCATCAACGAGACGGCCGGCGGCTGGAAGAACAACTGCGAAAGCTTCCACGTGCACTGCGCCTGGCTGAGCGAGACCGAGCGAGCGCACGCCGAAGCGGAGCTGGAGGCCTTCGCCCGGCTATGGGAGGATCGCTCGCCGCGCACCCGGGTGCTGGATTTTCCCGAGGCGGCTCGACGGAGGTTACTCGAGTTTCTGCCCCAGGACGATCGGCCACTGTCGCCCCGACCAGCCCGCGGCTTCGAGCCGGAGTTCCGGCTGACCCCGGAGGAGATTCGCCGCTGCGTGTGGACCTTTGTGCGCCTGGCGCCCGAGATGCCACACGGCGTCCGGGTGGGCGAGATCACCAGCGCGGTGACGCCCTGGCCCCATCAGATCCGCACTTATCTGCGCTTCTTGCAAGCCTGGCCCTGCCGGCTGTTGATCGCCGATGAGGTCGGATTGGGCAAGACCATCACCGCGGGGCTGATCCTTCGTCAGGCGCTGTTGGCGGGCAAAGCGCGACGGATCCTGATCCTGACGCCCCCCAAGGACGTGCAGATTCAGTGGCAGAACGAGCTGTACGAAAAGTTCAATCTGAACGTGCCGATTTACGATGGCGCCTCGCTGCGCTGGCGGAGGGCTCACGGGAGGATAGGGCCGCTGGAGCGTGCGGTCAGGTGGGATGAGTGGCAACGGGAAGCGGTGGTGCTCGCCTCGAGCTTCCTCATGCGCCGGCGCGATCGGTCCCGGGAGCTGCTTGAGGCTGAGCCGTGGGATCTGGTGGTACTGGACGAAGCCCATCACGCCCGCCGACGCGGCGCAGGCACGGCGCAAGAGAAAGGTCCCAACCTTTTGCTCACGCTGATGCGGGAACTGGCGCGCCGCTGCCAGAGCCTGCTGTTGCTGACGGCCACACCGATGCAGGTGCATCCGGTGGAGCTTTGGGATTTGATGGAGTTGTTGGGTTTGCCACCCAAGTGGGCGCAGGATCCGCGCGCCTTTCTGGACTACTTCACCTGGACCAGCGGGAACCCGTCGACCGAGAACTTGCAGCGGGCGATCGAGTGGTTTCGCGATTGTGAAGCGTACTTTGGGGCGCTGAGCGATGAAGAGATCGCGGCTCTGACGCCGGGGCTTTCTCCCATCAAGCGGGCCAAGGTGGTGCGGGCGCTGCGCGAGCGAGCCACGGCGCCGCTTCAGATGCTGGATCTAGAGGGCAGGCGGGCGCTCATCGAGGTGTTGAGGGCATGTTCGCCGCTGCGCTGGCGCATGGTTCGCCACACGCGCGAGCTGTTGCGCTCCTATTATCGGGCGGGCAAGTTGGGCTTGCTGGTGCCGGAACGTCAAGTGACCGACATCGCCATCCAGATGACGCCGGCCGAACGACAGCTGTACGCTCAAGTCGAGGACTACATCGCCGAAACCTATCGGCAGGCGCCGGAAGACAAGCGCACGGCGGTGGGCTTCGTGATGACGGTGTATCGGCGCAGGTTAGCAAGCAGTTTCGAGGCACTGAAGCGGACGTTGAACGGCCGCCTGGCGCGACTGACGCCGAGCGCGGAGGACGCCTCGCCGGATGAGACGGCCGACGAGGTGATGTCGGCGGAAGAAGCGGCGGAGCTGGCTGCCACGGCCGCCGAGGTTGAGGAGCGACAGCGGATCCTCGAGTTGCTGCGTCACATCGCCCGGCTGAACGTGGACAGCAAGGCCAGGCGACTGCGTGCTGAGCTGGCCCAACTGTTTGCGTCAGGATCGGAGACAGTGATCGTCTTTACGCAATACGCCGACACCATGGAGTATCTGCGGGAGTTTCTGGCCGGCGAGCTTGCGGGAATCTCGGTCGCCAGTTACTCGGGGGAAGGCGGGGCTTGGCGGGACGGCTCCGGGCGTTGGATTCCTTGCAGCCGAGAGGAAATCAAGCGGCGGTTGAACGCGGGTCAGGTCGGGCTTATGGTCTGCACGGACGCTGCCAGCGAAGGGTTGAACTTGCAAGCGGCGGGCGTGCTAGTGAACTACGATCTGCCCTGGAATCCCATGAAGGTAGAGCAGCGGATCGGGCGCATTGACCGATTGGGGCAGCGGCGGCCACAGGTGCGGATTTGGAATCTGGCATACGAGGACACGGTGGAGGCCGACGTGTACTTTGCCCTCGGGCAGCGCATCCGGCTGTTTCAGGGCATCGTGGGTCGGCTACAACCGATCTTGTCGAGGTTGCCGCGGCGGTTTGAAGAGCTGGCTTTGACCAGCCGAGAGGTGCGCGAGCAGGCGCGGCAGCGGTTGCTGGCCGAACTTGAGCAGGAGGTGGCTGAAGCCGAGCAAGCGCCCTTCGATTTGGATGCCGCCGTGCGCGAGGATCTGGCACTGCCTTGGCTTTTACAGCCGCCGTACGATTTAAGGCAGCTGGAGGCTGCCATGAATTGGGAGGCTTGCCGACCCCCGCAGTTGGAGTGGAGGCCGCTGGATGCTTCCAGCTATGCTGCGCGCCTGCCTGGGATGGCCGAGCTCGTGCGTGTGACCACATCGCCTGCCGTTTTCGAGTTTTCGGGTGACAACCATCAGCTGTTTTCACCCGGTGGGGAGTTGTTCGAGCACCTGGCCGCGTACGACAACGAAGAGCCGGTGGCGGAGCCTCAGCGGGGTGTGTGTTGGCTGTTGCGGGATCGCGCGGGCAGGCCCGTGGCGTTCCTCGTCCACACGCGCGAGGGGTTCCACCGCGCAGACACGCTGGAGGCTTTGATCCAGCTTCTCAATCGCGCCGCGCCGCCGGCACCGTTCCCCGCCGCCCAGTACCCGGACCACAAGGCAGCGGTGGTGGCCTCAGGCTCTTGGGTGGCAGAGCAGTCGGTCGCTCAGGCAGGTATCGTGCTGCGACCATGACACGGGCAAGAAGGGTAGGCTGCCAAGAGTATGGCCCGCGGTACGACCGGCCTAGCAGCGGGTGCGCGATAACTCTTTGGAAACAAATGGTGAGCCGGGCGGGACTCGAACCCGCGGCCCTCTGCTTAAAAGGCAGATGCTCTACCGCCTGAGCTACCGGCTCGAAGGGCAGGCCTTCCGCCTCCCAGCATAGCAAGCTTCGGCGCGGTGGCAA
>JBBIJF010000014.1:0-112493 GCA_037446115.1 Acidobacteriota bacterium | reverse complement strand
GATCCACCGTCGCAAATTGCCTCTCGTTCCGTCACCCGCGTTGCGGCTACATCGGCCTGCCGATTCCTCGAAAGGAGGCCAACGCCAGAACGATTAAAACAGGCCTTGACAAGGTCGCTCCATATTAGAAGTACAGCTTGAGACCCATCTGCAAGTTTCTTGGAAAGTAAATCGGCGCCCGCGGTTGCGGTACTTTGCCGAAGTTGGCGTTGGAGAAGTCTGTATTTGGCGGTGCGAAGATCACGGAATTGAACGTATTGAATGTCTCGAACCGATACTCGAGATAGGTGTGTTCGTTAAAGCGGATCAGCTTGTGCAGCGACATGTCGAAAATGGGTTTGACCGGCACGCGAATGTTGCTAAAGCGGTTCGGGGTGGTGCGGAGTTCGCCGGCGGGACGCACGCGCCATGCGGGCTGGAGGTTATTGGCCGCACACTGTGCGCTGGGCCTGCCGCTCGTGTCCACATAGCAGTTGTTGAACCAGAGATCGAGGCTCTGGTTCGGTATGACGGGGCTGCTTAAAGGTTCCACCCCTCCGGGTGCATCTTGCGGTCTTCCCGATCCGACGTTCGCAATCCAGACGTACTGCCAGCCGCCAATCAGGTGGTTGGCCCAACCCGGGACGTTCGACCCCAGGCGCTTGCCCCGTCCGAAGGGCAGTTCGGCCACGCCGCTGAAGACCCAGACGTGAGTGCGGTCGTAATTGGTCAACTGGCGCACCAGAGCGGTGTCCTGCGCATTCAGAAAGTTGTTGCGCTCGATGTTTTTGGAAAGTGTATAGGAGCTGATGAAGGTCACACCGCCCGAAAGCCGCTTTTCGACGCGGAGCTGGAAGGAATGAAAGGAGCTCTCTCCGATGGACATCGAGTTCTGCACCGAGCCGCCGGTCGGGCTGTTATCGCCGCGCGTGCCCGAAAACTGAGGAAAGGGCAGGAGTAGTTGCTGGCGCTGCACGGTGCGGCCGTTGAAGGCTGAGCCCGGCAGCAAGCCGGCGAAAGGATTATCAACGACCTGCTGCAGGTAGGAGACTCCTTTGGCGAGTTCCTCACGGGGAACGAAATTGAAGGATTTGCCCACAGGCAGCTTACGGGTACGGCTGCCCACAAAGGCCGCTTCCACCACCAGGTTCGGCGTCACCTGCTGTTGAATCCCGACCGTGAACTGGTAGATGAAAGGAACGACACGCTTGGGGTCGTCGAAGCTCACGGATTGTCCCACCTGAGTCATGAGCCCGAGCGAAGCCCCCGGAGCGGGCGTCCGCCCGGCGGGGAACGGGTTGGCGAAGGTGTTGACGGAGAGTTCGGGTACTCCGGCCCGACCCTGGAGGTCGTTGGCGATGTAATTGGTCGGCACGAAAAAGCCGGTTTGAGGTCCAAATTGCGTGGTGGGCGAGTAATACATTCCGAAACCGCCCCGGAGAACGGTCCGGTTTGTCAGGCGGTAAGCAGCTCCCAAGCGGGGCTGGAAATTGTTGCGATCGGGATCAAACAGGCCTCGGGGCGCGCCGCTCACGCCGGCAAACAACAGCCCGCCTTTGAGGTTGGCGCACGCCGGGCAGTTCGAGGCGCCTGCCGCGTTGCGGACCTGCTCCGCCAGCGGGCTGGGCTGGTCGAAGGCAAAGCCCCGTACCAGGCGGTTGTAGCGCTCGGTGACGGGGCTTTCGTAGTCCCAGCGCAATCCCAGATTGACGGTCAGTCGCGAGGTCAGCCGGAGGTCGTCCTGGATGAAAAACGCCAGATAATGCCACTGCTCGGCGCGGGCCTGCCCCGCTCCGATCTGTGCGCTCGCCGGATAGCCGAGCAGAAGACTTGCTACGGAGTGTCCGGAAGCTGCATCCTGTGTGTTGACGTCGCGGCGTGTGAAGGCCCGGTTAAACGTGAACTCGCCGTTTTCGGTCCCAGTCGTAACGGGATTCGATCGGATATTTCGGTACTCCCCTCCGTATTTGAGCGTGTGCCGCGAGTACGTGCGCGTGTAATTTGCCTGAGCACTTGCGGTGTTGTCCGCCGTGTTGACGCCCTGGTTGCCGACTCCGATGGTCGTGTACTGATCTAAGTTAAAGACCGGAAGATAAGGCCCGGGGAGGCGAACGAAGCCCAAAGTGCTCGCATCGAACTTTCGAACGTCGGTCAGGAAGTTGGTTTCCAGGAACCGGGTGAACCCGACACGTGCGTTGAATACGCTGGTGGCCGAGAGAGTCGAGACCAAATCGGCGATGAAGCCGTGATTGTTGCGGGTCTGGGGCCACTGGCCCTGGTTGGCAAATGTACCCTGCAGGCCGTTGTTGGAGCGGAACTCGTCGCGGTGGTTGCGGTAGAAGGATCCGAAGATCTTGTGCCGTTCGCTCAGTACGTGGTCAATGCGGACGACCTCCGCGTTGTAGTTGTAGATTCCCTTGTTGACCGGGTTGACGAAGTTGTTCTGCCGCTGATTCGGCACGTTGGGCAGAGGATAGATCTCGAGGACCTTGACGGCGATGGGATGGATCCGCGATGCGGGAATTCGGCGTTGCGGGAAGGGATCGCGCACCAGCCGGCCGGATGAATCCCTGCGGGTGGTGAGGGGATCGTAGATGTCGAAGGGTCCGCCGTCCCGGTAGGCCACACTGAAGTCCCCGGCGCGCTCGGCCGCCGTCGGCACACTGGTCGTGATCGGGAAAGGGACGCGCTCGCGCAGACCTTCCCAGGTGAACATCCAGAAGGTGCGGTTGCGGCCGTTGTACAGCCCCGGTAGGTACACCGGGCCGGACCCCGTTGCCCCGTACTGGTTGTACTGCTGGGGCGGCTTGGGACGCCCCGTAGCCACATTGAGCGAGTTGTTGGCGTTCCACATGCCGTACTTGGTGAAGTTCCACATCTGGCCGTGCAGGTCATTGGTCCCGGACTTGAGGGTCATATTGACCACGCCCCCGCCGGTGCGCCCGTACTGTGCATCGAAGCTGTTGGTCTGGATCTTGAACTCCTCAACGGCGTCCACGGGCGGTGCGAAGTTGTAGCGTCCCCTGGTGGAATTGGGCGCCCCGTCCAGCAGAAACTCGTTGGAAGTGAGACGGCCTCCGTTCATGGACCAGGCGGAACCGCCCAGGTTGTCAAACGGGCGCAGGCCGGATGTGCCTGTGGCGCCGAACGTCGGCGTCTGCCAGATCACGCCCTGCGCCAGCCGGTTCAACATGAAGATCATGCGCCCGTTAAGCGGCAGGGCCTCGACCTTGCGGCGGTCCACCACTTGGCCCATCGTGGCCGTGGCGGTCTCCAACAAGGGAGCGTCCGCCGTCACCGTGACCGACTCCGTGATGGCGCCCACCTGTAAGGTCACGTCCACGCGAACCTGGGAATTGACGCTGACGGTGATGCCGCTCTGGGCGTATTTCTGGAAGCCCGGAGCCTCCACTTCGACCCGGTATCTTCCGGGAATCAAGAAAGGGATCAAATAGGCGCCGTCGGCGGCCGTCTGCGCCGTAGCGATGGTGTTGGTCGCTTCGTTTACGGCAGCCACCTTGGCCCCGGCTACCGCAGCGCCGCTCGGATCTGTCACGCGACCGAGGACGGCACCCCGGTAGTCCTGCGCGGCCGACCCCGCCGACAGGGCCAGTATGAGGATTGCGATGTTCCCGTTTTTCATGATCGTCTCCCACGGATGGTAATGCGGTTATGCCGCCCGGCAGGCGGTCGGCCGGGCGCCACGCACCGGCATGATTGTAATGCCGCCGCGTCCGTGGCGGCAACCGTAACGAGTGAGTGTCCGGCGGAGGGCGGCGTCAGGCGGTGGCCTTCAGCTTCGCGGTTCGCTCCTCCCACACTTTGCGGATTTCTTCGCGCTTCTCTAAGACATAGGCCTTGGCGTCCTCGAAGGTTTTGAAGACCCGCTGTCCTTTGATGACATTACAGGGTCGGCAGGCAGCCACGAGGTTGCGGCCTGTTTTCTTGCCCCCGCGCGCCCGGGGCACGACGAAATCCACCGTCATGACCAGATAGTTCTCGAAGCTGGCCAGTCCGTCCAGGCCGCAATACTGGCAGCGATACTTGTCGCGTTCGAGAACGGCGAGACCTTGTTTTACCGTCAGGGGCTTGACGCCACCGAACAGCCCCAAGATCGTCTTGATCGGCATGAGGTCACCTCCGGAAAGTACTGGCTACTGCCTGTCCCTAGTATGCCCCGTGACGCGCGTGGGGGGAAGAGACTTTTTGCGCTATCAGGAACAACACAACTACGGCTGGTAGGGCCACGCGGCAGTGGTTGTGTATCCGCCGTCCACAGCAATCACCTGGCCGGTGATGTAGTCGGAGGCCGGGCCGGCCAGAAAAACGGCCACCGCCGCCACATCCTCCGGTGTGCCCAGCCGCGGGTTGGCCTGGACCCCGCGAAGCCACTCCCGCATCCCAGGCCGCTGCCACACTTCCCGGTTCAGGTCCGTCAGGATCATTCCAGGGGCGATGCAGTTGACCTGGATGTTGTGCGGCGCCCACTCGGCCGCCAGCACACGCGTCAACCCGGCAAGGCCGCTCTTGGTGATGGCGTAAACGGACAGGTAGGGCAGGCCGCACACCGACATGAGGCTGCCGATATTGATCACCTTGCCGCCCGCCCCCTGCTCGATCATGCGGCGCCCGATCCGCCGAGTCAGTTCCACGAGGCCGTGGAGGTTTGTGGCGAGCAGAAACTCGTACTCTTCGGGCGTGTAATCGAGAAACGGCTTGCGAATGTTGGTACCGGCAACGTTCACGAGAATGTGTACTTCACCCAAACCGGCGGCGAGCGCTTCGATGGAAGCCGGCTCGGTGACGTCCAGGTGTGCCGCCCTTGCCTGCCACCCGGCTGTGCGCAAGCGCGCCGCCTCCCGCTCGAGAGTTTCGAGCGACCTTGCGGCGAGAATTGTGTGGGCCCCGGCAGCCGCCATGGCCCGCGCAATCGCAAGCCCGATCCCACGACTGGCGCCTGCGACGAGCGCAGTGCGGCCGCGCAGCGAAAACATGGATTCCAGCGTCACTCTGCTATGATGGCTACCTCCTGCACGGCACGATCCTAACATGGCCTGCTATTCCATCGCTGTAATCCCGGGCGACGGCGTCGGTCCGGAAGTGATCCCGCCAGCCAGGAGTGTGCTGCTCGAAGCCGCACGGAGGTTCGGCTTCGAGGTTCGCTTTGAAGAATTCGGCTGGGGGTCGGAGCATTATTTCCGCAACGGGAGTATGGCCCCGCCGGAGTTTCTCGATATCCTGCGGCCCTTCGATGCGATCCTGCTCGGGGCGGTGGGGCACCCGGAGATTCCCGATCATGTGACGCTGCAAGGACTGCTGCTGCCGATTCGCCGAGCGTTCGACCAGTACGCCAATGTGCGGCCGGCCGTGCTGTACCGGGGTGTCGAAGGGCCGCTGAAGGGCCGCGGGCCCGGCGAGATTGACCTGGTGATCGTGCGGGAAAACACGGAGGGAGAATACGCCCCGGTGGGCGGTTTCCTCTACGAGCGTCACCCCGAAGAGATCGCCGTGCAGACGGCGGTGTTCACGCGACGCGGCTGCGAGCGCGTGATCCGGTACGCGTTCCAGCTGGCGGTGCGCCGCAACCGCAAGCGCTGCGTCACTTCGGTTACCAAGTCCAACGCTCAGGCCTACGGGATGGTACTGTGGGACCGGGTGTTCCGGGAGGTGGCGGCCGAGTTTCCCGGCATTCGCACGGAATCCCTGCTGGTGGATGCGGCGGCGATGAACTTTGTCCGCCGGCCGGAAACGTTCGATGTGGTGGTCGCCTCCAATCTGTTCGGCGACATCCTGAGCGATCTGGCGGCGGCGGTCACGGGCAGCATCGGGCTAGCTCCCAGCGCGAATCTGGATCCGGAGCGCCGGTATCCCTCCATGTTCGAGCCGGTACACGGCTCGGCTCCCGATATTGCCGGGCGAGGCGTGGCTAATCCCTTGGCGGCGATTTTGTCCGGCGCGATGATGCTCGAGCATTTGGGCCAGACGCAAGCGGCCCGAGCCATCGAACAAGCCGTGGCTGGCGTGCTTGCCGAGGGCCGCGTGCGGACGCCGGATCTCGGAGGCAGGAGCACCACAGCTGAAGTGGCGGCTGCCGTCGTCGAGCGGCTCGGGACGCCGTAAAAGATCGGGCGGCCCTCAGCGGGTGACCACGACTTCGCGCAGGTGATCGCGGGCCAGGAAAAACTTTACGGAACGAAACTGGCCAAACAGCTGTTCGATCCCCCGGTTGTTAAACAAGCGGGCGGGCTGCCGGTGGCCCCTCCGCTCCAGCGACAAACTGGCCGGACCGGTGATCCGGAACGAATAGACGGGAAGCGCCCCCGGTCTGGCTTCGGCGTGGAAGAAGGCCAGCAGGTGCCCGCCGGGCTTGAGCACGTCGTGGAGCGCTTCGATAGTTCGTTCCAAAACCGGGGAGGGCAAAAACTCGAGCAAGTCCCAGACCAGAACCCCATCGAAACTTTGTTCCGGGAAGTCGAAATGATCCGACAAGAACCGCTGAACCGCGACCGCCTCCACTTCCTCTGGCGGCGGGCCGGGGAAGAGCTGGTCCAGCGTGCGCCACACGTCTTCGGTGTGAATCCGATGCCCGAGCGTCGTGATCGCGGTGACGTTGGCTTGCGAGACGCCGCCAAGATCCAGCACCGCCAATCCTTCGCAGTCCCGTAGATGGGACAAAAACTCCGCCAGGCCGTGACTCTGGCGATCGTAGCGGTGGGGGACTTCGGCCGCCTCGGGGCGCGGCACGGAGGGCGCGTTAACCTCGGGGCGGGGATGGGCGCCGGATCCGAACAACCACGCCTTCAAGCGGGACACCACTTGCAGCAGCTGGTCTCGGTCTGACCGTCAGAGCTTTGGATCGGCCGCCGGAGCGGACGCCGAGAGCGCACCGGCCGCGGCCGGCTGCGGCCGCGGCGCCGGCCTTGGGACTTCCCCGCGCGTGATGTCAATGGACCCTTTGAAATACGCACCGTCTTCGATGACGATCCGCGCGGTCTTGACATCGCCGACGAGCTTGGCGTCTTTGCGGATGTCCAGCTTCTCGGCCGCCTCGATGTTGCCGTGCACCGTGCCGATGATGACGGCTTCTTTGGCCTTGATGTTCGCCTTGACCGTGCCGTGAGGACCCACGGTCAGGCGGTTGTCCTGAAGCTCCAGGGTCCCTTCCACCTCTCCGTCCACGTAGAGATCCTCACGGCTGAAGATCTGGCCCTTGACGACGACGGACTTGCCAATCAGTGCCGTGCCCTTCGGCGCTTCCGCATCCGCAATCCGCGTGGGCATCGTGCTCATCGGAATTCCCTCCTTGGTCAACTGGGCAGCAGTCGGCGGCGCCGTGGGACGCGACGCCGGTTCTTCCGGTTCTTTGCGTCGGTTCCACATGTGCCCATCCTAACGCAAAGAAACCGCCGTGCGCCAAGCGGATTCAATCCCCGAGGCGGCGGCTGACCGGGACGTCCTTGAGTTTGGGCCGGGGTTCGATGGTGCCTGCCAGGGGCGCGGCGTATTCCCGGAACGGCTCCCGCACATCGTGTCCGGACGGGTCAATCCATTCAAGGGGGAACCGCCGTTCGACATTGGCCACTTGATCGAGGGGGACCAGTCCCGTGCTCGCGCGGTAGGGGCGGCTGGACTCGCGCACCAATGTAATCATCCGGTCCGTGAGGCCGCGCGTGGCGGCGAGCACCGCCGCCTGTCCGCACTGCCACGCCTCCAGGCGGTCGGTCTCCGAGATATAGGCCGCCGAAGACCGTCCCAGCAAGCCCGGCTTCTCGCTGCGGGCGCGCAAGCCAAGGCGGCGCGTGATCAGCTGCGCCAGCACATGGGCCAGGTTGCCGGCCAGCCTGTGCTGGAAGCCGTCGGCCTGGATCAGATCCGCTCCAAACGGCTCGCCTTTCTCGTTGGTCTGGCCTTCGCAGACGGCCACGACGGCGCGGCCCAGGCGCCGGTAGACGGCCTCTACGTCGGCGACAAACTGGTCCTCGGAGACCGGCCTCTCGGGCAGATAGATCAGATGCGGAGCGTCGTCGGGCTCGTGACGGGCCAGCGACGTGGCCGCAACCAGCCAGCCTGCATTGCGCCCCATGACTTCCACGACAGTCACGGGCGTCGGCAGCGCCCAGTTATCGCCGCCGATATCGCGCAGGGCATGGGCGATGAAGCGCGCCGCAGATCCATAGCCGGGGGAGTGGTCCGTCTCGGCCAAGTCGTTGTCAATGGTCTTGGGAATGCCGATGACCCGCAGCTCGTAGCCGCTTTCCCGCGCCAGGCGCGAGATCTGCGAGGCCGTGTCCATCGAATCGTTGCCGCCGGTGTAGAAGAAGTAGCGCACGTCGTGGGCGCGGAACACCGCCAGGATGCGCTCATAGTCCGAGGGGGAGAGTTTTCTCCGGCAGGAGCCGATGGCGGAGCCGGGCGTGCGCCCGATGGTCTGCACCAGTTCCGGATCCTGTTCCGTCAAGTTGATGAACGATTCCCCGATCACGCCCAGAATGCCGTGGCGTGCGCCGTAGAGGGCTGTGATTTCCGGATGCCGGCTACACTCTTCGATGACGCCGGCCAGGCTGGCGTTGATGACTTGAGTGGGGCCGCCGCCGTGCGCCACCACGGCGACGCCTCGCAGGGTGTCTTTCATGGCTCTTCGAAGGCCGCAGTTCCGCCCACGCGGGTGACCGCGCGGGCTCCCGCCTCCACTCCGGCCCGCGCACACTCCCCCAGCGGAGCGCCGCGCACGAATCGCGACAAGAAACCGGCATTGAAGCTGTCGCCCGCTCCGGTGGTGTCCACGACGCGAGTCCGCACAGCCGGGACTTCGAAAGCGCCCTCGGGACTGTGCACGTAGACGCCCTTTTCTCCGCGCTTGACCACGACGATGCGCGCCAGCCGTCCGAGCGCTTCCGCGGCCCGGCGGACGTCACGTTGTCCGGCCAATCTGCGGGCCTCATCTTCGTTCGGGAAGAACACGTCCGTGAAGCGCAAGACTTCCCGGATGCCGGAGTCCCAGGTTTCGGCTGGATCCCAGTTGCAATCCAGGGATGTCGTCAGGCCGAGCCGCTGCGCCCGGCGGAACAAGGCCGGCGCGCCGGTGTGGAGCCGCTTCTGGAGAAAATAGGCGCCGACGTGCAAATGCCGGGCCCGCTCCAGGTACCAGGCGGGCACGTCGGAAGCGCGCAGCAGCTGGATGGTTCCCGGATACGTCACGCCCGCACGCCGCCCGCGGCGTGTCATCCATACCGTCAGGCCGCTTTTCCAGCGCCCCGAACGGTGCAAGCAGCTCACATCCACCCCGACCGAGCGCAGTTTCTCAGCGCAGAAACGGCCCAGGAAGTCTTCACCCACCACGCCGACAAATCCGACCTTGAGGCCGAGGCAGGCCAGGTTGAATGCGGTGATCGAACTGGATCCGCCCAGAATCAGCTCCATATCCCGCGCCAGCTTCTCCTTGCCGAGCTCGAGAGGCGGTACTTCCGTCAGAATCAGGTCAGCATTGACGTCACCGGCGACAACCACGTCCAGTTTGCCGTCATTCTTCATAAATACGGACGCCCTGAACGACACGGTGAATGACGCCGGAGGGACTCGGGTTGTCGGGATCCAGTCCCAGGCGCGTACTGAGGTGCCAGGCCAACAGCTGCACGAAGATGACTTCCACAGGCGTTCGCAGCCAGTCGGGCAGGGCAGAGGCGCGCGTTGTCAAAAACAGATCAAACGGCTCGCGCCTGGTGCCGGCAGGCGCCAGCGCGACGAGCCGCCCCAGGCGTTTCGAGCGCAGCTCTTCCACGAGATCGGTTTCATAGCGCCGCAAGCGCGGATCCGAGGATACAAAGCAAATCACCAGGCTGTCGGGCTCGAGGAAACTCATCGGACCGTGGCGGAGGCCGAGATAGGTTTCAGCCAGGGTGGCCACGCGCCCACCGGTCATTTCCAGGATTTTCAGACACGCCTCGCGAGCCGCTCCCAGCAGGGGCGCCGAGGCCAGAGCCGCCACACGAGCCGGCGGACGTTCCGCAAGGGATGCCGCCGCTGCGTGTTGTGCCAGCATCTGACGGGCCCCCTCGCAAAGCACGGGCACGGCGGCGGCAGTTTCTTCCGGACGGGCGAGCAGGCAGCCGGCCAGCACGAGGTTCGTAAAGGAGCTGGTCATGGCCAGGCCGCGGTCGTTGGCGCGGGGATCCAGCAGCACTGCTTCGACACCGGGATGGCGGGCCAGCTTGCCTTCCGGGTTGATGGTCAGCGCGATGTGGCGCACGTCAGGCCGCCGGAGGCGAATGCGGTCCACGACAGCCACCGACTCAGGGCTGTCGCCGGAGCGGGCCAAGGAGACTACGAGGCGGCGGTGTTGCAACGGTTCGTCGAAATCCAGGAACAGCTCGGTGGAGGGGACTGCCCGCGATCCCGGCCACGCCGCCTGGACTGCCAAAGCGGCAAAGAACGACGTGCCGGCACCGGTCAGAACCGGGGGAGGAAGCGCCCCCAACTTCGCGGCCTGGAGCCTGCGCATCGTCTCCGGCCATGTCTCCGGCTGCTGCCGGATCTCTCCGTAGGTAATGGAGCCGGCGGATATGGAGCTCGAAAGCGGTTTAGTTTCCTGCAAGCGACATGATACGCAGCCGGGGCGGGCAGTTTCAAGTCTGCCGAGGCGCGGAGGTGGAGCGAGCAAGGAGGGCGCGTAAACCTGATTCTGTAGCAAGTGTAAAATCACAGCGCGGTGACGTCACTCAAAGGGCCGAGCGAGCGAAAATCCTTGGCAAAAACACGGAGGGATCTACCCATGCGACTTCCGGCCGCTTTTTTGGTTTGTCTTGCTCTGCTCGCCGGGCTTTCCGGGCCGGCGTGGGGGCAGGTGCTGTACGGTTCTCTGGTGGGCAACGTCACCGACCCCAGCGGAGCCGCGGTGCCTCAGGCCAGGGTGACGGCCACGCATAAGGAGACGGGTCAGGTGCGTGAAACGCTGACCAACGAGGCCGGCCAATACTCGTTCCCGACGATCCAGACGGGAACGTACGAGTTGAAAGTCACGAAAGAGGGATTCCGGACGTTCGGCCGCAGCGGGGTTCCCATCAGCTTGAACGTTGTCAGCCGCGTCGACATCGTGCTGGAGCTGGGCACGGTGACGGAAACGGTCACGGTCACCGGGGAGGCGGCGGTCTTGCAGGCGGACACGGCTCAGGTGAAGGCGGAACTGGCGCGAACGCAGCTGGAAAATCTCCCCGTGCCGCCTGGGCGCAACTACCAGAACCTGTTCCGGTTGCTGCCCGGCTTCCGCCCGCCGACGAATGCCCATTCAGTGCCGACGAATCCCTCCCGGGCGCTGACCTTCAACGTGAACGGCGTCAGTTACAGCATTAACAACACGCGCATTGACGGCGCCAGCAACAACAACCCGTGGCTCCCCCACATCACGTCGTTTGTGCCCACTCTGGAGTCCATCGAGGCGGTGAACGTTGTGACTAACAGCTTCGACGCAGAGCAGGGTCTGGCCGGAGGCGCCGCCATCAACGTTCAGATCAAGAGCGGCACGAACGAGTTGCACGGCTCGCTGTTCGAGTACCACACCAACAGCCGGACCGCCGCCAAGCCGTTCTTTCTGCCCCAGGGCGAACGGAACCCGAAGCTGGTGAACAACGAGTTCGGCGGCACCCTGGGCGGGCCCATTCGCAGGGACAAGGTTTTCTATTTCGTGAGCTACGAAGGCTCGCTCAATCGCGAGTTTGCGCGGCGCTTCGGCACCGTACCTACGGCGGCCATGAAGCGCGGTGACATGAGCGAAGCTTTACGAGGCTCCAGTCCGCGACTGATCTATGATCCCCTCACCGGCGACTTTCAAGGTCGCAACCGGACACCCTTTCCGAACAATATCATCCCGGCAGACCGCATCAGTCCGATTACGCGGAAACTGGCGGATCTGACGCCGCTGCCGAATGTTCCCGGGGTTTTGGATACGTTCGCAACCAACAACTTTCTCGCCGGCGCTTCGTATCTGTTTGACCGGCACCGGGCCGACTCCAAGATCAACTGGCTGGTAAACGAAAAGCTCACCCTGTTCGGGCGGTACAGCATTCTGAACTACGACATGATCAATCCGGAGATGTTCGGAGCGTTGGGTGGTCCGGAAATCTCCGGTGCGGGCGGCAATCCCGGAAAGGGTTTCGGTCGCACGCACAGTCTGACCTTCGCGGGAACGTACCTGCTCGGCCCGCGTGTGGTGCTGGATGCCCATTTCGGCTGGACGCAGTTCGGCACGGCGGTGGAACAATCCCGCCTGGACGAGAAACTCGGCTTGGATTTTCTTGGTATTCCGGGCACGAACGGACCGCGTCGCTTCGAGGGCGGCTGGCCGCGGTTTTCGGTCAGCGGCTTCACGAACCTTGGCATCAATAATGCCTTCATGCCTTATTTCCGCCGGGACCCTCAATTTCAGTATGTGGCCAACCTCAGCTGGACCCGTTCCAGCCACGAGTTTCGTTTTGGCTTTGACTTTTACAAGACCGAAATGAACCACACGCAGCCGGAGGCGCCGGGAGCCTTACACGGCGCTCAGGGCGGCTTCAGTTTTGCGGGAGGCCCCACGGCTTTGAATGGGGGCCCGGCGCCGAACGAGTTCAATGCCTATTCGACCTTTTTGCTCGGGCTCTCCACCGGGATCGGCAAAATCAACCAGGTGCCGGATGAGTACAACACCAGGCAATGGAACTACAGCTGGTACTTCCGTGACCGCTGGAGCGCCACTCGCCGGCTGACCTTCACCTACGGGGTGAGGTGGGAGTACTACCCATTTCCGACACGCGTGGGACGCGGCTTGGAGCGGTACGATTTTCGCAACAACAAGATGTTGGTCTGCGGAGTGGGACAAGTGCCGGAAGATTGCGGCGTAGACGTGAGCCGGAAGCTGTTTGCGCCGCGTGTGGGCGTGGCCTACCGCGCGACGGACACGTTCGTGATCCGGGCCGGATACGGCATCAGCTACGATCCGTTCTCGCTCCAGCGGCCGTTCCGAACGAACTATCCGGTGTTGCTGATTCTCAATATCACACCGGAGAACTCTTTCCAGCCTGCGGGCCGGATCGAGAACGGCATTCCGCCGATTGTCCCGCCCAGTCTGGGCAACGGAGTGATTGACATCCCCGGTACGTTTGTGGCCATCACCGTGGATGACAAGTTCCGGCGGGGCTATGTCCAGTCGTGGAACTTTACGCTCCAAAAGCAGCTTCCGCACGGATTTACGGCACAGGCGGGCTATGTGGCGACGCGCTCGGTGCGGCAGCTGCTTTACTTGGACATCAATGCCGGGCAGGTTCCCGGCGCGGGTCAGGCGGGACGCCCGCTACGCCAGGCGTTCGGCCGCACGGCGGAAACGACGCTCGTGACGCCGGCCGGCCGTACGCAGTATGATTCGCTGCAGGCCACGCTCGAACGGCGGTTCAGCGGCGGCTGGCAGGTAGGCGCCACGTATACGTGGTCTAAAGTCATCGGCTTCAACGTTAACAGTGACTCAGGGCCCAACGGGACCAACGCCCTCGTCTTCTTCCGCGAGAACCGGACCGTGCTCAACTACGACCGCCCGCACATGCTCAACATCACCGCGGTCTGGGATCTTCCGTTCGGCCGCGGGCAGCGCTGGCTCAATCAAGGGGGCGTGGCCTCCTGGGTGCTCGGCGGCTGGCAGGTCAACAACCTGCTCAGTTTTTACAGCGGCACGCCGTTCACGGTGACCGCTCCCGGCACGTCGCTAAATCTGCCCGGCACGACCCAGCGTGCGGATCAGATCAAACCGACGGTCAAAAAGATCGGCGGGGCGGGCCGCGGTCAATTTTTCTACGACCCCACTGCGTTTGCCGCGGTGACCGATGTGCGGCTGGGTACGGCCGGCTACATGAGCCTGCGCGGGCCGGGAATCGTGAACTGGGACTTCAGCGTCTTCCGGCGGTTCGCCTTGAGCGAGCAATGGAAGCTGGAGTTTCGGATGGAGTCGTTCAATTTCACCAACACACCGCACTTCGCCAACCCGGACGGCAGCGTGACGAGCCGGAATTTCATGCAGATTCTCAACACCACGAACCTGGGCCGCGACGGCGTGGACGCGCGTCAGTTCCGCTTCGGCTTGCGCTTGAGTTTCTAGGAGGGGCCGCTCGCTTGGGCTCGCTCGGAATTTACCTTCGTGCAGGAGAGCAGACGGCGGCTTGTTGATCCGGGCCGCAGGGAGCTTTCGCCCGCGTCAGATCCGAAGTGCGAGTTTCGATCATCGTCCCCACTTTCAACGAAGAAAGTTTAATCGCAGATCTCCTGCGCCATCTCCGTGAAATTCACCACGGGCAGATCGTTGTCGCAGACGGCGGTTCGACCGATCGCACCCGGGAGATTGCGCACAGTGCGGCTTGCGTGGTGTGCACACCGGCAGTACGCGGCGTGCAGTTAAACGCGGGCGCCGCCGTTGCCTCCGGCGACATATTGTGGTTTCTGCATGCGGATGTGCGTGTCGGGCCGGAGGCTCTGGAGGCGGTGCGGAATTGCTTGCGCGACCCCGCAGTCGTCGGCGGAAATCTCGATATCCGTTACGGTGGAGATGACCGCATCGGACGAATCCTGAGCTGTCTGAACCGGTGGCGGACGCGGCTCGGATGGTTCTACGGCGACTCGGGCATCTTCTGCCGTCGCCGCGTATTCGAAGCTTTGGGCGGTTTTGCGCCCTGGCCGATCTTGGAGGACTACGATTTCGCGCGGCGTTTGTTGCGGATGGGGAAAGTCGTGCACCTGGGCGAGCCCATCTGGGTTTCACCGCGCCGCTGGCAAAACGGCGGGCTGCTGGCCACATTCTGGAGTTGGGTGGTCATCCAAGGGTTGTACTGGGCCGGCGTCCCGCCTTGCCGCCTCGCGAAACGGTACAAACCGGTACGGTGAGCTCGCAAGATTTGCTCGCGGGCTGCGCGGATCTAACCCGAAAACGGCGTCTTTTCTCAAGGCAGCGCCATCAGATAGTTCGTGATCCGCTCCATCTCGCGCGGAGAAAAGCGGTAGGGGGGCATGATGGACCCGGGCGAGAGCTTCTGCGGATCCACAAAGTGTGCCCTCACCCACTCCCGGCTGCGGCGGCCCCGGAGACCGTTGAGCGGGGGGCCCACTTTCATGCCTACGCCGTTGACGATGTGGCAGGCGCCGCAGCGATTCGCCTGGTAGATCATCGCGCCCTCCACAGCGAAATCGGGGGCGGAGATGAGCGCACGGGCGTTGCGTGGCGTCAGTTGGAGCAAGAACGCCGCTAGAGCGTTCAGCTGGGCGTCGGAGAGCTGGATCGGGGGCATCGAGCTGCCCGGCACGACCTCGGCCGGATTCTTGAAGTGCGCAATCATCCACGCAGCGTCCTTGCGGATTGCCGTGTGGGCCAGGTCTGGTCCGATTTTCGCGCCCCCTTCCCCCACGCTGTGGCAGGCGGCGCAATTTTCCCGGCGGAAATAGCCGATCCCGGCGAGTTCCTCCGGGGAGAGGGCCTGCCACTCGCTCACGCCCCCGCTTGCGCTGCCCTGGGTGGGCCGCGGGGTGGTGACGACGGCGGCGACGGTCAGACCTGTCCAGGCGACCCCGGACAGCGCCACAAGGCTTAAGGCCGCCGTGCGTTCGGTCACGCGCCGCAGGCGGGTGCGGTCCACGAACGGCACGGCGAAAAGGACCGCCACGGCAGCCATGGGCAGTACGGTGCTGGCAAGTACCTCCAAGGGACCCTGAAACAGTTTCAAGAGCTGGAACAGGAACAGAAAATACCACTCCGGGCGGGGGATGTAGGTGGTGTCGGTGGGGTCCGCCAGCCGCTCCAGAGGCGCCTCGGCGACCACGGCGAGCAAAAACAGGACCGCGAACGCCGCAAAAATCGCCACGGTGTCCTTGAAGACCTGTTCCGGGAAGAATTTCTTGCGGGGCGCCGCGTCGCCCGGCGCAGGGGTCACACCGTGTTTGCGGACCAGGTACACGTGGAGCGCGATCAAGAACGTCGTCAACGGCGGCAGCAAAAGGACATGAAGAGCGTAAAAGCGAGTGAAAGTTACGACTCCGATACTGCCATCCGTCCCAAGAAGTCTTCCAAGATAGGGCCCGATCAGCGGAGTTTTCGTGACAAGCTGTGTAGTTACAACGGTGCCCCAATAGGCTCGGTTATCCCAAGGGAGCAGATATCCGGTGAGTCCGTAACTGAGCGTGATCAACAAGAGAACAACGCCTACGATCCAGGTGGCTTCGCGAGGCTTTTTGTAGGCTCCCCAAAGAAAGACCTGAGTCATATGGAGCACCACCACGATGATCATCATGCTGGCGCCCCAGTGGTGCAGTCCGCGAATGAGCCGGCCGGCAGTTACCTCCCGGATGATGTACTGCAGACTGTTGTAGGCGTCACCGGGAGTGGGCGCGTAATTGAAGGCCAGCAGAAGTCCGGTAAAAGCCTGCACCAGGAAAAGGAACAGGGCTACACTACCAAAGACCTGCGGCCAGCCGCTCGAAGCGGGGACGTCTTCGTAAAGAAACTTTCTGGCCGCGGTTTCGAGTCCCACGCGGTGCTCCAGCCATCCCAGGAGCCTTGCGAAGGTACGCCTCACGCGGCCCCACTCCTGGAAGACCGGACCGGCCCGAGGAGCAACTTTCCTCCTTCGAGGCGGACGGCGTAGCGGTCCAGTGCGCGGGGCGCCGGACCGGAGAGCACGTTCCCTTCCAGATCGAAGGTGGAAGCGTGGCAGGGGCACAAAAAGTTTTGCTTGTGCTCGTCCCACTGATAGGCGCAGCCGAGATGGGTGCACTGAGGGGCAAAGGCGGTGAGGGAGCCGTCGTGCCGCCGGATAACCCACGCCGAGGCCTTCTCGCTTACCACGCGCCATCCGTCCCGCCGGATCCGCCGGAAAACGACCTCTTCCGGGACGCCGACGGGGAGGCGGGCGACTTCACCCGCTTCGACCCAGTCACTTTCCTGGCGTGCCCGCGGAGGGGCAAGCAGATAGGCCGCCGCCGGCACCCCCAAAGCGGCGGTGATGGCGCCCCACAGGGCGTAGATGCAGGCCACACAGAAATTCCGGCGTTCTTCGTCCGGCGGTTGCATCAAGGTTTGCTCCCTCACCCCAATATGTTCGACGGAACGTTCGTAAAAGTTCCGGGCGCTCAGGCTTCCGCGGCAGGTCTTGCGAGCCGGCCTACGGCGCTGTGAGCAGATAGTCGGCGAGTAGCTGCATCTCCTCTTCGGTGAGGATACGGCCGAACGCCGGCATGTTCGGAGTGCCGCCGCGGATGAAGGTCATGATGTAGGCGCGAAACGGCCGGGCGCGCTCGGGCGGCAGTTTCTTGAAGCGCGCGAGGCTGGGACCGGTCTTCGAGCTCTTGGGCTTATAGAGTTCGTGGCAGACTGAACAGTACTCGAGGAACAGATCTCGGGCTCGGCGCGAGCGTTTCTCCCAAGGTGGGACAGAAGCGGCTCCCGCCACGGCGCCGGTCACTAACAGGAGGCCCAACGCAAGCCGGAAAGTCATTCCGCCTCCTCAAGCCGCCGCACGTCCCTGGCGCCGAGCTGACGAAGCCGCACCGTCACAGCCGCGCCGTCTTCCGGGGAGCACTCCAGGCGCAGGATGACGGCGTGCTCCTCGGGCGCCGGCGCCCGCCTCCGCCGTAGCAGCCCGGACTCCCACAGAAAGCCGAGAACCAGACCCGCCACCGCACCTGCCATCGTCAACTCGTAGGTGATGACGCCTGTGGCCCACCACGAGCGCAGGGGCATGCCGCCGGTTACGATGGGGTAGTCACGCTGCGTATAGAACATGAAGGCCGTGGCCAGACCGCCGTTGACGAGCGCGCCGAGCACCGCAGCCAGCGGCATCCGACTCGGGCGCGGGGCGAATAATGGCTCGGGTAACCGGACCGGCCTTTGGGAGAATACCTCGATGGTGCGCGCCGGGAAGCCTGCTTCGAGGAGCGCCAAGCAAGCGGGGGCGACCAGATCTTCGTCGTCAAAGCGGGCGACCAGATACATCCTCGTACTCCCAAACGGCAATCACCGGGAAGAGCTTGGAGAATACTAGGTACAGCAGTACGATGCCGGCGAACGTTCCGGCGGTAATCGAGATCTCGACCCAGCTGGGGCTGTAGGAGCCCCAGGCCGAGGCCAGGCGCGGCCGGCTCAGCGTGCTGACCACGATCAGATAGCGCTCGATCCACATCCCGGCCAGCACGGTGAACCCGCACAGCGTGACGGAGCCGATGGTCCGCCAGCGCCTGATGCCTAGCAACAAGAACGGAAGGACGAAGTTCAGGGCCACCATGGCCCAAAAGTACGGTGCATACGAGCCGTAAACGCGCTCCTGGAGGATGACATACTCGGCGGGTTGTTTGCCGTACCAGATGGTCAGGTATTCCGCGACCGTGAAGTATGTCCAGACGAGACTCATCAGCAGCAGCAACTTGCCAAGGTTGTCGAAGTGGACTGGGAGGAGGTAGTTGTGAAAACCCAGAAACCGCCGCAACGCAGCCATCACGATGACCAGGGCGGCGATGCCGCTGAAGATGGCGCCTGCGACGAAGTACGGACCGAAGATTGTGCTGTGCCAGGTTGGTGTGATCGCCATGGCGAAGTCCCAGGACACCACGGTGTGCACGGAGACTGCGACGGCCAGAATGACGGCAGCCATCAGCTTCATTGCATGCTCCAGGGCGTGCCATTCACGGCTGCTCCCGCGCCAGCCGAGCGAGAGCAGGCAGTAGAGGCGCCTGCGCAGGCCGTGCGAGCGACCGGCGAGCAACGCGAGGTCCGGGATCAGGGGCAGATAGAGGTAGAGGAAGCTGGCCGAGAGGTACGTGAAGATGGCGGTCACGTCCCAGAGAAGCGGCGAGCGGAAGTTCGGCCAGATCAAGCGCTCATTTGGGTACGGAATCAGCCAGTAGAACTTCCACGCCTGGCCGAGGTGGATGATCGGGAACATGGCGCCGATCATCAGGGCGAACACGGTGATGGCTTCGGCCGCTCGCGTAACCGGCTTGCGCCAGGTGGCTCCGGTCAGGCGCAGGATCGCCGAGATCAGCGTGCCCGCGTGCGAGATGCCGATCCAGAACACGAAATTGACGATGTAAAACCCCCAAAAGACGGGCCGGCGGATGCCGGCTACGCCGATGCCGTGGAGGAGCTGCCAGGCCCAGGCAAAGGCCGCCCAAGCGACGAATGCCGCCGAGACGGTCGCGGCCAACACCCACCGGCGCCCGACACTTTCCAGGGGGCCGAGCAGGTCCGCGAAGATCTGTTCCCTTCGGGCAACTCGCTCGGGGCCCAGAACAGGGGTGGAGTCGGCGGTGCGGTCCATCAGCGCGAGCTCAACCGGGACAAGTAGAAGACTTTGGGCTCGGTCCCAAGGTCTTCGAGCAAACGGGTGCTACGGGCAGATCCGGCCCGGCGCGAGACCTCACTGTCCGGGTCGGCCAGGTCTCCGAAGACGATGGCTTCGGCCGGGCAGGACTGGGCGCAGGCGGGCTGAACATCGCCGTCGCGGAGCGGTCGGCCTTCGAGGCTCGCCTCCCGCCGTGCCCGCTTGATCCGCTGGACGCAGAAGGTGCACTTTTCCATGACGCCGCCGGGCCGAATCGCTACGTCGGGATTGAGACCGAGTGAGAGCGGTGCGGGCCAGACCGGCTCGAAGAAATTGAAGAAGCGCACGCTGTAAGGGCAGTTATTCGCGCAGTAGCGGGTGCCGATGCAGCGGTTGTAGACCTGCGCATTGAGCCCGTCGGCGGTGTGATAGGTCGCATAGACGGGACAGACCGGCTCGCAGGGGGCGTGCTCGCAGTGCTGGCACAGCACCGGCATGTATTTCAAGCGAATGTCAGGAAACTCACCTTCCCAGTAGCGGTCCACACGAATCCAGTGGACGGCCCGCCCCTTGGCCGCTTCTTCGGGAGTCGACAGCGGCAGGTTGTTCTCGGCGTGACAGGCGACGACGCAGGCCTCGCAGCCCGTGCAGCGATCCAGATCGATCGCCATCGCCCAGCGCGGCGTCCGGGTTCGTCTCTCTTCCATGCAAAATCCTCCTTAGCGACGCTCGATCGCGGGTTCCCGGTCCATGAACGAAAACTGAATCAGGCCGCCTCGCCGGCCGGTTTTCTCCAGTCGTACGCGGGTGGCGCCGAAGGCAAAAACGCCGCAGCCGCGCGAGACGGCCGGCGCCGCGAGCGCAAGCGGGTTTGCTCCCCGGCCCGAGGCATACCGCGTATAGTGGCTGTGTCCCTGGCCGCACGCCATCGCCACGACGCCGGGCAGCCCGGCCGGGTTCACGTACACCGGTGCCTCGATGGCGCCTTGGGGTGACACCACTCGAACGATGTCCCCGGTAGCGAGTCCCAGCCGACGCGCCGTGCCCGTGTCGACCTCGACGGGGAGGCCCCACATGGCGCTCGAAACCGGGTCCGGCAGCTGTTGCAACCACGGCAAGTGGGCGCCGGAGCCCTCGCCGAACTGAACCGACGGATAGGGCAAAAAGTGCAGAGGAAACTCCGCCGGATCCCCCGTGAACTCCGCGGGGGTGAATGGAGGCGGCTCGGGCGGTGCCTTGGCAGGCATCTGGGGTCCCGCGCTTTCCCACCAGCCGCCTTGGCGCAGGCAGAAGTCCCGAAACTCCGCAGCCGTTTCCCACTCGCCAGCCGGCTTTCTGAGGGCGAAGGCGCGTTCGAACGCCCGCCCGGCGCTGTCGGCTTCGATGTTTTTGTCCAGCCGTTTGGCCAACTCGACAAGGATCTGTTCCAGCGGCCGCGTCCCATGAAGGGGCTGGACCAGCGCGGCCGATCCGTTCATCGCCGGCATAGGGCTCACTGGAGGAACCAGCACGCTCTCTTTCTCAAGCCAAGCGTGGTCGGGTAAAATCCAGTCGGCGTAAACGGCGCTGTCGTCCAGGAACGGCGTGAAGCTGACAACAGCCGGCGCTTTTTCGAGCAGCGGCACGCTGGAGGGCAGGGCGTAGGCAGGGTTGACGCCATCGAGCAGCACCAATTGCGCCGCCTCCAGCCGCGACAGGAAGTTGTCAAACCGGGGTCGGGTGTGCTCAAGGGCCGGATCCGGCGGTTCGGGCGGAGGCAAGACGCCCCCGGCACGACCGACGGCCCCGAGCAGCCAGTTCAATAGATTCGCGGTCACCACTGCCTCGAGCGAATTGGTCTGGACGATGGAGGCGCCCGCGAGCACCACCGCCCGTTCGGCTCCGGCCAGAGCGCGAGCAACGCGGGCAGTTCGTGAACTCGGGAGCCCCGCGAGCTCGACTGCGGCCTCGAAATCGGCCGCCGCAAAACTTTCGAGGAGCCTACGCACCGCCGGCTCGTCCCGCACCAGTTTCTCGGCAGCCAGGACGTGGCCGAGCGCCAGCGCCAAGGCCTGCTCGCCGCCCGGCCGGACCGGTAACCACTCGTCGGCGGCGCCGGCCGTCAGCGAGAAGCGCGACTCGGCGTGAATCAAGCGCCCGCGACGGCCCGGCCGGCCCTGGCGCATCTGCCCGAACCGCCGGGAGTAGAACACGGGCGAAATCCAGCCGCCCAAGAAGTCGGCCCCGATGCTGAGGACCACGTCGGCGTCCTGAATTTCATACACGGGCAGACCTCTCCATCCGAAGGCCAGTTCGGCGGCTTCGCGCTCGACGGTGAAATCACCCAGGCCGATTGTGCTCGCGGCCGGGGCACCCAACGCCGTCAGGAATGCCGCCACCGTGAACGACCGCGTACCGGCCAGGGGCGGTCCCAGCCAGAGGATGCGCGCCGGGTCCGCCGCCGCCTTCTCGATGAGCGCGGCGGCTCCGGCGATTGCCTCTTCCCAGGAAACAGGCTCAAAGCGCGCCTCTCCGCGCCGCCCCGTGCGCCGCATCGGCTGGCGCAGGCGGTCAGGGTGATAAAGCGACTGCACGGCCGCCTGTCCGCGTGCGCACAGCCGACCGCCGCTCACCGGGTCGAGCGGGTTGCCTTCGATCTTCTTGACGACGGCGATGCGCTCACGGGCCTTGCCCTGAGGCGTTTCCACGATCCGCTCGCCTTCCATCAGACGCACAATGATGCCGCATCCGGCACAACACTGCTGGCAGACTGCCGGCCGCCACTGCTCTTCGCCGAGGACGATCTCGCGCTCGGGCACCAGAAGCGGCAAGATCTCGCGGGACCGCCTGCCGCAGGCGCCGGTTACTATCCCTCCGGAGGTGGTTCCCACGAGGCGGAAAAAGTCACGGCGGTCCATCCGGTTTCCCTCAAAGATGGCAGGTGACGCACTCGGTGCTGGCGCCCCGCCGGCGGTGACAACCAAGGCAGGTTCCCATGGTGTGGCGGATCACGGGCCGGACCACGGTCATCTGTTCGACGGCGCCATGGCACGTGCGGCACTCGATACCGGCCCGCGTATGGGCGGCGTGGACAAATTTGACCTGCGCGGTGGGCTGAAATTGGTAAACCCGCTGCCAGGGCACTTCCCGCCGGTCCGCCGCCAGCTTGCGGAGCGCTTCGATTCCCGGCCGTCCGGCACCGATGCGCGCGTGGCACAGCATGCACTTTCGCAGAGAGGGGATCCCGGCCGCGGCACGGCTTTCCACGCCGGTGTGGCAATCGCGGCACTCCAGTCCTGCGGCCACGTGCGTGTTGTGGGGGAATTCGAGAGGCTGTGCCGAAAAGCTCGCGGCTGTGGCCACGGAACTGAAAACCATCCAGCGGGCGAGGGGAGCTCTCACCTGGTATGCGCCTCCGAATCGCTTCCAGAAGGTGGTCGGGGCGGGCGCCGACGCCACGCACGTCGCGAAATTCCAGAGCAGAGGAGGGGTAGGCGAGGCGTGCGGGCAGGAACAGCTACGCCCCCACTCGAAACGGAGCTCAATGCCAGCCCATCAGGTCTGGATGGGCGCCAAGCAGGGTGGTTCTTCGGCGCCGGCCTCACGGATTCTGCTCCTTCGCCCAGATATCTTCGACGGGATGTTCACAAAAGTGCCGCGTCTGGGGAGTCACTCGATGCTTCTTTATTCTAGTATCCGGCGGATAGAAAACTATGTAAAATGACGGGCGAAAAATGTGTAAATTCAGAACTCAGACCTGGCAGACACGCAGAAGTGTTTCGCGCAGCGCGGTCTCGTGCTCCGGCCAAAGCTTGTGTCCGCCGATGGTGACATAGAACACATCGAGGGCCTTACGGGCCTCCGTATCGATCAGGACCACCTCGATGTTGCACCCGGCCGAGGAGATCGTGTAGGCCAGATCGTACAGGAGGCCCGGGCGGTCTTCCGCCACGACTTCGATCAACGTGGCGGTGGGGGAGAGTTCCGAGTCGAAGGTGACGGCGGGCCGGAGCCGGGGCCGGCCGGAAGGAGCCGCGGGCGGCCGGCGCGCCAGCAGCTGCCGCACGTCCACCTTGCCCAACACCGCGCGCTCCACAGTCAGGCGGAACCGGTCCATCTCACTGGGGTTGAGCTCCAGGGTGCGATTGGGATCCTCAAACAGAAAAGTGTCGAGCACCATTCCCTGGCGATTCCCGAATGCCTCTGCCCGGAGAATGTTCATGCCGAATGCGGAAAGGGCGCCGGCGATGGAAGCCAAAAGGAAGGGCCGGTCGCGGGCTGCCAGGGTGAGGGCATACAAGCTGTTGCGACGCGCGACCGTGAGGGAAACGCCGCGTTCGAGCGCCCGCTGGTAGAGTTGGAAATCCCTTTCGATGTCCTCAGGGCCGTGCGTGCGCAGGTAACGCGTCGGCAAGCCTTCCAGAAAGGCCGCCTTTTCGGGTGAGTCCGCCTCCGGCTGCTGAATGCGTTCGGCTTCCAGTTCCCGCGTGAGCTCCTTGTGAGCCACGGCATAGACGCGCCAGAGCTGCTCCAGCCGCCAGGGCGTCATGGCGGCAGGGTTCACGGCGCTGACGTCGGCGTAAGTCATCAGGGTGAGGAGTTTGAGTTCCTCGATCGTTCCGGCGCGCCCGGCCAGGTAGCGCGCGGTTGCGGGTTCTTCCAGGTCGCGAGTGTTCATGGCCGTGGACAGATCAAGATGGCGCTCGATGAGCCCGCAAACCTGGCGTGTGACGGTAACCGGAGCCCCGATGCGCTCCAGGGCCTGCCGGGCCAGGCGTACGGACTCCGGCACGTGGGGAACGCCGGGGAGGCCCTTGCCGGTATCGTGGAACAGCAGCGCGCACAGCAGGGTGGAGCGGTCCTCGACCTCCTCAAGCAGCAGCGCGAAGCGGCGCCGGAGAGGATCATCCGCTTGGGGCAGGCCGGCAAGCGCTTCGATGCTGACGAGCGTATGTTCGTCCACGGTGTAACGGTGGTAGAAATCCCGCACGACGCGCGACTCGATCTCGGCCCACTCTGGAAAGAGCGCCCCGAGGACCCCCGTTTCGTGCATGGCTCGGAGCGCCAGCGGAAAGTGCGGCAGGGACAGAAGCGAACGGAAAACCGACCAGAGCGGCTGTCCGCGGCGGAACCATTCGGTCAACTGCGGCAGGTACGCGGCAATGCGCCGCTCGGAATCCAGGGAAGGCCGCAGGCCGTGCCGAGCCGTGAACTCGAACAGTCGCAGGACCAAGGCCAGATCCTGCTGCAGCATGTTCGGCGCCTTGAAATAAACGCGCTCACGCGAAACGCTGAACTCCAGGTTGGACAGCCGGGAACGCCAGTCCCGGAATTGCGCAAACAGGGAACTTTGCTCGGACTCCCACTCCTCGATGGCGCGCACGGCCGCCCGGTAGACACAGCGCGCCTGCCGAAAGTAGTCCTGCATCCAGGCCACCGGGTCCCGTCCGGCGGCGAAGGGCTGCTCGGCGAGCTCTTCCTGCGCGTCGAAAGTGAGCAGGTTCTGGTCCCGGCCCGCCTGGAAGTGCAGGAAGCAGCGCAAAGTCCAGAGAAGGTTCCTTGCCGGTTCGAGCTCCGAGGGCAGGGGCTCGTCGGCCAGCTCTTCTCGGGTCACGGAGCGGAGCCGGCACAACCAGCGCACCAGCTGCAGGTCGCGAAGTCCGCCCGGCGTCTCTTTGATGTTGGGCTCCAGATGGTAGATCGTGTCCTGGAAGCGCGCGTGGCGGCGACGCGCGAGGCGGCACAGGTGCCGGGCCAGAGCGCGGCGCTCGGCGTGAACGAAACGCGCCAGCCGCGGCCGCAGGTGCTCGAACAGTTCTTCCTCGCCCGCCAGGAAGCGGACGTCGAGCAGGCTGACGTTCAGCTCGGGGTTCTGCCCGTGGAGCTGGCAGCATTCCGCCGGGGTTCGCACGGAGTGGCTGGCACGCAAACCCTTATCCCAGAGGCTTCGCAGGAACCCGGCAATCGCGTCCCGGGCCGGTTGCGAGCGCGGCTCCGCCTGGGCCAGCAGCAGCAAATCCACATCGGAGAAAGGAAACAGCTCGCGCCGGCCGAATCCGCCCACGGCGAGCACGGCGAGGCCTGCAGGAAACGCCTGTGCCAGGTGCTCCCGCCAGGCCTCCAGAACCGCCTCCTCGACGACAGCGGTGCGCGCTGCGACCAGGGATCGCGCGTCCCCGCTGGCCAGGAACTGCTGCCGCAGCAGGTCACCGGCCGGGCTAGAGAGCTGCCTCGCCACGATCTTCGTTGCGGATGCGGATGGCCTCGGCGACTTCGTAGACGAAGATCTTGCCATCGCCGATCTTGCCGGTCCGGGCCGACTGGATCACCGTGCGGATGACCTCTTCGGCGCGGGCCGACGGCACCACCATCTCGATTTTGACCTTCGGCAGCAGATCCACCTCATACTCTTGGCCGCGATAGACCTCCTTATGGCCCTTCTGCCGGCCGTGGCCGCGCACTTCGGAGACCGTCATGCCGTCAATGCCGATGGTCTTGAGGGCCTCCTTGACGTCTTCGAGTTTGAAGGGTTGAATGATCGCCTCAATTTTTTTCATGTCTGCACCCCTTGCTTAGCCGCCTTTCGTATGGGCTACGCTTCGAAGTTGTATGCCTCTTCGCCGTGCAGGCTCAGATCGAGTCCCTGGATCTCGTGGTCCGGGGCAACGCGCACCCCGACTAGCGCGTCGGTGATTCTCAAGATGACGAGAGTGCCGACGGCCGCCAGCACCCAGGCAATCAGGACGCCGGCGGCCTGATTGAGGATCTGTCCCGGGTTGCCGTCCACCAACCCGAGAGGCAGCGGATTGCCGGCTGCGTCTTTCAGGGCGTTGTTGACGGCGTTCGTGGCGAAGACGCCGGTCAGCAGGGCGCCCACGGTCCCCCCGGCTCCGTGTACGCCGAAAGCATCCAGGGAGTCGTCGTAGCCGAAGCGTTGTTTCACGCTGGCCACCATGAAGTAGCAGACGACGCCTGCGAGGAAGCCGATCACCAAGGCCGGGATCGGCTTGACAAAGCCGGAAGCGGGGGTGATGGCCACCAGGCCGCACACGGATCCGGAAATCGCTCCCAGCACGCTCGGCTTGCCGTTGCGAATCCACTCGGCGAGCAGCCACCCCAGGGCGGCGGCCGCGGCGCCGAAGTGCGTGGCGACGAACGCGCTGCTGGCCAGCGCGGAGGAACCCAACGCGCTTCCGGCGTTGAACCCGAACCAGCCCACCCACAGCAGGCAGGCTCCAATGAAGCTCAGCACCAGATTGTGCGGCTTCATGGCTTCGCCGGGATATCCCTGTCTTTTGCCGATGTAGAGGGCGCAAACCAGCGCCGACACACCCGAGGTGATGTGCACGACGGTTCCGCCGGCAAAGTCAAAGCACGGGATCGAACCGCCCAGGAACGCATTCAGCAGACCCCCCTTGCCCCAGACCATGTGCGCCATGGGGAAATAGACCACCAGGGCCCAGAGCGTCATGAACACGAGCAAGGCGGAAAACTTCATGCGCTCGGCAAACGCGCCGGCAATCAGGGCGGGCGTGATGATGGCGAACATCAACTGGAACACCATGAAGGACTGGTGCGGGATGGTGGCCGCATAGTCGGCATTCGGCCGGCCGTCTACTCCGTTCAGCAGGAGATAGCGCAGGTCTCCGACGAAGGCCGTTCCTTCGCCGAAGGCCAGGCTGTAGCCCACAAGCGCCCATAACACGGTGATGAGGGCCATCAGGACAAAACTTTGCATCATCGTGGCGAGGACGTTTTTCCTGCGCACCAAACCGCCGTAGAACAGCGCCAGTCCGGGACCCGTCATCATCAGCACGAGGGCCGAACTCACCAGCATCCAGGCGTTATCGCCCGCCGTCTGAGCGGCCTGAACTGCGCTTTCCAGTTCCACCAGTTTCCCTTCCATTCCCGCCTGCTGGGCGAACGCCGATGCGGGAAGCAACCCGAGCAAACCAAGACGTCGAATATCCATAGCTTCCATACTCCACCTGGAGGAAGTCTGCGACCCGGCAAACTCATATTCATGATGCACTGAAACGGCCGGCGTGCATCCCGCAACGTTTCTATCGCCCTAATCCAAATTTTCTATTGGCGCACCCGAGGGTTGGTGCCGTACAATGAGACCAGATCGGTAGCCCCACGTCCGCGCTCACCGAGAATTCGAAAATCCCGGTTTGAGGAGGTAAGTTTCGTATGGTACGCACTAAGTGTGTCTCCAGTGCGGCTCTGGTCGCTCTGCTATGCCTTTCGGCAGCAGCGCAAAACGCGCCGACGGCAGATGCCTCTGCTCCGGCGTCAGCGGACGGCAACGGGCCGCGGGAATGGTCGGTGGGTCCCATCAGCTTCAGCGGGCTGATTGACGGTTACTACAGCTTGAACTTTAACCATCCGGATTCGCGCACCAACCAGCTCCGCAATTTCGACGTAAAGGCCAACCAGTTCAGCCTCAACATGGCCAAGCTGGTGATGGAGCACAGCCCGGACCCCCTGGGATTTCGCGTGGATCTCGGTTTCGGCCGCGCGTTCGATCTGATCCACGGTTCGGAGACGGGGCCCGAGATCTTCCGCAACATCGAGCAGGCGTTTGTCAGTTATAAGCCGCCGAAAGCCAAAGGATTGCAGCTGGACTTCGGCAAGTTCGTCACCAACGCAGGCGCCGAGGTGATCGAGACCCACAGCAACTGGAACTATTCGCGATCCCTGTTGTTCGCCTGGGCGATCCCGTATTACCACTTCGGCGCCAGGGTCACGATGCCGCTCGGCAGCCACTTCAGCGCCGGCGTGTCTTTGGTGAACGGCTGGAACAACGTAGAAGACAACAACAGCGGAAAGACGTTGGGGTTCACCGGCGCGGTGACGACTTCGAAATTTACGTGGACGCATAACTATTACGTGGGACCGGAGAAAGCTGACGTAAACCGCGGTTATCGGCATCTGTATGACACGACGTTGCTGGTGACACCGCACCCCGGCGCCAGTTTCTATATCAACTTCGACTATGGCACAGACCAGGGAGCGCACCTGCTGCGGCACGCCGTTCCGGTGGCGTTCTCCAAGAGCCGCTGGGTGGGTGTGGCCGGGGCGGCACGGTTTGCGGTGAATTCGTGGTTCGCCATTGCGCCGCGGCTGGAATGGTTTCATGACGCCGATGGTTTTTCGACGGGCACGGCTCAGAAGCTGAAGGAGTTTACCCTGACGGGGGAGTTCAAGATGGCGCAGGGTGTGCTGACGCGGCTGGAATACCGCCGTGACTGGTCCGACCAGCCGTTCTTCGATCGTGGCGCGACGCCGGGCGTCTTCAAACACCAAAACACGCTGCTGGCGGGATTTGTGGCGTACTTCGGGCCGGAGCGTTGAGAGGAGACGGTGCCGGAAACTTGTTGAGCAGAGGAGATTACTTGTGATGAAAAAGATCGTGTCACGAATGTTGGTGCTTGCGGCCGGAGGCGCGACCTGCGCCCTGGCGCAAGGGTCCGCGCCGAGCGCCCGGGAACTCCAGGAAGCCATTGCGGCGGTGCAGAAGCAGGCGGATATTGTCTGGACCATCGTGGCGGCTTCGCTGGTCTTTTTCATGCAGGCGGGTTTCGCCATGGTGGAGACGGGCTTCACGCGTGCCAAGAACGCCGGGAACATCATGATGAAAAACCTGATGGACTTCTGTATGGGGGGTCTGGCGTTTTGGGGGGTAGGCTTCGGATTGATGTTCGGGCTGAGCAACGGCTTTGTCGGATGGTCCCATTTCTTCGTGAACTTTGACAACTCTACTCCGGACGGCCATTGGGGCTACACGTTCTGGCTGTTTCAAGTGGTGTTTGCCGCCACCGCGGCCACGATCGTCTCGGGCGCCATGGCGGAGCGCACGAAGTTCGCCGGCTACTTGGTCTACAGCTTCTTCATCAGCCTGTTCATCTATCCGGTATTCGGACACTGGGCGTGGGGCAATTTGCTTCACGCCGGAAACGCCGATTCAGGAGCATGGCTTGCCCGGCGCGGCTTCATTGATTTTGCCGGCTCGACCGTCGTGCACTCGGTAGGGGGGTGGGCCGCTCTGGCGGGCGCCCTCGTCGTGGGCCCGCGCATTGGCAAGTACGCCAAGGACGGCAAGTCGCGTGTGCTTCCCGGCCACAGTCTGACGCTGGCGGCGCTGGGAGTGTTCATTCTGTTCCTGGGATGGTTCGGATTCAACCCGGGTTCGACCACGGCCGCCAACGGCTTGCAGGCACGGATCGCCGTCAACACGTTGCTTGCAGGCTGTCTCGGGGCCGTGGGCGCGTTGTTCACCTCGTGGCTGAAGTTCAAGGTTCCCGACATCGGCATGACCCTGAACGGGTGCTTGGCCGGACTGGTGGCCATCACTTCCCCCTGCGCTACTGTCACGCCGGTCGGAGCAGTCATCATCGGAGCGCTGGCGGGAGTCGTTGTGGTCTTCAGCGTGCTTTTCTTCGACCGAGTGAAAGTGGACGATCCGGTAGGCGCCATCTCCGTCCACGGCGTCTGCGGCGCTTTGGGGACGATCTCGGCGGCGCTTCTGCACGAGAACCTGTTTACCGGCCAGCCGTATAACCTGGCGGCGCAGCTGGTGACGCAAATGATCGGCGTGGGGGCGGCTTTCCTGTGGACGTTCCCCGTCTGCTTCCTGATGTTCAAAGCCATTGCGGCGACCGTGGGGCTGCGCGTTTCCCCCGAAGAGGAACTTGCAGGGCTGGACCTCGGTGAGCATGGAGCGAACGCCTACCCGGATTTTGCGCCCTCGCCGGTCAGCGGCGGCTTGAGCGTGCCGAGCGTGTCCGGAACGCTGGGCGCGGTGGCGCCGGCGCGGGCCGAGACGGCGGAAGCATAAGCGGTTCGGGCACACCTGCTCCGGGATCCGCCATGGGCGGCAGGCCTTCCGCCCGGCCTGCCGCTCTCATTGTGTAGACTGGTAAGTTTCCGTCTTTTGGAGTAGGAACACAATGAGGCTTGTCCTGCCTGTGCTGACATGCGCTGCCGGTGCGTTTCTGCTTGCCTGGCAGGCGCCGGTGAAGCTGCCGCCGCCGTATCATTCTCCGTCTGCCATGAACCCACCACGAGTGATTTCACGGCCGGACGGAGCTCAGCTGCGGCTACCGGCCGGTTTCGAGATTGCGGTTTACGCCGAAGGTTTCGAACGCCCGCGGTTCATGCTGCTCGGACCGTCCGGCGAGGTCCTGGTGAGCGACAGCGTCAACGGCGGCTCGGTGTATGTCCTGGTGGACCGCGATCGGGACTTCAGACCGGAGGCGCGCAAGAAGCTGATCACGGGTCTGGACCGGCCCTATGGCCTGGCTTTCTGGAAACAGTACTTATACGTAGCGGAAACCACGTCGCTTAAGCGGTATCCCTACGACGCCAAGACGATGACAGCCGGGCCGGGTGAAGAGGTTGTGTCCATGCGCGACTTCGGCGCCGGTCACTGGACGCGCACGGTCCTGTTCGATCGCAAAGGCGAGAAGATGTACCTGGCGATCGGCTCCCGCTCGAACGTCTCGCCGGGCGAGCCTCCGATGCGTGCCGCGATCAACCGCTTCAACCCTGACGGATCCGGGCACGAAATTTTCGCCGCCGGGACAAGGAATCCAATCGGGCTGCGGTGGTACCCGGGAACGGATGTGCTCTGGGCGGCGGTGCAGGAGCGGGACGGGCTTGGCGACGATCTGGTGCCGGACTACTTCACGCACATCCAGCCGGGCGGCTTCTATGGCTGGCCGTATGCCTACATCGGACCGAACGAAGACCCGCGCAACAAGGGCTTGCGCCCTGATCTGGTGGCCAAGACGATCGTGCCCGACGTGCTCCTCCAGGCGCACGTGGCCGTGCTGGACTTCATCTTTTACACGGGCAAGCAGTTTCCGGCACGCTACCAGGGCGGCGCGTTTCTGGCGTTTCACGGCTCCTGGAACCGCGCCCGGCGCGTGGGCTACTCTGTGGCGTTCGTGCCATTCCGTAACGGCAAGCCCAGCGGTCCTGTAGAGGATTTCCTGACCGGCTGGATGCTGGCACCGGAGCGGCGCGAGGTGTGGGGCCGGCCGGTGGGTCTGCTGGAGCTGCCCGACGGCAGCCTGCTCGTGTCCGAGGACGGCGGCAACAAGATTTGGCGCGTCTGGTACAAGGGCTGATTGCGGCAGCCTGTGCGGCCGGCGGGCTTGCCGGTGCGCCGTTTTCTCACCGAACACATCTCAAGCTGAAGCCGGACTGTCTCGTGTGCCACTCTTCGGCCGCTGCGAGCACGCGGCTGGAAGAGAACAACCTGCCGCCCAAAAAAAGCTGTACGCCCTGTCACCGCGACGGCGTTCGAATCAAGCTGCCCCGCGCCGTGGAACTGTCGCGATTCAACCATGCGGTGCACGTGCGGCTCGGAGGCGCCGTGGCTGCAGCGCTGATCCGGGCGCTCGAGGAGAAGACCTACCTGGGCACACCCGGAGAACTGCGTGCGCAGCTTGAGGGCGCCAACGTGTGCACGGCCTGCCATCGCGGTCTGGCGGATTCGGATCGAGTCACGGCGGAAGCCTTTCCCCGCATGGCGGACTGCCTGGTATGTCACTCGCGGATCGAGCCGCCGTTCAGCTGTGAGTATTGCCACGGGCCGGGACGGGATCTGCGTCCCGCCACGCACACGCCGGACTTTCTCGATTCCCACGCCAATGGGAAGATGCAACTTGACAAGCAGTCCTGCGCCTTGTGCCACGGACGCCGGTTCCGATGCCTGGGGTGTCACTGAGGGGCCCACACTCCTTTGCTGCTTGTCAGACGCGCCCGTGCTTGACGCCCGCGGTCAGGGTGAATTCGGAGCCGATGCCTGCCGCCGGAGAAAGCGCAGACCCTCGAAGGCGATCGCCTCCGGTGCGGGAGCCAGATCGCGCCAAATGCAGGCCGCTGCGGCGATTTCGGGAATCCCGAAGCCGAAACTTTCGATGACGAGCCAGCCGCCGTAGCCCACATCGCGCAGCGCCCGGAACAACGCCTCCCACGCGACGTGGCCGCTGCCCGGGATGCCGCGGTCGTTCTCGCAGGCATGTACGTGGCGGAGATGCCGGCCCAGACCGCGGCACGCTGCGGCAATGTCTTTTTCTTCGATGTTTGCGTGGAAGGTGTCGAACAGCACTCCCACACGCGCGTGGCCGACTTGTTCGCAGAGGGCGGCCGCGTCCGCGGCGGTGTTGAGGAAATAAGTCTCGAAGCGGTTGAGCGGTTCGATCGCGAGCGTCACCCCGCAACTCTCCAGCGTCTCGCCCAGGGCACGGAGTCCTTCGACGGCGCGTTGCCACTCCTCCGCGGTCCGCCGGCGTCCCACGAGCTGACCGACGGGGGCGCAATAGGGCCCGACCATGATGTGGGCGCCGAGCTCGGCGGCGGTCTGGATGCCCTGTCGCAGAAAGGCCAGAGCGCGGCGGCGCACCTCAGGATCTTCGCTCACCAGGCTGAGTTCTCCGGTCAGCGCCGAGCAGAAAGTACACGCAAGCTCGTATTGCTCGAGGGCCCTGCGGATCTCCGCCGCCGGAAAGCCGTCGAAGCGGAACGTGGCGATCTCGACGCCGTCGAAGCCCTGCTCCTTCAGGCGCGGAAGCAGGTCCAGATCTGCGAGGCCGAAGCCCGCAGTCCACAGCAGGGTGTTGACCCCGAACTTCATCGCCGGATCAGGGGAGCGGCATCGGGGTTGCCCGGGCCGAAATGTTTGAGCATGACCAGGTTCTCCCGGTCGCTGCGGTTCGTCACCAGAACTCCCTCTTCCGCTGCGGCCCGGGTGACGAACAGTTCGTCCTTGGTCATTTGCCCGTAGCGGATCAACGTGGGCGTTTCCACCTCCAGCTTGCCGACGGAGCCCCACCCGGAAACCACGATGAGCCCGTAGGCCGCAGCGTCACGGATTTTCACCGTCCGGCCGGGGAACACGGTCAGCTCTTTGGCCGAGTAAAAGGGTGTGGAGTAGACCACCCACTTCTCGGAGTAGCCTTCCTCGAGCATCTCTGCTTCCGGCTTGACAGGCAGAGGTGTGGAGAGGCGATGCTTGGCGAACTCGGGGTCTACGTTGGCTTCCCAGTCCAGCATCTCGATGATGTAATCCAGGTCATGATGGTGCTCGGGCGGCACATCTTTGACCAGCAGGTCCCAGGGCACCGGGCGCCCTTCCACCATGGACTGGAACATGGCGAAGACGTCGGAATTCACCTGCGGCTCGTAGGTCACAAGCGATCCGGGGGCGTGAAGGATGCCGGCATCAATTTGCCAGCCGGTGCCGGGTTTGAGTTTGTAGGCGCGCGAATGGTAGAGGATGCCGTTGTCCCCTTCATTCCAGCGCTCCAGACAGCGGCGCACATCCTCTTTGGTCGTGCCGGGCTCCAGGCCCATGAACGTGTAGGGAAAGTTGTTCTCTTTGAAGTTGTACTGCGGCGGGAAGTAATAGGCTTCCGGTTTGCCCTTGCGTCCCACGCGCCGTGCGTGCTCATCGCGCTGGTGCATGTGATGGGGAATGGGACCGAGGTTGTCAAAAAATTTGCACAGCAGATTCCACCCGCCGTGCTCGCGCATCACATCGGAACCGAGGAACTCATCGCCCAAGGTCTCGATCGCTTCTTTGAACAGGACCCGCCGGCCGTTGAGCTCCATGTAACTGAGGCCTTCGTCCTCCGGCGTGCCCGGCCCGTTATCGGCGTTCGTCGTGGAGGCGAACCAGCGCTCATCAATTCCTCCGCGGTGCGCGCCGAGTGCGTAGAGATCGCGGGGATCGAGCTTGAGGCGGCCTCCGGGCATCAGAAAAGAGCGCGGCACCCAACACGGGGCCAGACGGACAATGCCGTCGCCTGCAGCCAGCGCTTCACGTATCAGTGCGACATGCGACATGCCTGTAATGTACTTCGCGCGGCGCGGCTTTGCAACGGGTTTTGCCGCTGCGCCGCCGAGCCTCAGGCGCTCCCTTTCGTTTGTATAATGGCCGGAGTCTGGAAGGAGGCGACGGATGGCATTTTCGAGAAGATCTTTCTTGCAGCGTAGCGCGGCGTTCGCCCTGGCTCCGGCCGCCGTGCTCGAAGCCAAGCGGCTGGGAGGCCTGAAGATCGGCGTGACGGACTGGAACCTGCGCCAGACCGGGAAGATCGAGGCCGTAGCGCTTGCGGCCGGCCTCGGTTTTGACGGCGTCGAAGTCAGCCTCGGGAGGAAGCCGGTCGAAGGCAGGTTGCCTCTGGCGGATCCCGCAATTCAGGAGCAGTATCTTGCCGAGACCCGCAAGCACGGCATCGCGGTCGCCGGCACGTGTCTGGACATCCTGCATGTGAACTACCTCAAGAACGATCCGCTGGGACCGAAGTGGGTGGCCGAAGGCATCCCGATCACGAAGAAGCTGAACGCACGAGTGATGTTGCTTCCGTTTTTCGGCAAAGGAGCGCTGACCACGCGTCAGGAAATGGAATTCGTCGGCGACGTCCTGCGGGAACTGGCCCCGGAAGCCGAGAAGGCGGGCATCATCCTCGGTCTGGAGAACACCATATCGGCCGAGGACAACGTGCGGATCATGGAACGGAGCCGCTCCAAGGCCGTGCTCGTGTACTACGACGTGGGCAACTCGACCAACAACGGTTTTGACGTGGTCAAAGAGATCCGCTGGCTTGGCAAGGCGCGGATCTGCCAGATGCACCTCAAAGACAACCCGCACTATTTGGGGGAGGGCAAGATTGACTTTCCCGCGGTGGTCGCGGCCATGGCCGACATTGATTTTGCGGGTTTCGCCAATCTGGAGACCTCGTCGCCCTCGGGGTCGGTGGATGCCGACATGCGCCGGAACCTGGGGTTCATCCGGAACCTGGTCCGGGAGGCGCAACAGGGCAGCTGACGGTCTCGCAGGCACTACACCTCGACAAAGTGGTACCGAATCGCCGGACTCGGCGGCGGCAGGACCCCCATTTTACTTTTTCTTCGCCAATTGCTCCACTCGAATGTCGTTTTTCAACGACTTGGCTGGATTTTTCTGTTGACTTTCGTGTCTTTTCAGCTTAGCATTTTGTTTCGGTTTTTCTGGCGACAAACAACCCGTTTGGAGTGTACAGCTCCAAGGAGCAAACTATGCTCTTTCAAATCGGAGAGAAGGTCGTCTATCCCAACTATGGCGTCGGCACGATCGAGAACATCAGCGTCCGGCCTTTCGGCAGCCGCACGGAGCGGTTTTATCTGTTGCGGCTGAACTCCTCCAGCACCACCGTACTGGTGCCGTTCTCCCATGTGGAGGAGATTGGACTGCGAAAGGTGACCCGGAACGGCGAAATCAGCCGGGTGCTGGGCTTCCTGGCGCAGGGAGTGTGCCGGTGCAATGGGGACTGGAAGAACCGTTACAAAGAGAACTGCGAAAAGATGCGTACGGGCGGTCTGCTGCAGGTGGCCGAGGTGCTCAAGAGCCTGCTGGTGCTGCAGCTGAGCAAGCCGCTATCCTTCCGTGAAAAGAAGATGCTGGACCGTGCGCGGCATCTGCTGGTGGCCGAGCTGGCCATCTCCCGGGGAATCTCCGAAGACGAGGCCGTGGAGATGTTGCAAAAGGCTCTCAGCAAGGCTTCCTTGAAACTTCCCCCGCCGCTTTAGAGACCCGCGACGCCGCCATATCGAGGGCGGCCGCCCCGCCAGACGCGCGAGCGGAGAGCTTACATTTGTCACCAGACCAGCGGGATGAAGCGCTTGGTGCGCCGGCAGTAGTCCTCATAACCGGGCACAACCGTCGCAAGCAAGAACTCCTCGCGCAGTGCTTGACGAACCACGACGGGAACCAGCAGCACGACTGCGAGCACGAGCCAGGAATTCAACGCCAGTTCGAGCCCGAATAACAACAGCAGGTCTCCCGCGTAAATGGGGTGGCGCAGGTAGCGGTAAACTCCGCGGGAGACCAGAGGCTGGTCCGGGCGCGCCCGTTCGGTTTCGATATCAGACCAGCTTTCCCCCAGTTGAATGCGCGCCGTCACGGCCAGGGCCAGACCGGCGGTGTAGAGGATCGCCCCGGTGATGCGCAGCAGCTGCGGCTCCGTGGCCAAAGGCCACAGGTCCGGAAGCAGCGTCTGGGCGACGATTACGGCCAGGATGCAAAGCTTGGCGGCTTTGGCGGCCAAGGCGCGGCCAGAGATTTCCTTCCGGGGACGGTCCGGCGGGCTGCGGCGTTTCCAGATTTCCCAAACGAGCTTGTGTACGACAAGCCCGGAGAGCAGGTACGCGCGCAGAGGATCCATCACCGCTCCTTTGTGTCCTCCGGCAGGGGGCCTTCGAGACGATCCACCGGCCGGCTCTCGACCCCGGCGACCAAGTTCGCGTTCAGCTTGCCCAGCCGCATCGCCAGGGCGTCGGCCAGCATTCCGATCAGCAGCAACAGCAGGGCGCTCATAAAGGCGAGCAGCGCGGAGGCGGAAATATTGGGGTCCCGCGTGAGGTCAATGGACATCTTGACGACGCCGTACAGCAGGCAGATGACGACCAGAGGCAAGAACACACGCAGGGGACGGAACAGCATCGCCATGCGGAGGATCAGCACCAGGAAACTGCCGGCGTCCCAGGGCACGATCTTGGAGCGGCCTGTGCGCTCGCGGTATGAGATCGGCACATAAGCGACGGCGTAGTTGTCGCAGTGCATGGCCAGGGTGATGGTCGTCGTCCAGCTGAACTGATCCGGGAGTATGGGAAAGTACTGCGCCACGACGTCACGGCGGAACACGCGCAGCCCGCTGTTGAGGTCCGGGATGCGTGCCGCCGAGACATAGTTGGCCAGGCGGTTGAGGAGCCATTTGGCGGGCCGCCGGGCAAAGGGGATGCGCACATTCGGCCCGATGCGCGCGCCCACCACCATATCGGCTCGCCGGAGGCGCTCCAGCATCTCCGGGAGCGGTTCGATGGGGTAGGTGCCGTCGGCGTCCAGGATGGCTACAACCGGGTACCGGGCGGCGGCGATGCCGGTTTTGAGGGCGGCACCGTAGCCGTGGTTGCTGCGGTGGCGAAGCACGCGTGCGCCGGCCTCCAGGGCGGCCTGCGCCGTGGCGTCGGTCGAACCGTCATCCACCACCAGGACCTCCCCGGGGATGCCTTTGGCCTCGAGCAGCCCGCGCACGTCCCGGACTACGGCTCCCACGCCGCGCTCTTCATTGAAAGCGGGAATCACTACGCTGACCGGCTCCATGGATCCCCTCATGTGGTTCGGCTGCGGCGGCAAACGTAGACCTCACCGCCGCTGAGAGTCCCCGGGAAGGCCCGTTCCAGCTTGAACTGCTGCTGAATGATGGCCCAAATCCCCGGATGGAATCCGCGGATCTGAGCGGGGAGCGTATAGACGAGCCAGATCTGCCGGTCGGATTGCAGCAGATCGCGCAGCTGGTCTGCGGTCTCGACGGCGCGCCAGTGGGGGGCATAGAATCCGTTCATCGCCAGATTGGCGAGCCCAACGGTGGCGGTCATGTCGCCCGGTCGCCGCAAACGTTCTACGTAGTCCCGGGCGGAAGGGAAGTCCTGCTTCGGCAGAATGTAGCAACGAGGCACAGTCGCTGCGGACAGCATGATGGCCAGCAGAGCGGCGGCGACACCGGCGGCCCGGCGCGTCCCCTCCGCCCGACGGCACAACAGGATCTCAGCAGCGACTAAAATTCCCGCAATCAGGCACAGCAGAGCAAATCCCATCAGGAAGAAAAACAGCCGAGGCCAGAGATTGTGCCGCAAAGCGAACATGGTAGCCGCCACCAATAGCCCTGGCAAGACCATGACAGCGGCTGCGCAGGGTTGCCGCCGCCAGAGTCGGCCCCATCCGAGAGCCGCCAGAATTCCGGCCAAAAGGACAGCCAACGGGCCGGCGAAACCGGTTTGCAGATTGCGGAACGTCTCGATGAGAAACCATGCCGGATTGGTCCATTCGGTCTCCGGCGAAAACTCGTGCAAGGCGGAGGTGAGAAACTGCGGCAGTGACAGCGCGTAGAGTTGCAGGGTCAGACTGGCGGCGCCGGCCCATGCCGCCGCAGCGGGCCAGCAAAACCGGCGCGCTCTCAGGCCGGCAAACAGCCACCACAAAAAGTGGGCCGCGGCTACAAAGGCCATGCTGACCTGGGCCCAGAATCCTGCGGCCAGGGCCACCGCGTAGGCAGCCCACCACCGCCGCTGCGCCTTGTCGAGCGCCTCCAGCCAAAGCCACGTGGCCAGCAAAGTGAAAAACAACGAAGCAGTGTACCCCCGGGCGTTCTGGGAGAACCACACGTGGTGGTAGGAAAAGCTCATCAGGGCAGAGGTGAGGAGCGCCTCGCGGACGCCCCACAGACGCCTTCCGAGCAGGAACAGAGGCCACAAGCTGGCCACTCCGAAGAGCACAGCAGGCAGTCGGAGGCTCGCTGCGCTTTCCCCGAACAGCAGTATCGACCCGCGCGCCAGCAGGGAATACAACATGTGCTGATTCTGGTTGGGGAAAAGCGTCAGAATCTCGGCAACGGGCTTTCGGACAAATTCGCGAAGGGACAAAATTTCGTCCACCCAGAGCGGCAAATCGAGCCGGTAGAGCCGCAGCACGAGAGCTGCGAGCGTGAGGCCCCCGAGGGTCATCCAGGCCCAGATGGGTGTGGCGGGCACGGCATGGCGCGCCCGCCGGCCGGCGGAAGGAAAGCGGGCGAGCCAGGCAGCCGCGAGGCACATGGCTGCATTCACCGCAAGCAGCAGTCGGAACAAGGCCGGTCCCCATGCAAGCCCCGCCGGAGCTTCAACGCTGAGCAGGGCTGCGATGCGGTTCGGTGAGAGCACGGCGGCCGCCGCGGCCAGCAGCGCCGCGGCCATCCCAAGTACGGCGGGGAGCAAGCGGGGCCTTTTCATCCGGCGCCAGGCCTCCTCCAGAGGCCGTAAAGCACGGCAGCCGTCAGAGCGAACAGGGGCAGAGGCGAGGGGCCCGAAGGAGCATATTCTTGGATCAGTCCTTCAATTCGAGAAATGACTGTGAGCCACGGGAGTTGAAATCCGCCAAGGAACACATGAAGCACCGGGTCCAGGACACCCAGGCCTCGCTCCACGTCGCGATACATGGCCATGCACCATGCCTGCGTCAGGGAAGCCACGCCGAGCAGGTACGTTACGCTGCAGGGGAGCCGGATGAGCACGAGCGCCAGCGGAACAAAGAGGAACGGCAGCACCGCCGTCAGGTAACGCACGCCGGTATTAAATTGCAGTCTGGAGTAATGGACGCCTCCGTAAAAGAGCCACGCACTTAAAAAAACTCCAAACAGAAACACGAGTTCGCGCCCGCTCACGTAACGGACGTGCCTGCGGGAGATCCAGGGAGCTGCAAAAGCCAACAGTAGTATCGGGCTGCTTGGGAACAAACCCCAGCGATAATCCGCGAGCGAAGCCAACAGGATGTCGGGCTGCGGCCAACCAAATCCTTGATACCCCTGGCCGCTCCAATGTACGGCAGGCATCCAGTGTTGGGCAGGGTAAAAGGGGTGGCCGAAACTCTGCCACTGGTAGAACCACAAAAGTAAAATCGGACCGGCTGCACCTGCTACAAATGCGCGAATCCGGCGGTCTTTCTGCACGAGCGCGTAAAGGAACAGTCCTGCCAGCAGCACGCATCCGCCATAGTCAAACAGCACCGCCGCCCCACCCGCAATGCCCGCCAGCGCGTGGCGCCATCGGGCCGACAACGAGAGACCGCCACCGGGATTCCATAATGCCACGAAGCCCATGAATGCGAAATGGCCGAGCATCAGATTGTGGTTGAGTGTCCCGGTGCGGAAGAACACAGGGGTGCCAAAGGCATAAAGCAGCGCGAGCCACAGTGCCGGTTTCTCGCTCCCGAACAGCTGCGCCAACAGCCAGCACATGGCGACAACTCCGGCGGCCGAAACGGGGGCCATGGCGAAGGCCTGCATGATGAAAGCGGCTAAGGCGAACTTCGCATCGAGGCCCCGGCGCCATGCCTGCTCGTAAAATTCCCGAGCCATGGGCCAAGGCGAGTGATAAGCCGGTGCTTTGTCGGAGGCCGCCGCGCGCCGGCGGTTGACTTCGGCCACGATGCGGTCGGTGATCGGGCGCAGCAAGGCATACGGGATCGCCGCCACCATTGACACACCGGGGTTCGAGTTGATGTGCCACCCGTAGCCCGGCTTTTCGAACAGATCCGGGTGCAGGCCGGCATACTCGTCCACGCGAAACGAAAAATGATCGCCGATGGCCAGCGCCAGATAGATCTCGCGCACCGTATTCGTGGCAAAGTGCAGCACATAGATCAGCCAACAGGTGACAAACAGCCGCCAGGCTATCGCTCTGAAGTTCTGCGCTTCCTTGGCGGGGTTCCCGGGCAGATCATGCATGGTGCTCTCCTTGCCGAAATACTCGGTAGATTGTGCGAGTCAGCAGCCTGCGTTCACAAAGGAAACCACATGCGAAGTAAGTCAGTATGGAACAGATCGCTGCTCCGGACGCTCCGAACCAAAGCCGGCTAAGCAAAAGGATCAGGGCCGCCGCCGCAGCGGCTCCTGCCGGACGCAGCAGAGAGTTGAAGAAGGGTACGGGCATCACTCGGCGGCGTACGAAGCCGTAGGCGCAGGCGAAGTCCGCCGCTGCGCCTGCCAGCAGGCACCACACGGCCCCGGCGGCTCCCCAGCGGGGGATGAACCACAGGCCCAAAGCCGCGGTCGTGATCGCCGCCGTCGCCGTTCCGGCGAACAACCGCTTTTGCAAACCGCAGCCGATCAGGGTGTAACGGTAGTGCCCGCTCAGCATCGTGATCGGGATCATCCAGACCAAGGCTTGAAGCAGCGAGCCGCCGGCGGCAAAGGTGGGTCCGAACGCGATCGGCAGCAGGACGGGCGCCAGCGACCCCAAAGACCAGGCGGTGAAGACGCTGAGCCAGGCGGTCAGCCGGAGCGAGTTCGTGACCGTACGCCGCAGCTCGTCACTTGGCGAGCTTGCCAGGCGGGAAATGGTCGGCAGGAGGTTATAGAAGTAAAGCCAGACGAAGGTATGCAAAGCCATCACCACGCGGTGCGAAGCGCCGAACCACCCAAGCGAAGCGTCGGTGCGCCAGAAGCCGAGCAAAGTCGTCGGCAGGTACCACATGGCGGCCCAGGTGAGTTCTGCCAGGCCGAGTGGAACAGCCTCCCGCAGCCTGCGCCACGCGGATCGCAACTTCACCTGAACGGAAAAGACACCCAGACCGAAGCGCCGCCAGGCCGCGACGAGGCAAAATACGGCGGCGCAGGCGACGGCAGCGCATTCGATCCAGCCTACATACCACAGCGGGCTTCCGCCGCGGATCGCCCCCAGCACCAGCCCGGCGAAAACGCCGTTTCGGATCACGGAGGCTGCGGCGACCCAGGCCATGGCCTCTCTGCCCTGGAAGTACCACTGGATCAACAGAGGGGAGCCGAATAAGCTGAACGCGTACAGGTAGAAAAGGACGCGGGCCCCCTCGGGGACGGGAAGCCATAGAAGACCGGCGAACAACGCAGCGACCGTAAGGAAGGTGAGTGCTCCCCGGGCGAAGACGATCTCGCCGGCCAGGCTGGGTGCAAAGGAGGGATTCTTTGCGACTTCGCGCGCGCCCCATACGCTCAGGCCCATGTCAGAGGCCAGCGTGAAGAACGCCATCACCGCGATGACGAACTCCAGAAGCCCGTATTGCTCCGGGCCGAGAGCCCGTCCCAAATGCGTGAAGGCGGCGAAATTGAGGAGCTTGCCGGCCGCCTCCGCTGCGCTCAGGATCAAATAGTTCCCTGCTCGACCCGCGGAGTGGAGCGAAGTCCGATGCTCGCTGATGGCAGCAGCCTGTGATCCTCTAGCGGGCATCGGATTCACGCCGGCCGTAACAGAACTCCGCGGTCTTTTCCACGATCCGCTCTGCTACGAGCCAGTCCCGGGTGAGCCGCAGTGCTTCCTCGAGCGGCACGCGGGGACAATAACCTGTGAGCGAGGTCACCTTGGAGATATCCGGGACGCGCCGCTCCATATCTTCGAAGCCGGCGGCATAGGCTTCGTCGTAAGGGATGTAGTCAATCGCCACCTGCGCGCCCGTGAGGGTGATCACCCGTTGCGCGAGTTGTTCAATAGTAATCTCTTCGGGATTGCCGAGGTTGAAGATTTCACCGACAGCTCGGTCCGTGCCCGCCAGACGCAGCAGCCACTCGACGACGTCCGCCACATAGGTGAAGCACCGGGATTGCCGCCCCGTGCCGTAGACCGTGAGGTTACGCCCGCTGAGTGCCTGGCACAAGAAGCGCGGCACGACCATTCCATAGCGCCCCGTCTGGCGCGGGCCGATGGTGTTAAACAAGCGCACGATCACCGTCGGCACTTTGCGCTCGCGCCAGTAGGCCAGCGCCAGGAATTCATCAATCACTTTGCTGGCGGCATAACTCCAGCGAGCTTTGGTCGTGGCGCCGAAGACCAAATCTCCGTCTTCGCGAAACGGCGCGTCCTTGCTCTTTCCGTAGACTTCGGAAGTGGAAGCCAGGATCACTTTTTTCCTTTTGTGCGACGCCGCGCGCAGGACGGCCTCCGTGCCGGCCACGTTGTTTTCGATCGTAGCCACCGGGCTATGGACAATATTGAATACCCCGACCGAGGCCGCCAAATGGAAGATCACGTCGGCTGCGTCGGCCATTTCGACAAGGGTCCGTGTGGCTAGCACGCTTTCCGGCACGAACTCCAGTAAAGGATGGGACCGAAAGGCGGCGATGTTGTGGATGCTGCCCGTTGAAAGGTCGTCCAAAATGAGAACACGGTGGCCGAGTTCAAGCAGTTTTTCGGCCAGGTGCGAGCCGATGAAGCCCGCGCCGCCGGTGATCAAGAATGCGGCCACGGTTCCTCCTTCAGGACCGGCGGAGAAACCGGCTCTTGGGTGCCGGCGTGCGGCCGTTCCCAGGGCACGCACCCAAACTTGCGCTCCGCCGCTTCACGAAGAAAGCGAAGGTATTGCTCCAGATGGGCTTCCGTGCACCAGTATTTGAGGAACCCCTGGTAGCCTTTCTCCCCCAGTTCCTGACGTAGAGCCGGCGACTGGAGAAGCTTTCGCACCGCAGCCAGCAATTCCCCGTCGGTGCGGTACAGGAATCCGCCGCCGCTATCCTGGACCGTTTCGGGAAGCGCTCCCAAATCGCGCACGATCACCGGCGTCTTTCGGGCAAAGGCCTCGATCGAGATCATGCCGAACGTTTCGTAAGTAATCGAAGGAACAATGCACGCGACGGCATGTGCGTAAAGCGGTCCGAGCCGGCTTTGGGAAAGAGGCCCGAGAAATTTTATGTTCGGCTGGCCCGCGGCCATCTTTCGCAGCTGTATCTCATAATTGCCTGTACCGGCCACCAGCAAATCCGCCTCCGGGAGCTCACGCCACAACGGAATCAGCGTTTGCAGACCCTTGATGATTTCCAGACGGCCGACGAACAGGAAGTAAGGTCGCTCCTGGGGACGGGGGCCGGGCTCTTTCCACTCCTGATCTTTGCGCTCGGTGAAGTATGGCAGGTGCGCTACGGGGCGGGGGAAACCTCTGTCGGCGTGCATCCGGGCCGTGAAGCGGCTGGGTGAAAGGAACTGATCCACCGCCGGAGCGGCTCGCTCGAGCAAGCCCGTGTAGCGCCACAGCTGGGGCGGGCGCTTGCCGACGAGCATGCAGGGGAGACACCGGGGCTTGTCGCAGGCCCTGCGGTTGAACTTCCACAGCACGTGCATCGGGCAGATGAGCCAGTGTTCGTGGGTGGTGTACAGCTTCACAGACGGTCCGCGCGCACTCTCCATTGTGAGGACCCTCGGCCCGAGCAACGAGATGTTATGGAAGTGGATGACGTCGAAATGCCGCCCGTTCAGGATCCGTTGGATAGCCCTGCCTTTCAGCCACGGGCGCCCGGTTTGATGGGTCAGAAACGGGGACAACCTGCCGAAGGGAGAACGCAGCTCATGGCGGACCACGCCCGGATGTTCGCGAAAGGGTACCTCCGGGTCCTGAGGGTGTAACAGGTGATAGGAGTCGCGGCAATGGACCACCTCGACGTGGTGTCCTGAATCCGCCAAAGCATGGGAGAGCCGGTAAATATGCATGGCATCGCCCCCGAAACTGTAGGGCGGGTAAAACGTGGTCACATGGAGGATGTTCATGGGTTGGTGGACTGCCGGTCCCGGCGTCGGCCCTCTCCGGCAAATAGTACCATAACGTTAGATCGGCAGATGCCCTCTTCTGCTTTGGCGACGGTCCTACCTTTCCCGCTCGACGCTAACGCCCGTAAGATAGCCGGCGGCCTCTCCGAGACTCCAGGCGCAGGTCAGCGCAGCAGTGAGCGGAAGCGCCTTCAGGAACGCGCCGCGGTAGGCCTTGCGGACCCACGTAATGCGAGCCATGCGGGTTAGCAAGACCGCAGGCAACAGCGGCGATAACAGCAAGTAGACGACTCGCCGCCCTGTCGAGACCCACTGGGTGCGCGAAGCTCCGAAATGCCGGCCCCAGATGAACCGCTCGAGCAGCGCCGGCCCCAGTTTCAGCCCAAGCCGTTGCTGATACACCACGATGCCGGAGTGAATCGCCAGCCGGTGACCTTTCGCCAGCAGCGCCTGATTCACAGCCACCTGATTGAACGCCTCCCTCCAGATGGGGACGGTCTCCTCGAGCGCCCATCGCTTGTAGGATGAATTGGCGTCGCTGATCATGAACGTCTCCCCGTCGGGAACGGGGTTCTGGTAGGCCGCGAAATCCGAAAAATAAACGGCCCAATTCAAGGCGGCGTCCACGCCGTTCTGAATCGCTCCTCCGACGCCGGCCCACTGCTGTTTGTGGGCTTCACAGATAGCGGCGCACCAGTTCTCGTCCGGGCAGGCATGGTCTTCCAGGAGCGCCACGATCTCACCGCGGGCCGCGGCGATGCCGCGCGCCCGCAGTTCGTTATGGTGCTGGTGACGGCTTCCCAGACCCTTGTAGCGGGGCAAATCGCTGACGGGCACGAAACGGACCTCGGGGTATCGCTGTGCGAGCTCGGCGATGGCCGGGATGTGGGCATGGTGCGGCACGATGATTTCAAATTCCGGCGCGTTCCGCTGCCTGCGCAGGGCTTCCAAACATCGCTTCAGATACGAGCAGTCGTAAGAGGCGTCCGTGGTGTCGCTCACCATGGCCACCACCACGGACAAAACGGGGGAAACGGCTGGGTCGGGCACGGCTCGTTATTCGACCTCCAGCAGCGCGCGGCCGGGCCCGGCTGCATAGCCGACCCATTCCCCCGTAGCGTAGACGGTGAGCGCGACAGCGATCAAAGGAAGGGTTCGAAGGAATTCGCGTTTCAGACGCCCGTCGCGGGCTACGCGGCGCGCCATGCGCGCCAGCAACAGCAGCGGTATAGCCGGCGCCGCAACCAGGTAGGCCGTCCGCCGGGTAAAAGCGAGTGTCTCCTTGCGCGCGCCGGCGAACGCGCGGCTGAAGAGATAGCGCTGGCGCAGATAGTAACCGAAGGGAAACGGCCCGCAGTGGCGTACCAGCATTCGCGGAGCCGCGCGGAAGCGAATCCCTTTGGCCCAGAGTACGGGATGCAGCGAGGCTTCCCAAAATCCTTTCTCCAGCAGGTCGGCGTGCTCGAGCAGCACCGCGCGGCGGTAAGCGATATTGGCGCCGTTCAACGCTGCATATTCCCCGTCCGGAAACGGAGGCAAGAAGCCGCTATATTCACAGAAGTACACGACCCAGTCGCGGCGGCGGCTGTAGTTGCTGTCCAGAACCGGTCCACCGACGGCTCCGTAACTTCCCAGGCGGTGGGCCGCCTCTGCCTCGCGGATCCAGCCCGGTTCCGCGACGCAATGTTCTTCGATGATTCCCACCAGCTCGCCCGAGGCGGCCATCACACCGAGCCGCCTCAGTTGAGGGACGGTGGCTTGTCCGGGATGATGCAGCACGCGCACCCACGGAAACAAATGTCGGATCCGGTCTGCGCGCTCGGGTGATCCTGCGGCCGCCACGATGGTTTCCGCACCGGATTCCGCAACCTGGTCTTCGAGCGAGCGCAAGCACTGCTCGAGGAAGTACAGGTCCACCTTCGATGCGATAACCAGCGAAAACGGCATAAAAAGCTCCTCATTATAACAGGCACTGCGGGCTACCGAGCCGTGTAGATCACTACGGCGTTGAACAGAGCCCAGCCGGCGAGCGTCGTGATCAGCGGCTTGTCGGTGAGCACTGTGCGGGAAGGGTCATCTCCCGCACGTCCCTGCTGGACCAGCGCCATGTAGCGCAGCAGCCCGTAGATGACGAACGCGGTGCCGTAGATGAGGCGGTCGGTGCCGAACCGTGCAATGGTCTCGGGCGCCACGGTGTACAGGGCATAGGAGACGATCGCGCAGCCGAGCAGGATGTTGGTTACCTGGTCCAGATAGTTCGGACTGTAGTCAGCTAAAACGGAGCGGTGGTTGCTCGCCTCGCCCGCCAGCAGGAGCAGTTCCTGGCGCCGCTTGGCGAAAGCCAGGTACAGCGCGAGCAGGAAGGTGCACACGATCAGCCAGTGGGAGGCTTCCACCCCGGCGGCGACAGCGCCTCCGACGACGCGCAGCACGAAGCCCGCCGCGATGAGCATGGCGTCCAGGACCACGAAGCGTTTCAAGCCGGCGCTGTAGGCCGCCATCAACAGCCCGTATGCCACCACGATCAGGAGCAGCCACGGGCTCAGCCACCACGCCGCCGCCAGAGACGCGGCACTGAGCAACAGTCCCGCTCCCAGCGCGGTGCCGGCCGGCAGGGCTCCCGACGCCACGGGCCGCAAGCGCTTGGCAGGGTGCAGCCGGTCACGAGGGGCGTCGGCAACGTCGTTGATCAAATACATCGCGCCGGAGAGCAGGGAAAAGATTGCGGCAGCAGCCGCGCAACTGGCAATCGCCTCGAGTTCAGTAAGCTTGCGCCCGAACAGGAGCGGCGCAAATACAAAGAGGTTCTTGACCCACTGGTAGGGTCGCATGCCGGACACCAGCAGAGCCCAACGAGAGCGAGAGGAACGAGCCGCGAGGGCCGGATCTGCCACCCGTGGCTGGAGATCATCAGGCAGTCCCATCATGGCGGCTTCAATCCTCCACGACGTGTTCCTGGAAGCGACGGCGGTACTGCGCCCAGCGATCACGGTCGAACTCCCCGCTTGCGTTCAGGCATTCACAGGCGGCATAGGCCATGGCGAGGGTGTGATGCGTATTATCGTGCACGAACAGGCCCTGGCGACCGAAGGTGACCAGCCCGTCAATACTTGAGGCCCACGCGTCCAGAACGTCGAAATGTTCCCGAAAGCCGCGAGCGTAGATCGGATAGGCCTGCTCGAGGCGGCGTGTCGCTACGGCCAGAACCGGTACCCGCAAGGGGAGGCCCGCCCACGCCAGAGCGTCTTCCACCACGCCTCTGAGCTCAGAATCAGGGGCGCTCCAGACGGCGTCGTTCGTCGAACAGGGTAACTCCGCACAAAGCACGGTGCGGCCGTCCGGCTGCAGTAGTCCATAGTTTTTCGGCTCCGAGAGGCGCGTGATGGGAATCCGGCGCTCGGGAAAATAGTGTGCATCGTACTCGGTGAACCGGTCGGTCTCGAGCACCAGATAGATCAGGATCATGGCGCGGTAGCGCAGCGCGGCCGCCGCTGCTTGCACCCTGGGAGGAGGCGGCGGGTCGGCCAGTCGCGCCAGCAACGGCAAGGGCACGGTAGAAAACACGTGGCACGCCGGAAACTCAGCCGCTCCGTAGCCGGAGGCGGTCACGCTTGTCACACGCCCGCCCGTGTGCCGGATTCGTTGCACCGGGGATTGGAGCAGTACTCGGGCCCCGACTCGCTCAGCGGCCGCGCGATAGGCCTCGCTGATCTGGCCGTAGCCCTGCCGCGGATAGAAGAAACGCCCACTGCCCGGAGAACGCAGGCCGGGAATCGCGTTGCGCAGCTTGCCGAGCAGCTTGCGAAAAGAGTTGGCCCCCACACGGCGGCGGGCCTGTTCGGCGTCAATTTCAAACGGGGATAGTCCCCAGATCTTCTCAGCGTAGGGGAAGTAAAACTCACGGCAGATCGTGGGTCCGAGCCCGCGCTCGAGTACGGAAGCGAAGCTGTCGTTTTCGCCCGCCGTATTTCGGCTTGCAATGCGGTCCCTCAGCACTCCGAGCAGGAAGCCAGGTGGGAGGCTGAGCAGGGCGTCCAAGGGCTCCAGGGGGAAGTGAATCCATCTTCCTTTCAGGCGGATCCTTCCGTGCCGTCTCCGCTCGAGCAGGTCTTCGCCGAGCAGGTTCCGAATGTCTTGCAAGATTTCGGGAGCGCAGGAGGGATGAAGGCGGTGGCTGCCGTAGTCCGCGCGCAGGCCCTCGATTTCCAAGCTCCCCGCGTTGCCTCCCACGGCGGCGCTGCGTTCCAGTACCGTCACGGCGAACCCGCGGGAGGCGAGTTTGTACGCTGCACCCAGGCCTGCGGGTCCCGCTCCCAGAATGACGAGCGGACAAGCTTCGAGCGTTCCCATCCTCTCAGCGGTTCACCTGGACGTTCTCTTGCCGTTTGCCCCGGCGTTGCCCCAGGTGATGGGGATTGACGTATCAAACAAAGTGTTCGCGCCCGGCGGCAACTCCTCGGACTCGGCCCGTGCCCGGGACTCAACCCAGAATAGCATGCGCGGGCGCGAGCCCTTCCCGGTGGCTGTCGCGGGCCGGATGAAAGCCGGAGATGCGACAGGCTTGGGCGTCAAAGGGGATGTGGCCGGGTTGGCTCGTGCCGCAACCGGGATGACGCAGCTTAATCGTAGACTCCTTCGACAAACCAGGTGTGTGTCTCCAGATCACGGAAAATCCGAAAAACACCGCCGCAGTCGAGCGCCACATCCCATTCGTCGCGGCTCCAGCGTGCAGCGTCCCACCAATCGCCCGAGCTGCGCCAAGGTCCGGCGGCTTCGAGGATCTCCCCGCCGACGCCACGTGCTCTCAGATGTCGCGGCTGAGCTCCATCCATGCGCACCCGGGCAGGGAGCGGGGGGCGATAGAACCGCAAGGCCAGGCGTACGGCTGCCGCAGGTTGACGGGGTCCGTTCTTGGCGGGCAGACCTGGCCGCATACGAAAAGCGTCCGGCCGGTGTGTGTTGAGCAACTCCGGCGAGCCCGCTGCGTCAGGGCCGGCCCAGGCAACAACTCGGGCCAGCGTGATCTGAAGCTTTTCCGGCTCGGGCGAGGGAGGGAGAAACAAGCCGCCTTGCAGGGTGCGCGGCGCCGCGGGTGCGAGCGAAAGTTCCACGGTGGTGACGGCCTCCGGCGGCGGGTGTGCCTCGAGATCCAGTTCCAGCAGCTTGACGAGCGGCTTGACTTGCGTCTGCGGTACGGGCAGTTCCAGCACCCGGGTGTGCCGCGCTCCGTTTTCCAAACGCAGGGATAAAGTGATGCCACCAGCCGCCCGCCCGTCGGCGGTCAGACGCCGGCAGATTTCGCGGAGCATCTCCGCCAGCAGGAACACCAGCGGCTCGCGCTCGTTGAGGGGACCGTCCAGCTCCAGCCTTTCCGCGTAGCTGGTGGGGGGTGGTGCAAGACGCAGCGGACGGCAGAGGCGGCCGAGGGCGAGATCATGCAACCGGACTGCCTCCTCACCCAGCCGCTCTGCCAGCCCTGCGGGAGGAAGCGCCGCCAGGTCTCCCAGACGCTTCAATCCCCACCGCTCGAGCGTCTCCCGAATTTCCGGAGGCATGGGGACGCACTCGAGAGGAATTTCTTCCAGCCAGGCCGGCTCCTGGCCTCGAGGAACCACAGTCACGCCGGGGTAATGTGCGGCTGCCAGCATCGCCACGTCGGGAGTCGAAGCGATGGCCAGGCGGGCGCGCAGGCCGCGTTCGGCGCCGCGCCGCGCAATTTCCGCCGCAATTTGATGCGGCGGGCCAAACAGCCGGTGCAGTCCCTGAAGAGAGAACACGACCGTGCCGGGCGCGGTGAGCTCCACGGACGGCGTAAAGCAGTGCGCCAGTTCCGCCAGCTTCGCGGTGGCCTCCGGAGAAGCGTCCGGGATATGCAAACAGGCGAACATGGCTCACAGCAGCGGTGCTTCCAGGGGCACGTGGAGCAGGCGCGGCTTGCGGACGAGGATTTTCGAGTCCAGAGCTCGCAGCAGCCGGAATGGTTTCTTGCCGCACCAGCGCGCCGTTGCCGGTTGGAACTCCATGCAGCAGGAGGCGCAGGAGGTGGCCTGAGCCTGTTCGGACAGGATCACCAGGATCGTGGGCGTGTTCTCAACCGCCCGCCGGAAACGCCACCACCAGGAAAGCGGGATACGGTGGAGCGTGCGAAGGGATACGCCCGCCAGATCCAAACCCACGACGCCAAACCCTCCGCCGTGAACCAGCAGATCGGTGGCCTTCATGGCCAACTCCGCGCGGCCTCCACAGCGGATCCAGACGAGACGGTCCAGATCCACTCCGCAGCGGGCGGCCGAAGCGGGATCGAACGCGTCTTGCGTGTCTACGACAGCCACGAACTCTCCGCGCGCCGTGGCTTGAGCCAGGACCGCTAAGAGCAGGGTCGTTTTGCCGCAGGAAGCGGCTCCGGTCAACTCGGTGACCGCACCGCGCGGCAGACCATTAAGTGCCTGATCCAACAATAGGATGCCGGTCGGAAGAAACTCCTGACATGCCTTTGTGCACGCTGGGGAGAGCAGGGAAGCGCGAACAGCGGACGGCATGGCAATTTTCGCTTTTTATTCGCCTATGCCTATTGTGCGTCGTGCGCCCGGGCCCTGTCAAGTTCGGGCGGAAAAAGGTGCCATACCAGGCTGACGGATTTTTAGACCACGTAGGGTTTGCGGTATTCGCGGGTAATGAGTTTGTCGGCTTCCGGGTCGTTGACGAACTTTTTCCGCTTCTCATCCCAGCGAAGCACGCGGCCTACGCGGTAGCTGATGTTGGCCAGATGGCAGAGCGCGGCGGACATGGCGCCGATTTCGATCTCCGCGGTCAGCTCCTTGTAGTTGCGGCTGCGGCACGCGGAAAGGAAGTTGCGCATGTGGGCCACGGTGGTGTCACCGCGTTCGGCCTTCTCTTCCATGACGAGCTGATTCGATTCTCCCTTGTAGACCTGGAAGCCGCTGCCGTCCACCCACATCCAGCCATCGCTTCCGAGGAACAGGTTGCCGATGGTGTTACCACGGCGGACGGGCAAGCCGGCTTCAGGGCCCGTCAGCAAGCCGCGCACTTCGAATACGATCTCCTTGTCGCCGTAGTCGAAAGTGGCCAGTTGCGTGTTGGGAGTCTCCTGGTCGTCGTCGTAGACGTACTTGCCGCCGGTGGATACCGCCGCCACGGGCATGCCGACTTCCCCCAAGCCCCAGCGGCAGATATCCATTTCGTGCACGCCCTGATTGCCGATGTCTCCGTTGCCAGTGTCCCAGAACCAGTGCCAGTTATAGGCGAAGCGGTTCTTGGTGTAGGGCCGCATGGGAGCGGGCCCGAGGAACTTGTCCCAGTCCAGGCCGGGTGGGACCGGTTCGGGCGGCGTCTTGCCGATGGAGGGGCGTCGTTTAAAGCACAACCCCTTGGCCAGATAGACCTTGCCGATGACGCCGTCTTTCAGCAAAGCCATGGCCTTGATCTTATTCGGGCTGCTGCGGCTCTGCGAGCCCACCTGAACCATACGCTGGGTGCGGCGCGCGACTTCCACCATCCGCCAACCCTCATAGATGTTGTGGCTGGCCGGCTTTTCGACATAGACGTCCTTTCCAGCCTCGCAGGCCCAGATCGTCGCCAGCGCGTGCCAATGATTGGGCGTGGCGATCGAGACCGCGTCGACCTCTTTGTCCGCGAAAAGGTCGCGCATGTCGTTGTACTCTTTCGCCTTGAGGGAGGTAAGCTTTTCCAGACGCGCCTGGGCTCTCTCGCGGGCTGCCTGGTTGACATCGCAGAGCGCGACGACCTGACACTCGGTGATGCGCGCGTAAGAGCCTAAATGGGAATTTCCCCGGCCCCCGAGCCCTACGATGCCGATCCGAATGCGGTCGTTGGCGCCCACGACGCGCGTGGCGGCGAGGGCCGTGGCCGCACCCTGAAAGAAGTGACGACGGGTGAGTATGCTCATGGCTCCGACCTCGGGCTTCAACTATATCAAATCCGCGGGGGTTGTTCCCTACGGTGCCAGCAACCCGCCATTGACTTCGATCGTTTGTCCATGGATATAACTGGCGGCGTCCGAACACAAGAACACGATGACGCCGGCTACGTCTTCGTTTGTGCTCAGCCGGCCGGCCGGGGTCATACGCATGACTTGGTCCAGGACTTCCCGCGTGGAAAAGCGCCGGTGGAAATCGTTGTCCACCGTGCCGGGACTCACGGCGTTCACGCGGATGCCTTTCGAGGCCAGCTCCCGGGCCAGTCCTTTAGTCATGGCGGAGATGGCGGCTTTGGCGGCGGCGTACACGGTGGCTCCGGGTCCACCACCGTTGCGCGCCGCGATGGAACTGACATTGACGATGACGCCGGAGCCGTGGCGGAGCATTCCGGGGACGACGGCTTGCGCGAGGAACCACGCGCTGCGGAAGTTGAGATCCATGACGGTGTCGAAGAGCTCCTCGGTGAACTCCAGCAGCGTGGCGCGCCGCACCAAGGATCCGGCGTTGTTGATCAGGATGTCCACTTCCTGCTCGCGCAGGGCGGCGGCCAGGGTACGGATTCCGTCACGGCTGCCGAGATCGGCCTGAAGCAGTGCGCCATCGCTGCCCGCCTCGCGCACCGCGGCGAGGGTTTCGGCAGCGGCTTCGGAGGAAGTGTTGTAGTGAAGCAGAAGGCGGCTCACGCCCCGGCGGGCCAGCGCCACGGCGGTCGCAGCCCCAATCCCGCGCGAGGCGCCGGTGACCACAGCTGTCTTTCCTCGAAATTCGCTGTTCATACCCCCGAGCATAGCGGAGAGTCTCTTGGGGTATGCTGGCCACATGATGAGCAGAAGGGTTTGGCTACTGGGCTTGACCTGCACGCTGCTGTGGGCGCAGCCCAAAACCGAAACGGGAGAAATCAACGGGGCCAAGTTCCGCATTGACGTGCCGGAAGCGTGGAACGGGGGACTGGTGCTGTACTGTCATGGTTACAACCCGAAGCCGGTAAGCTACGACAGTCCCAAGCCGAATCCCGTGCTGGATGTGTTTCTGCAGGCCGGTTATGCCGTGGCGCAGTCCGGCTATGCGGCAGGCGGCTGGGCGATCGAGGAAGCAGTGCAGGACACCGAGGCGCTCAGGCGGTATTTCGCGGCCAAGTACGGCCGGCCAAAGGAGACCTACGTCACAGGTCATTCTATGGGCGGCTTTCTGACGCTGGCGCTCGTCGAGGTGTTCCCGGCGATCTACGACGGGGGGCTGGCTCTGTGTGCGGCGGCCGCACCGTCGGTGGTGCTCATGAGCCGCCGCGTCTTCGACCTGCGGGTCGTATTCGACTACTTCTTTCCGGGGGCGCTCCCAGGGCCTGTCAAGGTGCCCGCCGATTACGCCATGTCTCCCGCTCTGACCCAGGAAATTCTCAAACGGCTGGAGGCGAATCCGGAGAAAGCGGCCGAAGTCCGCCGCTATTCCGGCATTCGCAGCAACAAAGACCTGGCGGGAGCTATGGTGTTTTTTACGTACATTCTCAAGGAGATTCAGGAGCGCGCCGGCGGGAACCCGTTTGACAACCGCAACATCCTCTACGAAGGCACCTCTGAGGACAATGCGCTGAACGATGGCGTGGTGCGGTACGAAGCGGACGCCCGGGCCGCCGAGTACCTGCGGAACTACTACACGCTGACCGGCAGACTGATGCGTCCCGTGCTGGCCATTCAGACGACCTATGACCCGCTGATTCCCGCCTGGGTGACCAACACGTATACGACGTTGGCCGAGATGAATGGTGGCGCTCCGTGGTTCGTGCAGCAATACGTAAAGCGCGACGGTCATTGCGCCATCCTGCCGGTAGAAGTCGCGCGCGGATTCGAGCAACTCCGCCGGTGGAAGCAGGCCGGAGTCCGCCCGCCGGCCGGAGAGAACCGCTAGTGGACATCAGGCGCCGGATCCCCCGCCCGGCAATTTCGCGGCGGCTTCGGAGGCACCCGCCACGAGTTGGCGGGTCATCATCGCCAGTAGCCGGTAAAATGGGTGCTGTGCATGCGCCGCGATCCGGTCGCAAAGTTGCGAAAGCCAGCTCAGATGCCGACGGTGGAACGCCGCAAGATCGTCCGCAGATAGACCGCTTTCGAGCATGTGAGCGTAGAATGCCAGCAGTAGTCCGGCGTGGTCGGCAGGCTCCGTGTCGTGAGCCGGTTCGAGGCCGTGAGCACGGTACCACTGCAAGGCGCTGGCGTGATCGTCTCCCATGAGGATGCCTTCTTCGCTGTAGGCGGACTGCCACAGCGGGCAGGGAGCACCGGCGGGACTCAGGAAAAGCCGCACGTACTCCTTCTCCAGCTCTGTCGGATCTCCTGAAAGTGCGTCCTCCACCAACGTCATTTCGTGCGGGTCCAAAGGGGCTGCCGCCTGGCGGAGTACTTCCGGGTCGGTAGAGAGAAAGCCTCGAGCAGCAAACCGGCAGCGGCAGGCCAGTTCACCCGGGGCCGGCATGGCCGTCACGCCTGCACCGGTTCGATGTTGACTACCGCGTCCATAATCGCTCCCGCTCCGAACCAGTCTCCGGCCTGGATCATCTCCTCCACAGACCAGTCAGGAATGACTTCACCATCGCGGGCCCCCTTCCCTCCGGCGAGACTGAGCAGCTTGGAGCGGTGTCCAAAGCCGTGTGCCACCATGACACAATCGGGCCGCAAGGTTTCCGTGAGATGAGCCGGTAGCTCGATGGCGCCGGCGCGGGAGCGGATCCGCACCCTGTCCCCTTCGCGGATGCCAAGCCTGGCCGCCAATGCCGGGTTGATCATGGCGGCGTTGTCGGGGAACATCTCATGGAGAATGGCGTTGTTTTCGGTGCTGTTGCGACGGTGAACGGCAGGAATGAACGTGAGGTAATAATAGGGAAACTCGGGGGTAGGCAGGTCACGCCGCTTCTTCCATACGGGCAGAGGCTCTGCGCCTTTTTCCGGGAATTGCGGGACGTAGATCTGGCACTTGCCCGTTCCGCCGGGGGTGGCGAAACTGGTCCGGGGCACGAAAGGCTGTTCTTTGTTGTAGATCCCCTGCGCAGCGAACTCCGAGAAGTTAGCGGCCAAGCCCAGCTGGCGAACTTTTTCGTCGAGGATCGCCGCCGGGCTGATCCAGGAACCGTCCGGGTTCTTGAAGTAGTCCGGCGCCAGCCGCTTGCCGAGTTCGACGGCAACAAAGCCAATGGATTTTGCCTCAAACATCGGCGGCACAACGGCTTGGCGGGCAATCACCTGGGGCCATGGGGCGTGGTACTCGCGAGCCAGCACGTCGTTGCCCTCAAGATAAGTGGTCGAGGGCAACACGATGTCAGCCAGAGACGTTGCATCCACCGGGAGCGTGTCCATCACTACGACGAAGGGCACCGTCTTGAGGGCTTGCTCCATCCGCTGCGGGCTGGGGAACGAAAGCAGGCTGTAGGAGTTGATAAACGCCGCCTGGATCATGCCCGGGTACTTGTTCAGCATGCCGTCCGCCAGAGTGCTGAACAGGCCGCTCCCATCCTCGAGCACCAGCGGCAGCTTGTCCTTGCCGTCCACGCGGCGCCCCTTCACGGCCGGATACGGCGGAGGGGGCACGATCGCATCCACGCCAGGTATGGAGACCGATCGTGGGAAGAAGCGGCCGCCCGGCCGGTCAATCGTTCCCGCCAGGATGTTCAGGATCGAGATGGCGTGGCAGAGCTGACCGGAGTTGGCGTAGTTGGCGCACAGCGTTTTCTTGTGCGCCGGGGCAATCGAGGGCCCCATGGTGGCAAACTCCCGGGCCAGGCGCCGGATCACTTCGGCAGAAACGTCGCTCTCCGCTTCCGCCCATTCCGGTGTGTATGGGGCAAAGTGCTGGCGGATCTGAGATTCATACTGGGGAAAGTTGGTGTAGTTCTGGACAAAATCCTTGTCGAAGAGGTTCTCTGACAGAATCACGTGGATCATTGCCAGAGCCACTGCAAGATCGGCTCCGGGGCGGATGGGATACCACTCATCGGCAAAGCGCGCCGTGATCGAGTACTGGGGATTGAAACAGACGACTTTGGCGCCTTTTTCCTTGGCGGCTACGATACCGTGAGTGAAAACGAGTTTGTTGCGGGCCACCAGATCCCATCCGAACAGCAGGATGTAGCGCGCATGCTCAAAATCGTTGCACCAGCTCTTGCCGCCTACCGTGTAGCGCTGCACGATCCGGTCTGCCGTATAGCAAACGTCGATGTGATCAACGCGGTTCACCGCGCCGATAGAGCGCATGAACCGCAGCCAGAGATCGGGAGCGGGCCGCGTAAGGAACAACAGAGCCTCCGGGCCGTGGCGGTCCAACACTTCCCGGAAGCGTGCCGCGATTGTGTCCAGCGCCTCTGTCCAGGAAATCCGCACCCAGCCGGGATCCACGTCCAGGCCTTTGGCGGGGTTGGTGCGCTTCATGGGGTACTTCAGCCGGTCGGGGTCGTAGAGAAGGGCCGCCGCGGCCTTGCCTTTGCCGCAGAGGTAACCGCGGCCTTGTAAGTCTTCCGGAAGACCTTCCAGGAATCGCAGGACGCCGTCGCGCACCGTAGCGCGAACGCCGCAGGCGGAGTCGCAAAGGCCGCAGGCGGTAATCAGGCTGCGTTCCGCCAGCGGGGTCGGCTGCGCCGCCCGGAAGACGTCTCCGAAGGAGGCCAGCAGCCGTCCGGCTCCCGCCGCGCTGGTGATCTGCAAGAAGTTTCTTCGGCTCAGTGCCATGTTCGCGCCTCCATATCTCCGCTCTTCCAGGGCTCTGTGACGAAGCGAATGGCAGGTCGCGTCGTCACCGGCGTGGAGAAGTTCTCCACCTGATCCACACCTTGGGCGGCGATCTCCTCCCACTTACCCCAGCGGAGGGCGCCGGTCGGGCACGCGGATGCACAGGCGGGCTCACGGGCGGCGTCAATGCGATCGGCGCACATCGTGCACTTCTCCATCTTGCCGGTACGCTGGTTGAACTGAGGGGCTCCGTAGGGACACCACTTCAGACAGTAGCGGCAGCCCACGCATTTGGTCTGGTCGAGGATGATGACGCCGTCGGGACGGCGGTAATAGGCCTTGACGGGACAGGCCATGAGGCAAAGCGGGCGGTCGCAGTGATTGCAAGCCAGTGAAAGCGCTTGGGTTGAGACCGCCGGGAAGCTGCCTTTCTCGGATACGCGCACCTGGCGCCACCGCACGCCGGTCCCCGTATCCACCCCGTTCCACTGTTTGCAGGCCGCCTCGCATGCCCGGCATTCGATGCATCGCTTGGGATCCAGCAGCCATCCATAGGTCGGCATAGAACCTCCCGCAGCCGGCGGCTGCGCCGGCACCGGGGGTGCACACAGAGTGCCAAATCAGACATGATAGTCTGAAAATACGACCGGGGGTATTCAAGTCTGAGAGTTACGGTGGCGGAGGTCGGGGCGGGGTGGGTGAAATTGCCCGGCATCCGGGGTCGCAGGTGGAAAACTCCCGGAGCCAAAAACGGGATTTGGTTGTTGCGTCGCCCATGTCCGAAATTCGACAATGAGGGCAGATGAGGAAAGCTGCGGGCGCGACGGAGACGGCGCCCAAGGTAGTGACCACGCTGAGCGGGATCCCGGTCGAGCCCGCCTATGGGCCCGAGCATCTGGCCGGGTTCGACCCCTCCCGCGATCTGGGCGAACCCGGGGAGTTTCCTTACACGCGCGGGATCCATCGCACCATGTATCGGGGCAAGCTGTGGACCATGCGCCAGTTTGCGGGATTCGCAACTGCGGAGGAGACCAACGCGCGCTACCACTACCTGCTCGAGCAGGGGCAGACCGGCCTTTCGGTCGCGTTCGACCTGCCGACTCTGATGGGCTTCGATTCCGACCATCCGGCGGCGGCAGGGGAGGTGGGCAAGTGCGGCGTGGCGATCTGCTCGCTGGAAGACATGGAAACGCTGTTTCGCGGCATTCCGCTCGGCGAGGTTTCGGTCTCGATGACGATCAACTCGCCGGCCCCGGTGATCTGGGCGATGTATCTGGCGGTGGCCGAACAGCAGGGCGTGGAGTGGGCGCGCCTGAACGGAACGCTGCAGAACGATATTTTGAAGGAGTATATCGCGCAGAAAGAGTACATCTTTCCGCCGCGCCCGTCCATGCGCCTGGTGACCGACGTGATCGAGTTCGCCACGCGCCATGTTCCGAAGTTCAACCCGATTTCCATCAGCGGCTACCACATTCGCGAGGCGGGCTCGACCGCAGTGCAGGAGCTGGCCTTCACGTTACGGGACGGGATCGAATACGTGGAGTGGGCGGTGCGGCGCGGGATGGGCGTGGATGAGTTTGCGCCGCGGCTGAGCTTTTTCTTCAACGCCCATAACGATTTCTTCGAGGAAATCGCCAAGTACCGGGCGGCGCGGCGAATGTGGGCCCGCATCATGCGGGACCGTTTTGGCGCCCGCAACGAGCGCAGCATGAAACTGCGCTTTCACGCCCAGACGGCGGGGTGTTCGCTCACCTGGCAACAGCCGTACAACAATGTCGTGCGAACGACCCTGCAGGCGCTGGCGGCCGTGTTGGGAGGTTGCCAGTCGCTGCACACCAACTCGCTTGACGAGGCCTATGCGCTTCCGAGCGAACACGCCGTGACGCTGGCGCTGCGCACCCAGCAGGTGATTGCCTATGAAAGTGGTGTAACGGCGACTCCGGATCCGCTGGGCGGGAGTTACTATCTGGAGTGGCTGACCGTGCAAATGGAGCGCGGCGCCGAGGACTACATTCGGCGGATTGACGAGATGGGCGGGATGATCCCGGCGATCGAGCAGAATTACCCGCAACGGGAGATCGCGCAAGCCAGCTATGCCTACCAGCGCGCCGTCGAGGCGGGTGAGCGCATCGTGGTGGGCGTCAACGCGTTCCAGAGCGATCACGACGCGCCGATCGAGATCCTCCAGATCGACGAGACGGCGGCCCGCAAGCAGCGGGAGCGCCTGGCGGCGTTGCGCCGGAGGCGCAGCAGCACGCGCGTGCAGGCGGCTCTCGACGCGGTGCGGCGGGCGGCGGAAGGTCGCGAGAATACGATGCCGTACCTGCTGGACGCAGTGCGTTCCTACGCCACCCTCGGCGAGATCTGTGACGCACTGCGGGGCGTGTTTGGCACATACCAGGAACCCAACGTGTTGTAAGCCGGTTATGGAGCGCCCGATTCGAGTTTTGGTGGCGAAGCCGGGCCTGGACGGCCACGACCGGGGCGTCAAGATTATCGCCCGCGCCCTGCGGGACGCGGGTATGGAGGTCATCTATACGGGGCTCCGCCAGACGCCGGAGATGATCGTCAATGCCGCGCTGCAGGAGGATGTGCAGGTGATCGGCTTGTCGATCCTTTCCGGCGCTCACAACGCGATCGTGCCCCGGGTGATGCAGTTGCTCAAGGAAAAGGGTGCGGAGGATGTCCTCGTGATCGTCGGCGGTATCATTCCCGACGAGGACGCCGAGCAGTTGAAGCAGTTAGGGGTCGCCGCCGTGTTTCAGCCGGGAGCCTCGCTTCAGGAGATCGTGAATTTCATCCGGTCTTCGGTCAAGCAGGCCGTTAGCGGGCCGTGAGCCCGAGGATAAAAGAGTAGCCATGCAGGAACGACCCAACATTGCGGTATTCATTGACTACGACAACATCGAGATCGGCGTGAAGTCCACGCTGGGGCGCGAATTTGACGTCGCGCTCGCCTTGAACGCCCTCAAGGAGCGGGGCGATGTGGTGGCCAAGTTTGCCTACGCCAACTGGGGCCGCCAGGAGGGCGCCACACGCAAGATGGCGGAGAACGCCGTGCAGATGGTGCAGCGCATCCCTTCGCCCCGCGGCGACAAGAACGGAGCGGACATCAACCTCGCCCTCGACGCCCTGGAGATGGCGTTCACGCACGACCACATCAACGCGTTTGCGATCGTGAGCGGGGACAGCGATTTCATCCCGCTTGTCAACAAGCTGCGCGAGTATGGCAAGACGGTTTTCGTGCTGGGAGGCAAGGCGTTCACCAGCACGATTCTTCAACAGAACTGCCACGAATTCATCAGCTACGAATCGCTTCTGGACGAATCGCAGAAAACATCCCGCCAGCCGAGCCAGCGAGCGCCGCGGAAGCGGCAGGCGGCTCTGGACCCGGCCCACGCCATGCCTCTCGTAGAGCGTGCGCTCCAGGTGTTGGAGCGACGAGGCGTCCAGCCGCAGCTTGGCCTGCTCAAGTCCACCATGCTGCAGCTCGACCCTGCCTTCAGCGAAAAGGATTACGGCGCGGGCAGTTTTTCGGAGTTCGTGGAAAAGCTGCGCAACGCGGGGTATGTGGAGCTGTCCGGCAGTGAGGGGCGCTATATCATCGAGCGCAAGAGCGCGGTGCCGCCGGCCCCCGTCCTCGATCCGGAGGAGGCGCTCCCGCTGCTGCGCGACGTGCTGGAGACGCACCGGCTCGAGCTGGAAAACGGCCGCCCGGCCGAAGAAGTGGAAGCGTGGTTCCGCCAGGAGCATCCGGATTTCAACCCGGCGGCGTACGGTTTCCGCGAGTTCGCTGAGTTTCTCAACTACGCGCAAGACAAGCTGGTCGTACGGATAGAGCCGCACGAGGACCGGGGCTTGCTCGTGTTCCTCGGGGCCGAGTTCTACCCCCCTGCGGATCTGGAGGTTCCCGTGGTTGCCTCCCCGTTGCCCGACGAGCCGAAGAAACGCCGCACGGCTCGCCGGAAGCGCGCTGCGGCTGGCGAAGACGTCACGTCCACATCCGCGACGCGGCCGCGGCGCCGCCGCAGGTCCGCTGCAGAATCAGTAAAATAGCCGGACTTAGGAGCCACTGGAATGATCGAGCGAGTGATCCCCGACGGTGTGCCTGCGCCTCGCGGACCGTATTCCCCCGCCGTAAGGGCAGGTGATTTTATTTTTGTTTCGGGCCAGGGGCCGATTGATCCGGCCACGAACCTGTTCTCGTTTGGCGACATCCGTCACGAAACGCGCCTGGTCTTGACCAACATCCAACGCATTCTGGAGGCGTGCGGCGCCTCCCTGCGGGATGTGGTCAAGTGTTCCGTATTTCTGGCCGACGGCCGGGATTTCGCGGCGATGAACGAAGTTTACGCGGAGTTTTTCGGCGAGCAGAAACCGGCGCGCACGACCGTTGAGGCGAAGTTTGTCGTGCCGGAAATGAAGGTCGAAATCGATTGTATTGCCTATAAGCCGCGGTGACGGGGACTCTTAATACAGCCGCACACCGCGCGGTCCTGGGGGCCCTTCCAGACGGACGGCATCCACGAAACGCACCGTGTGGGAGGCGAGTGTCATAACGAGTGAGTGGGTACGGCAGCCCCCGCCGAAGAAGCGCACACCGTGCAGCAAGGCGCCGTCGGTGACACCGCACGCAGCGAAGATCAGCCGCTTGCCGGGCGCAAGATCCCGCGCCCCGTAAATGCGCCGGGGGTCGCGGATGCCCATGCTTTGGATCCGCTCTTCGAGCTCCGGCGTGTCGATCACGAGCCGGGCTACCATTGCTCCGCCGAGACAGCGCAAGGCGGCTGCCGTAAGAACTCCCTCAGGAGCTCCACCGGTGCCCATGACAGCGTGTACGCCGGCGCCCCGGACCGCCACGGCGATACCGGCGGAGAGATCGCCGTCGCTGATCAGCCGGATCCGCGCGCCGGCTTGCCGGATCTCCTCAACCAGCTTGCGGTGGCGCGGCCGGTCAAGAACAATCACCACCAGGTCCTCAACATCCCGATCCAGGCAACGGGCGATGGTACGGAGGTTTTCCGCCACGGGCGCCTCGAGGTCCAGCGCGCCCCGGCAGGCAGGGCCCGCAATGATCTTCTCCATGTAACAGTCCGGAGCGTGTAGCAGTCCCCCCGGCTCGGAGGCGGCCAGTACCGCGACGGCTGCCGGGGCCCCGGTGGCGCAGAGGTTGGTGCCTTCCAGCGGGTCCACCGCGATGTCGTAACGCGGGTAGCGCAGACCTGACGGTGCCGCCGCGCCCACGCGCTCGCCGATGTAGAGCATAGGCGCTTCGTCCCGTTCGCCCTCGCCGATTACAATGGCGCCCTCGATCGGAACTTTTTCAAATGCCGCGCGCATAGCTTCCACTGCCGCCCGGTCGGCGAGCTCCGCATCCCCGCGTCCCATCGTCCGCGCGGCAGCGATGGCGGCTTCCTCCACGACTCCCACCAGCGAAAGTGCCAGGTGGGACTCGGCGATCGCGTCAGAAAGCGCTACGGCCTCAGAAGAACTTTCCGCTTCCAGATTCATGTCTCCCTCCGCCTGTTCCCACGGTGGCGGGCGCCAGTCCGGGCCTCCTATCGCGCCGGCAAGTAACGCCGCACCAAGTTGTCGTACACCCAGCCTCCGAGCAGTCCGCCCGCCAGCGGCCCGGCAACAGGCACCCAGAACACAAACGTGCCGTCGGTGAGTCCATTGTTGCGAAAACCTGCAAGAACCGTAAGAAGACGCGGACCAAAATCCCGTGCGGGGTTGATTGCGTATCCGTGCATTCCTCCGAAGGACATCCCGATCGCGACGACCACGAGTCCCACGGCTACAGGGGTGAGCCCAGACCCTAGCGGCTGGTTCCGCTCATCCACGATCGCCAGCACGAGCAGCACAAGCAAGGCGGTGCCCAGGATCTGGTCGAACAAGCCGGCCAGCGGCATATCTGGAAAGGCCGGAAAGGTGGCGAAAACCCCAGCCGTGCGCTCCAGCAGGGGATCGGCCTTTTGAAAAGCGGGACGGTAATTCCAGAAGACCAGTGCCGCACCGGCGAAGGCCCCTGCAGTCTGCGCCAGGCAATACGGCACCACTTTCCTCCAGGGAAATCCGCGGAACACCGCAAGCGTCACCGTCACGGCGGGATTGATGTGAGCCCCGCTGATCCGGCCGGCTACGTACAACCCCATGGTCACGCCCAGTCCCCAGCCGAAAGTGACGTTGGTGTAGCCCCCTTTTACGACCTCCCCGGGCGCGCCGGAGCCGAACAACGTCACCATCGCCACGACGCCGCTGCCGAACAGAATCAACACCATCGTGCCGAGAAATTCGGCGATGAGCTCTGCTTTCAGGCTGTGAGGATGCATAAGACCGGAGCATTGTATCAAAGCCCTGTATCGGAGTAGCGGTCGCACTTTCCGCATTTCGCCGTAGAATGGCAGGGTATGCCGTGGGAAAACCCCGTCAAGCAACTGTTGCGAGAAGACAAGCCGGTCTTGGGGGCCACCATTACCACGTCGAGCCCGGACGTGGCGGTACAGGCTGCCATTGTGGGCTTCGATTTCCTCTGGATCGAAATGGAGCACGCTCCGATTACTCTGGAGAGCCTGCGAGCAGTGGTCCTTGCGACACGGGGGCTTCGCGCCGTTCCGTTTGCGCGGGTTCCGGTGAACGAACTGTGGACCGCCAAGCGCGTTCTCGATGCCGGAGTCCACGGCGTGATCTTCCCCTTCACGAGCACTCCAGAGCTGGCGGCGCAAGCGGTCCAGGCTTGCAAGTACCCCCCGCTCGGACGTCGCGGCTCCGGGGCCGGCTTGGCAATGCGCACCTGGCCAGAACCCGAGTCCTACTACGATTCGGCCGACCGCAATGTGATGGTCGTAATTATCATCGAGGAGGCGCGCGCTGTGGATGACATCGAAGCCATCGCTTCCACTCCAGGTGTGGACGTACTGTTCATTGGAACTTCGGATCTTTCGTTCTCTCTGGGTCTGCGAGGGGACCAGCAACATCCCCGGCACCGGGAGGCCGTGGCGCGGATTGTCGAAGCCGCCCAACGTCATCAGAAGGTGGTGGGCCGTCCCGTGGGCAGTCCGGACCAAGTCAGGGAATTTCTCAAGCAGGGTTTCCGTTTCTTTCAATGCACGACAGACCTCGGCTTTATGGCTAGCGGCATGCGTCGTTTTCTGGAACCTCTCGGCAAGTTCACGCCGCGGCCAGAGATTAAGACGCTATACTAAGCGGGCATCGAGCTTGCTGTTCGTCTCTCCGAGATCGGCAGGGGTCGCCCGGGCCAGACTTAACTGGGGAAAAACGGCAACGAATGGGGGTGCAGTGCTGCCATAGCTCGTGGGTTGGCAGACCCTGTGGGAAACACGATTGACGCCGGCCGCCGGGGAAGAGACTGTTCCTATTTGCTGCGAATCCGCGTGCAAGCTTGCTCGGCGCCACTCGGGTCAATCGCGCTGGAACCTTCCTCGATATACTGAATTCGTCCTTCGCGATCAACCACGAAAGTCGTCCGGTTGGCGATTCCCCTTTCTGGAATCAAAACACCGTAGAGCTTGGATACCTCCCGCATGAAGTCGCTGGCGAGCGGAAAAGTGAGTTTCATCTCCTCGGCCCAGTGGCGGAGAGTCGGTAGCATGTCCGTGCTGATCGCCACGACCTGGGCATCCATCCCTTCGAATTTCGCGATACCACCCTGGTACGCGTTGAGCTCCTTCGTTCAACCGCCTGTGAACGCTGCCGAAAAGAACGCGAGCACGACCGTTTTCTTGCCGCGGTAATCGGACAGCGTGAATTTGCCATTGGTGGAAGGCAGGGTGAAATCGGGCGCTAGATCGCCCACTTTCAGATGCGTCCGCGTCGGCGCGGGCTGCGACTGCGCACTCAGCACTCCCGCGGCGAGCAGCCCCGCCAGGATCCAACCCCTCTGTTTCATGCCCGACCTCCTCACCGGGTGTCCCTGGAAAAGCCTATCACGCCGGCGGCGACTGCGCAACCCGCTCGACCTCAAAAAGTGACGTAAAGCACCCGGGTGCTGCCCGCCGCTACCTGTATCCGCACCCTCAAGTTCTCGGCTTCCTGCGTCCACTTTCCGTTCCCCAGCACGGCTCGGTCGGGAACCAGTACTAGGGCTTTCCCGTCGCTCGTCACCTGCCGCACGCGCGAGACATGGTGAAGAACCCACTCGTAGGTGCGCGTGACCTTGGACTCTATCTCGAGTCGTAGCGAATCCAGGGCCGGCGCCGCGTGAAGCTGCGTGTAATCGTTGAGCTCCGGCTCCACCAGAAAGAATTCAGCCGCAAGCTTTGGGAAATAGTGCAGCTCCAGTAGATCTTTTTCCTGATCAGACTCTATCGGAATCAGAGATCCGTTTTTGACTAGTAGTAGCGGCGCCTCGCCGTCGCTTGCGCACAATTCGATCTGGCGGCGGCCTTGGTGCACACGGTTCGTGCGCCATTCGGTCCAGATCCCCATCGGCAGGTAGGCATTTCGACAACGTTCAGGGCCGTAAACCGGTGCCGCCAGCAGCTCGTCTCCGATCATGAATTGGTCGGAAACGTTTGCCGCCTGCTCGTCGAGGGGGAACTGCAGCGGCAGGGGTCGGATGATCGGAAGCCCTCGCCCCGCAATCTCGTCCGCGTATGACAGGAAGAAATGGCTCCAGCGCTGGCGGAACCGGCGCACCTGCGCAATGGTATCCGCCGCTTCGCTCGGTTGGGGGCCCGGGATCCCACTCACAACAATCGGTACAAGGGAGGCCAGTTGCGCTGCACGCTGAAACAGGTGCGGCGACGCCGTATCATATGGGCCGAGATCAAGCACCGGCAGCAGCAAACCCGAAAGCGATCCGTGAACCAGTGCAAGGATAGAGCTGCGCAAGCTTTCCCAGTCTTTAGGTGCGGGCAGCCGCCAGCCTGCACGAGGCAGCTGGCTTGGCTGCAGGATCCCCAGTTCCCAACGCCTCAGAGGTGGGGGCGGCGTCTCGACCTCGCTGTGCTCCTCGAGAATCTCCTTTGGGGTGGGCCCGTAGTAAAACCAGTACTCAAACACGGATTCGTTCAATGCCGTGACGCTCCACTCGTCAGGAGCGGAGGCTGCCAAGTCAAAAACGTATCGAGCCGGTTGCGGATGGTATACTCCGTAGCCCCGGGTTGAAATCAGAAACGGACGATCCGACTCGATGATACGACCGCGCAGGTTGACATTCGCTTCTGTCCGCGCACCCAGCCCGTAAAAGCGTTCCTTGGGACCGACCCGACGCCTTACGAAAGAACCTGTCGAGGTCGGCTTCGGCCCCTCCGGTTCCTCCAGAATACAAATCCCCTCGCGATCCCAGACCTGCACCGCCCACGTTCGTTTATCCAGTTCGACGCGCAAGTAGCGGGTCTCAAATCGGATTTTCGTCTCCGTCTCGGCGCGCAAGACCCGCACTTCCTGCGACGCCCTTGGCGCGGGACATCGTCTGCTCTCTCCCCAATCGCGACAAATGCGAAACGCGGACGCCGAGAGCCATTCCACTACCCCATGGCCATCCGCCAGTTTCACGTCCGCCACGGGGGTTAACGCCGAAGCGGCGAAGAGTTTCGCTAAAAGCAGCGCGCCTGCCGGCCGAAGGTTCAGGATCATAACAGCAGCAGTCTGGTCTGCACTTCTCCGGTCACCCTGGCCTCACGTTCTCCCACGAATACATTGACCTCCGACCGCACGCCGAATCCCGGCAGATAAATCCCCGGCTCGACCGAAAAGCATGTCCACGGAATGATCCTTCGCTCGTCGTGCGTCTCAAAGTTATCCATGTTGGCGCCCGTTCCGTGAACGTCCTCTCCAATCGAGTGACCGGTACGGTGAATAAAATACTCTCCGTAATTTCGCTCGTAAATGCACTGTCGTGCTACGTCGTCTACTTCGAATCCGCGCAGCGGCTCCCCTTGGGCAACAGCCTTCTGCACGTATGCCACGGCAGCGTCGCGTGCTCCCCGAACGGCGTCGAAGACATTTTGCACTTCTGAGGGTGCCTCTCTGCCGCAGTATGCGGTCCAGGTGATGTCGTAGTAAACTGCACCTGGCTCGTCCAGTTTTGCCCATAAGTCTATCAGCAAAACGTCTCCGCGCCGAATTGGGCGGTGCCGGTCTTGCTGCGGTTCATAATGCGGATCGGAGGCGTTCTCATTGACGGCGACAATCGGGCCATGCTCTGTGACGAGACCCCGCTGGCAGAACTGTTCCAGGATGAAGTTCTTTATCTCCCACTCGCTGGTCGTTTCTCCTCTTGAGAGTTTCTCCCCAACGAGCCGGAACGCTGCATCCCGCACGTCATCCACAATTGCGGCGGCGCGCAGGTGGGCGGCGAGCTTGGCTTCGGTCCACCGCGCCTCGAAGTACTGGACCAGATCCGCAGAACTGACAACGTCGACCCCGAAGCTCCTGACAAGTTCTACCGTTCCCGCATCCACCATCGCTACATAAGGAATGGCGCATCTTGGCGAGTACTGCATCGCTACGCGCCGGCATCGCTGCAGGATCTGCTGGAGGGCTTCGATTTGACTCCGCCAGCTCGAATACGTATGCGTTTCGCCGGGCAACGAGTCGAGCATGGCCTTTTCAATGCGGTGAACCAGCTTGTGCGGCTCACCATCGGCAGGAATCAAGTAGTACCAGCGCCGCGTGGGCTCCCGCGGCGGCCGAAGCCCGAGAATGCGGTACGCTAAAGGATCACGGCGGTGATGGTCAAAGAACAGCCAGCCGTCCAGCCTCTCATCGCGGAGTGCCGCCTGGATCGCTGCGATATCCATTATTTGACGTCTCCCATCAGCTTACGAATGGGGCCTGCCAGCAGGGCCATTATCATCCCGGCGCCGACGGCGGTTGCGCCCACGACTCCGAACAGCGCCGGAAGCGGGAGCGCTTCGTACAAAGCGGCTATGCGTCCGCCAATATAGTTACCGACCGAAATGGAAAGGAACCAGACCCCCATCACAAGCCCTCCAATACGGGCCGGAGCGAGCTTGGTCATAGCGCTCAAGCCTACAGGACTCAGGCATAATTCGCCTGCCGTGTGAAGCAGGTATACCGCCACGAGCCACAGAGGACTTATCCGTATACCTTTTTCGGCTACGGAAGCTCCCACGGCGAGCACGAGGAATCCCAGCCCCGCTGCCGTCAACCCCCAGGCGAATTTCGCCGGACTGGAGGGCTCACGCCGTCCCAGTCGCATCCACACCCACGCAAACACCGGTGCGAGCGCGACGATAAACAGAGCGTTCAGCGACTGAAGCCAGCTCGCCGGAAAGGAGAATCCAACAATGGTTTTATCCGTGTTGCGCTCCGCAAAGAGGTTGAGTGTGGATCCGGCCTGTTCGAAGACGCCCCAAAAAACCGTCGAGGCGAGAAAAAGCACACCAACAACGACCAGTCTGCGGCGTTCCTCGCGAGTCCAATTTCCGAAGAAAAGCGCCCAAACGAAAAACCCAACAACGACGAATGCCAGCAGAATCCCTAAGGCGTCTGAAAGTGCTTGCGCCGTGAAGCGGACCAAGCCGGCAACGCGAGCTAAAGTCAGCGCGCCGGCGGAGACAAAGAGAAAAGCAAGCCATTTGGTTACCGCCGTGCGTGGAACATTCCTACACCTTTGTGTTGGTAATCCCGCTTTTCCAAGGTGTCTTGAGCCTGCTACGTATTGGGTCAGTCCCAGCAGCATACCGACGCCCGCCAGAGCGAATCCCAAGTGCCAGTTGATCCTCTGTCCCAGATATCCGCACGCCAGGGGTGCGAGGAATGCCCCAAGGTTGATCCCCATGTAGAAAATGGAAAATCCCGCATCCCGGCGCGCGTCCGCAGAATCGTACAGTTGCCCGACCATGACACTCACGTTGGGCTTCAAAAAACCGGTGCCGCAGGCCACCAAGATGAGGCCGGAATAGAAAGTGGCTAGAGACGGAATCGCGAGGCAAAAATTCCCCGCCGCGATGACAATCCCGCCCCAGAGGACCGCCCGGCGCTGTCCCAGCCGGCGGTCCGCGACCCAGCCGCCGGGCAGGCTGAGCAAGTAAACCATCGCCGTGTACAGTCCATAAATCGCTCCGGCCTTGGCGACATCGAACCCCAGGCCGCCCGCCTCTGGAGGTGCCGTCATGAACAGAATTAAGAGAGCCCGCATTCCGTAGTAGCTGAACCGCTCCCACAACTCTGTCATGAACAGAGTCGCGAGACCCCTCGGGTGGCCGAAAAAGCCTCGGTCGGTCCCTGCCCTCAGCTGAGCGTTGGCTCCTGTCGCCATGTCACTTGCGTCGGTAAACTGGCCACACCGGCTCCCCCTCTGGGATCAATGACGGAAAAAGCCAGCACATCGTCTCTCCAGTCTTGACTGAAGCCATCCCAGTGTTGCGTGGCTACGGTGAGTGTATACTCCTGTTGCGCCAGCAGGCATGGAAACCGGAATTCCACCAAAAGTTCCTGCCCGGCTTCAACGGGCCCCAGATCGCATCCCTCCAACCTGGTGTTGGTCCCGAAGACATCCATCCCCAGACGGTTACGGATGAGGATCCCTACCACGGGTCGCTCGGTGCGTTTGTAGTATTGGGCTCGCACGCGCACGGACACCGGCTCACCGTGGCGGATGGCGCGCACAGGAGTTCCACATGGTCCGAGCAGCTCCACTTCGATCAGCCGGCTCGTGCCGTCCCCATGCCGAAACGATCCTCGCGGCACCGGATCGCGCTCGGCTTCTCGATCGAGTTCCCCCCGCTGCCGTTCAAGAACCATCCCAACGTAGCGGTTGATGACTTCCCCGGGCGGACCTTCGGCTGCAACGCGACCTTCCAGCATGAGGATTGCGCGGTCCGACAGACGCTTGACTAGCCCGAGATCGTGCGATACGAATAGCACGGTTACGTTCCGGCGCTTTAATTCTTCAAATTTTCGGATGCACCGATTGGCGAAGATCGCGTCGCCCACCGCCAGCGCTTCGTCCACAATCAGGATCTCGGGATCGACATGAATAGCAGTAGCAAACGCCAGGCGCACGTACATCCCCGCCGAGTACTCCTTGACCGGGCGGTCAATGAATTCGCCGACCTCCGCGAAGGCCTCGATCGCCGGAAACACCCGATCGACATCGCGCCGTGACAGCCCCAGGATCTCCCCGTTGAGATACACGTTCTCCCTGCCTGTGAACTCAGGGTTGAATCCGGCGCCGAGTTCGAGTAATCCGGCGATCCGTCCCTTGGCGTACACTCGCCCTGTAGTGGGCCGGACGACGCCGCTCAGGATTTGCAGCAGCGTGCTCTTACCGGACCCGTTCGGACCTACAATCCCGACAAACTCACCCCGGTCGGCAAAAAGCGTGACCTCGCGCAGAGCCCAGAATTCCCCACGCCGGGGCCGCGCCGCGGGCGACAACGCCTCAAGCAGTCGGTCGATTGGGCGTCGGTACAGATGGAAGACTTTGGAAACTTTTTGGGCCAGGATCACGCCGGAAGGGTCAAGGATACCGCGATTCTTTTCGGAACTCAACCCTCCGTTGGGCTAAAGCCGGATGGTAACCGTGAGATCTCGTCCCGGAAAACTCCCCGCACCTTGCGGCGTCGCCAGAATATCCAGGCTGATTTCGGCACCGGCCCGCAAGGGCGGCAACCCAAACCCGCTGACGATGTTCGAAATTCGTGCCGCTGCCGGTATCACGAGCGTGCAATACGGTTCGCTGCCTTGTCTCAATTGTAATGTTACCGCTCCACCGGACGGTCCCTCTCGGAGAACAGCAAAGATGTCCCGGACGGCATGGGATTCCTCGACGACAAGCGGTGGCGCCACGTCCGACTGCGCCGCCAGATAACCCTCAACTTGAATCGACAGTTGTCCCCCTGAAAGCGTCCGCAGGCCGCCTTCCGGGGAGTCCGTGAAAGCGGCCATCGCCTTCTGGCTGTTGCCCCGCATGTTCGTCACGAAGAGTTCGGCGCTGGCAATTCGTACATCTGGCAGAAAAATAGGATAACTGAAGTCCCCGCTGGCCGGACTGCCAAAGAAATCTCGGACGAAAGGAATGATAAACACTTTTTGCCGCAGATGGTAGATTTTTTCGCCAGCACTGTGAGAGACGGGCATCGTCCCGTGGAAGCCGCGCACAACTTCGTATTGGGTCCCCGCATTTGCCACGGCTGCCACTTCCATGATTTCACTTCCGACCTGAACCAGACTCTGTAGCGGTGCATGGCCCGGCAGGTTGAGCTCGATCAGGGTGTCAGTGGGAGTCACGTCCGCCACAAGTGCATACTGGCTCGGGCTTGCTAGTTCGCTCCAGTAGTGTACAGTGAGCGTTGCCGCCGTAATCGTCCGCGTGTTCGTCAGATCGGAAAAACCAATCGCAGATAGTTCGAAGGTCCCCTTGCCCGTCGGCTGCAGCCCGAAGACCGGCATTTCCGGAACGTCGGTGTCCAGGGGCACCAGGCTTCCACCCCCGATGCGCCACCGTGTCAGCGGTGATAATTCGTACGGTGCCTCCTTGCCGTTGACGTTGGCTGCGCGACCTGAGATGTGCAACGTAGCCCCGATTCGGTTCGGAACCTCGAATTCTACCGGACTGGTGCGCGTCGTAGCGCCAAAGTGCCAGGTCGCTTCGGCGACGACAAAACGGCTGGTCCCGTCGGGCTCCACGCTCCAGGGCTTGTCCAGTGTAAGGGTGGTGGCGTCGTTGTGAGCTACGATCCGTTCTTGACCTGCGCCTTTACCCCTGGTAATACGGACCACGGAGTGCCGGTAGCCGTTCACAGGCATCGCCAGAGAGTCGTTGCCGATCGTAACCGGCCCGTAGATCGTGGCTGTGTACTCCGGAAGTTGCTCAAAACGCCAGTAAAAATTAGCGTGATCGAAGTTTTCGTCTGGGGGTGCTTCGAGTAAAATCGACAGACCGGTGTCCGTGAACTCTGCGGCTGGCGTTTGGTTGGCGGCGATACGGTACATCAGTGCGGGTGTACTGCCACGGTAGACATTGAACCCTGTCGTCCCGGGAGGAAAGCGGAGACCGACGAGCCGCACGCTGTTGGTGTTCGACGCGGGGGAAGTGCGTGCCGGAATCACAAACGACAGCGGACTTTCGCTCCCTCCTGCGAACAGCGCACTGACGGCGTAATAGAAGGTTTGGCCCGCGGGAAGTGTGCCGCCCATGGTTTCGGCAACAGGCGAAAGGCTCACCATCGGGACGCTGCGCATACCTGCCCCGGGCTTGGGGGGTACCGCAAAGCCGGCGCGGATCCACACTGTCATCCGCCCGTCTCCTGTCTCGTCCACGCGTTCCTGCACATCGAACTGGGGGTCGCCATCAGCATCCAGCACGAGTCCGATGAGCGGACGGGGCAGACCGACCTCGTATCGGGGCTGGCGCCCCGCTCCGCTTGCGCCTTCGGGCGGCGCATCTTGGTACCAGGCGTCGTCGTGGATCTGCGCCGTGATTCGCGCGGTTCTGTAGTTTATCCCGGGTGCGATGGTCTTGATGCGAAACGGCTGCCGCTGGAATCCTTCTTTTAAATAGGTCAGAGTGATCAAATCGCCGGGCTTAAGCCCAACACCCCGTACACTGGTTTCGAATTCTACATACGTGTTGCCGCGAATGGCCTTATCCAAAGTGAGTTGCGCTGCCCTCGCCGCCTGACTTGGATTCGGAATACCTAACGCCGGCAACGGCATGCTCACCTCCTGGCCCACCCGAAGTACGTCCTCCGGATCCACCAGAGACAGGCTGTCCTGTTGATACTCGTTCAGCGCGTCTTGGAATTCCACCGTGACCCGGTTCGGCGTCTCCGCCGTTCCCCGAGACCAAACCCGGAGACTCGGCTCGCCGGTGCCGGTTCGTAAGATTCCCGAAAACCCGAACGTTCCATCCCCGAACTCATACGCTGGCCAGCCCCCATTGAGCGGCGACACGCTGTTGCTCCCCGGAGGTCGATCCGGCTGCTGGCGCGCCAGCGTGTCTTCGATTCGCACCTGAAGTTTCCCGTCGTCTCCCTGCACTAAGTACAGTCGTGAGCCGGCTTGAATACCGCGCACAATTTCCGCCACGCTGCGGCGCCGTCGTAGAACAAGATTGCATTGAAATCGCGGTACGAGCACCGGATTGCCATACAAGTCCAAGGCGGGGATCAGTTCCGCGCAGACGGCCGCTGCACGGCTGAAACTCGGAAGGTCGATCTCTTCCAACCGCCAACCAGATCGGCGCAGAACGTCTAACAATACCCATGCCGGGTTATTGTCAAATATTTCGCCTGTGTAGTTACCCTGCGCGTCGTATTGCGACAGTTTGACACCCTGTGCCAGCACTTGGATCCGAGGCAATGTCTGCCCATCATTGACGCGATTTGGCACCACCACGGACAATACAGCCATGCTGCCGTACGGATCCCCGCCTTCGAAGTCCGGATTGAAAGCTCCCGTTCTTGCTCCGAGGCTCACGACGTGGTACCAGCCTGTTGCCGTCATGTCGGTCCCGGGTTGGCCCTCAGGGATGTCGAGATCGTTGACCAGCACCTTGAGAACGCCTTGCATTTCTCCAATGCCAAGCAGAACCTCGAGCCGGGTAAGGTTTCCGTCGTTGCGAGCAAACACGATGGGCGGTGCGTACCAGGCCGTTCCGTACACGAGGGGCACGAAGTCGTTGTACCGTGCCTCGTTCTCCTTGACCGCCGCATAATGAAATCCCCGCTCTCCGTGGCTGCGTACTGCGATGGATGAGGGTACAAACTCAATTCCACCGAACCGCCGCGTGATGTTTCCGCGGCTGTCAACGTCAAACATCCCCCTCTGTTCGCAAGCGCCGCGCGTGAAGTCACACGTCGTGAAAGGCTCGTTTCCGTTGAGGCTGCCCACTCCACCAGGCACGTCGGGCGAGTACCCACAGCGATAGAACAACGAGTACTTTCCCTCTATACCGCCGTCCAACGCCTCAATCCGCTGCTCCGGTGTAGCGGGAAATCTCCAGGGGCACCTGCGCTGAATTCGTACCTCAGGCAGCAATACCCGTTGGAGGTTGAAGCGACTTCCCGCGGTCAGGCGTAGTGTGCTCTCCGTGATCTCGTCCGGAGCTTGAGCGATGCCCCGAAAAACCACGCTGGCTTCTGAAACCGGTTGTCCCGTCCCCAGATCGAAAAACGCAAATCGGACGACCACGCGGCTCCCTTTCCAGCCCGTGGAGCGCTCGACTTGAGACAACCGCGAGTCGGCGTTGGCAAGAGTCAGCACGATCCGCGCGGATCCATCGGCGCCCGTCTCCGAATCCGCCCGGATCTCGAAAAAATTGTGCCGCAAAATACGGGCTTCGTACAGCTCTCCTTGGAAGGTGACTTCGTGCGTGCTCCAGTGCAGCCGCTCACCGGAAACCAGTTCGCATTCCACCAAGAACAGCGGCGTGTCGGTGACTTCTTGTTCTTTGATCTGCGCAATTGTGCTCATGGAGAAGCCCCTGCGTGACAAAAAAGTCGACTCTTGCGGACTGCGGCAACCACGCTGAATCGCGCTAGCCGGCGAGCGGGGCGCTCACGTGGATCTTGCACGAATATCGCCCGGGCGCCTCGGCAGTGATGGTTAGCGCGTCCACGTCAAAACGGGCGGCAGGGTACACCCCGCTTCTTGCCGCGGTCGCTTTATAGGCGGAAGGGTGTACCTGAGGTTCCACTTGTAGCCCCCAGACTTCGATCGCGGTTCCTCCGTTCAATCTCAGCCCAAAACGCACCCGGTCCGCTGTTGTCGTTGCCCGGCTGGAAAACCAGACACGTCGCCAGACCGGTGTGGCCGGCACGCCTTGCTGCTCCTGTGTGTCCACAGTTGTGCGTACAAGCGCGAGATCTGCAGGTGTGTCGCTCCGCACGTATGCACTGAAGCAATACTGGTACCACCCAGGTGCAAGGAGCGTCTGTCCGATCTCTTGGGCTGCAGACCCGTTGTTGGCAATTCTTGTTGCCCGGAACGTCCCTTCGGGGTCAGGCTGGCCTTCGGTGAGAACCAGCATCGGGTCCCTGTCCCACACAGGTTCGCTCAAACGCTCGCTCCATTGAAGTAAGTTAGCGACCGGATCGAGGAACGTGAAGGTCTTGAGTCGTCCTTGAGCCTGCTGAAAAAACATTTCGAGGGCTGCCCTTTCCGCTTCCGCGAGTCCTCGGTACGTGAGTTCCCACACTACTCGGCCGGCCGAAACATCGGCCATTGTCAGTATCTTACCGTCTGCGAGCACATTGGACACGGATCGGAACACTCTGCGCTTGACCAGCGGGTATTGAGCCATGGCCCCCGTGACCAACTGAGGGAAGTACAGCATACTAATCGGTTTTCTCCCGGACGATCAGTCGGACATGCCCCTGGTCGTCGGCGTCCCAGGTGAACTCCGCCATGTCCCGGTCGAGAGAACACTGGGAGTAGACAGTGCCGTCCAGCGGATCCGTGAACGAAAAGCTCCCTGCAGCGCCTCTCACGGACTCCCCAAACTCGACGAATGTCTGCATTTCGACATCGTTTAGCATTTCCAGTCCTATGACCCAGGTATGCATGGGCCCTCGGAGTTCGGGGCAACGCTGTTCGCTACCGTCCAGAAAACGTGCCACGTGCGTCCGATACTTCACTACCCGTGTCAACGGATACTGGGACGATGCACCCGTCTTAAGAGTGGGAAAATTAGACATGCTATAACTCCGCCATTACGTCGTTCAGACCGTGAGCGTTCAGCAGTGCTTCTCTTACTGCCCGCGCGATCTCGTCGCGATGTTCGATGAAGGAGCGGCTGTCAATGGCTTGGATCTGGATGGAAACCTGGGTCGGGGGCGGAAGCGCTCTTCTGGGAAGTCCTGTTTGATCACGATCCACCCCAAAAATTGGATCTCCTGCCGTCTGGGGTACTGCGCCCTGAAGCCGTAATGGGGTCGGCGGAACGTAACGCAGAAGTGGCGCTGCGGGCTCCGAGTTTCCACCTCCGAACAAACCCAGGAGGCCGGAGAAGATGGGAGACAGCGCAAAACCGCCTCCGAGCAGGCGGCCTGCAGTCCTCAGGGCGTCCGCAGCGAATCCCGCCAGTGCCCCAGGGCGCGCTGTCGTATTCTCTTTGACCGCCTCGGTATTCTCCTCCACCACGTCCGCTTGTCGTTGCGCGGCATTTCGGAGTTGCTCCAGGCCGCGTTGCGTACTCTCCAGCTGTGCCCCGCCTTGGAGAATGGCGGTCGTTGCCCGTTCTAAGAGATCTCGGCTGTTCGCCGTTCCAAAGATCGCCAGGAGTCGCTCAATCTCGTTCATGCCATTTCTCCGCCTCCTTCCGGCACTCGTTTTCTAGTACGAGAAATGCCTCTGCTTGGCGGGCGCTCATTTTTGCAAGGTGTGGTTTGCCCGAGATTTTCCAAGCATAATAACGTTCCAGGAACTCAAGGCTCTCTGCCGTAATCATAGAATTCGGACACTGGCTCACCGCAACGTCGCCCCGTGCCCACACAATCTGGCGACGCGTGCCGTCCCGCTTCGGAAGAAAGCCGCAAGCGCGTCGTTGCTCCAGGCCTTGTTCGCGGCAGACATCGCACCTCCACTTGGCCTGGTCCGAAAATTGAAAGTGGAAGGCGACGATTAGTTTTTTCGTTCTTGCTCCGTCAGGCCGCACTCGGCCTTGACCAGCGAGAGCGCTTCCCGTACGAGGTCCTCGGGGCCGGATGCGAGCAGTTGAGCTGGGGTGGCTGGCTCGCCGTCGACTGTGAGGCCTTCCACGTTGGCCAATCCCCACTCAAGATAGATGCGGTCGACTTCGGCTGCCAGAAGAGACGCCGCCACCTTCTCCGCCGGGTCCTTGCTTGCCGCCAGGTAGTCTGCGCGGCCCGCCACCTCGCGAATTCGCCGCGCCAGCTCAATTCTACGGTCGAATGACACTTTTCGGATGGTCAGCCACACGCCGGGAATGGACCGTGACTCCACGCGCCGGACGCTCTTGTAATTTCTCGGGCTAGGCGAACGCCACAACGATTTCATCGTCCGCAATGCCCTGCGCACGGCACCTCGTAAACTGCCACTGCAAACGCCGCTCGTTGTCATTGAACTCCGGTACCTCCGGTATCACGGATCTGAGGTAGACTCCGCACAGCTGCCCGGAAGCGTTTCCGAGCTGAAACATGACTTCAATCGGCGACCGTTGCCGAGCCGCCTGATAGAGAGCCTTCGTCGCGTCGTCGTCTTCCTCGTAAAGATCGAAATCCAGCTCCACACGGCGCGGGCCCGGAACGAGACACCTGGGAAGGACGCTGCCGAATTCACGGCTCCGGACGTCAAGATTGTTCCCAACGGTGATTTCGGCGGCTGTCAGCGTGAAAAATCGGTCGGGAACAACGCCGAGCCATGCTTGTCCCAGGTGCCCGGGAATGAGCTGGGCCTCGAAAGCGGCCGGTGCCGGTTCGGGAGGAAACGCAACCAGACCTCCTTCTCCGGGCACAAAACTGACACTGTCGATGACATCCGCGGCTTCCCCGCTGAACAGGAACTCGTGATAATCTCCATTGATTCGGATTTGCATGCGGTCGATGCCTGCGCCGTAGAGAATTCGCTGTACTGCGCTGGGAGGATCCCAGTAATCGAATATGCTTACGCTCTTCGGTTGTTTTGCCGGAAAATAGGTCATGGTTCGCCCTAGCGGAGAACCCACGCTCGGCGTCATGCTGAATGGCGCGTTCAATATGACAGTGCTTGCATCCGCGGTGTTCAGCACAAAACGGATCTCCCCGCCGAATGCCACCGCTTGCCCGGCGCTCAGGCCGTGTGGACCGCCGAACGTGAGCGCCGTACCCGCGACATGCGCCACCGTGCCACCATCCCAGACCTGTGGGTCGCCTCCGAGGGCGCCTTCCACGAGCACCCCCTGCGCGGGGCCCGACCCGGTCAAGCCGAGCCCGGAAACGTATGTTCGCAACTGAAAGCGCGTTCGCCGGCGCACGGGTCCCGGCAGACCGGCGAAAGTGCGACTGCCTGTCTTGTCACGCCGCTCCGCCTGATCCGGATCCTGTCGAATCGACAGTTTCAGTGCCGAAAAGCGATGTGATGCCGCAATAGAAGGCACAAGTCCATAGGTGCCCTCAATAGCTGCATAAAACCGGTTGTTACTGGATGCAATCTGACATCCCATGGATGATCCTCTTCGTCAATCTCTTCTGACGTCGACATCGAACGTGATTTTTGCGGATTGTAAAAAGTTTTTGCCGCCATGCTTTATCGGCCCGAAGGTGATTTCATATCCCCCGGGATAACAGAGCCCGTCGCCCCAATCGCCCTTTTCTACGTCAAGGACGCTCGTGATGGCCTCGACGAGAATGTGCAGTTCTCTGTCGAGCTCCTCGAGCCGATCTTTTGAAACCCGTGCTTCGATCACGACTGTGGCCCGTCCGGCAAATGTCCGAAACTTCTCCCGTAAATCGTTCGAAACGCGCTCGCAATAGACATAGATCGCTGGGTAGTGAACGCCTGCGGTTTTTTCCGCAAGATCAGCTGCGATATTGTGACTGCGAATCTGATCGTGTTGAAGGACGACGGGTGATGTGCCCTCCCGGGATGCGATGGTGGCGAGGCTCGCTGTGAGGCCGCCGGGTGATTTTAGGATCGCGGCGATATGCGCAGTTGCTGCTTGGCCCGGGAAAGTCATAGCTCATCCTCGGAGCAGAATCTGTCGAAGCCGGATGAACTCAGAAGGCGTTTGGCCGGTTCCGGCGGGCCGCCCCCTGCGAGGACCTGTTTCCGGCATGATCCAGATGGACCCAGGAACCAGTGGTTGGTCGTTCTGCAGCTCGACATCGTCGGGCAGTATGCCGGCGTAAACGTTCCATCCGCTCACCCCGGCGGGCGGCTCGCCTGCTTGGACCGTGAGCGCTTTGTCAGGAGCCGCGGTCCATGCTCTTGCGTCACTTGGTGCACCTTCTTCTTGGTCGCGGACCCAGCTCACCCGTACCCAGAAGGTGCCCCCGGGATTCGCACCCGCGACCTCGCCCAGCATCGGTACAAGGGCCTTTGGAATGGGCGTTCGAGTCGTACCGAGGCCCTGTTCGAACAGGCGGCGGCGCGCCTCTCTGGCCGACCGCCGGTACTCCTTCCACTTGGCCAGGTAGCGGTCATTGAGGTGGCTGCTGTGGGCATCGCGATAAACCAGCTCTAAAGCGTGCAAGACCTCCCACTGCCGCAGGGCCGGTGTGACGACAACGTTCTCCAGCCCCCATCGCTCGCCTCCCTCGTTCGCCGCCTGTATCAAGAACGCGTTCAGATCGGCTGCCACATCTTCGTGCGCCAGGCGCAGTTTGCTGGAGACCTCGATGCGCTCTCCGGTCAGAACCTCCTCAATCGCGCTCTCGTAATCTCGCAGTCGCTCGAGTGTGGCCAGTTCCCCGTCCGTGAAAAGTCCCATGGTTCCACCGTCCTCGGCGAAGTCACGCTACTTTTTCCTGTTCCCTTCCAGGCGGTTCGCGTTGGGCTGTTCCACGTTCCCTTGGTCCATCCGGCCGACACGGTTCATGGCGCTGCGGTCATCCGGCTCGGACATCAGCTTTCGCAGCGTTCTGGTCTGCTCCTCGGTGGCAAGCTCGGCAGCCCCGTCTAGGATCAGCTTTGCCGCCAGTCGGCGTGGCACCTCGGTAAGTGTTCCCGCCCGGCCCCCGTCCGGCGTCTCCTTGCTGACAACGACTACATAATCTGAGGGCAAAGCCCCCTCGAGTTCGCGCAGCTTCTGATAGTAACTTTTCAGATCCATATCTTTTCCCCTGAGACAGTGCAGTGAAATACTCGCTCCGTTGGCGCCGTAGGACGGCGCAGACGGGTGCCGCGCTGTTTTCCGACGGGCACGCAAGATCGCGTCTGCGCCGCGTGCGGCAAGAGGTAGTGGGCTAGCTGTTCACTTGTACGCCAAAGCTGTTCCGCAAAACGCCCACCCCGTAAAGCACATCCACCGTAAACTGCTGTGCCAGAGTGTTCGGCTGGTAGCTCATCACAACGCGCATGCCGAAATTCCCGAGCTCGGCATACTCCGCAATGGCTCCCGTCCCAGGCAGTGGTTGGGGCAAGCGGCGGATCACCAGCCCGATGGCGCTCCGCGCGAATGCCAGGTTATGGGTCGTCACCGGTGAACTGCCGGTTTTGTGGACAAACTGGGAGCGGAAGACGTAGAAGTCCTTGATCTTGCCCACAGATCCGTCAATCAGCGCTCTCAGGCCGGCCTCTCCCGCCGTCTGAAATTCGCTGAAACGCGGAATCTGTCGCAGCTGCGAGTAGGTCGCCGCGTCGACAACGAGATACTTGGGCTCGCTCGCTGGAACCTTGGCCTGGAATAAGGCTGTTTCGGCTGCATCGATCACCGATTCCGTGATCGGGCTGCCGGGCGTTCCGACCGGGGCATTCGCGGTAAAGTTTGCATACAGACTGAGCAGGTCTGTCTCGATCTTCTCCGCAAGTGCAACCACCGCCGGCTGCATGTAAAGCTTGAGCAGATCCGGCACCGCAAGCACTTTCGTCACGTCAGGGATCTGAAACGTAGCCTCCGCGTGCGTGTTCAGCACGATCTGCGCATTGCCCAGACTCGGATTCTGCGGTTGTACGGTTCCGCCCTCAGCAATGTTGTTCGCCACCAGGCTCGGCGGAATCGGCACGTTGACCGTGTCGCCGGCCTGCGCCAGGGTGGGCTCAAAGTCGCGATTGACCAGGTTCCCCATGACAAGGTTACCCATCAGCGCGGGTAAGGCATCCACCGCTACCAGCTTGACAATCGCGTTCGCCACGTTCGTTGACGTAATTGCTGGCATCTGTCTCTATTCTCCTTCGTTTTCGTTTTTTGCTTTCCGCTCTCGGGAGCGGACTGTCTCCTTTGCTCCAGCTCCCCCAGCTGTGAGGGTGCCGGAGCTGTAGGATCCTCGAAACTTTTGGCTGGCTACGTTCCGCTCAAGGACTGCGACGCTAGGCGTGCAATTTCACGGCGTACCTGTTCGAGTTCCTCAGGGCTCATCCCCGGTCGGATTCGATCCAAATCCACAAATCCGGGAGCCGAAGAACGGGTGGGTGGAGTGGCACCTGAGCCGCCGAGATTCCGAGCCGGGAGAAACTCAGGATTCTCGCTCACAAATTTCGCGAGGTACTCCCGCAGGCCTACCGTGCCCTGCTCCGTGGCGGCCACGAGCTGGCCGTCCTCGGCTCGGCGGATGTCGTCCTTGACCACGCGGAAGGCCAGATCCACTTTGGCCACGCCCAGGCGTTGCAGCTCGGCCCGGATGGCCGAATGCCTTTCTGCTTCCTCTGCGCGCTGGCGACTGCGAGCGTTCTCCTCGATCAGCTCGTTGACACGCCGCTCCAGCTGCTCGCGGCGCTTTCTTTCCTCCGCCAGCTCATTCTTGTAGGCCGGCTCCGTTTTGGATGCCTGACTCTTGAAATACTCTTCGAGCGCCTCGCGAATCGCAGCCCTTACTTGGTCAGCGCTGCTCGACAGTTCTGTGTGTTCCTTCTGATGATCGTTCATTACTGCCTCCTTTCGTTAAGCTCCTGATCGCACCAGGCGTCAATCTCTTGTGCGATTTGGTCCTTGATCTCCTGTCGGACATCGCAAAGGTATTTGAGACTCAGCCTCTTCAGGATTTGTTTGCGGAGGGTTGCCGACCCGCCCGCTAACTCCAGCAGCTTGATGCCATCCTCAAGCTCGGCGCTGAAGTCTCCGATGTCGAATTCGTCCAGCCCGGAGACGGTGATTCGCAGACCATCGCCTCGTGCGGCCTCAATGGAAGTCAGGACGCGTTTCATGGTGTCTTTGACCGCATCGCCGTAGGCCCGAAGGACTTCCTGAGTGACGGTAAAGTCCCGCTGCTTGCTCAGTCCGGATTGAGGAAGACTGGCCGAAAAAGCCCCACCCGCCTGCGTCATCAGATAGCAGACCCGATAAATCTCGTTTTTGAGCCGTTCGAGGTTATCGGCGGCAATTTGAAAGACATGTCCCTCCGGCTCCGTCCAGCCAAATCGGTCTTCCGGGCCGAGCTGGATGTAGTAGGACTCGCCCACGACCTGATGCCACTCCCGATCAGAGTAGATCACTGGAGAAGCGAACAAGCCCATCGTCAGCGCCCAGGAAAGGGCGTTGGATTTGTTGAAGTGCTCCAGCTGCAGGGAACCGGCCTTGTTTGCCAGCCACAGGCCCTCGCTCAGCTCTAATTTGAACAGCGGCACGATGCCGAGGGCGGCGAGACCGTGGCGGCCATGGGCCAGAAGTCGGGGCTGCGACTGCGGTTCGTCGCTGCTCTCGAAAATACGAAACTCTTCTTTGTCGAAGTACGTCCATCGAACGCGACGGCCCGGCTTGCCGTCCTCGAGGCGGCGCTGTTGTAAGTACTCGGTGCGGAGGACCACCCAGTCGAGCAAGCCGCCCGCGTCGTGACTCCAGTTGATCACCTCCTCTGGACGATAGCCGACAAGGTACGCCCTGGCCCAGCCCTCGGCCTCCTCTTCAGCGCGACTGCGAGGTTGGCCCAATCTCTGTGGAAAATCCACCAGAATATATGCGGCGCCGCTGACCATGGCCTCCGTGATCTGCTTGCGGAAAAAGTCGGTCAACGACGTGCCTTTGAGATCGCAGTTTTCGATGAATGCACTGAAAAACGCCTTGCCGATCTCGTTGTCTCCCTCGAGAGTGATGATGGGCTCCCTCCGGAACAGTGTCGCGGCGTACCAGTCAATGATGGAACCGAGATAGTTTTCATAAAACACACGCCGCAGGCGCTCTGAGTAAATGTCAACGGGCTCTTTATGCCGTCGCACCAGATAAGACGCAGCATTGGCGCGGAACTGCTCTCCGCCGACATAAAGATCCCGATAGGTCTTCCAGACCTCCTTTTTGAGAGTGTATTCTGGATGTTCCTGATCGATGTTCACGAGTGGTGCTCCATTACGAAATGTCTGCACGGATCATTGCATTCCCTCTTGGCCTGTATCGGGCTGCAAAAAGCGTCAGTAGAGAGTCAGGCGGTGTCTTTGCTCGCCGATGGCGCCACGGGGCCGGCACTCGGCCCAAACAAGGTAGCCGAGAGCATCGGAAAGGTGCGTACGCCGGGGATCCTTGTCCTTGTCGATGACGGTGCTGCCAGGCTTGTAGCTGACTTGCTCGAGGTCCGCGATGAGCTCCCTGCACTGAGGAGCGATGTACAGTTGGGGGTCGCCTTCGGCCGGGCGCAGAAGAGCGTTCAACAGAAGCACCCGGCTGCGGACATCGGGATTCGATGTCGCGATGTGATAACTCACATTGCGGCTATGCTGGGAGCGGAAGAAGCTCCGGATGAGCTCCAGATCCGTGACTCCCGTGGTCCGGCCGTGAGAAGCGGCCGCGTCGCCGTAAACGATGATGCCACCGGGATGTTGTCCCCAGCGGGCGCCAAATTCCTTGCAAGCGTCCGGCGTCGTAGCGCGGCGAATGACGATTTCGTCGACCACGTAAACGATGCCGTGTTGCTTCTGGGCGACGACGGAGCACATCGGATCCACATTGAAGTCGAGGGACCATAGCAGGGGTAGGCTCGGATCCACGGCTACAGAACGCACATTGCGGGTGCGATCGAATCCGTAGTAGACTTGTCCCTCATAGATGTTGAGGTATTTCCCCAGAACCTCCTGCTCGTAAAAGCGGGGATCATAGCTTCGTTTTAGCCGCTCATAATAGTCTGGAACCTGGGCAAGCAGGTGCTGGTTTTCGAAGGGTGTCGCAAAGATCACGTCGTAACCCTCTACTCGCTCGGCGACGAAGCGGCGATACACCCAGTCGAAGCCTTTCGGCGTCCAGACCGCAAAGCCGCAAAGCTTCCGCGCGTGCGGATCGCGGAGCCTCGCCTCCAATCGCAGCCACGCCTCCTCGGATGTGTAGGTCAGTTCGTCGAGGCCGAACCACGCCAGATTAGTGCCGCGCAGTCGCTCGAAGTCATCGAGCGGCCGAAACACGATTCGGGAACGCGTGTCCTTGAGTACCAGTACGTTTTCTGCCCTGTGATGCTCATACGGGATTCGGTTCGCCTCCAGAATGTCAAGCAACGTCGCTTGCGTGGCTTCGCGGAGCATGGGATACGTTGGTGCCCCTAAGAGGCCGGTGCGGCCGGGATTGAGGTAGGCCAATCGTATCGCTTCTTGACACAACGCCTGGCTTTTTCCGGAGCCCACCGGGCCCGAAAAGCCCTTGAAGCGGGCTGTGGACCGATGAAACCGCTCTTGGGAAGGGAGCGGACGGTAAACTATCGCTCGTCGGCAGACGGCGGATCGATCCATCGGGCCTCGATCTCCTGCGCTGATCCATCGGCAATGTCTTTTTCCAGCTGCACCAGCCTTACAAAGTCGCTGACGCTCGCTTTAATGTGTTGTTCCTCCACCTGTTTTACAATCAGACCTTTGAGCCTTTCTAATAGTTCCCGGTCGGATGTGGACGCAACCTTTATGGTTTTCCGGCGATCCGTAGCCTGACCTCGTTTTGACCGCTGCAGCCTCCTTGCAGCAGCTTTTTTCATCACTGCTCCTCCGGTGAAAAAACGAAGTTGTGTTTCCCGGGTCTTGTCGGACGCTGCCGCCCGCAGACCTCTCTTCTGCCCCTAGGCTAACACCGCCGAAGAGAATTCCTTTCCCGGCGGACACCTATCCAATTGAAAAGGGGAGACTTTTATGCCGAACGTGGTTGTGAACGGCAGGGCTCAGCGCGTTAAGGCGCCACGTACACGTCGCGCCGTTTCCCCCGGATGGCGTACGCGGACGACCACAAGTCCGGCCGCACGTGCGCTTGCGACACCCGCCTCGGAGTCTTCGACGGCGAGCCCGCACTGGACGCCGAGAGCCTCGCGGGCAAACAGGTACGGCTCCGGATCCGGTTTCGGTCGCACGACCTCTGCCCCGCATACGAGCAATTGAAAGTACTGCCTCAGACCTGCGCTTTCGAGTACCGGCTCTACTTCGGCCCGGTCACTGGATGTGACGACCGCCATTTTGTATTCACGAAGATCTTTGACTAACTTCGCCGTCTCCGGTGGCACGGGAGGCGAACTCAGAGCACGGTTCAGAAACAGGCGTCGCTTTGCCTCGTAGCGTTGCCACAGCTTTTCAAAAGAAAGGGCCGGCTTTCTCAAGCTGCAAAAGAACTCGACCAGTTGGCGGTCGTGCATGCCGATACACTGTCGCTGGTACGTCTCCCAGTCAAGAAGGATACCTTCGCCGCGCAGGATTTCCGCCCAGGATGCGTAATGCAGTGGCTCCGTATCGGCTAGCACCCCGTCGAAATCAAAAAGAATCGCTTCGTACTTCACCGCACTACCGGCCTTGCCTGTCGCCGCGTGTCGCCTCCTGCTTTCTCGACAACTCCTGGACGAGTCGCCGGATTCTGATGAACTCTTCGCTGTCGCGCTGATACTCGCGCCGGGGCAGGTAGCGAATTTCTTGTTCAACCGCCCGCCTGCGATTGCCGGGGTTGGGATGGCTTGAAAGAAACTGGGGTGCCCGGAGCCCTCTGCCCGCCTCCAGCTTCTCGAAAAACCGCGCCATCTCGATCGGGTTGTAACCGGCCCCCGACATCAGCCGTGTTCCCAGCAGGTCTGCGTCCCGTTCCGCGCCTCGTGAGAACGTGAGCAGTAAAGAGTTCGCTCCGATGCTCACGCCCAATTGTCCCAGCTGCCCGAGGAGCGAGTCGCTGCCGATTGCGATGCCGGCAAGCAATGCCGGTAATCGGACCAGGTGTGCCTTCGTCACCTGATTGGTGCCGTGTCGGAGCGCCACATGCGAGATTTCGTGTGCGATCACTCCGGCTAGCTGCGCCTCGTTTTCAGCGGCGAGGACGACTCCCGTGTGGACGTAGATCGGCCCCCCTGGCAAGGCGAACGCATTGATCTCCCGGTTGTCCACGACCTTGAAAAAGTACGGGTACTTGTCCGCCTCGGGCCGGGCGGCGAGTCGGCGCCCCAGCCGCTCGATGTACTCCTGAATCTCTCGGTCCTGGACTAGCCGCACCTGCTTCTCAATCTCTCGTGCCGCTTCTCTTCCCAGCTGGACGTCTTGCTCCTTGCTGAACAGGTTGATCCCTGGCTGCAATTTCCTCGGCTGGGATGTGGCGGGCACGACGAGCACGACTGCGGACAAGACCGCTACGGCTGCCCTCCCTCCCCGCATTGCACCTCCTCGCCTCGTACTCATATTCATCTCTTACGTTAATACGCCCGCGGCTTGGTCACGGTTTCCGCGTCCCTGAGTGCAATGCCCCGCCGGAATGCTCGCCTTCGTCGTCCCCCGCTGTGCTAAAAACAAGGAGGCGCCTTGCGCCGCTCGGATCCCGAACATCATCCCCGCAAGGGGCTCTTCGTGATGGGAAAGTTCAAACCTGCGAAGCCCAAAAAAAGAACAAAACCTTCGAGCGCTGTCGGTGCGATCCCCTGCCTGGTTCTTCTCGTCAGCGGCATCGTGTTGTTGTCTCTGCTGTTCTATTCCATCCTGAAATCAGGCTGAACCATGCGCGCTGATAACCGTGCCTCCGACGAAATGCGTACTGTCCGCATCCAGACCGGTTATCTGATGACTGCAGAAGGATCGGCTCTCATCGAGGTCGGCAATACGCGTGTCCTGTGCGCTGCCACAATCGAGGCCGGTGTCCCGCAGTGGCTCCGCGGAAGCGGGCGCGGTTGGGTAACCGCGGAATATGGCATGCTGCCGCGCTCAACCGCCACGCGAACGCCCCGCGAGTCGGCCAAGGGCAGGCTTTCAGGTCGCACGTACGAAATCCAGCGCCTGATCGGCCGTTCTCTGCGCGCCGTCGTGGATCTCGAGGCGCTGGGCGAGCAGACCGTCATCCTGGATTGCGACGTACTCCAGGCCGACGGTGGCACGCGTACCGCCTCTGTCACAGGCGCCTTCGTGGCCATGGCGATCGCCCTGCGGCAGCTGGTGGAGTTTGGCTCGCTGGCGCGGTCCCCTCTCAAAGACTACGTAGCGGCGGTGAGCGTGGGCATTGTGGACGGTCGGCCGCTCGTGGATCTCACCTACGAGGAAGACTCCCGGGCGGAAGTGGACATGAATGTGGTCATGACCGGCTCCGGACGGTTTGTCGAAGTCCAGGCCACGGCCGAACAGCAGCCCTTCGACGACTCCCAGCTCCATCAGCTGCTCGCACTCGCGCGCAATTCCATCCAGCGCCTCATCGAAATCCAGAAGCAGATCCTTGCTCTGCCGTGACCGTCTTCTGCGCGACCTCCAACCTAGGTAAGTTGCAGGAGTTCCTCTTCGCTGCGCGCTGCTTCGCAGCGGATCAGGTCCACTTCCAGGTCTTGCCTGGATTGGCCGCACTGCCCTCTTGCACAGAATCGGGATCGAGCTTCGAAGAAAACGCAACCCAGAAAGCGCTTCATTACAGCTCGTTTGGTCAGAGCCTCGTTCTTGCTGACGATTCCGGTTTGGTCGTGCCCGCTCTGGACGGACAGCCTGGAGTACGATCGGCACGCTTCGCGGGTGAGGGCGCTACCGACGCTGACAACAACCGGCTGTTGCTCGAAAAGCTCGCCGCCGTCTCGGATCGCCGAGCGATCTTCGTTTGTGTCCTTGCCCTGGCCGAGCAAGGCCGCCTGCGGGCGATTTTTCGGGGGGAAGTTGCCGGGGTCATCCTGGACCGGCCCCGCGGCGTCGGCGGTTTTGGCTACGATCCGCTGTTTTATTACCCGCCCTTATCGGCTACCTTCGCGGAACTGTCGCCGGAACAGAAGCTCCAGGTCAGCCATCGCGGCATCGCCCTCCGCAAGATGATCGACTTTCTCCTCGCCCAGGTTTCACAGGCTTGATCGCAGCCGCGCCTGCACATGGCCCCTGACCTTCGCCTCCAGTTCTTCGAGGGAATGACACACGTCAATCGGGGGAGCCTTCCGGTCGTCAATGGGTGCGCCGCCGAGTCGGTCTGACCAGCCGCCGTAGCCTTCTAGGAGAAAAATGGGACGCTGATGAATCCACGCGAAACAAATCTCCGAAAGTGTGCCGGCACCGCCTCCGATCGCCACCACGAAGTCGGCCGCCAGTACGGTGAGGGCGTTTCGCGCGTGTCCGAGGTCGGTCGGAATCACCACCGTGCACCAGGGATTTGCATCCTCCAGGCGCCGGGAGGGAAGAATCCCCACCACCAGCCCGCCTGCCTGCCTGGCCCCGCGGCTCGCGGCTTCCATCACCCCTCCCAGTCCGCCCGTGACCACCGTGATGCCCAGGCCCGCCAGGATCGCACCGGTGCGTTCCGCTGCCTCCAGCGTCCGCGCCGGCGGATCCGAATCCCCAATCACCGCGGCCTGCAGCCGCCTGCCGCCTCCTGGGCTCATTCCACCTCTGCGCGGGCCGGAGTTTCGGCGCGCCCCGCTTCGCCGTAGAACTGTTCGAGGAACCGACGGAGGATCGCTTGCTCCACTCGCCCTTGACGGCCCACGGGTGCAGGCACGCGCACCAGCAGGTTCACGGTTCCCGGATCGGCGATCTGCACTGCAACCCGCGGATTCGGGGACGGGCTGCTGAACCCGTGCGTCTCCTCGAGCCGCTCCATGTGCCGCCGCGCTTCGTCGAGAAACGGGCCGCACTCTGCCATAGCCGCCTCCAGTAGCACCCGCTCCGCCTTGCGCCAGTCCTCTTCTGCGCGCAACGGAACAGAGAAAACATGGACTAAATACTGTTCCATGGACGACTCGTTCACGACGGGAGTCGTCAGCAACATGCTGTTCGGAAACGTGATGGTTCGGCCCGTGTGCATGTGGAATGCCCGCCCCGGCCCGATCTCCAGAATCGTGGTCGTCAGCACCGTGTAATCAATCACGTCCCCGCGGTGATTGCCGATCTCGATCCGGTCGCCGATCGAAAACACGTTTCCCGTGGCCCGCAACACCGCGCCGCTGACGCACTGAATCAACTCCTTGGTTGCCAGCACGAACGCCGCCGCTACCGCGGCAAGGGAAACGGCGAATGTCCGCAATTCCTGAACCCAGATCGGCACCAAGCCCAGAACGAGCGCCAGCACCAGGCCGGTGCGGATGTTGGCCAGCCAGCGCAGGCGCAACTCCGGCTGCGTCACGTGTCGCAGCACCCACCGTCGTAGAACGACCCGCAGTGCCACAATCACCACCACGAGCGCTACAGTCGCCGCCACACTGTGAATCGTGGAATCGCCCAAAAAGGCTCTCCAATTCATCTCCCACTGCGCTCCCCACCCGAGTAGCGTAGCCACGCCAGGAATCCGAGAATCGTCTTGGCGTCCTCGATCTTCCCTCTCCGGATCATTGCGTCCATCTCGCTCTGCGAAAACCAGCGGTGCTGAATGCGTTCATCTTCCATCGGACTTGCCGGCCCCGCCGTCAAATCCGTTGCCAGAAAAATCGTCATCCTCTCGGCGACATAGCCTGGGCTCACGAAAAAGGAGATCAGCTTTCGCCATTTCCGCGCGCGGTAGCCCGTCTCCTCCTTCAGCTCTCGTCGCGCCGCTTGCAGTAAAGTCTCACCTGCGTCCACGCGGCCCGCCGGGAGCTCCCATAAGTGTCGCCGGGCTGGAAGTCGGTACTGCCGCACAAGGAGAATGCGCCCGCGCTCGTCCACCGCCATCATGACCGCGGAACCCACGTGCTGGACGACCGACCGCCGGATCTCGAACCCGTCCGGATCCACGGCACGGTCCTCTGTGACCCAAAAAATCGGGCAACGATACCGTTCCACCGAGGAAAGCAGCTTCATTCCGCCTTGACGATCACCGGCTTGCCGAATGTTTCCAGAGCCTTCAGGATTCGAGACGCATCGCCCACGATAACGAGGCTTGCATCTGCCGGGCGGATGTACTTCTGGGCGACGCTCCGTACCTGCTCCGCGGTCACTGCTTGGACACGCGCTGTATACTGTTCCAGATAGTTCTGCGGAAGTTCCATCAGCCTCACCATCATCAGCTGGTTGGCCAGCGCGCTCTGTGTCTCCAGTCCCAACACAAAGATTCCGCTCAAATAGTTCTTGACATCGGCCAGTTCCTCAGCTGTGGGCGGCTCTTTTGCAATCCTTTCCATCTCTTCCAAAACCGCCTCGAGAGCCGGCTCCACTACTTCGTTGCGAACTTGAGTAACTACGCTGAACAATCCCGCGTCCTTGCGCGGCTGAAGCATGCTGTGGGCGTCGTAAGCAAAGCCCTTTTGCTCGCGAATGTGCATGAACAGTCGTGAGCTCGCTCCTCCTCCGAGCACGGTGCTCGCGACGAGCAGGGGGAAATAATCCGGGTCGTTGCGGTTTACCGCCAGTCGGCCCACGCGGATGTCCGCTTGCACGGATCCGGCACGGTCCACCAGCTTCAGCGAACGCTGCGGCTTCGGGAACTTTGCCTCCGGCGGACGCACCGCTTCCCGCGGTTCCCAGTTCCCGAATCGGTCCGCGACCAGCTTGACCACCTGATCTCGCCCCGGTAACGCCCCCAGCACGATCAGTACACCGGTGTTGGGCGCCAGCATGCGGTCGCGGTACGCCGCCAGAGCCTTGCGCTCCACCCGCTCAATGGATTCCAAGGTCGGGTTTAGCCGTGCATACGGATGCGGGCCAAACACCGTTTCGGCCAGCTTCTCTTCGGCCCAGTAAGCCGCTTGGGATCGTTCCGCCAGCAGTTCTTGCTTCCTTTTGGCTTTGTAAATGCCGATCTCCTCCTCGGGAAATGTTGCGTGAAGCGTCACGTCAGCGGCCAGCTCCAGCAGCTTCGCCAGATTCTCTGCCAGAGCGTTGCCCCGAAGCACGAGTGAGTCCGCCCCCGCCTGCGCTTCCAGTGTCCCCCCGATCGCCGCTGCCTCCTCGGCGATCTGGCGCGAGGTTCGTGCCTTGGTCCCTTGTGTGAGCAAGGCTGCGGCCGCTTCCGCAAGGCCTGGCAGTTCTGGCGGGTCGAACTTCGATCCGGCCGGAAACCCCAGCCGCAGCGTCACCACCGGAAGCCGGCGGTCTTCCACTAGCAGAATCTTCAGCCCGTTGCGGAGTTCCGCCTCGTAAACGTTGGGCATCCGAAAAGTGGGAAGCGAAGGCGTCTCCGGCGGCCTCGAGCGGTCAATGACTTGGGAAAATGTCATCATGGCGACTAGGTGAAGAGTAACAGCAGTAAAGCGCAGGCGTATGCTCACTTTCCCCGTTCTCCACGTGCCGTCTCGGCTTTTCCCGGCACGATTTCGAGTGTGAAGCGTCGCTCCGGAGTGCAATACTTCGCCGCCGCAGCCCGGATCTGCTCACTTGTCACTTTCAAAAACTCCTGCAACTCCGTGTTGATCAAATCCGGATTCCCGTCCAGCAGCTCGTATTGACCGAGCAGCATGGCACGTCTGAGCGAACTTTGCAGTTGGTGGATTCTCGACGCTCGCAGGAAGGTGCGGGCGCGGTTCAACTCCGCTTCGCCGACACCCTCTTTCCGAATGGCGTCAATCTCGGCCTGCGCTTGATCCACCACGTCCCGCCCCGCGAATTTTGGATTGTGCAGAAGGAAGATCGCGTAGTGTCCCGGTTCTTTGTAATCACTCGCGCTCGCAAACGGCCAGCCCAGGTTGGCTTCGAATTGTACAACGGACTGCTTACCCTTCACCAGATTCTGCTGGAACCGCGAGCTTTCTCCCCCGGTGAGCAGCACGTCCAGCATTGCCAGCGCATAGTAGTCGGCGGACCGCCGCGGGGGCCCCGGATATCCGATCACCACCGCGGGTACCTGAGCATGGGGATCTGCGTAGGTTGCACTGCGTGCTTCGATAGTCGCCGGCTCCGACAGGTCCGGATGCTTCGGAGGTGGCTGCGGCGGGATGTCTCCAAAATATGTGCCCACCAGCTTCTTGGCTTCCGCCGTGTCGAGGTCGCCTGCCAGAACCAGCACGGCGTTGTTCGGGGCGTAATAGGTCTTGAAAAAGCGCGCCACATCTTCCACCGTTGCCGCCTCGAGGTCCTCGAAGGATCCGATCAGCGAATGGGAGTTGCTCCAGTTACGAAACGCTAGCTGCGGCCAGTGGTCCACGATCGCCGTGGCGTACGGCTGGTTGTCAAACGAAAGCCTCCGTTCCTGCTTGACCGCCTCTTTTTGATTCGCCAGATTCTCTTCGGTGATGGCCAATCCTCTCATCCGGTCCGCTTCCAGCCACAAGCCTGCCGCCAGCTTGTTCGAAGGGAGAACCTCGTAGTAGTCGGTGTAGTCGGGGTGCGTCGATCCGTTCAACGTTCCCCCGTTGGATTCCACCAGCTTGAAATGCAATCCTTTCGGCGCGTTCGCCGATCCTTGAAACATCATGTGCTCAAACAGGTGGGCAAAGCCGGTCCGGCCCCGCTCCTCGGACCGCGCTCCGACCCCATAGATCAGGTAAATGCTCACTACCGGAACCGAGCGGTCCGGTGCCAGAATCACACGCATTCCGTTGTCAAGCGTGTACTTCTCGAATGCAATCCGAAAATCGGCACTCATGACTTTTGTCACGCAAAAAACCAGCGCAGGGAGTAATACGGTTTTCATGCCCGCAATGCTTCAGTGTACGAAATCCCTTTGTTGCGCGCTGCTTGCGGTACGATCTTTCCCAGCACCACCGGCCGGCGGGCTCCGGTTGCCGCGGGCACGTTGGACGGACGCCTGCGCCAGCTCTCGTACCCCAAAATGGCAAAGGCGATCGCTTCCTTGCCCTCTGCCGGCACTCCATAGTCATCGGAAAGTGCAATGGCAGTGTCGGGCAGCCATGCAGTCAGATAGTCGCGAATCCGCGGATTGAAGGCCCCGCCGCCCGACAGGATGAGTTCGTCTACCTGCATTCGCGGCCGCACAAACTGCTCGATCCCTTGCGCCACTGTGGCTGCTGTGAGCGCTGTCGCCGTCGCGATCAGGTCTTCCATGGAGCGGCCGGTCGCCACAAGCCGCGACACGAATTCGCGTCCGTACTGTTCCCGCCCCGCCGTTTTTGGCGGCCGGCGCTGGTAATAGGGATCCGCAAGCAGCTGGTCCAGCAGCTTGCGGTCCACACGCCCCCGGGCTGCCAGCCGCCCGTCACGGTCGTAGTGCATGCGTCCGCCCGTATGTTCCCGCACCAGCGCGTCGATCACCATGTTGCCTGGCCCCGTGTCGAAGGCGACCACCTCACTGAGCGTCGCAGACGGGGGAATCGCAGTCAGGTTCGCAATCCCTCCGATGTTGAGCGCCACGCGTCCCCGGCGCCGGTGGCGAAACAGCCAGTAATCCACGAACGGAACCAGAGGTGCACCCTTGCCCCCCGCTGCGATGTCCCGCGGCCGGAAGTCAGCGACCACCGGCACGCCGGTCCGCTCGGCGATCACGCAGGGCTCTCCGATTTGAAGCGTGCTGGCAACGCGCCGTTTGAGGAACCGGATCGGATCCCCCTCGTGAAAAATCGTTTGGCCGTGACAGGCAATCAGCTCGAGCTCCCGAAGTTCGAGCCCGGCCTTCTGGCAGGCGCGCCGGACGGCGTCCGCATAGAGCTCGCCGAGTAAAAAGTGCAAACGTGCGATTTGGGCTGTGTGCGCCGGTGCATTGGACACTGCCAGAATTGCTTCCCGCACCGGACGGGCGTAACGTATGCTCGTAAGCCCCTTCAGCTTCCAGCGCTGGCGCCTGTGGATCTCCACGATCGCGACGTCGATGCCGTCGAGCGATGTACCGCTCATGACGCCCGCGACCGTCACAGGTCTCCGGCTTCCTGCTCGGGGTTTTCCCGGGGCGGGCTTTCCAGCTCGTAGAGCCGCCGCAGTTCCTCCACCGTGGGGGTTTTTTCGATGGCTTCTTTCATCTCGTCGGCGAACTTCTTCATTATCTCCAGCAGCTCGAACTCCCTGCCCAGTGAAGCGTACAGATCCACGCCGGTCAGGATCACCGCCAGCGCCTCGTCGCCGCGCTTTCGCGCCTCATCCCTCAGCCGGCGCAGCGCAGCCAGCGAGCGCTCACTTGTCTTGCCAAATCCCACTTCCCCAATCTCCGCAGACGGAAGCTACCATCCGCGCCACGAAAATAACATCATCCGCTCGAACCCGGAGTAAAACACAATCTCTCCGCCGGTTCCCCGGCCTTTCGAGCACCCCGGGCCCGGTGGTCGGTATGCCCACGGGCCGGATTCCAGCCGAATCGCCGCAGCGCTTTGCGTCCGTACGGCAGGCGCAGTTTCTTGCAATGTTTGGTCATAGCTCCGCCGCCGTCCGGGGTCACTAAGGGTTCGATAAGCCTCGCTCACTTCCTGGAACCGTTCTCCCGACCCCTCCGGCCCTGCGTCCGGATGAAACCGCCGCGCCAGGCGGCGAAATGCCTGCCGGATTTCCTGCGGCGCGGCATGCTGCGATACACCTAGGACTTCGTAGTAGTTGCGCATCGTCGGCCGCCTGCCACCCCTAGCCGGGATCTGTCTTCGCTAACATTATAGAGGGAAGGATGTAAGCCGCGCACCGCGGACGGGCTCGGCGGATTCCATGGCACGCTACTACACGCGGTCCGAACTGGTGGGCGCACGCCGCGAGTGGAAGCGCCAGGGTAAACGCGTAGTCTTCACCAACGGCTGTTACGATATCCTCCACCCTGGCCACATCCGACTCCTCGAAGCCGCTCGCTCCTTCGGCGACATTCTGATTCTGGCTCTGAACTCCGACGCGAGCGTGCGCCGGTTGAAGGGGCCTTCGCGTCCACTGATTTCTGAATCCGATCGCGTGGCTCTCGCCAGCGCGCTGGAGCCTGTGGATGCGGTCACACTCTTTGATGAAGACACGCCCCGCGAGCTGATTGCCGAGGTGCTGCCCGACGTTCTCATCAAGGGCGCGGATTGGGCCCACTGGATCGCTGGCCGTGAGGAAGTGGAGGCTGCCGGCGGACGCGTCCTCGCCCTGCCCCTGGAACCCGGTTACTCCACTACTGCGATTGTCACGGAGATTCTGAACCGGACGCCTTGACGCACCCTGCCGTACGCGAACTTTTGCAGAGCCTCGGCCGCCATCCGGCTTTCCAGCGTCTCCTGCATGACATCACCGCCGCTCGGGAAGGCTGTCACAGCCTCTCCGGGCTGCCTCCCCTCGCCAAGGCCCTCTACGCGGCCCTCCTCTGGCAGGCCGCGGAACGGCCCGTCATTTTGATTACTTCCAGCCCGAAAGAAGCCGACGATCTCACGGAGCTCCTTGGCACGTTTTTCGAACTGCTCGTACCTTCTCGCGCCCTTCCCGGACCACAACTGCTCCCCGCGTTCGACGTTTTGCCGTTCCAGCACCTCTCACCGCACTCCGAGATCCGTGAGCAGCGAGCCGTGGCTTTGTGGCGTCTCGCGACGGGACGCACGTCGTTAACCGTGACCCCGCTGGCTTCTGCGCTGTTGCGCCTCGAATCGCCGGAATTCTACCGGACCTTGGCCCTCACGCTCCGCTGTGGCGAAGAACTCCCCTTGGAGAATTTGGTGGCGCATCTGGAAGCGACCGGCTACCAAAAGCGCGACCCGGTTGAGATGGTCGGCGATTATTCCGTCCGTGGCGGCATTGTGGACGTGTTCTCCCCCGAATCCCCCGGCCCGGTCCGCGTCGAGTTTTTCGGCGACCAGATCGAATCCATACGCCGGTTCGATGTGGAAACCCAGCGCTCCGTAATGCGGATTGAGGAGTGCCTCATTCTTCCTCTGTCGGAGACGCCCGCATCGCAGGAAGTCTTCGTTCAGCTGGCGGATTGTCTCGGTCCGGGCCGCGCGCCGCGCCCGCCGGGCCCCTTCCCGGGCTGGGAGTTCTTCGTGCCCCTCCTGCGCCCGCGCAGTGCTTCGCTCTTGTCCTTTTCGCCCTCCGCCATTCTGATTTGGGTCGAGCCGGAGCAGCTTGCCCGCTCCGCGGAACGGTTGTGGGAGCGGCTGGAGCAGTCCCCATTTCCGGAATGCCCGCCCGAGCGGATTTTCTTCCGCTGGGAGGAGTTGCGGTCCGCTTGCGAGCCGGCCGCCCAGGTTGCCTTTCGCGAGCTCGATTTCGGCGGCGACCCCGGCTGTCACATGACCATCCGTCCTTCCGTCGCCTTTCATGGCAACATGCGCATCGCAGTGGCGGAGACGCGGAACTTCCTGGAACGTGGCGGCCGCGTGGCTTTCTTCGCCGCCTCCGGTGGTGAACTGGAGCGCCTCGCCGATATCTTCAACGAGTACGAACTCCCTTGCCAGCTTGGCATCGAACCGTCGGATGGCACGTCCGCGTACCTCGCCGAGCGGGCCTATTTGGCGGGCGCGGTCACCAACGTCTTCCTGCTCCGAGGGTGCGTACGCCGCGGTGCGGTCTTCGCAGACGCCAACATCGCCATCTACGGCTTCGAGGATCTCTTCGACGCCTCCGAAGTCGTCGCTCGTGCGCCCGCTCGCACCCATCTCACGCGCTTCTCCGCCGATCTGGCCGACCTCAAGCCCGGTGACTATGTCGTTCATGCCGAGCACGGCGTCGGCCGCTTCCTCGGCCTCCGGGAACTCGCGCTCGACGGGCAGAAGGGAGACTTCATGCTCCTCGAGTACGCCGGCGAGGCCCGGCTCTACGTACCCCTCAGCCGCCTGGACCTCGTTCAAAAGTACCGCGGGGCCGGCGAGGCGGCGCCGCCGCTTGACAGACTCGGTGGGGTTACCTGGGCGCGCACGCGCAGTCGCATCAAGGCCCGCATGCGCGACATGGCCCAGGAGTTGCTCAAACTCTACGCCGAGCGAAAGCTGGCCCAAGGCTTCGCCTTCTCCCCCGACAGCAACTGGCAGCGCGAATTCGAGGACGCCTTTGAGTTCGTCGAAACCGAAGACCAGCTTACGGCAATCCGCGAAATCAAACGCGACATGGAACGTCCGGAGCCTATGGACCGTCTCCTGTGCGGCGATGTCGGCTTCGGAAAAACGGAGGTCGCCATGCGCGCGGCCTTCAAAGCCCTTGCGGACGGCAAGCAGGTCGCAGTGCTGGCTCCCACCACCGTCCTTTGCTTCCAGCACTATGAGACCTTCAAGACCCGCTTCGCCCCCTTCCCGGTCCGTGTGGAAATGCTCAGCCGCTTCGTTTCTCCCAGGCAGCGGAAAACCATCCTGGATGACCTGGCGACGGGCAGGGTGGACATCGTCATCGGCACTCATCGGCTGCTTTCCAAGGATGTCGAATTTCGGGACCTCGGGCTGCTTATCATCGACGAGGAGCAGCGCTTCGGCGTCCGGCACAAGGAGCGACTCAAACAGCTCCGCAAAAACGTGGACGTGCTCACGATGACTGCTACGCCGATTCCTCGCACCCTTCACATGGCTTTGCTCGGTCTCCGGGATATGTCCGTCATCGAGACCCCGCCGAAGGACCGTCTCGCCATCCACACGGTCGTGGCCCACTTCGACCCCGAACTGATCCGGGCCGCCATCGAGCAGGAACTGGCCCGGGGAGGACAGATCTACTTCGTCCACAACCGCATCGAAACCCTGTGGTCGCGCGCTGCCGAGCTCCAGCAATTGGTCCCTCATTGCCGGATCGCCGTGGCTCACGGCCAGATGAGCGAAGTCCAGCTGGAAAAAGTCATGCTCGGCTTCATGCGCCACCAGTTCGATCTGCTTGCCTGCACGACCATCGTCGAGAACGGCCTCGACATCCCGCTGGCGAACACGATCATCATTGATCACGCTGAGCGGTACGGTCTTGCGGAACTGTATCAGCTCCGGGGCAGGGTCGGCCGCTCCAACCGCCGCGCCTACGCCTACCTGCTTGTCCCGCCGGAAGCTGAACTGACCGAGACTGCGCGCAAGCGCCTTGCGGCCTTGAAAGAGTTCAGCGAACTCGGCGCCGGCTTCAAGATCGCGGCCCTCGATCTCGAGCTGCGCGGCGCGGGCAATCTGCTGGGCGGCGAACAGCACGGCCATATCAACGCTGTGGGCTATGACACCTACGTCAAGCTGCTTGAGGAGACTGTCCGCGAACTAAAGGGCGAACAGCTGCCGCTCGAAGTGCACGCCACCCTGAACCTGGGCCTGGATCTGCGCATCCCCCCCGACTACATCTCCGAAGAGCAGCAGCGGCTCCGCGCGTATAAGCGCATCGCGGAAATCACCGACCGCGAAGCAGCTTCGCGCGTTCTGGCCGACCTCACCGACCGTTACGGGCCCCCGCCTCAGGCCGTCCGGGACCTGGTGGAATTCGCCATCCTGAAATCCCTGGCTGAAAAACTGGGCATCGTCTCCATCGAGCGGCGTCAGGGTGCGCTTCATCTGAAGTTCCATCCCGAATCTCCCGTGGACCCTGGACGGCTTACGGAACTTGTCCGCCTCACGCCCGGAGCGCAGTTCACGCCCGCCGGCGTGTTGCGGCTGCCTGCGGACGGAGACGCCGACGCGAGCACCGTGCTGGCAGCTTTACGCGAGCGCCTCTTGCTGCTGCGTCCGTCTCCGCCCCTCCCCGCTGCCGTCCCCCCGCCTGTACCATAATGAGAGCATGAGGTTGCTGGGTTGCTTGCTCGCTCTGGCGCCGGCGTTCGCGGCGGACGTGCGCGTGGTCGAGCAGATCGTCGCCAAGGTCAACAACGAAATCATCACGACGGGTGACCTGAAACGGAGCCGGGACCAGCTGGAAGCCGAGCTCCGGCGCCGCGGTCTCAGCGGCGCCAAACTCGAGGCCGAGCTGAAAGAGCGTGAAAAGGATATCCTGCGGGACCGTATTGATGAGCTTCTCCTGGTCCAGCGCGGGCGTGATCTCAACATCAACGTGGACGCCGAAGTCAGCAAGTACCTGGCGGATATTCAGCTCCAGTACAAGATTGCGGATCAAGACAAGTTCCACGAATGGATCCGCGAACAAACTGGCATGCCTTTTGAAGACTTCAAGGCCGAAATGAAGAACAACTTCCTGACGCGGCGCGTGATCGGCCAGGAAGTGGGCTCCAAAATCAACATCCCCAGAGCCGAGGTCGAGAAGTACTATAACGAACACAAGGACGAATTCATTCGCGAAGAGCGTGTTTTGCTCCGCGAGATCCTCATTTCCACCGAAGGCAAGACTGAAGCCGAGATTCCGGCACTCGAGAAAAAGGCGCGGGATCTGGTCGAGCGCGCCCGCAAGGGGGAACGCTTCGGCGAGCTGGCCCGCGACAACTCTGATGCCGTCACCGCCCAGAACATGGGCGAGCTCGGATGGTTCCGGCGCGCCGACCTGAATCCCCAGATCGTCGAACACGTCTTCGGCAAAGAGCGCGGTTATGTCACCGATCCGATTCGCATCCCGAACGGTTTCTTGATCCTTCGGGTCGAGGAGGCTCATAAAGCCGGCCTGGCCAGTCTTGAAGAAGTCCAGAACGAGATCATGGAAAAGCTCTACATGCCGCGCTTCCAGCCCGCCATGCGCGACTACCTCACCAAGCTGCGTATGGATGCCTTCCTCGAAATCCGCGAGGGCTATGTTGACACCGGCGCCGCCCCCGGAAAGGACACGTCTTGGAAAGATCCGGCCCAGCTCAAGCCGGAAACGGTGACGAAAGAGGAGGTTGCCGCTCAGACTCGACGGCGCCGCTTGCTGTGGGTGATTCCGATCCCGGGCACCACAAGGCCGGCCAAGACCACGAGTTCTTCCAAGTAGCCGGCGAACCGCGATGAAATCCCCCTATGTGAACGAACTTCAGCCCAACCAGGTGGTTACGGCAACCTTCCTGGTGCATCATAAGGAGATCCGGCAGAAGAAATCCGGAGAGTTGTACCTTTCGCTCCTCCTCGGCGACCGCACCGGGGATCTCGACGCCAAAATGTGGGACAACGTCGCCGAAGTGATGCACACGTTCGACCGGGACGATTTCGTTCGCATCAAGGGGCTTTACACCATCTACCAGAACCGCCCGCAGCTCACCATTCACAAGGTCCAGCGCGTGGATGACTCGGAAGTGGACCCCGCTGATTTCTTCCCGGTTTCGGCCCGTGATCCGGAGGAGATGTTCGCCGAGTTGCGCCAGATTGTGGCCGGCGTGCGTCAGCCGCACCTGAATGCGCTGCTGAGCGCCTTCTTAGATGACCCGGAGATTGCCTCGCGCCTTAAGCGCGCCCCCGCGGCCAAGTCTGTGCACCATGCATACTTGGGCGGCCTGCTCGAGCACATCCTTTCACTTTGCCGCCTTTGTCAGTTCGCTGCCGGACACTACAAACACCTGGATTTGGATTTGCTTCTGACAGGCGCCGTATTGCACGATATCGGCAAGCTTTACGAGTTGCGCTATGACCGCAGTTTCGGCTATACCACCGAAGGCCAGCTCCTTGGCCATATCGCGATCGGCGTCCGCCTGATCGCCGACAAGCTCCACAACCTCCCCGACTTTCCGCCCAAACTCCGCGCGCTCGTCGAGCACATGGTTCTGAGCCACCACGGCCAGCTTGAGTTTGGCTCACCCAAAGTCCCTCTGTTCCCGGAGGCTTTGCTGCTGCACTACCTCGACGACCTCGACTCCAAAATGGAGTGCATGCGGGCCCGCGTGGACCGGGACCCTCACGTTGACGGCGACTGGACCACTTACAGTCAGCCCCTCGACCGTATCATTCTCAAAAAGCTCCGCTATCTCGAGGGAACCGGTGAACGCAAACTCCGAGCGCGTCCGGTTCCCGCTCCCCGCACCGGCAAGCAGCTTGCTCCTGACTCTCCCACCCTGTTTGGGGAGAAACTGCTCGACGCTCTGGGCAACGATTCCTGAAATGCGCCGGCCTGCTCCGCCCCGCGGCGTTCCGCCTCCCCTGGAGCTGGAATGTCTGAAGGCGTTGTGGCTGCTCGGCGAAGGCACCGTCAAAGACGTCCGGGCCGCGCTCGCTCCCGGCCGCGACCTCGCCTACACTACAGTGATGACCTTGCTGGACCGCCTCGCCCGCAAGGGTGCGGTCACACGCCGCAAGGTCGGGCGCGCCTTCGTTTATTCCCCGGCGATTTCTCGTGAGGTCGTCCGCCGTGCCGCCGTACAGGAACTCGTAAGTTCCTTGTTTGGAGGATCGGAGGACGAGCTGGTCGAATTCCTCAGCCGCCGCTCGAGGGATCAGCAAGCGCTGCCCGGCGCGGCTGCCGACGGCGATCTGGATCCGTCTTTGCTCTGACAACGTGCCATACCCCAGACACGGCGGAGTCTCACGACAGGGCGCTAAAGTACCGGCCGTCTGCTGACTGGGTTGCCAGGGCTAGCAGCCGTTTGGCAGCAATTTTTTTTATTGACATCTTCGCGGTGTGCGCCTATAATCAACCCAGAACCGCAAAGTGGTCTTTAGGCTTCACTGCCTTTGCCTTCAAAGAGAGGAGTACTTCGCAAAATGAATCTACGTATGGCCGTCTCGTCTTTGTGCCGTACCGCACTCGTGGTGTGCGGGCTGGCATTCTTCCCAGTTTCAGCTCTGGCCCAGGAGGTCAGCGCCGGCATCACCGGAAGAATCACGGACCCGAGCGGCGCCGCTGTGGTGGGCGCAATGGTGACCGCCAAGGATGTCAACCGAGGAACTCTCTGGCCCACCAAAACCAATGAGGAAGGCATCTACGCGTTCCCGCGAATTCCGGTGGGCACCTACGAGCTCAAAGTGGAAGCCACAGGCTTCAAGACCGCCACACGCCCCAACATCGTGCTGGAGCTCAACCAGCGGGCACGCCTCGATATCACGTTGGAAATCGGAACTGTTACGGAGACCGTGGAGGTTACGGGAGCGGCGCCGCTGTTGAACACCGATACGACGATCGTCGGCGCGACGCTTACGCCCACGACGCTCACCAAGACGCCTCTGATTTCCCGCAACTTCATCTCGCTGACGCTGCTGGCTCCCGGTGTCACCACCACCAACCCCGCCGCCTTCAACAACGGAGTTCGCACCTCCGGCGGAGGACGGCCCTATGTTAACGGCAACCGGAAAGAAGCCAACAATTTCCTGCTGGACGGCATTGATAACAACCACACCTCCGACAACCTGACGGCCTATCAGCCTAATCTGGATGCCATCCAGGAAGTGCGCATGATTACGAACAACGCCTCGGCGGAATTCGGTAACTTCCAGGGCGGCGTGATCAACGTGATCATCAAGTCGGGCACGAACGAATTTCACGGAACCGTCTTTGAGTTCTTCCGCAACGACAAGCTCAATGCCAACAACTGGGCGCGGAACTGGCAAAACACCCCCCGCGTGCCCATTCGCTGGAACGAGTTCGGAGGCACGCTCGGCGGACCTCTGAAGCGCGACAAGCTGTTCTTCTTCGGGGACTACCAGGGCATTCGCCGCGCTACCCCGACCTCGGTCGGCACCATTTCGGTGATCCCGGCTCCGTTCCGCAACGGGGATTTTTCCCGCCTGCTGAGCGAACGCGGCATTCAGCTTTACGATCCCCTCACCACGGACGCGAGCGGTGTTCGCCAGCCTTTCTCGAACAACCAGATCCCGGTGAGTCGTCGCAATGTCGTGGCGACGAACCTGTTCAATTCGCCCGACTTGTATCCTCTCCCGCTCAACAACGAGCTGCGCTTCAACCAGGTCAACGGATCCCGGAGTCAGCTTGTCACCGACCAGTTCGACATCAAGGTGGACGCCAAGCTCACCTCCCAGGACGATCTCTCGGTCCGCTATTCGTGGGGACGCCAGGACCAGCCCGGCTACAATACGTTCCCGCTGTTCTTCAATAGCTTCAACGTCGCGCCATTCCAGAACGGCGTCATCAACTGGACGCGGACTATCAGTCCGACCAAGGTCAATGAACTGCGCATCGGTGCCAACCGCATCGTCCTTCACAATGGCGGACTGGACAAAGGTCTGGGCAATGTCGCCGAGAAGCTCGGTATCCGACAGGGCAATGACCGCGGCCCCGGGCTCATGTCCCTCCAGTTCTCCGGCGGGCTGGCCAGCGGCATCGGCAGCGCCAACATCGGTACCCAGCAGAATTTTCCGAACAACACTTACCACTTCGCGGATAACTTCACCATCATCCGGGGCCGTCATATGATGAAAACCGGAGGTCAGTTGCTTCGCCAGCAGATGAATCCGTTCTACGCGGGGAACTTCGGCCGCACCGGCTTCATCCAGTTCAACGGCCAGTACACGGCAGGGCCCAATGCCAACAGCCCCATCTCCCGAGGCTTCCCCGAGGCTGACTTTTTCCTCGGCTTCGTGGAACGGGCCGGCCGTGGCGTCAACACCGGCAGCTGGGGTCACCGCAAGATCATCCTCGGCTTCTACTTCCAGGACGACTGGCGCGTCACGGACTCGCTCACGCTGAACCTGGGCCTTCGCTGGGAATATCACAGCCCGCTGGTCGAGGTGAAGGATCGTCAGGCAAACTTCGAGCCGTTCAGCGGCAAACTCCTGCTTGCGGGCAAGGACGGTAACAGCCGCGCTCTCTATGAACCGTTCAAAAAGGATTTTCAGCCTCGGGTCGGCTTCGCCTGGACGCCCGCCTTCCTCGGCAAGAAGACGGTCTTCCGTGGCGCCTACACCATTTCCTCCTTTATGGAGGGTACCGGAACGAACCTGCGCCTGCCCTTGAATCCACCGTTTAACTTCGAATTCGAGGCCATTTTTACCGGCCAAACCGCCATCGGCGCGACGACGGACCAAGGACTGACCATTCTCAGGGCTCAGGACCCCTTCGCCAATGTCACCATCCGGCTCTGGGATCCTTTCGTGCGGCCGGCCAACGTCCAGCAGTGGAGCTTTATCATCGAGCGCCAGTTGCCTGCCGAGACTGTCCTCAGTGTGGGCTATGTTGGCCAGCATGGTACGCACCTGGTCGTGCCCATGCCGTACTTCCAGCGCCGCCTCGTCGCCCCGGGCGTCACCGAGCCCAGCCCCTACCTTTCGGGCAACCCGCTGCTGCGGAACATCGCACAGATTTCCGGCACAGAATCCAACGGCAACCAGCGCTACGACTCGCTGCAACTGCAGGTGCGCAAGCGCTATTCCGCCGGACTCGAGTACCAGCTGTCCTACACGTGGTCCAAAGGCATGAGTGACGCCATCGGTTACTACGGCGAAGGGGGGCAGGCCGCTTCCCAGTCCGCGTACTGGCAGTATCTTTATGACCGCAAGGCGGAGTGGGGCCCGTCCTATTTCGACGCCACGCATATTTTGAGCTATGCCTACACTTACCAGCTCCCCTTTGGGAAGAACCGTAAGTGGGGCTCCGGCTGGAACGGTGCTCTCAACGGCGTCTTGGGCGGCTGGGAGATGGGCGGGATTCTCTCGCTTCGGAGCGGGTTCCCGCTCACCATCACCGCGACGGACCGTTCCGGGACACGCTCCCGGGGGCCGCGCGCCGACCGCTTGGCCGACGGAAAAGGTCCGCGGCAGGTGGGCCCTGGGACGAGTTGGCTTGACCGCTCCGCCTTCAGAGAACCCAGGGCCGGCACGCTCGGTAACTCCGGGGTGGGCGTCGTCCGTGGCCCGGGTCTCAAACAGTTTGATTTCTCCGTGCACAAGCTCTTCCCCATCAAGGAACGGATGAATCTCGAGTTCCGCACGGAATTCTTCAACTTGACCAACACGCCGCAATTCAATGCCCCGAACCGTTCCGCCTCGAGTGCGACGTTCGGGGAAGTGACCAGCGCGCAGGGAGAGCGCAACATCCAGTTCGCTCTGAAGCTGAACTTCTGATCTTCGCCCGGCGAGGCGGGCCTTTTGCCCGCCTCGCCGGCTGACCCGCCTGCCGGAGATCATCGCTGCGCTACAATACCCAAGACACGGGGTGGAACATGAACCGTCGTCAATGGCTTAAAAACACAGCGCTCGCCGTGCCCGTCTTTTACCAGTCGCAAGTCCGTGCCGCGACCAAGCTCGGGATACCGGGTCCCTTCCCGGGCCGCGTCGTCGCGGTTCATCACCCCGGCAGCATCGTCTCAGGCGCCTACCAGCGAGACGCCGCCAGAGCCATGCTGCACAAGGGCCTCATGGAGCTCACGGGAGCGGGGACGCCCGCCGAAGCATGGCGGTTCTTTTTCGAGCCTGGCGATGTTGTCGGAATCAAACTCAATCCGGTGGGCCAGCCGTTCGTCATCTCCGCACCCGAAGTCGTGCAGGAGATCGTGGAAGGCCTGAAGCTGGCGGGTGTCAAGCCGCGGGATATCGTCGCCTACGACCGCTATCGCCGCGAGTTCCTCCGCGCGGGGTTTGACAAGTGGCTTCCCGAGGGCGTGCGCTGGACCTGGGCCACGGATGAGCCCCACCCGCTCCAGCTGGACATGGACGGCTATGACGCCGACCACTATACGGAGACTGCCGTCGTATTACCCAACGCGAATCCTTCCGATCCCCACCACCGCCGCTCGTACGTGGCCCGGTTCTTGACGCGCGACGTCAACAAGATGATTAATCTGTGCGTGCTCAAGCACCACCAGTCGGCCGGCATCACGCTGGCCCTGAAAAACATGTCCCATGGCTTGGTCAACAACGTCAGCCGCAGCCACTCCAGCCCCACACTGAATACCTGCGGCACCTTCATTCCCGCCGTGGTGGACCTTCCGGTCATCCGCCAGAAGGTCGTTCTCCACATCCTGGACGCCGTCAAGGGCGCCTACCACGGAGGCCCGGGACGTCGGGTCGAAAAGTACGTCTGGGAGCACAAAACGATGTATTTCGCCACCGACCCCGTCGCCCTGGACAAGACCGGTTGGAAGGTGATCGATGCCAAGCGCGCCGAGATGGGCATGAAGCCCGTGGGCGAAGCGCCTCCGGATGCGGATAGCCGCTTCTACCGCATGCAGCCCGAGCACGTCGAAATCGCCGGTGTCCTCGGTCTGGGCGTCTTTGACGACCAGAAGATCGAACTGAAACGGTTCGACTTGACCTGACGCTGCTTCTCGAAGGCTCAGAGAAGCCCCCGGCGCCGCAGCTCCCCTTCGAGTTGCTCTGCCGATTCGAAGCGCACCGCCACCATGCCATGCCGGCGCGCGGCCTCGACATTCACTTCCAGATCGTCGGTGAAAAAAATCTCCTCCGGTGCACACCCGGAGCGCTCGATGGCCGCGCGGTACATCTCAGGCGACGGTTTCATCGCGCCCACTTCGTAGGACAGCACGTAGTCATCGAACAGCTGCACGATGGGATACCGCGACCGGATCATGGCAAAGTGAATCGCATTCGTGTTGGACAGCACGAGCAGCTTGTACCATCCCTTGAGGTCTGCGATCAGACGTTCCGAAAGGAGTGGCTCCGGTAGAAAGATGCTGCTCCAAAGCTCGCAGAATCGTTCATAGCTGACTTCGAGCTCGAGCGCTTCGGAGATTTTTCGCACAAACTCCTCGGGCTCGATCTTGCCCATCTCGAAAGCCTGTACTGCCCCTGTGGCCGCAATCCTCCGTTTGATCTCTTCCGGGGGGAGGCCGTTGACCGTGGCCAGAGCCTCGTAGCCCCGTTTTGTGTCAAAGGGAACGAGGACGTTGCCGAGATCGAAGATCACTGCGCGGATCATCATTTTTCAGTGTAACCTCCAGCCGGCCCGGCACCACGCAGACGCCGGGTCCGGGTCGCGAGTACCGCCGAAGGGGCGCCTGCGAGCCGCGGTCCAGCTGCCGATGAGTAAGATAGGCAGGAACTCGGAACCGCGGGAAGGCATCCAATCGAGCGGGGGCGGAGATGAAGCTGACGGGTTGGTGGAGTTGGGCGCGCCGCCGTTTGCGCCGGACGGAGCCCCGGGAGCCGGCGATCGGTCTGGCTCTGGGTGGCGGCTTCGCTCGAGCAATCGCTCATATCGGCGTACTCCGGGTCTTCGAGCAAAACCGGATTCCTCTGAAGTACATCGCCGGAGTGAGTGCGGGCTCCATCGTGGCTGCCGCGTTCGCAAGCGGGCGATCCGCCGACGAAATCGCAGGTTTCGCCGGGCACATGCGTTTCCGTGATGTGGCCCGCTGGACGCTGAGCCGCATGGGGCTGATGGACAGCGACCGGATGGAGACATTCCTGAAGAAGTTGTTGAACGTGTACACGTTCGAGCAGATGCGCATCCCGCTGGCGGTCGTTGCCACGGACCTGACCGCAGCAAAACCCGTGGTCTTCCGGGATCGGGGGGAAGTGTTCGTGCCCATCCGCGCCAGTTGCGCCTACCCCGGCCTGTTCCGGCCCATCCGTTACGAGGGCCGCTATCTCGTGGATGGAGCCATCACGATGGAAATCCCGTCCTCACCGCTGCGCCAGATGGGCGCCACGCATGTGGTCGCGGTCGTACTCCCGATGCAGACGCCCTTGGTTGACCCGCAGAACCTGTTCCGCGTCGTCAATCAGTGCTTCCAGATCCTCCAGGCTCGCACTGAGTGGGAATGGCGCAAGCACTCCGATGTGGTCATTGTCCCGGAGGTGGGCGCCGCGAACTGGGACTCGTTCCAGGACAGCGAGAAGCTCATCGAAGCAGGCGAGCGGGCGGCCCGCGCCGCGCTGCCCACCATCCTTTCCTGGCTCGCCCGCCCCAGGGCCGCGCCGGCTTACTCCCAGCCCGCGGCGACCCGCCCCTAGTGAATTACTCTTCTTCTTCCATCTGCTGGGCGAGGTAGTTCTCGTAGCCAAGCTCCTTGATCATATGGAGCTGGGATTCCAGCCAGTCCACGTGCCCCTCTTCGTCCTTGAGGAGCTTTTCGAGCAAATCGGCCGAGGCGTTGTCGCCCAGTTCGCGCGATTTCTTGATCCCGTTGTTGTACATCGTCACGGCAGAAAGCTCCAGCTTGAGGTCGTTTTCCAGCTGGGCCTTCACGTTGTCGCCGATGTTGAGCGGCAGCGTTTCCGCCATCTTCGGCATCGCATCGAGAAACAGGATCCGCTCGATGAGCATCTCGGCGTGCTTCATCTCCCCGATGGCGTTCTTCTTGATGTACTCGCTGAGCCGCTCATAGCCCCAGTTCTCGCACATCTCCGCGTGCAGGATGTACTGATTGACGGCGGTCAGCTCTTCTTTCAGGGCTTCATTCAGAATTGCGATGACTTCCTTGTTTCCACGCATAGTCCTCCCTCGTGTGCATCACCTGCTTGGCTTGGAAATCGGTACCTCTACAGTCGTCCAAGACTCGATTCTACCAAGGCTGCCGGCCGAGGCTGGGGACTGTGCCACTGGTGTGTCACGATAGGGTAGGGCCGGCGGCAGGTGAGCCGGCGCCTGCAGTTTTGTTCGGAGGGAAAAATGAGACTGACCGTAACGACCTTCAATCTCGAAAATCTCTTCAACCGTTATGCGTTCCTCGACATGCCGTGGGAAGAGCGCAACTACGAAAAGGTTGTGCAGGCCGTAGGCCTGGTTTCTGTGGCAAGCCGCGCGGGCGATCTGGTGAGCTACGAGACGACCGAGATCCAGCGCAACAATACGGCCCAGGCGATTCTCGATTCGGAACCGGACGTGCTCGCCGTCCAGGAAGTGGAGAATCTGTACACGCTGCGTCTGTTCAACGAGGAATATCTGGACAACTATTTCGATCGCATGCTGTTGATCGATGGCAATGACCCGCGCGGCATTGACGTAGGTTTTCTCGTGCGCAAAGGCTTTCCGGCTGAGATCCGCAACCTGCGAACCCATGTGGACGAGGCCGTCCCCGGTGCAGCCGTAGCCCGAAGTTCCGTGCGCAATTTCGGCTACCTCGCCCGTGGCGCGCTGTTCTCACGCGATTGCCTCGAGGTAGATCTCGAAATCGGAAGCAGAGTGGTGACCTTCTTGGTGAACCACTTCAAAGCCCAGGACGGCACGCAAGATTCGACCCGGCGCCGCAGGCGGCAGGCGGAGCGCGTTGCCGAGATCGCCACCCAGGTAGTCCAGCAAGGAAGATTGCCGCTCGTGCTGGGCGATCTGAACGCGCCCCCGGATGCTGACGGGTCGCTGGAACCATTGCTCAACTCACCCGTATTGCAGGATCCGTTTCCCGCCGATACCTGGACGCATTACTACGTCCCGGCCAAGCGGGTCAGCCGCTTGGATTACATTCTCCCCCATAAGGCGTTGGAAGTCGAAGATATCCACATCGTGCGCAAAGGCTTGACCACCAAGTGCAAGCAGTACCGGGGGGAACGATACCCCACTGTCGGGCCGGCTCATACCGAAGCCAGCGACCATTGTCCGGTGAGCGTCCGGCTCAAGGTGGCTTAGGCCCGGAACGGTTCCTGTCGCGCCGCAACTGCTCGGAACTCGCCTCGGAACTTGAGAAATTTCAGTCTTGACATGCACTCGGATCTGGTTTACATCTGTGGCGAGAGGTCGCCTCGTGGCGGCCCGCAAGGAGGTTTTGCCCATGCCAAAAGCCGGTTTGCTTCGAACTGGGCTTATGATCCTCTGCGTACTGCCCCTTGTGTGGGGTCAGTCTTACACCGCGGCCGTACGCGGCGTGGTCACGGATCCGACAGGTGCAAGTGTGCCTCGCGCCAGCGTGGTGGTGACGGATGTGGACCGCAACGTGCAACACCGCACGGTGACGGACGAGGCAGGCCGGTATGTCATCCCCGCCCTTCCTCCCGGCAACTACAGCCTCACCGTGGAAGCTCCGGGTTTCAAGAAATATGTACGTGGCGCCTTTGCCCTGGCCGTGCAGCAACAGGCCACGTTGGACGTGCAGCTGGAAGTCGGCGAGGTGACCGCTACGGTGGAGGTCGCCGCCCAGGCTCCGCTGTTGAACACAACCATTGCCAACCTGGGCCAGGTCATCGAGAACACCTACATCATCTCGCTGCCCAATATCGGCCGCACGCCAATGGCCCTCACGTACCTGACGCCCGGGGTCGTCGGATCCGGCGGCCGCCGCGGCGACAACAACACTAATTTCGTCGCCAACGGTGCCCGAAACTCGACGGCGGATGTGTTGTTGGACGGCGTGACTGTGGTCACGGTCGAGCAGAATTCGGGCATCACGGACCTGAAGTACGCCCCTTCCGTAGATGCTGTGCAGGAGTTCAAGATCCAGACGAACTTCTTTTCGGCGGAGTACGGACAAACCGGCGGCGCCGTCGTAAACATGGTGACCAAATCCGGAACCAACGAGTTCCACGGCACCGGCTACTACTTCCTGCGTCACTCGGATCTTAACGCGAACAACTGGTTTTCCAACCGCGCCGGCCGGGCCCGGCCGTATTACCGGCGCGACCAGCTCGGCGGCGTCATCGGAGGACCGGTGGTAAAGAACCGGACCTTCTTCTTCGGCACTTACGAACACACAAAGTCCAAGAGCCCGCTCAGCTATACGGCGACCTTTCCGACGCTGCTCCAGCGCGAAGGAGATTTTTCGCAGACGCGCAACACCTCCGGGCAGCTCATGACCATTTATAACCCCTTCGACACTTTCGTCAACGCCGCGGGCAACATCGAACGCCGTCCCTTTCCGGGTAATGTGATTCCCAAGTCCATCATGGACCCGGTGGCCCTCAAGGCGCTGGCGTATTTCCCCAAACCGAATCAGCCCGGAGCCCCGTTCACGGAGACCAACAACTGGTTTGAGCAGGGAATCAATCAGGGTGCCAGCCATCAGACGAACCTCAAAGGCGACCACAATTTCAGCGCGAACAACCGCATAACCGGCCGCTACAGCTACACGCGTGGTCGCGGCAATCCGCCGAACCTTTTCAAAGAGCTGGCCCCCGCCTATACATTCAACGACGGGCCGAGCCTGAGCACCGCCACTTCCGTAGTCACCGAGTTCACCAGGGTGCGCAGCGCCACTGACCTGTGGAGCATCCGCTACGGTCTCACGTATTCGACCTACTGGCGCAAGCCGATGGAGCCATTTGACCTTACACAGCTCGGCCTGCCCCAGTACATGAAGGACAACGCCGACTTCCTGGTGTTTCCCACCATCGCGCCGGAAGGCTATACCGATATCGGCACCGAGGGCTGGCTGATCATGGACCGCCAGGAGGGCGTCCATCACTTCTCGGGCTCTTACAGCAAAATCGCCCGCGGCCACAGCCTGAAGTTCGGGGCGGAAACGCGCCGGAACTGGCTGGATTATGCTCAGCCGGGATATCCCTCGGGACAGTTCAGTTTTGGACGCGGCGTGACGTGCAGAGATCGGTTCTCCTGCCGCGGCAATGAAGGCAACGGCTTGGCCGCCATGCTCATCGGATGGGCGACCGGCGGACAGTTCCACATCGATCCTAAAGTCTTCACGCGTTCGGCGTACTGGGGCTTCTATGTCCAGGATGACTGGAAGATCACCCCGAAATTCACCCTGAATCTGGGGGTACGCTACGAGTTCGATGTGCCACGCTGGGAGAAGTTTGACCGGCAGAGTTACTGGGATCTGGATGCGCAGGCTCCCGTGCAGGCTCCGGGCTATGTCACCAAGGGGATCTTCCGCTTCGTGGACAAGAACCGCCGTTCCCCCTTCGATGGTGACTACAACAACTGGTCGCCCCGGATTGGCTTTGCCTATGCGGCTACGTCCAAGCTCGCCATCCGTGGAGGTTACGGACTGTTTTACCAGTTAAGCCGGGCGACGGTCTACGGTCACACCGGCGCGGGATTCAACGTAAACTCCACGCCTGTGTTTACACGCGACTCGAACGCCACCCTCTACGCCCGCCTGAACAATCCGTACCCGGATGGCATGCTCCTGCCTCCCGGCCGCTCGCAGGGCGAGTGGACCTTCGTTGGTCTGGGCGCAGGAACCATTCTGCCCAGCAACAACCGCAACCCTGAGTATCATTCCTGGAACCTTTCGATTCAGCGCGATGTCGGCTTCCAGTCCGTGCTCGAGATCAACTATACCGGCAGCCGTGGCACGCACCTGTTCCTCCCCTATACATCGCTGACGCCGCTGGATCCGCGATACTGGTCCTGGGGTCGTACCGTCCTGAGCAGTTCTGTGCCGAACCCCTTCTACGGGCAGATCACCGATCCCAGATCGCAGCTGAGTCGCCCCACCGTCCAATTGTTCCGGCTGCTGCGGCCCATGCCGCATTTCGATGGTGCCAGCGTCGGTACATCAGAGCCCCCGGCTGCCGACTCTTACTACCACGGTCTCCAGATCAAGTGGGAGAAGCGGTACTCCCACGGGCTCACGATGCTGGCCCACTACACCTGGTCAAAAATGATCGACAACTCCTCCCATGGCTCCGGAAACCTGAACTGGCTGGGCGGCGGGACGAGCTTGCAATACCCGCTGAACCTCCGCCTGGAGCGGTCGCTTTCAGCCCACGATGTGGCCCACCGCGCCGTGATCACCGCCGCCTGGGAACTGCCCATCGGGACAGGGCGTAAGCTGGGCGCCGGCTGGAGCCGCTGGCTGGATGCCCTGTTTGGCGGCTGGCAGCTCAGCGGCATGGCTCTGCTTCAGAGCGGCATGCCTCTTCAGGTCACGCAAAGCGGCGGAAACATCTGGAACGGGACGCAGCGGCCGAACCTGATCGGCGATCCCAGCACTTCGGGTTCGGTGGTGAGCCGTCTGAACCGCTGGTTCAACGAGAAGGCGTTTTCCCAACCCCCGATCGACGTCCCCGGCACGGCCCCGCGCACCCTCAACTACCGCGGACCGGCCATCAAGACGTTGGACGCCGCCCTGAACAAGAGTTTCCGGGTCCGCGAAGGCCAGCGCTTCGAGTTCCGGATCGAAGCCCAGAACGCCACGAATACGCCGG
>JBBIJF010000013.1:0-116676 GCA_037446115.1 Acidobacteriota bacterium | reverse complement strand
TCGTAGTTGCTCACCGGGCTCCCCAAGGCGCTCCGGCTGGTCGACTCATGGACCGTCACCACAAAACGGCGCTCCCCGCTCTGGAACCGGGGATCATCGTCAAAGATCGGATCGAGCGTGATGCCATTGCTTCCTGTCTGGCCGCTTAGCCACGACGGAATGTTGAAATCGCCGCACAGGATGACGTCCGGATCGTGTCCCGGCGCGCGAAAGTACTCGTCGAGGAAATCGAGCAGAATCCGGAGCTCGCGTGCCGACTCTTCCGTGTCGCCGCCCGCGAAGGTCAGGTGCAGGGTGATGAACGTAAAGTCAAACTCCCCGGCCGCCACGTGCGCGGCGAGCGGCGGATGGACGGCTCTTGCGGGATCGGTGACGAGCCGACCCGTGGAGCTCATCTGACCCGTAACAAAAAGCGGCACCGCGTTGCGAACCAGGATGCCGCGTTGATACCACAGTCCGTTGTCTTGGCCGTCCGTGGTGTCGAAAAAGGAGTAGCGCCAGCGCGCGGCCCCGAACGGAAGCAAACTCTGAAGCATTGCGGCATGGGAGCTGTTGGCGACCTCTTGAGCCGCCAGCAGCTGGTAGGTCCCGCCAAACATCCGTCCGAGCGCTGCGCCCACCATTGCGGGCCGTCTCGACCCTGGGCTGTCGGTGGCTCCGCCCTGCACGTTCCAGCTCACAAGGGCCAGCCAGCTCTGAGGGACCGGAGAGTAGTCGTCAAGAAGTTCGGCAAGAGGCGGAACAACCGGATTTGCTTTCAGTTCCGCCAAGCGCATTTCGATGGCCGGACCGGTGCCATCCTGGGCCCAAAGCGTGAACAGACTCGCAAGGAAGCCCAATCCGGCAACGGCTCGTTTCATTCGAAATGCCCCTCCGAGCCAGCTTGCCACAGACCGGGCCGGCTGCTGGCCTGCACCGTCGGCCGAACCACTCCACCCCCGAGCTCGCGGCCCGCGGCCCCTCGGCCGTCGCCCGGCGGTTGACAGTTCGTTGCGAAGCTGTTAAATTTGATCCTTCGCTTCCAACCCGTGGTGGTAGAGGCCTCGGCGGCGGGCGGCGTAGTGCTCACCCGCTGAGAGCCGGACGAGGGTTCATATGAAACAGCCATATTTCATCGTTGTGCTGGCTCATTCCCTCCACGGCAGGCTGCGCAGCATCCGCATTCAGCATAACGTGATTTACCTGATCCTCGGCCTCACGCTCGTTCTGCTGTTGGGCGTGGCCGGATTGCTTTCAAGCTACGTGCGCATGACCTGGAAAGTGGCCGACTACAACGCCCTGCGGCGGGAAGCGGAATCGCTGCGGGCGCGCTACCGCGAGCTGCAGAAGGCCTACAACCAGACCAATCAGCAACTGGCGAGTCTGCAGCTGTTCGCCAGCGAGGTGCTGACGGCTTACGGCATCCGCCGCCGTCTGGAAGAGCCGGCCGATATCTCCAAGGAGAGCGGCCTTGTGCCGACGTATCGTGAAACGCTGGAAGAGTACAACTTCCTGCGCACGGCCAGCCTTGCCCGCTTCCACCGGGCCTACACCCAGGTGTGGCGGACAAACATGCGGCCCAGCATTTGGCCCGTGGACGGCCGCCTGATCGGGGCCTTTGGCGACCGTAGTGATCCCTTTTCCGGCGCCCAGAGTTTCCATACCGGCGTGGATATTTCCGGTCCCTACGGTGCTCCGGTGCGTGCCACCGCGGACGGAGTCGTCGTCCACGCCGACTATAGCGGTGGTTATGGCCGCCTGGTCATCATTGACCACGGCGGAGGCGTACAGACGTATTACGCCCACCTTTCGCGCTTCGACGTGATTCCCGGCCAGGAAATCCGTCGCGGTGAGGTGGTGGGGACACTGGGAGGTTCCGGGCGCGTCACCGCGCCGCACCTGCATTACGAGGTGCGAGTGGCAGGCAATCCGGTGAATCCCTATCGCTTCCTGGCCCGGGCCAGCTACGCCTCGGCTCCTCGCACGGACTTTCCTTTTTGAAGCGGCCCGCTGACTCCGTCGCCCGCCTCCGCGCTGTGTTAGACTGGCAGCCGGCCTTCCCCTACCAGGAGGGGCGATGAAATCCGTAGGGCTGCGAACCGGACTCGCCGTCGCGGGGTGCTTCATGCTCGCTCTGGCTCATCAACGCTTGCATACGGCCGATGTGATGGCGGAAGCCGCGCTGAACTTCCTGGCCTCACTCAGCCCGGAACAGCAGGCCCGGGCGACCTTTTCCTTCGACGACGAGGAGCGCTTCAACTGGCACTTCATTCCCCGTGCCCGCAAGGGCCTCTCCTTCGCCGAGATGACGCCCACCCAGAGGCACCTCGCCCAGGCACTGCTCAGCGCAGGCTTGAGCCGTCAGGGCTACATCAAGGCCACCACGATCATGAGCCTCGAGGAAGTGCTGCGCATCCTGGAAAATGACGACGGGCGGCGGCGCAATCCCGAGGCGTACTTCTTTTCGATCTTCGGGCGCCCCCCTTCGACTCCGTGGGGGTTGCGGATCGAAGGCCACCACCTCAGTCTGAATTTCACCGTCGCCGGCCGCCGGCTCTCCGGAAGCCCGAATTTCTTTGGCGCCAACCCGGCCGAGATCCGTCACGGCCCGCGAAAGGGGCTGCGGACGCTGGCGAGGGAGGAGGACCTGGCGCGCGACTTGCTGGGCGCCCTGTCCGAACAGCAGAGAGCCGTTGCGATCGTGGACGCAAGAGCATACCCGGACATTCTGACGTCCGCCTCCCGCAAGGCCGCTCTTAAGGGCCAGCCGAGCGGCCTTGCCATAAGCCGAATGAACGCACGACAGCGGGAGCTGCTGGCCCGGCTTGTGGCCGAATACGCCGAGAATCTGGCGCCCGAAATGGCGCACAAGCGCATGCAGCAGTTTGAACAGGCCGGAAGCAATGTCTTCTTTGCCTGGGCGGGAAGCACCCAGCCGGGCAAGCCGCACTATTACCGCGTTCAGACTCCCTCCTTTTTGATCGAGTACGACAACACCCAGGACAATGCCAACCACATCCACTCGGTCTGGCGGGATTTTCAAGGCGATTTCGGCCTGGACCTGCTAAAGACCCATTACGAAAGCAGCCACCACTGAGATTTGCCGAACGGCAGGCGGTTGACGCGCGCCGAGCTCTTGCGGCTTCTCTTCCGAAGGCAGGGCTATAGCGTTCCGGAGTGTCGCTTGAGGATCTGCGGCAGGTTCTGAGAGAACGCCGAGCGGGCCAGGACCATGTCGCAGCCGCTTTCCTGCGCCTTTTGTTTGAGTTCTGCCTGTACGTGTGAGACGAAGCCGATCAAGCTGATCTTCTTCAGCTCGGGATCGCCCTTCAACTTCGAGATCGTTTTCAGGGGATGGACGGCGTCCAGATTGAGATCCAGGATGATCACCGCGGGCTTGGCCTGGGCTTTTTCCAGCAGTTCCTGGTCGCTCTTGACGAATTCGACTTGCATGCCCGCCCGTTTGGCGGCATCCGAAATCTTCACCGTGAAAAAGAGGTCTGTGACCGCAGCCAGGACTTTCTTATTGGCGTGCTTCTGCATAAGGCCCAGTCGAATGCACCTTCAGGTAATTCCGGCTCCTTGTTACAATTCCAGTTCCCGCTGAGAGTGACGACGCTGGAAGGAACTATGATCTTACATCCCGGAAGGGCCGGCGCGCAACTGCCGCCGGCGGCCGGCAGGGCAGCTCCCGGCGGGCGCTAGAATCGGCTGGGATACAGGGAGGATGCCATGACGTGTTGCCGACTTCGGGTGGTCAGGCTGTGCTCGTTGCTGCTGGCGGTGGCCTACGCCACTGCCTCCGAAGGGCTGACTCCGCAGGATGTGGCGCGGTTGCGGTGGGTGACCGAGGCGGTCATCGCCCCGGACGGCTCGGCCGTGGCTTACGTCCTGCGCGTGCCGCGCAGGCCGGTGCGCGATCCGGACGGGCCGGCTTGGGCCGAGCTGCATGTGGTCCGGCCAGACGGCGCCAATATTCCGTTCGTTACCGGGGAGGTCACAGTATCCCAGATCGCCTGGACGCCGGACGGCTCAGCCATCTCGTTCCTCGCCAAACGCGGTCAGGACAAATTTACTTCGCTCTACGTCATCCGGGCCCAAGGCGGTGAGGCCCGTCGCGTGCTTGCGCATGGTGCGGACATTACGGGCTACTCCTGGAGCCCGGACGGCAAGCGCTTAGCCTTCCTCGCCACCGATCCCCTCCCGGAGGCAAAGCAAAAGTTGCGCGATCAGGGCTTCAGCCAGCGTGTCTATGAAGAGGACTGGCGCCCCGTGCGCGTATGGATCGCCGACCTACATGCCGAGTCGGTGCAACCCAAGGCATTGGAGTTGCCGGGGTCGGCTTCCGAGCTGCACTGGTCTCCGGCGGCAAATCAGTTGGCCGTGGCGCTGGCGCCTACGCCGCTCGTGGATGACGACTACATGAACCGGAAGCTGCACATCGTCGAGGCAGACAGTGGACGCGTCGTAGCGCGGATCGAGAACCCCGGCAAGCTGGGACCCGTCCGTTGGAGTCCGGATGGCAAGCATCTGGCTTTCCTCTCGGCCGCAGATCGAAACGATCCCGCGGCCGGACGGCTGATGGTCACACCGGCTGCCGGCGGTTCGCCCCGCCAAGTGCTGGAGGCCGATCATGGCCATGTCACCAGCCTGGCCTGGCTGGGGTCGGACACTCTTGCCTGCACGGAGGCGCGAGGGCTGTACACTCTGGTGCGCTCTGCGCGGCGCGACGGTTCGGAGCAAAAGACCCTGGTCGCGGCGGGCGGCCCCGTGTTGACGTCCGTCAGCGCCTCCCGCGACGGCCGGTCCTTCGCCTTTCTGGCTCACACGCCCCGGCACCCGCCGGAGGTTTACTTCCTGCATGGTGCGACTTCTCCGAAACGGCTGACACGGAGTAATCCTTGGCTCGAGGACCGCAGACTGGCTCCCCAGGAGGCGATTCGCTTCAACGCCCGCGACGGACTGCAACTCGAGGCCGTTCTCATCCGGCCGCTCAATGAGGGGGCAGGGAAGCGCTACCCGTTGATCCTGGACGTGCACGGGGGTCCGGAAGCTCACTACGCCGATGGCTGGCTTACTTCCTACGCCAGCCCCGGGCAGATGGCCGCCGCCAAGGGGATGGCGGTTCTCTGCATCAACTACCGGGGCAGCACCGGACGCGGGGTCGAATTCTCCAAGCTGGGCCAAGGCGATCCTGCGGGCAGAGAATTCGACGACCTGATTGACGCGATCGAGCACCTCAACCGCGCCGGGCTCGTGGATCCGGCCCGGGTGGGGATCACTGGCGGCTCCTACGGCGGCTATGCCTCCGCCTGGGCAGCGACCCGCCACTCGGAGCGCTTTGCCGCAGCCGTGATGTTCGTGGGAATCTCCGATCTGGTCTCCTTTTTCGGGACTACGGACATTCCACACGAGTTCCGTGACGTCCATTTCCGCAGGTGGCCCTGGGAAGGTTGGGAATTGATGCGCGAGCGAAGCCCGGTGGCGCATATCGCCAACCACCGCACGCCGCTACTGATTCTTCACGGCGACGCCGATCCGCGGGTCCATCCCTCCCAGTCGTTGTTGCTCTACCGCTATTTGAAGCTGCGGGGTCAGGCTCCGGTCAGGCTCGTGTTTTATCCGGGCGAACCCCACGGCAATCAGCGTGCTGCCTCCCGGCTCGACTATTCGCTGCGTATGCTCCAGTGGTTCGAGCACTACCTGAAAGGACCGGGCGGCGCTCCGCCCCACTGGGAACTCACCTATGAATAGAGGCTGATTCGACGACCCGCCAGCTTTTTCCGCTTTTGCGGATGACGGCGAGCTCGCGCCGGCCCGAGGGGCGAAAATCGAGCTCGAGTTCAGCACCCTCCGCGCTCATAACGCGCAGGCGCGCCCCGGGTTGGTTCCGCACGATCACGGGATCGGCGGAGGGAGCTTGCTCTCCCCGGTGGACGCGCAGCACGGTGAATGTGAGCGTGCGCCGGACCGGTTCGCGCGTGGCGGCCTCCGCGTGCCACTGCGGCGGGATTGCGGGACTGCCCACCGACCGCAGGTATTCGTGGTCCGGCTCGGGTTCGTAGCCGGTCCACTGGCGGATTACCAGAGGCGTCTCACTGAGGTAGTCAATGCGGACTCCCGCCGAGGCGCGCCGGACGTGCAGGTGCGTGGAATCCACACGGAAGGGTTCGAGCGCATGGAGCATCCACTGGAAAACCGCCGGCTCCGGAGCCTCCAGCCCGTCCGCCAGAATGATCACATCCGGCTTCACAAAGAAGACGTGGCGGACTGCGCGGCGTAAGCGGCCTTCATAGGATTCCGTCGCGTCACCTGCCACGTAGTCAAAGCCATCTTCGAGCTGGAAGTGCACGATCCGGCCGCCCGGCTCCGCCGAGCGCGCCTTTTGCCCTGAGCCGTTCACCAGAACCGCGTTGTGCGCGCGCGTGCTCCACACCCAGCCCCGGTGAAACGGAGAGCCGTAAAGATCCCGGTACACGCAGTTCACCAGAAGGCGCTCTCCGAATGCGTTGAGCGTGAACGAGTTGTGCGGATCGAGCCCGTGGCTCCAGGTGCCCATCGGGCTCGACTTGAAACGGACCTGCACGTTATCCCGGCTGTCCGCCAGCGTCGTGTTGAGCACCGCTACGCCGGTTCCCCGGAACACTCGCGAAGGGGGCAGTTCGCCCGGCACCCGTACCGGAACGGGAGGCGCCGAGCTCCATAAAAAATCGAGCACCGGCTCGCCGGTCTCAGCTGGGATCTTCCAGGCCTCGAGCCACCAGGCCCAGTAAGGGTTCCCCGTGCGGCGCACAAAGTAATGCATGAATGACCACCCTGCGCCCGGAGGGCGGTGTGACAGATCCCCGAATCCCATGTCGGGACTCCCCGGCGGTGCCGAATACAGCGCATAGTCCCCGAAATTCCGGAAAAAGGGTTTCTTAAAGCCGTCAATTCCGAGCGCCGTCTGCGCGACCTCCATCCACCAGGAAGCCTTCGACATGTAACCGGCAAAATAGGAAAGGCCTTCGTGCCAGCCCCCGTCATCGTCGGACCACACAGGGTACGCGGCGAAGAACTTGGTTACCGCATAGGCGAGGAACTTTTCGGACTCAGGCGTCTCCCCGAACGTCGCGATCGCGTTCTCGGCCAGCTTGTGCCAGGTCCGGTTGCCGTGGCTGTTGTAAGGCTGGTTCAGGTGGCCCGCTCCCTGCCGGACTTCCCCGCTGTTCCAGGCATCGAGTGCCCGGCGTAAAAGCACGCGCCGGATCCGGGCCCGTTCCTCCTCGCTAAAGAGCGGCCAGGCCCAGTCGTACGCGCGCGCCAGTCGGTGCAGCATCGGCTTGGCAGCTTCGCAATTCAGTTTGAAACTCGTGGGCCCGTCGGGATCCCAGGCGGCAAGGCGCAAGGTGAAGCGCCGTGCGGCGTCGCCGTAGCGCGCATCGCCGGTCAACAGCCACGCGAAGCTGAGAATCTCCGCCTCTTGAAGCGCGCGGATCGTTTGCACGCGGTTGGACCACCAGTACTGGCGCGTCGCCGGGTCGCTCGCGCTCGCCTTCACAGCCGGCTCCGGAGTCGGCTCCGCTGCAGTCAGATCCTCAGCCCGGGCCAGGATCTTGGAAAACCGTTCCCTTCCGTCCCCCCGGGCCCAGTCGCGCAGCCGCGGAAGGTCGTCTTCCCGCACGAAAAGTCGGGGATGTCTGCGCGGAATCCTGTGCCGCAGCTCGTCCATGGAAGGCTGCGGGAAGACGACTGCATCTGCGGTTATGCGGAACATCCGGGCGCGGCTCCAGGAGGAGCGGCTTCCATCCTTGCGATGGATCCGGTATCGCCACCACCAGCGCCCCGGCTTCAGGGGTTGGTTGTGTGTGTAGGCGCTCCAGGGTAATGCCTCCACGCCCTCGGGCTGGCGAAACTCCGGATCGGAAGCCCACTGGAGGTCGTAGCCGGCCGCATCGGCTTCGTGGACCCAACACAGCGAAGGCGGATTGAGGGCCACTCTCGCACCGTCGTCCGGCCGGTAGCCCCACTCGCCGGCCAAAGGCGTGCGATCCGGTACCTGCGCAGCCGTCCACGCGGCCGCCAGCCAGAGTGCCGCAACCAGGCGCATGCGAACACCTTCCTTTCTCCCGTTGGGGTGCATGCCGCTCCCAAGCCTGCTCTTTATCTGAACCGCCTCAGAAGCCGGCGGGCTCGGTCGTAGAGTCTCACCTCCCGCTTCGTGATCACGCTGACCCACACCTGACCTTCGGCATCCGCCGCCACGCCCGTGAGGCCTTGAAAATCTGCGTCCCGTACAAACAAGAGCGGCTTCGGCGCCGCATCGCGGAGAGAGAGCGACCAGACACAGCGCTTGCCGCTGTCGGCCACATACAGGATCTCGCGCGGCTCATCCACCGACAGCGAGTTGATCACCCCGAACCCCTCCGCAAACCGTGACTGCCTCCGAGTTTCAAGATCTACGGAGTACAGCACGCCGGAGAACGCATCTGAGGCGAGCAGCCTCCGGCGCCGGGCGTCTACAGTCACAGGGCCCAGGGAGACGGAACCGCCGTAGATTGACGTCCACCCCTGAGCCGGTCGCCGCCCCCCGCCCATGACCTCGAACCGGTAAATGGCCTGATCCACCGGCGAGGAGAAAAACACAGAATTGGTTCTTGAGTCGTAGGCCACTCCGGCGCTCGTGCCGCGAGCCGATCCGAGCTCTGTCCAGCTCCCGGTCCCCACGTCCACAGCCACTACGCGCACATTTTTCAGGGCGGAAGCCGTCACTAGCGCCGTCGTTCGCCCTTGAATGGCGGCGCAAGCGATTTCCGTGGGGTTGTAGGTTGCATCCAGCTTCCCTGCCGGGCGGGCATCGCTTTGGCCCTTCGTAAAGCGCACAACAGCTCCGTTCCGTCCTAAGCCGACCACCTGCCCGTCGGGACAGCCAGCCAGGCCGACCAGCTCCAGACCCGGCTCGGCTGCGAAAGCGCCCCAGGCGATGGCCAGGTACACACACACAGACGGAGTCGCCCTGACGCCTCCCTTGATCTTGTCCAGTAAGGAGTCCAGAAACTTCTTGAGCTGGTCGGCGTAAAGGACGCACAACACACTTGCGGCGGCGCCGGTAAGCAGTTGCACCAACATGTCGAAGGGGTTTAGGTCGAATCCGAAAACCTGGAGGCGGCAATTCAGGCCGTAAGCCAGTACCCCAGCTACGAGGGCAAGAACCGCCACAATCAGCCCGAGCATCAGTGAGGTAAGAACGCGCCGCGGCTCCAGCCGGGATCCCGTAAGAGTGCCGAGCAGCATGGCTCCGAGCCACCCCGCGGCGAGTCCGGAACCCAGGAATCCCGCCATCACGCTCAGGGAAGGCACGAAAGCGACAGGGAGCTCCAGCTTCACGGGCACATCCATCCCGCCGGGCCGCATCGCGTAGGTGAAATCCACGCTGATGCGGTCGTCGGTCGCACCGCGGCCGGTAAATCGCAGCAACCGCGCTCCGATGGCGGAAAGCGTGTGCGGCTCCAGGTGCAGCGTCATCAGGGCAAAACGTCGCGAGCGAATCTGGCCGGGGGCCGCAGCTCCGCCATAGCGGGACTCCCAACGCACGGACTTCCACCACGACCGATTCGCCACTTCCGGATCCCGAATTTCGACAATCCGGGGCAAGAACCCCACCGTGCCGCATTCGAGTTCGAGCGTGTATGTGGTTTCCCCAGTGAGAGCCACTGCCAGGGGCGCGGTCTCCGAGGGTGGCCGTACGACTGTGCAAGAGGCCGCCGGATTCACAGGGTGCACCGGAAGCGTCATTGTGCCTTCGCTTTCGCCGGAGCCCGCCCGAACGCGGAACGGGACCTCCTTGTTGAAATCCTCGAAAGTTCCCGTCGAAGAGACGCTGTAACGGGCCTGGTAGACCTCTTGCGTGTTACCCGCGGGCCAGAGCAGAAATTCGTACACGAAGAAACGGTTGGCGCCCGCCTGCTCGATACTTTTCAGTGCTGCAACGAAACGATGGTCCTTGGTGGGTGCAACCTCCAGCAGGCCGCGGCGTTCGCCCTCCGAAAGAGGATTCGCACGTCCGATCTCCAACAGGCGTACAAGCACCATGTTGTTGTTCGGTGCAGGAATGGTTTCCGGAAGGTAAAGCTCCGCCGCGCTCGAGCAGATGGAACATACCAGCACCACTGAGCCACGAAGGTGGCATGTCAGCCCTCGTCTCCGCATCACTCCTCCTTCCCGGGTCTGCGCCCTGCTCGCCGCGCAAGGCCGCCGCGCTTTCAAGGGATTCTACACCCTCTTCGGAAACAACGCGAGGAACTTGCGGAGGCCGATGCACTCCCCGCCCGCGGAGACATTGCACTGGTGCGGCCGCCGTTCCGGGCGCTCCAGGTTCTGCCGCTGCCCGGTCAGCAAAACCTCTCCGGCCGCAAGGCTCCGATGTCCAGCGAAGTGGTCCCTCTCAGGACCAGCTCTGCGATGAGCTTGCCCGTCACCGGACCAAGAGTGAGTCCCGCCATAGCGTGCCCGGTGGCAATGTAAAGCCCTGGGAGTCGCTCGACGGCGCCCACCGCGGGGAGTCCGTCCGGCAAGCACGGCCGCAGGCCGCACCACTCGGATACGATCTCCAACTGCGGCAGCTCCGTAAAGTACTCTTGCGCAGCCCGCGTGAGCTGCTCGAGGCGCGGCCGCCGGATGTGGTGATTCACTCCCGAAAACTCCAGTGTCCCGGCAAACCGCGTGAAGGAGCCCATGGGCGTGCAAAAAACGAGCCGCTCAGCCAGCACGCAGGCTTCCCGCAGCAGGGGGACGGGTGCTTCCGTTCTCACGTCCCGGTGGTAGCCCTTGGCCGGCTCCAGAGGAAGTTGCAGGGCGAGCCGCCGGACAAGCGGCGCCGTGTAGGCGCCTGTGGCGAGCACTACCGTATCTGCTTCGAGGTGGTCCCCGTTCCGCAGCTTTACCCCACGCACCCGTCCCGCTCGGACGGTGATCTCCGCGACGTCTTTGCCTGTGCATAACGCCGCACCCAGCCGTTGCGCCCGTTCGCCCAGTTCCGTTGCAAAGCGGTGCGGGTTCACCGTGGCTGCCTCGGGGTAGAAGACCCCTCCGAGGATGCGCTCGCTAAGCCGGGGTTCTCTTGCGCGGAGTTCTGTACCCGTCAGCGGCTGGGTGTGGAAGCCGTAACGTTCGATGAGTTCCGCTTCAGCGCGCACGGCCTCCAGTCCGCTCTCGCTCAGACACACCTCGTAGTACCCCGCGCGCCGGTAGCCGCAATCGAGCCTCTCCTCCGCCATCAACTCGTCAAACAGCCGTAAGCTCGCCTGACCCATGGGGCCGAGCGTCTGCATCGCGGATCCGACATGCTGCTCCGTACAATGACGGGCGAACGTCACCAGCCAGCGGAACAGCGAAAGATTCAGGCGTGGGGGGACATAGAACGGGCTCAGCGGCTGCAGCATCGAGCGGACCGCTTGCCGGAGCCGGCCGGGCTTGGTGATGGGGGTGTGGCCCGGTGCAATCACGCCGGCATTGCCGAATGTCGCCCCGTCGCCGATCTGGTTGCGTTCCAAAAGCGTGACGCGGGCGCCCTCGCGCGCCAGGTAATAGGCGCACGAAAGGCCGATGACGCCGCCGCCCGCCACGATCACGTGCATCGCCGCTATCGTTCCGGGGAATGCCGCTCCATGCGGCTCAGGAATTTGTTCACTAACTCCGGGGAAAGGGACGTGTGTACTCGCACCACAGCCTCCTGCTGCGATACCTCGATGGCGTCGTAAAAGCGCAGCAGATCCCGTTCATTGTCCGGCGTGCTCAGCCGGCCCATGCCGATCAATCCGCGGAGGGAGTCGTGCAGCAGCTTGGCGTCGTTCTTGGTGCGGCAGGTCCATTCCACCGTCATGTCCAGCCCGGAGCGGAGGTCCGCGCCGGCCCAGACGCTCTCCACCGACTCCAGCAGCCGTGCGAGCCCGGCGGCGTTCCCCTGCCACGGCGCCGCGGCGTTCCCGAAGGGGTTCGGACCCAGCGCGACGGCCCAGATCTGGGAAGCCGCCGGCACCGCTTTCATCTTCTCCAACAGCCGCGCCGGCAGCCTGTTCCTCGGCGGGCGGTCAACAACGGAACGGAGCACGCCGGGCGGGCCCGCCGCCGCAACCGCGCGGTTCAGGAATAGCAGCGCCGCCTCCGAATCGCCGTACAGGGTAAAGTTCTTGTAGACGGATCGCCGCGCCCCGGAGCGTTCCAGCTGCGGGCCGATTCTCTCCGGTGCGAACCGCCCTCGCGCCAGCACGAGGACATCCTTCCCGTTCGACGCAACCACCGCCTCGAGAAGATCTGTTCGCGGATCGAAACCCATTTCAGCCGCCTGCCGCTCCAGCCGCCCCAGAATGCGCGGCGCAATCCATTTCCGGTACACATCGCTGCTCTTGAGCTCTTCCACGCGGAGGACGGCCACCGCCACCGTATCATCGGGAATCAAGGGAGCCAGCGCCGGGTGAACGCTCACCCCCGCCTCGCGTCGCGGACCGCACGCCAGAGCCGCGATCAGCAACGCTCCGGCCCCGGCGCCGTTCAGTAATCTCGTCGTGTGAACAGCCACAGTCCGGCTCCCAGCGTCACCAGGGCGAACAGCCCCGAGGTCCACACCGGCATCAGGCTGCCTGCCGGACGCCCGTACACAAGGTCCAGTGTCATGCGCCCGATGTCGAACACCTTGGGGAACACGTAATAGAGCGCCTTCCACAGAGTCCGGCTCCACTCGGAGGAAAGCAGCCGGTCCATGAGGCGGGTCTGCGCCAAAATCGGGCTCACCAGCATCATGCCGAAGACGATCATCACGGTGACCGGCGCGCTTTCAAACAACACGCCCGCCAGCACACTGACGCTCAGCAGCACCGCAAAGATAAACACCGTCGTCAGGATCGCCAGCAGGAAGTCCGCTCGCCATACTCCCGTTTTCCAGCCGAAGATCAACCAGACCCCCAGCACCAGGTAGCAAACGTTCAGCGCGACAACCAGCAGGTTTCCCAGATACCGGCCGAGGAGAATGTGGGCCCGTCGCACGGGCTTGGAGACCAGAAGCTCGATGCGGCCCGCCTCGAGCACGGTCGGAATCAAACCGGCCGAAGCGAAGACGGCGAGCGCCATGCCCCACGTGTAAAGAAACGTCGCTACTGCCGCATGGAAGCCTCGGACAAGCTCTTCCACGTCGCGCAGGCGGCCGCTCGACTGGCCAAACAGGGTCACGGTGGCGCGCGCACCCTCGACGACGTCAATCTTCAGCAAGAACAGGAAAAACAGGATGAACAGCGTGGAAAGCCCGTAAAAACCCAGAAAAATCTTGCGCGCCAGCGCCTCGCGGAACGTGTCCCGCACCAGGGCCGCAGTTACCAGGCCGGCTTGACGTGCCGTCACAACCCCTCCGCCTGCTCCTGAATCGTCCGGACGAAGATCTGCTCGAGCGTGCTCGTGCTCCGTACAATGGATTCGATTTCGCAGCGCTCGGCTCGCAGCCGGTCCACGGCTTCATTCAGCGTCTGGCGATCCGCAAACTGGAACTCAAAATGTCCGTTGGAAGCCGCGAAGGAGACTGCCTTGGCCTGCAGCTCTCCCACCAGCCGCTCCGGAGCCGCCGCCGCGGTCAGCCTGTACCCGCTGCCCGCCGTGAGCTCTTTGACTTGCCCGGTCAGCGCCACTCTGCCCCGATGCAGAATCGCCACCTCCCGGCAGAAGAGCTCCACTTCCGACAGCATGTGCGAATTCAGGAAGATGGTCACGCCCTTTTCTTCGAGCGCACGCAGGATCTCGCGGATCTGGATGCGGCCCACCGGATCCACGCCATCGGTCGGCTCGTCGAGAATCAGCAACTCCGGCTTGTGGAACAGCGCCTGTGCGAGCCCCAGCCGCTGCAACATTCCCTTGGAGTACTTCTTGAGCCGTACGTCGCCCCACTGCGAGAGGCCCACCAGTTCCAACAATTCCGGGATCCGGCGCTTGCGGTCCCGTGCATCCATGCCGGAGAGGGCACCGAAAAAATCCAGCATTCCGGCCCCCGTCAGATAGCCGGGGAAGCGGTGGTTTTCCGGCAGGTAGCCCACCGGCCGGCGCGCTTCCGGCATGCGGACGTCGCGCCCGAAAACCTCGGCCCGCCCCGCGGTCGGATGCACCACCGAGAGCAGCAACTTCACGAACGTCGTCTTGCCGGCGCCGTTGGGACCGAGCAGGCCGAAGCTGGTGCCGCGCTCCACTCGCAGGGAAATCCCGTCCACGGCGCGAATGCTGCGCCGCCCCCACCGCGTGCGGTAGACCTTGGTCAGCTCGTAGGTCTGTATGGCCGGCGTCACGGGGCTGTTTGAGCTTCATTATCTCAAACGGATGCGGGTGACCTTGTGTTCCCGCAGCCGCTACATGTACATACCCCCGTTGACGTTCAGCACATGGCCCGTGATGTAGCCCGCCTCTTCGCTTGCCAAAAAGGCGACCGCCGCGGCGACATCTTCCGGCTTGCCGAATCGTCCGAGCGCGATGGCCGCCAGCATGCGCTCTTTGACTTCCTGCGGCAGTGCCGCCGTCATCTCGGTTTCGATGAACCCCGGGGCCACCGCGTTCACGGTGATATTGCGGCCGGCCAGTTCCCGCGCGAGCGCCTTTGTCAGTCCGATGAGCCCCGCCTTGGCGCTGACGTAGTTGGCCTGACCCACATTCCCCGTCAGGCCGACTACCGACGTGATATTGATGATCCGGCCCCAGCGCTGTCGCACCATCCCCGGCAGCGCGTGCTGGATGGCATAAAAGGCGCCGTTCAGGTTCACCTCCAGCACGCTTTGCCACTCCTCAGGTTTCATCCGGAGCGCCAGTCCGTCGCGCGTGATGCCGGCATTGTTCACCAGCACGTCTATGCGTCCGAACTCCCCGAGTGCCCGGGCGAAGCCCGCGCGGATGGAATCCAGCGAGGCCATGTCCATATTGACGAACAGGGCCCGCCGGGCGGCCTCGGCGATGGCACTGCGGGCGGCGTCGTCGGACTCGATATTGCGGGACGTCGCCACTATGTTCCACTCGTTTCGGGCCAGCCGCAGGGCTGTGGCCCGGCCGATACCGCGGCTGGCGCCGGTGATCAGTGCCGTGCGTGTCTCCATGGGAGTTTGGTAGGGAATCCCCCATCATAGTAGAAAGGAAGTTCGTTCATGGCTTACGCCGATCTACGCGATTTCATCCGCGCCCTCGAGCGGGAAAACGAACTCAAGCGGGTTCCCTTCGAGGTGGATCCCGTGCTGGAGATCGCCGAGTTCGCCGACCGCGCCGTCAAACGGGGCGGGCCGGCCCTTCTCTTCGAACGCCCCAAAGGCTCCGCCGTCCCCGTGCTCATCAACGCCTTCGCCAGCATGCGCCGCATGGAGATCGCCCTGGAGACGCCTTCGGTGGAAGACATCGCGCGGCGCATCGCGGAATTTCTGGAGATGCGCATGCCCCAGGGGCTGATCGACAAACTAAAAATGCTTCCCAAGCTGGCGGAGCTCGGGGCCTTCTTCCCCCGGACGGTCGCGAGCGGCCCTTGCAAGGAGATCATCCGCCGCGACGGCTTTTCCTTGTTCGAGTACCCCATCCTGCAATGCTGGCCGCAGGACGGCGGTCGCTTTATCACCTTCCCGCTCGTGTTTACGCGGGACCCGGAAAGCGGCAAGCGCAACTGCGGTGTCTACCGCATGCAGGTCTACGATGACCGCACCACGGGCATGCACTGGCAGACGCACAAGCACGGTGCCGAGCACTATCGGCGCCGCCTCCGGGAACACGGCAAGGGGGAACGGATGGCGGTTGCCGTGGCCATCGGCGCCGATCCGGCCACCATGTACTCCGGCATCCTGCCCCTTCCTCCGGATCTGGACGAGATGCTGTTTGCGGGTTTCCTCCGCGGCAAGCCGGTGGAGATGGTGCGCTGCGAAACCTGCGATCTGGAAGTGCCGGCCAACGCCGAAATCGTCCTGGAAGGATACGTCGAGCTCGGCGAGTTGCGGACCGAGGGGCCCTTCGGCGACCACACCGGCTTTTACTCGCTCGAAGACGACTACCCCGTCTTCCACGTCACCTGCATCACCCAGCGCCGCGACCCGATCTACGCCACCACCATCGTCGGCCCGCCGCCCATGGAGGATTACTACATGGGCAAAGCCATCGAGCGGATTTTCCTTCCCCTGATGCGGCTGCAGCTTCCGGAAATCCGGGATATTTCCATGCCCGCCGAAGGGATCTTCCACAACCTCATGCTGGTTTCCATCCGCAAATCCTACCCGGGACACGCCCGTAAGGTGATGCACGCCATCTGGGGCCTCGGGCAGGCCATGTTCACCAAGTGCATCGTCGTCGTGGACGACGACGTGGACGTACAGAACCCGCGCGAGGTGGTGTGGAAAGCTCTCAATAATATCGACCCTGAGCGGGACATCGAGTTCGTTCTCGGACCCGTGGACTCCCTCGACCATGCCAGCCGCCTGCCGAACTTCGGTTCCAAAATGGGAGTGGACGCCACCCGCAAGTGGCGCGAGGAAGGCTTTACGCGCCCGTGGCCGGACGTGATCCGCATGACGCCGGAAATCAAGCGGCGCGTGGACGCACTCTGGCAGCGCGCCGGTCTCGGCTGAGTGCGGAATGCCTGTGACTGCCGTCCGCCTCGACGCGGTCCAGGTGCTCGCGGTCGCCGCACTCGGCGTGGCCATGGGCGCGTGGCTCAAGCGCAGGATTTCTCTCCTTGACCGCCTCCACATTCCCGCTTCGGTGCTCGGCGGCATGCTCTGGGCCCTGCTCGTACTTCTCCTGCGCCACCGCTGGCTCGACGTGGAAATGGACATGACCTTGCGCGACATCCTCATGGTCGCCTTCTTCACCAGCGTGGGCATGAGCGCTCGCCTGCGGCTCCTTCGACAGGGAGGGCGTCAGCTGCTCGTGTTCTGGCTCCTGGCCACAGGGGGCGCCGTGTTGCAAAACGCCGTGGGAATCGGATTGGCATTGCTGATGCGCCTGGACCCCCTCATCGGTGTGGTCTGCGGTTCCGTCGCCGCCGCCGGAGGTCCCGCCACGGCGCTGGCTTTCGGCGGCACCTTCGAGCAGATGGGTCTCACCGGGGCAACCACCCTGGGCATCGCCGCGGCCATGTTCGGCATCGCCTCCAGCGGCCTGCTCGGAGGCTACGCCGGAGGGCGCATCATCGAAAGGCAGGCACTGCGCCCGGTCGCACCATCCGACACCGCAAACGGTCTCGGAGCGCTCGAGCACCCCGCCCATGCCGGAGACGTCCCGGAGCCGCGAGCGTCGCTCGCCGTCGAACGCAGCGTTCCCGCCAGGGCTTCGCTGTTGGGTAACGTGGTCGCCATCGCCGTGGCCATGGGGCTCGGAACGCTCCTCAGTCGCGCTATCGCGCGCGCGGGCGTGGTCCTGCCGGCTTACATCGGAGCCATGGTTGCGGCAGCTGTGCTCCGCAACCTGGACGATCGCCTCCACTTTGCACGTATCGCGCAGCACCACATAGACGAGATCGCCGCCGTCGCGCTCAACCTGTTCATTGTCATGGCACTTCTGACGTTGCGCCTCTGGGAGCTGGTGCACCTGGCAGGGCCGGTCCTCCTCATTCTGACCGCACAGGTGGTTTTGACGTGGCTGCTGGCCGCGGCGGTGTCGTTTCCCGTGATGGGGCGCGATTACGACTCGGCCGTCATGGCAGCCGGTTACATCGGCTTTATGCTCGGCACGACCGCTAACGCACTGGCCTGCATGCAGGTGCTCTCGGAAAAATACGGCCCTGCCGTGCGCGCCGTCATGGTCGTCAGCCTTGTCGGCGCCTTCCTGATTGACTTCACCAACGCTCTGGTGATCACCGTGACGGCAAACTTACTACGCTGAAGGTCTCGCCGGGCCGCTTACTCGACTCGGGCCTCCTCGGGCGCCAGCTTCTCCGACCGGGTGATGCAGAGGGCGGTCGCCACGTCTCCGATCACGTTCAGGGTCGTGCGGCACATGTCGAGCAGCCGGTCCACCCCCAGAATCAGGGCAATGCCCTGCGCCGGCACGTGCACGGTCTCGAGCACCATCGCCAGCAGGGGAATCGAACCCGCCGGCACGCCTGCCGCGCCGATCGCCGTCGTCACCGACAGGATCAACACAATCACCTGCTCGGGAAGCGACAGCCCGACGCCGAACACCTGCGCGAGAAACAGGGCGGTGACGCCTTCAAACAAGGCGGTCCCGTGCATATTCGCCGTGGCGCCCAGCGGAAGCACGAAACCCGAGATCGAGCGGGGAATCCCGAGCGCCGTTTCGCTGACGCGCATGCTCGTGGGCAGTGTGGCGTTGGAGGAACTTGTTGAGAAAGCCGTAATCATGATCACCCAGACGCTGCGGAAAAACCGGACGGGCGACTCGCGTGCCAGCACGCGCACCAGCACCGAGATCGTTCCAAACAAATGAAGCGACAGCCCGGCGACGACGACCAGTACGTACAGCGCCAGAGCCCGCAGCAGCCCGAGGCCGAAGCGCGACGCGGTGGCGAACACGAGCATTCCCACCCCCAGCGGCGCCAGCTTCATGACAAAGCCGATGATCCGGACCATCACCTCGGCTACGCCCGCCAGCACGTCGCTCACCGGCCGGGCCTTCTCCGCCGGCACTCTGGCAAGCGCCGCGCCGAACACCAGGGCGAAAAAGATCAGAGCCAGAAAGTCGCCGCGCGCTGCCGCATCCAGCGGGTTGCGCGGCACGATGTTGACGAGCGTGGACAGGCCGAATCCCGTGAACCCCGCCACCGTCTTTTCGGCCGCGCCCCGGTATTCGGCGAGCACTTGCTCGGTCACTGCTTGGGGCAACCCAGTACCCGGCCGAACGGCGTTGACGAGCGCCAATCCCAGCGTGGCCGCCAGCGCCGTCCCCAACAAAAACAGCAAGAGCGTCTTGCCGAGAATTCGCCCCAGCCGGTGCAGTTGCCCGAGTTGCGCCACCCCCAGCACCATGGTGGAAAAAATCAGCGGCACCACCACCATGAACAGCATCCGCAGCCACACTTGCCCCACCGGCTCGGCCACGTTGCGGATGATCCACAACAGGCGCGGGTGACCTCCGGCAAGGCCGTTGGCGGCGAGACCGGCGGCAGCGCCGCCCACGAGCGCCAGGAAGATCAGACGCGTGGGGATGCCGGCGGCTTCGGTGTGCTTGGCCTCCATGGCTGCGCCTCTCGCCTTCAGCCCCTCCCCCTTGGACCCGAAGGATACGCGGAATGGACGACGTCACCTACAAGTCCGGCCCCGGCCGCCGAGGTAGCGACTCCCATAAACTTTGCTCCGTGTGGGTCCGTCCAGTGAAAAGCGTAGTCTAACAGAGGCTCGGGACTCACACGGTGGCGGCGTGCAACCCGGCGGTGCGGTCGGGGCCTGACGAGCGGGCCGTGTGCGCGCTCCTACGGCGAGCGCGAGGGCTCGGTCCGAAGCATCTCTCGTTCAACGCGCCCGGCGTCGCGCTTCGTGAAGAAGACCGCCGCGGCCAGCAATAGCAATCCCGCCAGCACATAAACCGTGGAAGCCAGCGCGATCGCCAGGCCGAGACTCTCCCGCTGGGCAACCAGGCCGATGATCAACGGGGCCGTGCCGCCGCCCCCGAGCCAGCCCACGCAGTTCATGAAGCCCGCCGCCGTTCCCCGCGCCTCCGGCCGGATGACGTCATAGACGGAAGCGAAGATGTTTGCGTCGTAAAGCCCTTTGAACAGCCCCCACGCCGTGAGTGCGATCACCAGCACCGCCACGGAGGGCGTGAGTCCGCAGAGCGCGACGAATGGGGCTCCGCCCAACACTCCAAGCGCCTGTACCAGCGGCCGCCCTCTCGGTGTGCGCCGCCGTAGGGTGTCGGCCATCCAACCGCCCAGCGGAGCTCCGACCATGCTCGCCAGTTGCACAAACACGGTGGCAGTGAGGCCGGCCATCGCCAGACTCATGCCGAAACGGTCGTGGAGGAACTTGGGCATCCACGACAGCAGAACGACCGCCACGAAATTCGCGCATAGAAAAGCCCCGAGGAGCAGCAGGGCGCTCGGAGTCCGGCCAAGGGTTCTCAGGAACTCCCGCAACGGGATCCGGACGGGCCGTCCCCCCTCGGTCACGCCCAGCTCGCTCCGGTCGGCGGCGCCGCGCGGCGCCTCATGAAGCCAGCGCGCCAGCACAAACCCGAGCAGAATTCCCAGAGCGCCGAACACAAGAAACGACCAGCGCCACCCGTGATACTGTCCGATCAGTCCGGCGAAAAAACCGCCCCCGATCGTGCCGATGTATACGCTGGTCTGGTGAAGCCCCATGGCACGCGACCGCGTGGCTTTGCCGTGGTAGTCGCTGATCAGTGACATCGAGGCGGGGAAGTAGAACGTTTCGCCGAGCCCTTCTGCCGCCCGGAAGAACAGCAGCTGGCGGAAATTCCGCGAGAGCGCCGTCAGCGCGCAGATGAGGCTCCAGATGTGCAAGCCCGCAAGGATGGCTGCCTTTCGCCGCACGCGATCCACCACGTATCCGGCCAGCGGCGCCCCCAGTCCGTAAGTCCACGCAAAGGACGAGCCGAGCAGCCCGAGTTCCACCGGGCTGAGCCCCATCTCTTTCTCCAGAAGCGGAAATACGGAAAAGATCGCCTGGCGGTCCGCGTAGTTGAAAAACGAGATCCACCACAGCATGGCGACCACGTGCCATTTGTAGCGGGGCGACGGGTTCCACACCGCGGCCTGATCTTTCACGGCCCCAGCCGGATCAGCCAGACCTCGGAAACCTGACAGCCGCGGCCGTTGCCCCCGAGTCCCGGCTCCCGATACCAGCGGAGTTCCAGGACCCCCGACGCCGTCGCCTCGGGAGGAATTTCGAATTCCACGGGCCGGACCGGCGCCGGTTTCTCGATCAGCGGGTGGATCTCGATGCGATCATTGGCCACCAGCCGGATCTTGCGCGCCGGGCTGTCTCCGGCATAGACCACGCGGAGTTTGTAACGTGCCGAACGGTCCAGGTTCTCATAACGCAGCACCAGCGGCTGGTCGTTCAGTGCCTCCGCGTGATCCCACCAGGACCTGCGCCACCCCGGGCGATAGGCAAAACCGACCAGCGGAGATTCCAAAAAGGCCGGATCGGCCTCGTAAGGCTTGCCCCGAACCAAGTGGGGCTGGCGTGCCACGTTGCCGAGGTCGTCGTAGAAGCCGCCCGGGCCCGGGTTGGTCCAGTTGAGAATCGCTTCGATGGCCCGCAGCCGCGCCGCCTCGTCGGCCAGTCCGCGCACTTCCGCGAACCGCTCCTTGAGCCAGAGACGGTTGTTGAGGGGAAAATCCACCGTGTCCAGATTGGCTCCGCGGTCCACCGCAATCGCCTTGTAGCGGGGCACGCTCAGTTGCATGCGGATGCTCTGAAACAAGGCCTCTGCCAGTTCGAAAATACGGCTGCGCCACGCTGCCGCCGCGGGCCGGGTCACGGCCTCATCCAGCAACGCTTCAGCTTGGTCCGTCGCGGCAACAGAACCGAGCGTTCGCGCCTGCCCCAGGCGCTCCATCGCTCTTTCTTCGAGCTCGGTCTCATACAGCAGGCGGCGGCGCGTGTAGGCATCGTAGTAGGCCCGGTAGAGCGCCTGTTGGAAGCGCCAGTTGGCCAGCAGCTGCGGCGAAGCGGCTCGCTCCATTTCCTGAAACTGCTGGAGCGTTGTGTACACGCCCGCATTGGCGGCCAGCGGTCCGCGCCAGTTCCGCTCCAGAGCCAGCAAACCCTGGGCAAAACTCTCCGTGAACGGCTCGCCGATGAAAAAACGGCTGTAGTCTCGCAGGATCTCGATCACCGGACGGTCCGGGTCCCAGCCCAGCCCGCTCCAGACGAACTTGTTCACATCGTCGTTGACCCCTTCCGAATAGGTCAAAAACCCGATCGTGTACGGAGAAAGCAGGCGGAAGATCGCCGCCTGGTCCAGCGGCCGCGGATTGATGCTCTCACGCCCTTCCGTGACCGCGTAGGCGGTGTCCCACTCTGGTACCGGATACTGGCACTGGCGGCTGTGTGTGATGTCCGGATAGTGCCGGATCGGGTACCGCTCCGGGACGGCCCGCCGCAGTTCAGGAAGGCTCATCCGGGTCTGGGGCCCGAAGACCACCCCGGTCAGCCACTCCGGCCGCTGGTTGCGAAGGATGTTGAGAAACTCATCCATCCACGCCTGGCTGAAACCTTGCGGTGAGACCCAAAGCCCCGCCTTGGGATGGTGGCGCCGCAGGTTCTCCGCTTGCTTTTCGAGCAGCCCCATCAGGTGCCGCGGCGGGGTGTGGCCCGGATCGCCGCCCGGCACGAAGACCGCGTCAATCCGCGGCAATCGCCGGAAAACCTCGCCCCACTCGTTGAGGGCGAAGGCCACGGTCTTGGGATCCGAATAGTCCTTGTCGAGCGCCGGATACCAGATCCAGACGTCCAGGCCGTAGGAATCGGCCAGACGCGACATTTCCACCATCATTTGCATCGGCGGCAAAGGGAAGTGCGGACTGTCGGAAGCATCGTCCGAGCGCGGCGGAATCAGCTCGATGGCGTTGGCGCCGAACAGCGCCAGCTCGCGCATGTACTGGTCCCACATGGCCACGGTGAAGCCGTCGTAGGAGTTGGTCTTGGGCCGGTAGCCGAGTTGGTGGCCGCGCAGCCGGTACCGCGGCGCCGTGGTGAGGGCGAAACCGTCGGGGAGCTCGATCCTCTCGCGGCCCATGCGCAGCGCGGCAAGCAACCTACCCACTCCGTAAAAGACGCCGCGCGGATCGTTGCCCGCCACCGTCACGGCCGTGCCATCCACGTCAATTCGAAACCCCTCCGGCGGGCCTGAAGCCCGGGCGAGGATGACCGCCGGCGAGCCGCCGCCCGGCCGGGAAGGGGAAACCGGCCAGCGAACCCGCGAACGCTTCTCCACCTCCTCGATGAGCACGGCCGCGGCTTTCTTTTCCAGAGCCGTGACGCCCGCCGGAACCACCACCGTGGCGCCGGTCAGGTCCAAAGCAGCGGCCGGCGCCGCGCAAAGCAGCACTAGGGCTACCAGAATCATCTCGCACTCCCGACACGCGACAAAAATCAGAATGCTCCTTCCGGCTTGCCGTCTCCCTGTGCCGGCTCCCAGAGCTCCAGCCCTTCGAACGGCACCGGCATCAGCCGCCGGAGCTCATTCTCTCTCGTCCAGCGCTCATAGGTCTCCAGGCGTTCCCGCATGCTGGCCCGGATGTGTTCCCCCAGCCGCTCCATGGCCCTGGCGGCGTCACCGGCCTCCACGGCCTCGAGCACATCGTGATGGTATCGGTGGATCTGCTCGAGCAGCGCGGCGTCGTGCCCTTCACGGCGGTAGGAGAAGATCCGGGTCAGCAGCCGGGTGTCGGCGACCACCTTCATGATGCGCAGGTTGCCGGCCGCCTGCAGGAGCAGCATGTGGAACTTCATGTCGGCCGCGAGGAACCGTTGCATCTCTTCATCATCCAGCCGGGGCCGCCCGGAGCTGCGCAGCTCCTCCGCCATGGCCCGGATCTGTTCGCAGAGGGAACGTAACTTCAGGGCGTCTTCGGCGTGAAGCCGCTGGCGCGCCGCCTTGCCGACGGCGTACACTTCAAGCGCCTCCCGGAGCTCGTACAGCTCGACGATATCGCGGCGCGTGGGATGGATCACGACGGTGCCGCGCCCCGGGATGTGTTCGAGCAGTCCCTCCGCCACCAGTCGGCCGATGGCCTCCCGGACGGGAGTACGGCTGATGCCGATCTCCTGAGCCAGAGCCAACTCCGAGACGGCCGCGCCGGCCGGCAGCTGCCCGGCGAGCAGCTTGCTGCGGATGTGCTCATAAGCTTTCCGCTTGAGCGACATCTCCGGTTTGGAGGCTAACGCTCTGTTTTGTCTGGACTTACGACGAGGATGCAAATTCCGCCTCCGGAGCATTGACAATTGGATGCTTCCTGCATACAATCAGGATACGACATCTCTACGCGGCAGGCAACGGATGCGCAGCAGTCCTGTGAACGGGCACTCTTCACCGGGGCGCGTGCCTTCGGTTGCCGCCGGAAGGAGCTAAGCGTATGCATCGCGCGACAGGGCTTTTGACGACTGCGCTGGTCCTGCTGGCTCTGGCCGGGGCCGCAGGTGCCCAGGAGACGACAGGTTCCATCGCCGGTGTAGTCACCGATGCCACTGGAGCTGTCGTCCCCGGAGTGCGGATCACCGTCCAGCACACCGGGACCATGGCGTCGTACTCCGGCGCCACCAACCAGCTGGGCACGTACCATCTCCGCTCCCTTCCCGTCGGTACGTACCGGCTCACTGCGGAAGCACCCGGCTTTCGTCGCTTCGAAGCCTCCGACATTCGCGTGCAGGTGAATGAAGTCTCGCGGGTGGACGTGACCATGCAGGTGGGCCAGATCACCGAGTCCGTGGAGGTGCAGGCAAGTGTCGTGACGGTGAACACCGAGGATGCCACACTTCGGACGGTGATCGACCAGCGCCGGGTGGCCGACTTGCCCCTCAATGGGAGGAACCCGACGCAGCTGATGCGCCTGGTCGCCGGCGTGGCGCTGCACATCGGCGCCGATGTAACTTCCGGCACGACCTATCCCGGCGTGGTCCCCGTCTCCGTCAACGGAGCCCGCGCCAATGCGACCAACTACATTCTCGACGGCGGGCAGAACAACGACCATTACAGCAACGCCCCCAATCCTATGCCCAATCCGGACGCTTTGCAGGAATTCAGCGTGCAAACCAACAATTTCAGCGCCGAGTTCGGCAGGAACCTCGGAGGAATCGTCAACGCAGTAACCAAGTCGGGCACCAACGAACTGCATGGTACGGGATTCTGGTATCTGCGGCATCACCGCCTCAACGCGGCGAACTTTTTCGCCCCGGTGGATCCGACCAACCCCACAAAGAAAGTGGACGACGGGCTGAAACGGAACCAGTTCGGGGCGACTCTGGGCGGACCGGTGAAGATTCCCGGCGTCTACGACGGGCGCGACAGAACCTTCTTCTTCTTTTCCTACCAGGGAACCCGGCTGCGGCAGCGCCCCACCTCGCGCTTTGTGAACGTGATGACCGCCAAGGAAAGGTCGGGGGATTTCTCAGAACTCCCGCGCCCGCTCAATGACCCGCTCGGAGGCGTCTTCCCGGGCAACATCATCCCGCCCTCACGCCTGTTTGCCGGCTCGAAGTTTTTCGTGGACAATTTTATGCCCGTGCCGAGCTCAGGCCGCAGGGTGGTGGTCACGCAAGTCCTCAACCTGGACGATGACCAGTATCTGGCCAAAGTGGATCAGCAGTTCGGACCCAACCTGCGCCTGTCGGGCCGCGGCTACTGGTCGCGGGCGCACCAGCCCGGCAACCTCAATCCGCGAAACTATTACGAGACGACCACCATTCGCGACTGGAGAAATACCAGCGCCGTCGCCAACCTGCAGGTCGTTCTCCGGCCCACTCTCATTAACCAGACGATCTTCGGTTACAACAACACGGAAGGGCCCGCCTCACAGGTCTACCCGGAGAAAAACTGGAAGGATCTGGGCGTGAACATCACGCTGGACCGCTTTACGCAGTACCACATGACATTTCAGTCCATCAGCAGTATTAACACCGGAGATACGAATAACTTTATCCGCGACGAGTATCAAATCAGTAATACGACGCGCTGGGCCAGAGGCCGCCACAGCATTGTGTTCGGCGGCGAATATGGATACGGCGTAGGCGACATCGTCAATAACTTCCGCGCACAAGGACAATGGACGTGGGCCAACAACGCCCCCTTTACCGGCTACGACGTCGCCGACTTCATGCTGGGACGCTTCGCCCGCTTCCTGCAGGGCGTCGGCGAATTCAAAAACACGCGCTTTCACATCTTCAACCTGTTCTTCAACGACTCCATGAAGCTTTCCCGTCGCTTCACGCTCGACCTCGGGCTCCGCTGGGAGCCCTTCTTCCCCTACACGGATGTGCTCGGCAAACTCTCCACCTGGGCGGGACTCCAGGCCAAGTCCCAACGCTTTGCCAATGCGCCGCCCGGAGTGCTGTATCCCGGAGATCCGGGCTTGCCCAAAGGAGGCTACGACACGGCGTGGCGAAACCTTGGCCCGCGGCTGGGGCTCGCCTGGGATCTGACGGGCGATGGCAAGACCAGTCTGCGGCTGGGTTACGGCATCTTCTTTGACCGCTCCAACACGATCTCAACCAACAGCCAGGCCAATCAGGGGCCGTTTGGCACTGTGGTGGAGATCTTCGGCAACGAGCGCAACAGTATGGCCGATCCGTTTGCCGACTTCCCCGGCGGCAACCCCTTCCGCGTCGTGGGCTTTGACGCCGTCGGGACCGACGTGCTGAACCCTCCGCGGGACGTGCGATTCGTGCTGCCGCACAGGGCCTTCGTCTACGCCCGGGACATGCGCAATGCCTACCTGCAGGCCTGGAACCTGACGCTCGAGCGGCAGCTGGCGGCGGACTGGGTGGTGCGGGCTTCCTACGCCGGCTCGCAGGGAACGGCCCTGGTGAGTCTGCGCGACCTGAATGCGCCGTTTCCCGATCCCGCCGCCTCGACTGCGACGACCAACCAGCGGCGCCCGCTGTTCCCCCTCTACGAGCGGATCACCATCGTAGAACCGGCGGGCTTGTCCAGTTACCACGCCTTGCAGCTCACCACCGAGAAGCGGATGAGCCGCGGCTTCACGGTTCTGGCCAACTACACGTGGGCCAAGAGTATTGACAACAACCAGAACTCCGCCAACAAAGCCACCGGAGAGACCGTGACCGATCCCCGCAACCAGCGCTTCGACCGGGGACCGGCTGACTTCGATCTCCGCCACGTGTTCAACTTCTCGGGAATCTGGGAACTCCCGCTCCGCTTCCAGCATCCGGCCGCGCGCCTGCTTTTCGGCGGCTGGACGGCCAGCTCCATCGTGGCTTGGCGCAGCGGCCCTCCTTTCACCGTGCTCAGCGGACAGGACAACGCACGAACCGGGACGGGAGGGCAGCGCGCTGATCTCGTCGCCAACCCGAGTCTGCCCTCAGGCCGCGATCACGGCGCTCTGTCCGAGCAGTACCTCAACCGCAGCGCATTCCGGGTGAACGCCCCGGGCACGTTTGGTAACCTCGGTCGCAACACCTTCCGGGCGCCGGGTTCCTTCGTCACCGACTTCGGCCTGCACAAGGACTTCCCCGTACGAGAAAATCTCCGCCTTCAGTTTCGCTTCGAAGTGTTCAACCTGTTCAATAACGTGAACCTGGGCAAGCCCGTCAGCACGGTGACGAACGCCAACTTCATGCGGATCACCTCGGCGGAAGATCCCCGCATCCTTCAATTCGCCCTGCGGCTGCAATTCTGAGGGCGACGGAAGGCGGCCGCGGCTCATCCCTCGGCCAGGCGCAAGGCTTGCTTGCGCACCGGTATCCGGGTGGCTTCGAAGTGGCCCGCCCGCTGCATATGTAGGGTCAGACCGGCCGCGGCCACGCTGATCAGAAAACCCGCCGCCCCATCCACGGCGTAATGGTACCGCCCGTACACGGTGGCCATGGCAATGCTCGTGGCGAGCACCAGCAGCATCCCGCCGACCCGCTTGCGCTCCGGGAAGGCCAGCAGCATGGCGAATGCCGCCGAAAAAGCCCCCGTCACGTGGCCGCTGGGAAATACACTTGTGCGAATATCGAAGGTATCGAGCAGCCAAAGATTGAACTGGCGAAATACGGTCACTACCCCGGGTAAGTCCTGGCCGGGGAAAACATAGCGCGGCGGCTCGGAAGGGAAGTACGGGAACAGTGAGTAGGCGGTCAGGCTGCCGAGCAAAAAGGTGAAAAAGAAACGATCCACGCGATCGCGACGGCCCGACAGATACAAGATCGCTACCGAGACCACAGGGATCGTGTACATCAGCGTGTAAGACAGCTCGAGGAGGGCAGGCAGCAACCAGCCGGTACCCTCGAGCAATCCCCGCAGATTCCAGTGGTGCAGAAGCCATCGGTCCCACTGCACCCAAACCTGCTCGAACCGGTAGGCGTGCTGTGACGGCTGGAACCAGCTCATTTCCCAGTACGCGACCAGGGTGAGCGGGGCGGGCAGCCAGTCCCGCACGTAACTCAGCGTTTCATCCGGCCAGCGCACGTCTGTGGAAGCCAGCAGCCACACCAGCGCCACCAGCACCACGTTCAGGGCCGTCAGCCCGTCCCGGCGCATGGGATCGAGGCGAAACAGCCAGGCAAGCAGGGTCGTGTAGGCGAAGTAGGCCACCAGCAGCCACTCGGAAAGACGCAGCAGGCGCCGCTCGACATAGCCGGTGCGAACGATCGGTGCGGCCCGTATCATGGAGGAACAGCGGCAGCTCGCAGTGTCCGACTTGGTGCGTTCCGTTCCTTCGGATGCACCCGGGATCGGAACGGTTTCAGGGGCGGAGCCGAACCGGCCCCTATGGTAAAATGAAAGCGTTCCGGTGGGTGTAGCTCAGTTGGCAGAGCGCTGGATTGTGGTTCCAGTGGCCGAGGGTTCGAGCCCCTCCACCCACCCCAGGAGTTAAAGATAATCCCGAAACCGTTCCAGGAACACGCGCACCAGCTGCGCCCGGTTTCGCACCCCGGCTTTGGCGAACAGTTGGTGCAGGGTGCTTTTAACGGAACTTTCCGAGATTGCCAGTTGCCCGGCGATTTCCTTATTCGTCAGGCCTTCTAGGATTGCTCTTACAACCTGGCGCTCCCGCTCCGTGAGCCTGTGCACGTCGCCCTCGGCGCCGTTGCCCTGGCTCAGGGCGAGGCGTACGTAATGCTGATCCACCCAGACTTCACCCGCCGCCACCGTAGCGATGGCCTTGCGCAGTAAAGCGTAGGAATTCCGTTTGAGGAAGATTCCCGCTGCGCCCCAGCGGAGCGCCTCCAGAGCCTCGCTATCGCTCATGCCCGCCGTCAGGATCAAAGTACGCGCCGTAAAGCCCCGTCTGCCGGCTTGCACTAGAAAACGCAGACCCCGTTCCCCTCCCAGGTCGTCGTCCAGCAGTACCACATCCGCAGCAGAGAACTCCACCGCTTGCAAGGCCTCGTCGGCACTGGCACAGGGGGGGAGAACCTCCAGGCTGGGCTCGCCTTGAAGCAGCCGCGACAGGCCCTCCCGAAACAACGCGTGATCGTCAACCACGATCACCCGGATCTTGGGTTGGGTCTTACCAGGCATCCGTCATAGGTCGGGAACTTAGGACCTACCATTGTAACGGGTTCGCTCAACCAACTCGCGAAGTTCTGCACGTTCTGTGCACTCGTCGCTTCCTAGTACTAAAGTTTGCCCGATCGGCCGGTACGCAGGTAACAGATGGTTTCGCCAAAAGATAAGGGTACGTCTTGAGGCTGTTTGCCGTAAGCTCACAGATGGCGGCCTTTTGTGGTGGAAAGGCTGCCTTGAACTTCAAGTCGGGTTCGCACATTTCACTCCTCCTGCCGGTGCCCAACCGGACCGACATGAGCTCGCCGGCCCGTTTATGGAGCCGGCGAGCTTTTTTTGCCTCGTGTCCGTGTGATAAGCCCGTATAATCTTAGGGCTTATGGACGTTCCCTCACCGCTGCAGTGGTGCCGGCACGCCGCAGAGACACTGCTGGCTCACTGCCTGCGCGGCGAACCGTGGCCGGAGGAGGTTCTCCGCCGGCTTGTGAACGAGGCTCTCGACCCTGATCCGGCGCGCGCCCTGCAGGCTTCCGAAGCGCTGTTCGGCACCTTGATCGAGGGCTTGGCAGACCGCTTTGAGCCACGTTTGTGTGATGCCTACGCGCAACTGTTCTCCGAAGTAGTGGCGCTTGCGCACCCGGGTGCGGATCCTGCCGGGCTGCGAGCACGCTACGAGCGCATCCGGAGGACGCCCCCCTTTTCCGGGGACCCGGCGGCCGTGCGGCAGATTTTCGTGCTCTCCCGCGTGACGCTGGGCGCCGACATCGCCGTCACGAGCCCCATATTGAACGGGCTCAAAACGGCTTTCCCGGCCTCAGAGATCTACCTCGTTGGCGGGCCCAAGAGCCATGAGCTCTTTGCCGCCGATCCCCGCATCCGGCCCTGTCTGTTGCCCTACGGTCGTACCGGTTTGCTTCGCGACAGACTGGCCGTCTGGCCCAAGCTTCGTGCCTTGGTGGACCGGCCTGCTGCCCTTGTGGTGGATCCGGACTCGCGACTGACCCAGCTCGGCCTTCTGCCCGTATGTCCCGAAGAGCGATACTTTTTCTTCGAAAGCCGGGCCTTTGGCGGCGACAGCGCCGAGCCGCTCGCTCGTCTGGCCGGAAGGTGGGTGGAGCAAACCTTTGGCGTTTCCGGCGTTCCCTACATCGCCCTGCCGGAGATCGCGGGGGCCCCGGAGAGCCCCTCCCTCACGGTGAGCCTGGGTGTCGGGAAGAATCTGGCCAAGCGGCTGCCGGATCCTTTCGAAGGGGAGCTTCTGCGGGCGCTGGCTGATCGCGCCGACGTGGTGGTGGACAAGGGCGGCGACGCCGAGGAGGCGCAGCGCGTGGAGGCGGCGATCGCTTCCTCGGCCCGCTCCGCCGTGCGAGCCTTTGAGGGTTCGTTTGCGGCCTTTGCGGCTCTCATCTCCCGCAGCCGGCTGTTTGTGGGCTACGATTCCGCCGCAGGCCACGCGGCCGCCGCCTGCGGCACCCCCGCCATCATCGTCTTTGCCGGAGCCGTGAGTCCCCGCATGCGGCAGCGGTGGCGCCCCTGGGGAAAGGGCACGGTGGAGGTCGTCGAAGCCGATGGGCGCGCCCCGGAAGCCGTCGTCGAGGAAGTCCTCCGCCGCACCGACCGCCTTCTCAATTCACCTGCGCCCGCCGGATGAACTTCGGCTACTTCAGCTTTTTTCTCTTGCCGCGCCAAACAACTCGCGTTAAAATGTTACCGATGTAACCCAACCGGGGAGGTTAGCTACTATGCAGCAGCTTGGCCGGTTGCATCGCAACTGGTGCGCCTTCGCTATTGTCGTCGCGGTTTTCTTTTTGATGGCGGCTCAAACGGCGGACGCGCAGGTCCTGTACGGCTCGATCACGGGAAATGTGGTGGATCCCAGTCAGGCCGCCGTCCCGGGTGCCACGGTGACCATAACGCACCGGGAAACGGCACAGACCCGCTCGGCGTTGACCAATGAGGCCGGCATCTACAGTTTTCCCAATATCCCGAGCGGTACCTACGACGTGCGTGTCAGCAAGGAAGGCTTCCAGACCTACACGCAGAGCGATGTGGTGGTAACCATCAACACTGTGACCCGCGTGGATGTCGCTCTGAAGGTCGGAGCAGTGACCGAGTCCGTGGTCGTGGCCGCACAGGCGGCGGCCTTGCAGACCGACCGGGCAGAGGTTCGGGCCGAGCTTCCGACCCGTACCTTGGAGAACCTGCCCGTTCCTCCCGGGCGCAACTACCAGCAGCTCTTCAAGATGATTCCGGGCTTCACGCAGCCGCGCAACGCCCACTCCGTACCGTCCAATCCTTCCCGCTCTTTGCAGTACGAAGTGAACGGCACGGTTTCGGCCTCCAACAACGTCCGCATGGACGGAGCGACTCAGTACAACATCTGGCTTCCCCATATTACGGCCTACGTGCCGGCCCTCGAGTCCATCGAGGTCGTCAACGTCGTCACCAACAGCTTTGACGCCGAGCAGGGACTCGCCGGCGGCGCGGCCATCAACGTGCAGATCAAAAGCGGCACCAACGAGGTCCACGGTTCCGCATTCCAGTATCACAACAACAACAAAACCAAGGCCAAGAACTTCTTCACTCCGCCCGGTGAGCGCAATTCCAAGTACATCTTCAATCAGTTCGGCGGTACGATCGGCGGGCCCATCAAACGCAACAAGCTGTTTTACTTCGCCAGTTATGAGGGGACGGTGACGCGTTCGCTCGCAGCCGGTCTCTACACCGTTCCGACGGAGCTGACGCGGAAAGGCATCATGACCGAATCCGACCGTCCGGTTTACGACCCGGCCACGGGGAACCCGGATGGGACCGGCCGCACTCCGTTCCCGGGCAACGTTATCCCGCCCTTCCGCATGGAACCGATCGTACTCAAACTGGTCAACCTCACCCCGTTGCCCACCGTTCCCGGGCGCTTCACCAACAACTATTACTCGACGGCCTCGTTTGCCTTCGATCGCCACACCCTCGATACGAAGGTCAATTACAACGCCAGTGAAAAGCTGACCATGTACGCCCGCTACAGTTACCTGAACTACGACCAGTACACCGAGCGTGCCTTCAAGGAGCTGGGCGGCCCGCCGATCGCGGGCGGCGGCGGCAACCCCGGCAAGGGCTTTGGAGCCACCCACAGTGGCACCTGGGCGATGACCTACATTTTCCGGCCCACCCTCATCGCTGATTTCAACGTCGGCGTCACGCTGATGGACACTAACTCCGTCCAGCAGCGCATCAACGAGAAGCTCGGCCTTGATTTCCTGGGCATCCCCGGTACGAACGGTCCGCGGCCGTTTGAGGGAGGCTGGCCCCGGTTCGCCGTTAGCGGATATACCACCTTGGGCGAATCCGAGGGGTACATGCCGTACTACCGTACCGACCCGCAGCATAACTACCAGGCGAACGTGAACTGGCTCAAAGGCACTCACGACGTCCGTTTCGGCACGGAATTCTCCTTCCAGAGCCTCAACCACACTCAGCCGGAGTTCTACGGAGGTACACAGCCCGGAGCAGGAGGGTTCAACTTCAGCGGCGGCATCACCACCGTGCGCGGCGGTCCGTCGGCCAACCAGTGGAACGGCTACGCGGACTTCTTGCTGGGATTGCCTTCCGCGTTAGGCAAGATCTTTCAGTTCCCCAATGAGTACAACACGCGGACTTCGATGTACAGCTTGTACGTACGCGACCGGTGGCAGTTGAGCCGCCGCGTCACTTTCACTTACGGGACCCGCTGGGAGTACTTCCCCATCCCGGTGCGCAAGGACCGCGGCCTGGAGCGCTACGACCTGGCCACAAACAAAATGCTGGTTTGCGGCGTCGGTCTGGTTTCGAAGGACTGCGGCGTCAGCATGAGCCACAAGCTCTTTGCGCCGCGCGTCGGTCTGGCCATCCGCGCCACCGATACGTTTGTGATCCGCGCCGGCTACGGCATCACCAACGACCCGTGGAACCTCGCCCGGCCCATGCGGGTGAACCACCCCGTGCTGATGTCCTTGAGCATCAGCGGGCCCAACACCTGGACACCCGCAGGTCGGCTGCGCGACGGAATCCCGGTCGTGGCCGAACCCTCTCTCGGCAATGGCATTATTGACATACCCGGCACGGTGGACGTCAACACGTTGCTCGACTTCTTCAAGCGGGGCTACATCCAATCCTGGAACTTCATGCTCCAGAAACAGTTCGGCTCCTTCACGGCTCAAGCTGGCTATGTCGCTACCCGGCAGAATAATATCCTGGGCTTCTACGAACAGAACTACGGGCTGCCCGGCGGCGGCCGCGCGAGCCAGAAGTTCTTCCAGCGCTTCGGGCGCACGGCGGCTACGCGAGTCGTCGGGCCGGTCGGCAACAGCCACTATGACGCTTTGCAAGCCACCCTGGAGCGCCGCTTCGCGGGAGGCTATCAATTGCAGGCTTCCTACACCTGGTCCAAGTGCATCGGCATCGCCGGGGTCGGCAACAGCGGGGACGAACCCTCGATCAAGATTCCGGAGTATTTCCATCTGAACCGCTCGCTGTGCGGCATTGATACGCCGCACAATCTTCAGGTGGCGGCCATCGCCGAACTGCCGTTCGGGCGAGGGAAGCGCTGGGCGCAAAGCGGCCCCGGGGCGGCCATCCTGGGCGGCTGGCAGGTCAACGCCTTGTTCAGCTCCTACTCCGGCCAGCCCTTCACGGTGAGCGCCTCCGGAACCTCGCTTAACGCTCCGTTCAACAGCCAGCGCGCCGACCTGCTGCCCGGCTGCAAGCCGAAAAAACTCGGCCGCGTCGGGCCGGGCCAGCCGTTCTACGACTGGAGCTGCTTTGCGCCCGTCACGGAACCCCGCTTCGGTACGGCAGGCTTTAACATTCTGCGTGGGCCGGGTGTGGTGAACCTCGATCTGGGCCTGTTCCGCCGCTTCGACGTGAGCGAGCGTATGAAGCTCGAGTTCCGCGCCGAAGCGTTCAATGCCACCAACACGCCGCACTTCTCCAACCCGAGCGGCAACATCTCCAACCTGCGGCTCAACCCTGACGGCACCTTCCGCAGCGGTGTGTTCGAAGTGACGGGGATTCGCAATACCGGCCGCGAGGGCATTGACGAGCGGGTGTTCCGTTTCGGTTTGCGGCTTTCGTTCTGAGGGTGCGTCGCCTGTGGCCCGCGGGCTTCGCGCCCCGGGCCACAGAGCCGCCCTGTTTCAGACCCAGTCGTACAACATCACCAACGGGCGGCGGATTGTGTGATCGTCGTCGAGTCGCAGGCCCGCCGCGCGGGCTGCCGCAATCGCTTCCTCCAGCTCGCCCGTAGTGATCCGGCGGTTGATCTCTGCGTACTGTTCCGCACCCACGCGTCCGTCGGGATGGTACCGGCCCATGACGTTGACGTACGTGTCCGGCGAAACCTCCTCGGCCAGAAAGCGCATGATCGCTTCAGTCCCCGCGATGCCGCCCGGCATCACCAGATGCCGCACCAGTACACCGCGCTTGGCCAGCCCATGTTCATCGAACTTGAGCGGCCCCACCTGGCGGTGCATCTCCTGGATGACGCGGCGCGCCACCTCCGGATAGTCTTTCGCTTTCAGGTAACGAAGCGAAAGTGCCGGATCCCAGAACTTGAAATCCGGCATGTAGATGTCCACCACCCCGTCCATGAGCTCGAGGCTGTGCATGGAATCATAGGCCGAGGTGTTATAAACCAGCGGCAGGCGCAGGCCGCCCTCCACGGCAAGGACCAGCGCCTCCAGGATCTGAGGCACCACGTGCTCCGGAGTCACGAAGTTGATGTTGTGGCACCCCCGGTCCTGGAGCTCCAGCATCATGGCAGCCAGCCCTTCCGGCCCGACTTCCACCCCTTCGCCCGCCTGGCTGATCTCCCAGTTCTGGCAAAACACGCACCGCAGGTTGCACAGCGAAAAGAAGATCGTGCCGCTGCCCCGCCACCCTCGCAGGCAGTCCTCCTCGCCGAAATGCGGAAAGTAGCTCGACACGCGGGCGTAGCGGCCCGTGTGGCATGTCGCCGTCTTGTTGGCCAGGCGGTTCACGCCGCAATCGCGCGGGCACATCAGGCAGCGCTCCAGCGCGGCCACCGCTTCTTCGGCCCGGCGGCGGAGTTCCCCCGTGCGGTAAAGACTCAAATAGGCCGGCTCGAACTCCTCGGCCCGGATCAGGAACTCGGACCGCACCGATACGGCCCGCATCTCACCCCCTCGTGATTTCAGTCTACACCCGCGCCCGGCCTTCAGACGTGCGTGCCGCGCGGGTGGCGGCATCCGGGAAAGCTCCCGCGCACCTGGTTGCCCCGGTAGCCCAGTTCCCGGATGAGGCCGATCTCGGAGGTGTAGTAGGCGGCCAGCGTCATGCGCTTCATCGTCACGAAAAAGTGTCCGGCCTCGCTCGAGGGACGGCTCTCGCCCCGCGCCGCCGCCTCCAGAACGTGCGCCTGTTTGCTTGCGTCCAGTTCGAGGAACGGCTTGCCGCCCTCGGCGCGCGCCAGCTCCTCGAAGGCTGCCAGCCGGGCGCGCCACTGCTCCTGCGCCTCGCGCGAACTGTGCGCCACGACGAGGTCAATGTAGTCGGCCACGCGGGCTTCATGGGCTCCCGGCGAATGCTCGTCCGCCGGGAGGATCATTTCGGCGATGCGGTCGAGCACCGCATGCTCGCGCTCCGTGAAGAACTGCCGCTCATATGGGCCGGCGCGGCTGCGCAGTGTGTGCAGGTGTTGCTGGGCCGCTTCCAGGCGCGAGGCCAGCACTCCCGCTCCCAGCAACATCAGCGTCTCGCGGCGATCCACGGCCACGGCTAAATCTCCCCTTTCCGTAACTGTTCTGCAAGGTACTCCGCCGCCCGCCACGCCAGGGCCATGATGAGCGTCGTGATGCCGTGCGTCCCGGGCAGCGAGACAAAACAGCTGGCATCGGTCACAAACAGGTTCTTGACGTCGTGCGACTGGCAAAAGGGATTCAGCACGCTGGTCTTCGGGTCCGTGCCCATCCGCGCCGTGCCCGCTTCGTGCGTGGCGTCCCCCATCGGCTCCAGATACTTCCGATACGGCACCACGCGCTCGGCTCCGCAGGCCCGCAGGATCTCCTCCATCCAGCCGTACATGTCCTCCATCATCCTGCGGTCGTTGTCGCTTTCCCTCCAGTGGAAACGCACCTGCGGGATCCCGTAAGCGTCTTTGTTATCCGGGTCGATCTCGAAATAGTTCGTGTATTCCGGAAGCCGCTCTCCGTAGGAACGCAGCGAAAGCGTGGCGCCGTACTCCTCGCGAATCTGGCGCTTGAGGGCCGCGCCCCAGCCGGTGATGCCCCCCGCGCTCGACACGCCGCGCCCGAAGCCCGTCCCGCAGAGGATGAAATAGCCGCCGTAGTAATCCGTCTTGCGGTTGTAGTTGAAGCGTGGGATCGTAACGTGGGACCCGCCCGCGCCGTCTTCGTCCTCGCGGACACGATTCTTGAGCAAAGGGAGCACGCCGACCACCGCCCCCGATTTCACGCTGTCCATCAGGTAGTGCCCCACCAGTCCGCTCGAGTTCCCGATGCCGTTGGGATGGTGGCGCGACTTCGAATTGAGCAGAATGCGGCCCGATTCGACGGTGCTCGCCGCCAGCACGACCGCACGGCTCCGCACCTCCTGGTACTCCTTGGTGAGGCTGTCGAAGAAGGACACGCCCGCCGCTTGTCCGTTTTCGTCCGTCAGTACCTGGTAGACCGTGGCGTTGGGACGCAGGGTGTAGTTCGGCCGCTTCAGCAGCTTGGGAATGACGGCGTCCAGCGTACTGAAACGCGCCCGCACATCGCAGCCCACCCCGCAGGCTCCGCAGTAATGGCACGCCGGACGGCCGTCGTAAGGCACGCTCAAAACCGCCGTCCGTTCCAGCAGCACCGGGACCCCGATCTTCCGGGCCCGCTCCATCAGCAGCAGCTCCCCGCAGCGCGGCCGGTGCGGCGGACCGCAATAGATCCCGTCCGGCATGTTGAAGTAGTTGTCCCGGTTGCCGACGATGCCCACCAGCCGCTCCACCTTGTCGTAGTAAGGGGCGATGTCCTCGTAGCCGATGGGCCAGTCTTCGCCGAATCCCTGCAGGCTCCGGGTCTTGAAATCCAGAGGACCGTGACGGAAGCATGCGCGGCCCCAGGTGTTGGTCCGGCCCCCGACGGCGCGCAGGCGCGTCCAATGGAACTCGGGGTCGGAACGGTAGCGGTCTTTGCGGGGGTTCGTGTAAAGGTGTGCCGTGTATTCGTTGATCTTCCACAGCCCGTCGTACTCACCCGGCGGACCGGAACCGCGGAATTTCAGTTCCCACGGCCAGGCGTGCGTCAGAAAGTCCTTGGCGGGATTGAGCATCCGCCCTGCCTCCAGGTGCAGCACCCGCGCCCCGGCCAGCGCCAGCACGTAGGCCGCGGTCGCTCCCCCCGCCCCGGTGCCCACCACGATCACGTCGTAAGGCGCCTGCGGCACGTCACCCCCTTCGCCGCTACGATAGCACGGGGCGCGGGTGGGTGGGTCACCTCGAAGGGGGCACGGTCTTCCCGTACCGGATCTTGCTGTCCACTTTCGGTATCCCCATGAATCCCCCAAGTTCTCCGAGCTTCTCCGGATCGAGCGGCCCCAGGATGTGGGCAATCGTGAGCTCGCTCGGTTCGGCAGCGATCACCGTGAGGCCGCCGATCCGCTCCCCTTCCTTCTTGAGGTAAACCTCAACCGTTTCTCGTTCTCGGCCTTTGCCTTCCCGCACGCTGGCGATCCGCGCCCAGCCTGCCGCCTGCTTGAGCTGGGATCGTATCTCTTCCAAATCCGAGTCCGCGTAAGCGCCCTCCCGCCCGAACTCATAGACCCGCACGTAGAGGCCCTTCAGCTCCTTGACCAGTTCCTTCACCTTGGCCTGATCCGGGTCCTTGGGGGAAAGAAACTTGCTGCCGAGCTGCAGCATGGATGCGTCGAGATTCACATCCACGATGTTGGCCGCCTTCGCGGCCAGTCGCTGAAGCTTTTCGAAGTTGATCTCCTGGGCCGCCATCGGGGCGAGCGCCAGTACGGTAAAGGCGATCATCGGTTTCATATTCTGCTCTCCTGTCTGGTTTCGAGATGGGCTGCTCCGCTCGTCCGGTTGAGGCGCTTGCGCACGAGCTCGAGCTTGGCCTCCGTAACGCGAAGGGCTTCGAGAAGCTGATCGCGCGCCTCCTCGCCTCGGAGGCGGCGCTCGCGGTACTGGTAGCCGCCCGCCGCCAGCAGCGCCAGCGACGCAGCCACGGCGCACCACCGTAGCCAGGGGCGCCGCCGGCGCACCGGAGCTGCGCTCTCTGTGGCCGCGCGCTCCAGTACACGCTCGGCAAAACCGGCCGGCGGCTCGTGCCGCCGCAATGCCGCTCGCAACTCCTGCTCCCAGTTCATTGCTCCGGCCCTCCCATGCTTCGCCGGATCTTTTCTCGCAGCGTGGCCAGAGCCCGCTGCAAGCCGCTTTTGACCGTACCGACCGGAATGTTGAGCACCTGCGCAATCTCGGCCGGCTGCAGATCTTCCTGATAGCGGAGGATCACCATGGCGCGCCACTTCGGCGGCAGCGAGGCTACCAGCTTTCTCAGCCGGTCCTCCAGCAGCGGGTCGCACTCCTGCGGCGCGGACGCTAGCTCGCCCGCTTCCTCCAGGGAGATTTCCTCTCGCCGCCGGCGCCTCCAGCGGTCCAGCGCCCGGTGGCAAGTCACTCGCCGCAGCCAGAGAACGACATGGTCGGGCGATTCCAGTGCTCCGAGCTCCCGGTGCAGGCGCAGAAAAACTTCTTGTGCTACCTCCTCCGCCAGCCCGCGGTCGTGCAAGAAATGCCAGGCGATGCTGTAGACCATGGCTTGATGCCGGCGAACCAGCCCCGCGAAGTCATCCGGCGCGGTGTCCTTTTCGCGGCCGGCCTCGGCCGGCGCTGCCAGAGCTTGCCAATGTTCGGCCACTCACTAGAAGATACGCGCCGGCCTCCCCAAAAGGCTCCATTTTTTCCATGCCCGCCGGCCTTTGCCCGCGGCTCGGCGAGCCTGCCCATGGCGTTGCTCACTCGGTAAACAGAACGCATCGCCGAGCGCACTCAGCTTCCCGACAATCCGGGTTTTGCCTGTGTGGCCGGCGGCCCGAGCCGCAACCCTTATGGCCTTGAAGCTTCACTTACGGGCGGGTACAATCGCGCCATGCCGCTGCGCTTCCGCGTCGCCGGTCAGGCGGACTACGCCAAGGTTGAGCAACTCCTGCTCGCCAGCTTCGAGCCCGTCACCTGGTTCCGCCGCGTGGATGAATATTTCGGCCCGCTCAACGGAAGGGACTGGCGCGAGCGCTGGCGGCTCCGCGTCGCGCACATCTTTCAAACCCAAACCGTGCTGCTCGGCGAGGAGGAAGGCCGGCTGGTCGCTGTGGCGACCGGGTACGTGGATCCGATCCTCCGTCTGGGCTATATCGAATTGCTGGCCGTGGCCCCGGAAGCCCAGGGCCGCGGCTACGGCCGCGAAATGTTACGCGGGATGCTTCGCTACCTGAAGGAGCAAGGCGCGCTCTACGCAAACCTGGACTGCCTGACGGACAACGATCGCGCCAATGCCCTGTACCGTTCGGAGGGCTTCCGCGAGGTCGCCTGTCACATCCGCTGGTTCACCAGGATCCCGTGAGGCGGCCTTCGGCGGTTGCGGTCCTTCGCCGGTCTGCGATTTGATGAAGCCATGAGATCTGCACGGCTTGTTTTGTCCCTGCTGTGGCTTTGCGGCGGGCCATTGTCTGCCGAGTACCTCGTCTACATCGGCACTTATACCCGGGGCGAAAGTAAGGGCATTTATGCGTGGCGTTTCGATCCGGCCACCGGCCGCCTCGCCGAACTCGGACTTGCGGCAGAGGCGGTGAACCCTTCGTTTCTTGCAGTGCACCCCAACGGGCGCTATCTCTACGCCGTGAGCGAAGTCGGCGAGTTCGCGGGCGGCAAAAGCGGCGCCGTGAATGCCTATCAGATTGACCGCAAGACGGGGAGACTCACCCTGCTCAACCAGGTCTCCTCGCGGGGAACCGGCCCCTGCTATGTCTGCTTCGATGCCACCGGACGCTACCTGCTGGTGGCCAATTACGGGAGCGGAAGCGTGGCCGCCCTGCCGGTGACGCCGGACGGATGCCTGCACGAAGCTTCCGCCTTTGTGCAGCACACCGGCTCAAGCGTCAACCCGCGGCGCCAGCGCGAACCGCACGCTCATTCGATCCAGCCCTCGCCGGACAACCGCTTCGTCCTCGCCGCCGATCTGGGTGTAGACAAGCTTTTCGTTTACCGCTTCCATCCCGTCAAAGGATCCCTCGAACCTCATGATCCTCCCTTTGCCGCCCTGGCACCCGGCAGCGGCCCGCGCCACTTCGCGTTCCACCCTTCGGGTCGCTACGTTTACGTCATCAACGAACTGGCTTCCACGGTCACCGCCTTCCGCTGGGAGGCCGGCCCCGGACGCCTGAGAGAACTCCACACCGTTCCGACCTTGCCTGAGGGGTTCGCGGGGGAAAACACCACCGCCGAGATCCGCGTCCATCCCAACGGGAGGTTCCTCTACGGGTCCAACCGCGGCCACGACAGCATCGCCGTCTTCGCCGTGGACCCCAAGACCGGCTTGCTTTTCGCCCGGGGACAGACTCCGAGCGGCGGCAAAACGCCGCGGAATTTTAACCTGGATCCCTCCGGGCGCTATCTGTTCGCGGCCAACCAGAACTCGAACAACGTGGTGATCTTCCGGGTGGATCCGGACGCCGGACATCTGATTCCCACAGGCTGGCAGCTCAAAGTGCCGGTGCCGGTCTGCGTCCGTTTCGTGCGCTTGCGCTGAGTGTGGCAATCTGGGAATTTGAGATACGACAATGACGGTTGGCGTCCCCAAAGAAACCTATCCCGGCGAGCGGCGCGTGGCCCTGGTGCCTGCTGCCGTGCCCTTGCTAAAAAAAGCTGGCCTTGAGGTGATGATTGAAGCCGGTGCAGGCCTGGAGGCCGGTTTTCCGGATGCGGCCTATGCCGAGAAAGGTGCGCAAATCGTCCCCAGCCGCGAAGTGCTCTTTGCCACCGCGGACGTCATCCTCCAGGTTCGTGCCTATGGCAGCAATCCGGAGGCGGGTCGCGACGATCTGGGATTGCTCAAAGCCCGCCAGACCGTGATCGGCTTCTTCGATCCGCTGGGGGCGCCCGAGCGCGTCCGCGAAGCCGCCGCCACGGGAGCGACGCTGTTCGCTCTCGAGCTCATTCCCCGCATCACCCGTGCCCAGGGTATGGATGCTCTGTCGTCCATGGCCACCATCGCCGGCTACAAGGCCGTGATCCTCGCGGCACAACATCTGCCTAAGATCTTTCCCATGCTGATGACCGCCGCGGGTACTCTCGCCCCCGCGCGTGTGTTTGTCATCGGGGCCGGAGTGGCCGGATTGCAGGCGATCGCCACCGCCCGGCGCCTCGGCGGCGTCGTGCAGGCCTACGATGTACGTCCTTCGGTAAAGGAGCAGGTGCAGAGCGTCGGCGCCAGGTTCGTCGAATTGCCCCTGGAGACCGCGGGAGCTGAGGATGCCGGCGGATACGCCCGCGCCTTCGATGAATCCTTCTACCGCCGCCAGCGCGAATTGATGGCTCGCGTGGTGGCGGAAAGCGATGTGGTGATCTCCACGGCCGCCGTGCCCGGCGAGCGGGCGCCCGTTCTGGTCACGGAGCCGATGGTTGCCTCCATGGCGTCCGGCTCCGTCATCGTGGATCTGGCCGCCGAGCGCGGTGGCAACTGCGAACTCACGCGGCCCGGTCAAACCGTCACGGCCCATGGCGTGACCATCCTGGGCCCGCTGAATCTTCCCGCCACCGTGCCCCACCACGCCAGCCAGATGTACGCGCGCAATCTTGCGGCGTTTCTGGTGCATCTGGTGAAAAACGGCACTTTATCCGTTGACCCGGAAGATGCCATCACCCGGGAGACTCTTGTGGCGCGCAACGGTCAGGTAGTGCATCCACGCGTGCTCGAAAAACTGCAAGTCATCGTGAGGGAGAACTGAATGGAAAGCCTGGTAACCGCGATTACCATCTTTGTGCTTGCGATCTTTGTCGGCTTCGAGGTCATCACCAAGGTTCCGCCGACGCTGCACACGCCCCTCATGTCCGGCTCTAACGCCATCTCCGGAATCACCATCGTGGGCGCCATCCTCTCGGCGGGCACTCAGCACACCACGCTCACGACCCTACTCGGGTTCTTTGCGGTGGTCTTTGCCACGATCAACGTTGTCGGCGGCTTCCTCGTCACGCACCGCATGCTCGAAATGTTCCGGAGAAAGTAGCCGATGCCCGCCTATCTCGTCAATCTGGCCTACCTGCTCGCCTCGGCGCTGTTCATCTTCGGCCTCAAAGGCCTGGCGCACCCCCGGACCGCGGTGCGGGGCAACCTGCTCGGCGCCACCGGCATGCTCATCGCGGTGGTCGTAACACTTGCCGACCGCAGCATCATCAGCTACCAGCTCATCCTGGCGGGCTTTGCCGTCGGTGGGCTGGCCGGGGCGCTCATGGCGGTCAAGGTTCCTATGACGGGCATGCCCCAGATGGTGGCGCTGTTGAACGGCTTCGGCGGCGGCGCCTCGGTGCTGGTGGCCGGGGCTGCCCTGTTCGAGGCTCGCGCGGCAGGCCTCGAGCTCACGCGCCAGTTTACGGTGGCCACTGCCGCCTCCGCTCTCATCGGCGGCGTCACGTTCTGGGGAAGCCTTGTGGCTTTCGCCAAGCTCCAGGAGCTGATTTCCGGCAACGCCGTCGTCTTCCGCGGCCAGCATCTCCTGAACGGTCTGGGGGCAGCGCTTTGTGTGACGCTCGCCGTCTGGGTGGTCCGCGAGCCCGAAGCCGCCCCGGCCTACTGGCTTCTGGTCGCAGCCTCTTCCGTGCTCGGGGTGCTTACCACCATTCCGATCGGCGGCGCAGACATGCCGGTCGTGATCTCGCTGCTGAACTCTTACTCCGGACTGGCGGCCGCAGCTACGGGCTTCGTACTCTCCAACAACATGCTCATCATCGCGGGCTCGCTGGTCGGCGCGTCCGGCATCATCCTCACCCAAATCATGTGCCGGGCCATGAATCGCTCCCTGCCGAACGTGCTGTTCGGCGGCCTCGGCGCCGTGGCGGCCGGCAAAGCCGAAGAGGACAAGGTCTATGCCGGAAAAGTCAAAGCCACCTCCCCCGAAGAAGTGGCCATGTTGCTGGAGACGGCGCGGCGCGTCATCATCGTCCCAGGTTACGGCATGGCGGTCTCGCAGGCCCAACATGCGGTGCAGGCGCTGGCCAAGCTGCTCGAGTCTCGCGGCGTCGAGGTGCTCTACGCCATTCATCCGGTCGCCGGCCGCATGCCCGGCCACATGAACGTACTGTTGGCCGAAGCCGATGTCCCCTACGAAGAGCTCAAAGACATGGACGAAGTCAACCCCCTGTTTCCGGAGACCGACGTCGCCATCGTCATCGGCGCCAACGACGTCGTCAATCCCCTGGCCCGCACCGATCCCAAGTCCCCCATCGCGGGCATGCCGATTCTCGATGTGGACAAAGCGCGCACCGTCGTGGTGATCAAGCGCAGCCTGAGCCCGGGTTTCGCCGGGATCCCCAACCCGCTGTTTGCCGCCGACAACACCCTCATGTATTTCGCCGACGGCAAAAAGGCGGTCAACGACCTGATCCACGCGCTCAAAGAAGCCGCATGAAGCCGGCCTCCCGCCGCCAGTTCCTTTCCCTCTGGCCCGCTACCCTGGCAGCATCCCGCGGACTCGAGCCGGAGCGGATCCTCTACAACGGCAACTTCATCACCATGGATTCCGCCCGGCCCGCCGCCCAGGCCGTGGCGATCGCCCGCGGTCGTTTCCTCGCCGTGGGATCCAACCGCGAAGTACGCCCCCTTGCGGTGGCCCGCACCGAGCTCGTTGACCTGGGAGGTAAGACCGTCGTGCCTGGCTTCATTGACGCGCACACGCACCCGCTCTACGCCGGCATGAGACATCTCCGCTGGGTGGACTGCGACCTGCGCTCGATTGGGGCGATCCAAGAGGCACTGCGCCGGCGCGCCGCCCGGACTCCGCCCGGCCAATGGGTGGTCGGCTTCAAATACGACGACACCAAGACGCAGGAAAGTCGCCGGCTTACGCGTGAGGACCTGGATGCCGTCAGCACGCGCCATCCCGTTCTGGTGGAGCATCGTGGTGGCCATACGGCCTACGTGAACTCAGTTGCCCTTCGCGTCGCGGGCGTCACCGAAGATACGCCCGATCCCGGCGGCGGCCGCTTTGACCGCGACTCGGCCGGCCGCCTTACAGGCAGACTGGAGGAACGTGCAAAGGATATCGTCCAACAGCACGTCCCGTTTCACTTCAGCCGTGCGGAACGCCGCGAGGCGGTCCGGCAGATCGCCCAGATGATGACCCGCGCCGGAATTACTTCCGTTCACGACGCGGAGGCGACGCCCCAGGACCTTGAGGCATACCAGGACGCCCGTGAGGCCGGAGAGCTTTCGTTGCGCGTCTACTGCATGATCCAGTTCCGGTTTCTCGATCAGATGATCGCCGCAGGTGTCCGCACCGGCTTGGGCGACGAATGGGTGCGCCTGGGCGCAGTCAAGCTGGTGGCCGACGGCTCCATCTCCGAGCGCACGGCCCGTCTGGCGGAACCTTATGTCGGCCGGCCGAATGACTACGGGATACTCGTGACCGACGAAGAGGAGTTGTACGCGCAGGCCCGTAAGGCGCACCTGGCGGGCTGGCAGATCGGGACCCACGCCAACGGCGACGCGGCCATAGACATGGTCCTGCGCGTCTACGAACGGTTGCAACGTGAGGCGCCGCGCCGCGACCCTCGCTTCCGCATCGAGCACTGCACCGTCGTCACGCCGGAACTCGTCAAGCGCATCCGGGCCCTTGGTGCCATCCCGAGTCCCTTTTCCACCTACGTCTACTACCACGGCGAAAAAATGCGCGAGTACGGCCCGGAGCGCCTCAACCGGATGTTCGCGGTGCGGAGTTTCCTGGACGCAGGCATCCCCGTCACCCAAACCTCGGATTACCCGCCGGGCCCCTTTGAGCCCATGATGGCCCTGCAGTCCAGCGTCACGCGCACCGACAGCCATGGCCGCGTCTGGGGGCCCGCTCAACGCATCAGCGTCGAGGAAGCGCTGCGGGTCGGCACCATCCACGGCGCCTATGCTTCCTTCGAGGAGCATCTGAAAGGCTCCATCGAGCCGGGAAAGCTGGCCGATCTTGTGGTGTTGGGTGAGGATCCAAGAAGTGTGGACCCCTCCTCGCTGATCAACATCCCTGTCGAGCGCACGATGGTGGGCGGGCGCTGGGTGGCAGGCTAGCGCGCCTCACTCCGGCGCCTGTCAATCGTGTCGCGGAAAAGCCCGGTCAAATGCGCTGATCTTCTGCGATCCGCTTAGTGAAAACATCGGCCTCAAGAGGGGCGTCGCTCCGCTTCCTGTCGGGCCGCCACCAGGGGGCGCAGCGTCGCTAACGATTTCAGGGCGTTGAACCAGAAGGGCGCTCCCAGGCTGAGCAATCCTGCCGAAATCAGGATTCCCCAGAACTGGCGGTTGACCGGACACAGGCTCCACAGAAACGCACGCAGGCCCGGATACGGATCCGGAATCAACGCCAGGCGGCTTCGCGAGAGCTCGGCGTGGAGCGAGGCGGCTTGGTCTTTCAGCCGGTCCACCGCCGCCGTGAGCTTTTTGCCGACAATCTCGCGGTACTCGGCGATCAGGGAATCCGCGCGCGCTCCCAGTTGCGCCCGCAGCCAGATTTCCGCGTCCTGGCGCGTCGAAAACGAGGGAGGATCGGGAAGCCCGCTTGCCTCCGGTGCTCGTTGTTTCAGCTCGCGCACCGCCTCGCCGTAAACCCACGGGATGGCGCTCGAGGCAGGGCTGAGGATCGCGCTTGCCTGTTCCGTGACGGCCTCAGCGCCGGCCACCAGGCGGGCTCGCACTTCGGCGTCCAGGGAAAGCCGCTCCAAGAGCCGGGGCGTGTCAAGCTGGATGCCGAAGGCCAACACCACCGAGAAAATGACCGTCCAGAGCCGCATCTGCGCCGCGAAGCGCTGGGAGGCCCGGTCCATCGCCGTGTCGAACCACGCCCGAAAGGCCGCCGCGCGTTCCGAGGCTCCGGCAACGGCTTCTGCCACAACTGCGGCAGCTTTGCGCAGCTCCTCCGGGTAACTACTGCCGGTGTCCTTGGCGATCAGCCCGATCACGCCGGCCAGCTCGTCCGGCCGGACGGCCGTCGCCAGCCGCCATCGCTCCAGCTTCGGCCAGTTGGAATCGGAGATCAGCGGATGCGACAACGCCGCGGTGGCGAGAGCTTGCGCCTGCCCGGCGGCCTGCGGGCACACGGCGCCCACGAGCTCCGTCACCGTACGGCGCAAGTTGATTCCACGCAGCCCAAACAGCGCCGAAACGGCCTGGACAACGATCGTGATCATCAAGCTGAGGATGGCCATCACGACCGCAAAGGCGATCAGTGTGTCCAGGTGCTGCAACATCGGACACCTCCATCGCGGACAGTGTACCCTGCGTGCTCACGCAGCCGCCGCAAGGCCGCGTGGCGGCACTACGAGCGGGAGCGCCCGCGGAAGCACCGTGATCTCCACCGGCAGGCGGCCGTACGGCTCGCCGTCCGTTTCGACTTCGACCGGATCGGCGGACTCCGCCCGCAGCCGCCGGGCGCGGTAGTAATCCACTTTGGGGTGCCGGTAAATGCGCCCGCCGTACAGTAGACGGGCGCCGCACACCAGTTCCGCCACGCCCACCGGCCGGATCAGCGTTACTTCCAGCCATCCGTCGTCGAGCCGGGCATTCGGGCAGATCTCCATCCCGGCGGCCTGAAACCGGCCGTTGCCGACCGCGATGTGCGTCACGGCGCTGCGCACGGCGGTGTCCACGCCTTCGAGGGCGATCGTCACACTTGCAGGTTTGTACCGGCTCAGTTCGGCGATCACCGCCCGCAGATAGCTCCATGCCCCGGAGGATCGGTTGCGAACCGCCTGAAGCCGCCGGGCCACGGCGGCGCCCAGACCGCAACTGGCCACGTTCAGGAAAAAGCGCCGGCCCGAGGCCGGCGAGCAAATCTCCGCGACGTCAACCGGCGCCACCGCGCCTTGGGCCAGGACTTCGACGGCGGCTTCCGGATGGCGGGCAATGCCTGCGCCTCGCGCAAAATCGCTCGCGCTGCCCAGCGGCAGCAAGCCCAGAACGGCGGTCGCCGGGACAGCCTCGTGGAGAATCGCGTTCGCCACCTCGTGCGCGGTTCCGTCTCCCCCTGCGGCCACCACCAGTTCCACCCCATTGCGGATCATCTTCCGCGCCAGGTCGAAGGCTTGCCCCGGCCCGGAGGTAAACTCCACAGCCACCGGCCTCAACCGCGTCATCACCCGGTCGCGGATTCGCGCCCAGCGCCGCCCTCCACGGCCGCCTCCCGCCCGCGGATTGACGATCAGCCCCGTCGTTCTCATCACCGGCGAACCAGGTTCCGGTGAGTGCGCGGCGTGCGAGGCGACGCTCACTGGCTCTCGCCTTCCCGCTCCGCTTCCTCGGCCGCGGCGGGACCGAGACTTCTGGCCTCTTCGAGGATGGCGCGCGCGGCCTCGGCGTGCATCCGCGGGACCCGGACCTCGAAGGGAAGATTCGGATACAGCGAGGTGCCCACCATCACCGCAGGAATTTCATTCGCCTCGAGAAGGCTTCGAACCGCCAGCGCCTCCATCTCTGCATCGTGTGCATCGGAACTGAATACCGGCACCAGATCGAGATCGTGAGAAGGGTTAATGGGAGTTTCGATGTCGCTCCGGTTCGCCGCGATCAGCCGCTCGGCGAAAGTCGCATCCCGCGCGCGGACGCGGACCTCCCAGGTTCCGGATGGCACCCCCGGACTGCTGTCGTCGAGAACTTGCGCTTCCACTCCCGCGTTGGCGAGCAGTTGCTCGACGGCCTTGGCCTGCGATTCCGCTGCGAGATCCGCGGAGCGAAACACCGTGATCCACTCAGGTAAAACACCCATTTCTTGAAGATATCGCAACCCAAAGTGGATCACCGGATTGAGCAGCTTGGGAGCGTAACGGATAGAATGAGAGGGAAAGGAGGCTTCCGGCTATGGCCACGGATCGGAATGGCAATGCGGTGGTGTGGTTTCTTGCAGGTGCTGCGGTGGGAGCGGCGATTGCCCTCTTGTTCGCCCCTGCGTCGGGGAGAGAGGCTCGGCGTTACATCAGCCGAAAGGCGGAGGAAAGCCGGGATGCAATCGTGGACGCGGGCCGGGAGGTACTCGAGCGCGGGCGCGAATACTATGAGCGCGGCAAGAAGGTGGCCGAGGAGGCCGGCGAGTTCTTCGAGCGCGGCAAAAAGGCCCTCCGCGGATAATCCAGCAGGCAACCAGGGAGGTAGCGATGAGTAGCCCCGCCTTGCTCAGTCTTGAGACGCTGCCTGCGTTCGCCAATGAGCCTTACACCGACTTCTCCGTGCCGGAAGAGCGGCGTGCGATGGAGGAGGCGCTGCGGCGCGTCCGCGGGCAGTTTGGCCGGGAGTACGAGCTCTGGATTGGGGGCGCGAAGCTCAGGACCGATGAAAAGTTTGAGTCGCGGAACCCCTCGCGCCCGGCCGAAGTTGTGGGCGTCCATCAGCGGGCGACTCCGGAGCTGGCCGGCATGACTGTGGAGTCCGCATTTTCCTTCTTCCCGGAGTGGAGCCGGGTCCCGGTCGAGACCCGTGCCGAGATGCTCCTGCGGGCGGCGTCCATCCTCCGCCGCCGCAAGCGGGAGTTCGACGCCTGGCTGGTCTATGAAGCGGGCAAGACTTGGCCGGAGGCCGAGGCGGACGTCTCCGAGGCCATTGATTTCTGCGAGTATTACGCCCGCGAGGCTCTGCGCTACGGCGCCCCGCGCCCGATGCTTTCCCCGCCCGGTGAAAAGAACGAGCTCGTCTACCTGCCGCTCGGCGTCGGGGTCATCATCTCGCCCTGGAACTTTCCCCTTGCCATCCTCACAGGCATGACCACGGCGGCATTAGTTAGCGGCAATACGGTGGTGATCAAGCCCTCCAGCGACACACCGACGATCGCCGCGAAGTTCTGCGAAGTGCTGCTGGAGGCCGGCTTTCCGGAGCGCAGTTTCTCGTTTGTCACCGGCAGCGGGGCCGTGGTCGGCGACGCGCTCGTATTGCATCCGAAGACGCGCTTTATCTGCTTCACGGGTTCCAAGGAAGTGGGACTGCGGATCAATGAACTGGCCGCCAAGCCCCAGCCCGGCCAGATCTGGATCAAACGCGTCATCGCAGAAATGGGCGGCAAGGATGCCATCATCGTGGATGCGGAGGCGGACCTGGACCGGGCCGTGGAGGGGGTGCTCGTGTCGGCCTTCGGCTATCAAGGCCAGAAGTGCTCCGCCTGCTCCCGCGCCATCGTGGACCAGACCATCTACGACGAGTTCCTGGAACGCCTCAAGATGCGTACTGAGAGCTTGCGCGTGGGACCGGCCGACGATCCGGAAAACTTCATGGGTCCGGTCATCAATGAAAGTGCACGCCGCTCCATCCTCAACTACATCGAGATCGGCCGCAAAGAGGGGCGCCTGATCACCGGTTGCGACCCGGTCGCCGGCGAAGGCTATTTCCTGCGGCCCGTAATCATTGCAGACGTGGAACCCAAGGCCCGCATCTTCCAGGAAGAGATCTTCGGCCCGGTGCTTGCGGTGACCCCGGCCCGCGACTTCGACCATGCCCTGGAGCTGGCCAACGACTCCGAGTACGGTCTGACGGGCGCGGTCTTCACGCGGAACCCCGAGAAGATCCGTAAAGCACGCGAGCAATTCTTTGTCGGCAATCTGTATTTCAACCGCAAATGTACGGGCGCCATGGTCGGGGCGCATCCCTTCGGCGGATTTAATATGTCGGGCACGGACTCGAAAGCCGGCGGACCGGACTATCTGCTCCAGTTCCTGCAGGCCAAGTCCATCTGCGAACGGCTGATCTAAGTCGGCCGGATACGGGAGGCGGGCATCGAGAGGGGAGAGGAGTTCCAAGCCAAAACAAAGCTCCCGGTGCGGGGCGCGGCAGCGGAGCTTGATCCTGCGGCAGTCGCAGCGATTCTCCGGCAGGAACCTTTCCTCCGCCTCGTCCGGGCTGCCGCCCGGCTGCTGGGGGGCAAGTGGGCCGCCTTGAGCGTCCTCGAGGCGGAAGCCGAGCGGATCGTCCTTGCCGACGGCTTTGAGCCGCCCGCCCCGATCCCGCGGGCCTCTTCCTTAGCCGCCGCAGTAGTTGCCTGCCCGGACGTTTGTGTCGTTGCCGATGCCCGCCGGGATTCCCGATTCGAGAGCAACCCCCTGGTTTGCCGCGAGCCGGCGGTGCGTTTTTATGCGGGTGCCGCCGTGCGGTCTTCGTACTGCGAGCCGCTCGCGGTTCTGGCGGTCATGGATCCCCGGCCGGCTCTCCACGGGCCGGAAACGGCGGCCGGACTTGCCGATCTGGCTGCCGTGGCCGGCGCAGAGCTGGATTTGCGCCTCGCGCTCACGCGCTCGCTTTCCTCCGATGACCGGCGGCGCCAGGACACCAGGTACCGCGAGCTGTTCGAAAACGCGGGCGATCTCATCTACACCCTGGATCTGCACGCCAATTTCACCTCGGTGAACAAAACCGTGGAGCGCGTGCTCGGCTATCGCCGGGAGGAGCTGCTGGGCAGGAGCGTGTTCTCGCTCATGGACGAGGACGCGGCGCGTCTGGTGCAGGAAAAGATCCGCGAGAAGCTCGGCGGCGCCCCCCAGACGACGTATGAGCTCGAAGTCTTCGCCAAAGACGGGCGCCGCGTCACCCTGGAAATCAGCTCGCGCCTCCAGTTTGAAGACGGCAGGCCGGTCGGCATCCAGGGAATCGCGCGGGACCTGACGGAGCGCAGAAAAGCCGAGGCCCAGCTGCGGCTGCTGCGCTCGGTGGTGGTCCATGCCAATGACGCCGTGCTCATCGCGCGCCTGGACGGAGGCGATCCGTTCTCAACTCCCGTGGTCTACGTCAACGAGGCGTTCACGCGCATCACGGGCTATGAAGCGGACCAGGCCGCCGCAGGTGTGGCCGGCCTGCTCCACGGCTCCGAGACCGATCCGCGGCAACTGGAACGCATTCGCAACGCCGTGCGGCGGGGAGAGTCGGTGCGAGTCGAGCTGATCTGGTACCGGCGCGACGGCACGCCTTTCTGGGCCGACGTCAACGCCGCCGCGATTGCCGACGCCAAAGGGGCATTCGGCCACTGGGTGTGTGTGTTCCGGGAAATCACAGAGCGCAAACGGGCGGAGATCCTCGAGCGGGACCGCAACCAAATCCTCGAGCTGGTGGCCGCCAACGCGCCGCTCGAAAACGTACTGGCGCGCCTTGCCGTGCTTGTGGAACGGCAGGTGCCGGGCCTGGCCTGCGCTCTGCTGTTGCTCCGTCAGGGCCGCCTGTGGTGTGGTGCCGCCCCGAGCTTGCCGGCCGCCTACGCCGAACACGTGCGGGGATTGGAGATCGGCGCCGCAAAAGGGCTGCTCGCCAAGGTCGCTTCCGGGCTGGTGGTGATGTCCGAGGACCTCGCTTCACAGGAGCCGGATGGCGCCCTCCGAGCCCTGCTTGCCGGCCAGGGTCTCCAGGCGGCTTGGTGTGTCCCCGTGCTGTCGGGGAGCGGAAATGTCCTGGGCATCGTCGCCGCGTACGGTCCCCGGGGCCGGAACCCTGATGTCCAGATCCTGGAGCTGTGCCACATGGCGTCGCGGCTTGCAGCCGTGGCCATCGAACAACGCCAGTTGACCGACATGCTTGCCTGGCAGGCCCGGCACGACGCCCTCACCGGCTTGCCGAACCGTTTCCTGCTGGAGGAACGCCTGGAGTCCGCTCTGGCCCGCGCCGAGCGCAACGGCTGGCTCGTGGCCGTTCTGCTCGTGGACCTCGACCGCTTCAAGCAGATCAATGACACGCTCGGACACGCCGTGGGCGACGTGCTGTTACGGGAAGTCTCGGCGCGGTTTGAAGCCTGCCTGCGGAAGACGGACGTTCTCGGGCGTATGGGCGGGGATGAATTCATGATCGTGCTGAGCGAGATCAGCGATGCCCAGGACGCCCAGCGCGTAGCACAAAAGCTCCTGGACGCCCTGGGCGATCCCTTTCTGGTCCGCGGCTACGAACTGTTCGTGACGGCCAGCATCGGCATCGCCGTCTTTCCGCGCGACGGCCGGGACGCCGCCACGCTCCAGCGCAACGCCGACAGCGCCATGTACCGGGCCAAATACCGCGGCAAGAACCGGTTTCAGTTCTTCACTGCGGATCTCGGCGCCGCCATGGCTGAGCAGATGGAATTGGAAACGGCGCTGCGGCGGGCCATGGAGCACGGCGAACTCACCCTCTACTACCAGCCGCAGATGTCGGCCTCGGGCGCGCTGGTCGGGCTCGAAGCGCTGCTCGTCTGGAACCATCCCCGCCTGGGCGCCGTTCCGCCGGCCCAGTTCATTCCCATCGCCGAGGAGAGCGGGCTCATCGTGCCTGTGGGCACCTGGGTGTTGCAGGAAGTCTGCCGGCAGGCCGTGGCCTGGCAGCGCAAAGGCCTGCCCGCCGTGCGCGTGGCGGCGAACGTTTCCCCGATGCAATTTGCCCGCACGGATTTTATTCAGGCTGTGGCACAGGCCTTGTCGGCCAGCGGCCTGGAGCCGTCCTTGCTGGAACTCGAGCTCACCGAGAGCGTCATCATGCGCGACGTCGAGGAATCGTTGCGGCAGATGGAGCGCCTGCGAGCCCTGGGCGTCTCCATTTCGATTGATGATTTCGGCACCGGCTATTCCTCGCTCAGCTATCTCCGCCGGCTGCCCATTGACACCGTGAAAATAGATCAGTCCTTTCTGGCCGAACTCGAAAAGGACACCTCCACCCTGCCGCTCGTTCGAGCCATTGTTTCTGTAGCCCACAGCCTGGGGCTCACCGTGGTGGCCGAGGGCGTGGAGAACGAGTCGCAGCTGGCGGCGCTGCGTGCCGTCGGTTGCGACCGCATGCAGGGATACCTCTTCGGCGCCGCCCTGCCGGCCGCAGAGGTCGAAAGTCTCCTGCTCAAGCAGGCGGCGGTGTCCCGTTAGCGGCTGGAGACAACCGTCTGCGGGTGGGATCTTGGCCGCGTGGGCGTCCTCTTGCTGCGGCTCGGGCGAGCCCGCACGTCCCCACACGTTGTCGGCCGCACGGGCGGCCGGCCCTCAGACCCACCCTCTGGCCCAGTACCACGCCAGCTTCGCCACCTCCACGCCGACCACCCAGGCGCACACCCAGCGCTCCAGCGGGTTGTTGAACCGTTTCATCACATCCGGAAACGGCGCCGGCTCAACGTCCAGGCCGGCTCTCAGAAAACAACGCCGGGCTCGGCGCATGTGGTAGTCGCTGGTGAGCAGTACTTTCTTCCCGGGCCAGTTGCGCACCATCGCCGCCGTGTAGAGCGCGTTGAGGCGCGTGTTCCAGCTTCCTTCCTCCAGCACGATCCGGTCCCGCGGCACTCCGAGCGCCGCCATGAACTCCGCCATCTGCGAGGCCAGGGACGGACCTGCCATTGTGGTACCGCCACTGATGACGACCGTCCGGAAATTCCCTGCGTGGAACGCCCGCGCTCCGTAGACCGCTCGCCAGTATGAACTGATCCCTATGGTTCCGTCCCCGAGCTGGTCCGCACCCAGGATGATGAGTATGTCTCCGTGCGTGCCACGCCAGTCGTCGGAAAGCCACGCCGCGACCCACGGCACCAGAGGCGTGACATGCACGATGGCGAACACGGCCGCAAACAGCACACACAGGGTCCGCGTAACCCTCCAGACGCCCTGCGCGGCCTTCCTCCACCGTTTCATTCCACGACGTCAAAGGTTCTCCGCAGCCCTTCGCGCACGCCCACCCGCGGCTCCCAGCCCAGCAGCTCCCTGGCGCGCGAGACGTCGCACGGCCACAACGGGCGCAACGAGCGTACGCGATAAACCGACAGAGGTGCGCTGCGACCGGCGGCTCGGGCAAGCAGCTCCGCCGCCGCCGCGGCCGCCAGCAATATCGCGAACGGCACGCGGCGAACGCGAATCTCGCCCCCCAGCCGCTTGCAGCACCACTCCAGATACTCGTTCTGCCGCACCTCCGTCAGATCCACCACGTGAATCACGCTCCCGCACGCCTGCTCTGCGGTCGCAGCCAGCAGCAGCGCGTCGGCAACGTCCTCCACATAAACCAGGGGCAGCGGAAACCGCCCTCGCCCGGCCACAATCCACCGGCTCCCGAACGCGATCACGCCGTTCGGAGCCGTGCGCTCCGCCCCCGGACCGAAAATCTGCCCTGGGCGCAGAATCACCGCCGGCAGGCCCCGCTCCCGAATCTCGTCCCGGACCATCATCTCCGCCTCCAGCTTGCTGCGCGTGTACCAGCCTCTTCGCTCCGGGTGCGGCTCGAGCGGAGAGTCTTCCGTCACCACTTGTCCCGGCCGGTGGCCGGCATGGTCGAGCACCCCCAGGGAGCTGACGTAGACGAGCCGCTTGACCTTGTGCCGCAGGCAGGCCTCGATGACGTTGCGCGTCCCCCAGATCGTCCCTGCCTGAAACTCGGACGGTCCCCCTCGCATGCCCGCACCGACGTGGAACACAATCTCTACGCCACTGACCGCCCGGTCCACGGCTTCCGGGTCTCCCAAATTCCCGTAGGCCACAGGCAGATCACATCCGTCGGCGGCCGGCCGGCGCAGCAGTAATCGCGGCTTCTCCCCCTGTTCCCGAAGTTTTCGTACCAGCGCCCGTCCGAGAAATCCGCCGGCTCCCGTCACCAGGATGCGGGCCTGCTGCGGCACGGCAGCAAAGCGCGCGCGGCGGCGGTGCAGGAGCTCGTCCGCCTCGCGGCCGGCCTTCTCCAGCCAGTACACGCTCCGACGCCCTTCTTCGGCACTGACCGGAACCGGCTTCCCTTCGGCCAGCGCGCGGTGAAATTCCTGGACGGAAGCGTAGATGCCGGGGGAAGGTTTCAGCGAACCGCTCGCAAAGCGCACCACGTTCCACGGCACTCTCCCCAGCCTCCGGGCCGCCTGCGCAACCCCGTTCGCCACAAACAGCGCCTGCTTGGGCAGGGGCCAGGCGCGATGTACTTGGCAGAGTTGCAAGAAACAGTCTACGTGCGCCACGCCCCGCGTGCCGTGGATCCAGAGCTCGTTTTGAATCGGCCGCGCATTCCACGACAGGAAGATCTGTCCGGTGCCTCGCTCGCACTCCACCGTGCACCGCCACTCATCCAGCATCTGCGGCAGGTCTTGCCGTGCGCTCGAGCAATGCACGTGCAGTCCCTTCACCGGCCCGAGAAAGCTTTCAAGCAGGTACAAGCCGTGGACTCCCAGATCCCGGAACGGGTACGAACCCTGCCGGTACCAGGCCGGCAGCGCACCGCCTGCATAGGGCGGATAGTCCGAACTCCGCACAAACAGCACGCCTACCACGTCGCCGCACTCTCCCCGCCGCACCCGGGCAATCGCGTCCCGGACGGCCGGATCGAATCGCGCCGAATGATTCACCGACAGGACCAGGCCGGCCTCCTGCGCGGCCTCGATCATGCGCTCGCATTCTTCCACCGTCTCCGCCATGGGCTTCTCGACGAAGACGTGACAGCCGATCTGCAAGGCCTCCATGGCGAGCGCGCAGTGCGTCTCCGGCGGCGTCAGGATGTGAATGACGTCGGGCCGATGCTCGGCCATCTCCGCCACACTCCGGCATACGCGCTCCACGCGGAATCGCGCCGCCATCCGGCGGGCCCTTTGCTCGTCCACATCGCAAACCGCCACGACCCGCACGAATCCGAGGTCCCGCAGGGCTCGCAAATGATGTGCGCACACATACCCTGCCCCCACGATTCCGACGCGAGTCTCGGTGCGCATCGCCGGCTTCAGCGCCGCTCCAGCCGCAGCAAGTGAATTTCTCCGTCCCAACCCCGCGCGATTCTGATCCGCCTTACCTGTCCGTATTTCCCCAGCGCCGCCTCCAGCGCCGCACATTGGCGGACTTCACACAAAATTTGTGCGGAAGATTCTTCTCGCATGACCTCCGCCGCCAACTCCTCCGGTGCACGGTCCGTGTCATATCCGACGAAACGGGTTTCGGAATGGTAAAAGTGCAGGATCGGCACCAGCGTGAACGGTATCAACCAGACTTCTTGCAGATTCCCGGGCTGCGACCCCAGATACTCCAGCACTTGTTTGCTCGCGGGCGGTTGCATCTCAAGGGCGCGCGCTTCCAGATAATAGCCGTGCGCCATGCCTCCCAAAACGGCCAGAACCAGCCCGAGCGCCGTTACCCTGACCAGTGTTCCCCGGCGGCGCCACAGCTCCCCGAACCAGGCGCCGGTGAGAACCGCCAGTGCCGCCATCAGCGATCCGTGATAGTGCGTGTACGAAAGGGTGATCACGAGGGTGGTCACGAGAAACATCCCGGCGTACACCAGAAACGGCGCCAGTTCGCGCCGGTGGGAAAGTTTGCGCCAGAAGAGCAGCGTGACCGCCACCGCCAGTGCCGGCAGCACGAACTCGAGCGGGGCAGTCCGCAGCTTGGCTGCCCACAGCTCCTCCGGCCCCGTGGGAACGAACGTCTTCCGCCGCAGCGTCATGTAGGCCAGATACAGGTAGCCTTTGAGAAGACTCAGCTTCAGCAGACTCGCCGGCCATACCGCAACGAGCACCGCTACAAACACTGCGACGCCCTTGAGCAGCAGCCGCACCAGCTCCCTTGGCGGCCACTGTGCCCTGAGGCGTGCACCCAGCACGGCCAGCGTGAGGGCCAGCGCGGCCAGCACCAGCACGCTCGTCTCCACCGTGGCAAATGCCAGGGCCAGAGAGGCCATCGCGCCGTACCAGTAGCGCGGCGCCAGCTCACGGCAAAACCGCGCCGTCAGAAACAGGGTCACGACGGTAAGAAAAATAAACAGCGTGTGCTGGGTGATGGCCAGGGATGTCACCAGCGCGGTGCGGTTCGTCAGAAAAGCCGCCGCAGCCACAAAGGCGCCCGCAGCCGGCAGCGACGGAAATACGGCGCGATAGCCGAAGTAGATCACCACCGCCGTCAGCAGGTGAAGCACCAGCCCCGTTCTGCGGTAGCCGGCCTCGGTTCGCACCCCGAGGGCGTGCCAAACCCCGACCCACTGCGAGTACAATGGGCCGTGGAAGTGCCGGTAAAACGTAATATCACCCGTCGAGCGGATGTATTGGGAAAAGTTGCCCCGCAGCCCGGGATTGCGCGCCAGTTCCAGCCCCTTGGAGACAAACTCGACAAAGGAGATCGAAGGGCGGTCCCAGTAATTGTTCCCGATGCCGCGCGTCGCCGCATACATGTAATCGGCTTCGTCGTAAGCAAAGGGATGCGAAGGCGAGACCCTGGCAAACAAGAACAACACCGCGGCTGCGGCGCCCGCCAGAGCGAGCAGCCACGCGGCGCTGGCTTTGCTCCGCGACAAACTGCCAGTGTAGCAAACCGTACCCGCAGCGTATGGGAACCAGCCAGGTCCTGACTGGGGTTCTGACCGAACCGGCATGACCCATCGCGGAGAATTCCGGAGCCCCGAAGCGACCGCCGCATCGAGACCCCAGCTCCTGATTCTCGGGCCTTACGATGTGCTGGGCCCGACAAGCGGCGGCGAGCTGCGCAGCTACCACCTCGCCCGGCAACTCAGCAGCCTGTTCCGAATCGTTTACCTGTGCTTTCGCCGCCAACCCGGCGGTCCCATCGAACGCACTACTCTCCCGGGGCTGATCGAACCCATGGAGCTGTGGCGCATCCCGCGGCCGCGCACCTATACCCTCCCCAAGCTCGTCCGAGGATTGCTCGGCCGGACTCCGATCACGTTGTTGAACTACACCTCCGCGCTCATGCGCAGAGCCGTCCGGCAGGTTCTTTCGCAGTACCGGTTTGAGTTCCTGCACGTCGAGGGAGTCCACATGGGCACGTACTTGGAACTGTTTCAGTCCCGGCCCGACCGGCCCCGTGCAATCGTGGCGGACTGGCACGAACTGGAGTCCGAACTCCTCCATCGCTACTGCCTTCATGAACGCGCGCTCGCGCAGCGGTTTTACGCCGCTCAGACGGTGCCCAAGCTCCGCGCGGCGGAGCGGATCTTCCTGCAAAGCGCCGACGCCCATCTTGTCGTCCGCGACGCCGACCGGCGTGCGCTGCTGGAAATGGATCCGCAAGCCAACGTCTGCGTCGTGGAGAACGGCGTGGACGCAGCCTTCTTTCGGGATCCCGACGGGCCGGAGCCCCCGCGGTTCCGGATCCTGTTCGTGGGCGCCATGGATTACCGCGCCAACGTGGACGCCGCCGTGTGGTTCACGCGCGAGGTCTGGCCCCTCCTAGGCGGGCGCTCCGGGTTAGTCCTCACCTTCGTCGGCCGCTCGCCGGCGGCCGCCGTCCGCGCCCTCGCCGACGGCTCCAGGGTCCAGGTTACGGGGACCGTGGCGGATGTGCGGCCCTTTTACCGGGAAGCGTTGCTCCAGGTCGTCCCGCTGCGTACCGGCGCAGGAACGCGCCTGAAGATCCTGGAGAGCATGGCGGCCGGCGTTCCGGTCGTGTCCACCGCAGTCGGCGCGGAAGGACTCCGCGTCCGGCCGGGGGAGCACTTTCTGCTCGCAGAATCCCCCCGGGAATTTCGCGATGGCATTGTCCGGCTCCTTGACGACGCCGAACTCTGGCGCCGCCTGGCCGAATCCGGGCGCGACTTGGCCCGGCGCGAGTACGACTGGTCGGTGGTCTGTGCGCCGATGCGGGAGCTCTACGGAGCCTTGGCCGCCCGCCCCCGAGCCCGGGAGGTGACGCGCCCGGAGCGGCGCCGCTAGCTTCCGACCCCCGCCACCCGGCTCGAACACTCCTCCCACAGGCGCCGGTAGACCCGGCGGAGCGAGCGCTCATACGCCTCCGGAGTGTATTCCGAAGCCACCACGCGGCGTGCCGCCTCCGCCAGACGCCGTCTTTCTTCCGGAGTATGCAGCAGCCGCACCAGCGCCTCCGCGAGGGCACGCGGATTGTGGGGCGGCACCAGCAGCCCCGTCTCTCCCTCCGCCACGATTTCGGGAATGCCCCCGACGCGCGTGGCCACCACGGGCACGCCCGACGCCATCGCCTCCAGCAGCACGTTGGGTGAGCCTTCCGAATGCGAGGGAATCACCACCACGTCTGCCATGGCATAGTAGGGCGCCACATCGTCTTGGTGGCCCACCAGCTTCACCTCGCGCTCCAGGCCGTATCGCCTGCACAATGCTTCGATGCGCGGTCGTTCCTTTCCTTCTCCGAGCACGACCAGGCAGAAGGCCAGACCGGGTTCGAGGCGTCGCAACTCGCGCACGGCCTCGATGAGATCCCTGTGCCCCTTCTCGGGCGACAGCCTGCCGACGGTGAGCAGGACGGGAACTCCTTCCTCGGAGACCAGCGTCCTCTTGAGCGATTCCGCTTTCTCCGGATCGCAAGGTTCCGGAAACGTGACGGCGTTGTGCCGCACACAGATCCGTTCGCGCGCCACCCCTCGCTTCTCCAGCTGCCGCGCGAAGGCGTTGCAAACGGTCACGACGCGATCGGCCAGCGGGAGTGACCAGCGGTCCAGCTGATTGTACAGCCGCATCTTCAAATCCTCGCTCGTGTAGCCGTGGTGAAATGCCAGCCAGAGACGGCTCCTCCACAGTCCCGACAGTCGCATCAGGAAATGCGACTTCACCTGGTGCGTCTGGACCACGTGCGGGCGCCATTCTTCGACGTAGCGCCGGATCTGCGGCAACACGCCAGGGTCGAACCTGCCCCGTTCCCGGATGATGCGTACGTCAATTCCGGCGCGCCGCGCCTCCGCCGCCAGGGCAGACTCCTGCTCCCGCCTTCCGCGCTGGTACGTCATCAAGCGGATCTCCAGGCGAGGCAGCCCCGCCGCCTGCCGCTGCGCGCTTCGGGCGAAACGCAGCAGATTCTTGGCCGGCCCCGTCACCCGGTCGCCTTCGAACACCACCGCCACCCGGAGCGGCTCCGGCACCGCCGTACTCCCCGCGCAACAAGCTTCCGCAATCGTCACCGCAGCCGATACACGCGAAAATCGGGATTCTCGTAAACCACCCGGGCTGCACCCGTATCGTTTTCAAAAAACGGCCGCAGCCAGAACATGTCCTCCTCGTAATGCTTGTAGAAAACCAGGTGGGTCGCCCCCACTCGCTCCAGGCCGCGAGAAAATTCCTCCCGGGAGCTCGTCTTCGGATACTCGGCCGAGCGCCTTCCGGTATATAAGGCCAGCACCCGCGGGTTCCAGGAGACGACCACATCCTTTTCCGTCATGTCCGATTTCAAAAACTGGCACAGCGCGGCGAAAGTGGGCTGCTCGACGCCCTCGCGGATGGGGCCGCGTTCGAGCGCCGCCAGATTGAAAGCGATACCGGCAGCCAGCGCCGCCGCCAGCACGGTGCGAAACCGCAACCGCTCGAAGCTGCCCACCCGCTCTGACCAGTATCTTGCCCCCTCCATCATGTAGAGCACAAACAGCGGCAGGAAGCCGGCAAGATAGCGCGGCGAACGTCCCGACGTGTACACGAGCACCATCGCAATGCTCACCCACGAATACCACTCCAGGATGGAGGGTCCCTTCAGGCTCCTGCGGACTATTTCCGTTCCGGCCAGCAACAGACCGCCCCCCGCCAGTGGGTACCGCAGCCACTCGGGCGCCCCGCTCCACAACGACGCAGGCGAACGCAGATAGTAGACCGCGTTTCGCCAGTACTCTGCCCAGTCGGATGCGAACTGATTCCCGTAGCTGCGGAAGTCGTAGACCGTGGCGGCAGAAAGGAACGTGCCCGCCAGGAAAACCCCGGAGACGGTCACGGAGAACAGCCGCACCCTTCGGATGGAGAGAGCCTCGTGAATCCAGAATCCTGCCGGCAGCGCCAGCCCCGCGGCTCTTGTGCCGTACGACAGCAGGAACAGGGAGGCAAGCAACGCCCCCGCCGCCACCGGCCGGCTGCGATCCCAGCCTTTTGCGTATATCAGCAGCGCCGCACACAATGAAGCGCTCGAGAACAAAGCATAAGTTCCTTCGGAAATCACGGATTCTTTCAACGACAATACGAGGCCGCTCAACCCGAACGCCGCCGCAACGACCGCCGACTCCCAGACCCGGCCTCCGCGCATCCGCCCGAGAAGATAATAAAATGCGAGTGACAGCGCGAAGCACGCCTGCACCACGGATTTGAGCACAACGTAGTTCAAACCGTACCATGCATAAAACGGCGCCAGCAGAAGCGGGAACACAGGAGGATAAGTCGGCGGATGGTGAACCGCCGATTCCGGCGTGACCACATAGCTGGATTCGAGATACGGCCGTCCCTCGGCGATATTCCGCGCGTGCATGATGTACACACTGAAATCTCCGCCCCAGTCGTGCCCTTGCCGGAGCGTCATCCCGTACAGAGCCCCGGTGAGCACCACCAGGAGCGTCACGGCGGCAAGATCGTTGCGGCTGAGCTTAGTCCACAAAGCGAAATCTGAGCAGCGTCCACACAGCCACCAGGCCGTCCGACGCCCGGATCTTCTTTCCTTCCTCGCGAGAACGCGGAAAATACGCGATGGGAACCTCCGCAATCCGCTGTCCCATCCGCAGCAGCTTCGCCGTGATCTCGTGATCCGTCTCGAAGCCGCGCGTGCGGAGGCGAAGCCGCTTCACCACGGGGGCCGGATAGAGCTTGTAGGCGGTCAGCGTGTCGGTAATCCAGCGGCCGAACAGCAGCCACGTCCAGAAGGAGAGCACCACGCCCGCCAGCCAGGGGCCGAGCCCTTGCCGCGGGTGCCTGCCCGGGAACAGGGTCAGGCGCCGCTGTTGCCGCCTCTGCCCGAGAAAACGGCTTCCGTACACCACATCCGCGCCTTCGCGCAGCGCCCGCAGCATGCCCATGTAATCCGCGGGATCGTATTCCAGATCCGCGTCCTGGATCAGGACGTAATCACCCGTGGCCTCCTGCAAGCCCCGTTGGACGGCCTTCCCTTTGCCCTGGTTCGGCACTTGCGTGAAGCATCGGACCCCGGAGAAAGCCCGGGCCACCGCTTCGGTATCGTCCGTGGATCCGTCGTTGACCACGATGATCTCCTTCTGAAACCCCAGCTCCTCGGTCGGTACCTTCAGAATCCGCTCGAGCAGCGCCCCCAGAAAAGCTGCTTCGTTATAGGCGGGGATCACGATGGACAGTACCGGCATGCCCGTCAGTCGCCGAAACGGTACCGCAGCAGGGCGCCCAGTGCCGCCAGACCGTCTTTGACCGTGATCTTCTTGCCTGCCGCCCGGGTCCGCGGCCGATACTCCACCGGCAGCTCCAGCATGTATTCCCGCCGGCGGGACAGCTTCGCGACGATCTCCGTCTCCAGATCCCGCCCGTTGGACTCCAAAGACAGCGACCGCAGCAGGGCGGCATCAAACGCCTTGACGCTGCTCAGTACGTCGGAGATGTACCGGTTGTACAGCAGCAGTGTCACTACGCTGAGAAGCATTCCTCCGTACTTACTGGTCAAATACAGACCCCGGCGGTTCTGGTAAATGCCTTTGAGCTGCTCGGAAAGGCTGGTGCACTTCACGGCCCGGGTGCCAAATACGGCGCGGAACCTCGAGCGCACCAGCGGCGTGACCACCGTGTACAGATCCTCCGGCCGGTATTCGGCGTCGCCGGGAAAGAACACAATTACATTGCCCCGCGCTTTCTCGATTCCCAGGCGCAGGGCGGCGCCCCGTCCCCGCGGCCGGTCCAGCCGGAAGACCCGCACACTCCGCACGGAGCGCGCGATCTCGTAACTGCGGTCGGTGGAGCCCCCGTCCACCACCACAATCTCCTTGGTCATGCCCAGAGGCTGAAAATCCAGGGCCGTCAGCGACTTGAGCACTCCGTCCAGCGTCCGCTCTTCGTTGAGAACCGGGACGATGATCGAAACCATGTGCTGCACCTGCTCGAGTTGCACGTCAATCCGCGACTGGACAATCTGGCGCAGCTCATCCAGCACAAAGCCCCCGCCGTGGCCGCCGCTCTCCGATTCCCAATCCTTCAGGCGTACCGTCTCCAGCGGAAAGGGGAACGTCGTCTGATCGAACGGAATGTACCGGGCAGGCTCGGCGTCCGTCTCCCCTGCCGGCTCCTGGAGGAAAAAGTGCGACACCACGTCGCTCCAGTTGACCGCCAGCTGTCCTTTGCGGCTCATGGCGTGCATGAACTTGCGCGCCAGCTGGTTGGCGTCCTCCTGCTGGATGTCGTAGTCCCGGTGAATGTTGCCGATGAAAATCTTGTCGGCGTCGCGGTTGGCCATAATCGCTTCGGCCACGCCCTCGGTCATGTAGGAAGGAAACAGCGAGGAGTGCTGCGTCCCGGGCCCGTAGATGATCACGTCCGCCTTGAGCAGCGCCTCCCGGGCCCGTGGGTTGATGCGGGGGATCCGGTGCCGCTGCGCGAAAAATGCCGCCCAGCCTTCCGGGGGTTCCTCCGTCCCGTTCTCCACACGGCCCCGGTACGTTTCTGCATCGAGCAGGAACAGCTCCGCAATGCGCGTGGTGGTTTGGGCGCCCACAATCTCGGCTTCGCTCCGCAGAATCGTGCCGTCCTCTTTGGTTGCCACCAGATACAGATTCTCGCCCTGAGTAACGTTCAGCAGCATCTCCGGCGGAACCTCGTAAAACCGGCAAAACGCTTCTACGGTCCTGTTGAAATCTTCACCCTCTTTTAAGTAACACCCGGCGAACAAAAGATTCCCCACCGCGCAGTCCGTGAAATCGAACGTGCGACCCTCTTGTTCCTGCCGGTGGAAGTACTCAAGAAACGCCCGGAGAAACCCGCACAACTGCCGGGCCTGGCTCACGGTGATGCGGTCCAGCGCCTCCGCCACGGCACGGGGAAGCGCGCCCTGGCGCCCTTGCAAAATGTTTTCGAGAAAACATAGGGCCTCTTCCCGCCCGATTCCTACCGGCAGCCGGTAGTCGGACAAAAAGCGAAGACTCTCCTGACTGCGTTCGCCGACCGGCATCAGGCGGTTTACGTTCTTGCGGACGTCGGAAGGTCCCAGCATGGAGGGAATGAAGCGCCGCAGCCGTCCGGTGGAGTGCCCGTCGTCGTAAGCGTTGATCAGGATCTGCAGGGAGATCTGCGGGTGGCGGAGGAGGGCCTCCGTGATGCTGCGCGTGCCGCTGCCCCCCGAGAATAACACGACATTGATCCGGGAGGCCGCCGAAGATCCCTGAGCCGAGAGCGGTTGCGTCGCCATCTCCTCAGCTGCCGCCGGAGCGCAGAAGAAACTCCTCTACAACGGGGACGTCTTCCGGAGAGTTGATCCCGACCGTCTCTTCCGCCCGCATCAGTTGCGGCGTAATCACGGCCCCCGGCTCTGGCCCCGCCGCCGCAATGAGCGGAAGGAGGTTGAGCTCGCCGGTCTTCCTGCCTCTGGCCTCTCCGACCTGGCGGCCTCGCTCGAGCAGGTCTCCGAGCGCCTGCGAACGGAAACAGAAAAACCCCGTGTCGCTTTCGCCTTCTGCCGGCATTGCGTCTCCTTCACGCGCCTGCAAGACGCCGCAGATTCGCCCCTCAGGCCCTCGCAGAAAATGGATGTACGGAGCGGAGCGCCACACGGTCGGGCAGGTGACCTTGGGAGCGAGCCAACCCTGGTGCAACCGCATGCACGCCTCCACGGATTGGGGACGCAGTGCCACTTGATCGCCCCACACCACCGCCACGTGCAGCGAGCGGACGGCCCGCAGCCCGATGGCCACGGCGTCTCCCATCCCCGTCGGCTCCTCCTGCACCGTCAGCCGGCACCGTTCCCGGGCCGGCTTCGCCAGCTCCTTTTCCACCTGGCTCTTTCCGTGCGGCGAAACCACGATCACGACCGACTCACAAAGCGGCAACAGTAGCTCCAGCAGCCGTTCCAGAATCGTCCGGCCTGCAACCGGATAAAGGATCTTCGGCTTGTCAAAACCCATTCGCGACCCTTTCCCGGCTGCGGGAATGACCGCTGTCCATAACATCGGCAGAACCCTGGGCGCGGCGTAAGCCTCCCACCCGGAAGGCGGAATCACCCCGCCGGTGAGCCCCTCCCTGCGTTGCTCGAGCCACGCAGGTAACTCCTCCAGCTTCTCCAGTACGCCGTCCGCCCCCGCGCCAAGCAACGCCTCCCTCGAACACGTACCGGCGAGTCCCACCACTGTGGCGCCCGCCGCTTTGCCGGCCATCACGCCGGCCTCCGCGTCCTCGACCACCACACACTCGCGCGAATCCAGCCCCAGCTCGGCAAACGACCGGGCATAGATTTGCGGCGAAGGCTTGCCGGCTTCTACGTCCTCCCCGGTCAGCACAGAGTGGAAATTCCCCCGGAAGCCGTTCTCTGCCAGAAACATCTCCACGTTGTGCCGGGAGGCCGAGCTGGCCAGAGCCAGCTGGTACCGCCCTGCCAGTTGCTCCAGCACCTGCGCGCATCCCGGACGCACCGGGTTGACACGCTGCAGCGCTTCGTGCGCCAGCTTCCGCTTCGCCTGAACCGCGCCCGCCACCAGACTCGGAGTCGCACGGCGGCCCGCCTTCTCCAACACCTGGGTGATCACGTCTTCCGTTCGCAGGCCGGCGTATTCGCTGTAGTGGAATTCACGAATCCCGAGCGATTCAAATACCGCCTCGAACGCAGCCTGGTGACACCTGGCTGAGTCCCAGAGTACGCCGTCCAGGTCGAAGACGACCCCGCGAATGGCCATTCCTGACCGAGCTTAACATGACTGGGCAATGTGGCTCCGCTCTGTCGAGCGCGGGCCGCAGCCACCATCCCTCGGTCCTTGCCGGTGCCCCTTCAGACAGGGTCCGGCGGGTCCGGCTCCTCGCCCGCTTTCTCGGCCCGCCGTTTTCGCCGCCGTAACAGCATCACCGCCAGCGCCAGACCTGCGCCGATCTTGACGGTCTCGACGATCGAGTAGGTGGTATGGAGCCCCCAAAACCGGTTGCGCGCTTCCGAAAACACCGTCTCGGGCACGAAATCAATGCTTCGCCCGAGCCGGATGATCTCCGGCGTGATCAGCCAGTGCACCGCCGCCGTGGACGCCAGCATCAGGCTGCTGAGAATCAGCATGGAAGGCCTGCCCTCCGCGCGAAACAGCAACACGCCCAGCACCGCGATCCCGAGCACCAGCTGGGTTCGTTCCCACATCTGGAAGTACCACCGGTTCAACTCCGAGACTTGATAGCGCAGCAGCGGGCGGGCGTCGTCTCCCAACTCCCGCAACAGCGGTGCCGCCCGGGCCGACGGGGCTTCGAGCAGGCGGTCTACTCCGCGAAAGTTCTGGGTGGCCACGACCATCATCCCGAAACTGCCTGACAGCCAGGCCCCCACCAACAGGCTGGCCAGACGCCGGTAATGCATGAGCAAAGCCACAGTGTAACCAATCCTGTGTGACAATCTGGACATGCAGCCCTCTGATGGGTCCCGCACCATGACACGGCGCGGGCTGCTGGCCGCAAGCGGGGCCGCGCTGTGGGCACAGACGGCGCCCGCTCCCGTGCGCCTCGGGCGGCGGATCCGCGTCGCGATCGCCGGCTTCGACGGTCACTACGGCGAAATCCTCGAGCCCTTGCCGCAACTGCCGGACGTGGAAATCGCGGCCATCTGCGATGCCGATCCCCGGGTCCTCGAACGCATGGCGCGTCGCCCCGCCCTTGCTGGGGCGCGCCGGTACACCGATCTGGAACGCATGCTCGACGCCGAACAGCCGGATCTTGTGGCGGTGTGCAACAACAACGGCGAGCGGGCGGCGGCCATCCTGGCCTGCGCCCGGCGCCGGATCCACGTCATCGCCGAAAAACCGCTTGCCATCGAACGCCGCAGTCTGGAAGAGGTGAAGCATTCGGTGGCGCAAAGCGGGATTCAACTCTCGATGTTGCTGCCGATGCGCTTCTCGCCGCCCTACCTTGCCATCAAGCGGATCGTGGAGTCCGGCGAAATCGGGGAGGTGGCGCAGATTGGGGCGCAAAAATCCTACAAGGCCGGACGGCGGCCCGAATGGATGACACGCCGCGCCACCTACGGCGGCACCATTCCCTGGATCGGCATCCACATGGTGGACCTCATGCGCTGGACCAGCGGACGCGAGTTCGTCGAGACCGCCGCTTTCCAGGCCCGCGTGGGCTTCCCCGAGCTCGGGGACATGGAAAATACGACGGCGGCTCTCTTTCGACTCGACAACCAGGGCGTCGCCTCCCTTCGCATGGATTACTTCCGTCCGGAGACCGCCCCGACCCACGGTGATGACCGGCTGCGGCTGGCGGGCACCAAGGGCGTCGTGGAATACCAGCAGGCCACCGGGGTCACCGTGGTGTCTTCCGCGCGGAAACCGGAAACCCTCCGCGAGCTGCCTCCGCCTGATTCGGTTTTTGTGGACTTTGTAGAGTCGCTGTATGCGGGCAAACCCCGCCGCCTGAAGCTCGAGGACATTTACCGGGTTAACGAGATCGTCCTCGTAGCCCGGGAAGCCGCCGAAAAACGCGCCGTCTTGCCTCTCTGAGCGGAACGCGATCCGGCCGGCTGCGCCCGGCGACTACACCGCCGCCGGCGCCTTCCGCCGAATTTCTTCGAGAATCCGCTTCGCCCGGGACGGGTTGAACACGCCGCAGGAGCAGAACCGCGTCAGATACGTCACCGCCTGTTCCGGCGTCCGCCGCCCCTCTTTGACCCAGTCAATCATCTTCCGGGCAAGCGCGTGGCTGATCATGCCGTGCCCGCACATCGTCGAGAGCATCAACACCCCGCTTTCAGGCAGTTTTTCCGTCTTGCCCTCGAACCCCAGCGAGTAGCCCACGCTGTGGCGGGGAATCCCCGCCGCCCAGCAGCACTGCTCGGCCCCCTCCACCGAAGTCGAGATGTTCACCGACAGGCCCAGGTCCGCCGCTTTGACGGCTTTCACAAATTCCTCCGCCGCCGCCCGGTGGTCGAACACCGCCGCCACAGTCGTGGGTGAGTCCACGCCTTCGATGACCGCCCGGAAGTCGGGGCGCACGTCTCGCCGCCAGTGCGCCAGCGGAGTCAGCCTCCGGCAGGGCCGGAGCGCACCGCCATGGCGGGCGTCGCCGAGATTGACGGGGTGAAACGGCAGCGCCATCTCCAGGAACTTCTTCAGTTTCGGCACGGAGCCCTGGTCGTTCCGACCGCGGCTCGGTATGGCGAAGACGATGTAATCATCGCGAAAACTGGCGGCGTCTCCAAATCGGTGTAACGTGTTGGTCATGGCCTCCCCCTACATGATCGCGCCGGCGGGCTCGGCCGCCTTCGTGGTTTCGGCGTTGGTCACGCGCCCCAGCCCGATGTTGGTCTTCGCCCGTTCCAGCCGGTAGCCCAGTCGTTCCAGGATCGGCGCGACGATCTCCTCCTCGCCTTGGGCATTGCACCGGGCGCCCACACCGATCGAAACTACCGTGTCAATCTGCTTCTCGATCTCCCAGACCAGCCGGATGATCTCTTCAATCCTCTCCACCGTGGTCTTGATCTCCACAATCGCCGACATCACCTTCTCGTTGAGGATGTCCTCCCGGATGGCGCCCGTGGCCACGTCCGCCATGAGCGTCGTCACCGGATTGCGCTTCTCGAACCCCACGCCTGCTTTGGCCAGAGCGCGGGTCATGCGGTCAATCTCGTGGAATCTCACCCCTACGCCCGGCCGCCCGAACTCGATCGTGAAGCCGACCTCGCCGAGCTGCACTCGCCCGGTCACGTCGTTGGTCTTGACTTCTTCGGTGCCGCGGCCCTCCACGCCGGTGGATTCATGCGGGACCCGCGGATCGGAGAATGCCCGCCGCACCACCCGCGGCCAGGTGAGATCCTCGGGCTCAAAGGCCGCCGTCGGGCAGACGTCCGGCTCGGGGTCGAACCTCAGGCGCAGCCAGGAAAACACCTTTCGCAGCGCCCGCACCAGCGTCGGATTCAGGTGCTCCTGGCTCAGCCCGTTGTAACAGGCGTAGCATTCCACGCATTCATCCCGGTCAATCGTCGCCCGCTTGAGGACCGGGTCAATGTAAATCGCCCCCATGGGACAGACGTAGGTGCAGTTGCCGCAGGCAACGCAGCGCTCAGGGCTGATGCGCATGGCCCCTCCTTTCTTCGAAAATCCGCCTTGTGGCGTCCACCCGCCAGAACAAGGCCGCCGCCGCCACGCAAAGCGCCGCCGAGACCAAAAAGGGCGCTTCCCAGTTATAGCCGCGCACCAGATAGGCCAGCAGCGCCGGCGAAAGCGCGCCCCCTATATTACCGCACGTGTTCATCACGGCGGAAGCGGACCCGGCGTAATCGCCGCCGATATCCAGCGGCACCGCCCAGGACACGCCCACGGTCAGCTCCAGGGCAAACACCGCCGCACACGTATACCAGACACAGGCGGTCGGATTTTCCGTGACCGCGGCCGGCACAATGAAGGCGGCAGCCGCCAGAAAGCCGCCCACAGCCACCGCCCGCCGGGCCAGCTTCAGATTGCCCGTCCTTCGGGCCAGCAGGTCCGAGGCCCAGCCGCCCGCCAGGTCCCCGAGCGTGCCCGCCAGCAGCGGCAGGCTCGCGTACAGCCCCATCCGCTTGAGATCAAAGCCGCGGTGATCGTTCAGATACTTGGGAAACCAGTCCAGATACACCGAGATACAGTAGGCGTAGCAGAAATAGGCCGCCGACAGCACCCACAGCGTGCGGCTTCGCAAAATCCTGCCCCACGGGACCTGGCGGTCGGTCCGCGAGCGCCGTCCGCCCAGCGAGGAGTGAATCAGTTCTCGCTCGGCCTGGTTGACCGACTTGTGCTCTTCCGGCGTGTCACGGTAATAGGCGAACCACACCGCCGCCCACAGGATCCCGAGCGCTCCGAAAACGAAAAACGGCGCCCGCCAGCCGTAGGCCGCGATCAGCAGGACCACCACCGGAGGGGTCAGCGCGGCGCCGAGCCGCGAGCCGGCGTGCGTCACTCCTTGGGCAAAGCCTCGCTCGGAAGGCAGCATCCACCGCGACAGCGACCGGGTCGCGATCGGAAACGCGCCCGCTTCCCCGACCCCGAACAGAAACCGGAAGACGGCCATCGAGAGGGCGTTCCAGGCCAGAGCCGTGGCGGAGGTGAACAGGCTCCACCAGGTCACGATCAGCGCCAGGGCCCGCCGCGGTCCGATCCGGTCACCCAGCCACCCGCCCGGAATCTGAAACAATGCGTAGCCCCACCGAAACGACGCCAGGATCCATCCCATCGTGACCATGGAAAATCCCAGCTCGCGCTGGATCACGGGCACGGCGGCGGCAATGACCACGCGGTCCATGTAGGTGATCATGTACGCCGCCACCGTCAGCGCCAGGACGATGTAGCGAACCCGACTCGGCCGTTGCGCGGTCAATGCGCGATTGTACTCCACAGTCTTGACCGCGGAGGACGTCTTCCGGCAGCGGCGTTGCTGCCCCACGAGTTTTGTGAGCGAGTACGGCGGTGGACACCGCCTCCCTACGACGGCACTTACTCCCGTAACCGCTTCTAGGTCTCGGGACTAAACATCCGCAGCCGGCGCGGCTTACCGTGTGCCTCGGAAGGAAAACCAGGCCCGGCACCGGGCTTGACCGGGCTTGACATGGGGGGGCGTAGGATTAGTGGAGAGCTGAACGCAGCAGCCGCCCGTTCGAACCTTGAAAGTTCGAGAAAGGAGGATGGGTGATGGGCCAGAGCATGGGGAAGCTTCCAGCCGCGTTGTTCCTTCTCAGCGTTGGAGTTCCGGCAATGGAAGATGTCGGGGACAAACTCGCACCCTCCGGGGCAGCATCACCGGCCCTGGTCCATACCGGTCGGGTGAGCTTTCAGTACGATTCCCCCCGCGTGCGCCTGCGAACGCTTTCCGAGGGCGTGTTGGTGGCTTTGGATGACAGCAATGTCGCCGTGCCTGTTGTCAAGCTGTTCGGCCGTGACGGTTACCTTAAGCGCCGCGTTCCGATTGCAATGGAAGGTGCGACAAGAGTCAACGTCTACGCTGTGGCCCACGGTAGAGACGGGTCGGTTGCGGCCGCCGGATCCGCCTACAGCTCCGACGGGCGAGGCGCCGTCTGGCTCGCTCTGACTACTCCGGATGGAAACACCCAACGCGTCATTCGCACGAGCCCTTTCGTTCCGCGGCAGATCGCCATTGCTCCCGACGGCGCCTGCTGGGCTGCCGGCTACGAGAAACAGGCGGACGGCCGCGTGAGCAAAGAACATCTTATGCTGCGCCGCTTCGGCCCCTCCGGCGTTCAGACCGGAGCATACCGGCCTCGTTCGGTGTTCCAGACTCGAGCTCGATACTTCACCCTACGGACCATGCCACGATGGTCGCCGGCCCGGATCGCATGGGCTGGTACTCCAACGCCACTAACGAATACGTCGAGTGGTCTCTGGACGGGCAGATGTTGATGCGATTGCCGGGGCCTGAACTCCGCAACAACGATGAAGTCAACGGCCTCGGGTTCTGCCGGGACGGCGCCGTGTATCTGAGCGTTTCGCGGATTCTCAAGCGGCCCGTGGCCTGGGAAATCTTCCGTCTGGACCGCGCCGCCGGCGTCTGGTGTCCGGTTCCCCGTTTGGAACCGTTTGTTACCGCCGGCGGCCTGCTGTATGGCTGCGACGGAGAGACCCTCGCGGCGGAAACCACCCTGGGGTCCCCGTTCGATCTAGACTGGTTCCGGCCCACGGGAAACTAGCGCCCTCAAGCTTGCCCGGCTGAATGGCCGGCAAGTACCCTGTCCTCCCGGCAAGAGGCAGCAGCGCACATCTTCACCCTCGCCATTCAGCGCCAGTGGCAGTTTGCCCTGCGCCTGGCTTTCTGAGAGCATTCCACTACCCAGGGCACCCTTCGGCTGAAAACGAGGGCCCCGGAGCCCGACCCCCGCACACGGCGCCGGCACGGCCCCCTGCCCTTCCGCCCTGATCCGGCTGGCTTCCGGCTCGGCCGAACAAAACCGGTGCTAGACTCGTACAAGCTCTTGAGAAGTTTCGCCAGGAGGTATCCATGAATCGTCGCCGCGCCTTAGGTCTGATTGCTTGGGCCCTGACCGCGCCTTTGTTCGGCCAGTTGCCGCCGTTGCTCGACCGCGAACTCTTCTTCGGAGATCCGGAAATCTCCGGTGCGCAGATCTCCCCGGACGGCCGTTACATCGCCTTCCTCAAGCCCTGGAACGGGACGCGCAATATCTGGGTCAAGAAAGCGGACGAACCCTTCACAGCCGCCCGTCTGATCACCGCGGACACAAAGCGTCCGATCCCGGGCTATTTCTGGAGCCGCGATTCCCGTTATATCCTTTACGTGCAAGACCAGGCCGGCGACGAAAACTATAACGTCTTCGCCGTGGATCCGGCCGCCGCACCGCCCCCCGGCGCCTCCGCTCCGGCAGCGCGCAACCTCACGGACGCAAAGGGAGTCCGCGCCTTCATCTACGCCGTCCCGCGTTCGGATCCCGACACCATCTACGTGGGCCTCAATGACCGCGACAAAGCCTGGCACGATCTTTACAAAGTTCGCATCTCCACCGGTGAGCGCACGCTTCTTCGCCAGAACACCGATCGCATCACGCTCTGGGTGTTCGACAACAAAGACCAACTGCGCCTGGCCGTCCGCTCCGCGCCGAACGGCGACACCGAGATCCTCCGCGTGGAGGCCGATGGGTTCCGAAAGATTTACTCCTGCGACGTGTTCGAGACCTGCCAGCCTCTCCGTTTCCACAAGGACAACAAACAGATCTACATCGAAACGAACAAAGGCGAACACTTGAATCTTACCCAGCTTGCCTTGCTCGACCCGGAAACCGGCGCCGTCCGACCCGTCGAGTCCGATCCGGAAAACCGCGTAGATTTGAGCGGCACCCTCTTTTCGGATCTGACCGACGAACTGCTGGCCACCTTCTACTACGACGACAAACTCCGCCGGTACTGGAAAGACAAGTCCTACGAGGCCGACTACAGGCGCATCGAACAGAAATTGCCCGGCAAAGAAATCAGTATCGTGTCCCGCACCCGGGACGAACGCCTGTGGCTGATCGCCGCTCTCGGCGACACCGAACCGGGCGAAACCTACCTCTTCGACCGAAACACTAAGCGGCTCACCTTCCAGTACCGCATCCGCGAGAAGTTGCCGCGCGAGCACCTGGCCCGGATGCGCCCGGTCCGCTACCGCTCTTCCGACGGGCTGGAAATCCCCGCCTATCTGACCCTTCCCAAGGGAGTCGAGCCCAAGGGTCTGCCGGCCGTGGTCTTGCCCCACGGGGGCCCTTGGGCCCGGGATACCTGGGGCTACCGGGGTCTGGTGCAGTTTCTCGCCAACCGCGGCTATGCCGTGCTGCAGCCCAATTTCCGAGGTTCCACCGGCTACGGCAAGCAGTTCTTGAACGCCGGTAATCGCCAGTGGGGTGACAAAATGCAGGACGACCTCACCTGGGGTGTCAAGTACCTCGTCGAGCAGGGCATCGCGGATCCCAGGCGTGTGGCCATTCTGGGCGGATCCTACGGCGGTTACGCAACCCTGGCCGGCGTCGCCTTCACCCCGGATCTTTACGCCGCCGCCGTAGCCCTCGTTGCTCCCTCCAATCTCATCACGCTGCTCGATTCTATCCCCCCGTACTGGGAAGCCGTCCGGGTGATGTTCTACAAGCGCATGGGAGACCCCGGCACGCCGGAAGGCCGCGCACAGCTGGAGCGCCAGTCCCCGCTCAACGCGGCTTCGAAAATCAAGACGCCCCTGCTTCTGATCCACGGCGCCAATGACCCTCGGGTCAAGCAGCGCGAGTCCGATCAGATCGTCGTAGCGCTCCGCGACCGTGGCTTTCCGGTTGAGTACCTCGTCGCCCCGGACGAAGGTCACGGCTTCGCCCGCCCGGTGAACAACATGGCTGCCTTCGCCGCCGCCGAGAAGTTCCTGGCCAAACACGTCGGCGGGCGCTACCAGGAAGGCGGCACCCCCGAGGTCATGGCGCGCCTCAAGGAAATCACCGTAGATCCCAAGACCGTGGTCTTGGCCAAGGCGCTCGAGCCCGCAGCAGTAACGGCGCCCGTGCCCGCCGCCGGCCTGACTCCGGGAACCTACAAGTACGCCGCCAAAATTCAGGCGGGAGAACGCTCCATCCAGCTCGAGATCGCCAGCACGATCACCGCCGACGGATCCTCCTGGACCGTCGTGGACCAGATGACCACCCCCATGGGTGAGGCCGTGGATACGACCGTACTCGACAAGAAAACGCTCACGCTGCTGCGGCGCAGCGTCAAGCAGGGTCCTGTGGCCATCGAAGTCGCTTTCGCCGACAACCGCCTCAAGGGCGCCATGAATGCGGGCGGACAGCAAAAGGCCATCGATGCCGAGGTGGGCGGGCCGCTGTTTGCCCACGGCGCCGGCGGCCCGTTCGCCATCGCCGCCCTCCCCTTGGCCGAAGGCTACCGGACGGCCTTCCGCAACTTCGATCTGCAGATCCAGAAGGTCAAGCTCATGCAGCTCGAAGTGAAGGGCACCGAAAAGGTGGCGGTCCCCGCCGGCGAGTTCGACACCTGGCGCGTCGAGATCTCATCGGCCGACGGCGGGCCGGATCGGGCCACTCTCTGGGTGGCCAGGGACTCGCGCAAACCCGTGAAGATGACTACCGTGATGCCCCAGATGGGCGGGGCTGTGCTGACGATGGAGCTTCAGTAGCCGGGGCCCCGCTCCCGGTTGCATCCGGGCCCCGCCGCATTCTACAATGTGTTCCGGGCGGGAGTAACTCAATGGTAGAGTCACAGCCTTCCAAGCTGTTGGTTGCGGGTTCGATTCCCGTCTCCCGCTCCAGCTAGCGCATCGTCTCGAGCGGTGCTTCCTGCTCCCGGTACTGCAACTGGTACAGCTTCCAGTAGATTCCCCGTAGTGCCAGCAGTTGCTGGTGCGTTCCCGTCTCCCGGAGCCGCCCTTTGTGCATCACCAGAATCCGGTCCGCCTTTTGAATCGTGGACAGCCGGTGCGCGATGATGATCGAAGTCCTCCCCTCGATCATCCGCGCCAGAGCGTCCCGTACCCGCATCTCGGTCTCCGTATCCACGCTGGAGGTGGCTTCATCCAGGATCAGAAAGCGCGGGTTGCGCGCCAGCGCCCGCGCGAAGCTGATCAGTTGCTTCTGGCCCGTCGAAAGCCCCGCGCCTCGCTCGTGCACCGGCTGGCGGAAGCCGTCGGGCAGCGAGCGGATAAAGTCCAGCAAGTTCACCTGCTCGGCGGCCGCCTCCAGTTGCTCCTGGGAAACGCCGTCCGTGCCCAGGCGGATGTTTTCCTCGATCGTTCCCGTGAACAAGTACGGATCTTGCAGCACCACGCCGAAGTGTCGCCGTAACTCCCGCGGGTCGAATTCCCGGATGTCAATCCCGCCGATGCGAATCGCTCCCCGCTGCACATCGTAGTAGCGCAGCAAAAGGTTGATGAGCGTCGTCTTGCCGGCTCCCGTGTGGCCCACCACCGCCACGGTCTCTCCCGGCTCCACCGCGAAACTGACGTCCCGGAGCACCCACTCTTCGTCTTTGTAGGCGAACCAGACGCCCTCGAACTCCACCCGGGCCGGACCCGACGGAAACGGGCGCGGCGCCGTCGGCGGCACAATCGCCACCGGAGTGTCCAGCAGCTTGAAAATCCGCTCCGAGGCCGCCATGGCCGCCTGCAGAATGTTGTACTTTTCGCTGAGATCCTGGATGGGCCGGAAAAAGCGCAGGCCGTATTGAAAGAACGCCACCAGCACGCCGAGCGTCAGCTCCCCGGACTCGATCCGCATGCCCCCGTAGGCCAGCAGCGAGGCCAGGGCCAGCATCCCCAAAAACTCCACGACAGGGTAAAACCAGCCGTAGGCCGTGATCGCCTTCTTGTACGCCTCCATGTGCTCGCGGTTGATGCGCTCGAACTCCTCACGGCTCCGCGCTTCCCGATTAAACAGCTGCACGACGGCCATGCCGCTGATCCGCTCTTGCAGGTAGGCGTTGATCCGCGCCACCGCCGTGCGAATCCGCCGGTAGCTGTCCATCACCGTCCGGCGGAAGATCACCGTCACCAGTACCACCAGCGGCATCACGCCTAACAGCACGAGCGTCAGCTCGCCGCTGAGCTTGAGCATGGCCGCCACCACGAAGCTCAGCACCAGCACGTCGCCGGCGATCGTGACCAGACCGGAGGTGAACAGCTCGTTGAGCACGTCTACATCCGTGGTCACGCGCGTCACCAGGCGCCCGGCCGGATTGCGGTCGAAATAGCTGATATCCAGGCGTTGCAGATGCGCCATCAGCTCCCGCCGCAGGTCGAACATGGCCCGCTGGCCCACGTAGTTCATCAGATAGACTTGAACGAACTCGAACAGCAGCGCAGCCCCGAGCACCGCCAGGTACAATGCCGCGATCTGACTGACTCCGGTCCACGGGTCTGCCGCGAGATACCGGTCGAGCGGTGTGGCAGACGGGCGTCCGGAGGGGACTAGGTAGCGGTCCACGGCCAGCTTCGTCAGCAGCGGCCCGACGATCTGAAACAGCGAGTTGACCAGCAGCAGCGCCACCGAAACCGCCACCAGCCCCCCGTACGGGCGCATGTAGCCGAGCAGGCGCCGCATCAACCGGCTGTCGTAGGCCTTGCCGAGGACCTCCTCTTCCATCACGTTCAGTGTAACAGGCGGCCCCGGAGGCTCTGACTACGGTGCATCGCCGTTGTTACAGTGGAAATTCATGGACGGAGTGATTGTCGTAGACAAGCCGGAAGGCTGGACCTCCCACGACGCGGTCAACAAGGTCCGCCGCCTGGCCGGCACCCGCAAAGTCGGCCATCTGGGCACCCTGGATCCGCTGGCCACGGGCGTGCTCCCGCTGGTCGTGGGCCGCGCCACACGCCTCGCCCAGTTCCTCATGCGGGGAGACAAGACCTACGATGCCGTGGTGCGGTTCGGCTACGCCACCGACACCTATGACCGCGACGGAACCCCAGTGTCGCCCGTCACCCAGCCCGAGCTCGACCGCCCCCGCCTCGAGGCGGTCCTCGATCAGTTTCGCGGGCGCATCACCCAAATGCCTCCGCCTGTCTCCGCAAAAAAGGTCGGCGGCACGCCCGCCTATCGTCTGGTCCGGCGCAACATCCCGGTCGAACTCAAACCGGTCGAAGTCACGGTCCATTCCATCGAGCTCCTTGAAATACAAGGTCCCGAGGCACGGCTCCTGGTGCGCTGCTCCCAGGGAACCTACATGCGTTCCATCGCACACGACCTCGGACAGGCGCTGGGTTGCGGTGCGTTCCTCAAAAGCCTGCGGCGCCTGGCCTCCGGCGATTTCCGCATCGAACAGGCGCGGACCATTCCGGAACTCGAAGAACTGGCGCGACAGGGACGCCTCGCCGAAGCCCTGATCCCTGCGGCGCAACTCCTCCCGGAATTCCCCAGCGAAATGGTGGATTCCCTTACCGCCCGTCAGATCCGCCAGGGGCGCGATTTCCGCGTCTCTCCGTTCCGCGCCCGCACCGGAGCTCGCTACGTCAAGGCCGTCACGCCGGACGGGCAGCTTGTCGCCATCGGCGAGCAGAAACTGCCCAACCTGTATCATCCCTGCGTCGTGCTTTGATCCGTCTTCACGCCAGATCGAACAGCAGGAGCTCGGACGTTTCTTTCGGCTCGATGCGCAACCCCACCTCCCCTTCGATGGCCGCGCCGTCACCCTGGTGCAGCTCGACTCCATTCACCGTCACCCGGCCTCGCGCGATCTGGAGCCAGCCATAGCGGCCCCCTCGCAGGCGGAATTCGCCCGCCTCCTCGAGAATGGCCGCATATAAGTCCACATCCTGATGGATCTTGACCGAGCCGTCCCGGCCGTCCCGGGAGGCCACCAGCCGCAGGCGGCCCAGCTTCTCCGGTTCCGGAAAACTGCGCTGCTCGTAGCCCGGAGGCAGACCCTTCTGCTCCGGGCGGATCCAGATCTGGAGCAGATGGACCGGCTCCGAGCCCGAGGGATTCGACTCGCTGTGGGTAATGCCCGTGCCCGCCGTCATCCGCTGCACGTCGCCTGCGCGGATCACCGAGCCGTTGCCCATACTGTCGCGGTGCTCCAGCGCCCCTTCGAGCACGTAAGTCAGAATCTCCATGTCGCGGTGCGGGTGAAACGGAAAACCCGCCCCCGGAGCAATGCGGTCCTCGTTCAACACCCGCAGCGCGCGGAAACCCATGTAGCGCGGGTCGTAATAGCGATCGAACGAGAAGGTGTGATACGTATCCAGCCAGCCGTAGTGGAAATGGCCGCGCTCTTCCGCCTTCCGAACAGAGATCATCCTGTCACCCCTTTCTTCTGCTTGCGCCTGTCCCGTGCGTCCGCCGCCCCGTCTTGCTTGCGCTGCCGTGGCATCATGCACCTTCTTCCGGCGGCGGATCCGTCTCCTCTTGTGCGCGGGCCATGGCCTCGAGCGCGACGCGCGGGCAGATCGCTCCGCGAATGTAGTCCATCAACCCCGAAGCCAGCCTGCGGAGTTGCCGCTCCACCGCCGCATCCGTCAGGCGCCCTGAGGCGTCGAACACCGCCTGGACGTTCGCCACCGACACGCTCCCCGGCAGCACGATCGCACCTACGTGCAGGCACACGCCCGTGAGAGACTCGAGCGACTTGACCGCCCCGATCCGGCCTTGCGCCACGCCCAGCAGCGCCACCGGTTTCCCGGCTAAGGCGGAAGGAAACCCCAGGTTCTCAATCACCAGCTTGATCACGCTCGAAAACGAGCCGTGATACTCCGGCGTGGCCAGCACAACTCCCGTGGCGGCTCCCACGCGCTCGCGCAGGCTCTGTACGAACGCCGACCCGTCCTCCAGACCGGGCAAAGGAAGATTCAGCGTAGCCGGTTCGATCACATCTACGGAGACGCCCTTGCGGGAGACCAGCTCATCCGCCACCACCCGCAACGCCTTGAGCGTGTAGCTCCCCGGCCGCACCGAACCGCCGATCGCTGCAATGTGGATCTCGCCGCGCCGCTCTGAGCCCATAGTCTTTGGATGCATCCTGCCCTGGAGGGGTCGCATCTGCGGCCTTCGCCGCGCGCGCCGCGCTCATGGGATAATCCATCTTCGGTGCCAGTGCAGCTCGGAAAATACTCCTTCGGCGTCGGCGACCGCTTTGCACGCCAGGGCAAAGCCCAGTTGCGGGCCTTTCTCCTCGCCGCCGGGCAAGGCGTCGAGATCACTCCGGTCTGGAACAAGTCCCACCGCGAGCACACCATCGTCGGCTCCGCCCCGGAGAGCGCGCGCGCCGCCGCGGACGAGGCCGTGCGCGCCCTCGGATGGAACCGGCCGTACTTCGTGGACGCGGATCACATCCATCTGGCCACGGTGGACCGGTTCCTCGACTCCTGCGACTACTACACCATTGACGTCGCCGAGGCTATCGGCCGGCCTGCCGATCCGCAGGAGGTCGAGGCGTTCTTAAAGCGCCACCCGGAGCTGGCCGCGGAAGTGGAAATTGCGGGCCTCGATGCGCCGGTTCGATCGTCCCCCGAAACGGTGCGACAAATCGCGGCAACCTGTCTCTGCGCCGTCCGGGAGGCAGGCCGCATATACCGCCACATCGAGGCGCGCAAAGGCAGAGGGTCTTTCATCACCGAAGTCTCGATGGACGAAACCGACAAGCCCCAGGGCCCTCTCGAACTCCTCGTTATCCTGGCGGCAATTGCGGACGAAGGCATCCCCCTCGACACCATCGCCCCGAAGTTCACCGGGCGCTTCAACAAGGGAGTGGACTACGAGGGGGATGTGGCGCAGTTTGAAAGCGAGTTCGCGGCAGACCTGGTCGTGATCCGCCACGCCGTCGCGCACTATGGTTTGCCCTCCGGTCTGAAGCTGAGCGTGCATTCCGGCAGCGACAAGTTCTCGATCTACCCGGCTATCCGGCGGTCGCTCACCCGCTTTGGCGCCGGCGTCCACGTCAAGACCGCCGGCACAACCTGGCTGGAGGAGCTGATCGGACTGGCGGAATCCGGCGGGGAAGCACTCGCGCTGGCCAAAGAGGTCTACGCCCGCGCCTATGCAAAACGCCAGGAACTGTGCGCGCCCTACGCCGCCGTGATCGCCATTGACCCGGCGTGCCTCCCTCCGCCCGAGCAAGTGGCAGGCTGGGACGCCGGCAGGTTCGTCGCGGCGCTGCGTCATGACCCGGCCAACCCCGCCTTCAACCCCCACCTGCGGCAGCTCCTCCACGTGGGATATAAAATCGCAGCCGCGATGGGGGAACGGTATCTGGCGATGCTCACTGCCTGTGAGGACGTGATCGCGCCCAATGTCACGGCGAATCTTTACGAGCGCCACATCCGGCCTCTGTTTCTGGACGGAGTGCAACCGTGGAGCTGAGCCGGGCGCTGCCACGTTCGAGGAGGTGCTTCATGCAGCAAACCAAACCGCAAGAAATGACGCGGCGGGCCTTCGGGGCCGCAGCCTTCACCCTCGTGCCGAGAGCGGTCCTCGGCGGACCCGGCTACGTGCCCCCGAGCGACCGCATTACGCTGGCCTGTATTGGAATGGGGCGGCAGGGCATGGCCGTAATGATGGAGCTGCTCGCCCGCCCCAATGTCCAGGTGGTCGCGGTCTGTGATCCCAATCGGGGCAGCAAAGACTACGTCGAGTACGGAGCCAACGCCCTCTTGTTGGCCGCACGCCGCCTGCTGGGACCGGGCTTCGAGAACTGGGGCGAGGATCTTGCCTCGCCGGGATTCGCGCAACTGACCCACACCTTCCGCACCAGCCTCGGCATGGGTGGGCGGGAGCCCGCAAAGCGGCTGGTCGAAGCCTTCTACACCTCCCGCAAGGAGTCAGGTTCCTGGCGCGGGTGCAATGCCTATCGCGACTACCGCGAGCTCCTCGAAAAGGAGAAGGATCTCGAAGCCGTCTACGTGGCCACGCCCGACCACTGGCACGCGCCCATCTCCATTGCCGCCATGCGCAAGGGCAAACACGTGCTCTGCCAGAAGCCCATGGCGCACTGGATCGGTGAGGCGCGGCGCATGGCGGCCGTGGCCCGCGAAACCAAGGTGGCCACGGCGCTGCCCGTCAACAATCCCTCGACCGATTCCACGCGCCTCATCGCGGAGTGGATCGCCGGCGGGGCCATCGGCCGCGTTCGCGAAGTGCACAACTGGTCGAGCCGCCCGTTCTGGCCGCAGGGCGTCGAACGGCCCGCCGAGCCGATGCCCGTGCCCGACGGCCTGGACTGGGACCTGTGGCTCGGCCCCGCGCCCTGGCGACCCTACCACAAGGCTTACCTCCCCTTCGTGTGGCGCGGATGGTACGACTTCGGCTGCGGCTCCTTCGGCGATATGGGTTGCTACAGTTTTGCGGGCCTGTTCAAGATTCTCGACCTCACCCCTCCCGTCGCTGCCGAGTCCTCCACAACCGAGTCCCACGAGGAAACCTTTCCGCTGGCTTCCATCGTGCACCTGGACTTTCCGGCCCACGGCGGCCGGCCGCCCCTCCGCATCACCTGGTACGACGGCGGCCTCAAACCGCCCCGCCCCGCCGGACTCAAGCCCGAGGACCAGCGCCGCTTCGGACCCCGCCAGGAAGGTGTGATGTACGTCGGAGACAACGGAATCATCCTTGCGGGATTCAACGGCGACAGCCCGCGCCTCTATCCGGAATCCGAGAAGTTTGCACCGCCGCCGCGACAACCCGGAGCCCCGCGCGACCATGCGGTTGAGCAATGGCTTGCGGCCTGCCGCGGCGGCCCGGCCCCGCTCACGAATTTCGAGGCGCAGGCCCCCGTCACCGAAGCCTTCCTGCTCGGTTGCATCGCCCAACGCCTGCCCGGCGAGCGCCTGGAATGGGACAGCGCTGCCATGCGCATCACAAGTTCCGAAAAAGCCAACGCCTGGGTGGATCCCCGTTACCGCAGCGGATTTATAACATAAAAGTTTTTCTTCAGAGCAGCGCCTATGGCATACATCCACGAAAACTTTCTTTTGACCACAGCGGCGGCACGCCGTCTGTATCACGAATACGCGGCCGGCGAGCCGATCCTGGACTATCATTGCCACCTTTCGCCGAAAGATATCGCCGGGAACCGGCGCTTTGCCAACCTGTACGAAATCTGGCTCGAAGGGGATCACTACAAATGGCGCGCCATGCGGGCCAACGGCATCGAAGAGCGCTTCTGCACCGGCGATGCGACGCCATATGAGAAATACCTTGCTTGGGCTCGCACCGTGCCCTACACCCTTCGCAACCCGCTCTACCACTGGACCCACCTCGAACTGAAACGTTACTTCGGAATTGACGAACTGCTCAACGAAGAAACCGCTCCCAGGATCTGGGAGCAGGCCAACGCATGCCTGGCTGCCGGCGAGCTCACTGCCCACGGCATTCTGAAGAAGTTCCGCGTTCGCGCCCTTTGCACGACCGACGACCCGGCGGAAGATCTGACCTGGCACGCCAGAATCGCCTCCTCCGGCCTGGAGACGCGCGTGTTTCCCGCATTCCGGCCCGACAAGGCCCTGGCCGTCCACCGGCCCGAAGTGTTCAACCCGTGGGTGGACCGGCTCGGGGAGGCCGCCGACGTGGACATCGTGCGCTTTGCCGACCTGCTCGAGGCGCTGCGCCGCCGCCACGACGCCTTTCATCAGATGGGTTGCCGCCTCTCAGACCACGGGCTGGACCACTGCTTCGCCGACTTCTGCACGGAGCAGGCCGCGGCCGCCGTCTTCGACAAAGCCCGCTCCGGCAACGCCGCCACGCCCGAAGAGCACTCCCGGTTCGCCTCCTTCCTCATGCTGTTTTTCGGGCGGCTCGATGCGGAAAAAGGTTGGACCAAGCAGTTACACCTCGGTGCGCGGCGCAATGTCAACACGCGTATGTTCCAGAAAGTGGGTCCGGATACGGGCTTCGATTCCATCGGAGACTGGCGCCACGCCGACTCGCTGGCCGCCTATCTCGACCGCCTCGACCGCGAAAACGCACTCCCCAAAATCATCCTCTACAACAACAATCCCGCCGACAATTACGTGTTCGCCACCATGGCGGGCAATTTCCAAACCGCGTGCACTCCGGGCAAGATCCAGTTCGGAAGCGGCTGGTGGTTCCTCGATCAGAAAGAAGGCATCGAATGGCAGCTCAACGCCCTTTCCAACACCGGACTGCTGGCCCGCTTCATCGGCATGCTCACCGACTCGCGCTCCTTCATGTCCTACCCGCGTCACGAGTACTTCCGCCGGGTGCTCTGCAATCTGCTGGGCCGCGAGATGGAAACCGGCGAACTTCCGGACGACTTCGAACTGGTGGGAGGGATGGTGCGCCGGATCTGTTACCAAAACGTCCGGGAGTATCTGGCTCTCCCATTTTCCTGAGAGCCCGTCCTTGCCGAAAAGGGCATGATGGGTTACCATTTCTGCCAATCAGGCGATGGCGCCGGTCCTGGAACTGCGGCAGATCTCTAAGGATTACCCCGGCCACCGTGCGCTCGACGCGGTCAGCCTGGAAATCCCCCGCGGTGCTTTTTTCACGCTCGTGGGTCCCTCCGGCTGCGGCAAGACCACCACGCTGCGCCTGATCGCCGGCTTCGAGCAGCCTACCTCCGGCGAGATCCTGCTCAACGGCGTCCCCATCAACCACCTGCGTCCCTACCAGCGCGCCGTGAGCACCGTTTTTCAGAACTACGCTCTGTTCCCTCATCTGACCGTGCGCGGCAATGTCGAGTTTGGGCTGCGGCAGCGGCGCGCAACGGATGCCGCCGCCCGCCTGCGGCGGGCGCTCGAGCTCGTGCAGCTTGCCGGCAAGGAGTCTCGCTACCCCGCGGAGCTCTCGGGCGGCGAGCGGCAGCGCGTGGCGCTGGCCCGCTCGCTGGTCATCGAGCCCGAGGTGCTGCTTCTGGATGAGCCGCTCTCGGCCCTGGATCCCAACCTCCGCAAACAGATGCGAGCGGAACTGAAAAACCTCCAGCGGCGCGTGGGCATCACCTTCCTGCTGGTTACGCACGACCGGGAGGAAGCCCTCTCCCTCTCCGACCGCATCGCCGTAATGCATCAGGGACGCATCCAACAGATCGGTGCCCCCGAGGAACTCTATCTCCGGCCGAAAACCCGCTTCGTCGCAGACTTCCTCGGCGCGGTCAACTGGATCCAGGGAGCGGGCGTGCGGCCCGAGGCTACGCGGATCTCGCGCCGTCCTCCGGACGGCGGCCTGCGCTCCCTCCCGGCGACCGTGCTCGAGTCGCTGTTCCTCGGAAGCTGCGTGCATGTGCGGGCCCGCCTGCCCGGCGGCGACGTCGTCACTGCGGAAGTGTCCCGCTACGACGGGGACTTTCGCCCCGGCGAGGCGGTCCACATCTGCTGGCTGCCCGCCGATGAGCTGCGCTTCGACGGCGCATGAACCGCCTGCGTCTCGGTTTCCTGGCCCCTGCGGCGCTGATCATCGCGGCCCTGATCCTGGCGCCGATGGCCCTGGTCGCCTGCTACAGTTTCCTGTCGCGCGGCGCCTATGGCGGCGTCGAATGGATCGGGACGCTCGAAAACTACGCACGCCTCTTCGACCCCCTCTATCTGAAGATCCTGGCCCGGTCGGCAGTCTTGGCCGCTGCCGCCGCGTCCCTCTGTCTCCTGCTCGGCTTCCCTTTGGCGTGGTTCATTGCGCGCGCGGGCCCGCGGAAACACCTCTGTCTTTCGCTGGTGATCCTCCCGTTCTGGACCAGCTTTCTGGTGCGCCTCTACGCCTGGATGTTCCTGTTGCGCGACACCGGGCTCATCAACACGCTCTTGCTGGCCGCCGGCTGGATCCGTGAGCCGCTGCCGCTGCTCTACAACGACGGTGCCGTCTTGCTCGGCCTGGTCTACGGCTACCTGCCCTTCACGGTGCTGCCGCTGTACGCCACGCTGGAACGTCTCGACCCCTCCCTGCTGGAAGCGGCGGCGGACTTGGGCGCCCCGCCGCTTGCCGCCTTCCGCCGCGTCGTCTTGCCGCTGGCGGCCCCCGGAATGCGTGCCGGAGCGCTCCTCGTCTTCATCCCGTGTCTGGGAACGTACTTGACCTCGGATCTGCTGGGCGGCAGCAAGACCTTCCTCGCCGGCAACCTCATCCAGAACCAGTTCACAACCGCCCGCGACTGGCCGTTCGGATCCGCCGCCTCGCTGGTCCTGATGGGCCTGACCCTGCTGGTGGTTTTCGTCTGGCTCCGCCGCCAGGGGGAGAACCTGCTGTGAGGCGCCTGCTTGCCTTCTATGCGGCGGCCGCGTACGCCTTTCTGCACCTGCCGGTCATCACCCTGGCGGTTTTCAGCTTTAACCGTTCGCGCTTCACGGTCTGGGAAGGGTTTTCGCTCGCCTGGTACCGCGCGGCCTTCCGTGACCTGCAGCTCGCCGAGGCCGCCTGGAACAGCCTTCTGATCGCAGCCGCTTCGACCGTCCTGGCCACCGTGGCGGGGACTCTGTGCGCCTACGCGCTCTGGAAGCGGCGCTCCCGCCTCATCGTGGCCTCCCTGATGCTCTCTCTGGTAACTCCGGAAATCGTTACCGGAATCGCCCTGCTCGTCTTTTTCCAGGGGCTGTTCCGTTACCTGAACCTCCAGCTCGGCATGCACACCGTCGTGCTGGCCCACGTCTCCTTTTCGCTCGCCTTCGTCGTGGTCGTGGTCCTGGCGCGCCTGCGGGCGCTCGATCCCGCTCTGGAAGAGGCCGCCATGGATCTCGGCGCCAGTGAGTGGCGCGCCTTCCGGGACGTGACCCTTCCGGTGCTGTGGCCCGGCATCGCCGCCGCGGCGCTGCTCGCCTTCACCGTCTCCTTCGATGACTACGTCATTACCAGCCTGGTGGCGGGCGTGGATTCGGAAACCTTGCCCATGGTCATCTATGCCATGGCGCGCCGCGGCGCCAATCCGGTGGTCAACGCCGTTTCGGCCCTCATCGTCATCGCGCTCGGCGGGCTCGTGATCCTCTCCGAGAGGTTGCGGCGGCGGTGAAGCGGCGGATCTTTCTGATGGGCCTCGCCGGCGCCGCCGGCTGCACCCATGGGCGGCCGCGCCTCAACGTCTTTAACTGGTCCAATTACGTAGCTCCCGAAACCATCCCGGACTTTGAGAACGAGTTCGGCGTGCGCGTCCGCTACGGCGTCTACGAGAGCAACGAGGAGATGCTCGCCCGGGTGCTCTCCGGCAACTCGGGCTGGGACGTGGTCTTTCCCACCCATTCCTACGTCGAACCCATGCGGCGCCTGGGGTTGCTGGCCGCACTCGACCACGGTCGCCTTCCGAATCTCGATCAGCTCTCTGCCGCATTTCGCTCGCCGGAGTGGGACCCCGGGCTGCGCTGGTCGGTGCCGTACATGTGGGGCGCCACCGGCATTGCCTACCACCGCTCCGTCCGCCCCGCTCCCTCCTCTTGGGCGGACCTGTGGAGGCCCGACTTGGCCGGGCGGATGACGATGCTCGACGATCCCTTCGAAGTCCTCGGCGCCTGTCTCAAAAAACTCGGCTTCTCGCTGAATGCCACCGGCGAGCGCGAGCTGCGCCTGGCGGCCCGGGAAGCAGTGGCGCAGAAGCCGTTACTGCGTGCCTACTTGAATGCCGAAGTGCGCGACCAGCTCGTTGCCGGCGATGTGCTCGCCGCCCAATTGTGGGCCACCACCGCCCAGCAGGCCATGGACGCCTCCCCCGCGATCCGCTTCGCCTACCCGCGCGAGGGATTCGGTCTGTACGCCGATACGGCCGTCATCCTGCGCGAAAGCCGCCGCAAGCCGCTCGCCCATGCGTTCCTCAACTACCTGCTCCGGCCCCGCGTCGCCGCCGCCGTCGTTCAGGCCACGCGCACCGCGACGGCCAACGGCGGGGCGCTGGCCTTGCTCGATGCCTCCGTGCGGAACAATACCACGCTCTATCCGCCCGCCGAGGTCTTGGCCCGGGGCGAGTGGTTCCGCCCTATGCCCGCGGCGGCGCAACGTCTCCGGGACCGGCTGTGGACCGAGATCAAGTCGGCGTAAAGTGGAAACATGATCCTGCTCTTTCTGTTGGCGGCGTCCGTGGCCGACTGGGTGCCCGCCCGCTGGCACTCCTCCGATCCCGGGACCCTCGCGCTGGTCCGCGAGGCTCCCGTCAACTGCCTCTTGCTGGAACGCGTCCACTGGTCCCCGGAGTTTGCCGCCCAGGCCGCTGCGCACCGGATCGCCACGCTCGGCGTCATCCGGCCGGAAGAAGACGCCGCCGCTCAGGCGCGCGAAGCCCTGGCCCGCAAGCTCACTGGCATCGTCCTGGAAGGCTACTTTGACGAGGCCGCCCTGGCACGCGTCCGCGACTCCCTGGCGGGCACGCCGGCCGTGATCATCGAACTGCTGCCGCGATGGGCGCTCCGGTTGCGCGACGGCGCTCCCCTGATCGCCACGTATCAGGGCCTCTGGCCGGGCATCCAGATCCAGAAAGACGGCGCCGCCAAAGCGGCCCCCACCGGAGGCCCGTGGATTGACACCAACAGCGGCTTCCTGCGCTTCCTCCGCGCGGCCTCCGGCGCCCCCGTCTGGATCGGCTACGATCCGCCGCCGGGGACCGTCATCACCGAGGAGCGCTACCTGCAGGCCATCGCGGACGCGGCCATGAACGGGGCGCGCTGGATCGTCTCGCTCGATCCGCAGTTCGAACAACGTCTGTTCGATCGCGAGGAACGCGCCTTGAAGACCTGGCGGCGCATGGGAGCGTATTTACGCTACTTCGAAGAGCATCGCGAATGGACCGCGGGCCGCCCCCACGGGCGTCTGGCCATGATCCAGGACGCCGACAGCGGCGCCCTGCTCTCGGGCAGCATCCTCGACATGGTCGCAGTCAAGCATACCCCTGTGCGACCCGTCCCGCGCTGGAAACTGGCGCCCGGGATCCTCGAGGGCGCCCGCATGGCCGTCAACGTGGACCCCCAGTCCCTGACCGACGAGCAGAAGGAATTGCTGCGCTCCTTTGCCCGTTCCGGCGGCACGCTGCTCACCGGCCCGCCGGGCTGGCGCTTCCCGCCCACGGCCAAAGGCCAGATTACTCTGGCCAAGGAGGATCTCGAGCGGCTGGACGAGATTTGGCGCGGCGTCAACTCCCTGGTCGGCCGCACGAACCTCGGAGTCCGGTTGTTCAACGTCGCAAGTATGCTCTCCAACCTGCTGGAGGCCCCCGGAGGCCGCCTGGTGCTCCACCTGGTCAACTACTCGGGCTATCCGGTGGAAAATGTCACCGCCCACTTTCTCGGAAGTTATAGAAAGGCCCGGCTGTATTCGCCGGAGACCCCTCCACGCGACCTGGAGACTTATCCCGTCGAGGAAGGCACCGGCGTAGACATACCTCAGGTTTCCGTCTACGCCACCGTTATCATCGAATAAGCAGCCCTTGCTCTCGGGTAATTGCATACGGCCCCGCCGAACGCCCGGAGTGTCAGAAAAGCACTTGACAAAAAAAAATGCAGCTTTATACTGCGGCCATGGTGGTGCCTCAGATCCTCCGATCCCTTGTCGCCTGCTGCCTGATCGCTCAGGCGTCATGGCCCCAGCTGCCGGGCCCCCCGGAAGGTTCCGCGCCGATTCCCGAAGATGAGGCGTGGGTGCTGTTCTTCCTGGTGATGAGAACCATGCCTCCGCCTCACTGGGACTTTGAAACGAAAGTCAGCTATCTGCAATCCTCCGGGTTACAGCGCCCGGACATTGCGCGGATTGTCCGCGCGGCGGATGCCTACTTCTCCGAGGTCCGCCCCCTGGACGAACAGATTCTCCAGATTCACCGGGCCAATGCCGGTCGCAACAACGCCCCCGACGTGGTCAAGGAGGTCTCCGGCTTACAGGAGCGGAAGAGAGCCGTTCTGCTGCGTATCGTTTCGGACTTGAAGCTGCAACTGGCTCCGTCGGAGGCGCTGAAACTCGACGGGCATATCGCCAAAGTCAGGCGTGAGGCTCGCGTGTGGCGCCCGGGTGAACCGCTCAAGGTTTTGCCGGGAAACGGGCATGTGCATTGAGCGGACGGATGTGCATCCCGGAAGGAGGTGCGTTGCCATGTGGCGTTGGATCCGATGTGGAGTGCTGGTGACTTCCTTGTCTTTCGGTCTCGCCGCCCAGGACATGCCCTATCCGGTCGGCTACACGTATATCGCCATGGCGGAATCCGGCGGTCCGTCCGTAACTGCTACCTCGGTGGTCAACACCAATTGCACGGCAGGGCACACCGTCCCGAACGTGGCGGTCAACCTGTATAACCCGGGGCGGACGCGCTCGGCGTACGCCTACAACGCCTCCCAGTATTGTTATGCGCAAGCCACAGCCTATCTGCCCCTTTGTCCCGCAACCGGCTGCGAAGATGGCACCTTCGAGGCCGACAACGAAGGCACGATCGAGTATTGCCCCATCGCGGCGGCCTACGTGGCCGCGGTCGCGGCGTCGGCGCAGCAGACGGTGAGGCCCTATGTGTTCCTCGACAGCGCCTCATGGAGCCCCTCAAGCGTGCCATTTCAGGGCGGCCAGAGCACCTTTTACGTCCAAGCAAAAAAGAGTCCACTGTGTGACGCCGGGGCTGCGAGCTTGGGGGCTAGTATGGGCTCCGTACCCCCGGCAAACATCCGGTTCAGCATTTCTCCCAGCCAGAACGAGCCTCAAGCCTGTACCTTCTCAGAAGGTATTTGCAGAAGCTCCTGGACGCTCACGACGCTTGCGACAAATGAGCAAACGGGGGCGGTTTCGGGCCACGGTCATCTCATGGGAAACACGGGAACTTGCGATAACAGGGATGTTTTGAAGTCAGGGGGCAATCTACAGGTTGTTCGTCCATAGCCCCTATGTTTCCAGTATTGTTATGCGCAAGCCACGGCCTGTCTGCCCCTCTGTCCCGCAACGGGTTGCGAAGATGGCACCTTCGAGGCCGACAACGAAGGCACGATCGAGTATTGCCCCATCACGGCGGCCTACCTGGCCGCGGTCGCCGTCCAGTCTGAACGGCAGGTGGACCCGTACGTGTATCTGCGCGGAGTGAGCTGGAATCCGACAAGCGTTTCAGTGCAGAATAGTCGGAGCACATTCTACGTCGAGGCAGGGAAGAGTTATGGTTGTACCGCCACAAGCGTGACCCTGAGTGTAGCATTTTTCCCGATGCCTACCGACATCCAGTTCAGTTATCTCCCGGCAGGGGCAATTCAAAGCTGTTCTCCTTCACCGCCGAATTATGGTTGTGCCGTCTACCAGGAAGTAACAACGAGCACGCAGAACAAGAAAACCGGAAGGATCGGAGGTGACGGACGCCTCGAGGGCGACGATGGGGGGTGCGTTAATAAAGAGCCCATCTATAGGAGCACAGATCTGAGCGTTCAATAGCCCACGCAGCAGAGAGCCTGATTGATAGTCGCTTCACGTCAAGCGCCCCGGCCGCGGGGTATGTTTGCAAAAGGGTTGGACGGTGACGGCCGGGCCGAAAAAAGGGTGGGAAGTCAGACACGCTCAACCTTGTCCATAACCGGCAGCGCACCCCAGGGCAGCCTCGATACCCGGCTCCTTCCCTCGGGCAACCACCGTGCGTTTCAATCCGGATTCCCGGTGCCTCCCTCCACTCGCAGCCCCGGTTGCCAGCTCCCCATATCGGTTTGTTATGCTGTTTTCACTATGACGCGCCGCGAATTTCTGGGATTAGTGACCACGGCCGCCGTCGGAGCCAAAGAACCCCCGGCCGCTCCCGTCGCCGTGGCACGCTGCACCACCTACGACCGTGACCAGCTGGTCTCCGTGCTCTCCACCATGTTCGACCAGCTCGGCGGACTGGAGCGGATCGTTCGCGGCAAGACCGTTACCATCAAGCTCAACCTCACCGGCAGCCCCGCCCTCCGGGTCAACGGCCTGCCCCTCGGCGTCACCCACTATTCGCACCCCAACATGGTCGGTGCCTTCGCCCACCTGCTCGGCCGTGCCGGAGCGCGGCGGATCCGCTTCGTCGAAAGCTGCTGGGCCACGGGCGGGCCGCTTGAAGAATACCTGCTCGACTCAGGCTGGAACGTGCGCGCACTCCGCAACGCCGCCCCGGGCATCGAATTCGTCAACACCAACGCCTTGGCCGGCGCCCGGCGCTACGCCCGCTTCAAGCCCCCTTACGGCGGCTACATCTTCCCCGCCTACGACCTGCATCCGGCCTACGAGGAAACCGACGTGTTCGTCTCCATGGCCAAACTCAAAAATCACGAAACCTGCGGCGTCACCCTCTCGCTGAAAAATTGCTTCGGAATCACTCCCGCCTCCATTTACGGTGACGACGCGGGTGAGCAGGAGCCCAACGAAAGCCCCACCAAAGGCCGCGCCGAGATCCTGCATTTCGGCAAGCGCCAGCCCTCCCGGAGCTCCCCTCCGGAACGGGACCCGGGCTCCAGCCGCCACCCCGGCTACCGCGTGCCCCGCATCACCGTGGATCTGGTGGCCGCGCGTCCCATTGATCTGGCTCTCATAGACGGCATTGAAACCTTGGCCGGAGGCGAGGGGCCCTGGATCCGCGGCATTTATCACGTCAAGCCCGGAGTGATCCTCGCCGGAACCAACCCCGTGACCACGGACGCCGTCGCCACCGCGGTCATGGGCTATGATCCGCGTGCCGGGCGCGGCGTCGTGCCCTTCCGGGATTGCGACAACACTCTCCGGCTCGCCGAAGCCGTCGGTCTGGGGACGACGGATTTGAGCCGCATCGAAGTGCGGGGCCTGTCCGTTCGCGAGGCGCAGTTCCGCTTCCCCAGCTGACGGCCCTCAGTGCACGCTGGGCCGCGTCGCTGCCGGCCCGATCGGACCCGCACGGCGCGTGCGGTAAACGGCGCGTGCGTTAAGATGATAACTTCGAGCGTCCCGCCGCTCGCAGAACTGGCATGAGTTTCGCAGCGCTCCCCGCCCGCCTGCCTGCCTTGAGCCTCACCGCCCTGCTGGACATTCTGATTGTCGCCTTTCTCATTTACCAGTTTTTCCTCTTGGTGCGGGGGCGGCGTTCGGCGCAACTTCTGGCGGGAGTGGGCGTGTTGCTGGTGATCTACCTGGCCTCCATCTACCTGCGCCTGGAGCTGCTGCGCTCCATACTCTCCGTCGTCGTGCCCTACACCGCTTTCGCTCTCATCGTGCTGTTTCAATCCGAGATCCGCCGCGCACTGATCCGCCTGGGGCGCCGCTGGACCGGCTTCCGCGGCCGCCTGCAACAGATGGAGTTCGCCGACGAGATCCTTCTGGCCGTCGCACGGCTCTCCCAGCAGAAAATCGGCGCGCTCATCGTGATCGAGCGCGACACCGGCCTGCGCACCTTTATTGAAAGCGGCGTGCGGCTGGATGCGCAGCTGTCCCGTGACTTGCTGCTTTCCATCTTTCAGCCGGGCGGCGCCCTCCACGACGGCGCAGTCATCATCCAGCGGGATCGCATCGCCGCCGCCTCCTGTTTCCTCCCGCTCAGCATGAATCCCGCCCTCTCCCGCAAGCTCGGCACCCGCCACCGCGCCGCCATCGGCATCACGGAAGACACCGATTGCCTCTCCATTGTAGTTTCCGAAGAAACGGGCCGCATCTCCGTGGCCCTCTACGGTGAAATCGAGCAGGACGTAACGCTCCAGCGCGTGGATGAAATCATGGCGCAGCACTTCGGGCGGCGCGTGCGTGGCGTGGCGCTGCCCGCTGCGGAAACCGCCGGTGACATCCCCCTGAATTCGGAAGACGCGGGCTGGACCCGGCTGAGGCGCTGATGCTCCGGCGCGTGCTCGAGAACCTGAGCTGGAAGCTTCTTTCCGTGGCCTTGGCCGTGCTGTTGTGGTTCGCTCTGGTGGGCGACCCGAGGGTCGTCACCTCCGTCTCCGTACCGGTCCAGTTCCGCAACATCCCGCCGGATCTGGAGATCAGCTCGCCGCCGCCCGCCACGGTCCACCTGGAAGTCGAAGGGTCGGCGGCCCAGCTTCGCACAGATCACTTGTCTTCGGTCGCCGTCGTCCTGGACTTGAAACCCGTGTTCCGGCCCGGAGAACGGACCTTCACCCTGGACTCCTCCAACGTTACGCTGCCGGCCGGAGTCAGGCTCGTCCGGGCCATCCCCGCCCAGATCCGCCTGCGGTTTGAGCGCCGCCTCAGCCGCGAGATTCCGGTCCAGGTGCGCTTCGCCGGCCCGCCCCAGGCAGGCTATCGTATCGCTTCGCAGGAAGTACGCCCCCGCACCGTGCGCGTCATCGGCCCGGAGAGCCACGTCAATCAGGTCGAGTTCGCCGAAACCGACCCGGTGGACCTTTCCGGAGTCGTGGGAGAAGAAGAGTTCCGGGTCCAGACGTTCGTCGCCGACCCGCAGGTGCGACTCGAAACCCCGCCGGCCGTCACCGTCCGCGTCGTCGTCGAAAAAATCCCTTCGGGCGGTTCGGTGCCATGAATCGCCGCTTGTTCGGTACCGACGGCATCCGCGGCACCGCCGGAGAGTTCCCTTTGGATCCTCCGACCGCCTTCGCCGTGGGAGTCGCGGTGGGCGAGTGGGTGCGGCAACACAGCCGGAATCCCGAGGTCGTGCTCGGCATGGATCCGCGGGAGTCCAGCCCGTGGCTGGCAGGCTGTGTCGCTGCCGGATTGCGCTCCTCCGGGGCAGCGGTCCGCTTTGCGGGCCGGATCTCGACACCCGGCATCGCGTGGCTGGCCCGCAGCGGCGCCTTCGCCGCCGGCATCATGATCTCCGCCTCCCACAACCCTTACCAGGACAACGGCATCAAAATATTCGGCCCGGAAGGTTACAAGCTCCCGGACCGGGAGGAACACTTGCTCGAGCAGCGCATCTTCGCGCTTCTTGAGACCGGCGTCACCCCTGCCTCGGAGTTGCCGCCTCTCGAAGAGGGGCTCGACCGCGCCTACCTGGACTTTTTGGCTGCAACCTTTCCCGGCACGCTCTCAGGACTGCGGCTCGTGGTGGACGGAGCCAACGGTTCCGCCTCACACCTCGCCCCCGAGCTGTTCCGCCGCCTCGGCGCGACGGTCATCCCCGTCGCCTGCGAGCCCGATGGCCGCAACATCAACCGGGACTGCGGCAGCCTGCACCTGGAAACCTTGCAGCAACGGACCCTTGCCGAGCGCGCCGACCTCGGTGTGGCGTTCGACGGCGACGCCGACCGCGCCCTGTTCGTCTCCTCTTCGGGCCGCATCGCCGACGGAGACGCCGTGCTGTTTCTGGCGGCCCGCTACCTGCACCGCCACGGGCGGCTGGCGCGGCCCGGCCGCCCGCCCCTGGTGGTCGCCACCGTGATGTCCAACCTCGGTCTGGAAGAGGCTCTGGCCCGGCTGGGAATCCGCATGCTCCGGGCCCCCGTCGGCGACAAGTACGTGCTCGAGGAAATGCTCCGCGTGGATGCGTTGCTCGGCGGCGAGCAGTCCGGCCATATCATCTTCCGCGAGTACGCCACCACCGGCGACGGCCTGCTCACCGCCCTGCGCCTCTTCGAAGTGCTCGGCGCATCCCAATGCGGCCTGGACGAGTTGTTGCGTGACCTCGTCTTGTACCCGCAGAAGCTCGTCAACGTCCCCGTCCGCGCCAAGCCGCCGCTTGACGAGCTCCCGCAGGTCGCGGCCGAAATCGCTGGCGCACGGCAGGAGTTCGGGGACTCCGGACGCGTGCTGGTACGTTATTCCGGAACCGAAATGCTGGCGCGCATCATGGTGGAGGGCCCGGACCGCTCGCGCGTGGACGCCTGGGCCCACCGCATCGCGGAGGCCGTCCGCTCCGCGCTCGCATAGGCCCTCGGGTATCATGGCCTTTCCGGATTACTCTGTGTTCGAGGTGCAACGACGATGCGAAATCTACTGTGCTTGATCGCGCTTGGTGCCGCGGTTGCGGCGGCCCAGTCGGGCCGTCCCCGGCTGCCGGGCGAGGACTGGGTCTCACTGTTTAACGGCAAGGACCTCACCGGCTGGGTGAAGGTCGGCCAGGAAAAATGGGAGGTCGAAAACGGCACCATCCACGGCCAGGGCGTCACCAAAGAGTACGGTTACCTGCGCACCGAAAAGATGTACAAAGACTTCCACCTCTTTTTGCGCTTCAAGTGCGAAGCCGCGGGCAACAGCGGCGTCTTCTTCCGCACGGATTTCAAACCGGGCACCGCGATCGTCACCCAGGGGCTGCAGTTTGAAATTGACAAAACCATCGGGCGGCACACCGGAGGCGTCTACGGCGACGGCCGCGGCTGGATTGTCTGGCCTGCGCCGGAACGGGAGACCGTCATCAAGCCCGATGACTGGAACGATTTCCTGCTGAAGGTCGAGGGGAACCGCTACATCTCCTACTTGAACGGCGTGCTCATGGTGGACTTCACCGACCCCAATCCGAAATCCTTCGACGGCTACATCGCCCTCCAGCTCCACTCCGGCGGCGAGGGCAACATGCGCTTCAAGGACATCTACATTCGCGATCTGTCCCGCCGCTGACCGCACCCGCGGCGGGACTGCGCGCCGCAGCGCCTATCGCACCACCACTTTCTCGACGGCCTGATTGTCGTATTCGTCGGTGACGCGCACCGCGACGGTCTGTTCGCCGGGCAAGGTGCGCTCCACCAGAAGTCTGTATTCGTGCCGGCGCGAATCGGAAAGCTTCGTGGTCGGCTCGGCCACGATCCACGGCCCGCCGTTGAGGGAGTACTCCGCCTTGGTGATCACGCTGTGCGCATCCTGTGCCTGCCAGCGCACCTCCAGCCGTCCCCCTGCCGGTGCCGCCGCGAGTCCCGTGATCTGCGGCGGCGTGTTGTCAATCAGGAACGGCTCGCTCTCGAGCGAGGCGCTCAGAGCCTGGCCCGCCGGATTGTCCGGCGCATCGGAGGCGGTCACGCGTAGCCGGTAGCGGCCGTCCGGAAAAGCGGTCGAGTCCCAGCTCCAATACTTTTCCTTGAGGTCCTCTTTCAACACTTTCCATTCGGACTCACCCTCACCCCGGATCTCCACTTTGAAGAGGAGCTCGTCGTCGTTTTCGTCGCTCGCAGCCCAGCGCGCCCCGATGTGTCCCTTCTCGTACTGCATGGTCAGGGAGCTGGACACCACAGGGGAGGGGGGTGTGCTCCTCCGGCCCGGGCCCAGAGGCGGAAGCGTGATGGAACGCGTCTGGGTGAGCGTGAGCGACTGCGGCGGGAAGCGGTAATTCGGCGGTGTGATCTCGATCTGGGAGATCACCGGAGCGACGTTCCGAGGCAGGTACGCCACCTCGATCACGCCCACTTCCGGCGAGCGGCCTTCCGGCGACGCTCTCAGCAGCAGTCTCCACTGAAGGAAGCGCGCCCGCGGCGAGCGCACGCGCCCGTCGGCGTCAAGAGGCTCCCAGGCACTCCAGTCCTTCCGCGGCCGGTCCACGTTGCCGCTGCGCGTCTCGAAACGCACGCTGCCCCCATGAGTTTCTCCCCGCCACCCCAGCCTTCCCCAGAGGGACAACCCTCCGGCATCGAAGACCTCGCTTTCCACGGTGCCCTCTTTTTCGAGGCCCGGGCCCATGCGGAACACTTTCCCGATGTTCCCCGTGGCCGCATACACCGCACCGTCGGCCCCTGCCAGCAGGCACGTCACCTGCGTCGGAGGCGCCGCCACCAGGGCCGTGTGCAGCCGCTCGGAATCAAGCCGGTAAATCATCCCCCGGTTGCCCGTCCCTACAACCGGCCTGCCCTCCCGGTCGAGCACGATCGTATAAACCGTCTCCTGAGGCTGCCGCCAGACCATGCGTGGCTGGCCGTCGCTGTGGATCCGGTAGATTTCTGAACCGCCCGCCGGAGGAGCCGGAGCCAGCGGCGCTGCCGGCGGCGGAGACTGCGCCGCGCTTTGCACCTGCGGCGAAAGCGTGGGCTTGGCCGGCTCGGCGGGCTTGGGAGGCGCTGGCGGGGGAGGCACAATGGCCGGGGCGGGCGCCGGCGCCGGGGCCTTGTCGCCCACGCCCGCCGCCCAAATGGAGCCGTCCGCACCGAGTGCCACCGCCGTGATCTCCCGCTTCGGCGCTTGATAAAGCACGAAACCCTGCCCGGCCGGCGTGATACGCAGAATCAGCCCTCCCGGCTCTGTCCCCACCACCAGATTGTCGGCGGCGTCCACGGCGAGCGAGCGGGCGTGGGTCTCTTCCGTGTGGAAAAACACCGAGCCTTTGCCGTCCGGGCTGACTTTGTGCACCGTACCGTCGTCGCCCGTGGCCACAAACAGCTCGCCTTTGCGGTTGAAGGCCAGAGCCCAGATGTACTTGGCCTTCGGTTCGTAGAACACCTCCGGTTTGCCGGCCGCGATGCGGTAGACTTTTCCGTCCGGGGAAGTGGCCGCATACAGCCGGTCCTGCCGGTCCACCGCCAGCGCGTGAACCTCCAGCCCCTCCAGCTCCGCCAGCACCTCGGCGCGTCCCCCTGGCCGGATCACCCACACCGCCGCTCCGGCCCCGGGCCCGCCTCCGCCGGCGTAGAGAGTGCCTTTCGAGTCCTGCGCCAGCGCCCATAAGTACGGCAGGCCGGAATCCAGCACTTCCGCCAGCACCGGGCCCAGCGTCAAGCGACCGTCGCTCCGCAACGCGATGCGCTTCAGGCTGGCTTTCTCAAAATCGGCCGCATCCGCCTGCCGCCAGGTGCGCGTCTCGACCGCCCACAGCCCGGGCACGAAAAGCCCTGCGAAATACACAGCTAGTTGTTTTTTCATCAGTAAGTACCGCGACTAATTTACTTTGATGCGCAGTGAGTAATTACCACTGATGACAAAGTCGAAAGGAAGGGCCGCCTGCTCGTCCACCGTCTCGCGCGAAGCCGCCAGCGGGCGCGTCGCAGCCCGGCCGGTCTGCAGCACGTTCCACACGGAGGCGGGCAGGCTCGGAAGGGTCTTGTCGTCGAAATACAGCGTCGGACTGGTCTTGATCAGCGAGACGTAAAGATTGTTGTTGGCGCGTTCCCGGTTGAGCAGCGTCACCGTCTGTTCCAGATCCAGAAAGCGGCTGGCCCGCCCGGCCGCGCTCTCCAGACGGTTCAGGGTGTCGGCGTCGCTGAGCAGAATCTGGTAGTCGCCCTTGGGCAGGCCCGGCGGAACGCGCAGTGTGAACCGGCGCTCCAGGCGCTCGCCCCGGTACGGCCGGAGAAAAACCTTAAGCGGAATCTCGTCTCCCGGCCGCACTTCGGTCTGTTCGGCCCAGGCGTTCTCGATCGTCGCCACCCGGCGCTGCGGCAGCAGCTCCACGGCCACCTCCACGCGCTTCAGCCGCGGCGCCTTGACCGCGTTCAGAAACAGGCGGTTGAAGCGGTCCCCCACCCAGCCCGCCAAAAGCAGGGGCGCCGGCACCGGCACTTCGCTCGGCGCCTGCATCGTCATCAGCCGGACGCTCGGTCCGCCTTCCAGCTCCACCTCCCCGCTCAGGCGGAACGTGCTTTCCTCGCCGAAGTCGTTCACCCCAGCGATGGAGTTGAACAGCGTAAGCATCATCAACGTGGGGGTCCATTTCTGGTGCACGAACACGTGGTAGCGGAAGCGCCGCTCCCGGAACACCTCCAGAGCCTCATTGCCGTCCCGCAGCGAGCGCACCGTCACACTCACCGGGATCATTTCCGCTTTGGTCCCCAGAAAGCCCAGAATGCCGCTGCGACGGTCCTGCTTGAGGGCGCCCACGATCTCGGTGGCATTCGCGAATTTGGTCGGCTGAAAACTCGAGGAGAGCACCATCAGCACTTCGGCTTTGCTCATGGGCATCTCCACCGCACCCAGGTTGAAGAACGAATGACCGAAGGCCAGCACCCGCCGTCCGTCGTTGTACGTTACCGTGCCCAGGCCCGTGATGCTCATATCGCCCGAGACCAGCACGCCCGCCACGGCATCGCCCGGACGCAGCGCCTTCTCCCAGCCCGGTGCGGGCGAAGGATCCCCCAGACTCCCGGCAGCACCTCCTTGCACCGCCGCGATGCCGAGCTGCCGGAACAGCGGGCCGAACTCCCGCAGCACGCTGTCGTGGAACCCGGAAAACACCAGAGGCGTTTCGATCGGAACCAGCGCCGGCGTCTCCAAACCCGCCGGGAGGCTCGCTCCCGCCCCGCTCACCCGTGCCAGAAGCTCCGAAGGAATTTCGAGCCGCTCCCGCACCCATGCGCGATCCGGCGTGCGGGCGTCCGCCGGCTGCGAGGAATCAAAATCGGAAAGCTCCAGCATGAGCTCGATCGGAGTGATGCCACAGACCGCGTCCGGCGAAAAGACGCTCATGCGCAGGGAAATCGCCCCCACGAGCTTGTCATCCACATACACCGGAGACCCGCTCATGCCCCCCGCCACGTTCGTCTCGCGCGCCCTGCCCCCCAATTTGGCCAGAATGATGTCCTGCTTCGGACCCCAGACGTTCTTCCACAACCCGATGATTTCCACCGGCACCGGCTCGGGCTCGCTGCCCTGGAACACCGTCCAGGCATAGCCCCTCATCCCCGGCTTGATCTCCGAGGTCCTGAGGATCTCCACCTTCCCGGCCTGGGGGCGCCGGGGAATCGAGTCTGCAAAGATCACCCCCACCGCCGCGAGTGAAACGCCGGTAACCCGTAGGAAACCTGCCATGGCTCAAATGGTCGTTCCGGAAGCCGCTGCCTCCGAAGATTCACCCTCATTATCGTTCAGCAGGCGCCCGTTCGCCAAATCCCGCCGTAGCGTCTCTTCGGGCGCACTCCTTGCCCGCCGGCGCCGACGCCCCGGCGCGCCACTGACCCGTCCGTGCGCTGCCGTCCCCGCCGGAACTGCCGTGGCGTACTGCTAAAATTGCCAGTTTCGGCTCCCCCCGTGAAAACCACTTCCTCGGTCTCGCAACTGCTGGCGGCTGTCGAGCGTGCCGGAAACCGCCTGCCTCACCCCGCTACGCTGTTTGCCGCGCTGGCCCTCACCGTCGTGCTGCTCTCGGCCCTCGCTGTAGAGCTGGGTCTCACCGTCAGGCACCCCGGCACCGGGGAGGAGGTGGCCCCGGTCAACCTCCTCAGCGTCGCCGGACTCCAGCGCGTGCTCACCTCCCTCGTCACGAACTTCACCGGTTTCGCCCCGCTCGGCACCGTCTTGGTGGCGCTGCTCGGCATCGGGGTGGCGGAAGCCGGCGGCTTGCTCGACGCACTCCTGCGCCGGCTCGTGCTAGCCGCCCCGCGACGCCTGCTCACCGCCGCCATCGTGTTCGCCGGGGTGATTTCCAATGTCGGCAGCGAAATCGGCTATGTGTTGCTCGTGCCGCTGGCCGCCAAAGTCTTCCAAGCCGCCGGACGCCACCCGGTGACCGGGCTGGCCGCCGCCTTCGCCGGCGTCTCCGGAGGCTACTCCGCCAATCTGTTGCTCGGCACCATTGACCCGCTCCTGGCGGGCATTTCCCAGGAAGCCGCCCGGATCCTCGACCCCTCCTACCGCGTCAACCCGGCCTGCAACCACTACTTCATGGCGGTGTCGGCAGTGCTCATCACCGCCGCGGGAACGTTCGTGACCGAAAAGCTCGTCGCGCCGCGGCTGGGCCTTCCCCAGGACGCCCCCGAGGTCCGTCTGCAGCCCATCAGCCCCGCCGAGCGCCGCGGATTGAAGTTCGCCGGAGTCGCCGCGGCCCTCTTTGCCGCCTGGATCCTCTGGGGCGCCCTGCCGGCGGGAGGTTTTCTGCGCGATCCGGCGACCGGAGGGCTGCTCCATTCGCCGCTGCTGTCGGGGATCGTGGCGTTGATTTTCGCCGGCGGGATGCTCACCGGCCTGGCCTACGGCATCGGCGCCGGCACCTTCCGCAGCGACGCCGACGTCGCCGGCGGCATGGGCAAGGCCATGTCCACGCTCGGAACCTACCTGGTCCTGGTTTTCTTCGCCGCGCAGTTTGTCGCACTGTTCAACTGGAGCAATCTCGGACTCATCTTCGCCGTCTACGGCGCCGAGTTGCTGCGCGCCGCCGGCCTCGGCGGCGTCCCCCTGATGATCGGCTTCGTCCTGCTTTCGGCTTTCGTCAACCTGTTCATGGGCAGCGCCTCGGCCAAGTGGGCCCTCATGGCGCCGGTCTTCGTGCCGATGTTCATGCTGGCCGGCTATTCTCCCGAGCTGACCCAGGCCGCTTACCGCGTCGGCGATTCAGTAAGCAACATCATCTCCCCCATGATGTCGTACTTCGCCCTGATCGTCGCGTTCGTACAGCGTTACCAGCCCAACGCGGGCATTGGAACGGTGATCGCCACGATGCTGCCCTACACGCTGGTGTTCCTGAGCTCGTGGTCCTTGCTGCTGGGCGTCTGGCTTGCCCTCGAAATTCCCCTCGGTCCGGGCGCCCCGCTCGAGTATCGGCCCCGCTGAGCCTCTGGCCACGCCCAACCCATAGGATCCCGCCGCGGTAAAACCGCGCAGCGGCACGCTACAATAAGGGCGGCAGCTTGCGCCCGGGTGGCGGAACCGGCAGACGCAACGGACTTAAAATCCGTTGGGCCGAAAGGCTCGTGCGGGTTCAAATCCCGCCCCGGGCACCACCACGCCTTCCAAGCTCACCGAGCCGGAAACGCTGTAGATTTTGCACCCCTTGAGCAGGAATTGCATGCTTGTCCGACTCCGCCGTCGCCCTAATCTGCTCATCTCCACAGGCCGCCTCGATCGGAACCCGACATGCACGGCTTTTCGCCGCCCGGAAATCGGAATCGGGAAGATTCGCCATGACAATGTGGACACGCAAACCGCCGGAAGAGACCCCATCCCAACCCGCCGCACCCCGGCCTCCGCAAACCCCTCCCGGGTCTCGCCCACTGAACGAGCCGCCCCGCAACGGAGCCGTCCTCGGTGCCACCATGGCCGTCAAGGGCGACATTCACGGGCGCGAGGACCTCTGGATTGACGGTCAGCTCGAGGGCAAGATTGACCTGCCGGGCTGCCGCCTCACCGTGGGCCCCAACGGTAAGGTCCGCGCTGCCATCCGCGCCCGCGAGGTCGAAATCCAGGGCCAGGTGGAGGGAAACGTGGAGGCCTCCGAAAGGATCATCATCCGCCGGAACGCCCGCCTCACCGGCGACCTCAAAATGGCTGGCGTCGTCATCGAAGACGGCGCCTACTTCAAAGGCAGCATCGACATCACCCAGGGCCAAACCCAGGCCGCGGTGGCTCCGAACGCTGCTTCCGCCACCTCTACGGCGGGCAGCCACGTGCCGTAGCTTGCCAAGGGTAAGTCTTCCTAGTACTATTCTGAGGACGAATAGAAGCGTCTAGGACCAAAGTCCCGATTGACTTTTCTCTGCTGCCGCGATAACATTCCGTTTTTACGACGAAAATCCATATAGACGGCTGAGAAGCCAAAGACTAATGAAACGCAGCAGCCATTCAGTGTCTGTCATGTTCCTTGCGGCAACGCTTGGTGTTTGCAATGCGAGCGTGATTACAATCGATGCCACCAGCTTTACAGGCGGTCTGAATAGTCAGGTGATCGGCGGCTTGTTGTGGACGTCCTCACCCGGCAATTTTCAACATAAGTCCCAGGGGGGCTTCACAGGCGTCGGTATTTCCGGCGGCCGCACTGCTGGGGAAATTGATATCGGCGAGTATCTGACCGCTACAATCTTACCAGGAAACGCTCCGTTTTGGGTATCTTCTCTAACCTTGGCGTTATTGTTCGACGGCCCTGAGTATGGAGACGTCCAGGAGACCGCTCAAATCCGGATCACCCGCCTCAGCGGCCCCGACCTGTACTTCACCTTAGTGAACACCTATCAGTCCGCGGGCCCCGATCTGGCGGTCTGGAACGGCTTCGGCACGGTAACCAACCTTGCCGCCTCCGTCAACGGAGGCGGCGCCGTCTGGCGGATCGATAACCCGTTCGGGACGATCAGCGATATCACATCCATCCAATGGACCGCACTCAACGGTAGCTGCGCCGCGGGCCTGAATTGCAATAACCAGTCGGACTTTACTTTCGTCCGGCTCCAATACCAACCCGTGCCCGAACCGTCCACACTTCTCCTGATGAGTGCCGGTCTTGGACTCCTCGGCGTTTCGAATCGCCGCCGTGCCAAACGCGCCAGTGGTTAAGACCGCTTCGGGTTGCCGGCGGTGCGTCTCGCACCCGCCCGTGCCATGATATCCTGACGGAGCGGGCGCACCGCCGGAGAATGGTTTCGGCTTCCGAGTTGCGAGCACGCGTGGCGGAGGCGTACTCCGCTGCCGCCGACGACCCCCAGGCGCCACACCCCTTCCCCGTCGGCCGCGATTTCGCCCTCCGGCTCGGTTATCCGTCAAACTTGCTCGATGAGCTGCCGGCTGCGTCCGTCGAAGCCTTCACCGGAGTTTCCTGCGTCTCGCTGCTGGCCGCGATCGAGCCGGGTGCCCGCGTGCTCGACCTTGGCTGCGGCGCCGGCTTGGATACCTTGATCGCCGCGCGCCGCACGGGCCCCGCCGGGCGCGTCACCGGTGTGGATTTCAGCGAGGCCATGTTACGCCGGGCGCGGCAAGCCGCCCGCGAAGCCTGCGCCGGCCACGTGCTCTTCTGCCGCGCCGCCGCCGAGCAACTGCCCCTTCCGGATCACTCTGTGGACGTCGCTTTGGTCAACGGCATCTTCAACCTGAACCCGGCGCGCAGCGACATCTTCCGTGAACTGGCTCGCGTCGTGCGCCCGGCAGGAGCCGTCTACGCCGCCGAACTCATCCTGGCCGAACCCCTCCCTGCCGAACGCTTCCGCGAAGCGGACTGGTTCGCCTGAATCGCCGGCGCCCGGGAGGGCGGGCCCTTCCTCGATGAGTTCCGCCAGGCCGGCTTCCGAGAGGTGCGCCTGCTGCGCGCCGCGCGCAACGCCCGCACCAAAGATCCCCGCGTGCTCGCCGCCGAAGTCGTGGCCCGCCGCTGAGGCTTCATCCCACCCGCCGGAACCGGCAGCTGAAATGCCTCAAAAACCGCGGTTCCCAAACGATCTCATACCCCGTCAGCTCGTGCCGCCGCTCGTTGACCTCCAGGATCGCTTCGACCACGTAGTCAATGTGACTCTGCGTGTACACCCGGCGGGGAATGGCCAGCCGCAGCAGCTCGTGCTGCGCCTTCTCGCCAAACATCACCGAGCCGATCTCCACCGAGCGAATCCCCGCATGCCGGTACAGCTCCACGGCCAGAGACTGGGCCGGGAACTGCTCCCGCCGAATGTGCGGCAGCATGCGCCCGGCATCAATGTAGATGGCGTGGCCGCCCGGCGGCTCCACGATCGGCACCCCCGCCTCCGCAATATGGCGTCCCAGATACGCCGTCGAGGTGATCCGGTAGCGCAGATAGTCCGGGTCCAAGACTTCCGTCAGCCCGACCGCAATCGCCTCCAGATCGCGTCCCGCCATGCCGCCGTACGTCGGAAAGCCTTCCGTCAGAATCAGAAGCTGCGTTTCCTGTTCCGCCAGGCGGTCGTCGTTCGTGCACAGAAACCCGCCGATGTTGGCGAAGGCGTCCTTCTTGGCCGAGAACGTGCAGCCGTCGGCTAGCCGGAACATCTTCTGCGCGATCTGCTTCGGCGTCCAGTCCCGGTAGCCCGCTTCGCGCTGCTGGATGAACCAGGCATTCTCGGCGAAGCGGCAGGCGTCCAGATATAACGGGATGCCGTATTTTGCCGTCACGCGCCGCGCGGCTTCCAGATTCTCCATCGAAACCGGCTGCCCGCCCCCGGAATTGTTCGTCACCGTCACCATCACCAGCGGAATGCGCTCCCGTCCCTCTCGTGCGATCAGCCCCTCCAGCGCCTCGACGTCCAGGTTGCCCTTGAAAGGATGCCAGGCTTGCGTGTCCGCGGCTTCCGGAATCGGCAGGTCCACTGCCTGGGCGCCGGTGAATTCGATGTTCGCCCGCGTCGTGTCGAAGTGACTGTTGTTCGGCACGATGTGGCCCGGGCGGCACATCACGCTGAACAGAATCCGTTCGGCCGCCCGCCCCTGGTGTGTGGGAATCACGTGCCGGAATCCCGTCAGATCCTGCACCACCGCCTTCATTCGGTAGAAACTTTCGCTCCCGGCGTAGGACTCATCCCCGCGCATCATGGCCGCCCACTGCTCGGTGGACATGGCGTTCGTGCCGGAGTCGGTCAGCAGGTCAATCAGAATGTCCCGGGCGTCAATCCGGAACAGGTTGTACCCTGCCTGTTCGAGCAGCCGCTCTCGTTCTTCCACGGTCGTGAAACGGATCGGTTCCACGCTCTTGATCCGGAACGGTTCGATGATGGTTTTCACAGGGCCGAGTGTAGCACCCGACCGGCTCTCGTTCAGCGCCGCCGTCTTTGCCATACTGGGGACTTCACCCGTCATGGCTTCTGCATCTGCTGCGCAGGAATCCTGGCTGCTCCGCGCCGCCTTTTGGCTGGCCGGGGCTTCCGCGGTCACTGTCGTGTTCTCGATCGCCGCCTCCCAAATCCTGCTTGCCCTGGCCACGGCGGCGCTTCTGCTCTCGCCCGGGCGACTGCGACTCCCCCCGCTGCGCCTGCCCCTGGCCTTGTTCCTGGCAGCCACCCTGATTTCGCTCGCCCTTTCCGGCGACGTGGCGGCCGGCCGCCCGCAGATCCGGAAATTCTTCGTCTTCTTGATGCTCCCGGTGGTCTATTCCACCTTCCGCCGGACCGCGCACGCACGCGCGCTGGTTCTGGTCTGGGTCGGCGCTGCGGCGGTCGCCGCCCTGCGCGGCCTGGCGCAGTTTTCCGAAAAGCTCCTCCAGGCCCGCCTGGCCGGCGCGAACTTCTACGACTACTACGTCGCCGAACGCATCTCCGGCTTCATGAGCCACTGGATGACCTTCAGCGGTCAGCTCATGATCGTGTTCCTGCTGGCGGCCGCCTTCCTTCTGTTCTCGCCTTCTGCCCGCCGCGGGATGCTCCTTTACGCCGGCCTCTGCTCGGCCGCCGCCGCGGCCGCGCTCCTGCTCGGCTTCACGCGCAGCATCTGGCTGGCCACTGCCTGCGCCCTCGCCTTCCTCCTCTGGCGCTGGCGTCCTTGGGCGGCTGTGGCCCTGCCGGCCGTGCTGCTTGCGGGAGTCCTTGCCGCACCCGGCTCCGTGCGCGAACGTTTCCTCTCCCTGTTCCGCCCCAGGCAGGACGTGGACTCCAACCAGCACCGCATCGTCTGCTGGCGCACCGGCTGGCGCATCATCCAGGCCCATCCCTGGTTCGGCCTTGGCCCGGAGCAGGTGCGCTTGCAATTCGTGCGCTGGGTGCCGCGCGACATCCCCTGGCCGCTCCCCACCGGCTGGTACGGCCATCTCCACAGCATTTACATCCACTACGCCGCCGAACGCGGGCTGCCGGCCATGTTCGCCTTGGTCTGGCTGCTGGTAAAGATTCTCTGGGACTTTTTGGCCGCCGTCCGAAAACTGCCGCCCGGCCCTGGCGAAGAAAAATTTTTGCTGCATGGGGGCATCGCCGTCCTCATCGCCGTCCTGATCGAAGGCATCTTTGAACTGAACCTGGGCGATAGCGAAGTGCTGGCTCTGTTTCTGGCTGCCGTCGCCGCCGTCTACGCGGCTCGCGATCGCGTCCTTGCTCAGGAGGCGGGCCTTGCCTGACTCGCTGCGCGGCCGGGAAATCGTCCTGGCGGGAGGCAGCGGCGGACTCGGTGCCGCCACCGCCGAACTGCTCGCCGCCGAAGGGGCCTGCCTGGTCGTCAGCTATCGCTCCAACGCCATGCGCGCCGCCCCCCTTGCGTCTGTGGCGCGGCTCCTTCAGGCCGACCTCACCGTCGAGGCCGACCGTAGCCGCCTGCTCGACGCTGCGCCCCAGCTCTACGGGCTCGTGGTGTTCGCAGGCGATCCCGCGCGCCTCAGCAGCCCGGCCGACTTCGAACCGGCGGCCCGGCGCTCCTGGGAGGTGAACTTCCTCGGACCCGTCCTGCTGGCCCGCGAAGCAGCCGCGCGCATGCGCGCTGCCGGAACGCCGGGCGCCATCGTGCTGTTTTCCACCATGCAGGCGCTCGCCCTGTTCCCCGGCTCCACCGCCTACGCCGCACCCAAGCGCGCGCTGCTCGAAGCCGCGCGCATCCTGGCCAAGGAATGCCGGGGCGCGCCGAACATTCGCGTCAATGTCGTCGCCCCGGGCGTGATTGCCGCGGGAATGGCGGAGGCCAGTATCGCAGCCGGAAAGTACGACCGCTACTTGCAGGAGGGCGTCATCCACCGCTTCGGCCGCCCGGCGGATGTGGCCCGCGCCGTGCGCTTCTTTCTCGAACCGGACAGCTACGTCACCGGCCAGGTGCTCTTGGTGGACGGCGGGCTCACGCTGTAGCCCGCAAAAACCCTTCACCCGCGCCCGAACTCGGACGCCTCCAACCGGATGGCCCGGCTATAATCGAGAAGTGCAGTCGCTGCTTGAAGCCGTGGTTCGCCGCGCCCGGCGGCGCCACGTCGCCAACCTTCTCGTGGCAGCCCTCGCCCCCGCCCTCGCCGCTGCCCTGGGAGCTTTCCTCCTGGTGCTGCTGGTCGGCGCGGCCCTGCTCGACTGGCGACTGTGCCTGATCCTCTTCGCCGGAGTCCTGGGTTGGAAGCTCTGGCCCTTGCGGCGCCTCCCGCCGCTGTACGCCGTCGCCCAGCGCGTGGATCGTAACCTCGGCTTGCCGGACACTCTCTCCACTGCATGGTTCTTCAGCCGCGCAAGCCGCCCCCACGCCTCGGCGGCCATGAAAGAAACCCTGCGACGGCTCGCTGAAGAAGTCAGCCGCACCGTGGACGTGCGCCGCGCCATGCCGATCATGGTGCCGCAGGCCTGTCGCTCCGTCCTGTTGCTGGCCGTCGCGGCGGCGGCCCTGCTCGGCGTGCGTTTCAGCCGCTACGGCACGCTCGATCTGGAACCTCCGGTGGCCCGCGCCATGCTCACCTTCTTCGGCCTTCCGGATCAGCGAGCCTCCGCCACACCTCCCGCCGTCCCTCCGCTGCTGCCCGCTTCGTTTCTCGAGCAAGGACTGAACTTGGATGAAGACCCCCTCCCGGCCGACGGGACCCACTCGGGCGCCACTCTGCCCGATGCCGACGTTCCCGAGGTCAGCAACGAGACCGCCGTGCCGTACCGGTCCAAAGACACGCCGGAGCCCTCCGCGCCTGCCGAAGAATCCTCCCAGGCGGCGGAAAACGGCGCAGCGGATGCCGACGCCCGTGCCGCCGACGCTTCCGCGGAGGCGAAATCTCCGCCGGAGCGTACGCCGCAACGCCGTACAGCTTCGCCCGATCCTGAGGACTCCGGCTTGCTCGCCCGGCTGCGCGACGCAATGGCCGATCTGTTGAACCGGCTCAAGATCCAGCCCGATTTCGGCGAAACCCGCGTGGCGGGCGAGCGCGGCCGCATGGCCTCGGACCGACAGCAGCCCGGCCCCGGACAAAAGCCGGTGCCCGGCCGGAACCATCCCGCTCAAGGTGAAGCCGCAGCCGGCGACGACGTTTCCGAACAGCAGGCCGGGGAGGAAATGGCCCGCGGCGGTCAGGGACAATCCGGAGAGCGTGCCGGAGACCAGCCCGCCCCCGGAAAAGACCGCAGCGGCATCGGGAAAGAAGAGGGAAGCAAAGAGCTCCGCGAAGCCGAGCAGCTGGCCGCCATGGGAAAGCTCAGTGAACTCATCGGCCGCCGCGCGCAGAATGTCTCCGGAGAGATCACCGTCGAGGTCCTCTCAAGCCGGCAGCAGCAGCTCAAGACTCCTTACACCGACCGGCGCGCCACCCACGCCGACGCGGGAGGCCAGATCCACCGGGACGAAGTCCCGCTCATCTACCAGGACTACGTCCAGCGCTACTTCGAAGAAGTCCACAAAAGCGTCCCCGCGCCCCGCTAGCGAGCTTCCGGCCCCCCACCCCGCGCATTCACTCGGCTGAGGAGCAGGGAAGCCGCGGGCATCGGGTTCCGTTCCGCGCCCTCACTTCTCTCCCTTCGTCATCCTCTCGTAAATGCTCTGCGCGTAGTAGTTAACCACGCGCGCCTCGTTCCGTGCGTTCTCGTAATAGGCGGCCCGCAACAACTGCTCCTTGCGGTTGGTCAGCGTCTCGCGAATCGTCTGCTGCACCCGCGGATCATTCAAGTCGCGCTGGCCGGCCGGCTCGCGCGAAATCAGCTTGAGAATCCGGTAGCCCTCCGGCGTGCGGATGATCGGAGAAATCTGCCCCGGTTGGAGCTGTACCACGATCTTGCGCAGCTCCACGTGTGCCTCCGTCAGCGCCGACTCGGGAATGAAGCCCAGATCGCCGCCGTTGGGTGCCGTCGTGGGATCCTCCGAGTAACTTTGCGCCAGCAGCGCGAAGTCTTCGCCCTGCTTGAGGCGCGCCTCCAGTGACAGGATCTTTCGCCGCGCATCCGCTTCGTTCTGGGCGTCGTCGTTACGAAGGTTTCGCAGGCCCGGGTCCGCCCGGGGCGTAACCAGAATCTGGGCGATGTGGATCTGCGGCTCCGCCAGATTGAAACTCTCACGGTTGGCGTCATAAAACTCCGCCACTTCTTTGTCCGTGATGGTGATGTGGGAGGAAACCTCGCGGTTGAACAGTTTCTGGATGCTCAGGTCGCGGCGCAACTGCGCTTTCAGCTCCGCCGCCGTCATCTTTCTCGCCTGTAGCTGTTTTTCAAACTCCTCCTGCGTGTAGGGCGCCTTCAGTTCCGTGAACTTGGCCTCGACGTCCGAGTCCTGCGCCATCAGGCCGAGCTTTTCGGCCCGCTGCAACATGATCTCGTTGTCAATCATCGTGCGGAGAAGTTCCAGCCGCTGGATCGCCTCCAGATCCGCATTGGCGCCCGGCGTCGGGGTGGAGAATTGCGCCGCATACTGCTTGTCCAGATCCGCGTACGTGATGGGCCGGTCGTTGACCAGCGCCGCCACATTGGCCGGCGGCTCCTTCTTGCACGAAACCATCGTCGCCGCCACGAGCCACAGCGCCAGCAGAACGTCACGGGGCATGGGCAAAGAACCTCATTTTAACTGTACGCCTGTGCGGCCCGCCCCCTGGAACCTTGCAGACCCTCCCCGCGGGGCCGCCCGCAGCCATGCAGCAAGCCTCACGCCAGGGCGCCGATTTGCTCCCAGTCGCCGGCTTCGCCGAACTTCAACCCCTGCGCCCCGGGATGAATCGCCCGCAGCAGCCCGGTGAGCACGCTGCCGGGCCCAACCTCGACAAAGCGCTCCACGCCCTGCGACACCAGATACCGCACCGTCTCCGCCCAGCGCACCGGGTTTGGAACCTGTTCGTACAGGCCCTGGCGGGCTTCGGCCCCCGTACGGATTTCCCGGGCCTGAACATTGTTGATGAGTGGGATCTCCAGATCCCGGAACGCCGTCGCCTCCAGGTCCGTCCGGAGCCGCTCTTGCGCCGGCTTCATCAGGGCACAGTGAAACGGAGCGCTCACCGGAAGCAGCACCGCACGCCGCGCGCCGGCGGCCTTGGCCAGCTCCATCGCCCGCGCGACTGCGGCCGCATGCCCGGCGATCACCACCTGCTCTCGAGAGTTCAGGTTCGCCGCGCTCACCACTTCCCCCTGAGCCGCCTCCGCGAGCACCGCCTCCAGCTTTCCATCCGGAAGCTTCAACAACGCCGCCATCGCCCCGACTCCCGGCGGGACGGCTTCCTGCATGTACCGCCCGCGCTTGCGCACCAGCCGCAGCGCGTCGGCAAAACCCAGACTCCCCGCCGCCACCAGCGCCGAGTACTCCCCCAGACTGTGGCCCGCCACGTAGTCAGGCTTCATGCCCCTGCTGCGGAGCACCGCCCAGGCGGCAACCGAAACCGTCAGAATCGCCGGTTGCGTATTCTCGGTCAGCTTCAGCTCTTCCTCGGGGCCTTCAAAACAAAGCCGCGAGAGCGGAAATCCTAAAACCTCGTCCGCTTCCTCGAACACCCTCCGCGCTTCCGCGTAGGCTTCCGCCAGACTCCGGCCCATGCCCGCATATTGGGATCCTTGTCCCGGAAACAGAAACGCCGTCTTCATCGCTCGCAAGCCAGACTCCCAGCATAACCGCAGGCGACACCTCAGCGGCGGCCCGGATGGCAAAGTTCTCCTTCGTCACCGAAATCCAAAGCCCGCCCTCGCGCGTCATATTCTGTGTGAGCGCGAAACGGAACCGACTGGCGCCATTAGAAAAGGAGGAGGTGAAGGAGGATGCTCGCCATGACGGCCGACAAACCGGGCCTGAAACAGTGGAAAGGCCGCGTCTATTGCTACATCTGTACCCACACCGTGGAAGCCCAGATCTTGCAGCGGGGCCGCCGGTTCGTTGTCAAACCGGGCCAGAAGTGCCCCCGCTGCGGCTCCTCCCTCGATGCGGCGGGCGTCGTCCAGCTCGACGAGGCCGCATAAGGACTTGCCCCGGGCGGCCCCCTATGGTTTATAGTGAGAAGGGAGATGAGTCGAATGAGGAGAAAGCAGGGGTCGCCGGAGGGGGTCGTTTCCCCAGAGATCATGCAGCAGGCCCGGCGGTCTTTGCAAACCGACAAGCTCAAGCCCGCCGCACGGAAATGTTTCGTGTGCGGGGCTCCCGTAGCCCCGAATTCCGCTGAAGGGCTCTGCTGGGTCTGCCGCCGCCTCAAAATCAGTGCCTGGCAGGAAGTGGACCAGCAGATGTCGGCTCAGGAATAAAGCAGCGGAATTTCGGTCCCACAGCCCTCCTCAAGAGCCTTCTCGTATATCCGCGCCGCTGCCGCCACGTCCTCAAGCCCCAGCCCGTGCGACTTGAACAGAGTAGTCGCTCCCGGCGGCCGCTCTCCCCAGGCCCCGCCGGCGACGATGTCCTTGAGCTCCACCAGCCGCTTGCTCTGCCAGTCCGCATCGTCCAGGGCCGGCAGCAGGTCGCCGGATTCGATCCGCGCCTGCTCGATCGAGTCCACCACGATCAGCCCGGCCCGCCGCACCAGTTGCGCCGGCAGTTCTCTCCGCCGCGCGTGGTTGGACCCGATGGCGTTGATGTGCGCCCCCGCAGCCACCCAGTCCGCTTCGAGCACCGGCTCTCGGGCGCTCGTCGCCGTGACGACGATCTCCGCCCCTTCCACCGCCTCCCGCGCCGAGGCCGCAGCGCGCACGTCCGCCTCCAGCTTTCCTCGATATTCCTCGGCAAAATGCTCCCGGTGTTCCCGCGTCGGGCTCCACACCCGCACTCGGCGAAGCTTCCGCACCGCGGCGACCGCCTCCAGTTGTGTCCGCGCCTGGAATCCGCTGCCGATCATCCCCAGCGTGGAGGCTTCCCGGGCCGCCAGCAGGTCCGTCGCCAGGCCGGACGCCGCCCCGGTGCGAATCTGGCCCAGATGGTTCGCCTCCATCAGCGCCAGCGGTTGGCCGTCTTCGGCCCGGTAGAGCAGGAACAGAAAATGCGCCCCCGAGCGCGGGTGCGTCGAATACAGCTTCGCCCCGAAGTACCCTCCCCAGGCCCCCGCCATCGAGTGCAGCACCGCTCCCGTCGGTAGCACCATTCGCCGCCGGGCTTGATTCTGTGCCTCCCCGCGCGCCAGCGCCGCAAAGGCCGCCCGCATCTGTCCGATCGCCTCGGCCATCGGCAGAAGACGCACGACCTCCGCTTCGGTCAACAGGAGCATGCGCGCCTTAGCGGGAGGCCGGATCCGGCGCCTCGGGATTCACGCCCAGCTCCGCGAACGCCTTCTCCGCCCGGCGCCGGTCGAACTTACGCTCCCGCGCCAGGCGCGATAGCGCCGCCGCCGCGATGGATTCGGCGTTCACTTCGAAAAAGCGCCGCAGGTGCTGCCGGTTGTCGCTGCGGCCGAACCCGTCCGTACCCAGAGACGTCAGCCGCCCCGGCAGCCAGGGCGCGATCTGGTCGGCGACGATCTTCATGTAATCCGTGGCCGCGATGATCGGGCCTTCGGCCCCTTCGAGCGCCTCCAAAAGGTACGGTTTCCGCTCCGGCTGCGCCGGATGCAGGCGGTTCCAGCGTTCCACCGCCAGCGCGTCACGCCGCAGTTCGTTGTAGCTGGTCACGCTCCACACATCCGCTGCCACCCCGTAGTCCCGCAGCAGAATCTCCTGCGCGCGCAGCGCCTCGTTCAGGATCGAACCGCTGCCGAACAATTGCACCACGGCTTTGCCCTCCGGTGCGGCGCGGTACTTGTAGAGGCCCCGCAGGATGCCCTCGCGGCAGTCGCCGGGCATCGGCGGCTGGGCGTAGTTCTCGTTGCCCACCGTCAGGTAGTAGAACCGGTCTTCCTCGAGTTCGTACATCCGGCGAATGCCGTCCTGGATGATGACGGCAATTTCATAAGCATAGGCCGGATCGTAGCTGTGGCAGGTCGGAATGACGCTCATCAGCACGTGACTGTGGCCGTCCTGGTGCTGCAGTCCCTCCCCCGCCAGCGTCGTCCGCCCCGCCGTGCCGCCCACCAGAAAGCCCTTCCCCCGGGCGTCGGCAAAAGCCCACATCAGATCCCCGACCCTCTGGAAGCCGAACATCGAGTAGTAGATGTAAAACGGCATCATCGGTACGCCGTAGTTGGCGTAGGCCGTCCCCGCCGCCGTAAAGGACGCCATCGAGCCTGCTTCCGTGATTCCTTCCTCCAGGATCTGCCCGTCTTTGGCCTCCTTGTAATACAGGAACATCTCTTTGTCCACGGGCTCGTAAAGCTGCCCTTGGCTGGCGTAGATGCCGAACTGCCGGAACAGCGACTCCATGCCGAACGTGCGCGCCTCGTCGGGAATGATCGGCACGATGTACTTGCCGAGCTCGGGATGCTTCATCAGCATCGTGAGGATGCGCACGAACGCCATCGTTGTGGAAACCTCGCGGCCCTGCGAGCCCGCCAGCTGCTCGGCAAAGAAGTCCAGGGCCGGAGCCTGGATCGTAATGCGCCGGGGCCGGCGCTCGGGCAGATAACCCCCCAGAGCCTCGCGCCGCTCCTTCAGGTAGCGGATCTCCGGGCTGTCTTCCGGAGGCCGGTAGAAAGACGCCGTATGCACGGCCTCCTCCGGAATCGGGATGTCGAAGCGGCGGCGGAAGTACTCGAGCTCCTGTTCGTTGAGTTTCTTTTGCTGGTGCGTGATGTTCCGCCCTTCGCCCGCCTCGCCCAGCCCGTAGCCCTTCACAGTCTTGGCCAGGATCACCGTCGGCCCGCCCGTGTGCTCCACCGCGCGCTTGAAGGCGTTGTACACCTTGACCGGATCGTGGCCCCCGCGCGGCAGTCGCGCCAGCTCCTCGTCGCTCATGTCCTTGACCAGTTCCAGCAGCTCCGGGTACTTCCCGAAGAAGTGCTTGCGTACGTAGGCGCCGCCCCGCGCTTTGAAGTTCTGGTATTCGCCGTCCACGCACTCGCCGAAGCGCTGGATGAGCAGGCCGCTCTTGTCCCGCGCCAGCAATTCGTCCCACGCGCTTCCCCACAGCACCTTGATGACGTGCCAGCCCGCGCCCCGGAACGCCGACTCCAGCTCGTCAATGATCCGCCCGTTGCCCCGTACCGGTCCGTCCAGCCGCTGCAGGTTGCAGTTCACCACGAAGATCAGGTTGTCGAGCTTCTCCCGTGCCGCCAGCGTCAGCGCCCCCAGGGTCTCCGGTTCGTCGCACTCCCCGTCACCCAGAAACGCCCACACTTTGCGCGGCGTCCGCGCCAGCAGGCCCCGGTTTTCTAAGTACCGCATGAAGCGCGCCTGATAGATGGCGTTAATCGGCCCCAGGCCCATCGAAACCGTCGGAAACTGCCAGAAGCCCGGCATCAGCCAGGGGTGCGGATAGGAGGACAGCCCCGGATGGTCGCGCAGTTCGTGCCGGAAGTTTTCCAGATGCTTCTCCGTCAGACGCCCCTCCAGATAGGCCCGCGCGTAGATGCCCGGCGAGGCGTGCCCCTGGAAGTAGATCAGGTCTCCCGGCTGGTCGCCGTAGGAGGCCCGGAAGAAGTGGTTGAACCCCACCTCCACCAGCGTCGCCAGCGACGCGAACGTCGAGATGTGACCCCCGATTCCGGGGTCGTATTTGTTCGCGCGCACTACCATCGCCATGGCGTTCCAGCGCACCAGGCTCTTGATCCGCCGCTCGATGGCGCGGTCGCCCGGGTAGGGAACCTCTTCGCTGGCCGGTATCGTGTTCACATACGGCGTCACCAGCGTCAGCGGCGGCGTCACCCCCGACAGCCGGGCGTGATCCACCAGCCGCTTCAGCAGGTAGGCCGCCCGGTCCGGCCCCTCTTCGTCTATGACTTGATCGAGGGCTTCGGTCCACTCCGCAGTCTCCTGCGGATTGGTGTCCTCGTCGAATACCTCTGCCTCAACAACGGGTTTCGGCCTTAGCATGATTGGACGGAAGTCTTCTTTCAAAATAACATGGGCGCTCCTCCCCACTGCCGCCCCGGGCCCGCCGCCCTTGCTAGGATGGAATCAGAAGTCCGTTACCGGAGGCTGGCGTATGCTGATCAGCGCCGACCATCCGCTGCGCAAACTGTTCTCCAGTCTCGTCTGGAAACGTCTCTACGACGACGCCCAGGTCCGCGACAGCCAGATTGCCGACTACGTCACCAACCTTCTCACCGAGTTCGTTCACGTCAAAAACCTCTACAAGATCCGCAACGCGCGCGGCAGGCGCCTCGAGGACGTGGGCGAAATGCTGATCGAGTCCCATCCGCTGCTGGAGGCCTCCTCCTTTGACCGCGAGCGCGAGGTGCGCAAGCACATCGGCGACTACACCCTGTTCCTGACCGGTCTGTTCCCCGAATACGTCGCCTCTCTTCCGCGCCGCGGCCTCCGCCTGGACGCCTTCGTGGACTACGTCAAAGCCGGCAAAGAGTCCTACCGCATCGTCTCCTACTTTGACCAGTTCGAATACAAGCGCGAGGCGCCGCTGTTTGCCCGGCTGGCGGACTCCTTCGAGCTGTGCGTCTTTGGCCTCAACCTCGTCAAGCAGGATCTCGAGCGTTTCCAGCAGGAAGCCTATCTGCGCGCCCGCTCCGAGCTGATTGCATGAGCCCCGGCCGGCTGGTTTTGTTTCTGGCCGCCGCCCTGACGCTGCCCGCACAGGTTTCCGAGCGCGCCGCCCGCCTGCACCGCAGCGCGTTCGTCTTCGACGCCCACGTCCACATGATCAACCGCCAGTTCCACCACGGAGGAGACATCGGGGCCCATGCCCCGGACGGTCAGGTGGATCTGCCCCGCCTGGCCGAAGGCGGCGTGGATGCCCTGTTTTTTACCCTGTTCGTGCCGGAAGAGTACTATCCGGCCCGCTACGAAACCCGGCACGCTTTGCGCCTGCTGGATCTGGCCCGGGAGCAGATCGAGCGGAACCGCAACCGCATCGCGCTCGCCTTCAACGCAGGCGACATCGAGCGCATCCGCCGCCAGGGGCGCATCGCCGCCATCCTGGACCTGGAAGGCGCCTTCGACCTCGACGGCGATCCCGCCGTGTTGCGCAGCCTGTATCGTCTCGGCCTGCGTTCCGTCCAGTTGCCGGCTCACAACTGGACCAGTGAGTTTGCCGATTCCTGCTGCGCCCCGCCGAAGTGGGGCGGCCTGAACGAGCGCGGCCGCGCTCTGGTGCGGGAAATGAACCGTCTCGGCATGCTCATCAATGTTTCCCATGCCTCCGACCAGACCATCGAGCAGGTTCTCGAGCTCAGCACTGCTCCTGTGCTCGCCACCCATCACGGCCTGCGGCGGTTCAACGACATCCCCCGCAACATGCCCGACCGTCTGCTGCGCAAGCTCGCCTCCAAAGGAGGCGTCATCGGCTTCCACATCGGCAACGCTTTTCATCACCGGAAGTTCTTCGAGTGGAGCCTGAAGCAGCAAGGG